>JAHDIF010000002.1:0-269300 GCA_020630915.1 Dokdonia sp.
GAGAGTAGGTCGCCGCCTTTTTAAGACCCAATACAGAAATGTGTTGGGTCTTTTTTTATGGGGTAAATCTAAGAGATTCAATTTACTCGCTATTTTATATATTCTAAGTTTTTTTGTCTCGTTTATGTGAATATAAATGAATTCATAATGTTAGATTTTGTAGAAAATATAGAATATAAAGAAATGCTACTGATCTGGTATGACATATAATTCTTTTAGAGCTAAATTCATCTATTTCTTTAAGAGTTAAGTTGGAATTAATATTTTCAGGTAGACACAAAAGATACATTTGTTTCGGTATAAGTATATAAAGAATAATCATTATACAAAATGAAGAAATGAGTATAAGAGTTAAGTATTGAATTAAGATTAATTCTCTAAGAGTATTTGAGTTAAGAAGTTCTACTTGTAATTCTGAAATAGTACCAAGTAGGAACTGTCCAATAGTAATTGTTAAAGCAACTTTTTTCATAATTTATGTGTTAGATTGATTGTGAAATTTTCTTTTGCGCTGGTCTCCCGCAAAACGTACATCTGGAACGTAAGCCATACGTTCTAGCTTAGATACTTCAATAGTTAAAAAGCTAAACTCTTCAACTACTTTACCTGTAATACAATAAATGCCTTTGCCTTTAAAGGAATACTTTTTTGCAACAGGTGGGAAGTGTACGGTATCAATCCATTGTCCGGCTTGGTCTAAAAAAGTACCAAAAAACATGCGGTCACCACGTGTGGTTCTTGTTCTCTTGGCGGTTACAAGGTATCCATAGAGGCGCACTGTTTTGTTGATGTAATGCTTTAGTTGTGACGCTAGTAGTATACTAATGGGTGAAGTTTCTAGTAATATGAAAGGGTCAAATAATGGAAATCCTAATAACTCTAACTGATCAAAAGCACATTCTAATTGCGTAATATCAAACTGGGGTAGCGTAAAATCTTTAATAGACACTTTAAATAATTGCTGCTGTTCTAGGTTATCAGGGATGGCGTTTTCTTTATAATAGGCTTCCCAGAGTAGGGTGCGTTTGTCTTTGTTTGTACTTCTAAATGCATCTATGCGTATGAGCAGGTCTAGCTGCTCAATGGATATGGAGACACGTTCTATAAAATTTTCTAATGAGGTAAACGGCCCATCGAGATTTCGGGAATTAATAAGAGTAACCATATTGTTTTTTTCAAAACCTTGTAGATGTTGGAATCCTAAAATGATCTGGGTTCCTTTTATTATGGTTTGTATCTCGCTAGTATTAATACAGGGTGGGAGGACTGTGCCACCGTTCATTCGTGCTTCGTGCAGGTAGGTTTCTACACGATAAAAACCACCTCCATTGTTTACGGTCGCTACCATATATTCTAAGGGATAATAGCATTTCAGGAAGAGACTTTGGTAGGACTCTACGGCATATGAGGCTGAGTGGCCTTTCGCGAAAGCGTAACCCGCAAAACTCTCAATCTGTCTCCATACTTCGTGTACGATCTTAGGATTTTCTCCTTTGTGTATACAATTCTCTCTAAACTTTTCTTTTACTTGTAAAAACTCTTCACGAGAACGGTATTTGCCGCTCATTCCGCGTCGTAGGACGTCTGCTTCGCCCAGCGTGAGACCAGCATAATGATGGGCTACTTTAATTACGTCTTCTTGATAAACCATCACACCATAAGTGTCTGGCATAATGTCCAGCAAGACAGGATGTGCTTTCTTTTTAATACGTGATCTATCTCTATGGCGAAGTATGAACTCACGCATCATACCACTTTTTGCTACACCTGGTCTTATAATGGAGCTGGCGGCAACGAGGGTGAGATAGTCGCTTACCCCCAGTTTTTTCAGCAGCATACGCATAGCGGGAGACTCTACATAAAAACAGCCTATACACTGGGCGCGAGCGATCATGGCATTAATATGCGGGTCTTTAAAAAAGGGCTTTGCGTTATGAATATCTGGAAGGGTTACTCCTGGATGGTTTTGTTTTATAATGGTAACAGCATCTTTAATTTTACCCAAACCTCGCTGACCTAAAATATCAAATTTATACAGCCCTACATCTTCTGCAATATGCATGTCAAATTGTACCGTAGGAAATCCTTTAGGGGGCAAATTTGTTGCTGAAAAATAGTGAATAGGTTTTTCTGAAATTAAAATACCTGCTGCATGTATGCTTATGTAGTTAGGCCTACCGTGTAGTACTTGTGCATACTTAAGGATAAGTCTAGAAATGTTGTCTAGTGATTGTGGGTGATATACACCTTTGCTAAGCTTATCTATCTCGTGCTTAGGCAGGCCAAACACTTTTCCTAACTCACGTACGGCACCACTGTGCTGAAAGGTTACATAGGCTCCTAGTAAGGCAGTTTGGCCATCACCACCAAATTCTCTAAAAATAAAATCTGTTACGTCTTCTCGATCCCAAGTAGAGAAATCAATATCAAAGTCGGGAGGAGTAGCACGGTATAAATTCATAAAGCGTTCAAAATAGAGATCGAGCTCTATGGGATCTACATCTGTAATACGTAGTAGATAGGCTACAATACTATTTGCACCACTACCACGACCTATATAAAAATAGCCCTTACTACGAGCATATTCTATAATACGCCAGTTAATCAAAAAAAAGGCAACATAATTTTGGGCTTTTATGAGCGTGAGTTCTTTTTCTAGTCTTTTTTTAATGGTCTCATTAATAACGTCATACCGTTCTGGGAGCCCTTTTTTACAGAGTGAGACTAGCTTTTTATAATCTTGCTCTGGAGATCCTAATAGTGTAGTGAGGTTTTGCGAAGGTTTTTGTTTTGAAAAGTCAAAATCAATCTCACATTGTGATAGTAGTAATGCTGTATTATCTATTATATGTGGATACTGTCTAAATGTTTTTTTGATTTCTTTTTTGGGGAACATCTTGTCTTCAGGATGCCCTTGCTCTATAGCGGGTAACATACTCAGTAATACATTAGTATCGATTGCCCGTAGTAATCTGTGTGTGTTATAATCCCGCTTATCGCGAAAACTTACGCTGTTCAATACAACTAGCCTATCTGTATACTGTTTTAAAGGCGAGAGAGAAAATACATTAAGATCTCGTGATCTAACTCCTATATATTCATTTGCTGAAAAGGTAGTTTTCTTTAATCGCTGTACTTTTTTAAAAGGGTAAATACGTACCGTATTTTTTAGGTAAGGCGCCTCATCAGGGAAAGGTATTTTGCAATGAAGATGATAAGAAAGAAAATTATTGATCTCTAGAAAGCCATTATTGTTGAGCGCGAGTAACACATAACATTGTTTGATACCATTTCTAAAATCTACTCCTAGTATGGGTTTTATGTTACGTTCTTTAGCCTTACGCACAAAATTGAGACACCCAGAAGTATTATTGATATCTGTTAAAACAAATGTAGTACAACCTTCATTTTTAGCCATGTCCAGTAGCTCTACTTCAGATATTGTCCCGTAGCGTAGGCTGTAGTATGAATGGTTGTTTAGGTACACGGGATTAAGGGATTAATGGGTTAATGAATTAAGGGATTAATGATATACGTTTTGCTTAGGCATTGTTTTTCCAGTCCTAAAGAGTGATAATTTTATTTGAGTTATACTTCGTTATTAGGTATTCATTACTTTCCAATCTCTAATCTCTAATCTATTGATGCCTGTGAGCTAAAAGAATAGGAGGCTCTCCATTAAATGGGTTTCCTTGATTACCTATGGTTCTAGCACCTTCTCCTAGTGTATTTGCTCGCCGTACACTATGATCGCCATAACGGCTTCTTAAGATGTCCATCGCTTTGTATAGGTTTACGGTTTTTTGTGTGTTCTCAAAAAGATCTATCTGGTAATGCCCTTCTGTAAGTCCTCCAAAACGAACGCCTACGAGTCTAATGAGCATCCTACGATTATGAAGTTTATTAAAAAGTTCTAGCGTTTTTGGAATGAGAATATGATCTGCTGCAGTATATGGAATGCGCATTTGCTTGGAATAGGTCTGAAAGTCAGAATACCGAATTTTTACAGTAACAATAGAAGTAAGTTTATTGCCTCTTCTTAGTTGGAATGACAGGTTTTCTGCCATAGCCGTAATGGTAGTTTTGAGTTTTACAATATCTGTAGTGTCTTGCCCGTAAGTACGCTCGCTAGAGATAGATTTACGCTCATGATACTGAATGATAGGCGAGGTGTCTATACCGTTACATCGCTGCCAGATGGTACGCCCGTTTTTTCCAAAAACAGACTCCATCATTTCTACAGGCATCTTTTGTACAAGGTGTACATTACGTATTCCTAGATTGCAAAACTTGACAAATGTCTTTTGACCTACCGAAGGTATTTTTTTAATAGATAGCGGTGCTAGAAAAAGCTTTTCTTGACCAGCCTCTATTTTCATTTCATTATTAGGTTTTGCTTCGCCAGTAGCCACTTTAGAGACAGTTTTGTTAGGAGACATCCCAAAAGAAATTGGGAGTCCTGTCTCTCTCATTATACGCTGGCGGAGCTCTTTTGAATATTTAAAGCAACCAAAAAATTTATCCATTCCGGTAAGGTCTCCATAAAACTCATCTACACTTGCTTTTTCTAGTATAGGAAGTTCTTCTTGTAGGATTTGAGTTACTTCTTTAGACATTTTAGAATAGGTACCCGCATTACCACGTATATATATAGCATTAGGGCATAACTGGCGTGCTAATTTCATAGGCATAGCGCTATGAACTCCGTAGCTACGAGCTTCGTAGCTTGAGGCACTTACGACACCACGATCACCTGTTCCGCCTACAATTACAGGTTTACCTATGAGACTACTATCTAATCTTCGCTCACAAGAAACAAAGAAGGTGTCAAGATCAAAGTGTATGATAGTTCGTTGCATAAATATAGAAATAATCCAAAATTATGGAATATATCCTATTTATATATTATATTGTTAATAAGTTGATATGTTAAAAATTTGAGAGTTGTAAGTCTTCACGAGGTAATTTCGACGTAACGGATTTAATACTTATTTTTACAAAAATCCATTTTTATGCGCGCTACTGTTATTGCAGCCATCAACAAAAACTTGTCTAATGCCATCAGTCTTATAGAGACTATAGATCAGAAAACGTATATAAACGTTACTGTTGCACCTTATTATAGTAGTATAGGGTCGCATATACGACACGCTTTAGACTTTTTTGATTGTATCATAGATGGATTACAGACGAATGAGATAGACTTAACGGCTCGCAAGCGCGACGAAATTATCTCTACCAATCCAGAAGCTGCAAAAGCTCATATCTACGAGATACAGCAAAAACTAACTTCTTTTGTAGGGGTAAACACAGATTACCTTTTGCATGTGACAGATAATCTAGGGGATGGAAAAGTAACTATTATGTATACTTTAGAAAGTATCCTAGCGCAAGCAAATACGCACGCTACTCACCACTATGCGATAATAAGTTATATGTTGAGTACGTTACAAGTAAATCTTGAAATCCCTGGTTTTGGATATAATCCTTCTACACCCCTTCCTAAAAGGGAAGGAATATAGGAGATTGAAGATTAACGATTTTTGATTGGAGAATACCGAATACTGAAATAAATTTAGGACTCCTTCTAATCATTAAACAGAGCTCGCATTAACGTTCTAATTCCCTTAAAGCCAAAATAAATAGCCGCAATAAATAAGATAATACCTATCCCTAATACAGGAATAAATAGGGCGTGATCTTGATTTTTAAAAGAGGAATTAATCACTATAGGAGCAAGGATCATTAAAAATAAGGTTCCCCCCATAATTTTTACGCCTTTTAATAGTACTTCTTTATTTGTGCTCATAATATTCTATCGCTTTTCGTACGCTGCCGTGTTTAAGTAATAACTCTTTTGCCGTAGTATGTGTAACATCTATTGCTTGCATAATCATGTTAGTACCACGGTCTACAAGTTTATGATTACTCAATTGCATATCTACCATCTTATTCCCCTGTACGTGGCCTAGCTTAATCATGGTTGCGGTAGAGATCATATTTAGTACTAGTTTTTGTGCGGTTCCAGCTTTCATACGGCTACTTCCTGTTACAAATTCAGGCCCTACCACCACCACTATAGGAAAGGCAGCCGTAAGCGCAAGCGGACTTCCCTCATTGCACGTAATACAACCCGTAATAATGTTATTCTCATTGCACGTTTGTAGCGCTCCTATGACATAAGGCGTTGTACCTGATGCCGCAATACCTATCACGACATCTTTTTTAGAAATAGCGTACTCTTGTAAATCTTTCCAGCCTTGATTCTCACTATCTTCTGCAAACTCTACTGCGTTTCTAATTGCGTTATCTCCACCAGCAATTAGACCTATTACTACATCTGGTGCTACCCCAAAGGTAGGAGGGCACTCACTTGCATCTACCACACCCAATCTGCCACTAGTACCCGCACCCATATAAAAAAGGCGGCCGCCTCGCTCTAATTTAGGCACTATTTGATCTACAAGACGTTCTATCTGAGTGAGGGATTTTTGTACCGCGTGCGGCACTGTCTGATCTTCTAGATTGATGTTTTTTAATAAATCTGCCGTGCTCATCTTTTCCAAATGATCATGATTTGAGTCTTGTTCAGTGGTTTTTGTAAATGACATAAAAGAAATTGGAAATACAAAAGTACGTAAATGAGATAGTTTTTATGGATACGAGTAGCGTGATAATGAGCACACTTTCGCAAAAGCGTACTCCCCAGAATTATATTTTACCCAAATTTTTAGCGTTTATATTGGGATTATAGTTCACTAATGTTAACTTTGTGTTACGTAGTAAATGTAAGAGTCGTATGAGTAACCTCACAGAAGTAGTTGATTCTCTTGAAACTAGAATTAATACTTTGCTAGAACGATACAAAGCTTTACAAGAAAGGCTAGATATCTTAGAGGGTACAATTGTAAACTTTGATGCAGAAAATGCTGCACTCAAAGAGAAAGTGGCAGAGAAGCAACAAGAGTATAACACGCTCAAAACGGCGAATGCTTTACTAGGTAGTAACGATTATAAAAGGGAAACCAAGCTCAAAATAAATGCTTTAATTAGGGAGATAGACGCCTGTGTGGTTGCACTCTCTGAGTAATGAATAGGATATATGTCAGAAAAGCTTAAGATTAAGTTGTCCATAGCAGATCGTGTATATCCACTTACAATACCTATCGAGCAAGAGGAAGGGTTGCGTAAAGCAGCAAAGGATATTGATGCGATGATAAAGCAATTTGAGCAAAGTTATGCCGTTAGAGATAAACAAGATGTACTAGCCATGTGTGCTTTACAGTTTGCCTCACAAACGACCCAGAAAAATATAGAAGAAACTTCAGATCAGAAAGAAGCTGTGCAGCGCATCAAAAAGCTCGCAACCTTACTGGATGAAAAACTATAACGTTCTTTACATACAACGCATATTACTGCCTGCATTGGTCTTTTTTTTGGTGAACTCAACAGATATTTTTTTGTAAAGAGTGAATCTGGATTGTAAAAGCACGCCGTCTCGTCACGGATCCTTGATCAGTCCGCTAGCTCTAATCCTTATTTTAGGAGTTCATACAAAAACCCATACTAATGCAGGCTTTTTTTATATCTATACATAAACACTATAGATAGATTACAAAAGAAAGGCAAGTTGCCTTTTAATAACCATTATAATCATACTTTATAAAAGTATGTCTATATAAAAACCAACACTATGAATAATACATTAGTATTAATTATTGTAGGTATTGTTGCACTTGTAGTAGGCTTTTTAATAGCCAAGTTGCTTGAGCGTAACAAGTCCTCTCAAATTATAAACGAAGCTAAGAAAAGTGCAAAAACCATTCTAAAAGAAGCAAATTTAGAAGGAGAAGCGCTCAAAAAAGATAAGATCCTCCAGGCTAAAGAAAAGTTTATTGAGCTTAAAGCCGAGCATGAGAAAGTAATACGTAGTAAGGACAAGAAAATGTCCGAGTCAGAAAAGCGTACACGTGATAAGGAGTCACAAGTAAGCAGTGAACTCGCAAGAAATAAGAAACTAAATCAGTCCTTAGAAGACAAAAGCAAGGATTATGAGAAGCGCATTGCGTATCTCGATAAGAAACAAGCAGAGATTGATAAAATGCATAGTAGTCAAGTACAGCAACTAGAGGTAATCTCTGGTCTCTCTGCAGATGTAGCAAAAGAACAGCTCGTTGAGTCTCTTAAAGAAAAAGCAAAGACAGACGCCATGGCACACATCCAAGCAGCGATGGAAGAAGCCAAAATGACTGCAGAGCAGGAGGCAAAAAAAGTCATTATCAGTACCATACAACGTATTGGTACAGAGGAAGCGGTAGAGAACTGTGTATCTGTATTTAACCTAGAAAGTGATGATGTAAAGGGGCGAATCATAGGTAGAGAAGGACGTAACATACGAGCTATAGAAGCCGCTACAGGAGTAGAAATTATTGTAGATGATACCCCAGATGCCATCATTCTCTCTTGTTTTGATAGTGTGAGACGTGAGATCGCTAGATTATCACTTCATAAATTAGTAACAGACGGTCGTATACATCCAGCACGTATAGAAGAAGTAGTTCGTAAGACTACAAAACAAATAGAACAAGAAATAGTAGAAGTAGGAAAACGTACCGTGATAGACCTTGGTATTCACGGTTTACACCCAGAGCTTATTAAGGCTGTAGGACGTATGAAGTATCGTAGCTCTTATGGACAAAACCTTTTACAACACAGTAGGGAAGTGGCAAAATTATGTAGCGTGATGGCTGCAGAGTTAGGTGTAAATCCTAAGCTAGCTAAAAGAGCAGGACTCTTGCACGATATAGGTAAAGTGCCGGATACCGAGACAGAAACTCCACACGCAATTTTAGGAATGCAATGGGCAGAAAAACATGGCGAGAAGCCAGACGTATGTAACGCTATAGGAGCACACCACGATGAGATAGAAATGACCTCTTTATTGTCGCCTATTGTTCAAGTTTGTGATGCGATAAGCGGTGCTCGTCCAGGAGCACGTCGTCAGGTATTAGATTCTTATATACAACGTCTTAAGGACTTAGAAGATATTGCCTTCGGATTTAGCGGTGTTAAGAAAGCCTATGCAATACAAGCAGGACGTGAATTAAGGGTTATTGTAGAAAGTGAGAAAGTAAATGATGAGAAGGCTGCTGCCTTATCTTTTGAGATCTCTCAAAAAATACAGACCGATATGACGTATCCAGGTCAAGTTAAAGTCACCGTAATACGTGAGACTAGAGCAGTTAATATTGCGAAGTAGGTTTTGGACGCTTTCGCGAAAATTTAATAATTCATAACATAAAAAACCCCGCCATCTGGCGGGGTTTCTATTATTTTATAACGCTTTCGCGAAAGCTAAAAAACATTTATAAATGAATTACTTCATCATAAGCATCTGCAACGGCCTCCATAACCGCCTCACTCATCGTAGGGTGAGGGTGAATCGTTTTGAGTACTTCGTGACCAGTAGTTTCTAACTTACGTCCTAAAACAGCTTCTGCAATCATATCGGTTACACCTGCTCCTATCATGTGACATCCTAACCACTCTCCGTACTTAGCATCAAAGATTACTTTTACAAAACCATCCTTAGTACCCGCAGCACTCGCTTTACCTGAAGCAGAGAATGGAAATTTACCTACTTTAAGTTCGTAACCAGCTTCTTTTGCTTGTTTTTCTGTCATACCTACGGAGGCAATTTCTGGAGTTGCATACGTACATCCAGGAATATTGCCGTAGTCTATAGCCTCAACGTGTTGTCCTGCTATTTTTTCTACACAAAGAATTCCTTCTGCACTCGCAACGTGGGCAAGGGCAGGACCTGGTGTGACATCACCTATAGCATAATACCCAGGAATGTTTGTTTGATACCAATCGTTTACGATAATCTTGTCTTTATCTACTACGATCCCAACGTCTTCAAGACCAATATTTTCAATATTTGTTTTGATGCCTACAGCGCTCAGTACAAGATCTGCTTCCAGTGTCTCTTCTCCTTTCTTTGTTTTAACAGTAGCTTTCACACCTGTTTTTGTTTTTTCAACTTTTTCTACAGAGCTATTGGTCATCACCTTAATGCCTGCTTTTTTCATAGAACGTTCAAACTGCTTAGATATTTCCTCATCTTCTACAGGAACTACGGTAGGCATATACTCGACAATAGTTACTTCCGTACCCATCGCATTGTAAAAGCTCGCAAATTCTACCCCTATAGCTCCAGATCCAACAACGATCATAGATTTAGGTTGCTCCTTTAAAGTCATTGCTTGACGGTATCCGATAACCGTTTCTCCATCTTGAGGTAAGCTAGGTAACTCCCGAGATCGCGCTCCAGTAGCAATAATAATGTGGTCTGCACTGTATTCTTTACCGTCTACATCTACTTTCTTACCTGGCTTTATTTTACCATAGCCTTCTATAACATCTATCTTATTTTTTTTCATCAAGAACTGAACACCTTTGCTCATTCCATCTGCAACACCACGACTACGTTTTACAACGGCTGTAAAATCCTTGTCTGCACCTTCTACTTTAAGACCGTAATCTTCGGCGTGCTTGAGATATTCAAAAACTTGTGCACTTTTAAGAAGCGCTTTTGTAGGGATACAACCCCAGTTAAGGCATACACCTCCCAAGCTTTCTTTTTCTACAACGGCAGTTTTTAAACCTAGTTGCGAAGCTCTAATAGCAGTAACGTAACCTCCTGGGCCACTTCCTAAAACGATAACATCGTATTTGCTCATATCTTGATTATTTTAAGTCTAGTTTTTGGAGTGGCAAAATTACGCATAATCCGCTTAATTTTGAAACTCCTTGTAATGAAGTATATGCTGGTTGTGAGTGTGCTTTAAAGCTGCGCCCTTTCGATGGTCTTGAACTAGCCTGCCAGCAGGCAGGTCTAGAGAGTTCGATTTCGCGAACCTGCCTGCGGCAGGCAGGAGCATATTTTACTTAATTAAAATCTATACTAGCGCTATTTACACAATACCGTTGTCCTGTTTCTGTAGGTCCATCGTTAAAGACGTGCCCTAGGTGGGATCCACAATTGGCACATAGGATTTCTGTGCGTATCATTCCTAGGGTGGTATCTCTTATATATTCTACTTTTCCAGGGATAGACTCGTCAAAACTAGGCCAGCCACAACCACTATCAAATTTTGTATCGCTTTTAAAAAGGGATTCGTTACAAGCACCACAGCTGTAACTACCATCTTCTTTATGCATATTGTACTCACCTGTAAAAGGGCGTTCGGTTCCTTTTTCTCTTAGTATGCGATAGCGATCTGGGCCTAATAGCTCTAACCACTCTGACTCAGTTTTATATACGGGATACTTTTTCATTATTCTTCGTTTTTAGGCACAAAGACCAAGGCATCACCGTTTATGCAATGTCTTTTACCTGTTGTATTTCTTGGGCCATCATTAAAAACGTGTCCTAAGTGACCTCCACAGTTTGCACAATGTTCTTCGGTACGACCGTATCCTAGTTTGTAATCTGTACTATAGGCCACATTACCTTCTACCTCACGATCAAAACTGGGCCATCCCGTCCCACTATCAAATTTGTGCTCACTTTTAAAAACTGGCGTATCGCAGGCAGCACAATGGTATGTACCTTCTTTTTTGTTATTATTGAGAGGACTGCTAAAAGGTCTTTCTGTTCCTTCAAGTCGCAACACATAATATTGCTCCTCGGTAAGGATTTGTTTCCACTCTTCGGCTGTTTTTTCTACTGGGAATTTTTCTGTTTCTTTTTTCTGAGCCTTGCTGCCGCAGCTTACTAATAGAAGCATTACAACGCTGCTCATTAGAGTCTTAATCATCTTACTGTCTTTTTTATTGTAAAAATACGATTTGTATATACCTTCTGTCGTTAAATAGGTCTTAAAATGACAGTGGTCACTTTTAACTATTTCAATACGAAAACGATAGCGACAATTTAACACTAATTTAAATTTAGAGAATTTATAAGCGTATCTTTAGATACTACCTTTGATCAAACTTTAATTACTTTAAAAATGCACATACTTCATATTAGTGCTGAGTGTTATCCCATCGCAAAAGTAGGCGGCCTTGCAGATGTTGTAGGCGCTTTGCCTAAATATCAGAACCGTATAGGCAATGCTGCTGCGGTTATGATGCCATATTATAAAACGGCCTACGTACAAAAAGCAACCACTACGGTAGATTTTTGTCATACGTT
Source organism: Dokdonia sp. (assembly GCA_020630915.1). Classification (GTDB taxonomy): domain Bacteria; phylum Bacteroidota; class Bacteroidia; order Flavobacteriales; family Flavobacteriaceae; genus Dokdonia. The sequence goes on from JAHDIF010000002.1 coordinate 12,203, forward strand.
AGTGATGCATAAAAAGACCTATCTATCCGAAGTATTAAAAGTGCAGGATACTTCTCTTGGGTATTCTTTATACCTTGTCAGGATACAAGGTCTTACAGATAGAAAAGAGGTGTATGGCTATGAGGATGATGCGATGAGATTTATGGCTTTTCAGAGAGTTGCGTTACAATGGGTGCTCCAGCAAAAAGAGTTTCCTGATGTGGTGCATTGCCACGACCATCATACAGGATTAGTACCTTTTATGATGAGCCGTTGCGAAGATTTTGACCTATTAAAAATGATTCCTACGGTACTATCTATTCACAATGCTCAGTACCAAGGACAATTTTCTCACGAGCTAGGATGGATGTTGCCACGCTTTCGCGAAAGCGATCTAGGCCTACTCGATTGGAGTGGTATGATAAATCCACTAGCCGCAGCGATAAAATGTGCCTGGCGTGTGAATACGGTTTCTCCATCGTATATGGAAGAGTTGAAACAAAAGGCTAATGGTCTTGAGTGGTTATTAAATCACGAAAAAAATAAGTGTGTAGGGATCCTTAACGGTATAGATGCTGAAACGTGGGACCCTAACTCTGATTCTTATTTAATAAAGAAGTATTCGATACGGAATCGAGTCTCTGGAAGAAAGGCAAATAAAGAAGCGCTTTGCAAAGAGTTTGAGCTGGATGCTTCAAAACCGTTATTTGGTTTTATAGGAAGACTCGTATGGGAAAAAGGAGCAGATATACTTCCGGAAATTATTGACAATGCTTTGCAACAATATGATATAAATATTATCTTACTAGGGTCAGGATCTAAAGAAGTAGAAGGACAGCTTGAAGCTCTTAAATCAAAATATAAAGGGTCGTACAATGCCTATATAGGTTATGAAGAACGTATGTCTCATCAAGTATATGCAGGGGCAGATTTTCTTTTAATGCCTAGTCGTGTAGAACCGTGTGGGTTAAACCAGATGTACTCTTTACGTTATGGATGTATGCCCATTGTGCGCAGTACTGGAGGCCTTAAAGATACGGTGATAGATTTAGGAGAAGATGGATTTGGTATTTGTCATAATGAGACCACAGTAGAAGATGTGGTGTATAGCATAGGAAGAGCCGTGACACATTTTAAGGACCAAAAAGGGTTTAAAGAAATTCAAAAAACAATGATGCAGCTTGATCATAGCTGGGAGAACTCGGCAAAAATGTATGTATCTTTATATAAACAGTTAAAATCTTAAATATATGAATAAGAAAGTATTAGCAATTATTTTAGGAGGAGGTCAAGGTTCAAGGTTGTATCCGTTAACGAAGATGAGGTCCAAGCCTGCCGTTCCAATTGCTGGAAAATACCGCCTTGTAGATATCCCTATTTCTAACTGTATTAATTCTAATATTAAGAGAATGTTTGTGCTCACGCAGTTTAACTCTGCTTCCTTAAATAAGCACATTAAGCACACTTATCAATTTAGTTATTTTTCTGATGCATTTGTAGATATTCTTGCTGCAGAGCAAACCCCAGAAAATAAAGGTTGGTTTCAAGGAACAGCAGATGCTGTAAGACAGAGTATGCACCATTTTAAGGGGTACGAATCAGACTATATTTTAATTCTATCTGGAGACCAACTCTACCAGATGGACTTTAATAAAATGCTCGATGCACATATCGCAGCAGACGCAAAGATTAGTATCGCCTCATTACCTGTAAACGCAAAGGATGCCACTTCCTTCGGGATCCTAAAAACAGCCGAAGATCAAACCATAAGTTCTTTTATAGAAAAACCGGCTAAAGAGTTATTGCCAGATTGGAAATCGCCAGTCTCACCTGCAATGAAAAAGGAAGGCAAGCATTACCTAGCTTCTATGGGGATATACATATTTAATAAGGATTTACTTATAGATCTTTTAGAAGGTACAGAGACAATGGATTTTGGTAAAGAGATCATTCCTCAATCCATAGCAGATCATAAAGTGCTCAGTTATGCTTATGAAGGTTACTGGACGGATATAGGGAACATAGATTCGTTTTTTGAAGCAAATATTGATCTCACCGCAGATATCCCAAAGTTTAATCTTTTTAACAGAGAGCAAAGTATTCTTACTAGACCTCGTGTACTGCCTCCCACAAAGATGTCTGGCACCACATTAGAAAAATCTATTGTGGCAGAAGGCAGTATTGTACACGCCAGTCGCGTTGCAAACTCTGTTATAGGAATTAGAAGTAGGATAGGTAGAGGTACAGTGATAGAGAACTCCTACATTATGGGTAGTAATCGATTCTTGGACTTGGCAGAAATAGATAATGCACGAGCCAAAGGTGTTCCGCATATAGGCATAGGGGATCGTTGTTTTATTACCAATTGTATTATAGACAAGAACGCAAAAATAGGTGACGATGTTCGTATTACAGGAGGTAAACATCTGGAGGATACAGAGACGGAGACGTACTGTGTAAGAGATGGTATTGTAGTGGTTAAAAATGGTGCTTTAATTCCTTCTGGAACGACCATATAATATGTCCAAAGTTATAACGCACAGTCTTTTTACGGACTTCGATATCAACCTTTTTAAAGGAGGGAAACACTTCCGGTTACACGAAAAAATGGGATCTCACATCTGTTCTGTAAATGGGATAGAGGGAACCTATTTTGCCGTTTGGGCTCCCAGCGCAAATCAAGTGTCAGTTATAGGTGACTTTAACCATTGGAATGATGGTGAGCATACACTTAATGTACGATGGGATTCCAGTGGCATTTGGGAAGGATTTATTCCAGGTGTGGGACATAGCGATACATACAAGTATAAAATACATTCCAATCACAATGGTATTATAACAGAAAAAGCCGATCCGTTTGCGAGAAGAGCAGAACACCCACCTAAAACTGCTTCAATCGTTTACGAGACAAATCACGAGTGGAAAGATAAAGAGTGGATGGCTAAACGGTACAAGCATAACAGTTTAGATGCCCCGTATTCTGTTTATGAGTTACATCTAGGCTCCTGGCGTCGTAAAGCAGCCGAGAATAACAGAAGCCTAAGCTATTCTGAACTTGCTGTAGAACTTGTAGCTTACATAAAAGAAATGAACTTTACGCACGTGGAGTTTATGCCCATTATGGAGTATCCTTATGATCCGAGTTGGGGATACCAGCTTACGGGATATTTTGCACCTACATCACGTTTTGGATATCCAGAAGAGCTTATGACTTTGGTAGATGCGTTGCATCAAAATGATATAGGTGTTATTTTGGATTGGGTACCGTCTCACTTTCCAGAAGATGCGCACGGTTTAGGTAACTTTGACGGAACCGCTTGCTATGAACATCCGGATAAGCGCAAAGGGTATCACCCAGATTGGAAATCACTTATTTTTAATTATGAACGCAATGAGGTTAGATCCTTTTTGATAAGTAATGCGCTCTTTTGGTTAGATCAATACCATATAGATGGACTCAGGGTAGATGCTGTGGCTTCTATGCTATATTTAGATTACAGCAGAGAAGAAGGAGAATGGGAACCAAATGATCAAGGTGGGCGAGAAAACTTGGCCGTCATCAGTTTTCTAAAAGAACTCAATCAAGAAGTGTATGCGAGTTTTCCAGATGTACAGACTATTGCAGAAGAGTCTACGAGTTTTCCTATGGTAAGTAGACCTGTATTCTTAGGAGGTTTAGGCTTTGGAATGAAATGGATGATGGGCTGGATGCACGATACGCTCGAATATTTTAAAAGAGATACCCTCTACCGTAACCACCACCATAATGAGATAAGCTTTAGTATGACCTATGGGTTTACAGAAAATTTTATGCTACCCTTATCGCACGATGAGGTAGTGTATGGAAAGCAGTCTATTTTAGGGCGTATGCCTGGTGATGAGTGGCAAAAATTTGCAAATTTACGATTACTATACACCTATATGTATACCCATCCTGGTGGGAAGTTATTGTTTATGGGGAGCGAGTTTGGTCAAGGTGCCGAATGGGATTTTGAGAATCAGCTGGACTGGTACGTGTTGCAATACGATATTCATAAAGGCGTTCAAAAAGCAGTAGCAGATATCAATAAAGTATACAGAGAGACCCCTTCTTTATACGAAAAGCAATTTGAGCCAGAAGGCTTCGAGTGGATAGCTCATGATGATAGTGAAAATGCAGTTTTAAGCTATATACGCTATGGTAAGAATACCGATACTGCGGTTATAGGTGTTTTTAATATGACGCCTGTTCCTAAAGAAGCCTACCGAATAGGACTTCCCTTTAAAGGTAGCTTGCGCGAAATTTTTAACAGTGATGCCTCAAAGTATGCCGGTACTGGTGAATATCACAATACAAAACTTACAGTAGTCAAGACTTCTTGGAATGGAAAATCGCATTCTGCTGAAATAACTGTTCCTCCACTTGCAGGAGTTGTTTTTGAGCTAAAGAAGTAGCGAGATAAGATCTTTTAACGTTTTGTAAGATTTTACACAAGATTTATCCTAAAAAAAGCTTTTAAAGAGAGGGAATACGCTTTCGCGAAAGCATAACAAACCACTATATCGTTTGAGTTGATAAGTATTGAACTATTTACTATTATGCTTAAAAATAAGCTGTTATTTTTGAATATATAAACCTATTCTTATGATTGTAAATACGGAGTTGCAGCAAAAAGGCAATCAGTTTCCTAACCATATAATTGACTACAAAAAAGAAGTAGACACCCTTTATTTTACAACAGAAAATGAGGTGATCTTGCAGCTTACGGTAATGCGTGATAGTGTGTTGCGTTTTAGATATGCCACCGGAGGAGTTTTTGAAAATGACTTTTCGTATGCTATAGATGAAGATGCAAATAGAGGATACAACCATCTTGAAATTTCTGAAGAAAAGAAGTATTATGTAGTCACTACAGCAAAGTTGGTTTGTAAAATTGAAAAATCAAGTTTACAAACGGCTATTTATGATATGGAAGGGAATCTCATTAATGAAGATGAGATAGGCTTTCACTACGAAGAGAGTTTTGAGTACGGAGGGAATATCGTAAAAATGAGTAAGCGCGGTCAACATGCCGAAAGCTATTACGGATTGGGCGATAAACCGATGCACCTTAATTTAAGAGGGAAGCGCGTGCAGAATTGGGCAACAGACCAGTATGCTTTTGGGAAAGATCAAGACCCTATTTATAAAAGTGTGCCTTTTTATATAGGGCTCCATAAGAAAAAGGCCTACGGAATCTTTTTTGATAATACATTTAGAACGTTTTTTGATTTTTGTCAAGAGCGCATGGATGTAACCAGTTTCTGGGCACAAGGAGGTGAGATGAATTATTATTTTATTTATGGTCCTTCTATGCCAGAAGTAGTCTCCAGTTATACAAATCTAACAGGAGTTCCTGAGTTACCTCCATTATGGGCACTAGGATATCAACAATGTAAATGGAGCTATTACCCAGAGAGCAATGTAAAGGAGATCGCCGCAAAGTTTAGAGAACTTAAAATCCCTTGTGATGGTATCTATCTGGATATTGATTACATGGATGGTTTTAGATGTTTTACTTGGAATAAAGAATATTTTCCAGATCCTAAACGAATGGTAAAAGAACTCGCAGATGACGGGTTTAAAACAATCGTTATTATAGATCCAGGAATCAAAATAGATAAAGATTACTCCGTATATCAAGAAGGAGTAGAGAATGATTATTTCTGTAAACGAGCAGATGGCCCTTATATGAAAGGAAAAGTATGGCCAGGAGAGTGCAACTTTCCAGATTATACAAATCCAGATGTACGAGAGTGGTGGGCTGGTTTATTTAAAGAACTTATAGAAGATATAGGTGTAAAAGGCGTTTGGAATGATATGAATGAGCCTGCAGTTATGGAGGTTCCAGAAAAAACATTCCCACCAGATGTGCGTCATAATTATGATGGCAACCCTTGTAGTCACCGCAAAGCACATAACATTTACGGTACTCAAATGGCACGAGCTACGTATGAAGGAGTCAAAAGATTTGCATATCCTAAAAGGCCTTTTGTGATAACGAGATCTGCCTACAGTGGTGCACAGCGTTATACATCTTCTTGGACGGGAGATAATATTGCAAGCTGGGAACACCTATGGGTAGCAAATGTACAGGTACAGCGTATGTGTATTTCAGGAATGTCTTTTACAGGTACAGATATTGGTGGTTTTGCAGAACAGCCTACAGGAGAATTATATGCGAGATGGATACAGTTAGGCGTTTTCCATCCTTTTTGTAGAACACACTCTTCTGGGCATCACGGAGATCAAGAACCTTGGACGTTTGATGAAGGTGTAACAGATATAGCGCGTAAATTCATAAATCTACGTTATAGGCTATTACCTTATTTATATACGATGTTTTATGAGTATATAGAGAAAGGAACACCATTATTAAAACCTCTAGTGTATTTTGATCAAGATGATCCTCAAACACATTACCGTACAGATGAGTTTATTTTTGGCCATCATATACTTGTATGCCCTATACTTGAGCCAAATGCCAAAGGACGTAGAATGTATATACCAAGAGGTAGATGGTATAACTACTGGGACAAATTACCTTTAGAAGGTGGTAAGGAGCAATGGGTAGATGCAGATGTAGACAGTATGCCACTATTTGTAAAAGAAGGAACCATACTCCCTAAGTACCCCATACAACAATACGTGGGAGAAAAAGTTATTGAACAGGTAGAGCTTGAGGTGTACTATGCTCTCGGTAAAAATGCATCTAAATTATATGAAGATGCACAGGATGGGTATGATTATACAAAAGATCGTTATAGCTATCGGACCTTTAAAATGTCTGGAAGAAATAAAGACTGGATCATACAACAGCACAAGCGCGGGGATTTTATTACAACCTACGATACTTTTAGAATTCACTTAATTGGCCTGCCTTTTGATATTAAAGAAATAGAGCTAGACAATGTGATTGTTTCATTAGAAAGTGTACAATACGACGATAAAACATGTTCGTTAATCGTTCCTAAGGACTTCACAGAACTTCATATCTCTGGTAATTAAGAATATTTGTAACTTTAAGAGAATTAAATCAATTATAATGAAATTTAAAAACACCTTTACACTTGCACTTACAGTTCTTTTAGTTTGTGCTTGTAAGACGAGCCCCTTTACGGGAAAGAAAACCTTAAATTTTATAAGCAACTCTCAATTGTTTCCAATGGCTTTTCAGCAGTATGATCAATTTCTATCTGAAAATAATGTGATTACTGGTACACCAGAGGCAGAGATGGTAAAACGAGTAGGAGAGAAAATAGCTGTAGCTGCAGATCGTTATTTAACTGCTTTAGGAGAGCCAGGTTATCTAAAAGATTATCGTTGGGAATATAATCTAGTAAGAGACGATGCGATTAATGCCTGGTGTATGCCTGGAGGTAAAATTGTGGTCTATACCGGTATTTTACCCGTTACTCAAACAGAAAAAGGACTTGCCATGGTAATGGGACATGAACTTGCCCATGCACTCGCAGATCACGGTGCACAGCGTATGAGTGCCGCTCAACTACAACAAATAGGTGCTGTAGGTGTTGCGGTGGCTGCTGGAGGTCAAACCCAACAAAAGCAACAACAAATCATGCAGCTATACGGAGTAGGATCTCAACTAGGCGGGATGCTTCCTTTTAGCCGTTCTCACGAAACACAAGCAGACGAGATTGGTATTGTAATAGCTGCGATTGCAGGATATGATCCTTATGAAGCGGCAAATTTATGGAGGCGTATGAAAGCCGCAAGTAATGGTCAAGCTCCTGCTGAGATTATGAGCACACACCCTTCTAATGATTCTAGAATAGCCAACCTTACGGCAAAAGCGCCTATGGCGGTTAAGGAAGCTGCAAAATTTGGAGTAACTACTTTTAAATAAGAAAAAACTATAATTTATAGTGAGAAAAGCTACACAATCGTGTAGCTTTTCTATTTTAGTAGTATGAAAAAACAATTACAAAAAGGGGACAAGAAATTATTGCACGCATGGGCTTTTTATGACTGGGCAAATTCTGTGTATAGTTTAGTGATTGCCTCGGCAATTTTTCCTTTGTTTTATGGAGCATTGTTTAGGAGTGAGGGAATAGAAGAAATTGAAGTATTTGGTATGATGCTCAGACGTAGTCCTCTTATTTTTTATACAACCGCACTCGCTTTTCTAATTATTGCTATAATATCACCCATTCTTTCGGGAATAGCCGATTATCTAGGGAATAAGAAGTTTTTTTTAAAACTTTTTTGCTACATAGGTGCGTTATCGACCATAGGATTATACTGGTTTAGCTTAGAGCATATATACGTGAGTCTATTGCTGTATTTACTTGGATTAGTAGGTTTCTGGGGTAGTATTGTTTTCTACAATTCCTATTTGCCGGATATCGCACATCCAGAACAACATGATAGTTTAAGTGCAAAAGGATATGCTATGGGATATATTGGGAGTGTACTTCTATTGCTTTTATGTCTGGCTATGATTCTAGGGTATCAAACATTTGGTTTTGAAAGTGAAGCTTTTCCCACCAGACTTTCTTTTATTTTAACTGGAGTATGGTGGATTGCGTTTAGCCAGTATACCTATGCTTATTTACCTAAGGGTAATAAGGCAGATGGAAAATTATCTAAGGATGTACTTTTGGATGGTTTTAGAGAATTAAAGGCTATTTGGAGCTCACTTAAGACTCAAGTTAAATTAAAGAAGTATTTAGCTGCTTTTTTTGTATACAGTATGGCCGTGCAAACAGTCATGCTTGCCGCCGCTTACTTTGGTGAGCAAGAATTAGAATGGGGAAGTGACAGTGAACGTACTACAGGTCTTATAGTGAGTATCTTATTAATACAAATAATAGCAGTATTTGGAGCATTGTTAACTTCTCGCCTATCCCAAAGAATAGGAAATATAAAGACATTGATTTATGTAAATATTATTTGGATTGTGATCTGCGCTTGGGCATTTTTTGTATATACTCCAGTACAATTTTACATTACTGCTGGAGTTGTAGGTCTTGTCATGGGAGGAATTCAAGCATTGTCTAGATCTACCTATGCTAAATTTTTACCCGAGACAGAAGACACGACATCTTATTTTAGCTTTTATGATGTGGCTGAGAAAATAGGGATTATCATAGGAATGTTTTTATACGGATTCGTAGAGGAAATTACGGGAAGTATGCGTTATTCTATTGTTTTTTTGATTCTCTTTTTCGTTGCAGGGGTATTTCTTTTACTGCGGGTTCCTAAGTCATCTAAAAAGTAGGAAAATCCACACTAATCTTGTTTTATGAGTGTATGCTTTCGCGAAAGCGTACCTAACAATATTATACACACGACTAGAATATTTTACTTAAGTTTGCGTTAAGACTTTTATTAAGAAAACTACCATGAAAAAAATAACCTACTATATTTTACTTTTATTTGTTGGATTGTTGATTTTTACTTCTTGCGAGGATGAGCAATTAACAGGAGATTTTTTCTCTACACCAGATGGTCAAGATGTTGTTATAGGTGATGGAGATCCCGATAGTGAGACGTGTCAGACGGCGTTTGATGCGCTTACAACGGCAGAAGCTGCTTTTGCCACTGCTACAGAAGATAATTATACAACGGTTTGTAGTGCTTATTCCCAAGCGTTAATTATAACTATTGAAGCTTGTGGTGATGCTTCAGGAGATTTACAGGCTACGGTAGATGCCCTAGGTGATTGCTCGACATTTAATGTTTGTGCGCAGGCCGAATCACAAGCTGCAGCTGCTGCAGCTGCGCTTCAGAATGATCCAGATAATAACGATTTATGTTTGGCTTATAAAGATGCACTAACGAACCAGATTATAGCTTGTGGAGATGGAAGTGGCGCTTTACAAGATATCATAGATGCGTTAGATTGTGGAGAGGCTTGTATAGCAGCACAAGAGGCATCGGCAGAAGCGCAAGTAATTTTTGAAGCTGTAGACCCTTTAGACGAAGATGCCTATACCGCCGCTTGTGCAGATTATAGTATGGCATTACAGGCAGAAATAGATGCTTGTGGTGATTCAGATGGAACCTTGCTTGCTATCGTTCAAGAACTAGGAGATTGCTCACCACCGGAACAACCAGGGCCCGTACAAGTAACAATAAATGGAGAATTTAAAAATTTTAATACCGCAGATGTAACGGTTAATGGATCGACTCTAGAAATACTTGCTACAGATATAGATACAGGAGATACATTTACATTCTCTGTAGTCCTATTACAAACGGGTGATAATGTATTACAAGATGAGGTTATGACTATAGATACTGTGGCATATGTTCCTTTCTTATCTGGAGACACCCCTTTTGAAAATAATGTTTCTTCTAACACTGGAAGCCAACTTACGGGGACCTTCTCAGGGAGTATGGAGGATACAGATGGAAATCTGATAACAACAACTGACGGTACTTTTGATATTGTATTTTAAGAAAAAATACATTCTATTTTAATAAAACAACAAAACCTTCGTAGAGAAGGTTTTGTTGTTTTATGACCCCTTTTTCTTATTTTTACTTTATAACGATTAATAGGTAACAATGGGATATTCCAACTTTTCTAGATTTTTTTATATATGCTTATTTTCTTTTACAGCCTGTGTAAATTCTGATCACGTTGGTAATGATCAATTAACCTTTAATAGGTCTAATCCTTCAGTTTTAGAAAACATAAAGGACGGTACTTTTCTTAACCTATTGCCTTCAGAGATAACACAAATCGATTTTAAAAATGAAGTAAAAGAATCTAATGGGTTCAATCATATAAGTTATTCTCAAATTTATAATGGAGCTGGTATAGGTGCGGGCGATTTAAATGGAGATGGATTAGTAGATCTTTATTTTGGGGGAAATAGTGTTGACGATAAAATTTACTTTAATAAAGGAGGGTTTACTTTTGAGGATGTTACTCAGTCATCTGGAATTGCACCTTATGCAGATGGGTGGACCTTTGGAGTAAATTTTATTGATATTAATAACGATGGCTGGCTCGATATTTATGTTTGTAAAGCAGGCAATGGGAAAAAAAATTCTACTTTAAAAAACAAACTCTTTCTTAATAATCAAGACGGAACTTTTGAAGAGGTAGCAACACAATATGGCCTTGACAGTTCTGATTACAGTGTCCAATCTACTTTTTTTGACTACGATTTAGATGGGGATCTAGATATGTACCTATTAAACCATCCAGCACCTGGTGTTGATAAAAAAAAGCCTTCTAGTCTAAGAAAATATGTCGAAGAACGAAATTCAGGCAAATTGAGAACGGATGTGTTTTATGAAAATGTAGATGGCCAATACGTCGTTAAAACAGACGAAGCTAAACTCGTAAATTATGGTTATAAAAATGCTGCAGCGGTAGGCGACTTTAACCAAGATGGTTATCCAGATTTATATATAAGCACAGATTATATAGAACCAGATTTATACTATCAAAATAATAAAGATGGTACATTTTCTAACGTGATAAATGGCGTTTTTAATCATATTACCTATTACAGTATGGGAAGCGATGCCTCAGATATAAATAATGATGGCTTACTTGATCTGTACATTACAGACATGACGCCTAGTGATCACATTAGATCAAAGAAGTATATGGCATCTATGGATAGTAATAAGTTTAATGCTTTTGTTGGGGCAGGGTTTCACTATCAATACATGGTAAATACAATGCAACTGAACAATGGTGACAATTCATTTAGTGATATTGCTGAGTTAGCTGGTACATCTAAAACAGATTGGAGTTGGTCTCCTTTATTTTTGGATATTGATTTAGATGGGAACAAAGATTTGTTCATTACTAATGGAATTGATGAAAATGTAAATGATAATGATCTAAATAAAAAAATTAGAGCAAAACAAAAAGAAAAAAATAGGTCTTTGTCACTTCAAGAATTTTTGGATGAAATGCCTACAGAGATTGTGTCAAATCAGGTTTTTAGAAATATCAATGGATTGACTTTTGAAGATAAATCAAAATCCTGGGTAGATAAGTTAAATTTTAATTCTAACGGTGCTGTTTATGCAGATTTAGATAATGATGGTGATTTAGATTTTATAACTAATAATATGGATGCAAAAGCATCAATTTATGAAAATAGTAGTACAGGGTTAAATTCTGGAAATATGATAAGCTTTTCTATTAAAGGAAGTACAAACAATGCAAACGCTTTAGGAACTAAAATTACAATACCTCTAGAAGGGAAGAAGTTGTACTACGAACACTATCCAACAAAGGGTTATCTATCGTCTATGGATTATAATCCAATAATTGGATTAGGCACAATCGATACCATACCTACAATAGAGATACAATGGCCAGATAATTCTGTATCATTTCTCAATAATGTTTTGGTAAATCAGCGCATTACATTGGATTACGACTTTTTAAAAAGAACAGAGATCCAATCTCAAAAAAAGCAAACATTTGTATCTAAGAAGGATCCTGCTAGTTTAGGAGTTACCTTTAAACACGAGGAAGACACGTTCAATGATTTTAAAGAGCAAGTATTATTGCCATATTCTCAATCTCAGAACGGTCCTCATATAGCATCTGGTGATGTTAATAATGATGGTTTGGAAGACTTTTTTGTAGGAGGAGCTGCCGGGCAAGCAGCCCAGCTTTATCTTCAGGATGTTAAGGGTAACTTTAATTTGGCCTCAGATGAACTATGGTCTTCTCAAGCATTTTACGAAGATTTAGAGTCAGTATTTTTTGATTATGATGGTGATGGCGATTTAGATTTATATGTCACAAGTGGTGGTGCCGCTTTCGCGAAAGCTAGTCCAATGTATCAAGATAGGTTATTCGAAAACGTAGGGGATGGTAATTTTAAGCTTACAAAAAATGTTCTGCCAAAATTAAATACTAGTACACAAGTAGTAAGGGCAGAAGATATTGACAATGATGGTGATAAAGACCTATTCATAGGAGGTAGAGTAATACCTAACCAATATCCGTACTCGCCAGATTCTTATCTCTTACTTAACGATCAAGGAAAATTTAAAGATGTCACAGAAAGTTATGCGCCACAAATAAGAAAAAGTGGCTTGGTAACTGGGGCACTATTTTCTGATTTTGATTTTGATGGAGATAGAGATTTAATTATTACTGGAGAATGGACAGAAATTCAATTCTTTGAAAATAATGAAGGAAAATTTATGGCTGCCACTATGGATGATCTTGGAGATACGAGAGGAGTCTGGTTTTCCAGTGCTGTGATAGATATTGATAACGATGGTGATGATGATTATCTTTTTGGTAATCTAGGTTTGAATAGTAAGTTTTCTTCTAAAGAAGGAAAAGAATTTCATGTTTTTTGTGACGATTTTGATAATAATGGAACTTATGATATCTATTTTTCAAAAGATTATAAAGGCAAACTAGTACCTATGCGGGGTAGAGAATGCTCCTCACAACAGATGCCTTTCATTCTAGACAAGTTTGAAACATATGAGTCCTTTGCTCAAGCAAATATTAATGAAATTTTGGGAGATGATAAATTGGAAAATGCATTACACTATTCTGTAAAGGATTTTAGAAGCGTTGTTCTTATTAATAATGGAAATAAAAGTTTTACAAAGAAGGTACTGCCGCTAGAAGCTCAGTTTTCTGCGGTAATGGATTTTGCATCTATAGATATTAATAAGGATGGGGACAAGGAAATTATTGTGGCAGGAAACCTATATCCTACAGAAGTAGAAACAACAAGGTATGATGCGTCTATTGGAACAATACTATCTTATAAAAATGGAGAGTTTAAGGTATTGTCAAATGATGTTACTGGATTTTATGCAAATAAAGATGTAAAAGATATTAGCATTATAGAAAAAGAAGACAAGTCTAAAATGATCATACTGGGTAATAATAATGATAGTCTGGATATTTATACTCAAAAATAAAACAGGATTCATAACTACTTATGAACCCTGTTTTTTAGAGTAAAAATTAATTAATCGAAATATCTCCAGATCCAGAAACCTTAGTATCTTGTTTATCTGGATTGCCGTAACAATCAATATCTCCAGAACCGCTCACGCGAGCTTTTAAACTTTTCGAACAGTACACCTCAATATCTCCAGAACCCGCAACTCGAGCATCTACATTATCTACTTTCATCTTTTTTGCGTGTACATCTCCAGACCCGGCTACACTTGCTTCTAAAGATGTAGCACTTCCTTCTAAAGTAAGATCTCCAGAACCAGCTACGCTAGCTTCAATTGCGTTTGCTTCTACCATTAATTTTAAATCTCCGGATCCAGCTACAGCAGTATCAAATGAGTCTGCTTTGATAATATCTTCATTCCATACATCCCCTGATCCGGCTAATGATACGCCATCTAGATCTTTAAAAGGAACCGTAACTTTAATCATCATATTTCTGCTAGGCTTGAGAGTTTTTCCTTTTTCTACTCTAATTTTGAGAGCCCCATTTTTTACCTCCGTCACAAGATATTCTAATAAGTTACTTTCTCCTTCTATAGTGAGGGATCCTTCATCACCAGCGACTAATCTTACATCAAAGAAACCTCCTACGTTTACTTGCTCGTAGTCGCCTACAGACCTTGTAATGGTAGTCATATTTCCGTTCCCTTTAATTCCTTTTCCCCACCACTGTGCTTGCGAAGGGATGGCTGTTAGTATTAATAAACAAATTGCGATTACATTTTTCATAAGTATTGATTTTTGATTGATTTTTAATTAAGACGAGTGAAAGTAACTCCACCATATTCTGAGTTGATATTTATATTATTTGGAGAATTTTGCGATCCGTAAAAGCCTTCATAATACTTATCAGAAGATTCTATTCTCTTTTTTGTGATTTCAAAATTATCATCTCCACTAAGTCCTGCATACTCTAATGAAATATTGAAGGAAAAACTATAGCCAGCATCATATCCTATTTTAATACCCGTATAATCACTACGTATAATTACATCACCAGCACTACTGCTTAATTCATTAATACGTATAGAACCATAATCTGTGTTGAGGTTTACATCCCCTTGAACAACACCTAGCTTTGCAGAGAGATAGTCACCGCGTCCAGTTATATCTTTAGTAGTTCCAGTGTAAAGTGAGCCATAATCACAGTTGTAATTTAAGTTTACTATGTCTCCAAATTCTGATTTTGAATAATCTGCATTTAACTCAATATCACCACCACTCTCTAAAATAAAAGCTGAGTAATCTGCAGTAATACGACCACTTTTCATATAGCCAATAGTGGAGTTTTTAGTATAGTCAAAGTTCAAACTATTACCATCACCTAATAATTCACCTATCGTGAGTTTACCATAATCACAACTAATCTTTGCATTTCCTTCTATCTTGTTAAGGGAGATCCCTCCGTAATCATTACTTAGATCTACATCATTTGTTACTGGCACTTTAACTTTATAATTAACTTCCATATTAACGTTGTTACTTTTCCAGCTGTTCCACCAAGATCTACTGCTTTTACTAAAGGTAGTTTCTGCACTTACAAAGGTTGCATCACCACTAAAGTTAACATCTATTTCATCTAGCTTGTCCTGCACCTTATCTTCATCATTTCCATTAGTTTTAATAAATACCTCAATAACTATGGTATTTTGATCCCAAGAAACAACATTTACATTCCCGTAGCTGTTGTCTATTTTTAAGCGTGCATCTGTATTAACGCTATATTCTTTTTTAATCTTTTTTTCCTTTGAGTATTTTCCTTTTGTTGAGCAGTTATCATTTGCAAATACCATTGTAGGTACCGCAATGAGTAGGAATAAGAGTGTTTGTATTTTAGTTTTCATAGTTCGAGTTATAATGTCTTTATATTTCTTGAGGGCGTAAATCATTTAAATTTTTAATTGCTTCTATGTGTTCTAGAACTTGTTCTAAGACGTCTATTCTATTTTGAAAATTGTCAATCATTGCGTAGATAACGCGCTTATCCTGACCACTTTCTACAAGATCATCTTTTAGGCCTTCGTAGGTGGTTTCTAAATTTTTGATCTGATCGAGCGCTCTATCCACGAGTTTTTGAGTTTCTGGAGTCACTTCTTGCTGGATGGTAAAAAGCTCTCTCTCTATTGTTTGCGTAAAGAAATCTTGTGTTTGCTGCATCTCTGGTGATACATCTGCAAGGTCTATTTTTTCAGTAGACGTGTTCGATGTAAAAATCACTCCAAAAAGCAATACTAAACTAGCAGCGATAAACAATGGCTTCATCCATTTGAGTGAACGTACAGGAGTTTCTTCCTTCTTTTCCTCAGTAAACTGCATACTCTGCAATTTCTCAAGAAACTGTGATTTGTGGTCTTGACTGGGCTTCTCAGTGTCAAACTGATTTTCTAGTCTACCGAATAGTTGTTCTATACTGTCCTTCTTCATTAGTATTTAATATTTTACGTAAGCTTTCCTTCGCTCTCGATACCATCGTCCTACAGTTTGAGTAGCTTACATTCATTATTTCACTCATTTCTTCGTAATCATACCCTTCTATAAGATGAAGTGATAATGATTGTCTGTAATTGTCTTTAAGTTTATCCATCGCCAGCATCACTTGCTGTACTTTTAAACTTTCGTAGTCTACCTCGCTCACTCCTTGGCCATCATCTTCTATTTTATAAAGATGGTCCTCTATGGAGGTTTCATCTACCCGTTTACTACGCTGGTAACTGTTTAAACTTTTGTTTACTACAATTCTTTTTAACCAGCTCCCAAAAGTTGCGTCTCCTTTAAAGCTATCTAACTTTGTAAAAGCATTTAAAAAAGCTTCCTGCATCACATCTTGTGCCTCTGCTTCATCCTTTACAATTCGTAAAGAAGTATTATACATAGCCTTGTAATAGCGGTTGTATACTTCCAGTTGTGCGGCTTGCTCGCCTCTTTGACACATCGGGAGTAAGTCAGTAATATCTCGGTTGGTTAATGTCACTTTTGGTTGCTTCTATTATAAAGATGCGTCTTTTAGTTAACTGTTACACTTTTTATAAAAAATATTTCAAAAATTTAAATTTAGAGGTGTTCGCTTTCGCGAAAGCGTACTCATAACCTTTCTCAAAGTGGCATATTAATTGACTTTATAAAGTGAGAGAAGGACGCATAACTAAGGATAGTTAAGAGATTCCGACTGAAATTGATATAATTTTACAAAAACAAGCGCCAGAGATCTTTTTAGAAAGTGACAGAGTGGCGCATATACGATATGGCAAAACCAAAATTTACAACACTTGACAGATTGTCATTGCAGGAGTTAAATGGAGATGCAGAGCTTATTCCATTAATGACCCCAGAAGATGAGGAGGCAATTAATAAAGAAGAGTT
Source organism: Dokdonia sp. (assembly GCA_020630915.1). Classification (GTDB taxonomy): domain Bacteria; phylum Bacteroidota; class Bacteroidia; order Flavobacteriales; family Flavobacteriaceae; genus Dokdonia. The sequence continues at coordinate 29,500 of JAHDIF010000002.1, forward strand.
ACCCGAAAGTCTGCCCATACTTCCTTTACGAAATATGGTGCTATTTCCTGGTGTGGTAATTCCAATTTCTGCAGGTAGAGACACTTCTATTAAGCTTCTTGATGAAGCTAATAAAGGAGGAAAAGTAGTAGGTGTAGTAGCACAAAAAGATGAGGAGGTAGAAAATCCTACGGCAGACGATATTCATAAAGTAGGAGTCGTGGCACGTATTTTAAGAGTGCTTAAAATGCCTGATGGTAACGTAACAGTTATTATACAAGGAAAGAAACGCTTTGCGATTAATGAGGTTGTAGAGACAGAGCCTTATATGAAAGCTACTATTCTCGAATATCCTGAAACCAGACCAGAAAAGGGAAATAAAGAATTTAAAGCTGTGATAGATTCTATAAGAGAATTGTCACTACAGATTATACAAGATTCTCCTAATATTCCTACAGAAGCTTCGTTTGCAATAAAAAATATAGAGAGTAATTCTTTCTTAATCAACTTTGTAAGTTCTAATATGAACTTAACTGTTGCTGAAAAGCAAGGACTTCTAGAGATTAATGATTTGCAAAAAAGAGCGCTAGAAACGCTTAAGTTTATGGATGTTGAGCGTCAGAAACTAGAGCTCAAGATTGATATACAAAGCAAGGTTCAGAATGATATGAGCCAGCAACAACGTGAGTATTTCTTACATCAACAGATGAAGACCATTCAGGAAGAACTGGGTGGAGCCTCATCAGAAGATGATCTGGAAGAAATGCGTTTGAGATCTAAGGATAAGAAATGGGATGAAAAAGTAGCCAAGCACTTTAAAAAGGAGCTTGCAAAAATGCAGCGTATGAATCCGCAAGTAGCGGAGTATAGTATACAACGTAATTATCTCGATCTTTTTCTAGAACTGCCTTGGAATGAATTTAGTAAGGATAAATTTGATTTAAAGAGAGCCAAGAAAATACTAGACCGTGATCATTATGGACTTGAAGACGTAAAGCGTCGCATAATAGAGTATCTAGCGGTACTCAAGTTGCGTAACGATATGAAATCACCTATCCTTTGTCTATATGGACCTCCAGGAGTGGGAAAAACATCTTTAGGAAAGTCTATTGCCGAAGCATTGGGAAGAGAATATGTAAGAATGAGTTTAGGCGGATTGCGTGACGAAGCAGAAATAAGAGGACATCGTAAAACATATATTGGAGCGATGCCAGGTCGTATTATTCAAAGTCTTAAAAAAGCAGGAACGAGCAACCCAGTATTTGTGCTTGATGAAATAGATAAATTGAGTGCAGGACATAATGGAGATCCTTCATCTGCATTGCTTGAGGTACTCGATCCAGAACAGAATAGTGAGTTTTACGATAACTTTCTAGAAATGGGATTTGATCTATCTAAAGTAATGTTTATCGCTACTTCTAATAGTTTGAACACCATACAACCAGCATTGAGAGACCGTATGGAGATTATTAATGTAACGGGTTACACCATAGAAGAAAAAGTAGAAATAGGAAAGCGCCATCTATTACCAAAGCAACTGGAAGAACACGGTATGAATACTACCCAGCTCAAAATAGCCAAACCACAATTAGAAAAAATTGTAGAAGGTTATACGAGAGAATCGGGCGTGCGTGGTCTTGAAAAGCAAATTGCAAAGATGGTACGTTATGGTGCTAAGAATCTTGCTATGGAAGAAGCATATAACGTTAAGGTTTCTAATGAAGACGTTATAGAAGTTCTAGGTGCTCCACGTTTAGAGAGAGGGAAATACGAGAACAATGATGTTGCTGGAGTTGTTACGGGTCTTGCTTGGACACGAGTAGGAGGTGATATACTCTTTATAGAATCTGCCTTGTCTAAAGGGAAAGGCAACCTTTCTATTACTGGAAACTTAGGAAAGGTAATGAAGGAGAGTGCCACTATTGCTATGGAATATATCAAAGCAAATGCAGACTTACTTGGACTGAGTACAGAAACAATTGAAAAGTATAACGTACACATACACGTTCCAGAAGGGGCAACCCCTAAAGATGGACCAAGTGCAGGTATTACTATGTTAACCTCGCTAGTATCACTTTTTACGCAACGTAAGGTTAAAAAGAGCATCGCGATGACAGGAGAAATTACGCTGAGAGGTAAAGTGCTACCAGTAGGAGGTATTAAAGAAAAGATCTTGGCAGCTAAGCGAGCAAAAATCAAAGAAATCGTTATGTGCGCTCAGAATAAACGAGATATTGATGAGATAGATCAGAGTTATCTTAAAGGACTCACTTTTCACTATGTAGAGGATATGAGTGAAGTTTTGGAAATAGCACTTACGAAGCAGAAGGTAAAGAATGCTAAAAAGTTGTAAATTATAGTAAAAGGCGAGGTCATCCTCGCCTTTTAAATTTCTTGTACTCTTTAAAATATCCTATACTTGCAAGCGTTTACTTAGGTAACGCTGTTATTGCTGAATGAAGAAACTACTTTGTGCTTTTTGTATTCTTATAACCACCGCTGCTTTCAGTCAGTTGGGAGGAAGAGGAACCTATCAGTTTCTTAATTTAATGTCTTCACCACGGCAGGCTGCCTTAGGAGGCAAGATCATTACAAATTATGATTACGACCCAGACTCTGCACTTTACAATCCAGCAAGTATAAATTATAGGATGGATAACCAGTTGTCTGCAAACTATGTAAATTATCTTGCAGATATAAGTTACGGTACAGCGTCTTATGCCTATTTATGGGATAGGCGTACACAAGTTTTTCACGCTGGGGTTACGTACATTAACTACGGGAGTTTTGACGGGCGTGATGAAACGGGTCAATTTACTGGTGAGTTTAGTGGTGGAGAAGCAGCCTTGTCCTTAGGATACGCAACAAACATTCCTTACACCGATATCCATATTGGAGCCAATGTAAAATTTATCACCTCTCAGTTAGCCGAGTTTAATTCTATAGGAGGTGCCATTGATATAGGTGCTATTTATAATTATGAAGACTGGGACTTGAACGCAGCTGTTGTAGTACGTAATATTGGGACGCAGTTTACTCCGTATGTAGATACCATTGAGAAATTACCTCTAGAGATAGATGCTGGGATCTCTCAAATTGTACCAAACGTGCCTATACGCTGGCATTTAACATTCGAAAATCTTCAATTATGGAATATCGCTTTTGAAAATGAGGCGAGAGGCACAACAGATTTGGATGGTAATGTTTCTGAAGAAGAAATAGGTTTTCTTGATAATGTTGTGAGACATACCATTGTAGGCGTAGAGTTATTTCCTAGAGGAGGTTTCAATTTGAGACTAGGATATAACTTTAGAAGGAGTGAAGAATTGCGTATCATCAATCAGCGTAGTTTTGCAGGTTTAAGTGCTGGTTTTGGAATTAAGATTAATAAAATGCGCTTTAATTATGCCTATGCCCGCTATAATAGTGCTGCTGCCAGTAGTTTCTTTGGGATAGGTATTGATTTGCAGTAGTGATAATGAATTAATGGAATAATGATTTATTGGAATAATGGAATAATTACGAAATGAGATAATTAATTTACAAACTCTCAAATCTCAAAAGCCAAACTCCCAACCTTCAACCTTCAACTTCCCAGTCCCAACCCTATTTTTGGCAATTCGTAATTCGTAATTCGTATTTCGTAGTTGGGATTCCCTATTTTTGCCTTCTTAATAACACTTTCGTGAAAATTACCATAGCCATAGACGGATATTCCTCTACAGGGAAAAGTACGGTTGCCAAACAACTTGCAGAGTGGCTGGAATACATTTATGTAGATACGGGTGCTATGTACCGAGCAGTAACTCTTTATGCGATGCGTAAAGGATACATTTCTGATGGTTTCTTTGATAAGAAAAGCTTGATATCCAAGTTAGAGGATATTAAGATCACTTTCGTGAAAAATACCACTACTGGAAAGGCAGATGTTTGTCTGAACGGTGAAAACGTAGAGCAGTACATACGTACTTTAGAAGTATCTTCTTTTGTGAGTCCAGTGGCTACTGTATCTGAAGTAAGAGCCAAACTTGTTGAGCAACAACAGAAAATGGGAGAGGCCAAAGGAGTGGTTATGGACGGTCGTGATATTGGGACTGTAGTATTCCCTAGCGCAGAGTTAAAGATATTTATGACAGCTAGTGCCGAAGAGCGCGCAAAACGCCGTTATCAAGAGCTCTTAGATCGTGGAGATACTGTAAACTACGAAGCCGTGCTAGCAAATGTGGTGGAGCGCGATGAGATAGATACTACCAGAAAGGACTCTCCACTGGCAAAAGCTTCAGACGCAATTGAGATAGACAATACAGAGACCAATATAGAAGATCAATTTCATACCATCTTACAATTGGCTAAAGACCGTATTGCAGGTCGTATTTAGAATCCTAAGCGTTTTCTTGCTTCATTCTTATCAAAAGTAGCTCTTGCAAATGGATGCGCTTCGGTATTAAAGACTTGTTCGTCAAAATAAGTCGGAAGCATATCATCGTGTGCAAAAGATAAATAGAGATATTTTAAAGTTTCTGCAAAGAAAAAGGTAGGCATATAATCTTTGGGTTCCATAGTCCTAACATCTTCTACCGAATGAAAAGCTACATCGTCCTTGCAATGCTCTTTAATATCACTCCAGAATTGCTTAGACATTGCTAGATACTTGTCTTTTCCAGTGATGTGGTAGAGGTAGTAAGCACTCTCCACAATTTCTGGGTTGAGGTCGTATACTGGATAGTTAGGTTCCTCTTTTTTATAATCGTAGATCATAGGTTCTAAGCCATATTTATTCCATATGTCATCCCAAGTCTTTTGGTACTGCTCGGCACGATCTGTGTCCCCAGAAACGGCTAGTATAGCCGGAAAAAATGCATCGTAAAGTGTGATTACATCACTTGTGTGTTCGCCAGTTTCAAAATGTACCCTTCCGTAATGGAGGTTGCCATTGTACATTTCGGAAATATGTTTATGAATAGCAGCAATACTGGTATCCCATACATCTTTAAGTTCTTGATCCCCAAAAAGCAAGTAGCTCTTGTACATATATTCATAATAAGAATCTATACCCGCGCAGATGTGACTTTGGTTAGATTTCCATTCTCCCGTTTCTACATTAATGATCTCCGCGATGAGATTCAAATCTGATCTTCTATCGAATATGGCTTTTGTTGCTTTCTTACCAGCTTGGTAATATTTAGGGTCTTTTGTGTAGTAACTTAATACACCCATTTCAAAAGTGTATGAGCCCGCTTCTGCTACGTTTACTTGATTACCACTTACTTCTCCAGTTTTGAGATTCACATAATAGTAAGGGATTCCCGTAGGAGAATCAAAGGCTGGCATCATTCTATCGGCAAAGTCTACCGTTTTTTCTAGAACTTTAGGATTTCCACTTAACTCATACATCGATAAAAGACCTCCTAGGATTCTAATATTGACTTCAAATATTTTTGCATTTATATTTTTGTCCCAGCTAAGAGAATCTACCACATAATTTTCGATTTCTTTAGCTTCGTCTTTAAGTCCCATCAAATGAAGCGATGAATAGGCATCTATAGGCGAAATATATAAAGACTCTTCATACCAGTCTTGATAGCTTTTACTTAGCGGTTTTAAAACATCGTGTCCCCACGCATATTTTTTATAGGCATCCCAAGTGCGTTTTGTCTCAGCTTTTACTTCTAGTGCTAGCTTAATGTTTGTACTATCTTCAATGACTTTGGGTAGCTCTGAAGCTTGTTGTATGTCGGATTTACAAGAGGTGAGTACTACACTTGTAAAAAGGAATAATAGAGAAGTTGAGGTAATATATTTAATCATAAGAGCTATTAATTAAAAGCTAGACCAATATAAGTTTTTTAGTCAAGAAGGTAGAAACCAATTTTAGAGCTTGTAACTCAGAAATTGGTTTCTGTCTTTCTAATTCTAAAGTTATCTATCAATTGCTCCGATCGTTTATTAAAACGGTGCAAAAGTATCTTTTGGACTATTTGGAATACTCCATCGTTCACGAGCAGTAATATTGGCTTTTGGATCTACTTCAGATAATAAGCTACCAACATTGCCATAACTACTTCCGCCACCTCTAGGAATTTGCATACGGTCTCCATAGAGCCATACGACCAGATTACTACGCTGCCCACTACTAATTGGATGAGTAGCGTGTGGCACGTTTCCTCGGTGAATAATAGCTTTACCAGGTTCAAAAATTGTTTGTACTGTTTTTCCTGTGGTTTTATCGTGAAAATCAACTTGCGAACCTGTAAATTTCTCATCAGGTAAATTAATGTTGATATTCAACGTAGCGGCAGATGCATCTGTGTGTGCGTGCAAATCTTTATCCTTATCGGGATTGTACTGTATAGAAAACCCAAATGTTTGGTTATCATAACCATAAGTCCCCAATAATAAACGCGCAATAGGACGCATGTAACGATCCATCATATCGTTATAAAATGCTTGGAAATTGGGGGCTGCTAGGTGTCCTTCAGAGCGAGGATCTAGCATCATACCGTAGCGATTTAACTGGATGCCGTAAGGTGCACGTATTGGTATTTGCGAGTTTACAACAGCTTCTAAATAATCTCGAAATTCTGATAAACGTTCAAGATCAAAAAACTGAGCAACATACACACCAGGAATAATTTCTTCCCAAAGATCTGCAACCGCATTTTCTTTTTCTGGGTTTTCCCAGGCGTCATTGATAGCTTGTCGCAAACGTTTATCCAAGAGTGTCTCGTCTGGAATTAGGATGTTGTCTTTATTTTCTATTTCCCATGCTGCCCAAGCATCTTCTAGTAACTCCCTGTTACTGTTCCAAAAAGTCGAAACAGATGGATCCCGCCTTAGAGATGCTTCGCGAGAAGGCACTTCTAGGTCTCGCGCTTGTGCAAGCGCATTAGCTTTCATATTCATGTTTATTTATTTTTTTAGTTTGAAAAAGTGCTTTAAGTACTTAAAGATTATTCAACAATTTCGGCTGTTTTACTCAATAATTTAGTTATCAGTTCTTGGTCATATGCATCAGGATGCGCATTTGCAAATTCACCTTTTGGATTGCCTTTATCGTTGTCAAAGTATTGACCTGTACGGTTTTTATATGCTTCCGAAATGGCTAAGTCATATAAGATATCAGAACCTTTTGTTGCTGGAGACCAGTGTTGGCCATAAGCCTCGTTAGCCATTCTAGTATTTAATAAAGAGCCAGGGTTTACGGCGATAGTTGTTATGTCTGGGTGCGCTTTCGCGAAAGCAAAACTCCACATAGTCAGTGCCAGTTTACTTTGTGCATATGCTTCACTAGCTACACGTATATCTAAACCAGCCAAAGCAGCATCTGTAACATGTCCTTGCGCCGCCGAACTTAAGTTAACGATACGCGGTTGATCACCTTTTTTGAGCAAAGGTAGGAGTGCGTTTGTGAGTACATAAGGGGCAAAGTAGTTTACAACAAGCCTAATGTCAAACCCTTTGTAACCCTTTGTAACGGATGTTTTAAAAATTCCAGCATTATTTATAAGGATGTCTATTTTAGGAACCTCCTCAAGAATTTGATCTACGATTTGTTTTACAGCATCAATATCTGAAAAGTCGGCAACAAACCCATCTATATTTTTGTTGCTAGAGGCATCTTGTACTTCTTTAATGACGTGTTGTAATTTTTCTGGGTTACGACCGTGTACATATACCTTATGGCCATCTTTTGCTAATTTAATAGCGGCTAACTTCCCGATACCGTCTGTACTTCCTGTTATAAGTATGGTTTTCATTTTTAAAATATTTTAATAATCCCGTTTGTTCTTATGTATACAATAACTCCATCACTCGTAGTCGCAAATTGATGCATTGCTTGGTGATTTGAAAAAAATAACTTCCCCTATTTAGCGTATCGGTTTGTTTACCTCATTCTGCGATAGTTGGTTGTGCCTAAGTTGCAGGCGCTTAAATTTCTGTAAATATTTCTTTTTCGGGCAGTCTTGACTTTGGTAAACTTGCATTAAAATCGTCTGATGATCTGTAGCCCAAACCTACCATTACAAGAGCCGTGTATCCTTTTTCTCTTAGACCAAACTCTTCATCCAAAGCTTTTACATCTATTCCTTCCATAGGAACAGCATCTATTCCTAAAGCGGCTACACCCAAAAGGAAATTGCCTATATTGAGATAGACCTGCTTTTCTAACCAATGTTGTGCGTCTTTAAGATCATATCTATGGATGTCTGTAAAGAGTTTTTTTGCACCCATATTCTGTTCTTTAAATTCTTCTTTAGCATATCTTCCATCACTATCTTCTACATCGGTTACGTGCTGTAAATAATCATCCGTAACATCTGTTTTGGAACAAAAAAGAACGACATGGGAAGCGTCCAAAACTTTAGGAGCATTAAAGCTAAAAAAGCCTTCTGTGCCTTTGGTAAGTCGCTTTTTACCTTCGCCTGTGCTGGCAATGATAAAATGCCAAGGTTGTGAATTAATGGACGACGGACTTAGCTGAAGTAAACTTTTGATATTCTCCTCATTTTCTTGAGAGATTTTTTTTGAGGTATCAAATGATTTAGTAGTGTAACGCCAGTTGAGAATTTCTTTAATATTCATATCTTAAATTTTATACTATAATTTTTATAGTTGCAAACTTAAGTATAGTAAAGTATCTTTGCAATAACGGTCAAGAATGATAGTTACGTTTTTAAGAAAAAAATAACAGGTTTTATGAAAGATACAACAGCACGAAAAATTCAATACAAAGGCAAGGAATACCCTTGCTGTGCTAGTCTTACTATGGGATTAATAGGAGGGAAGTGGAAGACCGTAATTTTATACCACCTCGTAAATAAAAAATTACGTTACAATGAGTTGCGTAAGTGTATGCCTAAGGTTACCGAACGCACGCTCAGTTTACAACTTAAAGCATTAGAAGAGGATGGACTTATAAAGCGTAAGGTTTTTACCTCAAAACCTCCGCTTGGAGTGGAGTATTCTTTAACTCCGTTTGGAGAAACGCTTATCCCCTTGATACAGTCTATTGCAGATTGGGGAGATTTAGTGGTGGAGAACTATTCTTAGTTCGTTCATTGAGCTTGTGGCTAGCTATTATTATATAAAATGAAAAAGCGGTTTGAGAAATACTCAAACCGCTTGGTTTATATCTTGGTAATGTACCGTTTAGTATTTAGAATTTTCCATTGGTGTTTTTCCACTCAGTTTTAGGTGGTATAGGGGAAATAACGTCCCAATGCTCTACAATTTGTCCGTCTTCTAGTCTGAATAGATCGTAAAAAGCAGTATGTTCTCCTTTACCGAATTTCCCTTCACTCATAGCTAGTACAAAGTTTCCTTGACCTAATACTTTGTGAAGTTTAGTATATTCCATCACTAGTCCATTTTCGGCGAAATACTTCATCGCTTCTCCAAAGCCATCTAGACCATCTGCAACAGCAGGATTGTGCTGTACATAGTTAGTTGGATTGATGTAGGTAGTTAATTTGTCCATCTCGTGACCTAGTAATACCTTTTCAATAAAGTCTGTGACTGCTTTTTTATTTGCTTCTGTTTTGTCAAGATCTTTAATCTTAGTTGCTCCGTCAAATTGTGTTCTACCACTTGGATTCGGTTTTTGAACTTCTAATAAATTGTCCCAGTGCTCCACGATTTTTCCGTTTTCAAATTTAAAAACATCAAATCCTGCTTTGGGTCCAAAAAAGTCATACTCTGTATGCGTAAATACATAATCACCATCTTCAAAAGCTCTCAATACATTTGCCTTAAAGCCTCCTTCTGGCGCGTGTTGCATTACTTCGCCAAAACCGGCTAAACCATCACCAACACTTAAATTATGTTGAATGTATTTTTCTGGATTAATGTAAGAGATGGGTGTTTTGTCTCCATTATTAAAACTATTTAATAATGCGACTACTTTGTCTTTGTTTGTCATTTGTGTTTGTTTTAAATGTGTGAGTACTTGAGAACGAGTCATTTCTATAGAAGGTTGATTCATCATTCCCATAAATTCTTTTGAGGTAGCATCTTTCATAAACGTTGGCAAATACGCATCAGAGTTTTCTTTAGTATCCCAGTAAATAATAACTACTTGTTTCCCCGTTTCGTCAACACCTGTAATGCGTTGTACATATCCTTTTTGAGTTGATGTTTTTGAGCCTACTTTTTTATTTACAACATCAAAATCTTCGGCATTTATAGCGTCTTTAAGCTCAAAAGACATCATTTCTATAAAACTGCTATTATCGGCCATAAAATCTGTGTTGATGGTGTAGCGATTCATTTTCATACTAGTTCCTTCAATCATTCCAGCATATTCACTTACAGCAGCATCACCCATAAATTTTTTCATAGAAGCTTCAGCATCTGATATCGTTTTCCAGTATACAATTACCGTGTAGATACCCTCTTCATTAACACCGCTCTCGCGCCTAATAAAACCAGGTTGTTTACTCGTAAAATTTTCTTCAACTCTCGTGTCTAGCGCATTGAACGTTTGGCTATTTGCCGTTGATTTAAGAGAAAAAGTGGTTACTTCTACTACTGTATTCTTCATTTTTGCTTCTTTTTTTGAGCAGCTTGCGAAACCGATGAGCATAGCAAGCATAATGATGACTTTTGTGATTTTCATTTTGTATTGGTGTTAATGGTTATAAAAATTCGCTTAAAAAGGCTTTCCCGTGATGTAGAGACTGTGTGTGGTATGCTTCTTTCTTAAGCAGTACGTAACTGGCATACTGTTGCGTGCCAGGCATATCCATATTATCAGCATAGATTAAAGTGCCTTTATGAAATTGAGGTTCTAATAATTGAATAAGGGGTACGTATAGATCTTTCCAGCCATCGAGAAGTAAAAAATCTATGGGTTCTGAAAACGACTTGAGCGTTTCCATCGCGTCACCTATTCTTATCTCTATATATTCTTTTAAACCTGCTGCATCAATATTCTGTTTTGCTTGTAGGGCTTTGCTTTCTATGAGTTCTGTAGTGATTACTTTTCCTCCGGTTGTACGTACAGCATTTGCTAAGTAAATGGTTGAAATCCCAAATGAGGTCCCGAATTCCACCACATTTTTGAGGTTATTTTCTATAATTAGTTTGCTTATATCTTCCCCTTGCTCTCTTGAGATAGGAAGATAAGCGTCTTTAAAATCGTTAGGTTGTAGAGGGCGGAATATTGCTTTTAACACTCCCTTACCCATACGCTTGTAATCATTTTTTGCATCACTGTGTAGGATGTCTAATGTTTGACGTACTTTATGTATAGCGATTGTACTCATATATCGTTTGATTTATTGTCTATACAAAAGTAGTCTTACAGCTAGGTGATCGAACTATAGAAAAAAGAGGAATGACTGTAAAAATGGGAAAAACTATTTCCCTGTTCTAAATTGCTCTGGAGTGCTTTGGGTGAGTCTTTTAAAATATTTGTAGAAGTTAGTGACTTCTTCAAAACCCGATGCGTAGGCAATTTCTTTAACGGATAGATTGGTGTTAAGCAACAATCTTTTGATTTGTTTGGTCGCAATTTCATCTACAAATTGCTTAGCAGATTTATTGATAATATTTTTTGTAATCGTATTCAGAGTTTTAGTGCTAATCCCTAAGAGGTTTGCAAAATCATTGACTTTCAATTGCTTATTTGCATTTTTTTCTACCAGATTTTGAAATTGGATAAATTCATTTAAGTATTTTTTTTCTAAATACGTTTGTACTCCTTCTGATTTTATCCGGAATAGCTGCGTGATTAAAATATGTAATTCACTACGGATAATGCTAAGGGAGTGACTATCATTTACAGAAAAATACTCCGTAGTAATGCGCTTTATGATTTGCTGTACGTTTTCAAATTCTGAATCACTTAACTGTATTTTTGGAACTCCTAGTTGTTCGTTAAATAGAAACATAGTTTTTTGCGCTTCTACTTTTTCTAGGTAGCTCACTAAAAATTCATTGGTAAAAAGGAGTAGAGAACCTTTGAGTTGCTCGCTCTTAAAAAATTTATGAATTTGGTCTTTTCTTATGGTGAGTAAGGTGCCTTTGGAGCACGGATATTTTGTAAAATCAATAGTGTGATAGCCGTTTCCTTTTTCTATAAATAGGATAATATAAAACTCCACCTTATGATGTGCCTCTATGGAGTGATCCAGAATAGTACGTCCATATAACTCCTCTAGTTGCACAATATCAAAATGCGCTTTTGCATTTTGCTGGTTTTGAAATTTGATATGTTTGGTGGGTTCGTTGTTCATTGCTTAATAGCATATTAAATTTAGGTAAAAGCTTAAAACCTATAGTTAAGTCGAGTACAAAATAGGCAGATGCTCTTATTGCAGACGCACATCGTAACCAAAGTTACAAAGAAGGTCTCACCCCAATACTCTTAAACAGTTTGGCTTTGGTTTTAAAGAAACTGTTTTCTAGTTTATTTCGCTTTAAGCGGGCATCTATTAAGCTTTTTTCACGTGAGTTTACTAAGAATATAGAGCTTTCTCCTAATTCGAACTTACGTTCTTCACCATTGAGTAAAATTTCATAATTACTCACGATATCAGATAGTAGGGTATTCTGTCTTGTGTAGGAATCGAGTTCTTGATATATGGCTTTTACTTCATTGAGTATCGTTACCTCTGTTGCTTTAAGATCTAGTTCTGTATTGCGTAGTTTAAGTTTAGCAAGGTTAAGATCTCCTCGTTCTTTTCTTAAAAACAACGGAAAGCTAAAATTTAATCCCCCTTTATACTGACTGTTTAAAAAGCTATTCGCCACATCAGGTGTTTCTGTCAGGAAGTTGTAGTTGAGCTCTAACTTAGGGAGTAGTTTATTTGCTTTAAGCCTTCTATCTACATCTAGTCCCTCTAGTTTAAAGTTGAGAGATTGTAGTTTGGGGTGATTGTCTAAGGTAAATGTATCTAATGTTTGTCCTTCTATTTGCAGAGAGACATCTACTTCTAGTTCTGCCTCAAGATTGGGGATTACATTATCTTCTAGCTCTAAGGGAACATCATTATCTAACCATAAAAAGTTAGCCACTTGCATACCTGCATTAAAGAGGGCAACACGTGATTGTTCTAAACTTAGTTGTCTGTTTTGTAAAGAGATCAAAGCTTCTGTTGCGTCTATTTGAGCGCTTTCTCCTACTTCTGCACTTTTTTTAACTCCCTCATATCGCAACTGTGCGTTTGCCACAAACTGCTCAAATGTAATGACATCACGATAGGCTTGTAACCAATTAAAATAGGCTACAGACGATTTATAAATGATCTCATTAAGCAGTAAATCACGATCTGCTTGTGTCTGGTTTCTAAAAATTTTGGCCTTTCGTAAAGTGGCCATACGCTCATTAATCCAGAGCCCTTGTCCAATATTTACAGAAATTCCAGCCGCAAAGAGTCCATCATCTGGTACAAAATTTTGTGGGTTTAAGAATACGCCTTCGTTGCGCTCATATCCAGCTTGAAGCTCCACACCATACCACGTAGGAATTTTAAACTTTGCGTCTAGATTATCAAAATATTTTAGATCTTTAAAGTCCTTGCGCTCATAATCTACACTTAGTTTAGGATCAAATCCTCCACGTGCTTTAAGTAGTTGCGCTTGTCCTTCAGTCAGTGCCAGTTGGGCTTGTTTGGCTACCGGATGAAACTGCTTTACATAACCCAGATACTCTTCAAAGGTCAGTATTTCTTGACCGAGCGTGGGTGTGGTGGTTTGCGCCCCTTCGACTTGGCTCAGGACAGGTTTCGCGAAAGCGTACCCAAAAACAAAAACAATTATCAATATTACTGATCTCATTTTTTTGCTGTATTTGCAGTTTCCGGTTGGTAATAATTAGGAGGGAACCCATTGAGTTGACGCCAAAGCTCGAACCAGATAGGAACATCGTCCAATAGGGCAATAGATCGCGCGCCAGAACCTGCTTGAAGCGCTTTAGGCCAGGGCTCTTGCTCTGGATCTGGGGCAATAAGTATACGGTATTTGCCATTATCACTAATAAAAGTTTCTACAGCTACAATACGCCCTGCATAGGTTCCTGTTGAAACATTAGGCCATCCACTAAAAATGATGGCTGGCCATCCGTCAAACATAATACGAACTTCTTCACCTGGATGAGCCAATGGTAAATCTATAGGGTCTATAAACATTTCTACTGCCAGATCAGGATTTGCGGGCATTATATTTATGAGTTTGTCCCCTTCTTTAAACGTTTCTCCTACACCTGCTTGTATAGCTTTATTTATATAGCCAGTTTGTGGAGCACGCACTATGTAGAGACTATTTCTAATTTCATAGTTAGTGAGTGTGTTCTCAAGCTTGGTTACTTGTGCCTCTGCATCAAAACCGTTAGAAGAGGCTGTGAGTTGCTCGCTTCTTGCCTTATTAATCTTGTCAGAATAGGATGCTTGGACTCTGTTAATCTCAATTTCGGCATTGAGGACATTGTTCCTGCTTTCTAGCAATTTATTTTCTTGCGATACGAGCTTTGCTTGCGTTTCTTGCTGCTTTAATCGCTTGTCTTCTACATCTTTTACGGCTTTTAAGCCTTCTTCTTGTAGTTGTAGCGTACGGTCATACTGGCGTTGTGCAATGGTAAGATTGGTTTTTGCAGCTTCAAAGTCTATACTATCACTTTGTACCTTAAGTTTAGATTGTAGCAATTTGTTTTTTGCCTGCTCTAGTTTAAGACCTCTTTCCTTTTGTAGGGCAGCAATTTGTTGTCCTAACGCACCTATTTTACCTTCGTAGGCTTCTACAGAACTAGACTTTGCCTTTATCTGTAATTTTGTTCTATCAATAAGGTTCGGGTCAAAGTATTCATTCTTTACCTCAGATATCTGTAATATGGTATCTCCTTTATTTACTTTTTCGCCTTCTCTTACGTACCACTTTTCAATACGTCCTGGGATGGGAGATTGCACAGTAGCAGGTCTTTGATCTGGACGTAAGGTGGTAAGGTATCCTTTACCTGTAATATTTTGAGTCCAAGGTAAAAACAGGATAATGATACCTATAACAGAGAACACCAATAAGAATCTATTAAAATGTTTAAAGTGTTTTTTATGCATTACTTTACTGACGGCCTTATAGTTCTTAAGGTCGACTGTTTTATTGAGTTTATTTTGAGCAATATTGAGCATGTCTAATCTATTTTAATTACACGTCCATTTTCTACTAGAATATGGTTAGCGCAAAATTGTTTCCATTTTGGGTTCTGGCTTACGACTACAAGTGTCCAAGGATGATCTTTATCTGCTAAGAAGCTCATAAGTTGTTGCGCTTCTATCTCGCTAAAGTGATCCAGAGGATCCTTAAGTATAAGGAGCTTAGGCTTTCTTATAATACTTCTAGCAAGTACAATCTTTTTTGCAACGGTATACGGGATTTGTCTTCCTTCTGGATACAGTACTGTTTGTAAACCTTTAGGCTGATTTTTTACAAACTGCGTTAGTCCTGTATGCTCCAAAGCCCACTGGATGTCTTTTTCTGTTAATGAAGTGTCACCAAATGTTAGATTTTCCCATAGGGTTCCTTCAAAAGGGGTTTCCTCATTTAATGACTGACCAACATAGGATCTATAGTGATTTAAATGTATACTTTTAAGAGATCTCTCATTGACAAACACTTCTCCAGAATCGGGCTCAAAAATTCCTGCAACAAGCCTGAGTAGTGTAGTTTTTCCAGATCCTTGCGGACCTTGAATAATATAATTTTCTCCAGAGTTTAAGGTTAGGGATATATCTTCTAGAATTCTTTTTCCGCTCGAGCCTATGTAGGTTATATCCTTTAACTCTACGGTTAACGGAGTGTCCTTGGTTAATGGTTTATCTCCATCTTGCGGTTCTAGTTCTTTATCTACTACTTGACCTATTTTCTCTAAAGAAGTAAGAACATCATAAATAGATTCTAGTCCGGTAATAAGTTTTTCTACAGACCCAATTACTAAAAGGATAATGATCTCTGCAGCCACAAATTGACCAATGTTCATCTGTTGATTTAGAACCAAGATTCCTCCTATAATGAGAAGTCCTGCAGTTACCAATACTTTAAACCCAATCATTTGTATAAACTGTAAGACTAGTATTCTAAAGTGGCTTTCTCGTGCTTTTAAGTAGTCTACAACAAGTTTGTCATTTTTTTCTAAAGCGAGTGATGTTTGTCCAGACAGTTTGAAACTAGTAATGGTTCTTGCTATTTCTTGAATCCAATGCGCCACCTTATATTTTTGTTTGGACTCATCAAGACTTGTGTCTAGACCTTTCTGAGCAGTAAATCTAAATACGAGATATACTAAGAAAATGAGTAAAACCCCATAAATAATAAAGAATGGGTGGTACAATGATAGTAACAACAAACCAAAAATAATCTGCAATATAGCTGCCGGAAAGTCTATCAATATTTTAGGTAAACTCTTTTGTATCGTGAGTGTATCAAAAAAACGATTTGCTAGTTCTGGCGGATAGAAATTGCTAAGCTCATTCATCTTAATTTTTGGGAATCGATAGGCAAATTCGAAAGAGGAGCGTGTAAATAGTTTTTGTTGTACATTCTCTAGAATGCGCATTTGCATAAGTTGTAACGCTCCAACGAATATGGTTCCAAGAGTTACAAGCGCTACCAGTATGATCCAAGAGGTACTGATTTGTGCTCCTTGAATAAGATTGATAATAGCTTGTATTCCTAAAGGAAGCGAAAGGCTCACTAACCCTGCAAATATGGCATAGAAGATAATTTGCTTGATATCTTTCTTGTCAAGTTGCAACATACTTGTAAGACGTTGTGTGGCTGTAAGAACAGTTTTTGCCATTGTTTTATGCGTTTAATGTTGTGGTGACTAAATGTTTGAAATATTCTGTAGGAGTAATTGTGTCATTACAATCTGTAATAGATTTAAAATGATCTTTAAGGAAATGCTGGTGTAAAGCTCCATCTATTACAGTGCTGGCAAGGCTAGCAGCGTAGGGATAATCTGGATTTACGTTTTGGATCATTTCGCGCAAGCGGGAAACTAATTGTTTATAGATGTAGAAATATCCTTCTTTATTCTCTGTATCTACTTCTTTTGTGAGGTAGGATTTTGAGTACTCACTTATCACTATCTGGCTTAGTAAGACTTCATTAATGTGAGAAAAGCTAGAGTCTTCTTTAATCACTTGCGTTACAATCGTTAAGGCCCGGTTTAGTTTTTCTTTAGGATCTTGTAATGCCGCTGTCGCGAAAACTAAACGGTATTCCATCCATCCCCAATACCAGTTCGTTAGATAGAGTAGGAGCTTGTGCTTATTTTCAAAATATCTGTATATCGAACTTTCATTAGAGCCAATAGCCGTTCCTAACTTTTTGAATGTAAACTCATCAAAGCCTAGTTTGTGAACTAGTAATATACTGTTTTGTACAATGCGTTTACCCAAATCCGAAGACTCTGGGTCTTTTACGTATAACTGGTCGTGTACACTTATTTTAAGGTTTTGTAATAGCCTGTCCATAATATCTTAATAATTTCAGATGCAATATTAATAGTATTACTATTAATTATTAATAGTTTAACACGCTTTTAACGTGTGTTGCTGTATGTTCTTGATAATTTTACTGGTAATTAGTAAAATAGATATATTATGATGCTATTAAACGTTATGACGACGAGTTCGTCACAAGCAAAGGAAATTGCACTTTATTTATTAGAAAATAAATTAATAGCACAAGCCACCATAGGGGAGAAAGAAGTTTTTGAGGCAGATAATAACCACCAACTTAAAAGTTCGCAGCGATATGTTGTAAAGGGGATATCAAAGGCACTGCTGTTTGATACGATAAATAAGCGTTTACGAACCAAGTATCCAACAGCAATGCCCACTTTATTTGCAGAGCCTTTAATCTATATCGATCCAGAGCAAAATGAGCACTTTCTGGAACGCATTGTAAAAGTATAGCGTTTAGGGATTTATTTCTTTCTAAACTTTAACTTCTTTTCGATAGACTCTATCATAAAATTTGCGATGTCGAGTCCTGTTGCCGCTTCGATTCCTTCAAGACCAGGTGACGAATTTACTTCTAGTAATAATGGCCCTTTATTAGACCTTATGATATCTACGCCTGCAACGGGTAGATTAAGAATTTTTGCTGCTTTGATGGCTAGTTTACGCTCTTGTGCGGTTATTTTAATTTTAGACGCACTACCACCTTGATGGATGTTTGCTCTAAATTCACCTTTGGCCGCCTGTCGTTGCATAGAGGCTACAATCTTACCGTTTACTACAAAGCATCGTATATCCTGACCATTTGCTTCTTTAATAAACTCTTGCACTAGGATATTGGTTTTTACACTCTTAAAAGCGTTGATCACACTTTCTGCGGCTTTTGTGGTTTCTGCAAGAACAACCCCTTTTCCCTGAGTACTTTCTAATAGCTTTATAATTAAAGGTGCACCATTCACCATTTTTATGAGGTCTTTAGTATCTAAAGGAGAGTTTGCAAAGCCAGTGATAGGGATATGAATATCATTTTTTGCAAAAATTTGAGTGGCTAGCAATTTGTCTCTCGACTGCGTAATGGCATCAGCGGAGTTAAGACAGTAGGCACCCATAGCGTCAAATTGCCTAATTAAAGCACACGCATAAAAGGTTACTGATGGCTTAATTCTTGGTATGATTGCGTCAAAGGCATCTATAATATTACCCCCACGATACCGGATTTGAGGTTCGGTTGCGTCAAATTTCATATAGGCCTGCTCTACATTAAGAAAAACCATATCGTGACCGCGTGCTCTTCCAGCCTCCATAAGTCGCTTATTGCTGTATAGCTCTGTATTACTTGCGAGAAGGGCTATTTTAAGTCCAGTTTTTTCTTTTTTAAAGGCACTATATTTTACATCTAGATCTTCTGGTGTGTACGAAGTTATAAGGAAGCCCTCAGAAGGATTTACTAGATATCTATGCTGTAAGGCTTCTCTTCCTAAGAGCATTCTATACTCCATAGAGTCTCTATTTGCTAAGGTGAGTTCTATATCAAAAGTGTCTTCTCCTATGGTAATGGGAGCTTTAATAACAATGCGCTCTTCTGCAATGCCTATGGAGCTTTTTATAGTTCTTCTCGCGTGAATTTTGGCCTCGCACTTAATGGAGATACTTCTATTTACTTGAAGCGGATTTACTTCAAATTTAACCCATTCTTCGGTACCTTTTACTATAGGTTTAATATTGTTTGCTTGTATAGAGGATGTCTTTGCTCCAGAGTCTACACGGGCTTTGATGGCCGGAATTCCAAAAGTGTGAAAAGAACACCATTCTTCACTGCCTATTATTGTTAGATGGTTCATGGCTATGCTATAAATTTTAAAACAAACAGATCTATTACCTCAATCACGATAAGAATAATGATAATCCATTCTAGTTTACTGCTCTCTTTATGGAACATAATATCCTTAAAAAGTTCTAAATTTTCTTTTATTATGTTTAATTGCTGGTTAATTACTTGGTATCGATCTTTTAGGTCAAATTTAGTTTTAAGTTTGTGGTTCAGACTGTTTAATTCTTGATCGTCCCAAGCACTATCTGGGCTATCAAAAATATAGAGGTTTTCTGAAATTTTGTTCTTTACGTTCATCGCTTTTGCAATGTACTTTTGCAGCTTTTTATCTTTTATATTTAACCTTCCTTTAAGCTCTAAAAAGGTGGTGTGTTTGCGGGTTTCTTCTAGCAAGCCTTCTGTAATAGCAGCATACCGGTCTAAAGCTACAGATTGGGACAGATTGAGCATCACTAGCCTAACCTTTTCTGGATCTAAATCGTTTAAGTAAACCGTATTAAAATCTGTATCTAGTTGTGTGTGATTGGTCACTACGGTTAAGGTTTCTGTAACAACAAGATTTTGAGCTACTGGATTTTTAATGTACGGCTTTAAATGCGCAAGTACTGTTTCTTTTTCGCTTAAAGCGAAATTAAAATAACAGATCACACCATACTTAAAGATATAGGCATAACCAGTAGGACTTACTTTGCAAAAAATCTCATCTCTATCAGAAAATATAATGGTGTAGGGAAGCTGAGTTTTACACTCAGTTACTTCTATACTCTGCGCGAGGTGAAGAGCGGTTGCGGTTGTTTTCATAATCTATGAGGCTGTCTAAAAAGTAACGTAAGCTTGTCAAACAGAGCTTGTCGAAGTTTTTAATTTATTGATTTTCAAAAACCTTGCGACAGGCCGAACATGACAGATTCCTTTTATAATTGCTTTTTAGACAGTCTCTTTTTTTAAATTCTTATCTATTTGATAAGCTCAAGACCAGAGATAGTTGGGATTTCATACTCCTCATCATCATCATCTATATCTGAGTCGATAAAAAAAGTGATTTTAAACTTTTTACCTTCAAATTCCTTTTTCTTTAGATCATAGCGCTGCAGTGCCTCTGGCGTGATGGCAGAAAATGTGTGTTGTTTTTCTGTACCATCTTCAAAGTAAAAGGTCTCGTCTTCATAAGAAATAAAGGTAGCTTCTAGTACTTCTTGTCGTGTAGTAAAAAGTGCTACTAAAGTTACCAATGTCAATAAGATTGTTTTCATAATTCGTTAATTTTAAAATTAGTTAAAGATTAAAAAGGGTCTTGTACTGCTTCTGGATCGTCGTCGTCGTAATCGACATAGTTGTCTTCATCATAATCCTCCATTACTTTTTCTAGACGTGCACTTACTTTTACTAGGTACTTGGTGTCTTCTGTAATGATCTCTACAGCCTCCACCGTTTCATTATTTGCATTTTTAAACCGTATGATATGCCTATCATCATAACCATCAGGAAATTTATCTACCACCATTGCTAGAATTTCTGGGGTTAGCTTTTTAAAGTCTACAATCACTCTCTTCAGGTTTGGGTTGTTTGTGTTTTTCATCATTACAAGTCTAATAAGTAAGCAAAAATTAAAGGTGCTACAATGGTTGCATCACTCTCGATAATAAACTTAGGTGTGTTTATGTCTAGTTTACCCCAAGTAATTTTTTCATTAGGTACGGCGCCGCTATACGATCCATAACTTGTGGTCGAGTCACTTATCTGGCAAAAATAACTCCAGAATGGCGTATCTGTACGCTCCATATCTTGATAGAGCATAGGTACCACGCAAATAGGAAAATCTCCCGCGATACCGCCACCTATCTGAAAGAAGCCAATACCATTTTCTGAATTTGCTGTGTACCAATCTGCTAGAAAGGTCATATACTCAATACCTGATTTTACGGTACTCGCTTGTAGTTCTCCTTTCATTACATAGCTTGCAAAAATGTTGCCCATCGTACTGTCTTCCCAACCAGGTACCACTATAGGTAGGTTTGCTTTTGCGGCTGCGTACATCCAAGAGTCTTTAATGTCTATCTCATAGTGCTCTTCTAATGCACCAGAAAGTAGGAGTTTATACATAAATTCGTGAGGGAAGTAGCGCTCGCCATTTGCCTCTGCTTCTTTCCAGATTTTTACAATATGCTCTTGTATGCGTCTAAAAGCCTCTTCTTCTGGAATGCAGGTGTCTGTCACGCGGTTGAGGCCACGCTCTAGTAAATCCCACTCGTCTTGAGGTGTGAGATCACGATAGTTAGGCACACGCTCATAGTGGCTATGCGCTACAAGGTTCATAATATCTTCTTCCAGATTTGCCCCTGTACAGGATACAATGTGTACCTTATCCTGACGAATCATCTCTGAAAATATTTTACCCAACTCTGCAGTACTCATAGCGCCGGCGAGGGAGACCAACATTTTTGAGCCACCTTCAAGTTGGGCTTCATAGGCATGAGCTGCATCTACAAGAGCAGCAGCATTAAAGTGTAAATAGTACTTCTCAATAAATTGAGAGATCGCTCCTTTAGTCTTCATCTTGGTCATATTTTAATTTTGGGATGCTGTTGTGCTCTGTGTTACCATAGAGGTTCTCATTCTCTTCTGCTGCATCTTGTGTTTCAAACTTGTAGCTCAACATTTTGTAATAGAGTTTCGCCGCTAGAAAGTCTGAAGATTTATCAAGTTGGTTAGGGCACAGCTCTACGATATCAAATCCTACTACGTTTTTTTCTTCAAACACTTTTTTAAGAAATTCTAGTGTTTCATACCACAGCAGTCCGCCTGGTTCTGGAGTTCCCGTAGACGGCATAATAGAAGGGTCTAACGCATCTAGATCAAAGGTAATATAAACGTTATCTGTCATTAACTCTATGGCATTATCTATCCAGTAATCATCTGTAGCCATATCGTGTGCAAAAAATACGTTCTCCTCGTTCATCACTGTTTTTTCTGAAGCGTCCATACTACGTATACCTACTTGAATAAGGTTTGTGGTCTCACTTGCTTCGTACAACGCACAGGCGTGATTGTAAGCAGAACCTTCGTAACTCTTACGTAGGTCTGCATGGGCATCTAGGTGCAGCACCGTGAGGTCATTATAGCACTCATTAAAAGCGCGTATAGCTCCTATAGAAACAGAATGCTCTCCGCCGATCATTGTTACAAATTTATTGCGCAGGATATTTCCTTTAATAGCATCGTGTACGGCAGCTACCATCGCCTCTGGGGAAGTATTTTCTGTAATAGCATCTACTAGGTGAATGCCTTGTTTGTATACTTCGGTATCTGTCTCTATGTCGTATAGCTCCATATTCTCTGAGGCGTGTAAAAAGGCTTCTGGACCTTTATCTGCCCCTTTTCCCCAGGTACTCGTACCATCATAGGGAACTGGCAATAAAACGATTTTAGATTTGTCTAGGCCAGCGTATTCTGTTTCTATGCCAGCATATGTTTTAAACGTTGTCATTTATTTTGTTTTAAAAAGATTGTTTGATAGCGTGTGTAACTTCTTCTAATTGTGAAGTATGTAAGTTTGCTTTCGCGAAAGCGTTATTAACCCCATAATCATAGCCTAGTATAGAAAGTAACTGTTCTGAGGTTTGTTGCTCTGCAAATACAGAAGTTGTAAGATTTCCTTGTGCATCGCGGTCTATTAATATATGCTTAGGCGTTGGGATCAAGCAATGTTGTAATCCTCCAAAACCACCTATGGTCTCCTGATAAGCTCCCGTATTAAAAAAGCCTATGTATAACGGTTTTTCTTGACTAAACTTAGGGAGGTAAATCGCATTCATATGCTGCTCACTGTTGTAGTAATCATCACTATCACAGGTAAGACCGCCCAGAAGTACCCGCTCATATTCTTTATCCCAACCCGTAATAGGGAGCATTATAAAACGCTTATTAATCGCCCAAGTATCTGGCATTGTGGTAATGAACGAGGAGTTTATCATATTCCATTTCTCGCGATCGTTTTGTTTTTTTTGATATAACACCTCGTAAATTGCGCCACCTGCTTCACCTACCGTAAAACTGCCAAACTCCGTAAAAATATTGGGTACAGCTACGCCAGCCTCGTCGCAGGTTTGCTTGATCTGATGGATAATTTCGTCTACCATATAGGCATAGTCATATTCAAAAGCAAGCGAGTTTTTTATAGGAAATCCGCCACCTATGTTAAGGCTATCCAGACTCGGACATTCTTTTTTAAGATTTACATACACCTTCATACACTTTAAGAGCTCGTTCCAGTAGTAAGCTGTGTCTCGTATACCTGTATTGATAAAAAAGTGAAGCATTTTGAGTGTCACTTTTGGGTTGTCCTTGATCTCATTATTATAAAAAGGAACAATATTTTTATAACCTATACCCAATCTTGAAGTGTAAAATTCAAATTTAGGCTCCTCTTCTGACGCGATTCGTATGCCTATGTTGTAATTACCTTTAATTTCTTGACTCAAAAGACTTATTTCTTCATAGTTATCAATAACGGCAATGCAGTTTTTATGACCGTTATTGATAAGACGTGCTATGTTTTTTACATACTGATCACGTTTAAAACCGTTGCTTATCACATAGGTATCATTTGAAATTTTGCCTTGTGCTTTTAGGTTTTCTACAATATCAATATCAAAGGCAGATGAGGTCTCTATATGGATGTCATTTTTTAGAGCCTCGTCTAGTACGTGCTTAAAGTGAGAACTTTTCGTACAGTAGCAATAATTGTAAGTGCCTTGGTAGTTGTTTTTTACAATGGCATCTGTAAACCAGCCTTTTGCTCTACCTATATTATCAGAGATTTTAGGCAGGTACGTGAATTTAAGTGGAGCACCATATTGTTCTATAAGTCCATTTAAATCAATGCCATGAAAACTAAGATTATTACTATCTAGTGTAAACTCCTCTTGTGCAGGAAAATCAAAAGTTTGGTCGATAAGATCGACGTATTTATTTTTCATTGTAAGTAATTGAAAAGTATTAGAAAATGTTTGTAAAACGAAAGGGCGTTTTAGATGTAAATTTTTCTAATAATTCAAATACGAAAAATAAAAACGGTAGAGGGGTCAAAGCTGTTTTGCTTTAACAAAGAGAAAATGGTATTTATTTCAGAAGTCAGCCGGATAATTCGGTTCCCAATCCCTTGGGCAGCTTTTGGAGTAGACTTCTTTATCTTCCTAAGCCCGAATCTGAAAAAAGATTTCATTTGGTTTAAGGCAATGCGTTCTTTTCTGAACTCATTATTACATTCCAAACATACACAAAAATTGAATTGAAAAAACTTTTTTGAAAAAAATTTCAAGAAAAATTATATCATATTGAAAATAAAGTATTTATAAATAAAAAACGGATAAGTTTTTAATAAAAAATTATCCGTTTACGTCTTTTTAAGGTGAAAAAAAGTACAAAAAAGAAGGGTTTTCTTCTTATTCTTCGTCAGATGCTTCCATTGTATGGAACACATTCTGGACGTCATCATCTTCTTCTATTTTTTCTAACAGTTTATTTACATCTGCCTCTTGCTCCGGAGTGAGTTTTTTAGTGACTTGCGGGATTCTATCAAATCCAGAAGAAAGAATTTCCATACTGTGTTCTTCAAGATATGACTGGATGCTGCCAAAACTTTCAAAGGGGGCATAAATCATTACAGTATTTGTAGTCGTACCGTCTTCTGCCTCTTCAGTATCTTCAAAAATTTCTTCTACTCCAAAGTCTATAAGTTCCAACTCTAACTCTTCTAGGTCAAAACCAGTATTTGCGATATTGAAATTGCAGGTGTGGTCAAACATAAAGTTTACAGATCCAGAAGTACCTAAACTCCCATCACATTTATTAAAATAAGAACGCACATTTGCCACCGTACGTGTATTATTATCTGTGGCCGTTTCTACAAGGATAGCAATACCGTGAGGCGCGTAGCCTTCAAAAAGGACTTCCTTATAGTCGCCTTGGCTTTTGTCTGAGGCTCTTTTTATGGCACGTTCTACATTGTCCTTAGGCATATTAACAGACTTTGCATTCTGTATTACTGCTCGTAGTCTAGAGTTGCTATCTGGATCTGGACCTCCTTCTTTTACGGCCATTACAATATCTTTACCTATACGTGTAAAGGCCTTAGACATCGCGCTCCAGCGTTTCATCTTACGTGCTTTCCTAAATTCAAATGCTCTTCCCATATTCTGTGTGGTTGTTTTGTTGCGCTTTAGCGCTGTGCTTTCCTTTTGGTCGTGAATCTCACGAGCTCGCTTTCGCGAAAGCGTTCAAAAATATAAAAATTGTCTGCTATAATCAATAGTCTTAATTGCCTAAAATTGCTTCAATACTTGCGGCAAGTTTAAAATCTTTCTCTGTAACTCCATCTGCTTCGTGTGTACTTAACGAGATACTTAACTCATTATAAACATTACTCCATTCCGGATGGTGTTGTTGCTCTTCGGCCTCAAAGGCAATGCGGGTCATTGTGGCAAAAACTTCTTTAAAGTTTTCAAATTCGATAACGGTATGTATGGCGTTATCATCATATTCCCAGTTAGGAAAATCTTTAAGATTATCGAGTATTTGTGCTTCTGTAAGTTTCATAATGATATTTTTTATAATTCGTTAGATTCTTCCGTTTGTCCCATAGCCATAAGGTAGGCTTTAAGAAACTGGTCTATCTCACCATCCAGTACTTTTTCTGGCTGGCGATACTCGTGATTGGTACGGTGATCTTTTACACGTCTATCATCTAGTACATAAGAGCGTATTTGAGAACCCCACTCAATCTTCATCTTGCCTTCTTCTATTTCTTGACGGGCTTCCATACGCTTGCGCAGTTCTAACTCGTACAGTTGCGAGCGTAGCATTTGTAATGCCGTAGCCCTATTATCGTGTTGCGAGCGACTGTCTGAGCAGGCAATTTTAATACCTGTGGGGAAGTGGGTGAGTTGCACCTTTGTCTCTACCTTATTTACATTCTGCCCACCTGCACCAGATGATCGCGCGGTCACAATCTCATAATCTGCAGGGTTGATTTTAATTTCTATACTGTCATCTACGAGTGGATACACATATACAGAGGCAAAAGAGGTATGCCTTTTTGCATTACTATCAAAAGGGGAGATACGTACTAGACGGTGTACTCCGTTCTCGCCTTTAAGCCATCCAAAAGCAAACTCCCCATCTATCTCGAGAGTAACGGTTTTAATGCCCGCAACATCACCTTCTTGAAAATTCAACTCTTTTACTTTGTATCCTTGTTTTTCTGCCCACATAAGGTACATACGCATTAACATACTGGCCCAGTCACAGCTTTCTGTACCGCCGGCACCTGCGGTTATTTGTAGTACGGCACTCATCTCATCACCTTCTTCAGAGAGCATATTTCTAAACTCTATACTCTCTATAAGGTCCTGTGCTTGGTCGTACTTTTTTTGCACTTCTTTTTCATCAGCCTCGCCTTCTTTTGCAAATTCGGCAAGGACTTCTAGATCTTCTACAAGTGAGTTAGATTGCTCGTAGTCTTTAACCCATTTTTTCTTACTGCGCAGTTGCTTCATAAAAGCTTCTGCCTCTTGGGGATTGTTCCAGAAATTGGGGTCAAAGGTTTTTTCTTCGTCGTTTGCGATTTCGATCAGTTTACGATCGATGTCAAAGATATCTCCTCAAGCCTTCTACACGCTCTTGGAGTGATTTTATATGGTCTGTAGTAATCATAGTTTGTAAGTAGGATTCAAAAATACGAGAGTTTAAAAGGAAAAGCAATGTTTTTATGCTTTAACGCTTCGCTCTCCCTTTGGTCGTGAACCTGCCTGCTGGTAGGCAGGTCTCTCGAGTTCGATTTAGCGAAAGCATACTTTTTAACAAAGAACTAAAAAACACCTTGCCGTCTCGCAACTAAAATAATATCTTAGACTTCTTTAACCCAACGAAATGAAAAAACAGCTACTTCTTCTAATCGCCCTATTGAGTGCCTTAACCACATTTGCTCAATTCTTAAACTCAAAACCCAACCTTCAATCTTTTGAGGGATATTTTGACTTTCATTATGATGAGAAAGAAGATAAAATCTATCTGGAAGTAGATAAGCTAGATCAAGAGTTTTTGTATGTACACTCCCTAAGAACTGGACTTGGTAGTAATGATATAGGATTAGATCGCGGTCAGCTGGGAGGTACGGCAGTAGTAAAGTTTGAAAAGGCGGGGAACAAATTACTTCTCATACAGTCTAACACACGCTACAGAGCAAATACAGATAATGCGCTTGAAAAGAAATCTATAGAAGAAGCTTTTGCCAAGTCCGTATTATTTGGTTTTCCCATTAAAGAGACGAAGGGCAATACCTATGTTATAGATATGACTAGTTTCTTATTGCAAGATACTCACGGTGTTGCTGCGCGTCTTAAAAGAGGCAAAGAAGGAAACTATAAAGTAGATAAAAGTCGCAGTGCCTTGCAAATGGAACGTACAAAGTCCTTTCCTAAAAATTCAGAATTTGAGGCGCTTATTACATATACTGGAGAACCAGCTGGCAGGAACTTAAGAACCGTAGCTCCAGAGGTGAAAAGTATATCTGTAATACAACACCACAGCTTTGTAGCGTTGCCAGATGATACCTATAAACCTCGGGTTTTTGATCCGAGAGCAGGTAATATATCTACAACGTACTTAGATTATGCTACTCCTGTTCAAGAGCAGATCGTTAAGCGATTTGCAAACAGACACAGACTAGAAAAAAAGAATCCTGATGCTGCTAGGAGTGAAGCCGTAGAGCCTATTGTGTATTATCTAGATCCAGGAACTCCTGAGCCAGTACGATCTGCCTTATTAGAAGGTGCAAGCTGGTGGAATCAAGCTTTTGAAGCCGCTGGTTTTATCAATGCTTTTCAGGTAAAAATGCTTCCAGCAGATGCAGACCCTCAAGATGTGCGTTATAATACCATACAATGGGTACATCGCAGTACAAGAGGATGGAGTTATGGAGCTAGTGTAACAGACCCGAGAACAGGAGAAATTATCAAAGGTCATGTTAGTTTAGGAAGTTTAAGAATTCGTCAGGACTTCTTAATCGCACAAGCACTTATGAATGCTCCTTTTAAGACTAATAATGACAATTACGAGCCTATGCTCGAAATGGCCTTAGCAAGAATAAGACAGTTAAGTGCTCACGAAGTAGGGCATACGATAGGATTTGCTCACAACTTTGCCGCAAGTCCAAATAACAGAGCTAGTGTGATGGATTATCCACACCCTACATTGTCGTTAAAAGGGAAAGCGGTAGATTTTTCTAATGCCTATGCTACGGGAATAGGTGATTGGGATAAGGTTACGGTACAATATAGTTATGGAATTCCACCTTCTGGAACTTCAGAAAAAACCTATTTAAATACGATATTAGAAACGGCAGAGGCTGCAGGAATGCGATACATTACAGATAGCGATGCGAGACCGCAAGGAGGAGCACATTACAAAGCACACCTATGGGACAATGGTAACAGTGCGACCACAGAGTTAGAGAATGTACTCGCTATTAGAAAGACAGCTATGGAGAATTTTTCTGTTGATAATATTAGAAATGGAGAGCCTTATACTGTTTTAGAAGATGTTTTTGTTCCCTTGTATTTCTTTCACAGGTATCAAACCGAAGCTGCTGTAAAATTGGTAGGTGGTATGGATTATAATTATGCCGTAAAAGGAGATGAACATCTTAGTGTAACAGAAGTCCTAGACGCTAAGGAGCAAAAAGAAGCCTTGGCTACTGTATTAAAGACCTTGGATGGAGTTCATCTGGCGATCCCAAGAGAGCTACTGCCGCTCTTCCCACCACGTGCTCACGGCTATTCTAGAAGTAGAGAAAGCTTTAAAAGCAATAACGGTGTAGCTTTTGATCCGCTGGGAGCGGCGGCTACGGCAAGTGATATGACTTTAGGATTGCTGTTGCATCCAGAAAAAGCAAACAGACTGGTCCTTCAAAAATCATTAGATAAAAAACAACTAGGAATTAAAGAGCTATTTAATGAACTTAGAAAGGAGACGCTTAATGCTAATCAGAAAGACGAATACATCAGTGAGGTGCAAACGGCCATCAATTATAATGTGGTAAAGCATCTAATAAATATGGCATTACATAAAAAGAGTATTCCTCAGGTAAGCGCTTTCGCGAAAGCGGAATTAAAAGAAATTGCAACTTCTTTTAAAACAAGTACAGATCCTAATAAATTAGAAATGGCGTCTCGTATTGAGGCTGCCTTAAAAAGCCCAAAAGATTTTAAGGTCCTACCATCACCAAAAATTCCTGATGGATCACCTATAGGATGTTATCAAGAATAAACTATGTACCAGACAGCACACCAAGAGAACGATCACATTATTGATCTAAGATCAGATACATTAACCAAGCCTACGCCAGCCATGCTAGAGTTTATGATGCAAGCACCTGTAGGGGATGATGTATACAAAGAGGACCCTACAGTAAATGAGTTGGAACGACGCATTGCAGATTACTTTGGGATGGATGAAGCATTGTATTTCCCTACGGGAAGTATGACCAATCAAGCTGCCATAAAAATTCACACACAACCTGGTGAACAGCTCATTGCAGATACATATGCCCACGTTTATAACTATGAAGGTGGAGGGGTTTCTTTCAATAGTGGAGTGTCTTGTAAATTATTAGACGGTAATAGAGGAATGATAACTGCTAGTCAGGTGGAGGAAGCGATTAACCCACCAGATTTTTATCATAGCCCGCTTACGAGTTTAGTGTGTTTAGAAAACACGACTAATAAAGGTGGCGGTGCTTGTTACGATTTTGATGAAATTCTTAAAATTAAAGAGGTGTGTAAGGTTCATAATTTGGGGTTGCATTTAGATGGTGCACGACTATGGAATGCATTTATGGCTACAGGTCAGGATCCTAAAGTTTATGGAGAAACTTTTGATACCATATCCGTATGTCTAAGTAAAGGTTTAGGGGCTCCTATGGGGTCTGTTCTGGTAGGTAAAAAAGGGTTTATGAATAAAGCAATGCGGATACGTAAAGTACTGGGCGGGGGGATGCGTCAAGTAGGGTTTATGGCTGCAGCAGGGCTCTATGCTCTAGATCATCACATTGATAGAATGGTAGAAGATCATAAAAGAGCAAAAGAGTTAGAGGCAGTGCTTCTAACTAATGACTTAGTAAAAAGTGTTGATACGGTAGAGACCAATATTGTGATATTTACGCTTCAACCGGATGACTCACAATTATTTACAAATATATTGTCTAAGAATGGAGTGAAATATAGTGATATGGGCGGTGGAAAATTAAGATTTGTAACTCATTATGATTATAAAGAAAATAGTCATAAAAAGGTGCTCTCATTAATAGAATCTCAAACCAAAAAAAAATAAAACGATATAACTTACTTTAGGTAAGTAGCATCGAAAATGCCTTTTTGACGTTGCTAATGTGTTTTTTATCGATTTTAAGCCTTTTTTATGAAAACTTAAAATTGTGTTAATAGAATTGGCTTAGTTTTGTTGTAGAATTGAAGGGGTCAAACCCGTTTTAAGCATTAACTTTAAACTATCAAATTAAGATGAAGAAATTATTACTTTTTGGAGCCTTGATCGGAGCTGCATTCGGAATGCAAGCACAAGATCTTCCAACTAACCCAGAACCAGGAAAATGTTACGTACGTTGTACAACTCCTGACATTTATGAAACTCAGACTGTACAAATTCAGAAGACTCCTGCTTATAAGGTGTTAAAAACTGTACCTGCTCAGTACGAAACTCAAACTGAAAGAGTACTTGTTAAAGAGGCTTCTAAGAAATTGAGAATTATACCAGCTACTTACAAAACAGAAACTGTATCTTATGTTAAAAGTACAACAGGTTCTTCTTTAAGAATAGTACCAGCAACATTTGCAAATGATTCTGAAACAGTAGAGACTAAATCTGCTTATGCAGTATGGGAACTTGGAGCACCTGCACCTGATTGTGCATCTTCTAACCCAGATGATTGTCGTTACTGGTGTTACAAAGGATATCCAGCTGAGTATCAGACGGTATCTATTCGTACACTAGCAACAGACGCTCGTGTAGAATCTACTCCTGGTGGATCTGCAAACGGAACATATACTGTACGTGTAGTTGATCAACCAGCTAGAGTAGTAGAAGAAGAGATTCCTGCTGAGTACGGTAATATTACTAAAACGGTATTAGTGAAAGATGCTTCTACAACTGAAGAAGTAATCCCTGCAACATACACTACTGTTTCTAAAGAAGTTCTTAAGCAAAAAGGTGGTCTTACTACTTGGAGAGAAGTTGAGTGTGCTCTTGTTGAGTACCAAGCACTTCCTATCAACTGGAATACTAACAGTGCTACTTTAACGTCTGCTGCTAAGAGCATCATCGATACTCGTTTAATGCCTTTATTAGCTCAAAACCCAGGTGTAAAATTAGAGATTGCTTCTCACACAGATTCACGTGGAGGTTCAACATCTAATCAAGACCTTTCTGAGCGTCGTGCACAAGCAGTTGCAAACTACTTAGTATCTAAAGGAGTTAACAATAGCCTTCTTGTTGCAAACGGATTTGGTGAGCGTAGACTTAAAAATCGTTGTGCAGATGGTGTTTCTTGTACTGAAAGAGAGCACGCTGCAAACAGAAGAACTGAATTCCGTCTTATCAACAACTAAGATTTTAGAATTCTATATAATATAGAAAAGGCGCCCTATGGGCGCCTTTTTTGTTTTTAGAGTCATTTTGCTTTCGTGAAAGCGTATAGACTTACTACTTAAATAAATCCATCCCCGGAATGTCAGGCATTCCTTCTTTTGCCACCGCCGCCATTTCTGTATCGTGAATGTTCTGAGCTTTTTCTAAGGCCTTATTGAGTGTCAGTACTAAATAGTCTTCTAGCTGTTCCTTGTCCTCTAGTAAAGAATCGTCTACAGATACTTCTTTAATACGGCTATCTGCTGTTATGCTCACTTTTAAAAGACCGTCAGATGATTGCTCATCTACTATAACAGATTTAAGACGTTGTTTTGTTTCTTCGGCTTTTGCTTTTGCTTCTTGGAGCTTTCCCATAAGCCCCATCATATCTCCAAACATATTAATCAGTTTTAGTTTACATATAGAATTCAAATTTATTAAATTCACACAACTCTAAGAGTCTTGCACTAATGAAAAAATATACTGTACTACTTATTGCATTCTTAATTTTCACATTGAGTTGTAATGAACATAATTCTAAAGCTTTGACAAAAAATAGTATACCTCCAGTAGCCGAAAAAAAACCTGTTAATCTAGAAAAACACGGTGATATACGTGTAGATAATTATTTCTGGATGAATGAAAGAGATCATCCAGAAGTTATAGATTATCTCGAAAGAGAGAATGACTACTATGATAAAATGACGGCTCATACCAAGAACTTTCAAAAAGAACTCTTCACAGAAATGAAAGGTAGGATTAAGGAAGATGATGCTTCTGTTCCTTTTAAAAGTAATGGGTACTGGTATTACAATAGGTATGAATTAGGTAAGGACTACCCCGTTTTATGTCGCAAGAAAGATTCGCTCTCGAGCCAGGAGATTGTAGTGTTTGATAACAATGTAATGGCTAAAGGTCACCCATATTTTAGTCAGGCAGGTTATACGGTATCAGAAGATAATAAGATAGCGGCCTTTGGCATTGATACAGTGAGTAGAAGGCAGTATACCATACAATTTAAAAACTTGGAAACAGGTCAAGTTTACCCAGAAAAGATTGAAAACACTACTGGCAGAGCTGTATGGGCTAATGATAATAAGACTGTATATTACTCTAGAAAAGATGCTGAAACTTTGCGCTCTAACCAAATTTTTAAACACGTTTTAGGAACCGATGTAAAGAATGATGAGCTCGTTTTTCAGGAAGATGATGAGACATTTTACAGTTATGTGTATAAGACTAAGTCTAAAAAATATATAGTTATAGGATCTAGTAGTACGCTTACGAGTGAGTTTAGATGTACACTCGCAGATGAGGGGTCAAGTGAATTTACAGTATTTCAAGAGCGTTCTCGAGGACTGGAGTATAGTATTGCTCATTTTGAGAATACTTTTTATATCCTGACCAATAAAGATGGTGCTACCAATTTCAAACTAATGCAAACCTCTGAAGAATCAACCCAAAAGGAAAATTGGGAAGAGGTAATTCCGCATCGTGATAAGGTTTTACTAGAAGATATAGATATTTTTAAGGACTTTCTCGTTGTAAGCGAGCGAGAGAACGGACTTAACAAAATACGGATAACTAGCTGGGATAAGCAGGTTGATTACTACTTACCCTTTGATAATGAAACCTATACCGCATACCCAACCACGAACGTAGATTTTGATACCACCACATTGCGTTACGCATATAATGCCCTAAATACACCTAGTTCTGTAATTGATTTCGACATGGTAACAAAGGAGAAATCGGTGATGAAAGAACAAGAAGTACTAGGAGGGACTTTTGATAAAAATAACTATGTGATGGAGCGCGTTTGGGCAACAGCCCGTGACGGAGTTAAAGTTCCAGTTTCTATGGTATATCACAAAGACACTAAAAAAGATGGAAATGCTCCTTTGTTGCAATATGCTTACGGCAGCTATGGTAGCACTATTGACCCTTCATTTTCGTCTATACGATTATCGCTGCTTGATAGAGGCTTTATTTATGCAATTGCACACATTCGTGGAGGAGAATATCTAGGAAGAAAATGGTATGAGGATGGAAAATTACTTAAGAAAAAAAACACATTTACAGATTTTATAGATGTTTCTAAGCATCTTATCAAAGAAGACTATACATCAGAAGAACATTTATATGCTTTTGGTGGATCTGCAGGAGGCTTGCTTATGGGGGCGGTTGTAAATATGGCTCCAGAATTATATAAAGGAGTGATCGCTTCAGTACCTTTTGTAGATGTTGTGACAACGATGTTAGATGATACAATCCCTTTAACTACAGGTGAATACGACGAGTGGGGTAACCCTAATGATAAAGAGTACTATGAGTATATGAAAAGCTATAGTCCTTATGATAACGCTTTCGCGAAAGCGTACCCTACTATATTTGTAAATACTGGCTATCATGATAGCCAAGTTCAATATTGGGAACCTGCTAAATGGGTTGCTAAAATGAGAGAAACAAACACAGGAGACAACACCATACTTTTTCATTGTAATATGGATGCAGGCCACGGCGGTGCATCTGGAAGGTTTGAATCGCTCAAGGAAGTAGCGCAAGAATATGCCTTCTTACTTGACCTTGAGGACATACAAGAGTAAGTCATAAAAATATAGTACTTTTGTACCGATTTGCGTCTTACAATAACCAGTAGAGAGACACTAAATCTAACCTAGACTTATGAACGAACAAAAAAACGTTTATGATAGTGTGTTACAGCTAGTTGGGAACACACCCCTCATAAAACTCAACAAAATTACGGCTCATATTGATGGCGATTTTTATGCTAAAGTAGAGGCGTTTAACCCAGGACATTCTTCTAAAGATCGTATTGCACTTCATATAATTGAAGAAGCCGAACGCAATGGAGTGCTTAAACCTGGAGATACCATTATAGAAACTACTTCTGGTAATACAGGTTTTAGTATTGCTATGGTAAGTATTATAAAAGGATATGAGTGTATCCTTGCTGTAAGCTCTAAATCTTCACCGGACAAGATAGACGCTCTTAAAGCTATGGGAGCTAAAGTGTATGTATGCCCTGCTCATGTAAGCGCAGATGATCCAAGATCATATTACAGCGTAGCAAGGAGATTACACGAAGAGATGAAAGGTTCTGTATATATCAATCAGTATTTTAATGAATCTAATATAGACGCTCATTTTAATAGTACAGGCCCAGAAATTTGGGAGCAAACAGAAGGAAAGATAACGCATCTTATTGCTTGTAGTGGTACAGGGGGAACAATTTCTGGAACCGCTAGATTTCTTAAATCCAAAAACAAAGACATTAAGATTATAGGTATAGACGCTTATGGATCTGTAATTCAGAAATATCACGAAACACGCGAGTTTGATTCTGGTGAAATTTATCCTTACAGAATAGAAGGTTTAGGTAAGAATTTAATTCCGACGGCAACGGACTTTGATGCTATAGATAAGTTTGTAAAAGTGACAGACGAAGAGAGTGCTCATACCGCCAGAGAAATCGCTCAAACTGAAGGGTTATTTGTTGGATATACTAGTGGCGCTGCATTACAAGGACTTAAACAATTAGCTGAGGATGGAGAATTTGATAAGAATAGCCGTGTAGTTGTTATATTTCCAGATCACGGTAGTAGATATATGAGTAAAGTGTTTAGTGATAAATGGATGAGTGATCAAGGATTTTTTGATAGCCAGCATGAAGAAGCTGTACAGAGCATAGAATATATTAAATAACATATTTTTAGTACCCTAAAATCTCTTGCCTCAAACAAGAGATTTTTTGTTTTAAGACCTGTCATTGTTGGAATTTTCTATTAGGTAAGCAGTGAATATTTATGTAATTTTGCAGTTCGTTTGAAAAACTGAATATGAAGGATTTATTTGACAAAATTTATAAGGATAAGGGACCTTTAGGGAAGTGGGCATCTGTAGCAGAAGGTTATTTTGTATTCCCTAAACTAGAAGGGCCGATCTCTAATCGTATGAAATTTCAAGGTAAAGAAGTTATTACTTGGAGTGTAAACGATTACTTAGGACTAGCAAACCGTCCAGAAGTAAGAGCTGTCGATGCTCAAGCTGCTGCAGATTATGGAAGTGCCTATCCTATGGGAGCTCGTATGATGAGTGGGCATACAGAATTGCATGAACAATTGCAAAATGAGTGTGCAGATTTTGTACAAAAAGAAGCAGCCTATCTTTTAAATTTTGGGTACCAAGGAATTATGTCTACCATAGATGCTTTGGTAGGGAAGGATGATATCATTGTATACGATGTAGATACACATGCGTGTATTATAGACGGTGTACGATTACATATGGGTAAACGTTTTACCTATAAGCACAACGATATGGAAAGCATCGAAAAAAACCTTGAGCGAGCTACAAAAATGGCAGAGCAAACAGGAGGTGGTATCTTGGTGATATCTGAAGGTGTTTTTGGAATGCGTGGTGAGCAAGGAAAACTTAAAGAGATTGTAGCTCTTAAGAAAAAGTATAATTTCCGTTTACTAGTAGATGATGCACATGGTTTTGGAACTCTTGGAGCAACAGGAGCAGGAGCAGGAGAGGAGCAAGGAGTGCAGGATGATATAGATGTGTATTTTGCTACGTTTGCTAAGTCTATGGCATCTACAGGTGCTTTTATAGCGGGAGATCAAGAAGTAATAGATTACTTAAAATATAACTTACGTTCACAGATGTTTGCAAAGTCATTGCAAATGCAACTCGTAGTAGGGGCTCTTAAACGTCTTGAGATGTTACGTACAATGCCAGAACTTCGTGAGAAACTATGGGAAAATGTAAATGCATTGCAAGGAGGTCTTAAAGAACGAGGTTTTGATATTGGAACTACACAATCTTGTGTAACTCCTGTGTATCTTAAGGGTAGTGTTCCTGAGGCCATGTCACTGGTAAAAGACTTACGTGAGAATCACGGTGTATTTTGTTCTATTGTAGTATATCCTGTGATTCCTAAAGGATTAATTTTACTCCGTATGATCCCTACAGCTTCACACACACTCACAGATGTAGAAGAAACCCTTAACGCTTTTGAATCTATCAGAGAGCGTTTAGATAACGGTACATACAAAAGACTCTCTGCAAAAGTAGCGGAAGCTTTTGGCGTATAATTATTTAAAATAATAAAACTAAAAAAGCCGATCTAACTGTTAGATCGGCTTTTTTATGTGGTATGCTTTCGCGAAAGCGTTATTTTAATCCTTACTAGCCTCTTCCAGCCCTTCTGAAATGATATCCTTTATTTCAGTATGTTCTGTCGGGGTAAGGGTAGGGTTTTCTACATCTGCTTCCTTGTAAGGGATTTGTATTTCGTAGTACATACCAAAGTGATCAGAATCAAAACGACGAAGCCTTTCTAATACAGGTACGTTTAAATCTTTAGAATAAAATAGGTGATCCAACGGAAATCGTAGAAGCCAATAACTGGCATGAAAGGTAGGGTACAGGCCTTTGCCTAAGCGAGGGTCTAGAAAACCTGTAATCTTTCTAAATAATCTGGAGGAACGTGACCAGGCTACATCGTTTAGATCTCCACAGACTATCGTAGAAATATTGCTTTGCCTACATTGTTTTGCTACAATCATAAGTTCGGCATCTCTTTCTTTTGATGTTTTGTTTTCCGTAGGGCTAGGAGGAGCTGGATGTACGGCTATTATCTGAATCTCATGCTTGAGATACGTGAGAATTGTACGTATAGATGGAACATCTTCTTCTACTAGAAACTGCACTTGAGAGTGGTCAAGAGGGATTTTTGAGTACAAATGCATTCCATAAAAATTAGATAAAGAGACTTTTGTTGTGTGTTTATAAACGGGTAATTCCTTACCAATAGCATCATCCCAGTGTTGATCTGATTCCATTGTAATAAAAAGGTGAGGATCTAAACGTTGTATTTCACCTATAAACTTTTGATACGAAGTATTCGTTTGTAGCACATTTGCAGTAATAAGTTTAAGTGGTTGAGAATAGTACTTTTCTATTCTCTTAGGTTGCTTATTTAAAAAAGTATAGGGAAAAATTAGAAATGCTTGGTATACAATACATAGGAGTAATGAAATTTGTAAAAACCACTGTGTAT
Organism: Dokdonia sp.; assembly: GCA_020630915.1. Taxonomy (GTDB): domain Bacteria; phylum Bacteroidota; class Bacteroidia; order Flavobacteriales; family Flavobacteriaceae; genus Dokdonia. The sequence continues at coordinate 67,553 of JAHDIF010000002.1, forward strand.
AAGTAGGTGTATCCCAAAGATATATGAGTAAAAAAAGCATTGTGACTTGCAGAGTGAGTGTTTGTAATCTCACAAAATCAAAAAAACGAACACCCCAGTGCTTCACACCAATGAGAGGAATTATTGGAGCTACAATTAAGAAAATCGCTATTGCTATAATCATCCTTAAATGTAAAAAAGCTCCTTGGATACCCAAGGAGCTTTTTTACATTATTTTCTTTTACTAGCTACCTAGTAATTCATCCATCTTTGTCTCCAGTGCGCTTCCTCTTAGATTTTTTGCTACAATTACACCATTTTTATCAAGCAGGAAAGTAGCTGGGATTGCACGTACACCATAACTTCTTGGGATTGGATCCTGCCAGTATTGAAGATTAGAAACGTGGTACCAATCCATTTGATCTTTTTCTATCGCTTTGATCCAACGATCTTTTTGACCAGGACGATCTAAGGATACACTAATAATATTAAGACCTTTATCGTGGTACTTATTATATACACGAACTACATTAGGGTTTTCCATTCTGCAAGGTTTGCACCAAGATGCCCAGAAATCTATAATTGTATATTCTCCTAAGGTTTCAGATAAGCTCAATGTCTTGCCTTCTGGAGTAAGTGCAGAAAATTCTGGGGCTTTGTTGCCTACACTTGCAAGCTTAGAGGCCATTTTCTGAGCTTTTTGCTGTGCTATATAATTATTAATAGAAGTTCCAATAGGGGACTTCTGTACATCTTCTGACAAATTTTCAAAAAATGTTGCGGTTTCATCTCCAGTAATAACTTTAGCATTTATTAAATCTGATAAAGCTGCTATAGAAACCATCTTATCACTATGCGTTGCTAATAGTTCTTTTCTTTCTGTAATAAAATCTGCGTCCATTTTTTTGATCTCTTCCATATACTTATCGACCATAACACCATCTGTTTCGGCTTGTGCTTTTGCAAGGAGACGTCGTAAATCATTCTTTTTTATATTTAGAATGCGACTCTCGTTACGGTAAGTATTAAAAAGCTCATTCTCTAGGCTCCCTGTTACCAGTGAAGTATTCAGACTGTCTTTGTAAAGTTCTATGGTAAGTGGGTTAGGGTCTTTTACAAGAAGTAATTGCCCTTCTATGTTCTGAGCTGAGATTATTTGTAAGACTTTAGTGTTGTCTTGCGACTTATAAAATGCGAAGCTTCCTTGATTAACAATAGCAGTATCTAAAGCAATTCTTGTGTTATTAGGTCCTAGGTCTTGCAAATAGATCTCGGTTCCATCGTCAAAGCCTGCTGCTGTTCCTTTAATTGTATGTGGTGCGTCATTTTTACAAGAAAAAATAACCATTGTAAGAATTAATAAAATTAACTGTCTCATAAAATCGTAAATTTGAGTAACAAAAATACATATAATCCGTCATATGATCGGGTTGAAAGAGGTTATTGTGACCCTAATTTGGTTATAGTTAAAAGTAGTTAGAGATGGCATTTTTAGAAGAAAAATTCCCAATGGAGATTAAGATAGGCTTTGGGAAGCTTGTGGAGGATTATAAATTACATCTTAATGGTACTGACACTTTGCTTAAAGCTCGTGCAGAGCGGGTAATTGCTATTGCAAAAGAGTATCCAGTGCTTATTGAAGGGTTAAGCTCTTTTGAAGAAATAGAAAAGTATCAATCTCAAATAGATGCTATTCTAGCAGATCTCTTTTCGGGTATTTTACAGAATAATGAAATAAAGATGGCTTCTTTACCTTTTCATGAAGGAGTAATTAAAACATCTAAAAGATATGACAATATCATTAAGGCCGCTGGGCCAGAATTTCAACCAGAATTAAAGAACTTTGATGATGACTCCATGTACATAATGGGGTGTAGTATTATTTTGAACGCTTACTATGGTTATAAAACAGACTTTAGGAGGCCATTTTATTATGACATACCCGATGCGCAAGGTGTTATAAGACATTATAGATTGCTTTATAACGGTGACTATATTTCTATAGAAAAAGGTCCAAGTGCTATTGATATCTCTCCAGAAGATGTTGCAGAATTGCTGGATAATTTTGAAAACATTGAGCTTTGGAAAGAAAAATTTCCGCCAAGAAGCTGGATATTTAAAGGTTTTGTAATTGCAAATTTGTATGATGCCACTGCTGATGTATCTATATCTGATTTTAAGACTGGCTTGATTAAGTATGACAAGAGTGAAGAAGGTTTTGTAGAAGGTTTTCAGAAAATATTTAGGTCTATCTTTAATGTGCGTGACTTACAGGTTGGTTTTTCTGGTTATAATGAAGAAGAAAAAACTCTTGAGAGAATCCCAGAAAGGCGCATTGGTAGTTTTGTGCTTGCAGAAAACTTACGTGCAAATTGTCAAACCGCACTTTGCTCAGGATCCTATCACACCATATTTACACAGAATAAATTTTTTGCTATTTCTGATGTAGCAAACTATTATAAAAAGAATCCAAAAGAAATATTCTACAAGAACTTATTAGATCAAAATATTAAGAGTGCCATTTTTGCTCCTATAACGAATAATGGACAATTTTTGGGTTTACTAGAAATAGTATCAGGAACTACTCAAACACTTAATAGTATCAATGCCAATAAGTTGTTAGATTTAATGCCGTTTTTAGAAGATACTGTCCTTAGAGATAAAGCTGAGAGTGAAAATGCGCTGGAATTAATTATTCAAGATGAGTGTACTTCCATACATCCAAGTGTGTATTGGAAATTTAGACAAGAAGCTAAGCGTGTTTTTCAGGCACAATTAGATGATAACTCAGAGGTGTCCTTTAGGGATATTGTATTTAACGAGGTATATCCACTATTTGGTCAAATAGATATTAAAGGATCTTCTCAAGCTCGAAATGAAGCCGTTCAAAAAGATTTAATAGTTCAACTTAAGAGTGCAAAGACTATTTTGAAAGCTCTTCAAAATGTAAACAAATTACCTGTATACGAGGAGTTCCTGTATAGACTAGAAAAGTATGAACAAACTGTTCATTCTAACTTTGAGGTAGATAGCGAGCAAACTGTACTTAACTTTTTTAATGAAGATATAAGACCACTTTTTGATCATTTATTAAAAACCACCACGCCAGAGCTCAGAAAAATGATACGTGAGTATCGCTCTAAATTAGATCAAGGAATGGGGCTCATTTATGTAAATAGAAAAGCTTTTGATGAGTCTGTGATGGCAATAAACAAGAAAATGGCTTCGGTTTTAGATAAGAAACAAAAAGCAGCTCAAGCTATGTATCCCCATTTTTATGAGCGTTTTAAAACGGATGGTGTAGAGCACAATATGTATATAGGCGAGTCCATAACTCGTGAAGATAGTTTCAATAAAATATATCTTTATAATTTAAGGTTGTGGCAGTTGCAGGCAATGTGTGAGATGGAAAATGAGCATTATAAGCTTTCGCGAAAGCTTACGCACCCGCTTGATGTTGCTTCTATGATATTAGTATTTAACACCTCGCTTTCTGTGCGTTTTAGAATGGATGAAAAACGTTTTGATGTAGACGGTACGTATAATGCTCGATATGAAGTTGTAAAAAAACGTGTAGACAAGGCATATATCAAGGGAACTCAACAGCGGGTTACTCAAGCTGGAAAGATTGCGATTGTATACAGTCAAAAGGAAGACGAAAAAGAATACTTAGGCTACGTACGTTTTTTACAAGCAAAGAAATACCTGGGAGAAAGTATAGAAATTGTTGAGCTAGAGGATTTACAGGCGGTAACAGGCCTTAAAGCAATTCTTGTGGAGGTTCTCTACAAAACAAAAGCAGGTGAAAAGCAATACTACACCTATGATGACCTTATGAAAGAGCTGGAACTATAAAACTAGCGACTCCTTGTAAACTACTCACAACCGTATCAACTTCTTGCATCCTAAAGAAGACTGCAAAAGCTATTACAGAAGCAATAATACCAATAATAAAGACGGTATAGGTTATTCTTAGAATACGATATTTTCTGTCGAGAACAAGCCCAAGAAAGTAAAGATCTTTTGTAAGAGCAGAGTAGATGTACTCTTTGTCATTCATCATTTCATTCATTGCCCATTCAAATTCTGTAAGACTCATTTTATGGAAGTTTCCAAAAAACAGTAAATTCACTTTTTTCTCTTCTACATCTTGTCTTGTAAACTTGCCTCTTGTTACGTTAGGCCTTGTTGCGAGTACAGAAAGAACCATTGATGCTATACTAAATACAATGAAAACTACTGTAGGTACAATTAGATATCCATTAGATGGATTGTCCAGTTTAGGAATTAAATTAGATAGGGCAAGAGAGACAATAATGGCATTTACTGAGAGTAAAATATTAGCTTTCGTATCTGCTATATCACTCAATTTTATGTGATTACGTAGGGTAATCCTAAACATAGACTGCACGCCTTTTTCTGGGCTTTCGTCTTTAAGTTTAGCCTTGAGTTTTTCTTTTTTTCTGGCTTTTTTTAGTTTCTTTTTCTCATTGAGCATAGAAACTAGATGGTTGTCCTTTTTAGGTTTCCAATTTTTAATTGCATAATCTGTATAGTACTGATGTTTGGTGGTAAACATCTCGATGTTACACTCGCGCCAGCTGTCTAGAGAATGGTCTGCAATATCCAGAAGCTTTAATTCTTGTCGCAAGTACTCACTGGCTTCTTCAAAATAGCTCTTAGCAAAATGAGACGCATCTGAATCACAAAGGGCTTTCTCTAAGTCATTAGAAGGGTCTACACCCATTTTTGTTGCACGTATGGTTTGTGCTACTTGGTCTACAATATGTTTATCTACGCCTTCTTTTGTTAAGAAGTCAATCGCAATTAGAGCACCTTCTTCCTCGTGTTCATCTCTAGATTTTGTGTATCCTACATCATGTAGTAGAGCTGCGAGTTTAAGAACAAGTGTTTCTTCATCAGAAAAGCTTGAGTTATCAATAATTTCTTTTGTACTTTTAAATACACGTTGTGTATGCACATAATTATGATAGATATACTCTTTAGGTAACTCATTATCTAGGAGTTGTGTTATAAAGTCATTTGTTTTTTCAACCAATTGAGTCATAGCGATCGTATTGTTATGATATAAAAATACATTAATAATCTCTATGTCTAAAAGACTACTACTACTTTACATTCTTATAATTGCATTTTTATCAGGATGTGCGACATATAAAGTTCAATATTTAGAAGGTGATGGTGCAGATAGTACTACGCTTTCGCGAAAGCGCACACTAGACAAAACTTTTTACCTCATAGGTGATGCTGGAGGTGCTACACCTAAAAAGCCTGAAACCGCACTCGCTGCCCTAGAAAAAGTGTTAGATACAGCAAGTACAAAGGATAATTATGCCATTTTCTTAGGTGATAACATCTATGACAAGGGATTACCTGAAAAAAAATCTCCCAAAAGAGAAGATGCAGAATATAAGCTAGATACCCAGCTCAAAGCTGTGAAAAATTTTGAAGGAAAAGTGATTTTTATTCCAGGTAATCACGATTGGTACGACAGCGGTCTTAAAGGTGTTAAGCGCCAGGAAGAGTACATAGAAAAGGCCTTGAACGATAAAGACGCCTTCCAGCCAGAAAACGGATGCCCTATCGAAAAAATTGATGTTTCTGATGACATCACTTTGTTATTATTAGATACGCAGTGGTATCTATCAAATTGGGATAAGCATCCCACCATAAATGATGAGTGTGATATTAAAACTAGAAAGGATTTTTTCTTAGAAATAGAAGGCGAACTTAAAAAGAACAATGAGAAAACCATTCTAATAGCTATGCATCACCCAATGTTTACTAATGGAGTGCACGGAGGTAACTTTGCGATAGAGAAACATTTATTTCCATATCAATCAAAGATACCATTACCTGGTCTAGCTTCATTAGTTAAGCAAATACGAGGACAAGGAGGTGTATCTATTCAAGATAGAGGGAATAAACGATACAGTGAGTTAATGGATAGGCTAGCTACACTAGCATATGATACGAACAAGGCCATTTTTGTTTCGGGTCATGAGCATAGTTTACAGTATATAGATCACGATGGCATTAAGCAAATAGTAAGTGGGTCAGGATCTAAAAAATCTGCAGCTAAGCTAGGGAGTGATGGGTTGTTTGCCTACGGAGGTCAAGGTTTTGCTGTTCTGGATGTATACAAAGATGGGAGTTCTAAGGTCCGGTATTTTTCGGCAGTAGGAGGTGAGCCCAAGTTAATTTATACAAAAGAAGTTCATCCAGCTTGGAAAGACTACGACACATCTGGTCTACCAAATAGTTTTGAATCTACCACAAAAGCCACCGTATATGCTAAAGAGGATACAGATAAAGGAGACGGATATAAGAGTTTTTGGGGTGATCATTATAGAAAAGTATATGGGACAGATATTGAAGTCCCAGTAGTGACACTCGATACACTAATGGGTGGCTTTACGATAGATAGAAAAGGAGGAGGACACCAAACTCGATCGCTAAGATTAGTTTCTCCGGCAGGTAAAAATTATGCGATGCGAGCTGTTAAGAAAAGCGCCGTACAGTTCTTACAATCTGTAGTATTTAAAGATAATTTTGTGCAAGAAGAGTTTAAAGAAACATTTACCCAAGACGTCATTCTGGATTTCTACACCGCAAGTCACCCTTTTGCGAGTCTTGCAGTAGGTGATCTCGCAGATGCTATAGATGTATATCACACAAATCCGCAGCTTGTGTGGATGCCTAAGCATCCTGCTTTAGGAAAATACAATGAGACTTATGGAGATGAGTTGTATTTAATAGAAGAGAGGCCAGACGAAGGATTTACAGATGTAGTATCCTTTGGGACTCCAGATAAAATAGAAAGTACTTCTGATATGCTTGAGAATATTAGAAAAGATGAAGAGTATCTCATGGACGAAACGGCTTATGTAAAAGCACGATTGTTTGATATGTTACTAGGTGATTGGGATAGACATGCAGATCAATGGAGATGGGCACGTTTTGATAATAAAGACAAGAAAATCTACAGGCCTATACCTAGAGATAGGGATCAGGTATTTTCCAATTACGACGGTGGTTTTTTAGACATTATCAAAGCCTTGGTACCCGCAGCGAGACAATTTCAAGAGTATGATGGTGAGTTAAAAGATGTAAAATGGATTAATATCGCAGGAAGTAAGCTAGATCACGCACTATTACCAAATACTACAAGAGATACCTGGTTAGAACAGGCAACTTTTATACAAGAAAACTTGACAGATGAGGCTATTGAAAGTGCATTCTGCAAGTTTCCTAAAGAGGTTAAGGATGAACAATTGGAAAATGTAAAGGCCATATTAAAAGTGCGCCGTTCTAATCTGACATCTATCGCAAAGCGTTATTATGACCATTTAAGTAAACTAGTGATTCTTAAAGGAACAGACAAGGATGACCATTTTGAGATTACTAGAGAAGCAATGGGAACTCGCGTTCAGATTTCTAGAATTAAAGATGGCGAGGTAAAAAAGCCCTTTATAGATAGACTATTACTTCCCGGAGAAACTAAGGAGTTGTGGATTTATGGACTGGATGATGATGATACCTTTCGCGTAAGCGGAAAAGGAAAAAAACCAATCTTTACACGTATTGTAGGAGGACAGAATAATGATGTGTATACCATAGAAGATGGCAGGCGAGTAAAGGTATACGACCATAAAACTAAACCTAATACGATCAAGAAAAAAGGCGGTGCTAACTTTAAGCGATCCAACATTTACACGCACAATACATACGATCTTAATAAGACAATTACTAAGGTAAATAGTATTTTGCCTTCCATAGGCTTTAATCCGGATGATGGATTGATTCTCGGGCTTCAGGACACGTATGCTATTAAAGGTTTTAAAAATGATCCCTTTCATAGAAAGCACGTTTTTAAGGCAGGGTACTACACGGCGACAGGAGGATTTGATGCCAGTTATCAAGGAGAATTTGCAAATTCTCTTGGTGAATGGAATCTACTAGTGGGTGGCCGTCTTACCACAGATGCATATGCGTTAAATTTCTTTGGTTTTGGGAATGAAACTGAAAATAATGACGATACAGAATCGCTAGAACTTGATTTTAATCGTGTTCGTACGGGACAGACAGAAATCCATCTAGGCGTGGTGAAGGATAATGACTATGGAAGTCGTATTGCTTTTACAACAAACTTTCAAAGCGTTGAGATAGACCCAAGTGCTGGCAGATTTATCACAGAGGATTTTGTGACTACAGATACCGAATTTTTTGACCGTAAGAATTTTGTTGGAGCAGAGGGAATGTATAGCTATCACAGCACTAATAATGATGCAAACCCACACACTGGGATGCTTTTTGATATCACAGTAGGCTCAACGTTAAATATAGAAGATACAGATAGGGTTTTTGGATATGTTCGTCCAGATTTGACTTTTTATAATGCGCTTTCGCGAAATAAAAAGCTAGTACTTAGAACACAAGTGCAAGGACAATTTAACATAGGTGATTCTTTTGAATTTTATCAAGCTGCGACCGTAGGCGCTACTAATGGCTTACGAGGTTTTAGGAACCAACGATTTACGGGTGAGAGTGCACTGGCAGGAAGTGCAGATATTAGATATAGCTTTAATCAGATGAAAACGGGTTTACTCCCTATCCAGTTAGGAATCTTTGGAGGAGCAGATCTCGGAAGAGTATGGCTAGACGGAGAAGATAGTGATATATGGCACAACTCCCTAGGAGGTGGATTCTGGATAAATGCGGTGGATATGATTTCTGGGCAGTTTGGGCTTTTTAATTCTGACGACGGGATGCGTGTTAGTTTTGGATTTGGAGTAAGTTTATAAGATGAGTTTTTATGCGATTAGTAGTGAAATATATTTTTCTATGTAGCTTATTTTTATGTACGTTTTATGCCTCTGGTCAAAGTTCTAGAGGGATTGAAGATCCTACTTTATGGCAGGATTTCACCTATGATATTGGAGTTGTTTTTGGAGGAGTAGGACATGCATATACAAGACCGTTGCAGTGGCAAGCAAATGATTTCAAGCGATTAGGTTACGTAGTTGGAATTACTGGGGGTATGTATTTATTGGACAATGAGATTCAAAATGAATTTCAGAGTCATAAAGACGATGTGCCCGAATTCATTCTCGATTATGGATGGAGATCAGGAAGTCCTCAGGTAATGTATTCTGCACAGGGTATCGTTTATCTAACGGGTTTGTTTACCCATAATGAAAAACTTAGAAGGACCGGAGTTCTTTTAATATCATCTGCAACAGCCACTGGATTTTTACAGCAATTAACAAAGTCATTAACAGGACGGGCACGTCCTGGAGCAGGATTAGGGAATCATCATTTTAGGCCTTTTGGGGGTAGTGCGGCATATAGATCTTTTCCTTCAGGACATTCTGTATTAACTTTTACTGCGGCACACAGTGTAGCCAAGCAATTTGATAATGCTTGGGTTAAAGCAGGGATTTATACCTTGGGTGTAATCCCTGGGTTAAGTAGAATTTATGAAGACGCTCACTGGGCAAGTGATGTGCTATTAAGCTGGGCATTAAGTTATTTTATGGTAGAGGCTATAGATTTATACTTAGACCGAAAATATGATCAAAAGTATAACCAGAACGATATAGCCCGGTCTAAAATAAGTCTATCACTTGGTGGTGGCGGTGTAGGAGTAGCATACACTTTTTAACTCTTTAAGAAAGAGGTATACATCCAGATATTTTTTTCTTGCTCTCTGATATAGTCACTCATTAGGGCATTCGTTCCCTCATCATCATACTCTTCGGATAATTTAAGCAACTCTCGTTCTAGTGGAATTATGGTTCCATATGCTTCTACAACCAGTTGCAATGCGTCTTTACCATTTGCAATACCTCTTTTGGGTTTTATTGACGAATATGAGAGATAATCTTCAAATGTATGGAGAGGCACATTACCCAAAGTTAAGATACGTTCTGCAATTTCATCTATCTTTATTTGAGCATCATTATAAATTTCTTCGAATTTAAGATGCAGTTCAAAAAACTTATCTCCTTTTATATTCCAATGAAATCCTCTAGTGTTAATATAAAATAATTGATAATTTGCTAATAAATCATTGAGTTTCTGAGAAATTTCCCCAGCTCCTTTTGTGTCTAATCCTATGTGATTCATACTACAGGTTTTAAGTACTAAAGTTACAAATTAAGTATACAGCAGATTATAATTTCTTCTTAAAACAACAGCTATTATCAATGCCTACATATTGCCCATAGTTAGGAATTTTTTTATAGCCGTTTTTCATATATAATGCAATAGCATCAGGCATACGTTTGCCAGTTTCTAGAACACAATGGAGCGCTCCTAATTCTTTAGCCCAGTTTTCGAGTTCTTTTAAGATTTGTGTTGCGCTTCCTTTTCCTCTTTGAGAAGGCAGGACAAACATTCTCTTGATTTCGAAGTCCGTTTTATTAAATCTCTTTAAAGCACCACAACCTATAGGATTGCCACTATCGTGTAACACTATACAATTATGTAAAAGCTTTGTAGAATTGAATTGATTATAGAAATCGTGATCCTCGCCATCTATAATTGCTAGATAACTGTCTAGTTGGTCAACCAGATTTTTAAAATCTATATCCTTAGAATTAATCCGTTTAATAGAAGTCATTAAAATTAAAATAAAATGCAACAGTTAAAATTAAAGAAAATAGAATAGTTTTTAATTAACGCTGGCAATAACTCAATTCTTGCCATAGATAGTTTTCGGAGATCAAAGGTAAAACCATAGACTACGATTGTCAAAGGCAAAAAGTTTAGGAAAAATTAGTTTTTAACAATACTTTAGCGTGATACGTTAATTGTTGTTTAAATGTATGTGCTTTCGCGAAAGCATATAAACCAAGATCCATTTTAGGGCGTTTAACGTATAACTAGTAAACAATTTAATTATGGAAACTGAAAAGAATAACAACGGAATAAAAATTATTACAGGAATACTTGCAGTACTCTTGGTAGTAGCGGGAGCTTTTGCCTACAAGTTGTATAATCAAGAAAAGGAAACAAAGGCACAACTCACGAAAGAAAAGAATGTCGTATTAGCGGACCTTAAGGAAATGGTAAGTAAATACGATGTAGTTATTGAAGAAAATAATCTTAAGGATACTGAACTTAATGAAGCTAGAGATAAGATCCAAACGCTTATAGACGATATAAATACTAAAGATGCTACAATTGCAAGTTTAGGAAAGTATAGAACAGAAGTTTTTAAACTGCGCAAGGAGAGAGATTTCTTATTTGCTCAGAATGACTCTTTACGCGTTAGTAATAATTATCTCGCAATGCGTGTAGATAGCACGAGCTACGAGCTAGAAGTGCAGCGTGGGGTAGGTGATTCATTATCTATTGAAAATGATAAACTTGCAGAGCGAGTAGAGTTAGGATCTGCATTGGTAGCAAATAAGCTCAAGGCGGTTGGAGTAATAGAGCGATCATCAGGTAAATTGGTTGAAAACTCAAGAGCGCGAAGAGTGAATAAAGTAAGAGCTTGTTTTACGGTACCTCAAAATAGACTTAGTGAAGCAGGTGACAAAGAATTGTTTGTTCAAGTAATAGATCCTTCTAATACTGTTCTTGGAGAGAACAAGAAAGTGACTTTTGAAAATGGTGAAGAGATTACCTTTAGCAAAATTTCTAAGTTTTACTATGAAAATACTGCCCTAGATGTTTGTGAAAATATTGCTCCTAATGGAGATAAGTTTACAGAAGGTGTTTATAAAGTAAACGTGTATGATGGCCCGAAATTACTGGCGCAAACATCATTTACCTTGAAATAATACTTTGTATTAAGTAGGTTGAGTTCCGCGGGGAAGTGTGATGCTTTTTCGCGGAATTCTTTTTTAGGCGCATATTATAAGCTCCATTTTAATATCTGCTCTTTCGTAGCTAGATGTGCTTTCAAGATCAATTTCCTTAAAGCCCCATTTTCTATATATATAAATGGCATTTTCTAGCCTAGTATTAGAATAAAGAATTATTTTTTTCATTAGGCGCTCCTTTGCAAATTGAATACAATGATTCATTAATTGCTGACCTATTCCTTTACCACGTGTTTTAGGTACTACTGCCATTTTTGTTAGTTCAAAGACGCCAGGTATTACCGGCATTAAAGCTACTGTGCCACAAACTACATTTCTTTCTATGCCAAAGAATATATGTCCTCCTTTATCTATAATATGAGTCTCAGGATTACTCAGTACCTCTAGATCATAAGGTTCTACATAGAAATAGGTTTCTAACCATTCTATATTTAAGTCTTTAAATGCTGGCGCAAATTCTTTACGATAGGGAATGATGTTCATTGTAAGAACGTATAAAGTCTGTTACTATATAACTTAGCGCTTTACCTACTTGATCATTTCTTTTCTTTGTTGGCGCCGCTTCACAAAGATGCAGGTAGGCACAATTTTTTCTCTGGGCGGCATGCACTACAAGTTGTCTTAGTTGATTGAGACTAAAACTAGAAGGTGTTTGAGCACTACTTGGAAAGTCTGTGATGACGTCACAGTCTACCTCTAATCCAAAAATACTGTCTGAAACAAAATTTAGCTTTTCATCAAATAAACGTATCATATCACTCTCTAGCTCAATATCTTCTATAAACTTAAATTGGACTATGTCTGAATGTGATTCCATAAAATCTAAGATATACTGTGGGGTATAGTTTTTATGAAGTCCAAAAAGTGCGTATTTGTTTAATGCTGGACCATTTTCTTTTTGTAATGCATATGTAAAGCCGTTACCACTATGCCTATAGTCTGTATATCTCAGATCTGTATGGGCGTCAATATTTATGGCATTAACAGGGTAGGAGTGAGCCCTACTAGTACCCAATAAATTTCCAAAAGAGTTATTATGACCACCACCTATAATTATAGGAATTTTACCAGATTGTACTATGGTTTCTACAACTTGGGCAACTTTTTTGTCTATTCTTGATACGATGGTACCTAGCTGTTCCTTGGGAGTGGAAGCAGAAATAGGTTGATCTGGTGTAACTTTAATATGACCTAGTATAAGAATAGAACTTGCTTTGTTAAACTTGTTAGTCTGCACGTTTACAAAAGATTTTATAAATGCCATCCAGGCTTTGTGAGTACCAGGTTTTCCAAAATTTGCTCGTACACCTATAGATTCTGAAATGCCAAAAATAACAAACTGAGCCTTACTTTCTTTTATAGTATCCAGGCTATCGCAAAGGGAAATATTTTCTCCTAACTTCTGTTCACCATTCCTAAAAGCAATGTAGGCATCTATCGCTTCTCGTTTTTGAATACGCAATTGTATCATTTAATCTACCGTTTGTAGGGCAAGTATGCAAGACTCTCGTATCTGCCATAGTTCTTTTAAGCTGTAGGGAAGCTTGTCCCTTTCTATCCAGTCTTTAATGATGTTCTTATGATACGCTGCTTTATGTTCTTTTATTTGATCAACATCTATAGAGGTTTCTATGAGAATTTCGTTTTCCCACTTCATTTCATTTTTTTCTGGAAAGGTAAAATCAAAACGTTCATCTCCATAAGTGATATATACGTGAGATTCTAGCATATATTCAAGTTTATATCTATTCAAAATTTTTCCTACGCCTGGGGTGTTTCCCTCATGCATCGGATAGATACACATATTTAGATCTATGCTGTATATATTATTTTCTTCGGCGAGTTCTTTAATACAAGCGTGTTTGGTAGAACAGGTGCCTCTTAAATCCTTAAGAATGTTGTTTGGATACTTATATTTACTTCTTCCATAGTGCAATTTTCTTATATGATTTATAGCCTCATAAAATGTGAGGATATCATTTTTAATAAAATGATCTGAGATCAAACCGCCTGTTGATAAATTAAAATTTGGAATCATTTTACACGTCTATACCATTTAAAAGTACGTAATCTATATGATGAAACCCAAAATTATATGGGATAGCGTTGTAAGAATTGATTGGTTTGGTAATTATTAAGTTCGCTCTTTTGCCTCTAGATATACTTCCTACTTGATCAGCCACACCCATAGCAAAGGCTCCATTTATTGTGGCGGCAACAATAGCTTCTTCAGGAGTCATTCTTAAATTTATACACGCCTGGGCAACGGTAAAATTCATGTTTCCGCTTGGAGCAGAGCCTGGATTAAAATCTGTTGCTATTGCTACTGGTATTCCTGCGTCTATAAGCTTTCGTACAGGTGTGTAGGGTATGTTTAAGAAGTATGAGCAACCTGGCAGTGCAGTAGCAATAGTATCACTTTTTTGTAATTCGAGAATGTCTTCTTCATTAAGTTCTTCCAGATGGTCAACAGATAGGGCATTATATTGTAAGGCACTCGCGATACCTCCAAAGGAGTTAAATTGATTAAGATGTACTTTAGGGACTAAGCTGTATGCAGCTCCGGCGTCAAGAATGCGCTCCATTTCTGCAATTGTAAAATAACCTTTTTCACAAAAGACATCTATAAAGTCACATAGGTTTGCTTTCGCGAAAGCAGGAATCATCTCCTCAACAATCAAATCAATATAGCCATTTCTATCAGATGTATATTCTTCTGGAATCGCATGTGCCGCAAGAAGAGTCGCTTTAATAGGAAGATCAAATTCCTTCTTGAGCAGGGCGATTACCTCAAGCATTTTTCTTTCATCATGTACGCTCAAGCCATATCCACTTTTGATCTCTATAGCACCAGTTCCTAGCTGTATAAGTTCTTCCATTCTCTTACGAGCATCTTCATAAAGTTTTGAGGTGCTCATAGCTCTTAGTTTTTTTACAGAGTTTAAAATACCCCCACCGCGATTAGCTATTTCCTCATAACTAATACCATTAATTTTATCCACAAATTCATTCTCTCTATTTGCAGCATATACGAGATGCGTATGGGAGTCGCACCAAGTGGGAAGTACCACGCGCCCTGTGAGATCTACAACTTCATCTACAGCAACTGGATGAAAATCTTCCATCTTTCCGTAATCATAAATACGACCTTCATCTGTAAGCAAAAACGCATTTTCAATAAAGGGCATTGATTTCATGGCCACTCCAGACAATGGATTGGGATAATCTCCCGTAACCAGAAGTTGCTTTATGTTTGTGAATAATTTCATGTAGTTTAAAGATAATGACTTTATGGTAGTTGCCACAGAGAATTTTGTATTTTTAAACTTCTAATACATGAAAAATGAGTTTAAAAAAGAAAGGAATTCAAACCATATGTACTCACGTAGGTGAAATAGAAGATGAGCAGTTTAAAGGTGCTGTATCTCCTATATATCTCTCTTCTTCTTACGCATTTATGGATGTAGATGTAAAACGCTACCCTCGTTATTTTAACACACCTAATCAAGAGGCATTGTGCAAAAAAATTGCTGCTTTGGAAGAAACAGAAGGTGCACTCATCTTTGGAAGTGGGATGGCCGCAGTAAGTACTACCTTACTGGCCTTTCTTAATCAAGGAGATCATGTGGTACTACAAAAAACTTTATACGGCGGAACCTATAACCTTGTGGTGGAAGAATTTGCAAAGTATGGAATCACATATACTTTTACAGATGGATTGGATGAAGAAGCTTTCGCGAAAGCGATTACAGAAAAAACGAAAGTCTTATACATAGAAACACCTTCAAACCCCTTAATGACGATTACTGATATGCAAATGGTGACGGACGTAGCAAAAAAGAACGGTATCATCACGATGATTGATAATACGTTTGCTTCACCCATAAATCAGAATCCTATAAATTTCGGGATAGATATTATGATACATAGTGCAACCAAATATATGGGAGGACATAGTGATATTTGTGCAGGAGCAGTTGCTGCGAGTCAAGAACATATAGATAAGATTTGGAATCTTGCTAAAAACTTAGGAGGAAGTCTAAGTGATATGACGGTATGGATGCTGGAACGAAGTATGAAGACTATGGCATTGAGGGTGAATGCACAGAACGCAAATGCACTGGCATTAGCTACTTGGTTAGATTCGTTAGATGAGATACGTACTGTATACTATCCAGGATTGCCATCGCATCCTGGTCATGAACTCGCAAAAAGGCAGATGAGTGGTTTTGGCGGGATGGTATCATTTGAGTTAATTGCTACTATAGATGCAGCAGTTTTTATGAAATCTTTGGAGCTTATAAAACCTAGTATGAGTCTTGCTGGAGTAGAAAGTACAATGCTATCACCCACCCAAACTTCGCACGCATTATTATCGCCAGAGGAGAGAGAAATACAAGGTATTGCAGATGGGTTGATACGGTTTTCTGTAGGAATTGAAGATATAGAAGATTTGCAACAGGATATAATACAGGCAATTAAAAAAGTAAGGAAAGCAGTAGCTGTACATTAAAAAATAGTAAATGAAAGTAGATATACTAGCTATAGGAGCGCACCCAGATGATATAGAGTTAGGATGTGGGGCAACTATTGCCAAAGAAATTGCAAAAGGAAAAAAAGTAGGCTTTTTGGACCTCACTCGAGGGGAGTTAGGAACTCGAGGTTCTGCCGAAATTAGAGACCAAGAAGCAGCAGATGCGGCAAAAATACTAGGAGCTACTTTTAGAAAAAACATTGCGTTAGCCGATGGTTTTTTTGCAAATGATCGAGATAGCCAGCTTAGAATTATAGAGATTATACGCTACTGTCGCCCCGATATTGTGCTGTGTAATGCCATAGATGACCGTCATATAGATCATGGAAAAGGAAGTAAACTAGCAAGCGATGCCTGCTTTTTAAGTGGACTCAAAAAGATCGAAACTACATTAGACGGACAACCTCAAGAGCACTGGAGACCCAAGAATGTGTATCATTACATACAATGGAAAAACATAGAGCCAGACGTTGTAGTAGATGTGTCTGGTTATATTGAAAAGAAAAAAGAGGCCGTATTTGCGTATAGTTCTCAGTTTTTTGACCCTTCTTCTAAGGAGAGTAATACACCCATATCTAGTGAGACATTTAAGGATAGTATTACGTATAGGGCTCGAGATTTAGGAAGACTCATAGGAGTAGAGCACGCCGAAGGTTTTACTGTAGAGCGTTATCCTGCGGTAGATAGTTTGTTTGATTTGAAATAAATGCAAGCTTTAAATAAAAAAAGCCCCTTCGTTACGAAGGAGCTTTATAAGGGTGGAAGACCGGGTTCGAACCGGCGACTTCTGGTACCACAAACCAGCGCTCTAACCAGCTGAGCTACAACCACCATTTTAATTGCGACAGCAAAGATAATCAATCCCTTTATTTACACAATATAATTCATAAAAAAAGCGACTGTAATTTGCAGTCGCTTCTATTTTATTTTAGAAACATATTATTTTCTAGCCTTGTCAACAACGGGTCTTTCTTTTCGATTTGCTAGTTCCCAAGCAGTTGCAAAAACAAGCTGCGTACGTTTTTCAAGCATCTCATAGTTTATTTTATCGGGTGTATCCGTAATTCTGTGATAGTCTTGATGAGTACCATTAAAGTAAAAAATTACTGGGATATTATTTTTTGCAAAATTGTAATGATCTGACCTATAATAAAAACGATTAGGCTCATTTTCTACATTGTACCTATAGTCTAGATTTATATTTGCATACTTCATATTAATAGCAGCAGAGATATTGTGAAGATCCGTACTTAATTTATCCGAACCTATAAGGTATACATAGTTTGGATCTTCTTTGTGAGCTTCATCTACACGACCTATCATATCAATATTAAGGTTTGCTATGGTATTTTCTAAAGGATAGATTGGGTTCTCGGTATAATACTTTGATCCGTATAGCCCTTTTTCTTCACCCGTAACGTGCAAGAATAGTATGGAACGCTTAGGACCTTTCCCATCTTTTACAGCCTGTTGAAAAGCCTCGGCAATTTCTAATATGGCAACAGTTCCAGAACCATCATCATCTGCACCATTATATACGTTACCATCTCTATCCATTCCTACATGGTCTAGGTGTGCAGATATTACTAATACTTCATCTGGTTTTTCTGAACCTTGTATGTAAGCTAGAACATTTTCTGAGTCATTAAGGCCGCTATTTTTTCTAAAAAAGGTATTAGGTACAATTTGGTAATAGGTATCATCACCAGATCCAGAAGAAATATTCATTGCTTTATACTGCTCTCTTAGATAGTTAGCAGCTTTTTTCTGACCAGGGTCCCCTGTGTTCCTTCCTTCCATTTCATCACTTGCATAGACATACAGCATTTCTTTAAGTTCTGCACTTGTAATAGTTTCTAGGTATGAAGGCACAACTTTCTCTCCATCGCCTTCTAGGGTAGTAAGATCTATTAATACAGGTTCAAGAGTCTTTTGAACCGTTGGTTTGGATTCTTTACAACTTACTAAAGCTATTAATGTAAGAGCAACGAGAAGTAGTTTTTTCATGGCTATTTAATTTATTTGCAAAATAGTTAAAATTAATCTTATGTCAAGACATAAAAAAAGCGATCTTTTCTATATAAAAGACCGCTTTTTTACACTTAACACTTAATTTAATTATTGAGCATTACAGGCATTACAAGCATCGTTACGCTCTCGCCTTCTTCTAGTCCATCTATGGGAGTAAGAATTCCTGCTCTATTGGGTAATGACATTTCTAATGAAACGTCATTGGCATTCATATTATTCAACATTTCTGATAAGAAACGTGAATTAAAACCTATTTGCATATCATCTCCTTGATAATCACAGGTTAATCTTTCTTCTGCTTTGTTGCTGTAGTCAACATCTTCTGCAGAGACATTTAACTCTGCACCAGCAATTTTTAATCGAATTTGGTGCGTTGTTTTATTCGAAAATATCGATACCCTTCTTACAGAATTTAAAAACTGATTTCTATCAATTATTAATCTATTGGGGTTTTCTTTTGGAATTACAGCTTCGTAATTTGGATATTTTCCATCAATAAGTCTACAAATTAATTCGGTATTTTCAAATGTGAATTTAGCGTTAGATTCATTGTACTCAACTGTTATCTCTTCTTCAGAACCACCTAATATACTTTTTAGAAGATTAAGAGGTTTTTTGGGCATGATAAACTCGGCTGTTTGCGCTGCTTTAATATCTGTACGACCGTATTTCACTAGTTTATGAGCATCTGTCGCAACAAACGTTAATCCGTCTGATCCAAACTGGAAGAAGACACCACTCATTACAGGTCTCAAGTCATCATTACCTGTTGCAAATATGGTATTTGTAATAGCAGTTGCAAGTATGTGACCCGTAATTTCAACTTTGCTAGGATTTTCTAATGCCACAGCATTGGGAAACTCGTTACCGTCTGCATAGGCCAGTGCATATTTTCCGTGATTAGAACTAATCTCTACCGTATTATTTTCTTCTTGGGTAAATGTAAGTGGCTGCTCTGGAAAAGTTTTAAGTGTATCCAGTAACAATCGTGCTGGTAATGCAATATTCCCTACATCGTCTGACTCTACTTCTAGTTTAGCTGTCATTGTAGTTTCAAGATCTGAAGCCGATACAGTAAGAGCGTTTCCGTTTAAATCAAAAAGGAAATTATCTAAAATAGGAAGGGTATTATTACTATTAATTACTCCTCCTAAAACCTGGAGTTGCTTGAGTAAATATGTACTGGAAACTATAAATTTCATAAAGAAAATAACATTTGCTTATTAGGGAAGACTAGATTTTAATAAATCTATATTTTCTTCGTCCTACAAATATATTTGAAATGCTACGGTCTAAGAAAGAAACTTATTAACACTTAGTATGCATACTTGCGCTTACGCAAAAAGTAAAATAGTCCCCCAAAAAGAAATAACAGAACTAGAGGAAGCCCTAAACACAAGGCTTGCCACTTATTAATGGTTTTAGCTGTTTTTTGACTATTAAGAAATGCAAGAGAAATATCCTTACTTCGTATGTTAATAAGACCTGTGTCGTCCAATAGGTAGTTGACAGTGTTTAGTAAAAACTCTTTATTTCCATACTGTTTTCTTGTAAAATAGTCAAAGCCTAGTTCCATAGGTTTTCCCTGTGGATCTATATCATTGGCAATAAAATCACCATCTGCAATAACTACCATTTTTGATGGGTTTGTTGCGCTTTCGCGAAAGCGTAGATCCTTTAATTGAAAAGGTTGTACCCGGTTTCTAAATGCCGAATCAAATGCCCCTTCTAGAAGTACGGCGAGTGGTTGGGGGCCATCTTTGTAGTCTTCTTCTTTGGGTTCTATTCCCACTTGGTCTAATGATATTTGTTTAGGTACTCCTTCTAATCGTGTAAGAGGGCTTGAGGCTAGTAACACAGTTTTTGTAATGTCTTGCCCCGTTTTGAGGAGCTCTATTGGGTTTGCATAATTGAACTTGACAGGTTGTTCGATATTTGTATTTATAGGATGTGTATTAAATGAAGGCACCTGTGGCTGATAAAACCACGGTAACTCAGTATAGGAGGATTTACTTCCATTTCCTGAAGCAACACTTAAGGGGGCAGAATATAGATCTTTTACCAGTTGAGGGTTGATACGCACTCCATATTTAAAGAGCATGTCTTTAAGGTTTAATTCTCTTGGGAATGCCAGTGCCTTTCCATTATTTGCTCTTAGACTATCATTTTCCATAATAACTTGGTCTAATAACCATAGAGAGTGCCCCCCGTTTAGAATATATTGATCAAGCACGAATTTCTGATTGTCTGTAAATGCTTTGGTAGGCTTTGCAATAACGATTAGGTCAAAGGTGTTTTGCAACGCTTTTAATGCTTGCTCAGGGTTTTCTGCCACACTATTCATAGGGAAAGGGGCGATGCTGTAGGTGTCTCCTAACTCTCTAAAAAAATCTGCAATGCGAGCATCTGGCAGCTCACCATTATCTTTAAGTACCGCAATTCTTTTGGTCTTGGAACTTATAAGCTTGTTAAAGCCATCCATAAAGGAATACTCTAGATTTTGCGTAGAGGCATATACAAACTCCTCAGGCGTAGCGCCAGCAATATTTTTTATAAGCGATATGGGTACTGCTTTTCCGTTATGATTTGCTGTGGCCCAAGGAAAAATTGTCTGAGCAGATTCTTTTCCGTTACGTTTTACTTTAAGAGGTAAGGGAGTCATTCCAAATTGTGCAAATTGTTGTGCTATTTGATCAGGATCACTTCCTTCTTCTACAGGATTTGAGAAAAGGAAAGTAATATTGGGGTTGTAATCATTAATTTCTTCCAGCAAAAAACGAGTTTCTCTTTGCAATTTTCGTAATTCAGATGGGAACTCACCTTCTAAAAAAACATCAATAATTAATGGGCTTTCTATTTGGTCAAGAATTTCTTTAGCAGGGTCACTTAAGGTATAGCGTTTATCCTGAGTTAAATCAAAACGGTCATAACTCAAAGATCCTACATAATTTATGATTCCTAATAAAATTAGGGCATATATAAATGGCGGTATTTTTTTAAAAAAAATCACAAAAGTCTACTAACGATGGTTTTTTAATCTTTGAGCGGTTAGATATAGAAAGAACACTGTAAGGCTCACAAAATATATAATATCTCTAGTGTCTACTACGCCACGGCTAATACTGTCATAATGAGTTTTTAAGCTTAGTTTAGAGATATAGTGATCTATGCCCCCAAAGGCATTATAATTTGCAAGACCGTATAACCCGTAAAAAAGGATAAAAGAAAGACAAACAGCACCTATAAATGCTACGATTTGATTACTAGTTAAAGAGGACATAAATAGTCCTATAGCAGCAAAAGTTCCTGCTATAAATACTAGACCAACATATGAGCCTATGGTTGCACCTATATCCAAATTACCTATTGGATTTCCTAAACTATAGATGGCAATTACATAGATCAAAGTAGGAATAAGGGTACAAACAATTAAAAACAGAGTACCCGCATATTTGCCAACAACCAGCTCCCAGGTGGTCATAGGTTTTGTGAGTAACAGTTCTAAAGTACCAGCTTTTTCTTCGTCACTAAGGCTTCTCATCGTGATTGCTGGGATAAGAAATGTGAAAATCCAAGGTGAAAGCTCAAAAAACGGAGCAAGACTGGCAAAACCGCTATTGGGTATATTATAGTCTCCCTCAAAAACCCAAAGAAATGATCCTACTGAAACCAGAAAAACCCCAATAATGAGATAACCAATAGGAGCGGTAAAAAAAGTATTTATTTCCTTTTTAAATAGTGCGGTCAATGCGTGTTGTAATTTATGTTACTGTAAATCTAATGTAGTTTTTCTAACTTAAAAAACGTTTTAAGTTTTTTCATAAGTAGATTGGGGAGGACCTTTAATAGGGATTTTTGAGCCTAGATATGTAGGTTCTTTTCTAAAAGCTAGTTCTAAGTATGCTTTTACATTTGCGAGAAGTTCTCTTTTTATATTATATTCTTCTTGAGCATAAGTACGTTTGTCTCCTGTATAGCCCACATAATTTAGTCCCATTTCTTGTGCTAAGAATACGGCTCGAGGTAAGTGAAAGCCTTGTGTAACAATAATTGCATCTTCTACTTCAAAAACTTCTTTAGAACGATACATAGTATCATATGTGTCAAAACCTGCGTAGTCTAAATAGATATGATCTTTAGGTACGCCCCGTTCGATAAGATAATTTTTCATCGCTTTAGGCTCATTATAATTTTCAGTGCCATTATCTCCTGATAATAAAAAACGTTTTACTTTACCGTGATTGTATAATAACAAAGCGCTTTCAACCCGGTCTCGAAGCATGACTGACAGGTTCCCATTAGATTTTACACTTGCTCCAAGTACAATGGCGGTATGCTTGAAAGGGACTTCTTCCATAGTTTTGTAAATAGAAGAGCTGGTAGATGTTTTTATTTTATTGTTCAAGATGAAGATAGCCAGTATTCCTAGTAAGATAAATACGAGCAGCACTAGACTTAATTTTTTAAGCTTTTTCTTCAAAGGGAATAATTAATAAATTAAACTATTGGTGTAGGCTTTTTGTTCTCATCTAGCGCCACAAATGTAAAGTAACCGGTAACGGCAATCTCTCTATGGTTACTGTACATATCTTCTTTGTAAATATCTACTTTTACTATACAACTTGTTTTACCTACCTTATCAATACGCGCTACTAGTTCTATTATTGTTCCTTGCGGAATAGGTTTTGTAAAATCTATCGCATCGGTGGAGATTGTCACCATCTTTTTACGACTAAATCTCGTTGCACAGATAAAAGAGGCTTCATCCATCATATGCAAAGCTGTACCTCCAAATAAAGTATCATAATGATTTGTAGTATTGGGAAATACAGCTTTAAATATTCTCGTTTCTGAAGAATTAATACGACTTTCTAAAGACATCTATTTATTGATATAGGTATTACAATTTACTATGGTCAATATACGTGATTATAGATTGACCAGAGTATCTTTGTATCATAAAAAAATGTTAGTATGTCTACAATTTTAAAGGATTTGGCTTGGCGTTATGCGACTAAGAAATTTGATGTTACAAAGCGCCTTTCTAATGAAAAAATTTCAGTAGTAAAAGAGGCGTTTAACCTTACTGCTACTAGTTTTGGATTGCAACCTGTAAGACTTTTAATTATAGAAGATGATCACCTTAAAAAGGCCTTAGTCTCTCACTCTATGAACCAACAGCAAGTAGCAGATGCTTCTCATGTTTTAGTTTTTTGTATAGAGAAAAAGGTAGACTCTGCTTACGTCAAGAAATACTTTGATAGAGTAAAAGAGATTCGAGATACACCAGATGACATATTACAGCCTTATCGAGAATACCTTCTTGATCATTTTAAAGAAAAAAGTCAAAATGAAACAGATCTATGGGCTACAAAACAAGCGTATCTCGCAATGGGCAACTTATTAACTACCTGCGCCATAGAGAAAATAGACGCTTGTCCTATGGAAGGATTTGATCCTTTTGGATATAATGAGATACTTGAACTTTCAGAAAAAAGTTTACAGGCTGTATTGGTGATGCCTATTGGTTACAGGGCTGATGATGACATGTTTGCTAGTTTAAAGAAAGTGCGCAAACCTATAAAGGATACAATTTTGGAGCTATAATAACTTAATCTAAGGACCTACTTTTTATTAAGCTCTTTAGTTGCTCGCCGTACATAGATTTTTGTGTCTTTTGGGGTAAGCTCTTATATAAGGTGTCAAGATAAGTAACCGTAGCGTCTGGGATTTGAGTAAGAATTATATATGGTGCCACGGGCAGGGTTTTGTTAGTAATGGCAAAATTACCAGTATATCGATACCTTCTTTTTAATAAGTTGTTAAGTGAATCATCGTATTTTAGGATCAAATCTTGATCTCCAGATCTTTGCGCAACAAAGGATTCTTTAATGAGATCGAGATTTTTGTCATTAAACTGAGTGTTTATGGATTTAAACTCTATCCATTTCATTTGATTTTCTGACCCAGTAATGGCCGCAAAACCTTCAAAATTCTTGAGAGAAGTGGTAATATTCATTTCTCCAGGTTCGGCAAAAAATAGAATGCGGTCGTCGTAACCAGAGGCATCTTTTTTATCTAGGTGTAGATAAAATACTTGCGGTTCATCTAGAGCAGTACTGAAATTAAAGTCCGGATCGCCATCTACAACTAATGAATCTATATTTACCAAAGCAGTATCCTCAATCTTTTGTAAATAGAGAGTTCCTTTTTTAAGACCTTTAACTGTTCCTGTTAGCGTAAAATTACCTTGTTTAGAACAAGATGTTACAACCATAAGGATCAAAGATGATAGAATAAATACGCGCATAATGTTTTCTAAATAGGAGGGCAAAGATGCTATTATTTTCAAAAATAAACTAGCCTGGAGATACCATTTCCATTAAAATTGTACACAATATGGCACCATACGTACCTACGACATATCCAAAAACTGCAAGTAAAACACCCACACTTGCAAGAGAAGGGTGAAACTCTGCCGCTACCACTGGTGCAGAAGCGGCGCCACCCACGTTTGCCTGGCTTCCAACAGCAAGAAAGAAAAACGGCGCTTTGATAAGTTTTGCTACGAGAATAAGCAGGCCAGCGTGTATAGCCATCCATACAATACCCACTAAAATCAACTTCGGGTTATCAAAAATAGCTCCTAAATCCATCTTCATACCAATACTTGCTACCAATATATAGATGAAAATACTACCTATTTTACTGGCTCCGGCACCTTCGTAGTTTTTTGCTGGAGTAAAAGATAGTGTTACTCCTATGGCGGTAGCGATTGTTACCATCCAGAAAAATGTAGATCCAAAGGAGGCTAGGGCAGAGTCTTTAGGAATGCTATCAAAAAGACTGGCCATACCTGTAGAACCCCAATGAGCTATGGCAACTGCGCCAAAAGCAAGACCCAACATTACCATATAATCGTTAAGAGTAGGATTACGTCGTATGCTTTCTTCAAAAGATGATACCTTTTCCTTTAATTCTTGTATAGCACTATTATCCGCTTTAAGCCATTTATCTATTCTATCAGATTTTCCAATTCCAAAGAGTAGTACAGCCATCCATAAGTTTGCCACTACAATATCTACTAAAACCATCCCCCCATATTTTTCTGGATTATATTGATAGATTTCGAGCATTGCTGCTTGATTTGCACCACCGCCTATCCAGCTCCCTGCAAGTGTGGATAGTCCTCGCCATACAGCATCAAAATCTGCTCCTCCCACTGTTTCTGGCGACACTAAAGATATAAGCAAGATTGCCAGAGGACCTCCTATAATAATGCCTATAGTTCCTGTAAAAAACATGATAAGTGCTTTTACTCCCAGATTAGAAATAGCTTTTAGATCGATACTTAATGTCATTAAAACTAAAGAGGCAGGCAGCAAGTATCTGCTGGCAACAAAGTATAACTGAGAAGATTTGTCGCTAATCATACCCAAAGAGTTTAAAATTGCTGGTAATAAGTAACATAACAATAGAGCAGGCACGATACTATAAAACTTTTTCCAAAACCCGGTTTTTCTTCCAGAGGTATAAAAAATTGCTCCTAGCAAGATGGCTATAAGCCCAAAAACAATTGTGTCGTTCGTAAAGTAAGGTGTATGCTCCATGGGTGTTTGTTAATTACGCTTTCGCGGAAGCGTACAAATTACCAAAAAATTAGAGATACAGCCAGTAGGTAAGTTTTAAATTAATAGATCTAAAACGGGGGGCGAAGGTGTTATCGGTAAAATAATTATCATTATACACTAAAAATAGATCAGATAACGGAGCAAAACGCCACTGAAGTCTTGAGTTAATCCCAAAATTATCTTGAAGAGAACTATACTGCACAAGCGTGTTCCAGAAAAGGGATTTACTAAAGGTAATATCTATCCTAGGGCTAATAAGCCATATATCATTATCAGAAAAAGGAGCGGGTAAATCAATCTTGTCATATCTAGCATTGAGTCCAATTGCTAGATGAGGTTGAAGTCTAAGGTTTGCTCCAGCTCTAACAGTCACGCGATCTCCATTAAAGAATTCTCCAAATTCTGTATTTACATTATATGAAAGCACTTTTCTTCTATCTGACTCATATTCTATCTCAGCACTTTCATAATAATAGTCTGTACCTTCTGCAAGTTGCAGTCCGTCGTCAGATCTAGAAGGATCAAAGGAGTCAAAAAGTAGTGTATACCTCGATCGTAATCGCACGCTCAGATTGCTCGTATTTTTAAATTCTGCCTGCCAGCGAGGTGAATACGTTCGGTCGCCCTTCACAAAATCCAGTTCAGGTCTCCAAACAAAAAATGAGGCTAACGAAAATATATGACGATTAATCTTACCTGTTTTTGGAAAGTACAATCGCTCTATACGGGTAAAATTTCTAAAAATATCTTTACGGGGAATGAACCCCAAGTCAGAATTAAAATTTTCTCCCACAAAAAGAGCTGAGTTGAGGATACGCCAATTGTTGCGATTATATTCTAATCTCACTCCTGCAGAGTAGTCATTATCTTCTACCTCTGGTGTGAAGGATTTATGTAACCAGAACTTGCCATTCCAGCTATTGTCTTGATTTGCTAGATTATAGTCTATACCTACTAACCTATTATATCTAGTTTGAACATTTTCTTCTTCTTCCTCTGCTTGGTCTGGAATAACATCTATATCCGTAGGGGGAAGTAGCTCTTCTTTATTGGTCTTTTGTCTATTTACAAATATGGCGCTGATATTAGACCTACTAAAAACTCTATGCTGTAAGGCAATTACAGCATTATTATTGGCATCGATGTTGTTATCTTCATCGCTTGCAGTTTGCATATTAAGAAAGCCTATTCTGAAATTATTATTGAGCTTACCACTCAATCTAGCACCAGCAACGATATCATTTTGTATGGTGTTTCCAACGATATCTTGGGCTATGCCTATACGTCTTGAGAAAAAGGGATTTGCGGCTCTTGGGTCTCCAAAATCTGCAAATAGATCACTATTTTCTATAAAAAACTGTCTTCGTTCTGGAAGACCTACTTCAAATCTAGTGAGGTTTGTAATGGCGTTATCTACTTCTACCTGCGAGAAATCTGGATTAATAGTTGCATCCAGATTGAGACTATTACCAATGGTAAATCTAGCATCTCCGCCAAATTTAAAATCTGAAAAATCTTCTGGGGTTTCTCTGTCTTCTCCCACTATCGCGTTTATGTAAGGGATAATAGATATGGGACTTTTTGAATTGCCTAATGGCTTTTCAAAAACCATATCTCCCATATAAGCAAGGTTAAAAATAAACTGATTTTGAGGTATTTGTATCCATGTATTACGTTCATTTCCTTGGGTGTCAAACTGGTAAGAGTTAAACCGCCAGTGCGTTTCTCCTTCACGATATTTAAAGGCTGAGAGTGGAATTGCCCACTCGCAAATGTAATAGCCGTCGTGTTTTGTAGTTTCTCCTACCCACTTTGTATCCCAACTTGTGGTAAATCCTCTTAAGTCTGTGCCTCCTCCAGAGACTAAAGCTTCACGGCGCACGCCTTCAGGATTTGAACCAAAAAGAAATGCATTTTGACCATCATTAAAAGTATCAAACATGAGTGTGATGTTATCACTGCCTCCCGCTCTAAAGTCCCGTCTTAAAGAAGGCACGACGTAGTCATCTCCTACACTGTAAATTTTGATACCTACGTATAGCTTTCTATTATCGTATAGAAAACGTATTTCCGTCTGTCCTTTTGCTTGTATTGTATCTGTTGGGAAGTATTGCCAGAAATTTGTTGCCGGAGCGACTTGCCTCCAAACATCTTCATCGAGTAGCCCATCTACAGAAATGGCAGAATCTATATATTTTACAGTAACTTCTTTTGTCTGAGCAAATACACTCAAACTAAAAATAGATAGGTAAACACCGAGTAAGTTCTTAAACATTTTTGGCGATGGTTAATCACTAACGAATGTAATTAAAGACAATTTCTTAGGCGAAATTTTAAGAGCTATTTAACCTAAAATTTTGAGATAATTATATTAGTTCTTTGATATAAAAGCAACAATAGTGTTAATTAGAGTAGGAGCAAGTGGCCTTGATGGCTCATTATAGCTCTTTGCATTTTCTAATTGATCACCAGAGACTTCTTTGAGAACGTGGTTCATATTATCTATAATCTTTAATTGCGCTGCTGGCGCAGCATCTTTAAGTGATTGTGCTTCTTTAAGGTCTACTTGAAGATCTTGTGTTCCATTAATAATAAGAGTAGGAATATCAAGTTTTTGTATTTCAGTCGCAGGGTCGTATTGCATCCAGCTTGCCATAAAGGGTTGAACAGATTTTCTTAGTATAGAGGTGAGAGCTGGATTAAAATCTTTTACACTTCCTTTTTCTTTAAGTGTTCCAAAGGCAGCTATTGCCTCGTCTTTAAGACCTGGCATTTGCAATCCTATTTGGTTTATGATGGTTTGATCTATGCCTTGTCCCGCACCCGCTACAGAAATATATCCAGAAGCATCTGTTTGTAAAGCGGCCATTAGACCTACCAAAGCCCCTTGACTGTGTCCAAGAATATAGATCTTGTCATATTTGTTTTTGGAATTAAAGTAATCGACCGTATTTACTGCATCTTCAATAAAATCATCAAAGCGCAGTTTTTCCTCTTGTAAGGCTCGTTGTTTTAATAGCGTAAATATTCTCTTATCATATCTAAAAGTTGCAAACCCTTCTTTGCTAAGATCTTGTGCAAGCATTTTCAAAGAATTATTTCTCATCATCTGCTGGTTACCATCTCTGTCTGTGGGACCAGAACCTGCAATAATTATTACTAACGTAGTCGCTTTCTCTTTAGGTTGAAGTAGAGTTCCATACACTAGAGAATTTATTTTTATATCCTGAGCGATATAATTTTCTTGCCCTAGTACGTTGGTGATTGTAATTAATGCCAGAAAAGTGGTAACTAAGAATTTCATTTATTTATATGTTTTTGAAGGCCTGTTAAACCCATATTATGCAATAGATTTTCTATTGTATAATATGAGTTAAAGGTAGTCTTTTTATGCTTTCGCGAAAGCATAATACATCACACTATCATAACAGTTCATTTTGATTTTCATTGTATTTTTACAAAAAAATAGACAAATGCGTTATTCCTTATTTTTGATTATTGCTTTAACATTCTCTCATTCATCTGTTGCATATGATTGGGGTAAAACAGGTCATCGAACGACTGGCGAAATCGCAGAAAAATATTTAACAAAGAAAGCTAAGAAGGCATTACGTAAGTTATTAGATGGAGAGTCGCTGGCGCTTATTTCGACCTACGGGGATGAGATCAAAAGTGACACTTTATATAGATCTTACGGGCCGTGGCATTATGTAAATATTCCTTTTGATATGACGTATGGTACGCATCCTAAAAATGATCGTGGTGATATAATACAAGGCATTCAGAGTTGTATTACGTCTATTAAAGATCCTTTGACTAGCAAGGAAAAAAAGGTTTTTCATGTGAAACTGTTGGTTCATTTAATTGGAGATTTGCATCAACCACTGCATACGGGTATAGGCGAAGATAGGGGTGGTAATGATTTTCAAGTGAGATGGTTTAAGGATGGCACGAATTTACATTCGGTTTGGGACACAAAAATGATTGAACACTACAATATGTCGTATAGTGAGCTAGCCAGAACAATGCCTAAAGTTTCTAAGAAAGAAGTTGCGGCAATAAAGAATGGTGATGTGATAGATTGGATGGAAGAGAGCAGAGTTCTTACAAAAAATATCTATGCTGATACTAATAAAGGAGATAAGTTAGGGTATCGCTATATGTACGATTATTTTGGAACAGTAAGGAGCCAACTGCAAAAAGGAGGAATTCGTCTGGCAGGTGTTCTTAATGAGCTTTTTGGTTAACCCGCTTCGTTTATAGAAGCTTGCTCTTTAACCAATTCTTTGGTTTTAAATTGTTTAGGAGTCATACCATTATACTTCTTAAAAATACGAGTAAGATGGCTTTCATCAGTAAAACCTAGTTGGAAAGCAATTTCAGATACGGTAAAGTCTGTATTTTTTAAGCGATATTTCACTAGGTGTATCTTGTACATTAGTATATAATGATGCAAGGATTCTCCAGATTTTCTTTTAAAATAAGCACTAAGTCCGCTACTGGTCATATTAAACTTATCTGCAATGGCGTGCACTTTCATAAGGTCGGTGTCATATACGTGCTTTCTTATGTAAGCTATTATTTGGTCTATAGTGGTAGATTTATCGTTGCGCAATCGTCTTGTATTAAGTTCAAAGTCGCGTGTAATATTGCGAGCAATAATACTTAATATAGTACTAACCATGTTAGAAATATTATGCTTGTAAAATTCCTTCCTGCCTTCATACTCATTGATGATAACATCGTGTATGTGCCATATTAAATATCGCTCTGCTTTTTCCTTAATGATGTCTCCAGGTAATAAATTAGGATTATTCATAATATGTTCAATACGATGTAGCCAGTATGAACGATCAGGAAGATTCATCTTGCTAGAAAACAAAAGCTCTGTAAATCTAAAATGGCAGAAAGAGGTGCGCTCCTGCACCTCAAAATGATGTTCATCTTCTGGAGCAATTAAAAAAATATCTCCTTCTTGATATGAAACAATAAATTCATTTATAAAGTGCTTTCCTTTTCCTTCTTCGATAAAAATAATTTCAAAATAGCCACGATGTTCATCATCTCTATAGGCACTAACTGCCGAATCTCGTTTGATAATGAAGGTGTCTTGTAAATTGAAACTACGCATTTATTGAGTACTTAGAAATTGGTTACTAGCGTTTTGTACATTTAACGAAAACGTTTTAGTTGAGCTAAGAACCAGTAAATTACAAATTTTGTACAAAATAAATAGAAAAATGTACAAGAATTAATTTACTATGCTTGCATAGTTTTGCAGTCCAAAGTAAAGTAGTTTTTATAAGATTAAGGATGCTCCCACATTTGGTTATAAAGTCAGTTGTTGGTTCATTTATGTTAGTTCATTCATTATTAAAAGTTAATGATCTAAGATACATTTCTGAGAGGGCTTAGAGATTCAATTAATTTATATAGTTATTTGCCTCTTAAGTCCTTTTTAATGTTGGTGTCTTTACTGTTTTTTCTAGAATGCACTAGAGGTGTTACTATTGCGAGAAGGCATTTTTTATAAAAATGAGGTTATGATCTTTAGTAATCTGCTTCGTTTAATATTTGATTTAGCTTATTCAAGCGTGATGAAGCAGTTTTTTGTAATAGTGTCTTTTATGATGTCTTTGGACGTATTACTTAACTTATTTACTCAACAGAGGGAGCAGATATAAGTATAAGTAATTTTAATCTAGGCGGGTTAGGATAAAGAGTAAACGTAGTTCTTTATTGCAATTGCCTCAGATTTTTTATGGCTTTTAGCTCAATATTTTCCGAAACGTTAGATTGATTCTAGGTTTCACTTGTTTTGAAGTTTTAGGTAGTTGGTGCTGCCAGTTATGTTGGGTAGACCCCTTCATAAGTAGCAGGCTGCCTGGTTCAAGACGTAACGAAAAGACGTTTGTCTTAGCCTTTTTATCCCTAAATTTAAAGACCCTGCTGGCACCAAAGGAAACTGAAGCGATAGTGGGGTTTTTTCCTAATTCTTTTTCATCATCAGAGTGCCATCCATTACTATCTTTCCCGTCACGATATAAATTTAAAAGGCAGGTGGTAAAATGCTCGTTTGCTAAGAATTCAACCTTATTTTTTATAGCTTCTAGTTCTAGAGTAAACTTGTGAGGATACATTGTTATGTTAGAATAGGAGTATGGCAAACCATTGGATGCGTATAAAGCTGTTAAGCGAGGTTGTGCATACACTTTTCCAAACACCTTTATATCATCTTGTTGCCAAGGAGTCTCACTATGCAGTTTGTTGTATAGCCTTAAAGCCTCATCTGCTGCAATAAAATTTGGATAGTAGATGACATTTGCTCCTTCTAGAGGTATTTTTTGCGGTTCTTTTGGAAATAGTGACATTACTAAATATAATAATAGGCCCAATACATAAGACCAAACTGTAAAATAAAACGCAACCATAGCAGTGCTAAAGGAAAGGTAGTATGAAATTTTTTATCTCGAATCATATACCAGTGCACTATTAAGAAAATAAAAAGCATTGCAATGATACCCCAAAGAGCGATTACTTTAGTTTGTTCAAAAAAGAGTGCGATGCCTAAACCAATTTCTGCAATACCGCTCAAGTAAACCATTAATTTACCATTAGAAATATAAGGAGGGATAACTCTTAGAAAAGCCTTAGGTTTTATAAAATGCACGCAGCCTATGCCTATATACATAGTGGCCATAAGATGTAAATGCCAAAGCGTCATTTTTTATTTTAAAGGTACAAAATACCGCCTAGTTAGAGTATAATAAGGAATAAAGTGTTAGTAATTGTTCTTATCCTTAGTAAAGACTTTGAAAAACAGAAAACTATCAGTACTTTTGCACTCCTTTTTTGGATAACCTTTAGAAAGCACCAAGAAGGAAAAACAAACAAAATCACTTTTATGGTTTTGTGGTTATGAAAGCTTTCGCGAAAGCGTAAAATACAAAAACCCATCAGTACAGCAATTAATAAGCCGTATTGATGCAAATTTTTAGCAATGGCTGAAGAAACAAAAAACCCTGAAGTTCAGGATGCAGCAGCTGCAGTAGCAGAAGCACCAAAAGTTGAGCAATCCCCTGCTCAAGAAAATCCAGAAAAATTTTTAAAAGAGTTTAATTGGGAAAAGTACGAAGAAGGTATTGAAGTTGTAGATGATAAGCAACTTGAAGAATTCGAGAGCTTAGTAGCAAAAAACTTTGTAGACACATTAGATGATGACGTTGTAGAAGGTACTGTAATTAATCTTACAGATCGTGATGCAATTATCGATATCAATGCAAAGTCTGAAGGTGTAATATCTCTTAACGAGTTTCGTTACAATCCAGACCTTAAAGTAGGTGACAAAGTAGAAGTATTAATTGACGTGCGTGAAGATGCAACGGGACAATTAATTTTATCTCACCGTAAAGCGAGAGTAATCAAAGCTTGGGATCGTGTGAATGCAGCTCATGATGAAGGCACTATCGTAAACGGATTTGTGAAGGCGCGTACTAAAGGAGGTATGATTGTAGACGTATTTGGTATAGAAGCATTCTTGCCAGGATCACAAATTGATGTGAAGCCTATACGCGATTACGATCAGTATGTAAATAAAACAATGGAATTCAAGGTTGTAAAAATCAACCACGAGTTTAAAAATGTTGTTGTATCTCACAAAGCGCTTATTGAAGCAGATATTGAAGAGCAGAAGAAGGAAATCATCGCTCAGTTAGAAAAAGGACAAGTACTAGAAGGTGTTGTTAAAAACATTACTTCTTACGGTGTATTTGTTGATTTAGGTGGTGTAGATGGTCTTGTACATATTACAGACCTTTCTTGGTCTCGTATCAATCACCCGAGTGAGATCGTAGAGCTTGATCAAAAGCTTAACGTAGTTATCCTTGATTTTGATGAGAATAAAACACGTATCCAATTAGGTCTTAAGCAACTTTCTAAGCATCCTTGGGAGGCGTTGAGTGAAGAAATGAAAATTGGAGATAAGGTAGAAGGTAAAGTGGTTGTAATCGCAGATTACGGTGCATTTATCGAAGTATCAGAAGGAGTAGAAGGATTAATACACGTTTCAGAAATGTCTTGGTCTACACATTTACGTAGTGCACAAGATTTTGTAAAAGTAGGAGATAAGGTAGATGCCGTAATTCTTACCTTAGATCGTGAAGATCGCAAGATGAGCCTTGGTATTAAGCAATTAACACCAGATCCTTGGACAGATATTACATCTAAATACCCTGTAGGTTCACGTCACGAAGGTATCGTGCGTAACTTTACAAACTTTGGAGTATTTGTTGAGTTAGAAGAAGGAATTGATGGATTAATTTACATCTCAGATCTTTCTTGGACTAAAAAGGTGAAACACCCATCTGAGTTCTGTGCAGTAGGAGATAAGCTAGAAGTAGTGGTTCTTGAGCTAGACGTAGAAGGACGTAAATTATCTTTAGGTCACAAACAAATAGAAGACAATCCTTGGGATAAATACGAAGAGGAGTTTGCGGTTGGTACAAAGCACACTGCAGTACTTACAGAGATCGTAGATAAAGGAGCAACAGTAGATTTTAACGAAGATATTACGGCCTTTATCCCAACACGTCACCTTGAAAAAGAAGACGGTTCTAAAGTAGCAAAAGGAGAAGAGGTTGAATTCCAAGTTATAGAGTTCAATAAGGACTTCAAGCGTGTAGTCGCTTCACATATGGTAATCCATAAAGAAGAAGAAGCAAACATTGTTAAGAAGCAGGCTAAGAAAGCCGCTGCACAAGCAGATGAAGCTAAGCCTACTTTGGGTGATGCAAATGAAGCACTTGCGGCTCTTAAGAAGCAAATGGAATCAGGAAAGTAATTTCTTGAGTACATATAGATTAAAAAAGCCTCTCAAATCGAGAGGCTTTTTTTGTGAGAACATAGTCTAAGATTGTTTATTTTTGGAAGGTTTAAAGACAGATTCTTTATGAGAATATTAGTTACAGGTGCGGCAGGGTTTATAGGTTCTCATATGGCTGAATATCTTGCGTCCAATGGACATATTGTTTATGGCCTTGATAATTTCTCACCTTATTACTCTGAGGAGCTTAAACAAAAAAACAAGAGGGATCTAGTAAAATCTGGTATTCATTTTATTGCAGTAGATCTGTTAGATGATCTTGCAACTATCTTACCTAATGATATTGATGTGATATATCATTTTGCGGCGCAGCCAGGTATTTCCTCCAATACCTCCTTTGAGCAGTACGAAAGAAATAACATACTAGCTACTCAAAATGTATTACAATGGAGCCTCAACCTAGAGAGTCCGTTAAAAATGTTTGTCAATATTTCTACTTCTTCTGTATATGGACTAAAAGCAACTAGTTCAGAAGGTTGTCTTCCCAAGCCTGCATCAGATTATGGTGTCACAAAGCTTGCGGGAGAGCAGCTTGTGCTCGCCGCAAATAGGATGAATAAAATAAAAGCCTGTTCTATAAGACTATACTCAGTATATGGCCCTAGGGAACGTCCAGAAAAGCTGTATACTAAACTTATTAAGTCTATTATTGAAGAAAAACCTTTCCCTCTATTTAAAGGCAGTGAGAAACATCTTCGTAGTTTTACTTATGTAGGCGATATCGTAGATGGACTCGCACGTATTCTTGATTGCATGGAGGTATGCAACGGCGAGATTATTAATATGGGTAATGATAAAGCTTATAGTACCTCGCAAGGTATCCAGTACGTCGAAGAAATATTAGGAAAGAAAGCAATAATAGAAACCTTTCCAAGTAGATCAGGAGATCAATTAAAAACTACAGCAAACATCGATAAAGCCAGAAAAATATTGAATTTTGAGCCAAAAATGTCTTTCAAAAAGGGACTGGAACAACAGATTAATTGGTACAAACACACAAATACATAGTGGCTATTATGCTTACGCGAAATCGAGATCATGAGATTTATAAGTATCGGTAGAGCGAGTCAGTATCTCAACCTATTTCAATCCTCTTCGGTACAGCCATAATTTTGCATACCGCATCCATATTGAATAGGCGTGTAAATAGCTTATAATAAGTCCAACAATCCCATCTCTAAATCCCATCTGGATGACGTAGTGCTTAAAAAATCCCCAAAATGGTTTGATGATTAAATGAAATGGATTCAGTCTATTTACCTTTTCGTCATAGTCTCTAGCTTGCCACGCCGCGTAGCGGTTCATCTTTTGTATGTGATGGTCTAGAGAAATGTATGTATTATGATAAAACTTACTTTTTAAAAAACCTACAGGTCCATTTGCTTTAATTTCTGCGTGTACCATTTTATCTTCATAAACGCAAAAGTCACGTTTAAAAAGACGAATTACCTTATCATTTTGCCATCCACTATATCTCACGCGTTTACCCATAAAATGGTTCATCCTATAAATCCAAAAAGCTACTTTGTCCATTGGAGGATTTGCTAGAACAGCCTTAATCTCTTTTTTGAGCTCTGGAGTTACTCTCTCATCTGCATCTACTAGTAGAATCCATTGGTGAGAAGCCTGGGGTATAGCCCAGTTTTTTTGAGAAGCCGAGTATTTATACTCGCGTTGAAGGATTACATCTGTATACTCTTTTGCAATTGCAATAGTATTATCAGTACTGAAAGAATCTACTACCATAATTTCATCTGCAAAGGATACAGACTCAAGAACTTCTCGTATGTTATGTTCTTCATTTCCCGTAGGGATAATGGCAGTTAATTTCTCCATAAATTCTTTAAAAAGCAAAGCTACAAAGTTTTAACAATTAAATAGTACTTTTGTTGTGTTACTATGGCAACAAATACTCCCTCAATTTCAGTTATTATAAGCACTTACAATGCAGTAGAGTGGCTTACAAAAACCTTATGGGGTTATGCTGTTCAAACCACAACAGATTTTGAAGTTGTTATCGCAGATGACGGGTCAGGTCAGGAGACTATAGATTGTATTCAAGCTTTTTCAAAGGACTTTCCCGTACCCATTATACACGTATGGCAGAAAGATGATGGTTTTCAAAAATCTCGTATTCTCAATAAAGCTATAGAAGCTTGTAATGCAGATTATATTTTAATGAGTGACGGTGACTGTATTGCAAAAAATGACTTTGTAGAACAGCATCTTAAGCATAGAGAAAGAGGGTATTTTTTGTCTGGGGGTTATTTTAAACTTCCGTTAGATATTTCTCAAGAAATCACTAAAGAAGATATTGAGTCACAAAGGTGTTTCGAGTTGTCTTGGCTTAAGGCACGAGGGCTAAAGTCATCTTTTAAAAACAACAAGTTAACGGCAAAAGGAACCAAAGCAAGCCTTCTTAATGCTGTGACTCCCACTAATGCTAGTTGGAATGGGCATAATGCTAGTGGTTGGAAAAAAGACATACTTTCAGTAAATGGCTTTGATGAACGTATGCAGTATGGAGGTCAAGATAGGGAACTAGGTGAGCGATTGATTAATATGGGTTTCAAGTCTAAGCAAATACGTTACAGTGCGCTTTGTATACATTTAGATCACCCAAGAGGTTATAAAACGGCAGAAACCTTAGAGAAAAATGCAGCCATCAGAAAAAATACTAGAAAAAAGGGATATGCCTATACCTATCATGGTATTAAAAAGGGAGACAATTTATAAAACTCTTTAAACGAACCCACACGAGTTCAGGGCTCATTAAATCATAAAAACGTAGTGCATTCTTTCTTATTTCTTTAAGATTTTCTTTCTCATAGATTACTGGTTCTACATCCTTTAAATGAAAAGATTGGTTCCTTTCATTTTCAAATATCCCCCAAGCCTCACGAGTGATCCAAGGTGAGAAAATTGAAAATGTTGGTATATCGAGGGCCTTTGCCATATTAATAGCGCCACCTTCATTCCCTATCATCATTGAACAATGGCTTGCAAGTGCTAGAAATTCGCGTAGACTTTTTCCATAAATAGTACTGAAAATGTATTGCTTCGTTTCCTCTTTTGCAAGGGCTAATAGTCTATCTACCTCTGGTTGCTGTTTGGGAATGTAATTAAGAAGTAATTGGATGTTTTTGTGATCTACAAGAGTGTCTAAAAGAACTGCCATATACGCTAGAGGATAGGTTTTTTCTTTGCTACTCCCTAAAAGCGAAACCATAGCTACTGGCTTGTTGAGATCTATGTAACCTTTTTTGAGTGTTGTTCTGGCTATTTCAATTTCTTCTGTCGTTAGATAAATTTTAGGTTCAAGAAAAGGTGGGAAATCACTACCTAAAGGCGATAGTAATTTTATTCTATTCTCTATGGCTAGTCCAGCGACTGTTTTAGGATTCCTATCGTAAGAAAATGTATCTGTGTACGCCCATTGCGTGTACCATTTAAAGTATCCAATACGAGTTTTGGCCTTCGTAGCTCTCGTAAATTGGGCGCTTCCAAGTTTGGAATATATATCAATTACCGTATCGTAATGCTCATTTTTTAAAAACTCGAATAGTTTGTTTCTGGCCTTTTTATTTTTCTCCATTTCTGGAGTAAAAAGTACTAATTGATCTATATACGGGTTGTTTTCTACTACAGCAGCGGTGTGACTATTTATTAAATAATGCACTTCGCTTTCGCCAAAGCGTACCTTAATCGCTTCACACAAGATAGACGACGTTAAAACGTCGCCTATCATTTTTTGCTGTATGATTAATATTTTCAAACTATGTTTTAAACGGCTACATCATATTCTCTCAATGCATCATTAAGAGAGGTCTTTTTATTAGTACTTTCTTTTCGCTTTCCTATGATAAGTGCACAAGGTACGTGATATTCTCCAGCAGCAAATTTCTTAGTATAACTTCCTGGTATTACGACTGATCGCGCAGGTACGCGTCCTTTCATCTCTATAGGCTCGCCACCCGTAACATCTATAATTTTTGTACTCATAGTAAGCACCACATTTGCACCCAATACGGCTTCTTTTTCTACATGAACTCCTTCTACTACGATACAACGACTACCTATAAAAGCACCATCTTCTATAATTACAGGAGAGGCTTGTAAAGGTTCTAATACACCTCCTATACCTACACCACCACTAAGATGAACGTTTTTGCCTATCTGCGCGCAACTTCCTACCGTGGCCCACGTATCTACCATAGTGCCTTCATCTACATACGCACCAATATTTACATAGCTAGGCATTAAAATAGTGCCACTAGAGATATACGCTCCGTGACGTGCTACTGCATTTGGAACTACGCGTATCCCACGATTTTCGTAATCTCTTTTCAATGGAATTTTGTCGTGATATTCGAAAATACCTGCTTCGAGAGTTTCCATTTTTTGGATTGGGAAGTAGAGTACTACCGCTTTTTTAATCCATTCATTTACTTGCCATCCATTTTCTGTAGGTTCTGCTACACGCAAGGTGCCCCTATCTAGCATATCAACCACCTCTCGTATGGCATTTATAGTCACTTTATTTGTAAGTTGAGAGCGATCCTCCCAAGCATCTTCTATAATGTTTTGTAGTTGTGTCATAAATTTAATTTCCGCGAAGGCGGAAATCTCATACCCGCAGTCGCAATTAGTATTGAATTTAACAAGACTTCCGCCTACGCGGAAGTTTTATGAATCACGAAGGCGGAAACCTGCCTGCCTGCAGGCAGGTATCATACCGCATTCACAATGGTTCTTCTTTTTGCATTGCAAAGATAAAGTTTCATAAAGTGTTTGGGCAACTAGGAGTATTCAAAATATTGGACAAATTATTATAATGTTGTTACATCTAAAACAATAGTGTTTGCTCACCGTTTTCCGTATTTTTGCATCAAATTTTAGAGATGGCTCGCATTATAGCGATAGATTATGGTACTAAACGAACAGGCATAGCAGTAACAGACGAGTTACAACTAATAGCCTCAGGTTTGACGACGGTTGCTACAAAAGAATTAATGCCTTTTCTAAAGAAGTATCTAACAGAGGAAGATGTCGAGATGATGGTGATAGGAGAGCCCAAACGTAT
This sequence comes from Dokdonia sp., assembly GCA_020630915.1. Classification (GTDB taxonomy): domain Bacteria; phylum Bacteroidota; class Bacteroidia; order Flavobacteriales; family Flavobacteriaceae; genus Dokdonia. The sequence goes on from JAHDIF010000002.1 coordinate 107,544, forward strand.
GAGCGGAGAGCCTTCTGAAGTAGAGGTGGATATAGTACGCTTTCGCGAAAGCGTAGAAAAAAAATTCCCCACCTTAAAGATTGTAAGGCAAGATGAGCGTTTTACCTCAAAAATGGCTTTCCAAACAATGATAGATAGTGGAATAGGAAAGAAAAAGAGACAAAATAAAGCACTGGTAGATCAAATTAGTGCGACCATTATATTACAAGAGTATCTTTACAATACATAACAAATGATTTTACCCATTGTAGCGTACGGAGATCCCGTATTAAAGAAAAAAGCAAAAGCAATTACACCTGAGTATCCTAATCTTAAGGAACTTCTTGAAAATATGTATGAGACGATGTATGGGGCAAGAGGTGTAGGGCTAGCTGCCCCGCAAATAGGATTGCCAATCCGTTTGTTTCTTGTAGATACCGAGCCTTTTGCTGCCGATGAAGGCTTTACAGAAGAAGAGCAAAAAGAGCTAGGTGCTTTTAAAAAAACGTTTATCAATGCCGAAATTTTAGAAGAAGATGGTGATGAATGGGCATTTTCTGAAGGATGCCTTAGTATACCTGGCATTAATGAAGACGTCTTTAGACAGCCTAAGGTTACGATACGTTATCAAGACGAAAATTTTAAGGAGTTTACAGAAACCTACGAAGGATTAATAGCTCGAGTAATACAGCACGAATACGATCACATAGAAGGGGTACTTTTTACAGATAAATTGTCCAGCTTAAAGAAACGATTAATCAAAGGAAAGCTAGCAAACATATCTAAAGGCAAGTGCAGTGCAGATTATAGAATGCGCTTTCCTGCAATGTCTAAAAAACGATAAGTTAAATTTTACATAAGTTATTGATAAGAATCTTTAATTTATTTTGAAAAGTAAAAGCAGCAATGCATATTTGCTGCCCAATAAAATATAGAGAATGAGTTTAGATAAAGTAATAGCAATTTCTGGAAAACCAGGTATCTACGCGCTAAAAGCACAAACCCGAGGAGGATTTTTAACAGAATCCCTTTTAGATGGTAAGAAACTATCTGTAGGACTGCGTCATAACGTGAGTGTCCTTTCTGAGATTGCCATATATACTACCACGGCAGAGATGCCTTTAAGAGAGGTCTTTGAAAAAATTAAAGAAAAGGAAAACGGAGGAGAAGCGATAAGCCACAAAGCATCTAAAGATGAGTTAGAAGAGTATTTCTTTAACCTTATTCCAGATTACGATGAAGACCGTGTGTATGCCAGCGATATTAAAAAAGTAGTACAATGGTACAACATTCTTCAAAGAAAAGGAATGATGGACTTCTCAGAAACCACTAGTGAAGAAGAGGAGTAGTGCATAACTTTTAATAAAAGATACAAGCCTTTACTCATTGCAGTAAGGGCTTTTTTTATTTTTATGCTATATGAACACAAGACAACAACAACTAGCCGCTTTTGATCGCTTACTTACCATTATGGACGAATTACGTGTGGGTTGTCCATGGGATAAAAAGCAAACAATGCAAACGCTCAGACATCTTACTATAGAGGAGACCTATGAGCTGGGCGATGCGATTCTTGAGAATGATCTAGATGAGGTAAAGAAAGAACTGGGAGATCTCTTGTTACATATTGTCTTTTATGCCAAAATAGGAAGCGAGACCCAAGATTTTGACATTGCAGATGTGGCTAATAGCATTAGTGATAAACTTATCTCTCGTCACCCACATATTTATGGAGATATTGACGTGGCAGATGCAAAAGAAGTAGAACGTAACTGGGAAAAACTCAAACTCAAGGAAGGAAAGAAATCGGTGTTAGAAGGTGTTCCTAATGGGTTGCCAGCAATGGTAAAAGCAAACCGTGTACAAGATAAAGTAGCTGGTGTAGGTTTTGATTGGGAAGAGCCAGAGCAGGTGTTTGAAAAACTACAAGAAGAGCTAGGTGAACTCCAGCACGAAGTAAATGAAGCCAATCAAGACAAGATAGAAGCCGAGTTTGGCGATGTGCTATTCTCTATGATTAATTATGCCCGTTTTCTCAAGGTAGACCCAGAAAGCGCTTTAGAACGCACCAATAAAAAGTTTATCAAGCGTTTTCAATACTTAGAGAGCAAAGCGAAAGAACTTAACAAAGACCTTTCAGATATGACCTTGGCTGAGATGGATGTGTTTTGGGAAGAGGCGAAGAGGATTTAATAAATTGTTTAGAATCTTTTGAGTCTATTCATATTGAATTCCTAATTAAATGTTTTGTTAATTTTCCATTCTGAAACACTTTTAATCCTATCTATTTTTAATGACAATTCTGAATTGTAAGATATTCTATCTTTATCGAAGCCAATCCAATTAGGATAATATTTTAGAGTTTGTTTGTAGGTCCAATACTCTATGCTCTTTTTGTTTTTTTGTCGCTCAAAGTCTTTATGTTGTATTAGGTTAGTGCGATAGTTTAGAGCGTATCTAAAAGCATTTTCTAACTTGGGATGACACTTGTCAATTCCCTCGTCTTCCCAAACGATAGCATTAGCTAGAACATTAAAGATAATTTTAGGATTTTCGATACCAGACGAAGTAGGAAGGGTATTTTTATACTTCTTTAAAGCTGCCTTTATAAAGAATCTTTCTAGTATTTGGCGCATCCTCTGTTTTTTGAATTAAGCCCCAAACAAATTAACAGTCACTGTTGCCAGTTCTGAGTCGGGAAATTTTCGCGAAAGCGTATCATTTTTACGCAATCCAATCGTATCTAAAACGGCCTCAAATATAGGGGCTTCCACAATATATTGATCAGAATATCCATGTGTGGCATTGTAGGCCGTTACAGCACTGCGACCTAAATTTTTGGCAACGACTGCTGGTGGTACAGTATGGAGCTCTATTAATAGCAATCCAAACTTTTTTGTATACGGTGCCCACGCTTTAAAATGCTCGGCTAGAGAAGCTTCGACAGCATTATTGGATAGTCGTACACCTTCATAGGCAAAAGCTCCTGTAGAGGCACTAATATGGGCAAGATCCATAGACGGCTGTTTCCAGATACGGTTATGATCCAAGAAAGAACGTACATTAAGCAAATCGCCCAGAGCAACACCATAATCTTCTTGTAAGTCTTGTGCCAGTCTATCGGGATCACCAATATCTCCCCATACTACTTTTGCCCAGATATCTGCCTGTATAAGGTTTGCTTTGGTGATTTTAAGGGCAGCATCATTATAATCTGCTCCTACCAATATTAATGGGTGTTCATCTAAGTGTCTACCACGAAGGGTTTGATGCTCAATAACCTCAAATAAGTGTGTGAGAAAAGCACCATTACCGCAACCCATATCCAGTATACCTTTGGGTTGTTGTTCGAGTGGTTTGTTAAAGAGATCTATAATAATTTGATCTACGATTTTAAAGTAACTACTATGCGCACCACCACTTCCCCAGACATTCATCGCACGGTCTACGTGGCCTTCTTTATTCCCGTCTCCAGCTTCTTTTGCAGCGGTGGCATTTCCAAAGATGAGGTCGTCTAGCTTTCTAAGTGTTGGGATATACGATACAGTCACGCCATAGGCACTTGCTCTTTTTGCAAAAAACAATCCCTTTTCCGTAAAGCGATAGGTGTTTTTAGACTTTTCAAAAATCTCAAAATAGGCGAGTATGTCCAATAAACGCTCAAAGTTTTTAGGGTCTTCATGAAACTCTTCACTCTTAAAACTGGCTTGCATAAAGTATTTATGGAACATCCCGTTCATTGCTAGGTTTACGAGAGTAGGTCCAAGTATAATGCCTTCAATATGTTTGAGTATTTGATGTTGCAGGTCCTTTTCTAGTGCTGTCTCTGGTGCAGGAAAATCATAGTTATTTTTAAACTTTGTCACGATAGACTCTAAGGTTAAAAAGGGCGGAACATCAATTCTTCTATAGTGATAATCTGTAGAGAGGCGTAACAGCTCAACGACGTCTCTATAAGCTTGAAACAAAGGAAAAACAAAGGCACTTGTCTCATTGGTTTTATAAGTAACCGCGTTGTTTACATTATCTATGTGTTGTTCTAACCAACCTTGTGAGCATAGGGTATGTAGTGCAACATTAAGATAGCCCTCATTTGCTTTGAACTTCTTTGTAATATCTTTTAGAGCTACTTTTTTCTTTTCTAAAAGGTAATCGGTCACGCCTTTGCAGTACAATTCGTAGGCAGATGGAGCGGTGACAATTCCATCTAGATGTCTAAATAAGCTATTACGATACTGTGTGAAATCCTTTTTTGGTGCCATAGGTCTGTGTACTAAGTCTTTTAAAGATACTATTTTTCGTGACTTAGACGAGATAATGGTGACACGCTTTCGCTAACCTTCCTCGTCGGCTGGCAGGAGCACACCAAGAACAAAAACTAATTGCTATCTATAGATTGCAAATATAGTTGCTCCACCTTTTCTCTTGCCCAAGGCGTTTTACGCAGAAACTTGAGACTAGATTTAATAGAAGGGTCTTTTTTAAAACAGTTTATGTTTACCTGGTAGCTCAACTCTTTAAAGCCGTATTTTTCTACTAAAAATTCTAAAATATCAGCGAGTTTAACGCCGTGTAATGGGTTGTTGGGTTGACTCATGGCGCAAAAGTAAAAAAAGAAACTTGTTTGGAACATAAAAGAGTATATCTGTTTATTTTTACACCTGTGACTCGAACGAAAAAAGAACATATTTATACAGACTTAGATCTCTTAAAATCTAAGTTATTGCAATGGGCACAGCAGTATGATGAGGTAATCTGGCTGGATAGTAATAGCTACGAGGGTCAAAATTATCCAGAGTATGAAGCTATTCTAGCTGTCGAAGCTTTTACGAGTATCAAAACAGATTATTTTGGGGCTTTTGACAAACTCGAAGAGTATCAAAGCACGACTAAAGACTGGATATTTGGATACCTTTCATACGATCTTAAAAATGATGTAGAGCGTCTTCAATCTAAAAATGATGATGGGTTGGACTTTCCTGATCTACAGTTTTTTCAGCCTAAAAAAGTTTTCTTACTTAAAGGCGGTATACTTACTATGTTATATCTCCCTATGTGCGATGATGAGATAGAAGAAGACTATCTCCAAATACAAAATACGTCACCCGAAATTAAAGAGGAGGCTGCCGAATCATTATCTATCAAACTCAAAATCCATAAGGACGCTTACAAGGATAAAGTAGAGAAAATGCTTTCTCATATTTACAGAGGCGATATTTATGAGGCAAATTTTTGCCAAGAGTTTTTTGCGCATGGCACTATAGATCCCGTGAGGGTTTACAAAAATCTTAATAACATTAGCAGTCCGCCATTTGCAACCTATATCAAGCTAGATGAGCACTATGTACTATCAGCAACTCCAGAACGGTATCTTAAAAAGATAGGGGAGAAGGTAGTGAGTTCTCCTATAAAAGGCACAGCGGCTAGAGGAAAGGATGATAAGGAGGATATCGCTTTCGCGAAAGCGTTATCTCAAGATCCAAAAGAACGTAGTGAAAATGTCATGATCGTAGATCTCGTCCGAAACGACTTGTCGCGAATAGCCAAAAAGGGAAGTGTGCGAGTAGAAGAGTTGTGCAAAGTGTATCCTTTTAAACAAGTGCATCAGATGATTTCTACTGTAGCGTGTGACGTGAGTGTGGGCATTTCTCCAGTAGATGTAATACGAGCTACCTTTCCAATGGGCAGTATGACGGGAGCGCCCAAAGTAAGCGCAATGCAAATTATAGAAGATTTAGAAGAAACCAAACGTGGTTTGTATAGTGGCGCTGTAGGCTACTTTACACCAGATGGTGATTTTGATTTTAATGTGATTATAAGAAGCATCTTGTATAATCAACAAGAAGACTACATTTCTTATTCTGTAGGCGGCGCGATTACTGCACAATCAGATCCAGATAAAGAGTATGCTGAGTGTTTATTAAAGGCGAAGGCAATGAGAGCTGTTTTGGAAGGGAAATCCTAAGAGCTTTTTGTATTTTTGAAGATATGCTTTCGCGAAAGCAAAATAACAAACATTTCTACCAACAATAAACCAAAGTCTAAAGACTAACTATGAGCGACGACAAGAAAATTATATTCTCCATGCAAGGCGTTTCTAAAACGTATCCTGGAGCACAAACACCAGTACTTAAAAAGATATACTTGAGCTTCTTTTACGGGGCTAAAATTGGAATTTTAGGACTTAACGGATCTGGTAAATCTACTTTAATGAAGATTATTGCTGGGCTGGATACCAATTATCAAGGTGATGTAACATCAGACAAGGAATTTTCTGTAGGCTATTTAGAGCAAGAACCTAAACTAGACCCAGAAAAAACGGTATTAGAAATTGTAAAAGAAGGCGCTTCAGAAACAGTTGCTATTCTAGATGAGTACAATAAGATTAATGATTCATTTGGGCTAGAAGAAGTATATAGCGATGCAGATAAGATGGAGAAGTTAATGGCGCGTCAGGCAGTACTTCAAGATGAGATAGATGCTCGTGGTGCTTGGGAGCTAGATACCAAGCTAGAAATCGCTATGGATGCACTACGCACACCTCCTGCAGATCAGAAAGTAGGAGTGCTTTCTGGTGGAGAGAAACGTCGTGTTGCTCTATGTAGATTACTTTTGCAAGAACCTGATGTACTGCTATTAGATGAGCCTACTAACCACTTAGATGCAGAGTCTGTGCACTGGCTAGAACATCATTTAGATCAATATAAAGGAACGGTAATTGCTGTAACACACGATCGCTATTTCTTAGACAACGTAGCGGGATGGATTTTAGAACTCGATAGAGGAGAAGGTATTCCTTGGAAAGGAAACTACTCTTCGTGGTTAGATCAGAAGTCTAAACGTATGGCTCAAGAAGGGAAAGCGGCTTCTAAGCGCCAGAAAACCCTTGAGAGAGAGCTTGATTGGGTGCGTCAAGGAGCAAAAGGACGCCAGACCAAACAGAAGGCACGTCTTAAGAACTACGATAAGCTCATGAGTCAAGACCAAAAGCAGGTAGATGAGAAGTTAGAAATATACATTCCAAACGGCCCACGTCTAGGAACTAATGTGATTGAAGCGAGTGGGGTAAGTAAGGCTTTTGGAGATAAGTTATTGTATGAGGATTTAAATTTTAATCTTCCGCAGGCAGGAATTGTGGGAATCATTGGACCTAACGGTGCTGGTAAAACCACCATCTTTAAAATGATCATGGGTGAAGAAACTCCGGATAAAGGTACCTTTACTGTGGGAGATACTGCGCAACTGGCGTATGTAGATCAGAGCCATAGTAATATAGACCTAGAGAAAACTATCTGGCAAAACTTTTCAGATGAGCAAGAGCTGATCTTAATGGGAGGCCGAGAAGTAAACTCTAGAGCCTACCTAAGTCGATTTAACTTTTCGGGTAGTGAGCAAAACAAAAAAGTAGCAACTCTTTCTGGAGGTGAGCGCAACCGTTTACACCTAGCAATGACCTTGCGAGAAGAAGGAAATGTATTGTTGCTGGATGAGCCTACAAATGATCTGGACGTAAATACATTAAGAGCCTTAGAAGAAGGGCTTGAAAATTTTGCAGGTTGTGCTGTCGTAATTAGTCACGACCGCTGGTTCTTAGATAGAATTTGCACACATATTCTTGCTTTTGAAGGTGACAGTCAAGTGTATTTCTTTGAAGGGAGCTTCTCAGATTATGAGGAGAATAAGAAGAAGCGTCTGGGCGGTGATTTAATGCCTAAACGTATCAAATATAAAAAGTTGGTAAGATAACTTTAAATAAAATAGGGAGTTACAAATAAGGCTGCACAGGCAACTAAAATTAGAATCGTAATAATTGTTCTGCCATCTAGATAGTCGTAGTTTTCTTTCATGATTAGTATGTATTTGCGTAGGATTACTACAATATAGATGCCAAAATGCATAAAAGGTTGCGTTATTCTTAATTAATTATTTGAAAATGAAGAAAGTAATTGCTTTTGATGCAGATGATACCTTATGGGTAAATGAACCGCTCTTTAGAAGAGCAGAGGAAGAATTTTGTGAGTTGATGGTTGATTTTTTGGATATACAAACCTGTGCAAAAAAGCTTTTTGATTTTGAAATGCAAAATCTTCCACTGTATGGGTATGGTATCAAACCTTTTACTTTATCACTGGTCGAAGCCGCTATTATATTAAGCAAAGGCAAGGTTTCTAATGATATCTTACTTAAAATTATAGCAATAGGAAAAGCTATGCTTGCCGCACCAGTCGTGGTATTAGATGAGGTGGAAGAGGTGTTAGGTGCGCTTTCGCGAAAGCAAAACTACAAACTCGTCATGGCTACAAAAGGGGATTTATTAGATCAAGAGCGTAAATTAGAAAAATCTGGATTATCTGAATATTTTCATCATATTGAGGTAATGAGTAATAAAAAACCGGGTAATTATAGAAAACTGGTAGAGCATCTAGATATTCATCCAGAGCAGTTTGTTATGGTAGGTAATTCTGTAAAAAGCGACATTTTGCCCGTACTAGAAATAGGCGGTCAAGCTTTTCACATTCCTTTTCATACTACCTGGGAGCATGAAATGGTTACAGAACCAGTTGCACATCCTAAGTTTAAAGAATTGGTAAGTATAAAACAACTAGTAGACCATATGTAAGGTCTATATTCCCGTATAGTTTTGTGGTGTTATTGCTTTAAGCTCAGACTTAATAACTTCATTTACATCTAAGGTATCAATAAACGACGCTATTGAGTCTTGAGTAATACGTTCATTAACTCGGGTTAATGATTTAAGTGCTTCATATGGGTTGGGATACCCTTCTCTTCTTAAAATAGTCTGTATAGCCTCTGCAACGACTGCCCAGTTATTCTCCAGATCTGCTGCTATTTTTGCCTCATTAATAAGCAGCTTATTAAGTCCTTTGAGAGTAGATTGCATCCCGATAAGTGTGTGTCCTATAGGTACACCTATATTACGTAATACGGTACTGTCTGTAAGATCACGTTGCAGTCTTGATATAGGCAGTTTTGCAGATAGGTGTTCAAAAACTGCATTTGCAATTCCTAAATTTCCTTCACTATTTTCGAAGTCTATAGGGTTTACTTTATGTGGCATCGCACTAGATCCCACTTCACCTTTTTTAATTTTTTGCTTAAAGTAGTCCATAGAGATATAGGTCCACATATCTCTATTAAGGTCTATTAAGATGGTATTAATACGCTTTAATCCATCAAATAAAGCGGCCATATGGTCGTAATGTTCTATTTGTGTGGTAGGGAAGGAGTGATGAAGTTTTAACGTTTCTTGAACAAAACTACCTCCAAAAGCTTTCCAATCTATATTTGGATAGGCTACTTTATGGGCATTAAAGTTTCCTGTTGCTCCACCAAATTTTGCTGCACTTGGGATATCATTAAGCAAGTTAAGTTGCTCTTCAATACGCGTTACAAACACCTGAATTTCTTTTCCTAAGCGCGTAGGAGAGGCGGGTTGCCCGTGAGTTCTAGCAAGAAGTGGTATCGCAGACCACTCATCTACAAACTGTCTTAAATGATCTACTACTTCTAGTAAGAGTGGGATGTATGTATTATTTACAGCATCCTTTAAACTCATAGGAATTGCAGTATTGTTTATATCTTGGGACGTTAACCCAAAGTGGATAAACTCTTTGTATTCCTGCATTCCAAGAGTGTCAAATTTTTCTTTTATAAAATATTCAACCGCCTTCACATCGTGATTGGTTACACGTTCTATATCTTTAATGGCTTGCGCGTCTTGTGTTGAGAAGTCTACATACATTTCGCGTAAAGCGAGATAATGATGTTTATCAATCCCTTCTAATTGTGGTAATGGCAACTCACATAGGGCTATAAAATATTCTACTTCTACTTTTACTCTGTATTTTATAAGGGCTTCTTCTGAGAAGAAAGAGATAAGGCTTTCTGTTTTTGAGGCGTAACGCCCATCTATAGGTGAGATTGCTCTCAATGCAGTCGACATAGTCGTGTGTTTTAAGAAAGTGCGAAGATAAAGATTACACAAATGATAACCATAAAAACCTAACGTTTTACAATATACCTCGTGCCTTAATTTCTAGATACTTATTAATTGTATTCACTGTAAGGTCCTCTGGGGCTGTGAGTATGGTCTGGATACCGTATTTCTCAAGAGTAGTTGCCATTACTTTTTTGTCGTAGTCAGATTTTTGGGCAATGGTTTTATGGTAGATAGTTTGTACATCTTCCGCAGGGCTGGAAATAAGCTTATCGAGCTCTGTATTTTTGAAAAATATAACAACGAGTATATGCTTTCGCGAAAGCGCTTTCAAATACCCCATCTGTCGCTCCATAGCACTTATATGCTCAAAATTAGTATAAAGTAAAAGCAGGCTGCGCTGGGTAACCTTTCTTTTTACTTGATTATATAACGTGCCAAAATCACCATCTAGGAACTTAGTTTCTATATTGTAAAGCACCTCTAAAATCGTCGTGAGATGTGTTTTTTTACTACTGGCAGGTAAGTGGTTTTTAATACCTTCTGCAAAGGTGATCATTCCCACTTTATCCTTCTTTTTTAAGGCGATATTAGAAAATGCGAGGGTGCTATTAATGGCGTAATCTAACAAGGTAAGACCATTAAAAGGCATTTTCATTGTCCTACTGGCATCTATGAGACTATAAATAGGTTGTGATTTTTCATCTTGAAATTGATTGACCATCAGACTGGCTCTTTTTGCCGTCGCTTTCCAGTTTATGGTTCGTACATCATCTCCTAGGACGTAGTCTTTTATTTGTTCAAACTCCATCGTATGTCCTATACGACGTATCTTTTTCATCCCGTGTAATGTGAGTCTATTGTCTAGCGCGAGGAAGGCATACTTTTTCATCTGAATAAAAGAAGGATAGACTTTTACCATCTGATCTTTCTCAAATTTATAACGCCTTTTAAGAAGTTTTAATCCTGAGCTGGCATAGATATTTAAATTCCCAAAGTAGTATTCCCCGCGTTCTGTTGGTCTTAGCTCATAAGTGAATGTAGCTTCTTCCTTTGCTGGAATATTAAGTGTTTTATTAAAATCTCGTTTTTGAAATTGTATAGGGATTTCTTCTATAACGTCTACGGTAATCGCAAAACCATAGTTATTTTTAATGAGTATAGGTAATTCGTTTTGATCACTATTCGAAAATTTTTCTGGAAGTTTACGTGCCGCAACAACGCGCTGTCCTCCTCTCCATAACGAAATAGCATCTAAGAGTAACACTACACCCAAGCCAGCTAGCGCTAGAAGTCCTATAGCAAACAGTCCGTTAAACCAATAGGATAGAAGCAAACAGACGGCTATAGCTGCCAGTAGGTAAAACAATCGCGTGTTTACGTACAGAGATTTTATGAATCTAATAAAAGCCAATTATCTCGGGATTTCTATAGATTGTACGATCATATCTATTACCTGTTCTGTAGTCATCCCTTCCATTTCTCGCTCTGGAGACAGTATTAAACGATGCCTAAGCACAGGAGTTACAGCTCTTTTAATATCTTCTGGAATCACAAAGTCTCTTCCTGAGATGGCCGCAAATGCCTTAGACGCATTCATAATAGCAAGGGATGCTCTTGGAGAGCCTCCTAAATATAGATGAGGATGTGTTCTGGTCTTCACCACTATAGACGCTACGTAATTAAGTATTTTTTCTTCAATGAGTACATCTTGCGTTTGAGCTCTAAATTCCTGTAGCTTTGCTGGCGATACCACAGCATTCACTTCTTTTTGAGGAGCACCACCTTTGCGGTTGTGATGATTAGAAAGGATAGTCACCTCTTCTTCTAGTGATGGATAATCTACCTTAATTTTGAATAAGAAACGGTCTAATTGTGCCTCTGGTAAAGCGTAGGTACCTTCTTGCTCTACTGGATTTTGTGTGGCAAGAACTACAAAAGGTGGCTCCATAGGGTAGCGATGCCCGTCTATAGTGATCTGCCGCTCTTCCATCACCTCAAATAGAGCTGCTTGTGTTTTTGCAGGAGCTCTGTTGATCTCATCTATTAGTACAATATTGGAAAATATAGGGCCTTTTTTAAATTCAAAATCACTGGTTTTCATATTAAGAACAGAGGTTCCTAACACATCACTAGGCATTAGGTCTGGTGTAAACTGTAGTCTACTAAAATCTGTATCCAGTGTTTTGGCAAATAGTTTTGCGGTTACTGTTTTTGCAATTCCTGGAACACCCTCTATAAGCACGTGACCGTCTGAGAGTAAGGCTACAATAAGTAAATCTATAAACTCGTGCTGTCCTACGATAATCTTGCCAAGTTCTAAGCGTATATTTTCTGCCATCGAGCGTAGCTCTTCCAAAGGGATTCTATTCTCAAAAGACAGGTTTTGGTCTTGGCTTTGAGGTGTTTGAGCTCCTTGCTCTTCTGGAATGTTATTTTGATCTTGTTCCTCCATATTATGTCGTTTTGTATGCTTCTATTAAAGTATTGAGTCGCTCTAGTTCTTGTTGGGTAATGTGCTCCTTTTGTTGTATGTATTGTATTAAGTCTATAATACGTTTTGTTTGATCTACGGGATTCCCTGTTTTAAGAGAGGCTCTATTTATAAAATCCAATCCCAATCTAGAAGTATCTAGATTATGAGTGCTGCGTAAATACTCTAGAAAATGATTTATTTGATGATAGGCTATACTCTTATGATCCTTCTTTTCTAAATACATACCGGCTATTGTATGCGTGTAAGCGATCGTTTGGTTTTCTAAGGGTTTTACAATTGGGATCGCCCGTTGCTTGCGCTTTCCTTCAAAAAACACCCATAAAAAAACACCTAACAGCAGCACGTACCAAGCCCACTTTAGATATCTATTCTTAAAGAGCATATAAAGCGGAGAGCTATAGTAGGTCTTACTATTTTTATAATGATTATCCCAGTAAAAGTTGGTGCCCTCAGGAATATATAATTGTGCTCCATCTGTATACTTGTAGTTTTCTTTATGAAGCATAAAGTAATTTGTAAAGGTCTCTGGGAAGAGATGAAGATAGACCATTCCTTTTCCATAAGGTTGAGCTATAAAATTTACTTTTGGCTCTTCCATCCCGTTTACATTTTCCTTTTTGTAGTCAAAAACGCCAAGAACCGTTGTATTAAGTGTATCTATCTCATTAAAGTAACTAGCAGATATTTCAATATCTAAGTCGTATGGAATGCTTTTTTTTAGTGACGGATTCGAAAGATTAAGCAAGGGTTTCTTTTCAAAATTGTCCAGGTCATAATAAAACTCTGTTGCAAGCGATAAGGAGTCTAGCAGCGTTTCAGAAACAGTGCTGCTTGCAACGTAAAGCGCATTGCCTTCTGCTACCCATTCTAATAATCTATGCGTTTCTGCTTCGTCAAAATAGACAGCATCATTCACAAAAAAATACGTGCCCGTCACGGTAGTATCCTTTAAAAATTCATATGGAGGCATATTTGCTTCTTGAAAATCATCAGCTAGTTTGTCTTTTAAGGTCGTATGATACACGTTTAGTCCAAACGGTATTTTGTCATTGTTACCATAACTAGGATACCAATTAATTGGCTCTGGACGGGTCGCTTCTAGATAGATAAGTAACCCCAACGCGAGGAGAATAACACCAGCAAGTATTTTATAACTCTTCGTCATATCTCACTGTTTATTTTGTTGAATGCGAGTTGCGCTTTCGCGAAAGCGTCCTCATCCACCTCAAAGTTACCATACCAGATGTAGTCGTATATGTCTGTAAGTCGCATAAATTGACCACGTAGTTGTGTGTTTTTTATCTCATAAATATACTCATGATTGGTTTTCTGAACTTGCCAATCTATAAGCTCTTTTCCAGATAATTTTTGAAGCGTGAGTAAGTAGTAGTATCTAATTGCGAGACGGTAGTTTCCTTCTTTAAGCGCCGTATCTATCAAAGATTGGATATCTTGACTGTTCATGATCTCCTCATCATCTCCTATAAAAACATCCTTGTGATTTGGATGAATTATGGCTCTGGCATTATCAATTTTGAGGAATACATAAATGAGAAGCGCTAAGAGTCCAGCGCCTAATAAATAGGGCAGAAGTCTGAGTAATATACCTAGTATACCTGTGGCTTCTTCACCGCCTGTGAGCCATCGTAAAAAAGAGTTCCAGATATCTGATAATTTCCTTCTTAAACGAGAAAGCCAGTTGTCTTCTGGTTCGATCTCTACATAATTGTAGTCGGGATCATTTTTAAAATCTTCAATAGCGACTTCATCTAGAGATGTCCCATCAATAGGTTGAGCATCATACACCACCTCTTTTTGAGTGGAGACAGGTACGTCCTCACTTGTCGTCTGTGCCAAACAACAAACTGACGGGCATACCAATAAACAGAAGATGAGTATTCTGAACATATATTCCTTATTCTCCTAAACGGTCTATTTGTTCTAGCGTTCCTGTTTGATTTTTTTGCTCGTTGAGGTTATAATACACAAAGGCAGCCCCTATAGGTATAAATAAGTAAGCGATGTACTGAAGAGCAGAGGCGACTACTGTTAGAATTACCGTGCCTAAGTCAAACATACTGCTTGGATCTGACAGTGATCCTTCTTGAATAGACGTAAACATCTTAACCCATATATAAATCATAGATGGTAGACTAAAGATGATACTTATTATATACCATAAAAGCCCTAGAACTATCATCGAAGCAAAAGTCATCCACCAGTGGTCTTTAATAAGGGTGAAGCTGTCTGAAATAGCATCTCCAGCATTTTTGTTTTCAAAAAGTAAAATTGCAAAAATCAAGAAAAAAGGTGCTGATACGTAAATCCCTGGTATAAGACATAGCATAAATCCTAAAGCAGCTAGCAGTGATTTTCCTAAACCGGCGATAATAATATTTCCCAGGTTGTCTTTTACTGTGCTCATTACTTCACTATCTATAATCTCGCCTTCATTTGCAATATAAGATTTTATAATACTCGTGATCGCGGCATATAAAAATGTGAGGTAGATAAAAAGGGAGAGATATACGAAAAGTGTACTAATAATAACAGCAGTGCTATCAAAAGCACTAAAAGGATCATTGACATTAAAAAGCGAATCATTGCCAAAAGAAGATTGTGCATTGTATGCAGATGCCGCTATAAAAAGTACAAAGGGAATACCTACTATTTTGAAAAGGTTTCTAAAAATGGCCTTAGAGTTTCTTCTTAAAAACTTAAAGGTATCCGTAATGATTTCTCCAAGTTCTCTCTTACGTTTAAAGTTGATATAATGAGTTTGCATAATTGTTTTATGAATTTTGAGTGATTAAAGTAAGTTCTTTTTGCTTACGCTTGTATATTTTTCTAGGATAAAAAACATAGTAAAAAAGAATCAAAGCAAGTGAACTAGATATGATAAGAATGGCAAGCCAGTCAGGCATTTCTGTATGTCTGGTCACAAAACCTTCTAGAAATCCTGCGATAATAAAAAAGGGAACAGTGCTTACCACTATCTTAAGTCCGTTTTTCATACCTCTTTTAAAAGAAGCGAGTCTGGTATATGTTCTGGGAAATAGAATGCTGTTTCCTACCACCATTCCTGCACACCCTGCTATAATGATAACAGAAATCTCAATAGTACCGTGTATCCAGATAGTTCGTACAGATTCCCAAAGCAATCCTTGCTCGTAAAAGAAATATTGAAAGCTCCCTAGCATGACAGCATTATTCATAATAATCATAAGCGACCCAATGCTAAAAAGTATGCCATAGATAAATGCATAAAAAGCCACTTTAATATTATTAATAGTAATTCCCAAAAACATTCCCATTTCTCCAGAGTCTTTATAAACAGCCATAGGATCACCATTTTCTATATTCTCTAAAGTCATATTTACATATCCATCTCCCAAAATAGATCTCACAAAAGTTCCGTCATTTGCAGCACTATAGGCCCCAATTATAGAGAATAAAACGAAAGTTAGAAAGGCTATTAATAACTGACGCTGATAACTATAAAATAGTAAAGGGAACTCCTCTGTAAAAAAAGATATAAATCGTTTACTCGATTCTCTTTTAGTCTTATATATAAGTTGGTGAGACTGAGAAGATAGATAATTTAGATACTCTAAAGTCTTACTTTCTGGGTAGAATGTTTGAGCATAACTTAAGTGATCTGTAACCTCCATATATAGATTAGAAAGTTCATCTGGAGAAATTTGTTCTCTATTATGAAGGAGACTTTCAAATCTCAACCATTTATCCTTATTTTGCTTCACGAAAGCCGCCTCACGCATACACCCTAAATTATATAAGTAAAGAAAGACAAAAGATGGATAATTTTCAAATAGAAACTGCTCAAAATGTGAGTATTTATCAAAATGTTGCAGGAATAGGAGAGCGTATCCTTGCTTTTTTAATAGACTTTTTGGTAATAGTGGCATATTGGATTTTATCAATCTTTCTTATTGCAGCTTTTGATGTTGATACAAATGACCAATGGGAGTTTATTTCTTTTATTATGATTTTGGGATTGCCAGTCTTTTTGTATCATCTGTTTTTTGAGACTTTTTGGGATGGTCGTTCTTTAGGTAAATCTGCTATGAAATTACGAGTAGTGAAGCTTGATGGGTCTAAGCCGGGTTTTGGTAGTTATTTTGTAAGATGGATTATGCGCATTGTAGATATAAGTTTAATGAGCGGGGCGCTAGCAACGGTGACGATATTATTAAATGAAAAAGGACAGCGTCTAGGAGATATGGCCGCAGGAACCACTGTAATAAGCGAAAAGAAGAAAGCACGTCTCAGCGATACACTCCTTGTAGATATTCCTGAGGATTACGTGCCATTATATCCTCAGGTAACAGTTTTTACTGATAAAGATATGCAACGAATTAAGACTGTATACTCAGATGCTAGGAGTCAAGCAAACCATAACGTTATTGTCAAGCTAGCAAATAAGATGCAAGAAATGATGAGTATTACTCCAGAAGAAAAACCCATAGAGTTTGTAGATCGCGTGATTTCTGACTATAACTACTACACCCAGCAATAATGCAACTCTTTACAATTATAGATATTTTAGGCACCATAGCCTTTGCTATTTCTGGAGTGTTGACAGCGATGCATAAAAAAATGGATCCCTTTGGGATATTAATCATTGCCACTGTAACGTCTGTAGGAGGAGGTACCTTGAGGGATATACTTGTTGGGAAACTACCAGTCTCTTGGATGCTAGATATGACATTTATTTATGTCATTATAGCTACGACTATATTTGCGGTAGTATTTAGATCTAAACTTAAATACTTTAGGAGATCCTTGTTTTTATTTGATACTATCGGGATCGCTCTTTATACAACAACAGGAGCTCAGATAGGGCTCGCTGCAGATTTGCATCCTCTCGTGTGCATTGCTCTGGGCATGATGTCTGCGTGTTTTGGTGGAGTACTTCGAGATATATTATGCAATGAGATTCCTATAATTTTTAGAAAAGAAATTTATGCAACGGCTTGTATGGTAGGAGCGGCATTTTTTTTGACTCTTCAAAATTTTGATATAGATAACACTACGGCTGTAATACTGTCAGGAATGGTTATCATTGCAATACGAATATTAGCTGTAGTTTATAAACTGAAACTTCCATCGTTTTATAATAATGAAGATGTTTAAGACATACAAAGCCATTCAAATTGAATGGCTTTGTATGTCTTAAAGGAGTTTAGAAACGCCTATATGTCGTCAAAACTTACATCTGTAAAGTTATCCGTTGCAGGAGCTTCTTCTTTCGTCCCATCATTGTCTGCGTCAGAAAAGGCAGGTCTTTCGTAATCACTCTGGTGACGATCACTTATGACTTCTTCTCCCTTTTCTTCTAAGATATACTTAGTCATCTCGTTTAGAATTTCTGTAAATCCGTTAAAGTCTTCTTTGTACAGATAAATTTTATGCTTTTTGAAGTGGAAAGATCCATCATCATTGGTAAATTTCTTACTCTCAGTAATTGTTAAGTAGTAGTCTTCTGCCTTTGTAGCTCTTACATCAAAAAAGTACGTTCTTCTTCCGGCTCTTAATACTTTAGAAAATATTTCTTCATTGTCTCGCGATCCATAATCACTCATAATCCAGTCTTTCTTTTAGTTTTAATTAATTGATAAACCAAAAATGGTAAAAAAAATGGCATCTCCCAATCTTTTTTACATTTCTTTTTCGTCCAGTTGTTCTTGATATAATTCTTTGTAATATCCTTCTTGAGCAATAAGCTCACTATGAGTACCTTGTTGCACTATCCTACCTTCATCAAGAATGATCACACTATCTGCATTTTTTGCAGAAGAAATTCTGTGACTCACAATTATCGTCGTTGTTTTATTTTTTAGTTTGGCAAGATTTTCAAGAATTTGCTCCTCTGTTTCTGTATCTACAGCACTCAGAGAGTCATCTAGAAGCAAGATTTTAGGGTCGCCTATTAAAGCTCTAGCAATAGATACACGTTGTTTTTGTCCTCCAGATAAAGTAATACCACGCTCGCCTAGAACGGTATCATACCCTTCCTTGAACTCTATAATGTTATCGTGAACTACGGCCGCTTTCGCGAAAGCGGTAACTTCTTCATCTGTAGCTTTAGTCGAACCAAATTTTATGTTCTCTTTGATTGAGTCAGAAAATAAAAAAGCATCCTGCGGAACGTATCCTATGCTCGACCTCAAATCATTGAGGTTAAGATCTCTTACTGGAGTTTTATCTATGGTAATGGCACCTTCTTGAACATCGTACAATCTCCCGATAAGTTCAAGAATGGTAGATTTCCCAGAGCCCGTGCGACCTATAATGGCGAGGGTTTTACCTTGTTCTAAGGTAAAACTTAAGTTCTTAAGTGCTGTAATATTTGTGTCTTCATAGGTAAAGGTCACGTTATTAAATGCAATACTACCTTGAATAGGAGTAGGAGTGTCAGTAAGATTTGCAATCGTAGGATCTATATCTAAAAACTCATTAATTCTCGTTTGAGAAGCTTCGGCGGCTTTTATAATAGATGTGACCCACCCCACAGTGGCAACAGGCCAAGTAAGCATATTTACGAAAATGATAAACTCTACGAGGGTTCCAAACTCTGCAATCTCTCCATTGATATATTGATTACCGCCTATATATATGACTAACAAATTACTGGCACCAATAAGACCTATCATAAGTGGGAAGAAAAAGGCTTGAACCTTAACAAGGTCTAGGTTTTTTTGCTTGCTATCATTGCTAAGGTCTGTGAATCCTTTTTGTGTTTGCGGTTCTAAGGTGTAGGCTTTAATCACTGAAATACCACTAAAAGATTCTTGTGTAAAAGTGGTAAGTTTTGAGAGATATTCTTGTACAATGGTACTTCGTTTGTGGATTTCTCTACTTAATCTATATATAGCTATCGATAATATAGGTAGCGGTATTAAAGTGTACAGAGTAAGGCTAGGCGCTGCATTATACATGTAAGGTATTACGGTTGCAAATAAAACGAGCGCGGTAAGTAAATACATAAAAGCAGGACCTACGTACATTCGTACTTTAGACACATCTTCACTTATGCGGTTCATAAGATCGCCCGTTCTGTTTTGTTTATAAAATCCAAGTGATAGTCGTTGATATTGTGCGTAGATGTCATCCTTAAGATCTGCTTCTATAAATCGTGATACCACGATGATCATTTGACGCATCAAAAAAGTAAATAACCCAGAAAGGGCAGTCGCCCCTAAGAGGAGTGATAGATTTTTAAACAAACCGGATTTTAGCAAATCCATAGGTATATCTTCATTTAAGTAGGATCTAACTACTTCTACAGATTGCCCTATAAAGTTAACATTTGCTACTGCAAACACTCGCGCAGCAATTACAATAAAAAAACCAAGAATAAGACGCCACTTATAACGTAAGAAATACGGATTGAGCTTTTTAAGGGCGTTCATATAAGTTAAAAATTAAGGTATTTTATTAACAAATTCTCATTTTAAGTATTATTAATCGACTTCAAAATGAATTATTCGTTATTTTTGATTGATTTTTTACGAATACAAAAATTTACTGTTTTAATCAATGCCTATGACTACAGACGTTTTAACTGCGCAAGAACTAAAAAAAGCCGCTCCTGTTTTTGGACAGCTTTCTTTTAATGATCACGAGCAAATTGTTTTTTGCAATGACAAAGATACAGGATTAAAAGCAATCATTGGGATACACAATACCGTGTTAGGACCTGCCTTAGGAGGCACCCGCATGTGGAACTATGCTACCGAGTGGGACGCTCTTAATGATGTATTACGTCTTTCACGTGGGATGACCTTTAAAAGTGCAATTACAGGATTAAATTTAGGGGGTGGCAAAGCAGTAATTATAGGAGATGCAAAGACACAAAAGACACCAGAACTTATGAAGCGTTTTGGAGAATTTGTGCATTCTCTTAGTGGTAAATACATCACTGCAGAAGATGTAGGGATGGAAACTGCAGATATGGATCTTGTAAAAACTGTTACTCCTTATGTCACTGGAATATCAGAGAGTCTTGGTGGCGCAGGAAATCCTTCACCTATTACGGCTTATGGTGTGTTTATGGGGATGAAAGCCGCTGTGAAGGAAGTATTTGGTTCAGATAGTTTAGAAGGACGATCGGTATTAGTACAGGGTATTGGTCACGTAGGAGAGGTGCTGGTAGATTATATTACTAAAGAAGGAGGAAAGGTCTTTATTGCAGATATTAACGAAGCGCGCCTTGAAGAAGTAAGTAAGAAGTACGGAGCTACTATTTTTGCAGGAGATGATGTATACAGTGCTCAAGTAGATGTGTATGCGCCTTGTGCTCTTGGGGCCACGATTAATAATGACACCATAGAAAAAATACAAGCCAAAGTAATTGCGGGCGCTGCAAACAATCAGCTTGCAGATGAGAATGTGCATGGCAAACGACTACAAGAAAGAGGTATCTTATATGCTCCAGATTTTTTAATAAATGCAGGAGGAATTATTAATGTATATGCAGAGTTAGAAAATTATGGGAAGGATGAAATCATCCGTAAGGCCGAAAATATATATGATACTACCTTAGAAATTTTTGCAAAAGCGGCAGCAGAAAATGTAACTACGCACCAAGCAGCGCTTAAAATAGCACTACAAAGAATTGCAGATAGAAAAGCACAGTAAATTCATCTAGTTTAGATAGAAAATAATGTATTTTTGCAGGGATTTTGTCTTAGGATAGAATCCCTTTTTATTGGCACCGCCCGAGGAAATAATACTCCAGGGCTTGTCTTAAGATTAAAATTGAGTTTCGTTCAAATACCTTGTGTGCTAGCGCCTAGGTAGTTACCTTAAAAAAAGTTCTTTGACGCTATGTTAAATAGAAGACATATTAGAGTGAAAGTTATGCAAACCATATATGCCATGGGATGCAAGGAGCAAACAGACCTTCAGAAAGAAGGGAAGTTTACAGCAGACAGTCTGGCTCAACTCTATAATCTATATCTTTTGATGTTAGATTTGCTGGTGGAGGTTCACGCTTTCGCGAAAGCAGAACAAGAAAAACACGCAAAGAAAATTCTCGCGACAGAAGAAGATAAAAATCCAAATACAAAATTCACGAACAATGAGTTACTCGTTAAACTTAGCAAAAATTCTTTGCTACAGGACGAATTAGATAAGCGCAAACTTAAAAACTGGCGTCTCGATGATGAATATGTGATCCTTTTATATAATGAAATAATGTCTAGTGAACTATATGAGAATTATATGGCCGCACCAGAGCAGTCATATAAAATGGATAGACAATTTATTCTTGATATATATAGAGAGATTGTAGCACCTAATGATAAATTATACGATTATATAGAAGATACCCGTCTTACATGGTTAGACGACTTGCCTATGGTTAATATGGCAGTATTAAAGCGTCTTAAAAAGTTAAAACCTACCTCTCCTGAGAGTACACTATTACCATCATTGTATAAAAATGATGAGGACATAGCATTTGCGGTAGACCTTTTAGAACGTACTATTTCTAATGACGACTTTCTTACGAATGAAATTGTTGTAAATACGCCTAATTGGGATAAAGAACGTATTGCAGATGTAGATATGGTCTTGATTAAAATGGCACTTTGTGAGTTTTTGAAATTCCCACAAATTCCAGTGAAAGTCACCATTAATGAGTACTTAGAGATTGCAAAAGAGTACTCTACTCCTAAGAGTAGCATCTTTGTTAATGGTATTTTAGACAAGCTTGTGAAAAAATATGAAGCAAATAATTCGTTAAAGAAAGAAGGACGCGGATTGATGTAAGGTATTTTTACTATTTTTGACATTATTTTTAACTATAAAAAATTACAACAATGAAAAAAGGTATTTTAGTATTAGGAGTACTAACTGCTATGATCTTTACTTCTTGTAAGGAAGACGCAGCAAGCAAAGTAAAAGAAGAAAACGTAGAGGTAGCTGCTGCTCGTGATGCACAAGCAACTGCGTTTCCTGTAATGGCTTTTGACGAAACAGAATTTGACTTTGGAACTATAGACAAAGGAAATTCTGTAGAGCACAAATTTACATTTACAAACACAGGAAAAGCACCTTTAGTAATTGTAGATGCTAAGAGTTCTTGTGGATGTACGGTTCCAGAATACTCTAAAGATCCAGTACAGCCAGGTGAAACTGGTGAGTTATTGGTAAAGTACAACGGTAGTGGTACAAACCAAGTAACAAAAACGGTTACGATTAAAGCAAATACTGAGAAAGGTACAGAAACTGTACGTATCAAAGCATTTGTAAATGCACCAGCTGGAGCTGCAGTTTCTAAATAAACTGTATGAGTCCAGAAATGCAATCCCTTTTAGGTCCAATTTTATTGTTTACGGTATTTATTGTGTTTTTCATAGTATTACCGCAACGTAAAAAAATCAAGCAAGAAAAAGAGTTTGATACTGGCCTAAAAAAAGGAGATAAGATTATAACTAAAAGTGGTTTACACGGGAAGATACTAGAGCTTAATAGTGACGGTACGTGTATAATAGAGTCTGGCGCTGGGAAAATGAAGTTCGAAAGATCTGCATTATCCATAGAGATGAGTAAAAAGCTCAAAGAGTCTGTAATTAAGAAGTAATTTTCTAATCACTACAGTATACTTAAAATGCCTTGAGAAATTCTCTCAGGGCATTTTTTTATTGTAGTTTAGTTTCCTTTAAGAGAGCCGAGTCTGGTCTCCGCAGTAAAACTTAAACAGCTTGACAGCGCGATGTTTTTGAAAGCTATAGGAGCTTATTCTGAATATTTTTAATAAAGGTTACATCATTCTGAACTAGTTTCAGAATCTCATATAGGTTTAGGTACAGCACATAGATAATCTAAATATGATTTAGATCTCATATAACTACAAATAGAAAAGACCTTCTTCAAAATGAAAAAGGTCTTTTAGCTAAGTTCTCTTTGCTCTAATCTGATAGTAAAAGCAATCTAACGTCTATTTGATAATCCCTCCACAGCTTATTCTTGCTCCGGCAGCACCGCTAGGTTGAGATTTTAGGTCATCAGTACCTTGGTGCACAATAATCGCTTTTCCAGTGATGTCTTTTGTAGGATCATCACATCCTATGCACCACTCATCTGTGGAGAAGGTAATCGTTCCATTACCATTTGCATCTGCTTCAAAGTTTCCTATATCTCCTTTGTGATATCCCTCTGCGGCACCCCAAGCACCGTGTGGTTGTGCGGTTGGGTTCCAGTGACCTCCAGTGCTTTTTCCATCGGGAGAAGAGCAGTCTGCCTTATCGTGAATATGGATAGCGTGCGTTCCTTCGCTAAGACCTCCTAAAACCGCAATCATTGTAACTTTACCGTCTGCCTCTTTAAAAACAACACTCCCTTCTGCCTTGCTATCGCTTTTTGCTTCGAGTTTCATAGTGAGTTTCTCATTGCGCACTTCTTCTACAACTTCAATAACCTCTTCTACTACTTCTTCCGCCTTTTTGTCTTTTTTACAGCTGGTAAGTGCCATAGTAGCTGCCGCTGTGAGTGCGATATACTTAAATTTCATCTTTATTTTGGTTTTAGTTAAACGTATATAATTCCTATAAAGATAACACCGTTCTATTAGAAATACTAGTGCCTCCCCAAACCTTTGGATTTTTATACAAAAAATTGACCCCAATTTTCTACGACTATCTATTAAATTGGGGTCATTTATAAATCTCAAGAAACCTCTTAAACCTAGATTAAATACTTATCTCACTTAAAGAGTTGGTATTTTCAATATTGCTAGCATCTAATAGGTATTGATACACGCCAGCTTCTCCCACAGCGATTAGTAAATTTCCTTGAATAATCACATCAAAGGCCAGTCTGTCTATAGAATGTACTAATGTAGATTCTGCAGGATTAGACACATCAAATATTTTGATCTCATCATCGCAAAGAATAAGATAGTCACCATATAAACCTAGTCCTTTAGGGAAGGTAAGTTCTCTGGTATTTACTAAAATAGGATTTGTAACATCTGTGACATCATACGTCTCAAGTTGGTTTACAAATTGTCCGCAATTTACTTCACTCCATAAAGTTACGAAGGCGTACTGATCATTTGCAACCACTGGGTCACAAGCCGTAAAATGGGCTACAGAAGATAACTGTTCTGGAAACTCTGGATTTGTCGCATCATAAATAAACATTCCTGTGCGTGATCCTATGTATAGGTAATCTTTGTATCCAAAAAGGGTTTCGATCCCAAAGCCTATGTTTATCGTATTTACGAGAACAGGATCTGTGGTGGTCGCAATGTTAAAGACTTTAAGGTCAAAATTATCAACGGTATAAAGATAATCTCCTTTTATGGCAAAGGTAGCAAGTGAGCCTCCTTGACCCACACTATCTGCGCTGTTCTCTACTGTACCGCTATCGCTGCTATCTGTGCTACATCCTATTACGATTGTAATTGCCAGTAGTATGTATATGTACTTCTTCATAATCTTCTAGTTTATTAATTGATAATCCACCACAACAGAGTCTGCCGTCGTATTAAAAAAGAAACCTTCTGGAGAAAGTTTAGGAGGGAAGACGTCTCGTATACGTTTGGTAACCACTAGGCTACTCGCATCCTTATTATAGACTACCGAAATTAGATCTACCGCTTGATTAATGTAGTACACTTCGTTTTTTATAGCGAGATCTGTTGCGCCAGGAGCATTTATAAAACCAAGAGGAATAGGGTTTGTGGGATCTGCATTATCAAAAATATGAAACCCCTCATTTTTTTCTCCTACAAATAGGAGTCCCTCTAAGACATAAATTTTTCCAGAATCTGTAATCGCTTTAGGATCGTCTAATGAAACGCTTGCCTCAAAAGTAGGCCTGTCTAAAATAATAGCTTCGTAGTTAGAAAAAGGCTCAACACCTGGATCGATAATGACATCATCGTCGTTACCATAAATGCAGCTTTGTAAGGTTACCGCCGTCATGGCTAATAGAATTATTTTTTTCATATGGATATAGTTTCCTATTAGATGATAGAAATGCCATATCGTTGCGTGTGAGGTGTGTTAAGAAATTACAAAGACTTCACCAGCTCCCGATGGTCGCGGATTCCGCGCTTTAAGTTGTCAAAAATAATGAGGGCTTTGTCTACTTGGGTTTGTTCGGTTTTAAATCTAGAAATATAATAAATGAGACTCCTTCTCTTACCAGGTGTAAGGGCGTCAAAAAGTTCAAAACCTTCTGGATCACTATCCATAACAGCTTGCAACGCTTCAGGTACTTCTACGCCGTATTTAGATTGATCTTCAAATAGTTGCAATTCAAAATAGTCTGAGGGGAAAATGCCTAATTTCTTCTGGTAGCCCTTCCCAAAGCTTATAACGTACTGCCCTTTATAAAAATGTAACGCACCGTGAAAATCTAAGACCTTATCTTCAAAAAATGCCTTGATAGCGATTCTTTTGTGTCCCGCTTTAGCGAAAGCGGAAGCAATCTCATCTGGAATTATGATACTATGTGATCCTGTACTTGAAATAGTACCTGCCAGAGTAACTTCAAAACGAACCGATTGTAACATACTTAAAAATTAGAATCACGCTCGAAGTAAAGATAAAAATACATTCCTATACCAAAATCTGTAGCGTCTGTAGACACTAATCTCCAGCCCTCTTTAGCCATTTCATCTAGCTTTTTTTGAATGTCTTTTGAAGAGGTTTCAAGGATGTGTGTCTTACCAGCAAATGCTTTTGAATAATAAATAAGGGATTCAAGTTTGTATTCTTTTTTCATAATTATTTGGTATACGTTGTGATTACTTGCGTCTCGCTATGTAGTGTTTTATGTACGGGGCACTTGTCTGCAATCTGGAGGATGCGAGCTTTTTGTTTTTCGTTTAGGTCTGCTGTTAGTTTTATGATACGCGTAAAGGTGTCTATCTTATTAGAAGGATCGTCTTCACAGCTTTCGCAGTCCTGTGCATAGGTGCGACTGTAACTAGTATGTACCTCTACATTTTTTATAGGCCATCCTTTGCGTTTTGCATACATCTGTATGGTCATTGCAGTACAAGCAGAGAGGCTTCCTGCAAGGAGCTCGTACGGAGTTGGGCCAAAATCATTACCGCCTACTCGTATTGGTTCATCTGCTCGATAATAGTGATTTCCTAATTTCATTTCGGTGGTAAAACCATCGTCACCGTCAAGACTGGCTACTACTTGATGGGTAGTATTAATTTCTTCTTCTACGGGCGCTGGTAAATAGCGCGCTGCCCATCCCGCAATTACTTGTCCCACGTATGAGGCATTTTTTTTATCAATAAGCAAATGTTCTGATCCATCTAGGGTAACAAAACTTTTAGGGTGATGGGCGGCTAGGTAGATTTCTTCTGCATTTTTTATTGATACCGTTGAATCTTGCGGAGAGTGGAAAATAAGCAAGGCTTCATCTCTTAATTTATGAGCCGCATTTGCACAACTTAAAGATTCTAGATCGTCTATAAACTGTTTTTTGAACGTAAAGGGTCTTCCTGCAAGTGTTACGTCTGCCACACCTTCCTGTTTTATAACCTCTAAGGCACTGCCTAATTGTTTTTGTACGTGCGCAGGATTACTAGGAGCTCCTATGGTAGTCACCGCTTTTACACTTTCTATTTCTGATCCTGCAAATAGTACAGCTGCACCTCCCAGAGAATGTCCCGCAAGTAGGGTAGGAGCTTCGTATTCTTTTTCTAGAAATGCTGCGGCAGCGATAATATCTTGCACATTGGTACTAAAATTAGTATCTGCAAAATCGCCTTCACTTTTATTAAGCCCAGTAAAATCAAAGCGTAACACCCCAAAACCCTCAGATGCCAGCGCTCTACTAATATTACGGGCAGCAGAAAAATCCTTACTACACGTAAAACAATGCGCAAAAATCGCGTAGTTATGAGGATGTTGATCTGCAGGCAGATCTAGTCTTGCCGATAATTGTTGACCTCTGCCGTTAGAAAAAACAAGTTTTTGTGAGCGCATTAATAATGGTTTTTAGTAAAGTTACAAATTGATTTAATGAATAGTCGCGTTGACTTCAGTAACTAATAAAAAAAAAGC
This sequence comes from Dokdonia sp., assembly GCA_020630915.1. Classification (GTDB taxonomy): domain Bacteria; phylum Bacteroidota; class Bacteroidia; order Flavobacteriales; family Flavobacteriaceae; genus Dokdonia. The sequence continues at coordinate 135,040 of JAHDIF010000002.1, forward strand.
CCTACAATTGCCGAGCTTTTTCATTATTGGTCTTTCTTCCTAAAATCTGTATTTATAAAAATAGCCACTTGCAATCTCTCAAAGTTTCTATTTCCTATATGGTTTTTGAGGAAACCAGTTTCGAAGCGTACATCGTCATTTATATGAATCCCTAAAGCTCCATACAAACGATTCTGTCCAAATGTAGGTGCCTGTAGATTGATAAAAATCTCATCATAAGCCGTTAGGTAAAAACGCTTACTTAAAGGGTAGGTAAGGCGCAAGAAGTAACGTGCGCGATGTTCTGTATCATTACCAGAAATAGGTCTATTGATAAAGCGTTGCTCTAATCGATATCGATGGCTGAACTTAAGTTTACCAATATTATTACGTAGTACCAGTTGCTGGTAGATACGGTTTTCTGTAACGTTTTCTTCGCCTTCTGGTTCTTCAAAAGTACCGTCTGTTGTGATATATCCATACCCAAAGGAGGCCATCGCATTATCAGAAATGTCATAATTAAGTGCGGTACGAAGTAATAATTGATTAAAATTACTTCCAAACTCATAATTACGGTATTGAGCCTCTGCGTGGATACTCATTTTTTCTGATATCCTATTTTTGGTAAAAAGCATTGCCCAAGAGCCTAAGTCATCTTGACCGTCATTCTGAGCTTTTATGGAGTGTGCACCTGCTATCAAAACAAGCAATAAAACTAATTTTTTCATATAAAGAACTCCTCTATTTATGAGAGGGAAATAGGATTGAGGTTAATTTAATTTTATGGTTTTAATTTCTTTAAATGGTAGTACATCTAAAGCTTTCATCGTCGCCTCAAAAGAGGTCCACTTTTCAGAAAAGAAGTTATTTGTTTTTTCTATAGCTGCTTCTAGTTCTGTTTTTGCTTGAGCCAGCAATCTATCTTCAGTTGCTGTCATACCGTTGGGTCTACTTCCTGCGTACTGTCTTGCAACTCCTATGCGACGCATCACCGTAGGCGCTGGATTACGGGTGATTCCCTGACGCTTATCTTCTTTGCCTATATATAGTGCCATCACTTTGTCTATCTCTTTTGCCATATCCTTTGCTGCTTTGATATGATCCTTATGAGCTTCTTTATCTTTCTCCTTAAGATCTTTATGATAGGACTCTGCTATTTTTTTACTTTCTACTAACTGTTTCACAGCACCTGCAGCCGTTTGAGTGTAGGCTTGGAGTAATTTTTCACGCTCGTATCTTTCGTCAATGGCTTTTTGCGGCACTTCTAATCTAGGGTCTGTAGCCACCGTAATCATTTGCTCACTCGACTGGTCACCATAACTCATTACTAATTTATAGGTCCCTGGTTTTACGGTAACACCTCCTGGCTCATTCTTGCGTTTTCTTATCGTACGAGAAGGTCTGTCTCCGCCCGCTTCATTAAGGAACCAAGTCATCTTATGTATCCCACTACTATCTGGAGTTTTTGTTTTAAGATGGCGTATCTGGCGACTACCGTCATATATTTTTAGGTGAATAGAGTCCCATTTAGGAGTATTCTTTTCCATTTCTGCAGAGGCGGAAATCTCGTCATCATCTTCTTTGGCATCCGCGAAGGCGGATGTCTCGTTCTCTTTTTCCTTCTTTGTTATATAGTACTTAATCTGAGCCCCAAAGTCTCTATTCTCTCCGTTGTAGAGTGCATCTCCTCCAAAACGGCTACCTGTAGGCTGTTGGTAGGCTGCATCATAGGCCGTAGGTGGTTGAAAGAGTTCAAGCTTTCGCGAAAGCGTACCCCTATCCTTAGCAATTGCTCTGAGTGGTCTAATATCATCCAGCACCCAAGCCGCCCGCCCAAAAGTCCCGATAACCAAATCGTGCTCTCTAGGATGAATCACTAAATCTTTTACGGAAGTAGTTGGGAATCCTTTAGTATACTTGGTCCAATTGCTTCCTGCGTCTATAGAGATATATAAACCATCGTCTGTTCCTAAAAAGAGAAGGTTCTTTTCTTCTGGATCTTCTATAATACTTAGGGCATAACTCTGTACATCTTGTGCATCTACAATGCGCGTCCAAGTTTTTCCATAATTGGTGGTTCTGTAGGCGTAAGGTGTATAATTAAACCGTCTGTAATCATTTGCTACGAGTAGCGCTTCTCCTTTGTTCTTGTTACTAGCCTTGATCTGTACAATCCAGCTACCTGTAGGCAATCCTTTTAAATTTTTGGTTACTTCAGTATAGCTCTGGCCACCATTTTGCGTGTAATGCACGCGACCATCATCGGACCCTACCCAAAACATATTTTTTTCCAGCGGGGAAGGCTCGATCACTAAAATTGTGGTGTGATTCTCGGCCCCAGTGGCGTCCATAGAAAGTCCGCCAGATTCGCTTTGTTTCTGTTTCTCAGGATCGTTGGTTGTTAAGTCTGGTGATATTACGTCCCAAGTAAGCCCCTTATCTGTACTCTTGTGCACAAACTGGCTTCCAAAATAAATAGTATTACTATCAAACGGATCTATATTAATCGCACTATTCCAATTAAATCGTAATTGCACGTCTGGATCAGGATGTGTAGGTCTTACCGAATAGTTGTTACCCGTTTGCCAGTCGTAACGACTCACAAACCCTTGCTGACTCATACTATATCCATATCTACTGTCATCTGGATCTGGAACGACATCAAAACCATCTCCAAAGGATATCTCCTGCCAGTAATGATTTCTAATGCCTTGCGCTCTCCACACATAGGCAGGACCTCTCCAGCTACCATTATCTTGCATACCACCGTATACGTTGTAAGGAAATTCATTATCTACCGCAATGTGGTAAAACTGTGCCACAGGTAGATTCCCTATAAAACGCCACGTTTTTCCGCCGTCTTTGGTAATATTCATACCACCGTCATTTCCGTCTATCATAAACTTACCGTTTGTAGGATGTATCCACCAGGCGTGGTGATCTGGGTGTACACCATTGTCTACACCATAAGCACCCATAAGCTGCTTAAAGTTTTTACCACCATCTTCAGATACGTTTACGTACGTAAAAATCGAGAAGACTCTATTTTCATTTTGAGGATCTACATAAATCTCGCTATAATAGAAAGGCCTGTTTCCTATATCGCTCTTGTCATTTACTTTTTTCCAGTTAAATCCACCGTCGTTAGAACGGTATAATGCGTTTTTCTTGGCTTCTACTAGGGCATATACCACATTTGGGTTATTGCGAGCAATAGCAATACCTATTCTTCCTAAATCTCCTTTGGGTAATCCATCTGTATCAGAAAGTTTTTTCCAAGTATCGCCACCATCATGTGTCATATACATACCACTTCCAGAGCCTCCAGATTTAAAGAACCAAGGATCGCGCTTGTGTTCCCACATCGCGACAAAGAGCTTGTTAGGGTTGCTCGGGTCCATGACCATATCTGCGACACCGGTTTTATTATTATTAAAGAGTATTTTTTTCCACGTTTTACCACCATCTGTTGTTTTAAAAACGCCGCGTTCTGGATGTTCACCCCAAGGGGAGCCTATGGCACCTACATACACCACATTAGGATTAGTAGGGTCGATAATCACACGATGGATGTGGCGTGTTTTTTCTAGTCCCATAGATTTCCACGTTTTACCCCCGTCTAGAGATTTATAAACTCCATACCCTCCATTAAGGGAGTTACGCGGGTTTCCTTCTCCTGTTCCTACCCAGATAACACTAGGGTTAGACTGTTGGATAGCAACAGCACCTATAGAGGCCGTGAGCTCATTATCAAAAATGGGATCCCATTTGATCCCGCCAGAAGTAGACTTCCAGAGACCGCCTGAAGCTGTACCTACGTACATGATATCTGGGTTAGAATTAACGACATCTATGGCTGTCACACGTCCAGACATTCCTGCTGGCCCTATATTTCTAGGCTGCATTTGCTGTAAGAGCGACATGTCTAATTTTTGAGAAACTCCTGTAAACGCTACGAGCAAAAGGAGTATGAGAGAAGTAATTTTTTTCATTTTGGTTGGTGATTTTAACTTTCTAGTACAAGTAAACCTTAAAAATAAGCAAATGTGATGGGAGAATTCTTAAAGAGGTGTTAAGGTAGCTTTCGCCAAAGCATAATTAATACAAATACCGTATTTTTAATATTGCAATGAAAAGAAACACTCATAACCGCTCTGGTTTTGTTTTTACCACTTATACTGCGCCATCGCAGTCCAAGTTTGAACAATTACTCGATATTTTTCAAGAATTAATCACCCATACTTCTGGAGATTTTGATGAAGCGATGGATTGGTTAAAGCAATTAGATGAGGAGTATAAGCTTACCAATGAAGAGTATACGCTGGATGATTTTGTCCAAGAACTCAAAGATAAGGGCTATATACGGGAGGAGATAAAACCGGATGGCACTCAAAGTGCTACAATTACAGAAAAGACCGAGCGTGCCATTAGACAGCGAGCGTTGGATCAGATATTTGGAAAACTTAAAAAAAGTGCCCAAGGAAATCACCGTTCTAAGCAATCGGGAAGAGGTGATGAGCATACGGGTGACTATCGAGATTACCGTTTTGGCGATCCGTTAGAGCGTATCTCCATGACCGAAAGCTTACGTAATGCACAGATTAATAATGGCGTGGGCGATTTTAGCTTACGCGAAAGCGATCTCATAGTAGAAGAAACCCATTTTAAAGCCCAGATGAGCACTGTGCTTATGATTGATATCTCGCACAGTATGATTCTGTATGGAGAAGATCGCATCACACCCGCAAAGAAAGTCGCTATGGCACTGGCGCAATTAATTACCACGCGTTATCCAAAGGATAGTCTAGATGTGATTGTTTTTGGTAATGACGCCTGGCCTATTAAAATAAAGGAGCTTCCTTATTTACAGGTAGGACCTTATCATACAAATACCGTGGCTGGACTGGAGCTTGCGATGGATATCCTGCGCAGAAAGCGTAACACAAACAAACAAATCTTTATGATTACAGATGGCAAACCTAGCTGCCTAAAACTTAAAGACGGGCGATATTATAAAAATCCTAACGGTCTAGATGAGCATATTGTAAGTAAATGTTACAGTATGGCGCGTCAAGCGCGAAAGGTAAACATCCCCATCACCACCTTTATGATTGCAAATGATCCCTACTTACAACAGTTTGTAGATAATTTTACAGAAGCAAACCAAGGAAAAGCCTTTTACACAGGATTACAAGGCCTAGGCGAAATGATCTTTCAAGATTATGAAACCAATCGTAAGAAGAAAATAAGGTAAATGTGTATGTATCAGAATGCCATAGTTACGCCTAGGATTAGGGTGGTTACTTTAGAAAATGACTACTTTTTTGAGTCATTTTCTAAATTTTTCCGTTTCCTTTTTGTGAAGGATTATGAAACCAATCGTAAGAAGAAGATAAGGTAAATGCCAGAACATATCTATCATATCACAAATGGAGATGCTTTATCAGATCGCCTAGAAGAGCTTAAAATAGAAGGAGTGATCTTGACAATGCGAGAATGCTTGATTGATGGACCCAAAGATACTTCCAAAGGTTTCGAGGTTTTTTTAAAATTACGTGAAGGTTTTATATACGAGCAATTTGGTCGAGAACATTCATATGATGAGTATGTGGTTTCTGAATTTAAAAAGATGAAGAAGATTTCTGAAGATAGTGTCATTTACTTTTGGTTTGAAGATGATTTGTTTTGTCAAGCAAACTGGTGGTTTTTGCTCTATTATCTACGAGATAGCAAAGCAAAAAAGTACTTAGTACGCTCCGGAGATACATCGCCGTATAGTTTTGCGAGATTGAGTGATAAAGAGTTGTTGAACGCGTTTGAAGTAAGAGTAGAGTTGGTAGAACAGGAGTTGACGGCATTATGGGAATTGTATGCAAACGATGATAGTCAAGGTATAGAAGCCTTATCAGAATCGTTTGTAAAGAAATACTATTTTGTAAAACCTGCTTTTAAGGCACATATGGATAGATTGCCTTCAAGCAACTCTTTAGTTAAACCAAAAGAAACTGTAAAGGAAATAGGAGCAGAGTTGGGTTTTGAGAATTTTGGCAAGCTGTTTCAAGAATTTCAGAGAAGGTTGCCTATGTATGGATACGGAGATTTGCAAGTGCAAAATATATTGAAAGAATTAAAAAAAGAAAATTAGAAATATGAATATAGAAAAGATTCAAACGCTTGGAGCGCTTAAAAAAAGTGGCTGGCAATCGAGAAGTATTAAGGATGAGCTGCGCGCTAACCTTATACACAAGATTCAAAACCACGAGCCTACTTTTGAAGGTATACACGGCTATGAGCATACGGTTATTCCTGAGTTGGAGCGCGCCATACTTTCCAGACATAATATCAACTTATTAGGATTGCGTGGTCAAGCTAAGACAAGGCTTGCACGCCAAATGGTTAATTTATTGGATGAATATATTCCTGTGGTAGCAGGTTCTGAGATCAATGATGATCCGTTAAAGCCTTTATCACGCTATGCTAAGGAACTGATAAATGAAAAAGGAGACGATACCCCTATCGCTTGGTTACACCGCTCTGAGCGCTTTGCAGAGAAGTTAGCGACGCCAGACGTAACCGTGGCAGATATAATAGGAGATGTAGATCCTATAAAAGCGGCAAACCTTAAACTGAGCTATGCAGATGACCGCGTAATACACTTTGGGATGATACCGCGTGCCAACCGATGTATTTTCGTTATTAATGAATTACCCGATTTACAAGCACGTATTCAGGTTGCGCTGTTCAATATTCTTCAGGAAGGCGATATTCAAATACGTGGGTTTAAACTGCGTTTAGATCTAGATATGCAATTTGTATTTACGGCAAATCCAGAAGACTATACCAATAGAGGAAGTATTGTTACGCCACTTAAAGATAGAATAGGGTCGCAAATACTCACGCACTACCCAGAAGATATTGCTACGGCACGAACGATTACAGAACAGGAAGCTAAGATTGATGGAAGACAAAAGGAAAAAATACACGTGCCTGATCTAGCAAAAGATTTATTAGAGCAGCTTAGTTTCTCTGCCAGAGACAGCGAGTTTATAGACGAAAAAAGCGGGGTAAGTGCGCGTATGAGTATCACTGCTTTTGAAAATTTATTAAGTACGGCAGAGCGCAGAGCTTTAATGAATGGAGAAGAAGGCACTACAGTACGTTTTGGAGACCTCATAGGTATAGTTCCATCTATTACAGGGAAAGTTGAGCTCGTATATGAAGGAGAGCAGGAAGGAAGCGCAGAGGTCGCTAAAACACTCATAGGGGATGCTACAAAAGAATTGTTTGATCAATACTTTCCGAAAATTGAAAAATTAACGAAAGAAGAAGATCAAGATCCTTATGAGCAATTGCTGGCTTGGTTTTTTGAGCAGTCAGGTTTTGAGCTTGAAGATGGCTTGCATAATAAAGAGTATAAAGAAGAACTGGATAGTATTACACCTTTAGTAGATTTGGTAAAAAAATATCAGCCAGATACGCCAGAAGAAGATCGCTATTTTATGATGGAATTCTTATTATGGGGGTTGGTAGAAAATAGAAAGCTCAGTAAATATAGAATGACCACTGGAATGCGCTTTAACGATTTGTATGGAAGTTATATTTCTGGATTAAGTTAATAGTACTGCTGATGTGATTCTGAAAATAAATTCAGAATGACAAGAATTGGGGTGGTTATAAAAAAGAGTTTGTAGCTTTTTGCACAAACTCTTTTTTTGTACTTAAGTTGAATACTGTAAAAATAGGAGTGAGGAAGGTAGTCGTGAAGTTGGAATAGATGGATGACGCTTGTAAATAGTTAGGCTTGTTCGATATACTTTTTGTATTAATAAAGAGGTGTTTTGAGTATTTTATGTAAAGTACAATTATATAAACCTATATTTTATATAAGATCCTTAAACATCTGATTTAAAATAAATTATTTATTTTATTTAGTTTTGTCTAAAAATATAAAAGCTCCTAATTAGGAGCTTTTATATTTATAATTTTAAGTCTCAACGACTCTTGAAAATTAAGCATTCGGTATCGTTAGTTCTTGTCCAGGATGGATCACATCTGGGTTCTTTAGGATATCTGTATTTGCTTCAAAAATTGCTTTGTACTTCATAGGGTCTTTGTAATACTTCTTTGCGATTAAGCTTAAAGATTCACCACCTTGTACGGTGTGTTTTGCATAGTAAGAAGTATCTGCAACTTTAATATCTGCCATAATATCTCCAGGATTCTCTCCTCCAGCAGCTTTAATTGCATCCCATAATTGATCTTTTTCAAACTGATTTGCAGCTGTTCCTGTTACATGTAACACGCCATTTTCTTCCTTTACATCACCACCTTGAATATTTAATTCTGCTCCTAAATCAAGTACATTTTGATATTTTGCTTTTACCATTGTTTTGGGTTTTAAATTAGTAATTATCTAAATATACAAAGACTAGCGTATTTAACTTGGCTGCGGTTAGCAAAATTGCTAGGATAATGAAAAATTGCCTTTAGGCGAGAAATCTACCCGTTTAATCGAACTAGTCTTCAAAAATTAATCTGCCTGTAAATAATTCTTCCACATTTATATTTTCTGCAGGTGGCTGGTTGCGGGCAATGACGTCGCCCGTTGCCCTAATCTGACCCGTGATGCTGTTTTGAGGATTCACAATCATAGGAGCCGCACCCGTATGTCTAAATATTAGGTCCCCTATTAACAGATTAGACGCTTCCAATAGCGGAAACTCATCTGAGAAATTAATATTTGCACTCGTTGTAGTACCCGTAATATAGAAGTCACTATTACCATTTGCTACTACTCTAAAGTCTGCACAGTTGATATCTAAGAAAAAATCGCCTGTTTTATTGACGTCTTCTAGTCCTGGGGTTGTAATGCTTTCTAATATTAACGTAGGAAAGGATAAAGTACCTTGACTGCGTACTTCACCGATACTATTATTTTTAATAAATTTAAGATTGGGGGTTGTAAGTTTCACTTTGGTTTGCAATGTTTCTCTAAAAAGATTGCATTTATTGTTATTTCGTGCGATAAAGGTATCCCCTTCTACAAAAAAAGCAAGGTCATTCCATAGGTTAGCACGTGTTTCAATAGTGATAGATTGACTATCACCTTGTGTGATTTCAATACTTACATCATTGTCTATTCGCACTCTGGTAAACTCGGGCAGTGTGATAGATCTTGAAATTATTTCTCCGTCTGTTTGTAAACAATCTGTAGCGTCTTCTGAGTTGCAACTGGATAGTACAAGGGTTATGATGAATAGTGTGATTGATCGCTTTCGCGAAAGCGTACTTAAATTAAATTTCCCTAAAAATCGTATCATAATCTATATCCTATACCAAATTCAACAGCCTCTGCTTTTGCTCCGTGTGCTTTTACAGTTACAGCGCCAAAAATGTGATTACCAAAATATCTTTTAAGCCCTACTCTAGCATACACACGGCCTTCAAAGTTATAGGGGTAATATATATAATACCCTAGTTGGGAAACAAAAGCTATATTTCCCAGTCTAAGTTCGTGACCTAGGAAGAGCCCTACTCGTTTCCAATCTTCATCACCACTTACACCAAAGCTTGGAAAGGCAACGGCTTCAAAAGCAATTTGTTCCTTTAAAAATCTTGCAAAGAAGACATCTACTCCAGCCTGTAATGTGCTTTTTTTGTTAATTCGTTTATCTATGAAGGCAGATCCTATTATAAATGGATGTCTTCCTAGCCCTAATCGATCACTCTGGTTAATGCCTCCTCTTAGAACAAAGTTATAATGTAACGGCTCTGAGTAAGGTATTTTTGTATCTGTAATAAATTCTGGTATTATCTGATCTTTAGGAGTGTAGATAAGGCCAAGATTAGCTGCTATTGTATTGGTGCTATTATTAGGTGCACGCACATTCCCGTTTGAATAGTGTATAAGGCTAATTCCCGCTTGCAAAGAAATATTTTTATAAAGACGTTGATTAAAGTTAGCCATTGCATAGGTGGCGCTTAACAGATGACTGCCGTAGGCTGTATTCTTTTTATTTTCTAGAATGTCAAAAGGGTTTGAGGCATAAGCAACACCTTGCCCTAACCTTACCATAAGTTTTCTATTTAGAAAATAAAAGTTGTAATGGCCATAAAGTCCATATGCATTTCCTAAAAATTCATTGTCTCCATTTTGATATAGGAAAGAAAATCCCCAATCGGGATAGTTATACCTTCTTTCCCACTCATTAAAGCCATACGTTTTTCTATTGTAGCTGGCTATAAAACCTCTAGGATGCCCTGTTGCAAGAGGTGCAATATCTTTACTGTGCTTTGCTATATTGCCGTAAAAATAGTTGAGATCTAAGCTAAAAGGTTTGGGGTCAGTTTCTTGAGAGAGACTGAAAAATGGCACTAGGCCAAAAATAAGTAATAGGTGTATTATTCTTTTCACGCTTTCGCGAAAATAGGGAATAACCCACAAAGAGTCATAGTCCAAAATAATTTGCAAAAAAGAGTTTTCTTTACGATTCTCCTTGCATCATGGCTATAATACCGAGAATTAGACAAATTGCTAGACTTCCAAAAAATATACCACCTACTCCCATAATTATTTTTTTATAAGTTGTTGAAGGTTAATTTAAGAAAAAACTGATAAAATTTAAAAAGGAATTAGTTAATAATTTTGAGTTATACCGAGTGATTTTAGTCTTATACTGCCATAGATATCTTGTTTAACCCCTAAACTCCTTAGATTATTACACCTATACCTCTCTTTAAGTTTAACCGTAGTTTAAATAGCTAGCCAGATCGCATTTGTTTGGTTTATGCTTTTGCGAAAGCATATCATTTATAACCAAGGTTTTACTAATGAACTATATAAAAGGGTTTCATTAAAAATTAGCAAAGTTTGAGATAGTTACATAAAAGTGATTTAACTTGCACCATATTTATATACTTTATGAATCATACATATAAGCGTGTTGCTTTAGTATTAGGGCTCATTTGGATTTTTCTAGGAGTTCAAGATATACAGGCACAAAATTTAGAAAAGCTTGCAGAACTTATTACGTTTTACCCTAATAAAAAAGCGGTAGAAAAGGATTCAACCCTTTATTTGCAGAAGTTTATTGCTGCTCCCGTGGTTACCTTTAGTCCCGAAACAAGCCTGGCTTTTGGAACAGGAGCAAAGTATCTCTTTAAATTTAATGGGAGTGGAGAAGAAACGAGGGCTTCGAATATCCCAATGTCTATAAGATATACTTTAAATAATCAATTTATCTTTTATTCTGGATTTGAGGTTTTTACAAATCAAGAAAAATGGGTGATAGAAGGTAATTTGTTATTTCAGAACTATCCAAGATTGTTTTATGGACTAGGGAGAAATAGCTCAAAAGAAACAGAATTAGAATATAATTACTATCAATTTCTTGCCGAGCCTATATTTTTAAAACAGCTTTTCGCCCGTTACCTTTTTATAGGGGCTGGAATACGATACAACACAATTTTTGATGTAGAATATCAAGAAGACATTCCAGTAGGAGGTGATCAAATTACAGGATTTAATGGCAGCACCTCAATGGGAGTTGAGGCGGCCGTTTTATACGACAGTCGTAACAATATATTAAATGCAGAAAATGGTTGGTATGTAGAGGCTACATACGGCGTATATGGCAAAGCACTAGGAGGTACGAACCGTTTTCAACTCACTAGGTTTGATATTAGACATTTTGTTGGACTTTCTGAAAAAGGGAAAGACATATTAGGATTTCAATTATTAAGTAGATTTTCTAGTGGTGATGTCCCTTTTAATGAGCTAGCGCTTTTAGGGGGTAATGAGATTATGCGAGGATATAGAGAAGGACGATATGTAGATAGACACTTAATTGCGGGTCAGATGGAATATCGTAAGACTTTTGGAGATTCTAGATGGGGGGCAGTGGCATTTTTAGGAGGAGGAGACGTCTCCAATTCTGTTAGTGGGTTTAGTTTAAAGAATATCAGGCCTAACTATGGAGCAGGAATCCGTTTTAAACTTGATAAAACTGAGAATCTCAATCTGCGTTTTGACTATGGTATAGGTCAAGATTCTAATTATTTTTACTTTACAATAGCAGAGGCATTTTAGCCTTGACATATCACTTTACTAATTAGAATTAGGATCATTTTTTTAATTGGTTATATGTAAACTTTAAACAATAATGATGATTAAAAAGATACTTTTTCTCTTTGCTGCAGTATTATTTACTTCCTGCGGAAGCTATAATTCCATTGACTCGTTTTACAACGCTCATAAAAATGACGATCAGGTACAAGCCGTTAGAGTACCTCGTTTTATGTTTACGTTGCTAAGTAGTATTTCACCAGAAACAGACGCGCTCATAGGTAATACAAAAGACTTGCGATATATGCAGTTTCCAAGCACGACCACAGAACGCGCTACCTATCTTAATGAGCAAATGATGGGGATTACTGGTAGTGCCTTTATAGAAGTATATCGCAATAATGACAAGGAGGCGCGTAACGTGATTTCTATACGAGAGAGAGGAGATGTGGTTAAAGAAATTCTGGTCTACAAAAACAACTCAAATAAAGGATCTTTCCTTTATTTTAATGGAAATTTTGATCCAGTACAAGTACAGCAAATGGTAAAAAATAGAGATTTTGACAAGCTAGGAGATGGTTTGATTAATCAGTTTACTGGGAGCGTTGCACCTACGATTATAAGTCAATAGAATGCTTATTGTTTTAAACACAAACCGAAAACAAAAAGATTTAATAAGGTCCTTTTAGCACGGACTACAGTTGTTGCAGGATTACCTCGATGCTCTCGGTGATCCTCAAAGCTCCGCTTTGAAAATAGCACAAACAAAAAAACGCTCAAGCAAGCTTGGCGTTTTTTCTTATTGTACTATTTACTATCGACCTCTAAAGGACAGTGGTCAAACTTATTATCTAAAGCATTAGCCTGATAGATATATACACGAACAGGATTCGCTAGCGCGCATCCCTCAAAGCTCCGTTTTGAAAATAAAAAAACCGAAAACAAAATTTTGAGTAAACTCAATTTCGTTTCCGGTTTTTTTATTTATTTGTGACCTCGACAGGATTCAAACCTGTAACCTTCTGAGCCGTAATCAGATGCGCTATTCAGTTGCGCCACGAGGCCGTTAGTGCTTTTGATTACTCAAATGCGGGTGCAAATATATTTCTTTTTATCTTGTGGCAAAAGAAAAATCTCTAAAAAAATGCAACTGAACGATTACATACGTGACATAGAGGACTTTCCAAAAGAGGGGATTACTTTTAAAGATATTACCCCTTTACTTGGGAATGCCACAGCTTTCGCGAGAGCGGCTTCACAATTAAAAGCACTCGTAGGTGATCAAACCATAGATGTAGTGGTAGGAGTGGAGTCTAGAGGTTTCTTTTTTGGAGGAGTGCTTGCAAAGGAATTCGGGGCTAGTTTTGTGCCGGTGCGCAAGCCTGGAAAACTACCTTATGAAACGGTCTCTCAAATGTATGAACTGGAATATGGTACAGATACCTTAGAAATCCATAAAGATGCGATCAAGTTAGGAGATAGAGTGCTCTTGCACGACGATGTCTTAGCTACAGGTGGTACTGCCGCCGCTGTGGTAAGACTTATTGAAAGATTAGGAGGTGTAGTTGTACAGTGTAATTTTTTAATAGAATTGGACTTTTTAAAAGGACGAAACAAACTACCCAAACAAAAAATTGCCGCTGTACTTAACTATTAGTCCAACGGCAATACTATATTTTTTGAGTAAAGGCTACTTCTTCTTTGGCTCAAACACAGGTAATAGTTTTATGAGTAGTTGAAAACGCAAAGTTTCTCATTTTTTATGCTACGCATTTTATAAAAAATGAGCAACAACCACCCATTGAGGTTTTAGGGCAAGCCTAGGCTTTGAAACTAATTACTTCTTCTTTGGCTCAAAGACAGGTAATAGCTTGGTAGATACTTCACCAAAACCTATTCTTGGATGATCCTTTTTCTTAGAGTGACCTCGTATTATCACCGTGTCGTTATCTTCTATAAACTTGCGGTCGCCGCCTTCTTCCAGTTTAACAGGTTTTTCCCCACGCCAGGATAGTTCTAGCATAGAGCCAAAGGAATCTGGCGTTTTACCAGATAGCGTACCACTACCCATCATATCTCCAGCATTTACTGGGCACCCATTTACCGTGTGGTGCGCTAGTTGCTGGCTCATGTTCCAGTACATATATTTAAAGTTAGATCGTGCCACAACCGTTTCCTTCTTACCTTCAGGTTGTAGCGCTACTTCTAACTTAATATCAAAACTCTTTTTTCCTTCGTACTGCAAATAAGGGAGGAGTTCCTTTTGTGGTTTTGGGCTCTCTGTTCTAAAAGGTTCTAGAGCGTCTAGTGTTACAATCCAAGGAGATATGGAGGAAGCAAAGTTTTTTGCTAGAAATGGCCCTAAAGGCACATATTCCCACTTTTGTATATCACGCGCACTCCAATCGTTAAAAAGAACGAGTCCAAAAATATTTTCCTCTGCTTTTTCTGTGGAGATTGACTCACCTAAATTATTTGCTGCGGTGGTAATAAATGCCATTTCGAGTTCAAAGTCTACTAATCGTGAGGGGCCAAAAATAGGTTCTGTGGCGCCGTTGGGTAGTTTTTGCCCATTAGGTCGATGCACAGGAATTCCAGAAGGAATAATAGACGAGCTACGCCCGTGATAGGCTACAGGAAGATGCAGCCAGTTAGGCATCAAGGCATTTTCCTTTCCACGGAACATTGTTCCTACATTGGTCGCGTGTTCTATACTACTGTAAAAATCGGTATAATCTCCTATTTGCACTGGGAGTTGCATTTCTACCTCTTCCATCTTAAAAATGACAATGTCTCTGTCTTTTTTATTTTCGCGCAAAGCGGTATTGCTCTCTTCAAAAATTTCTGAAATACGGTTTCTTACCAGACGCCATGTCTTACGACCGTCTGCAATAAAATCGTTTAAAGTATCTTGAAGAAAAATATCATCTGTAAGTGGGATTCCTTCAAAATATCCCAATTGATGCAGTGCACCTAAGTCTATGGCATAGTCACCTATCCGGGTTCCTATAGTAATCACATCATCTCTGGTTAAGAAAACACCAAAAGGAATATTCTGTATGGGGAAGTCTGTGTTCTTAGTAGTATCTAGCCAAGTTTTTTTTGTAGGGTCGTTTGCAGATAAGGGCATATTGAGTTAGTTTTTTGATAACGTGTTGGTAATTTTACAACTCAAATATAGGATTTATAGCAATGCAAATATTGCTTTAACGTATTTTTACAATTCTATTAAAAAAAGAAATTACTATGCTACGCGATACTGCAATTTTTGATCTCATTCAAGAAGAAAAAGAACGCCAATTAAATGGCCTAGAACTCATTGCCTCAGAGAATTTCGTAAGTGACCAAGTGATGGAAGCTGCAGGTTCTGTATTAACCAATAAATATGCAGAGGGATATCCTGGAAAGCGTTATTATGGAGGCTGTGAAGTGGTGGATGAGGTTGAAACACTGGCTATAGAACGGGCAAAGGAGCTTTTTGGAGCTGAGTACGCAAACGTACAACCGCACTCAGGATCTCAAGCCAATACAGCGGTTTTTCACGCTTGTCTCAAACCAGGTGATACCTTTTTAGGTTTCGATCTTGCTCACGGCGGGCATCTTACACACGGGTCCCCCGTTAACTTCTCGGGGCGCTTGTATAATCCAGTATTTTATGGAGTAGAGAAAGAAACTGGGATGCTCAATTATGATACGATCGAGGAGATCGCTGTACGCGAAAAGCCTAAAATGATTATTGCTGGAGCCAGCGCATACTCACGTGAGATAGATTATAAACGCTTTCGCGAAATAGCAGACAAAGTAGGGGCGATTTTACTGGCAGACATAGCACATCCAGCTGGGTTAATCGCCAAAGGTATCATTGCAGATCCAATACCACATTGTCACGTGGTAACGACTACAACTCATAAAACACTAAGAGGCCCTCGTGGCGGAATGATTTTGATGGGTAAAGATTTTGAAAACCCATTTGGGATTACCTTAAAAAGTGGAAAACTTCGTAAGATGTCCTCGCTTTTAGATAGCGGGATTTTCCCTGGAAATCAAGGAGGCCCATTAGAGCATATAATCGGAGCAAAAGCTATTGCGTTTGGAGAAGCACTTACGGATGAGTTTTTACATTATATGGTACAGGTAAAGAAAAATGCTTCAGTAATGGCAAAAGCTTTTGTAGCTAAGGGGTATGACATTATTTCTGGCGGTACAGATAATCATATGATGCTTATAGATCTTCGCAATAAAGACGTGACAGGGAAAGCTGCAGAAGAAGCGCTCGGGGTTGCAGACATTACTGTTAATAAAAATATGGTTCCTTTTGATGATAAGTCACCTTTTGTGACTTCTGGAATACGTATAGGTACCGCAGCAATCACCACTAGAGGTCTTAAAGAAGAGGATATGGCACCTATAGTAGACCTAATAGATGAGGCCATTTGCAATTATGAGAATCAGGAAGTTCTAGAAGGAGTTGCAGGTAAGGTAAATGCGATGATGAGCCACAGACCCTTGTTTGTGAACTAACTATAAATCGTACTAGTCATTTTTTGAGTATCTTTCCTCTTTACACTTACATCATGAGATTTTTAGTTATTTTTTGCTGCATATTTTTTTGTAGTATTTGTCATAGTCAATTGCAGTTTCAAGAGATTTCCAGTAGTGTTGGATTAACCAATACTTCTTATGGAAATGGTACTTTAGGAGGAGGAGTTTCCTTTTTTGATTTTGATAATGATGGTTGGGATGATCTTACCCTTTCTTCACAAGAGGGAGACCCTATTCGTTTTTTTAAAAATAACAATGGGAGTTTTATAGAAATTTTCCCGGAAGGAATACAGAATAATTTTGAAACGAAAACTGTGCAATGGGTTGATATTGATAATGATGGGGATTATGACTTTTTTGCAACAAGTAATATAAGCTCAAGTAAGCTATATGAGAATCTAGGAAATTTAATTTTTCAAGACATCACTGAGATAGCAGGATTAGAGCTTCCTTCAGAATTTACCATATTTGGATCAAGCTGGGGTGATTATAACAATGATGGATTTTTGGATGTTTTTTTAAGTTCTAGAGTCGAAGGATCACTAGATACTCAAAGTCTCTTATTTGACAATAATGGCAATAATACATTTTCTAATGCTACTTCTCTCTCTGGTCTATCTCCAATTAACAACACTTCTTTTTGTGCTGCTTTTTTTGATTATAACAAGGATGGTTTCCAAGATATTTATGTAGCCAATGATCGATTGCCCAAAAATCAGTTGTATCTAAACAATGGTGATGAAACTTTTACTGAAGTGGGTGTTGATTCTGGGACTGGTGTGGTAATGGATGCTATGAGTACTGCAATTGACGATTACAATAATGATGGTTGGCTGGATATTTATGTGACCAATACGTTTGATGGGAATGCTTTTTTTGAAAATAATGGTGACGGAACATTTAACAACATAGCTAGTTCTAACGGTACTCTTATGGAATCTGTAGGTTGGGGCGCTGTATTTTTAGATGCAGATAATAATGGAGATAAAGATCTATACGTAAGTGGCGAACTAACTTCTACATCAGATTTTTTGCCAGCAGCTTTTTATTATAATGATGGGTTGGGTAATTTTAGTATTCCAGAAAATATTGGTTTAGAAGATGATGCTAGGAGTTTTGCAAATGCGATTGGTGATATTAATAATGATGGTTTTCCAGAAATAGCGGTTCTTAATTTTGAGCCCAATAATGCATATTTATGGTCTAATGAAACTTCAAATTCTAACAACTGGATAAAAGTAAAATTAGAAGGTACAGAAAGCAATCGTATGGGTATAGGTTCTTGGATTGAGATAAGCGTAAATGGAGAAAAGCAATTTAATTATACGCTTTGCGGTGAAGGATATTTAGGACAAAATAGTGCGTATGAGTTTTTTGGAATTGGCCAAGAAGATACGATTGATTACATAAAGGTCACCTGGTTGAGTGGAGAGATTGATCTTATTGAAGAGAATATCCCTATAAATGAGGCTGTCACTATTATAGAAGGAACTAATACTCTTGATATAAATGACACAACCTTGATGAGTTTTTCCTTGTACCCAAATCCGTCTCATAATTATATACAGTTACAAGGACTTAGTAAAAGAGGAGGCGTCATAAGAATATATGATGTCACAGGGAAATTAATACGGAGTCAAGAAGTAAGAGGCTCAACAATACAGTTAAGTGTCTCTAATTTTAAGAACGGATTATATTTAGTTAATTATACTACAGATGAAGGACAGGTGAATAGAAAACTTTTAATTAATTAAAGACGGCCTTATTTTAAGAGAGCTAATTGTGTAGTTTGTGAACCAGGAATTTTTAACGTCAAGAATTCAAAGGGACCTTAATCGTAGTAGCTTAAAAGGCTAGAGTTCTTCTAAGCTTAGTTGTGTCGATGAGCAAAATGAGACAAAACTATTTATCTATCAAAAAATAAGGGGTAGTATATTAACTTATAAAAATTATGGCTGATTTCTAGTGGAAGAGGTTGTTGACTTTTATAGAATTTTAGTCCAATTTAGACTTTGGTGTATTTTTTAACTCTGCCTATCAAAATTAATATGTAAAAGACCAGATTTTATAAGGGTTTTGCTGAATTCTATTTGGCTTTCATCTTCTAGTAGAGGAAGTTCTTTTACCTTAAAGAGAGGTGTCGCTCTAATAAATTGAATTATAGGTAAATAATCTTTTGGAAGCTCTATGTCTTTATTATAAAGAGAAATAACTATAGTATCTTCATTCTCTACATTTACTTTAAACAACCCGTTATTTTTTGAAAAGAGCAGCGTTTCCAAATTTATAGTAGAAACTCCTTCTGCCTGTTTTAGTGGGTTTTGAATGACTGTCCTGTGTCTATTAATAAATTTTAAATGTAGCTGGTTTAGTGCATTAACTATGAAATCTGGTTTTTGTAATGATGCAATTATTTGATCTAATGTTTCTTGATAATCTTCAGAATTTTCCCAATACTTAGGTTGAAATCCTCTTCTGAGATTTTTATCATTTTGAGTAAGAATATTTAACTGATCTTGAAAAACATCTTGCCAGGTATAACCCATAAACCCAACAGTTATATGAATAGATTTTTCATCTAAGGTTTGCGCAGCATGCATAAGACCTCTTGGGATGTAGAGAAGATCACCAGCATTTAATATAAACTCATCCTTGATGTCACCGTGTAGGTGTTCTCCCGGAATAAATGTCTGATCTTTAACTGCTAGTTCTATAGGTGACTCGTATATATGCCATTTTTTTTGTCCTTCTATTTGTAAAATAAATACATCATGTGTATCGTGGTGGATATTAAATCCTTGACTTGCATTGCCTGGTGTGCAATATATGTTGGTTTGAAATCGCTGTCCAAAATCACTTGATAAAGTGTCACACAGCTCCTTAAGTGAAGCTAATTTATCTTGTAATTGAGAAAGAATAAGCGTAGCCCCTTCTGCATAAAGCTCGATTACTTTTGAAACATCCATTACTTTCGTGTTTTCCAACACGAGATCTTTGGCTTCTATTTCACCATTTTTGTTAGCCATTCTTGCGTTAGGCAAGGTGAGTCTCTGGGAGGATAATACGTGGTCTATATCTCTTTCTTTTAGTATGTTGTGAAATTTTGTTTTTGATCCTCCACGTACTAAAAGATGTTTTTTTTCAAAAAAGTCTTTAAAAAACCTCTCCCGATCGACAGGAGAGATTAATTCTTCAAATTTTGTGCTCATAATTAATAAAATATTAATCGCTATCGCAATTAGTATTTGGATCCTGTTGTTGACCTAAGTCTGGGTTGGAAATATCTGTAGTAGTAGTAGTACAGTCATCAGAAGGGGGCTCACACGCTGCTAATGAGGAAACTGCCAGAGTTCCTATAAGAGCTACTTTAAGAACCGTAGGTACACCGTGCTTTGTTTTGACGTGTTTTTTGTTAAATGAGATTTTTTTCATTGTAGTTAATTTATTTGATTAGACTCAAAAATATTTTAAGGTGTGCTATCCTACAATACCCCTTAATGGGTAATTATATGTTAGTTAAGTAACTTTAAATGCGATGCGTCACATCGTTAAAGAATAAAGGATAAACCAAAATTGAATCCGAGAAGTTCATCATATCGCACATTCAGTCCAAATGATTTACTTAAAAAGTAGTCTAATGTTGCGCTATAGAAAATATCATTTGCACTAGATCCAGTGAGGCCAAAATAATATCCAGCGCCAGAACTGATCTTTAAATCATTAGTCAAAAAGTATCCATATTTGAGCGCTCCTGAAATGAAATAGGCGCTGGAGCTTTCTGATGCACCAGCAATATCAATAGAGGTAATTAATGTTGTTGTTCCAACTTCAAGCTCAAAATTTCCTTTCCCAGTTTTTGAAAAGGCAAAATCACCAAAGTATCCTACACCTATGGTACTCACACCTTCAAAATTACTGTTTCCAAAACCTATATTTAATCTAGATACAGAGTTGTAATAAAAGGTGTCGTCATTTTGAGTATTGTTACTACTGGTGTTATTGTTTTTGTCTTGAGAAGGAATATCACCACTACTTACTTGTGAGAATACAGTATGAATTGATACTATAAAAAGTGCTATAAAGATTATTTTATTCATAATTAATGAGTTTAGTGAATGGTTATTAATTGATAATACATTGTTTTCTTCTTCATTTAACATCTAGCCAAACTCTATAGTCAGAGTAGCTTTGGTATATAGAAGTGGTTATATAGTAGTACTTCTTTATAAAGTTAGAAGATGTAAAAGCCAATAAATAACTATTTGATTCTTTTAATAACCTGGCCAATCACCAGCGATTGGATATAGTTATCTATTGACTTTTGTATTAGTTAGTCTACCATTAACGGCTTGACTCTCCAAATATCTGAGTAGGCCAAGCTTGTTGGATCAATTTTCGTGTCCTCAGGGGTTTTAGCTCCAGCATTCGAAGAAAAATAGATATACCCGTCAACACCCCAAAATGGCTGAATTTCCGAAGAAGTCCCACTGGTTAATTGAGATACTCCTCTCGTTGCAGTATTCATCACAAACAAGTGCTTGTAATCATTATCTTTTGAAGAGATAAAAGCAATGTGTTTTCCATCAGGTGAGTATGAAGCATTAAAAGAGTCATACTCACCAATGGTGATTTGAGTACTCTGAAAACTGGAAAGATCTAATTCAAAGAGTTGAGTATAATCTCCTGACTGTTTAGAATAAATAACTTTTTGCCCGCTAGGATGCCATTGAGGATTATCACCTGTTGATAATACAGTAAAATCACCGCCATCCTTGTTAACAAGACATATATTATTAGAATCTTGTAATTTAGTAGTCATCAAAACCTTTTCACCATTAGGCGATAATTTTGGCGTGTTATCATAATCTCCATAGGCATTTTGACCTATGTATGTAATACCGAGTTTATTTATATTACTTGTTACAATAACAGGTTTGGAAGCCCAATAAGTGAATATAAAATCTTCAGAATTATTCATCCAAGAGGCGCCATCTGCACCATCCCCGATAAGAGGAGTGAACCCAGGCGTTTTAAGGTTGTTTTTGAGTCGAATACTAAATTTTTTAGATCCCGATTTAGAGTCATCGCGTATGGCATAAAGTAACTTTGAACCATCTGGAGATAAATTAGGTTGATATTCTCCTACGACATCATTTGTTATTCTCACAAGTTCTTTTGCACTTGCAGTTACTTGAGGAGCTGATAATTGAACAGGTTTAATCGTTTCTTTTATAGATTTACAAGAGGTTAATAGTAGTATTGGCAATAAGAAGTAAAGCGTTTTCATTGGTTTTAATTTTGTATTAGTACATTTTTTCATTTGTCTTGGTTTTTTCTGGTTTTTGAAACTCATTTTTTTGTGGTTTATAAATAGCACCAGTTGCAAAATCAACAATAATACTAGGCCAAAATAAAATTACATCAGCCACTAAGGCAACCACTCTAATTTGCCTAGTAGGTTCCCCATTTGCGGGCTTAGTTTTTTGATAGTCGGAAACCGGACCACCGAAAAGAGTAGCACAGCTGGATAACATAATTGCGATAAAGCAGTAAGCAATAAAATTTCTAATTTTTTTCATGAGTTATTGTGTGTTAATATTAGTTTGCAAATAATAAGTAGTTTAAACAGGCTACGTCATTCTCTATTTCAAAATTCCCGCTCCAAGTTCTAAATGGGTCTGAGTTTTCTTGAGCAGAAAAGCTGTAGTTTCCTGGGTTGAGAGTGAGCGTTACATTTCCTGAAGAGCCACAGCCAGGGGCATCAGAACTGATAGCAGTAATACTTCCAACAACATTTCCGGAAACCGAAACTTCGATAGGAGGTCCTTGAAAATCAGACCAAAACACGATTTGATTTTCTATTTCTGGGATCATTTCCTCTTCTTCTTTCGGATCGTCTGTTTCACAACTAAAGAAAGAGATGAGAAGAACAGCAACAAATAGCCCTCTCAAAAAATTATTTAATTTCATAATGATTGGTTAATTAGTGAACTGCAATAAAGGATTTTAGTAAGAGCAATAACATACCCATTACTAGGTATTTCTAGTTAATTTCTTGTTGCGTTCTGAAGTATGCCATCTTTTGAAGTTGCCCAGCCCCCGATAGTTTTAGTTTTTTTATAATATTTTTTCGGTGTGTTGCTACTGTTTGTAGACTTATAGCTAGTAGATGAGCAATTTCAGAAGATGAAAAACCTAAGCCTATGAGTTTGAAAATTTCATTTTCACGATTAGTCAATTCGGAAATAGCCTGTCCGTTATCATAAATGATTGAAAGATTTGCAATTAATTTTTCTACAATTATTTTTTGTTGAGTAATTTCTTTGAATGACTCTAAGACTTGTAAGGTTTCAAATGAGCTAAAGGATACTCCTTGCTGTTGTAACTGCTGTATGTGGTTAAAAAGACGTTGTAATGGATTCATACCCCAAAACTGGGATATTTAGAATGGTAAAAAAATACCTAGTAAGAGGTATTTTTTAAGATAAATGATCTGTATCTCGATGGTAGGTAGGTAATTGGAGCTTTATGGGTATTTTAATCTTTGTAAAAATAGTGCTCTTTAGGTGATTGTTCTAATGAGTTTAAGAACGTGCTTAGGTGATTTAAACATTTTCTATGTGTAACTTATAATAACTTTATACGGTTATTCCATTAAAGAGAGTTTTGAGTATATCTTAGAAATCATACTTTTTTTCTACGGCATATTTAAGCAGTTCTCCTTTACCTTTTAGTCCTAGTTTGCGCATCATATTCTTGCGGTGCTTCTCTACAGTGGAGACCGCTGTAAATCTAAGAGCCGCAATTTCTGAACTTGTTTTGTTTTGAGCAATGAGCTTTAATATTGCCTGTTCACTCTTTGATAATGGGGAGTTATTTTTTTTTGCTTTCGCGAAAGCGGGATTAGAATCCTCCATATTTAGGCTAGGATCGAAATACAGGTCTCCATCAACTACCGCCTTTATAGCGCTGTCTAAAATGCTTAAGGAACTATTTTTCAACACGTAGCCACTTGCTCCGGCCTCTCGCATTTCATTTATTGCTTGATCTTGATCGAACATAGAAAAAGCAATCACTTTAATACTGGGAAACTCTTTTGCAATTAATCTTGTAGCCTCTATACCATTCATTATGGGCATACGTATATCCATTATTACTACGTTTGGGAGCTTCTGCCTGACGATATCTAATAGGGCCTTTCCATCATTGGCCATACCTACTATAGAGATGCGATTGTCATAGCGATATAGTAATTCTATACCGTCTATGAGGGCTTGGTGATCTTCTGCTATTGCAATGGTGATCATATGGGTAT
Source organism: Dokdonia sp. (assembly GCA_020630915.1). GTDB lineage: Bacteria > Bacteroidota > Bacteroidia > Flavobacteriales > Flavobacteriaceae > Dokdonia. The sequence goes on from JAHDIF010000002.1 coordinate 158,940, forward strand.
GTCTATTATAATGTTAGTTCCTTTACCTAAGCTGCTGTCTACTAGCATTGTACCTTCTAGATGCTCTACACGGCGCTCTATACTTCCTAGTCCCATTCCTTCTTTTTCTTCTAGTTTACCGACAATAAAGCCTTTGCCATTATCTTCTACTACAATATTGAGTTCATACTCATGTTGTGTTAGGGATATCTGAACTTCTGTGGCTTGTGCATGTTTTATGACATTGGTAACCAGTTCTTGTACAATTCTAAAAATGGTTATTTCTAAGTGATTGCTTAGCCTTTGTTCTAGTCCAAAGCCTTGGACTTCTATTGAAAGACCACCGCTCACAGCTACTTTATCTGCAAGTTTTTCTATGGCGGGTAGGAGACCCTCTTTTGCCATAACACCGCTATTGCGTTCGTGGGCAATAGCTCTTACGTTTTTATAAGCTTGCTCGATAAGCTCGTTTGCCTTGTCAAGTAATTCTTGAGGTTTATCTGTTTTATGCAGATTTTGTTGAAGATTGCCTATATGCATTTTTACAGCGGCCAGGGTACCACCTAAATTATCGTGTAGATCGCCTGCTAGGCGTATTCTTTCCTTTTCTTGTCCTTCTACCATGGCATTAATCGTATTAATTTCTTGCTCTTTAAGGATCGTAGTTGTTTTTTGAATTTCCAACTCTTTTTCTTGCTCTGCAATGCGCTGCCTGCGTTTTGCGTTGCGATAGGTGAGTGACCCAATTATAGTAAGTAATATGAGAGAACCTCCTAGTGCGATGGCTATGTTTTGATTCCGTTTTTTTAGTGCTTGTTCTTCTAACAAATTATTTCTTTGCAAGAGAATTTCTTTGTCTTTTGCAGCAACACCTAATTTTTTATCAAGATTTGCAATTTGAGCGTTTATAGTACCATAGCTTATTTCTCGATTGAGGTTAAAAGCTTTATTTAAATAAAAATAGGCGCTATCGTGCTTTTTCTGGGGTTTGAAAAAATAATGAGCTTTGAACTTATAAAATGTAATTAAATTTTTATCACGATCACTTTCATTTAAATTATCAAAGGCTTTGGCAATAGCAAGCTTGGCTTCGTCTATCTTACCTTTTTGAATTTTTATTCTACTTATATCCAGATAAGTATTGAATTTATGTTCCTTTAAATAGGGTAATTCCGGTAATTCAGATACGCTATTGAGAAAGGTGAGAGCTCTATCTTGTTTATTATGAATCCAATTATGTAAACCTATTAATTCTAGAAGTTGCGCTCTAAGGCCTATAGAATAGTTAAGTTTATTCTTCTCAAGATATAAAGTGTTAATTTCTCCAAAAGCCTCCAGCAATTCACGATTAGATTCTGGACTTCTACCTTCTAGAAGATAGTTGTGTATAGAAATCCAGGTGGAATCTATATTGTTAATTGCAACATCTTCGTATTTTTTGATGTACCTTCTTGTTATTTCTTTATTTTGAACATTTTCGCGGTTATAAAACCTTAAACCAGCTAGTATACTCAGTTTTTTTAACAGATTATTATTTGCATCACTAGCATCTTGATAGGCGCTGTCTATATAGTTTGCTAGATTACCATTCCTTCTGTTGTAGAAAAGGTTGTAATAGGCATCAACAATAGATCTTTCGGGATTATGATCACTCGAAACAAAACTTTGTAACTTTTTGTAATTTATAGAATCTTCCTTTTTGTTATTGCCTGCATTATATAATAACGCGGTAAGTGTTTCATAACAAGACCTTCTTTCACCCGGTTCTACCTTACCTAATAATGATTTATTCTTTTTAAAATCAAGTGCAATTAGATTCTCAAGAATTTTTTTATCGACCTCTTCATATTCCTGTGCCAAGGACTGCGCAGATAGGATTGTTAAAAGGAAAAAAACAAAGCACCTCAAAAGACTATTGAATAAATAACTGAGATAAGCGTTGCTTACAAAAAGGGTTTCCATCCTTAATATCGACAGGATCATCATCGCCTAGTTCATTAACAGAAAGTTTAAAATCTCCTACTTCTCTAAGAGAGATTTTAGAACCATTTCTATAGAAAAATTCGTGGTCAAACGTGCCATTCATCAAAGGCCTTCTATGATTTGAGTCCATCTCACACAACTCCTTGTATGTATGCCCTGACATTGAAATTAGGGTTCTGTCTGCTAGGAAAAACTGTACTTCAGAAAGATCTACTTCTTTTGCTTTTTTAGAAATGATTACTGGAGTGCCTGCTTCTGGAAAATTAATTATAGGCGCTTTAATTTTTACATCTAGTATAAGGTATTTATCACCTTTTAATGTAGTTTTCAAATCAAGACTTGCAGTCTCAATTTTTAAATTAAAATGCCCTTTATAATTTGTAAGAATAAGGTCTATTGATTTTAATTTATTATCCGAATTTTTAATCAATTTACCGTGAATTCCAAAAAAAGTCCCATAAGCTTGAGAGGCATAGATATTTTGGTATACATCTTTTGTTTTGTCCGATATGAGAATTGTGCCGTAGTATTTATTTTTCATAATTTATTTTTAGGTTAAAAATCAAAAATATTTGATATTATATGTTTACAACATACCCACTACTAGGTATTTTATCCCTAAAAACTAAGACCTTGAAGTATGCAAACAAAATAAAATCGATAAGAGAAGAAAAAACAGGGTCTAAAGGTTACCCTTTCAAAACATTTTTAATAACAAACAGCAATGCCACAAACGCAATAAATCCAAGTAAAACCCACTTAGCGCCCTTATACTCTCGTTTATGAAGACTTGCATCCTTTCGGTATGAAAAAATGATAAGGATAACAAAAGCAATCACAAAAAATAAAACAAAAGTTAATTGACCAGTACTAAACATTATAGGTATTTTTAAGCTATGTAAAAATACGTTTAAGACTGCTTTCGCGAAAGCAAAAAACACTTAAAATCTTATGAAAGACAAAATAGCTGCAGTGACCCTTTTTCACGATACCTATGGATTAGATAAAGAGGATGCCCCTACGGCAAATCTTCCAGAAACCAAGAATATGTTACGGTACAATCTTATGAAAGAAGAAAATGAGGAGTACTTAGAAGCTGCAAATAACGGAGACCTTGTTGAGGTGGCAGATGCACTAGGAGATATGCTTTACATTTTATGCGGTACCATTATTGAACATGGAATGCAACATAAAATAGAAGAAGTATTTAATGAAATACAGCGTAGTAATATGAGTAAGCTGGGAGAAGATGGAAAACCTATATACAGAGAGGATGGAAAGGTTTTAAAAGGGCCTAATTATTTTAAACCTAATATAAAAGCCATACTTGAGAAATAAGACGCAAACAAAAAAAGCCACGATATCGTGGCTATTTTTTTATTTTAAAAATTTCTAGAGAATTACTCAATAGTTATTCCCATTTGACTTAAAACTGCTATCGTAATATCGTGCGCAGGATCTATGTAAGCAAGATTGTTATTGTTTCCTACGGTTAGTATTTGTGTATAGCCCTGTGCTTTAGCATATTTAGCTACTTCTTCACCTATTTTTTTATATAAAGGTTGTACCACCTCGCTTTGCTTTAATTGCACTAGCTGCGTTCCGTTTGCTTGAAATTGTTTAATGTCGGTTTCCATTCCAGAAAGCTCTTCTTGCTTTTTTTGCTTGTCAACATCTGTCATAGCTTCAAAGGCCGTTTGTGCTGCAGCAAGCGTATTCTCATAGGTGTCAATCTTTGCTTTGAGTTGTTTTTCTAGGTCGAGGTTATAGTTTTTAAGCTCTTCGTTTGCTTGTGTAAGTTCTGGCATTTTAGAGAGAATAAAATCTGCATCTACAGTTCCAACTTTTGTTTGAGCAAATGTAACCATCGTACATAGTACTAAAAATGTACTTAAAATAATTTTTTTCATCTATCGTGATTTAGATTTGTTTTTTTTGCGTTTGCAAATATATAGTATCATAACCAATATCTGTGCCATTCCATCCGGTTAGTCTTGATAGAGCTGCCCTCTATGTGGTTTTAGAGCGTCTCTTATGGGTTTCATTTGATCTTCATTTACCACAAGATAAGCTATGTGGTGCATTTCACTTAAAGTAGATACTCCAGTGAGTGGGTTTGATAACGCTTTCGCGAAAGCGTATTCTTTTAAATGTATTTCGTGATGTATTGCAGTTTTCTCTCCTGCAGGCCCTCTGAAATCCCAAATAAGTTTTAATCTTCTCATCCCATTTATTTTGTCAAATATATCAACTACCTATATAAACTATCTTAAGGTTATGTTACAATTGATAGGACCTTTGTCTAAGACAGCAGATTTGTTATTTTTGCACACCTTAGATATTAAAAATGAAATCCTACTTTTTATACGTAATTGCATTTTTGTTCGTACTTACCATAAGTGCTCAAGAAGACAAAGATATTTTACTTACCATAAACGATGAGCCTATATCTGTGGGTGAATATAAAAGTGTATATCTGAAAAATATTGATATTTTGAAGGATAAGACTTTTAGTAATCCTGAAAAATACTTAGATCTTTTTATTCCGTATAAGTTAAAGGTGCAAGAGGCCTACAGATTAGGGCTGGATAAAAAAGATACTTATAAAACGGAGCTCTCAGGTTATAAAAAGCAATTAGCAAAGACTTTTTTGACAGATGTTTCTATTTCAGATCAATTGGTAAAAGAGGCTTATGATAGACTTGTTACAGAAGTAAGTACACGCCATATATTAGTTAAAGTCACTCCCAATGCGGCTCCTGAAGATACCCTAGTGGCTTACAATAGAATTCTCGAAGCACGATCAAAGATACTTGAGGGAGAAGATTTTGTGAAAGTAGCAAAGACGTATAGTGCAGATCCTTCGGTTAAGGTTAACGGTGGAGATCTAGGATGGTTTAAGGCATTTAAAATGGTTTATCCTTTTGAAAATGCTGCCTATACTACTCCCGTAGGAGAGATTTCTATGCCTTTTAAAACAAGATTTGGGTATCATATAGTTCAAACTACAGGATCGAGACCAGCGAAAGGGGCTGTAAAAGTTTCTCACATTATGATTACCCATAAGCAAGAAGATACAACTGTAAATCCTCAAATGCGCATTGCAAAAATTTATGATCTGTTACAGCAAGGAAAGAACTTTGAAAGTCTTGCAAAAACATATAGTAATGATACACAAACAGCATCAAAAGGAGGAGAGCTAAGAAAGTTTGAATCAGGTCAGTTAAGTAGTCCTGAGTTTGAAAAAGTGGCGTTTCAGCTTAGAAACTCAGGTGAATATTCTAAACCATTTGCGTCTAAATTTGGTTGGCATATAGTAAAGCTTATTGAAAAATTTCCAGTACCATCTTTTGAAGATCATAAAACTGCTTTAGAAGATAAAGTAAGAAAGGATAAAAGATCTCAGGTCATCTCACAATCGCTCATAAATAAATTGAGAAAACAATACAAGGCAGAGGATATTTCATCCATTATAGCTATGGTAAGCGACACAACTGTGGGTACTTTTAAAGATAATAAATATGTTTACACTTCAAATGAATTAAATGACGTTAAAGAAGTTTTTAAGATAAAGGAAACCACCTATTATCTGCCATCTTTAGGAAAGTATCTAGAAAGATCTTTTGACCCCAGGCAGTTTGGTTCATACGAGCAGTTTTTTAAAGAAACAGTTAGAAAATATATAGACATTAAGGTAAGAAGTTATCACGAAGAGCATCTAGAAGAAATTGAACCTGAGTTTGCAAATATTCTAAGAGAATACAAAGAGGGCTTATTAATCTTTGATTTAATGGAGCAAGAAATTTGGAATAAGGCAAAAAACGATAGCTTAGGCCTCAGTAAATTTTATGATAAAAACACGCATCTTTACAAAGAAGCAGCCAGTGCCTCAACAGCGGTATATACCTCTCAAAATAAAGTGGTTTTAGAAACATTTAAAAATGTTTTAGAAAATCGCACTGACGGTGAGAGTATATCTTTGCCTAAAGAGATTATTAAAACTAAAAAGCAACTAGTCATTGACAATAAAGACTCCTATGCTTTAAATTTTAAACCCGTCGTGGGTATTAGTAAAGTGTTCACCCATAACGATGGATATGTGTTATACGATATTTCAAAACTAAATCTTGCGCGCACAAAAACACTAGAAGAAGCTAGAGGGATGGTGATAAGTGATTATCAAAAGCAGTTAGAAGATACTTGGACGAAGGGACTAGGTGCACAAGCAAACGTAGTAATAGAAAAAAAAGCCCTCAAGAAATTAATAAAACAACTTCAATAATTTGATTAAGAACGGGCTTACAATATTGTTAGGTTGTCTCCTATTATGTTCTTGTGATTTACTAAATCATAAGGATGAAGGTATTGTAGTGGCCCGTGTGAATGATACCTACCTTTACAAACAGGATGTTGTAGACTATTTGCAAGACTTTACAAATGATCAGGATAGTATGGTGTTGGTTACAAATTTTATAAACCAATGGGCGACTAAACAATTACTCTTAGAAGGCTCTAAGCGCAATATCTTAAGGGAAGATCAAAGAACATTTGACGAGCTGGCAGAAGATTATAAGATCAATCTTTATACAAGTTCTTACAAAGAGGCCTTAGTTTCAAAAAGATTGGATACCGTAATTACAGATCAAGAAGCACAAGAATTTTATAATGCAAATAAGCAAAACTTTAATCTTAATGAAGGTTTGCTCAAACTCAGGTATATTCAAATTGCAGATGATTATAATAATAAGAAGCAATTGCAGGAGTATTTTATACGTTTCAACGAAGAAGACAAGTATATTCTAGACTCGTTAAAATTTCAATTTAAAAAGTACTTTCTTAACGACTCTGTTTGGGTTAAAAAAAGTGTTGTGGTAAACAGTGTTCATCCCATAAATCCCGCTAATGCTGATAATTTGTTAAAAAAAACAAATTTTATACAACTGCGAGATTCATTAGGATTATATTTGATTTCTGTGCGAGAAACGCTTTCGCGAAAGCAAACAGCTCCCATAGAATATGTTAGACCTACCATTAATCAAATAATTAAAAATAAAAGAAAGCTCGAGCTTGTGAAACAGCTTGAAAAGGAGATTAAAGATGATGCAATTAAAAATAACAAATTTGAGATTTACGATTAATACATTAGTATTTGGACTGCTTTTAGGTGGTGCAATTCAAGCACAAGAGGTAAATAGCGAGCCTAACTCCTCTATAGAAAAAGATTCTATAGACACACCTTTTACAACTTTTAAAGTAGATGGTGTAGCCGGAGTAGTAGGAGACTATCTTATTTTAGAAAGTGATATAGATAAGTTCTTGATTGATATTAAAAGTCAAGGACAATCGGTAGCAGAGATCACACCTTGCCAAGTGATGGGTAAACTTCTAGAAGATAAATTACTTGCGCACCAGGCCATCCAAGATAGTATTGTAGTAAATACAGCAAGAGTTACTTCAGAAGTAGAGCAGATTATAGGGCGATTTGCACAACAACTTGGTTCTGAGCAAAAGGTAATCGAGTATTACAAAAAAGATAATATGGCAGAGTTACGTGCCGAGTTATTTGATATACGTAAAGACATTATCCTCTCTGAGCAAATGAATGAAAAAATAATCTCTTCTGTAGATGTAACTCCCGATGAGATTAAATCATATTTTGAGAGTATTCCCGAAGATGAGTTGCCCACTATAGGTGTAGAACTTGAAATAGCGCAAATTGTGGTGGAGCCTAAAGCTACGGAAGAAGAAAGACAGAGCGTAATTAATAGGCTCAATGGTTTTAGAAGAGATATTCTAGAAAACGGAAGTAGTTTTGCAACAAAGGCAGTATTATATACAGATGATAAAGCTTCTGCTGGAGAGGGCGGTCTTATGACGATTAACAGAAAGACTCCACTTGTAAAAGAGTTTAGAGATGTGGTGTTTAATCTGCAAGAAGGAGAAGTAAGTGAACCTTTTGAAACTGAATACGGTTTTCATATTGCCACATTGGAGAAGACTAAAGGAGATAATCTAGATGTAAGACATATACTTCTAATTCCTAAAATTGGTCGTGCTCAAGAGGAAGAAGCAAAGGATAAAATTACCAGAATAAGAGAGAGAATACTCTCTGGAGACCTGAGCTTTGATGAAGCGGCAAGGGAGTTTTCAGACCAGAAAGAAACTAAGTTCGATGGAGGGGTACTCATTAATCCAGAAAATTTGAGCCCTAGATTTGAGTTGACTAGACTTGACACGTCTATTTATACTAAAGTAAGTGGATTAGAAGAAGGAGAGGTTTCTTTAGTATTTAATGATCCTGATAGAACTAATAAATCTATGTTTAAGATTCTTAAAATTAACAAGAAGATTGGAGAACATAAAGCAGATTATACAAAAGACTACATAAAAATTAAAGAATTAGCATTACGTCAAAAACAAATTAAGGCGATCGCAAAATGGCAAAAAGAAAAAATTGCCGAAACCTATATTAAGGTCAATGGTGATAATAGAGATTGTGAGTTTGCAAGTAACTGGTTAAAAAAATAAGTGTATGTCTGATGTTGCCGCTATAGATAAGCTAGTTGAAAAGCATAAATCTCTAAAAGCTGAAATTGCCAAAATAATAATAGGTCAAGACCAAGTAATAAATGAGATATTAATCTCTGTTTTTTCTGGAGGACACGCTTTATTAGTAGGTGTTCCTGGACTCGCCAAAACACTTATGGTAAATACCATAGCCCAAACCTTAGGTTTGGATTTCAAACGTATCCAGTTTACTCCCGATCTTATGCCTAGTGATATACTAGGTTCTGAGATTTTAGACGAAAACAGGAAGTTTAAGTTCATTAAAGGACCAGTATTTGGTAATATCATTCTTGCAGATGAGATTAATAGAACTCCACCTAAAACCCAAGCTGCATTGCTGGAAGCGATGCAAGAGAGAGTTGTTACTGTTGCAGGACAACGCTATCCGTTATCTCTGCCGTATTTTGTACTAGCCACCCAAAATCCTATAGAGCAGGAGGGAACCTACCCACTGCCAGAGGCCCAACTAGATAGATTTATGTTTGCGATTAATCTAGAATACCCAACATATCAAGAAGAGGTAAGTGTAGTAAAAGCCACTACTTCTAACCACAACCCATCTGTTTCTGCATTATTTAATGCTCAAGAAATTATAGATTTTCAACAACTTATACGACGAATTCCAGTTGCAGATAACGTAATTGAATATGCAGTAACCCTTGTAGGTAAAACACGTCCTAAATCTTCAGAAGCAGCACAAATTGTTAAAGATTATATAGATTGGGGCGCAGGCCCTAGAGCTTCTCAAAATTTAATATTAGGAGCAAAGACACATGCCGCGGTTAATGGAAAATATTCTCCGGATATTGAAGATGTTCAGGCTGTAGCAATTGGTATACTGAGACATAGGCTTATAAAGAATTACAAAGCAGAGGCAGAAGGTTTAAGTATTGAAGAAATTATCCGATCACTTTTTTAGGAATAGGTAGCTTTCGCGAAAGCGTGATATCTTACAAAAATTGCATATCTCAGAAAAATAAACCATGACATTGCCTATTGCTATTGTCAGGCCTGTTTTGTAATTTCGCAAGGCTTTGAAAGCAACAGAACTCAACCAATAAATTTCAATAAAATATTAGACTATGGCATTTGACATTGACATGATTAAAAAGGTCTATTCAAGAATGGGAGATCGTGTAGATGCTGCCCGTAAACTTGTAGGGCGCCCGCTTACATTATCTGAGAAAATATTATACAGCCACTTATGGGAAGGAACACCTAGTAAGGCATTTACAAGAGGTAAAGATTATGTAGATTTTGCGCCAGATCGTGTAGCGTGTCAGGATGCCACGGCTCAAATGGCTTTGTTACAGTTTATGCAAGCTGGAAAATCTAAAGTTGCTGTACCTACTACAGTACACTGTGATCACTTGATTCAGGCCAAAGAAGGAGCCAGCAAAGATTTAAAAAGAGCTAATGAAACAAGTAATGAGGTTTTTGACTTTTTAGGTTCTGTTTCTAATAAATATGGCATTGGTTTCTGGAAACCAGGTGCCGGTATTATTCACCAAGTGGTGTTAGAAAACTATGCGTTTCCTGGAGGAATGATGATTGGTACAGATTCACATACAGTAAATGCTGGAGGTTTAGGAATGATCGCGATAGGTGTAGGAGGAGCAGATGCTGTAGATGTTATGGCGGGAATGGCTTGGGAGCTGAAGTTTCCAAAATTAATAGGAGTAAGACTTACAGGAAAGCTTTCTGGTTGGACGGCACCTAAAGATGTTATTCTTAAAGTAGCAGAAATTCTTACTGTAAAAGGAGGAACAGGAGCTGTTGTAGAATACTTTGGGCCTGGAGCTACAGCAATGTCTTGTACTGGTAAAGGAACTATTTGTAACATGGGAGCAGAGATTGGTGCAACTACTTCTACTTTTGGGTATGACGAGTCTATGGAGCGTTATTTAAGGGCTACAGATAGAGAAGATGTTGCCGAGGCTGCAAATAAAGTAAAAGAGCATCTTACTGCAGATGCCGAAGTGTATGCAAATCCAGAAGATTATTTTGATCAGGTAATAGATATAAATCTATCAGAATTAGGCCCCTTACTTAATGGTCCTTTTACACCTGATTTATCTACGAGTGTAGGATCTGACATGACAGCAAAGGCCAATGAGAATGAATGGCCATTAGCGGTAGAGTGGGGTCTTATAGGATCTTGTACAAACTCATCGTACGAAGATCTTTCGCGAGCTTCTTCTATTGCGCAGCAGGCTTTGGATAAAGGGTTAAAAATGAAAGCAGAGTTGGGTATTAATCCAGGCTCTGAACAAGTTCGATATACAGCTGAGCGTGATGGTATCCTGCAAGTGTTTGAAAAACTAGATGCAAAAATTTTCACAAATGCTTGTGGACCTTGTATTGGTCAATGGGCACGTTATAGTGATCCTAAAAATGCGCCTAAAAATAGTATTGTTCACTCTTTTAATAGAAACTTTGCAAAGCGCGCAGATGGGAACCCGAATACACACGCTTTTGTAGCATCACCAGAGTTAACCGCAGCAATAGCCATTGCTGGTAGATTAGATTTCAATCCTCTTAAGGATAGTCTTATAAATGAAGAGGGTCAAGAAGTAATGTTCGACGAGCCTACAGGATGGGAATTGCCTCCTAAAGGATTTGACGTTAAAGATAATGGTTATGTAGAGCCAGTGGAGGATGGAAGTAGTGTTGACATAAAGGTAAGCCCTACAAGTGAGCGTTTAGAACTCTTAACGCCTTTTACACCTATAGGAAACACTATAAATGGAGCTAAGTTGTTAATCAAAGCATTTGGGAAGTGTACTACAGACCACATCTCTATGGCAGGGCCTTGGTTGCGTTATAGAGGTCACTTAGATAATATATCCAATAACTGTTTGATAGGAGCTGTAAATGCCTTTGGAAAGAAGACTAACTTTGTTAAAAACCAACTTACTGGAGAGTATGGAGGAGTGCCAGATACACAGCGTGAATACAAGGCTGCTGGAATCCCAACAATAGTAGTTGGAGATCATAATTATGGCGAGGGCTCATCAAGAGAGCACGCAGCTATGGAGCCTAGACATTTAGGTGTTGTGGCGGTAATTGTGAAGTCTTTTGCTCGTATACACGAAACAAATCTTAAGAAGCAGGGAATGCTCGGCCTTACCTTTGCAAATGAAGCAGATTATGATCTTATTCAAGAAGATGATACATTTAACTTTGTAGATCTTAATGAATTTGCACCAGATAAGCCACTTACTTTAGAAGTAGTACATGCAGATGGTAGTAAGGATACAATTATACTTAATCATACTTACAATCAAGCTCAAATCGAATGGTATAATGAGGGAAGTGCTCTTAACTTAATTAAAAAAGAAAATGCTTAAATAAATTGATGCTTTTGCTTTCGCGAAAAATCGAAGTATAATAATTTAAAACCTCTCCTAGTTGAGAGGTTTTTTTATGGCTCCTTTTAGTAAGGAAGTCTTCGTTTCTATGACTGTATGATAAATATTATTGAATGAATGCGTCATCGATTTGTGAAGACGCAAATGTTTTTGGAATACTATATCCTTATAGGTTTCGAATAATGAAATAATTGTAATCGGGGCAATAAATCAGTAAATAGGATAAGTTAATTTATCTTTAAAATATATTACTTTTTTTAATGATCGTATGAAACTAAAAAAAATCAAGATTTCTAATCTCTTGTTCATAGCATTGATTGCATTACTATTGATACCTCAATCGCGAAATCTTATTCAGGTAAATTTACAAAAGCTCATTGTAAAATTTAATCCTTTTGGACCAAAAGAAATAGAAAAAGAGAATCAGGTCATACTAGCTCCTTTTGATTATAAGGTAAGTACCTTGGATGGTATTACTATACACAGCTCTATTGGAAAAGGAAAAGTCACTTTTATTAGTTATTGGGCTACCTGGTGCCCTCCTTGTATAGCTGAGCTACCCAGTCTTGAAAAGTTATATGGTGATTATGGGAACAGAATTAATTTTTTATTTATCACAAACGAAGAGCCTAGTGCGGTTCAAAAATTTCTTGAAAGAAGAGAATTAAATGTACCCGCTGTCCGGCCTCTTATGGATATTCCAGATCAGTTATTTGAGCGAAGTATTCCTACTAATTATATTATAGACAAGAAGGGGAGAATCGTTCTCAAAGAGCAGGGCGCAGTAAATTGGGACAGTGAGGAAGTTAGAGTTTTACTAGATAAATTACTTCACTAACAGGTGGTTAAGATTTATTAAAAAGTAATCTTTAACGAAAGGTTAGGTGTTCTTTCGAGGGCTCTTCTGTTAACGTTAGTAGCGGTGTCGTCCATATTAATAAAAGTTCTTTCTAACTCATTCTCTTCATTGGTTATATTCCAAAGAGATAAACCAACAAAACCTTCGTAATCCTCATTAAATTTGAAGTTATAGGTGGCAGATAAATCTATTCGTAGGTAATCATTAATGTTGCTAGAGTTAGGTTGATTAAAGTTTAATTCATTTTCAATAATTGGGTTTTCAGGATTGAGAGGGGTAAAAGGTTTTCCTCTTCTCCAGTTTATACCAGCTGCTATTTTAAAGGTTTTAAAAGTGTAATCAACAATACTATTGATGCTGTGTCTAACATCGTTATTGTTAGGAAATTCTAAGTTTGTATTCAAGGGTAGGCTATCCCAGTTATAGTCGTTAACGGAGTAGGAGTAACTTAGAGAGGTATTAAAATCTCCTAAATTTTTTGAGACAAGAAGATCAAAACCATTTATATCATAAGATCCAATAGCATTTACAAATTGTAATTGATTAAGGAATCCTTGACTCTGTGTTGTAACTCCGCTCACTCTTTTTATATAGTATTCTGCACTTATTAAGAGATCTCTTTCTGAATAATGTAAGCCTATTGAGGCTTGTTTTCCTCTTAATATAGGAATATCGTTATTGTTTGAAAGGATCCACCTTCTGTTATCAACACCGATAAAGTCATTCTGTAAATTAATGATTTGAGATGTTATTTGGCTCTTGTACTCACCTTTAATTTCTGCCGTAAAACCTTTGAAAATTTTGTAATTAAACACCGCTCTAGGTTCTACAAAGATGGTATCTAGTTTACCAAAATGGCTAGCTCTTACACCCAAAATGGCTCTTCCTCTTCCATCTAAAAAACGTTGATCTCCTTCTGTATACACTGCATTTGTAATTACTACTTCTTTTTGATCACTTCTAAATATAGGGTTTGTGACATCTGCAACATTTCTTATACCCGTTTCTGTTAGTTGGTAGCCACCTTTTATAAAAAGACTATTGTCAACTTTGAAAGATGATTCCACTCGTGCAGAAACCTCCAAGACGTCATTCTCTTGGATAAGCACCTGATTACTCGTGAAGTTGGTGTTCTCAGATTGAAGACTGTAGTTTGTAACATACGTTTGTAACTCAGATGAGTGTTTATCATTCCATTTATGTCCTAAGACAATTCCTCCAGCTAGGTTACGCTGGCTCACGCCGCTTAAAGTCACAAAAACCTTATCATCAATATTTCCATTTTCTGTAAATTCTAATTCATTACTAATGAAAATAGAATTTGCCTTAATAAATGTTTTGTCAGATAGATTCGAAAAATAACGAACACTTGTATCAAAAAAATTAAATGTTCGATTTGATATGATACTACTGTCAAAATTACCAATAACTTCAGTGTCCCTAAATGCCTGATCAAAGTAGGAATCATAGGTGGGAGTTTCATAAATACCATTTAAAGAGTGCCTACCAGCAACTTGTAATGACGATCTTTTTGAAATAGGAACTTCTATATTCAGGTTAGCATTGAGTAAGTTAAGCCCCGCAGAACCTTCTATATGATTTACAATCTCATTATTGGTTTCCATCACAATTGTTCCAGAAACGCCGTCTGCATATTTCGCATTGGTTCCGTTAGTATATATAGAAGCTTTTTTTGTTGTTTCTGGGTTAAAGGCAGAGATGAGTCCAAAAAAGTGACCACTTTGATACATCTTTATGCCATCCCATAATAATAAGTTTTGATCATTTGTACCCCCCCGTATGTTCAGGTTACTCACCCTTTCATTCACACTAATCACACCCGGTAACGATTGAGCAGATAGTAATACGTCAGATTCTATTAGTCCAGGTAAAATCCCAAAATCCTCATAATTTATTTCGACATATCCCTTTCTATTTTTTGAAATTCCTGCAGTGATATAATTCTTAAGCAGCACTTCTTCAAGCTCTACAGGATAGATGTTTTTTGTTATTAATCGTATTTCTAAACATTCTTGATCTAAAATATCCTTAACATTTAGATTAATAGTTTCATAACCTGATTGCGAGATGTTTACTTGCTCATTTTTTGTAGTTGCGAGTATATAGAATAAACCATCTTCATTAGATTTTGTTGCTACTTTCCCAAGTCTAACAATAACATTAGGTATGGGGCTTCCTTCTAGATCTTTTATAGAACCACAAATTGTGTAGGACTCTTGATTTTTTACAATGGCAAAGGTCTGCTCATTTATTTTTTCAAAAGTGAGAGAGAAATAGTTTGCAAGTATTTTTAAACTGCGGCTTAGACTTAAATTATTATCCCACTTTGTTATGTACAGATCATTAATATCTTGATCTGCATAAGAAAATTGTATAGAATGTTTACTGGATAGGTCTAGAATTATCTTAGTTAAAGGCAATACTTCGCCATCACCTTGACCATAAGTAGAAATGGTGAAAATAATTAATGTAAAAAGTAAACTTAATTTATTCTTCAATATACCCCAAACTTACTTCTTTTTCACTACTTATGGAATAGTTAAGCTTCATTGGGATTGAAATAGATTGCAGGGCATCTTCAAGATTGTCATGAGGAAAACTTCCCGTAAATAATTTGTTTTCTGGCAGGTTACTTTTTTCTATACTAATGTTGTATTGTAATTGTAATTCTTCAAGCACTTCTTTAAGAGGGCTACTTGTAAAAGAACTAGTGCCTTGTGTCCAATCTGGAGTAGACTTAGTAAGAAGACTATTTGTAAATCTACCATTCATTAATTTCACAGCAGTTCCTCTTCCTACCTGCAATAATGTATCTTTTGTTTTTACTTGAACAAGCCCTTCAAAAGTTTTTATTTCAAAATGGCCTTTTCTATCTTTTACTACAAACTGTGTTCCTAGAACTGACACCATACCTTGTTTTGTAATTACGTCAAATTTTTTGCCCTTTGCCACTTTAAAGTATGCCTCACCCTCTAGGTGCACACTTCTATTTTCTTGCCATTCGCTTTCGCGAAAGCGAATTTCAGATCCAGCATTTAATAGAACAACAGAGTTGTCAGGAAGGATAACCTCTTCTTTTTGAGCAATGTCTGTACGAATACTTTCTCCTCTTGGGATAGTATTTAACAATACAATACTTACTAATAGCAATAAAGAAGCTGCAATACCATACTTCCAATAATTGTGGGAAGATTTTTTATAATGGGCCTCTCTCACTTTTTGAAACACCTCCACTTCATTAAAAAGAGGGGCTTGAAATAACGGAGCACTTTCCGAAAGCTTTTCATAATCCTCAAATTCGGGGTATTGACGCAAAATTGCCAATTCCTCGTCGGTTATGTTATGGTCAAGCCATTTTAATATTAGGGATTCTTTGTTCATTTCTTTTAACATTCAATAGTAAAACAATCTTACAATCGATTTTCCTACCTAGGGGATATTTTTTATTTCTTTTCTAAGTTTAGTAAGTGCTGTATACAGTCTTTTTTCTACGGCCTTTTTAGAAATACCCAGTAAGTCTGCAATTTCTTGATGGCGTTTTCTTTCAATCCTATTTAATAGAAACACCTCGCGTTGCGCTTGGGTTAAGTTGGACAGTGCTTGCTGATATTTGTCTAGGTATTGTTTTTCTTCAAGAATAAATTCAGGATCTTCATTTGTAGAAGAAACAAAAGGTTTCTGCGAGTATTTTAATTTTACCTTCTCGTGCTTTATAGCATTAAGCATAGTATTATTTGCAATAGTAAATAAAAAGCTTTTTGCTTTTTGAGGGGTGGTGTCTGCACATTTGTCCCACAACTTTACAAAGGCCTCTTGTACTTTGTCTTGCGGGTCAAGGGCACTACCATATTTATAATAAAGAAAGTTGTGGAGATCTTTAGAGTGATTTTTGAAAATATTCTCAAAAACGTGCTCGTCGCATATATTAGTATGTAAGTCTTTTTCCATTATTTAGACGCAAAAGTAACAAAATTACGTCTTTTAAACGGGGATTATACTGAGCTTAGTTGTTATATATTTGTATCTAAGAAAATTACCTTTTTTATATGTTAATGAAAAAATATTTTTTACTTCTCTTACTGCCATTAATCTTTGTTTTTGCCTGTCAAGAAGAAAGCAGCTCAATTACGGATGAAGAGGAGGTTGAAAATATTTCTGGATCTATGGTAAATCTTCTTGCAAATATGTCATCAAATGATGGCTCTATAGATAATATTCTAGATTCTGCTAGTTGTTTGGAGATAGCGCTACCTATAACTGTAATTGTAAATGGTATAGAGATAAATGTTACAACACACAACGATTTGCAAATTGTTGAAGCTATTATTGATGATTCCGTAGGAGATATAGATACAATTGAGCTTGTTTTCCCTATCACATTGATACTTGCAGATTTTACAACAATTGATATTAATAATGAGCAGGAACTATTATCGTATAGTATGAGTTGCGATGAGGATAATGTTCAAGATCAAGACATAGAGTGCCTAGATTTTGTGTATCCTATAACCTTTTCAATATTTAATATAAATGCTACTACTGTAGATACTGTAAATATCGTTAATGATGAGCAGCTCTATGAATTTATTACTTCAATTTCAGATGCTACGGTAGTTAGCTTAAATTATCCTTTACAAGTGATTTTATGGGATGATTCGATCTTAACAATTAATAGTCAGAACGAATTAGAAATCGCTTTAGAAGTAGCGCAAGATGCATGTGATGAAGATGATGATACCGATTTTGATGATGATGATAATATCAATATAGATCAAGATCAATTTGTCTTTAGATTAACAGACTGTCTTTGGGAAATAGAAACATTAGTGCTAGATAATATTAATTATACAAGTGACCTTGTAGACTCTTATCTAGACTTTAATGAAAATTTTACTGTATCTGTTGTTACAGATGGTAGTAACCAGACAGGGACTTGGAGTATAGAGCCCGAAGGAGAATCTTTTAGGGTTACTATAGACTCCATAGGAGTACCAGGGTTTGAAAATGATTGGTTGTTACATACCATAGAAGAGGACGACGGTTATCTTTTAGATTTACGCAACACCATTGACATTTTACGCATACAAGAGAATTGTAACATAGAAGACACAGATGCCGGTATTACCTATACTTCAGAAGAGGTTGTTGAAGCTTTAGAAACCTGCGAATGGGTACTAGACTTAGACCAAAACGGAGATTATTTCTTTTATGACTTTACATTTAATACTAATGAAACTATACTAGTAGCAAATTTACTCACAGGTCAGAACACTAGTGGCAATTGGAATCTTTCTCAAGATCCTACGGGAGCTTTTATGATTTCTTTATCTAATTTAAGTGCAGAGTTAAGTGCTCTTAATCAGGTTTGGACTATTCAAGATTTTGCGAGTGACTTTATAACATTAGAAAATGAACAAGGTAATATACTTACCATGTCTCAAACGTGCCCTAATGATTTAGACCTCACAGAGGTTTTGTTAGATAGTAACTGGCGTATTACCTACTTTGACCTTAATGGAGAAAATCAAACAGCACTTTTTACTTCCTTCATTTTTGATTTTGATGCAGCAGATCAAGTAATAGCAATTGAAGATGGTGTAGATGGTTTTCTTGGAAGTTGGCAGGCTTTAAATAATGATTTGGGTTTAAGTTTAGATTTTGGCCCTATTTACCCTTTGTTTAACTTGAATAGTGATTATTGGATTGTACTCGATTTACAGTCTACAAAGGTAGAACTCGTTTATCAAAATGGGCAAGATCTCTTTGTAGCCGTCTTCCAGTCTAACTAAAGTTTATATATACATTATCTACTCTCTATTCTAATTTGTAAATAATGGATTGCCACGGAGCTAGCATAAATTCTTTGTAGGTCTTATCATCTAAGATTTTTTGATTAGAAAGGAGCTTCACTTTTCTATTGTAATTTATATCTGGAGGTAAGCAATAGGTTTCTATAGTATCACTAAAGTTAAGTAATATTAAAAAATGTTGATCATGATATGCTCTAGAATAGGCATATATACGCTCGTGATCTGGATGGAAACAAGTATATGTGCCGTATACTAGCGCCTTATGATTCTTTCGTAGGGCTACAATTTTTTTAAAGTAAGATAATATAGAGTGCTCTTCCTTTTCTTGACCAGAGACGTTAATATTCTCTGCATAATTTGGATTAATACCTATCCAAGGCTCTCCAGAAGTAAAACCAGCATTCTCAGAAGTATCCCAATGCATAGGAGTACGTGCATTTTCACGAGCAGCATGTTGCTCATTATCCATAAAAGTCTTTAGATCTCCCTTGTTATTCTTTACGTATTCATAACGATTAATAGTATTGATATCACGATAATCATTGATATCTGTAAAACGCACATTGGTCATACCTATTTCATCACCCTGATAAAAATAAGGAGTTCCTCGCATCGTAAGTAAGAAGGTGTGGAGTAAAGTAGCACTGTTTTTCCAATGCTCTGGACTGTCATTACCCCAGCGGCTAACGGCTCTTGGAAAATCATGATTTGCAAGAAATAAACTTCCCCATCCCGCTTTTGCAAAAGCGCTATCCCAATCATTAAAAACCTTCTTAAATTCAGATAATTTCCATCGATCTTCTCTCATTGTAAAAACCTCTCCAGGCTTTCGGTCAAGGGACATCAAGTCAAAGTGAAAAAACATATCCATCTCTTTTCGATCTTCGTGCACAAAATCTAATGCTTGATCTATATGAATTCCGGGGCCTTCACCTACCGTAAAAGCATCGTATTTAGAGATAACTTCTTGGTTCAGTTCATTGAGGTATTCATGTACTTTGGGACCATTTGCATAATAGGCTATAAACTCGTGCGGTGCAGTTGCATCTATTTCTGGATAAGAGGTGTCTTTACTTATAAATGGGATGACATCCATCCTAAAACCATCTACCCCTTTTTTAAACCAGAAGTGCATCATCTCATAAATTTCCTGTCGCACTTTGGGATTTTCCCATTTTAGATCTGGTTGTTTTACCGCAAAGTAGTGCAAGTAGTATGCATCTGTATTTTTATCATATTGCCAGGCATTTTCTTCTATGTCAAAATAGCTCCAGCGTTTAGGAGGCGTGCCTTTCTCTGCAGGCCACCAGTGAAAATAATCACGATACCGGTTATCTCGCGAGCTACGCGATTCTTTAAACCATTCATGCTCATCACTACAATGGTTGACTACAAGGTCCATAACAAGACGTAGATTTCTAGATTTCATACCGGCCAGCAGTTCGTCAAAATCCTCCATTGTACCAAATTCCTGCATGATGGTGCGATAGTCTCTTATGTCATACCCGTTATCATCATTAGGCGAGTCATAAATAGGATTGAGCCAGATAATATCTATGCCTAGACTCGCTATGTAATCAAGTCTTTCTATAATACCTCGCAGGTCCCCAATGCCGTTCCCAGTAGTATCATTAAAACTCCTTGGGTATATCTGATATACGATTCCCTCTTTCCACCAAGTGTGTGTATTGCTCATAACAAGAATTGTAAAACTAAGGTAGGAATTCGTACGCTTTCGCGAAAGCGTAACAGTCCACAAAAAATGATTACTTTTGTATCCCGAACATTGTTTGGAAACACCCTATGAGTCAAAAAGTATTACTTAATGCTACAGAGGTAGATATCATCCTCAACAGGCTTGCTTGCCAACTCATTGAAAATCACGAAGATTTTACAGAAACTGTACTCATTGGTATTCAGCCAAGAGGGGTGTTTCTTGCAGAGCGTATCAAGCGTTTATTAGAAGAATCTTACGATATCTCAAATATACGTTTGGGGCATCTAGATATTACCTTTTATCGAGATGACTTTAGAAGAACAGCAAAAACTCTAGAGGCAAATAAAACTCATATAGATTTTGTTGTAGAGAATAAAAAAGTAGTATTTATAGATGATGTCCTATATACTGGAAGAAGCATTAATGCAGCGCTTACTGCAATACAAAGTTTTGGGAGACCTCAAGAAGTAGAGCTTTTGTGCCTTATAGACAGACGATTTAGTCGTCATTTGCCTATACAGCCAGATTATAGAGGTAGACAAGTTGATGCAATTAATAATGAAAGGGTAAAAGTAAGTTGGGTAGAAAATGAAGGAGAAGACAGCGTGTATGTTGTTAACAAGTAACATAGAATGAGCGAATTAAGTGTAAATCATTTATTAGGAATAAAGTATATCACAAAAAGTGATATAGACCTCATTTTTGAAACAGCAGACCATTTTAAAGAGGTTATTAATAGGCCTATTAAAAAAGTTCCTTCTCTTAGGGATATTACAATAGCAAATCTATTTTTTGAAAACAGTACTCGTACAAAGCTTTCTTTTGAGCTTGCAGAAAAACGATTAAGTGCAGATGTGATAAACTTTTCTGCGGCGGCTTCCTCTGTTAAGAAGGGAGAAACACTTATCGACACCGTAAACAATATCTTGTCTATGAAGGTAGATATGGTAGTGATGCGACATCCCAATCCTGGAGCAGGAGTATTTCTTTCTAAACATATCAATGCAAGTATTATAAATGCTGGTGATGGTGCTCACGAGCATCCCACTCAGGCATTATTGGATAGTTATTCTATACGTGAAAGACTAGGAGATGTAGCAGGTAAAAACGTAGTAATTGTAGGAGATATTCTCCATAGTAGAGTGGCATTATCTAATATTTATGCTCTAAAGTTACAAGGGGCTAACGTAAAAGTATGTGGTCCAAAAACTTTGATACCTAAATATATCGAAAGCTTAGGAGTAGAAGTAGAGCTTGACCTAAGGAAAGCACTGCAATGGTGTGACGTGGCTAACATGCTTAGAGTACAAAATGAGAGAATGGATATAAGCTACTTTCCAAGTACGAGAGAATATACCCAACAATATGGTGTGAATAAAAAACTATTAGAGTCACTGGACAAAGAGATTGTAATTATGCATCCAGGTCCTATAAATAGAGGTGTTGAAATCACGAGTGATGTTGCAGACTCAGGACAAGCTATTATCTTAGATCAAGTTCAGAACGGAGTAGCGGTAAGAATGGCAGTCATCTATTTACTGGCATCAAAGATCAAGCAATAATGAAAGTTACCAAATACGATGCGTATACAGTATTAGAAGACGAAAGGGATCGTGTACTAGACTTTGCAGCATATCTAGAGCGTATTGTTCCAGAAAAATATGAGGATGGTAATTTAATCATAAACCTACTCAAGTACGAAAACCTCACTCTGGAAGAGCTAGTACAATTTATTAAGCTATCTAATTACCAGAGAGGTGGTAAAAAGTCTTTTGTATTTGTAAATACGGGTATTGACTATGATCTTGTTCCAGATGAAATGCTAGTGGTACCCACCCTACGAGAAGCCGCAGATATTATTGAAATGGAAGAGATAGAGAGAGATCTAGGTTTTTAAGATGAGTCCTCAATTGTCCATCACAATTTTAGGCTGTTATGCGGCTGCACCTGGGACTTTTAAAAACCCCACTTCACAAGTTTTAGGCATTCGTAACCATATGTTTCTCATAGACTGTGGAGAAGGAACCCAGGTGTCCCTGCGGCTGAATAAAGTAAAATTCTCACGTATTAAACACATTTTCATCTCTCATTTACATGGAGATCATTTTTTTGGGCTCATGGGAGTGATTACTACCTTTAGTTTATTGAAAAGAACTGCGCCACTTACGATTTATGGACCTAAAGGAATAAAGGAAATCATTTTACTTCAATTAAAATTATCACAAGGCTTCACAAGTTATCCATTACACTTTAAGGAACTAGAAAGTAAGAGTCCAGAAGTAATCTATGAAGATGAGGTAGTAACCGTGACAACCATACCACTCAAACACCGTGTTTATGCAAACGGATACTTCTTTCAAGAAAAAGAAGGTGATCGTAAGCTCGATATAAATAAGGCGCTTAATCTAAATATTGATAATGCTTATTTTAATAAAATAAAGCAAGGAGGAGACATTACCTTAGAAGATGGCACGGTAATAGACAATAAAGACATTACCTTTGACCCATTACCTCCTAAGAGTTATGCCTATTGTAGTGATACGGCTTACAAGCCTGAAATTGCTACCCAAATACAAGGAGCAACGGCGCTATATCATGAAGCAACTTTTTTAGAGAGTCATGAGCATTTGTGTAAACCTACGGGGCATAGTACTGCTAAGCAAGCGGCTCAAATAGCCTTAGATGCAAAAGTTGGTAATCTAATTTTGGGGCATTACTCTACTAGATATAGAAATCTAGAATTATTTAAGGAGGAAGCACGAACGATTTTTGAAATAGTCCATCTTGCAGATGATGGTACTGTTTTTACATTTTAGTACCTATGGAAGAACCAAAACGAATACCAAAAAATCTACTGGCTAGATTGCAAGAACATTTTGACCAACTTATTCCTAGGTGTCTATTTCTAGTAAAACAAGACACGTATCCTAATCGGGTTTACAAGAGTCCTGGTTCTACTGCTGTGAAGAATAACATTTTTGTGGCCTTTAAGATTGTAGAAGATCAAGAGTATATTTGCGAGTACTTTTTACAAGCTGCAGGACATACAGAGCATCGTCGTTATTTCTTCGCTACAGATGAAGTAGAGTTATTAGAGAATTTTGAAGGTCAATATGAGGGCGATGATCTCCCGTATGAAGAGCATATGCGATTGGTAAAGCACAATACTTCTGTGCGTAAGCTGCTTATTAAGAAAGGATTTTTAAAGAAGTAATAGTACGCTTTCGCGAAAGTGGAAACCCGTATATTTCAATTCGTTATAAAAATATTAAATCTTGTTGTTCTAGGTCGTTGGAACTTTTAACTTCTTTGCTATTCTCGTACCTTAGCAGGCATGAATAGAGACTTACATAATTTAAGGGATTCTTATCAAAAAGATCAACTGTTCATTGAGAATACGGCAGATACTCCTTTTGAGCAGTTTTCTATCTGGTTTGAAGAAGCTGAAGAAGAGAAAAGCATAAAAGAGCCTAACGCAATGACCTTAGCGACCTTAGGAGAAGATAATTTTCCTAAGGCCCGGATTGTTCTCTTAAAGGCATTTTCTAAAGAAGGGTTTATATTTTACACAAATTATAAAAGTGAGAAGGGCAGGAGCATACTATTGCATCCTCAAGTAGGTCTTTCGTTTTTCTGGCCAGGTTTAGAAAGACAAGTAGTGATTAAAGGCACGGTCACTAAATTAGAAGAAAGTCTTTCTGATGCTTACTTTAAATCAAGGCCTAAGGATAGTCAGTTAGGAGCCTTAGTCTCTAACCAGAGTAGTGTTACAACACGCCAGGTTCTTGAGGAAAATATGCTAGATTTACGAGAAAAATTTAAGGATAAGGAGATAGCAAGACCAGAACATTGGGGAGGTTTTGTCGTACGCCCAGTTTCTATGGAGTTCTGGCAAGGACGTCCAAGTAGATTACACGATAGGATATTGTATACGCTAGAAAAGAGCGGTTGGGTAAAAAATAGACTAGCGCCTTGATATGAAAACAGTATACCTCGTACGACATGCAAAGTCTAGCTGGCAGTTTGACTTAGAAGATCACAAGAGACCTCTTAATGAGAGAGGCTTACGAGATGCTCCCAGAGTGGCGCAAAAGGTGATAAGTAGCCTTCCTAAACCAGATCTTGTAATGAGTAGTGATGCTTTGCGCGCAAAGACTACTGCCTTATTTTTTATAAAAGAATTCGGAATTCCAGAGAATGAGCTAGTTTTAGAACATAAGTTGTATGATTTTTCTGGAAATGACTTATTACAAGTAATACGTACTTGTCCAGATACGGTAGATTGCTTGATGTTGTTTGGTCATAATAATGCGATGACTAATGTAGTAAATGTATATGGAGATAAGCATATAGATAATGTACCCACTTGCGGGGTTACGGCGATAAAATTTAATATAGACAGTTGGAAAGCGTTAGAGCAAGGAGAAACATTTTTTACTTGTATACCTAAAGAATTATAAGAATGACTAATACACAAGAAACTAAATTTATAAATAGAGAATTAAGTTGGCTTCAATTTAATGGACGGGTTCTTCAGGAGGCTGCAGATGAGAGCGTACCTCTTATTGAACGACTTCGGTTTCTTGGAATTTTCTCAAATAATTTAGATGAATTTTTTAGGGTACGGTATGCTACCGTAAGGCGCATAGTTGAGGCTGGGAAAAAGGGTAGAAAAGCACTAGGAGTATTTACTGCTCAAGAATTGTTAGAAAAAATCACATCTATTGTAATTAACCAGCAGGCCGAGAGTTTAGACATACTAAAAGATATCTACAAGAAACTAGAGGAAAAGAATATACACGTAATTAATGAATCTGAAATAACGCATGAGGCTCACGATAAATTTATAAAAGACTTTTTTACAGAAAAAGTAAGTCCTGCTCTCGAAACTATTATACTTCGTGATGATTTAGAACTGCCTAGAATTCAAGATTTAGATGCATATCTAATGGTAAAGATGGATCTTCTAGATCAAGAAGCCCCATTATATGCATTACTAGAAATCCCAAGTACCATAGAACGCTTTGTAGTATTACCTAAGGTAGGAGATAGTGACTATATTATGATTTTGGATGATATTATACGTTATCATCTAGATACTATCTTCAATATATTTAACTACAGTACTATTTCTGCACATATGATTAAAATTACAAGAGATGCAGAGTTAGACATAGAGTCTGATTTAGGAAAGAGTTTTATAGAAAAGCTATCAAAATCGGTAAAAGGGCGTGAAGACGGAGAGCCGGTTCGTTTTGTTTTTGACAAGAGCATAGAGCAAAACACGCTAGATTTTCTACTCAACAAATTAGGGGTTGAAAATACCGATAGTATTATTCCGGGAGGGAGATATCACAACAGAAAGGACTATATGGGGTTCCCAAGTTTAGGGAGAAATAATTTGTTATATGATAAAGTAAAACCTTTACCTATTCACGGCATTACCTTAGAATGTAGTATGTTTGAAAAAGTAGCAAAAAAAGACTATTTACAGTATACTCCATATCATACCTTTGCATACACAATAAAATTTTTAAGAGAAGCAGCCTTGGATCCGAAGGTTCAATCTATTAAAATTACAATTTACAGACTAGCGAGTACATCGCATATTGCAAGTGCGCTTATCAATGCAGCTCAAAACGGTAAAGAAGTAACAGTACAAATAGAGTTGAGAGCACGTTTTGACGAAGCGTCTAATATGAGCTACGCAAAGAAAATGGAAGATCAAGGAGTTAAACTTATTTTTGGCGTTCCAGGTCTTAAAGTGCATAGTAAAGTATGTGTTATAGAACGTCTTGAAAATGATAAAATTAAACGTTACGGGTTTATAAGTACAGGTAATTTTAACCACAAGACGGCAAATATCTACACTGATTACACCCTTTTTACTGCTAATCAGAAGATTTTAAAAGATTTGTCTAAACTCTTTAATTTTTTTGACACTAATTATATAGTAAATAAATATAGACATCTTATTATATCACCTCATTATGCTAGAGATACCTTTTACAACCTAATTAACGAACAAATCGAGAGTGTAAAAGCAGGAGGTATAGGTTATATACGGCTCAAGCTTAACAGTATTTCAAACTATGCAATAATAGAAAAGTTATACGAGGCAAGTCAGGCAGGAGTGAAGGTAGATATGATCGTACGAGGTATTTGTTGTCTTATACCAGGAGTCCCTGGTTTGAGTGAAAATATTAGAGTCATTAGTATCATAGACAAGTATCTAGAGCACCCTAGAGTATTGGTATTCGGTAAAGGAAGCGAGAGCAAAGTATTTATTTCGTCTTCAGACTGGATGTCTCGTAACCTAGACAATCGAGTTGAGGTCACCTGCCCTATTTATGATCAAGATGTAAAGAATGAAATATTAGAAACACTAGAGATTTGCTGGAAGGATAATGTAAAGGCGCGCTTGTTAAATCAATTACAAGACAATGCTTATGTTTCTAATATTGAAAAACCACTAAGGTCTCAGTTTGCCACATACGACTATTACCTCGCCAAAAAAGATAATTAAATGTTATCTATAGAAAAATATGCGGCAATAGATATTGGATCTAATGCTATTAGGCTGTTAATTTCTAATGTTATAGAACAAAAAGATACGCCTACGTTATTTCGTAAAAATGCGCTCATAAGAGTTCCCATACGCTTAGGAGAGGATGTCTTTACAACAGGACAGATTTCTCAAAATAATCAACGCAGGATGTTGGATGCGATGAAGTCTTTCAATTTATTAATGCATATACATAATGTAAAACACTATAGGGCTTGTGCCACGAGCGCTATGAGAGAAGCGGGTAATGGGTATGCTTTCGCGAAAGCGATACAAGAACAAACCACTATCAATATTGACATAATCAATGGAGAAGAAGAAGCTGCCATTATTGCAGCGACAGATTTATATAGTTTCATTAAAAAAGATAAAACCTATTTGTACATAGACGTAGGAGGAGGGAGTACAGAATTTACTGTGTATAATGAAGGAAAACCAGTGACTTCAAAGTCATTTAAAATTGGTACCGTACGTCTAATTAATGAGAATGTAGCAGATACCGTATGGGAAAGTGCACAACAATGGATTGAAAAGAATACGCAAGAGTATAGAAGTATTCGTGTGCTCGGTACGGGTGGAAATATTAATAAGATATTTAAGCTCAGCGGTTTTAAAACAGGTAGACCTTTAACCTATCTGTATCTAGTGGGTTACTACAAGAAGCTTGCTAAAATGACTTATTCACAACGCATTACAGAACTATCACTCAATCCCGATAGAGCCGATGTAATTATTCCAGCTATGGAAATTTATCTTAAATCTATGCAATGGTCTAAAGCAGAGCATATTTATGTTCCTAAAGTAGGGCTGGCAGATGGGATTATTAAGTCTCTTTATTTGGCTAACCTAGAAATAGAAGGATAGGGTACTTCAATTGTTTAAATAGATAGAATTATTGACAATTCAAGTGATAATTGACCACTTTATCGATAAAAAGTGTTCCTTGAAAGATGTACACTTCTTAATTTATTTTTTTATGATAAGGTCTTTTAGAAGACTATATATTTGTGCTAAATATTTCAATATTCGGAGTATAAAATTTAATATTTATGAAAAAATTACTTTTAGGCGTTGTTGCTATTATATTTTCGGTAGCAGTAAGTGGTCAAATTACTTCTGGAGCTAAAGGCGGACTTGTATTTAGTAAACTAGCTAGTTTTGAAGCTGATGGGTCGGGACTCATTGATAATGTTACTGCTACTATAGAAGGTGGTCGTACTGGATATTTTGCAGGATTTTTTGTTGGAATTCCAATCAAAGAAAACTTAAGTTTTCAACCAGAATTTCAATACGTACAACAGGGAAGTAATGCAGATGCTTTGCGTATAGATTACTTACAATTACCACTAGCGATTAACTACGATATAGGTCAGAAGCTTTTTATAAATGTAGGGCCTCAACTAGGAATGAGGGTTTGGACGCCTGGAGATTCAGGACTTATTGATTCCTTTGATTATTCTGTATTTGGTTCTTTAGGATACCATATCACAGAGAGTATATTTATAGAAGGCCGATATTCTCTTGGATTAAATGATATAGCAAAAGGTGGTAATATAGACTTAAGTCTTAATGATGAATTAACAAACCCATCGTTTAAGAACTCTTACTTTTATTTTGGACTAGGTTATAAGCTTTAGAAGAAAGTATAGTATATAATAAAAACGCCTCTGCAACTGTAGGGGCATTTTTCTTTTATCCGTGCATCGTTTCTGATACACTAAGTTCTTTTATCACACTTGCTTCGTAATCAAGAAGTTCGTGCCATTTTTTATCTACAAGCTCACGATCTCCATATTGTCTAGCAAACTTGAGGAACATTGTATAGTGACCAGCTTCACTTATCATTAATTTTCTATAAAATTTTGCAAGTTTCTTATCTTCTAACTCTTCTGATAGCAATCTAAAACGCTCACAGCTTCGGGCTTCTACTAATGCTGCCACGAGTAACCTATTAATCAAACTTTCAAGCCTACTACCTCCTTTAGGAAAATAGAAACGCAATTTATTTACATACACATCTTTGCGCTCTCGTCCTAGAGTTAGTCCCCTTTCTTTCATAAGATCATGAACCATTGTAAAATGACTCATTTCTTCTTGCGCAAGATCACTCATTTCTGACACTAGTTCTGTATAATCTGGAAAGCCTACTATAAACGATATTGCAGCACTGGCAGCTTTTTGCTCGCAGTAAGCATGATCGGTAAGGATATCTTCAATATTCTTTTCTACAATATTCACCCACCTAGGATCCGTAGGAAGTTTAAGGTGAAGCATTTTGATAGCATCTTTCTGTTCCATAGTTTATAGTTCTAAGTCAAAGGTCTTTCGTAATAAATCTATATCTGGATTGTGTTCTTTTAGTTTATCATACTTTTCTTGTGGAGTATAGGCATATCTGCGCTGAACCTCCTCGTTTACGTTAATTTCCAGCGTTATAGCATAGTTTTTGAGAGAACGTTTTAAAAACTCTAATAAAGGCCCTTGAGCCCTTTCTACCTCGACCTTCATTGTTTCATTAGGAAATTCTAATTTGATCGCAGTGCCTTCTAATTTGGGAGTATCTGCCTCTAGATTTGAGGCTATAATGCGCTCTCCTTTATGGATAAGTTTTTTTACATATTCTTGCCAGACGGCTTGCATGGCAATCTCTGTAAACGGCTCACTTGGGAGATTAGTTTGGTCTACTTTTTTCTCTGACAGTTTTTCTTGAAGTTCTTTTTTCTTTTGGAGTCCTTTTAATGATAGACCTGAGACTCTTTCTTTAGTAATACTAAGGCTAGGTTTAGGAGTATGATCTTCTTGTATAGTTTTGGGAAGAACTTCTGATGATAGCTCTGTAATAGCTAGAGAAGCAGTGTTAGATTCATTATAGGTCACATCTAACTTTTCTTTAGTACTATTTATTGCAGTGGCGATAGATGATTGTTGACTCCCTTGGATATCTGAAGATTTGGGAGGTTTTTCTTCTTTTGTTTGGCTAATTGTAGAGGGTTCTCTTTCTTTATAAAAAGAAGGCGGAACTATGCTGGGTGTGTCATTTTTTTTTTCTCCATCAAAAGTGATAGAGGCAAGTTGCATCAGGCAAAGTTCTACAAGGAGTCGCTGGTTTCTGCTTGTTTTGTACTTTAAGTCACAATCGTTTGCCATTTCTGTTGCCTTGAGCAAAAATTGCATTTCTGTTTTTTGTGACTGTTCGTAGTATCTTTTTTTGGTACCATCACCTACTTCTAATAAGTGTATAGTCGCTGGCGTTTTACACACCATAAGATCTCTAAAGTGAGATGCAAGCCCCGCTATAAAATGATGTCCATCGAAACCTCTAGATAGGATATCATTAAATTGTAACAGTAAATCTGGTATATTATTACTCATTATGTGATCGGTAGCCACAAAATAAGTTTCATAATCTAGTACATTTAGGTTTTCGGTTACCGCCTTACGCGTGAGCGTGTTACCACTAAAACTTACTACTCTGTCAAAAATGGATAATGCATCACGCATAGCGCCATCTGCTTTCTGGGCAATAATATGCAGGGCTTCTTCATCTGCATCGATACCTTCTTCTTGGGCGATGGTCACTAAATGTTTTCTAGCGTCTGACACAGAAATACGTTTAAAATCAAAAATCTGACATCTGGATAAGATGGTCGGGATGATCTTATGTTTTTCTGTTGTTGCAAGTATAAAAATAGCATGCTTGGGAGGCTCTTCTAAAGTTTTAAGAAAAGCGTTAAAGGCCGCCTGAGATAACATATGTACCTCATCTATTATATATACTTTGTAAGATCCAACTTGTGGCGGGATACGCACTTGATCAATCAAGTTACGAATGTCATCTACAGAGTTATTGGATGCTGCATCTAGCTCAAAAATATTAAAGGCAAAATCTTCATCTGGCTTTGTATCTGGTGTGGTGTTAATTCTTTTTGCGAGAATGCGGGCGCAACTTGTTTTACCCACACCACGCGGACCACAAAAAAGCAAGGCTTGCGCTAGATGATTATTTGCAATGGCATTTTCTAGAGTATTAGTAATAGCCTGCTGTCCCACAACGTCTTTAAAGACTTGAGGTCGGTATTTACGGGCAGATACTATAAAATGTTCCATTATGGCAAATATAAATGAGACACCTTAAAAAAAGGCGCCATCTTAGCCCAAATCATATTTATTTATTAACAGATAGGGCTGCAATCTCTTTTTCAATTTCGGCAGCGCGGGCGTATAGTTTGTCGCTTTCACTTCGGTTGCTTTTACTAAGTTTAAAAGCATCTTCTAGCACTTTTTTGTGTGTTTCTTGAAGTTTTTCTAACGGTGACTTTTTCTTGAATAATCCGAACATGTCTTTTTTTTAATAAAGATACTTTAAAAGTGAGGTATTACGCTTTCGCGAAAGCATAAACCTATCTTAAAAAAGCTGCTGTATACAATTCAGTCTTATAAAATGACAATTGGGTAAAGCATAGTTTGTGAGGAGCCTTTTTTCTATGATTTTTACACCGTAATCAAAAAACAACATCGTTATGTACTCACAAAATCAACAAAAATTAGAAAGAGCGAAAGCTCAGGTGAAAGAAATAAGAGACTTTTATTCTCACTTAATTACCTATTGTATAATGATGCCTATATTTTTTATAGTAAACTATTATACGACTTCATTTCCTTGGGCTATTTTTCCTACAGTAGGATGGGGGATTGGTATATTGTCCCACGCGGCACAGACTTTTAGATGGAATCCTTTTTTTGGAAGAGATTGGGAAAAACGTAAAATAGAAGAACTTATTAGAAAAGACGAATTTTAAAAAACGAACACTATGGAAACTAATCAAGATAAATACGCAAGAGCAGCCGAAAGGGTTGCTAACATTAGAAAATTTTATGGCAAAATCACAAAATTTGTAATCTTTATTGTCTTTTTAATCATATTTGATCTATTTATTTATGAACTAGAAGGGACTTGGTTTATATGGATCTTAGGGTTTGTATCTTTAGGCCTTATTCTTGAAGCATCTAAACTGTTTGGATTAAACCTTATTTTAGGTAAAGACTGGGAGCGACGCAAGATAGAAGAAGAAATGCGCAAAGAAGAGAACAATACATTTTATTCATAATCTTAAAACATGGACGAGAATAAACTAGAAAGGGCAAGAAGGCAAGTAGAACTTGAGAAGGGATGGTACACACATCTATACGTTTACCTTTTGATTAACTTAGCACTTCAGTTGTTTTATGCTGGGGTTTTTGATAACGGGAGCTTTACGCAATACTTCCCGTGGTGGGTAAAATTAACAACTCCCTTCTTTTGGGGTCTTAGTTTATTAGGACATTGGATTTATGTTTTCAAGAAAGTTAGAATTGTAAGTCCTTTTAAAAAATGGGAAGAACGTAAAATCCAAGAGTTTATGGAGAAGGAAGAACAAGATTGGAAAACTATTAATAAAAGAATTAATAAGTGAAGTTGGGATTTAAAGATGTGATAAGTAAAATTAGTTTCTGGCGTCTATTTTTACATTTTTTTTAAAAACTAGCCTCCCAGACATTACTAAGAATAAATTTGATCAAACATAAATAGATAACCTGATGAATGTACTAGTTATAGAAGATGAAAAGCCCTCTGCAAGAAGGTTAAAAAGAATGCTTGCAGAACTTGATGTAGCTGTTCAAGAAATGCTTCACTCTGTTGAAGAGGCCGTAGAGTGGTTTAAAAGTAATGAGCATCCTGATCTTATTTTTCTGGATATTCAGTTATCGGATGGTTTATCTTTTGAGATTTTTGATCAAGTGACTGTAAAGAGTGCCATTATATTTACCACGGCTTACGATGAGTATGCATTGCAAGCTTTTAAATTAAATAGTATAGACTACCTATTAAAACCTATTGATGATGAAGATTTAGAAAAAGCAGTTACTAAATTTAAGGAGCGTATTCCTAAGCAACAGAACGTTTCTCTCAATTTTGAAGATATTAAAAAATTATTAGGCGCAACTCCTGTAGAACGCGAGTACAAAAAACGTTTTACAACCAAAATAGGACAGCACATAAAAATGATTCCAGTAGACGAGATAGAATGTTTTTATAGTGAAAATAAAGGTACGTATGCGGCTACATTAGACAAACGCAATTATTTGCTAGATACAACATTAGAGCATCTTGAGAATGATTTACATCCTGAAGAATTCTTTAGAGTAAGCCGTAAGTATTTTGTGAATATTCACGCTATAAAAGACATTGTGTCTTATACCAATTCTAGGCTACAGATCAAATTAAATAACTGGGATGAACAAGAAATTATAGTGAGTAGAGAACGTGTGAAAGATTTTAAAACTTGGATAGAGTAGTAGTCTTTAGGTTTTATTCTCGTTAAAAGCACTAGGCAACAATTGCGGAATAAATTTCACCAATAAAGGCATTAAAATAGTACCTCCAGGGAGTAAAAAAATGGCAAGTGAAGGTACCGTTTTACAAATATCTAATAGCTGGGTTCTTACAATTCTCTTTTCTTCTTTAGATAACTCTCTCACGGTAGAGTGACTTAACAAAACAGCAAGTTCTTTACTTTGGGATATTTCCTTTGTCAATCGCGTTTTATTGCGTAGGACTAGTGTACTCACGGTCTTACTAGTTTGATTATAAAAATGTTGTAGGGGGTTACTGTATTTTAAATAAGAAATATCTTCTTTGTGTTGCTCAATAAATTTTATAATAAATAGGAGTGCGTCTTTTTTATCGAGAAATGTAATATGAAGTTTTTTACATACCTCATTAATAAACTGCATTTCACTACTATCTATTTCTTGATCACTTCCTATAGCAAGGGCACATATATCCATGAGATATTTTTTTTCAAGAGGATGATCAATTGTTGCAACTAGTTTCAAGAGATCTCCTTGATTTTTTATGGGCCAGCTATTATAGCGTATAGAACTTTCAAATAACTTCATTAAAAGCTCATTATAGGTGTCTTTTTTTTGCTTTCGCGAAAGCGCCACCCACACCGTTTGCATACATATTGCTTCAAAATGTCTTGCGTACTCCTCTGGAGACTCGTTGGTAATTAAAAAATGCTCAAAAGCTAATACATCTATATATAGTAATGCATTGGTAATTAGATGGCTAAAGTTTTTTTTGAGAAGAGGCTCATTGGTTTGAATGCGGTGATCTATTATTTTTTCTACCTGTTCAAATGAGGTCTCTTTTAAAAGGTTAAATTTTCCTTTTTTTGCTCCTTGTTCTAGAGCAGCATAGAACTCTATAATAGCTTGAATACACTCCTGTTGGTTTGCATTGCTAATGCTATCATAAAAGGTATGGACGAGGGCGTCAAAAAGATTAATTTTTGTTTTTTCTTCCTCAGTCCATTTAAGTTGCTCACTCTCTTCATCACACATGGTTGCGATAGACGTACCGTAAATAAACCCATTTTCTCGAAGTTTAGAATACATCTGGTAGTCTTCCAGAGGATGTGCTGCGAGATGGTTAATCAAGTAACCGAGGTGTTTTTTTATCCAGCCAGAAGCAGATGGGTTCATCGTCTATTTTTTTAAATAAAGATACTTAAATAGAGGCATAAAAAAAGCTCTTGCACTATGCAAGAGCCTCCTGTTGTATTAAATAACTGTTTAGAAACGATATCCTACATTTACACCTCCTCTAAAGAAACCTTCTGGGGCAAAGTCGTCACCACCAAGATAGCGACCTCCTCCAGCCAATAATTCAATAACGAATCCATTGCGACTTACCCATTTCTGACCAATTGCAAATCCTACCCCAAACTGAGACCAATCTTCTTGCATTAGGATAGATTCCTGCGCGTTTTCATTAAAATCAAAGAAGCGATTTTCTCCGGCGCCATATTGTAAAAGACCTTCTGCAAAGAAACCTCTTGCCCCGTAGTCTTTTTTATTAAAAAAGTATTGCCTATAATAAGGAGTTATTGCAAAATTTTGATCAATACCATCGTCAGTATCTAGCGTGAAATTCACACTTAATCCAGCTCCAGAATATTTACTCATGACATATTCATAACTGATATCTATAGCAGGAACAGCGAGGCCTTCTAAGGCATCAATACGTAACTCATGCTTTTTATTATTTATATCGCTAAGGTTAACAGATTCCTCTTCTTCTTGTGCCACAGCATTGAAAGAAAATAAAAGTGCGGCAAGTAATAAAATTTTGTAATTTTTCATGATTGTTTGTTTTTTGACTTTAATTGAATACGCAAACAAAAGTTAGACTGTTTGTCATTCATGTAACAAGCCTAAAACGAATTTACCTACCTTATATTTGAACTTTAGGATTGTATTAACAGGATAAACATCGTAATTATCTGTTTTTTAGAGCAGTAATTTCAGCGATTTTTATGATAACTTCTGTTGCTTTGACCATGCTTTCTACAGGAACGTACTCATATCTCCCGTGAAAGTTATGACCACCCGCAAAAATATTAGGACAAGGAAGCCCCATAAAACTCAGTTGTGAACCATCAGTACCTCCACGTATAGGTTTTATAAGTGGTTCAATATGTAATGCTCTCATGGCTTCCTCTGCAATATCTACAATGTGCATTACAGGTTCTACCTTCTCGCGCATATTATAGTATTGATCCTTCACCTCAATTTTCACAACTTCCTTCTCTAGTTGTCCATTAAGTTCTGCGGCGAGTTTGCGCATCATTTCTTTACGGGCTTCAAAATGACCTTTATCGTGATCTCTTATAATGTATTGCAGCGTAGTACTATCTACACTTCCATGAATGTCATAAAGATGAAAAAAGCCCTCACGACCCTCTGTATGTTCTGGTGTTTCGAGTCTTGGAAGAGAGTTTATAAAATCTGTTGCAATGTACATGCTGTTTACCATTTTTCCTTTGGCGTATCCTGGATGAACAATTTTCCCTTCTATAGTAACAATAGCACCAGCAGCGTTAAAATTCTCATACTCTAGCTCGCCTATCTGGCTTCCGTCCATTGTGTAGGCCCATTGTGCTCCAAATTTTTCTACATCAAAATGATGTGCGCCTCGACCTATTTCTTCATCTGGAGTGAAGCCTACACGTATAGCTCCGTGTTTAATTTCTGGATGTGCTAGTAGGTATTTCATCGCTTCCATAATTTCCGTAATTCCTGCTTTATCATCTGCACCTAAAAGGGTTGTTCCATCTGTAGTGATAATGGTTTGTCCTTTGTATTGACTTAAATCTTCAAAATATGAGGGAGACAACACAATATTTTGTTCTGCATTAAGCATAATGTCACCACCGTCATAATTTTCAATAATTTGTGGTTTTACATCTTTACCCGTAAAATCTGGTGTAGTATCAAAATGTGATACGAACCCAATAGTTGGAACTTCGTGCGCAACATTGGATGGTAGGGTAGCCATGACATAGGCTTTGTCGTCTATCGTAACATCAGACATTCCCATTTCTTTGAGTTCGTCAGCGAGTTTATTTGCGAGATCCCATTGTCGTTCTGTACTTGGAGTTGTATCGCTATTTGGATCACTTTCAGTATAAATAGTAACGTAACTTATAAATCGATCTATGAGTGCTTTTTTATCAATCATGAGTGCTTTTTTAAGATGTAAGGATGTTGTAATTTTTACGCTTTACCGCTTCGCTCTCCCGTTGGTCGTGAATCTCACAGGTTCGCTTTCGCGAAAGCATAAAAATACCCTTTTTTACGTACTTTTGTACCCCAGAACTCACTGGATATGTACAAACTTCTTATACGACCAATACTTTTTTCTTTTGACCCAGAAAAAGTACACTATTTTACCTTCGCCTGGATACGTCGTCTCTTTAAAATAGGACTAGGAGGTATGCTTAAAAGTATGGGTACGGTTAATGATGAGAAGTTAGAGCGCAAGGTGTTCGGCCTTACATTTAAAAATCCCGTAGGTCTCGCTGCTGGTTTTGATAAAGATGCCAAATTATTTAATGAACTAGGACAGCTAGGTTTTGGGTTTGTAGAGATAGGAACCCTTACACCAGAGGCACAAATAGGGAATCCTAAAAAAAGACTTTTTAGACTTAAAGAAGATCAGGGTCTCATTAACAGGATGGGATTTAATAATGGAGGAGTAAATGCGGCTGTAGAACGTCTTAAAAAAAATAAGAATGTACTAGTAGGAGGGAATATAGGAAAGAATACTCAGACAGACCCAAAGGACTACACTGCAGATTATCTAACGTGTTTTAACGCATTGCATCCAGTGGTAGATTATTTTGTACTTAATGTGAGTTGTCCCAATGTGTCTAGCCATGCAAAGCTTAATGATAAGGACTATCTAGAAGAACTAATTATAGCAGTGCAAGAGGCAAATCTCACTTTTGAGGTGCAGCGTCCTATCGTTTTAAAAATCGCGCCAGACCTTAATGAAGGGCAACTGGATGAAATTATCGAGCTTGTGCAAACCACACATCTGGATGGTGTAATTGCAAGCAATACTTCTGTAAATAGAGAAGGACTTAAAACCTCTAATAACCGTCTTGAAGAAATAGGCAATGGTGGTTTAAGTGGTTTACCCATTAGAGACACTTCTACAGCAGTCATTAAATACTTACATAAGAAAAGTAAGGGAAGTTTTCCTATAATAGGAGTAGGAGGAATTCATTCTGCGCAAGATGCTCTAGATAAGTTAGATGCGGGAGCTTCTTTAATTCAGTTATATACAGGTTTTGTTTATGAAGGCCCTCAACTTATCAAGGATATAAATAAAGCCATTTTAGCACGTGCGTAATTCTCATAAAATATTACTAGCCGCCGTAGTCTTTATGCTTATGAGCCTAAAGCCTGACTTTGCAACCTTTATCCCACAAGTAGTTAAGGTAGGTCTGGCCGGCGTATTACTTCTCGTAGGCTTTTATCTTATGTGGAAAGAAAGGCAGTGGTAACTAGCTCTTAATCAAGCGTTGTACCGTCTGGTTTTTGTCACTTTCTACGACCATCATATAGACTCCTGAAGATAGTCTTGTATAATCTAGCTGTTGTGGCGAGCTTGTTATTTCCTTCGTGCTTAGTAATTTTCCGGTAATATCATACAAACGAACAGTGCCTTTAGATTGAGGAATGGTTACTGTAACTATCCCATTTGTAGGATTAGGGAATAATCCAATGGTACGAGCATTCACTTGGTTTGTACTTAAAATAGCTTCTAAGCTTATGGTGAGTGTCCCGATAATTTCTGAAGAGAAAGGAGCAACACCTTGCATACTTAAAATAGGTTGTGCCGGATTGGTGTCTGAATTTCCAGAAGTGTAATCTTCACCGTTATCTGTACCTGCATCATACGCATACAAATCAATAACAATATCATTTTCTATCCAGTTGCCGGTATCATCTAAAAGCGAAATATTACTAACAGCTACTATCCAATCTGGACTAGGTGCAATCATAGAGATTAGAGAAAGGTAGTGAAAGTTTAAATCTACTTCTATAGAACCCGTAATTTGACCAAGATCACTATCTAGGTCTCCAAAATTGAGAAACTCTTGAGCAGTTTCAGCAGCTATGGCATTGTTTACCTCATTATTAAAAACTGTAAAACTGCCTGTTTCGGCTATATTTTCAATCCCTTGAGAGGCGAGTGCACCCATTTCAAAAAAGCTTATCTGATCATTATGTATGGCTCCTACAAGTGGCGACCAGTGAGCTCCTCCAGGCAAGGACCCACTAGGATGAGGATGAGTAGCTTGACTCCAGTTACTCTCAAATGTTATGTTGTAAGAAGCACCCTCACCTTGCGCGTAAGAATAAAAGAATGCAAATAATGTTAAAAGACTAAGTAGTTTTATTTTCATGATTGTGTAGTTTTGACTTTGAACGCAAAACTTGTAAATACCTTACAAAACTTTACAACTAATTTATAATTTTAACAGTTTTATTAAATGATAGAGAGCTTAGTAGCTTTTATAGGCGCTACAGTGTTGTTAGCAATTTCACCGGGGCCTGATAATATTTATGTACTCACACAGAGTATCACCAATGGTGTAAAATCTGGACTGGTAACAACGGCCGGACTTATATCTGGCTGTATAGTACATACCACGCTTATTGCTTTTGGTATTTCTGCTATTCTTGTCGCCTCTCCTAGGATCTTTCTAATTATTAAAATATGCGGCGCTTTGTATTTATTATTTCTCGCCTACAAAGTTTATAAAAGTAACGGAAGTATTGCTCTTAGTGATAGAGCTCCTCAAAAAAGCTACTTAAATCTTTTTAAACAAGGTGTACTAATGAACATTTTAAACCCCAAGGTTACTATTTTCTTTCTTGCTTTTTTTCCAGCTTTTTTATGGGAGCCATCTGGAAATACCATTGTTCAGTTTTACGTATTGGGTATTGTATTTATGATAGTAAGTTTTTTAGTTTTTAGTTCTATTGCTGTTCTGGCAGGTCGTATTTCAGGATATTTGAAACAACAAAAACAGGCTGGATTATTTTTAAAATGGTTACAGATAGTAGTTTTTGTAGGGATAGCGGTTTTTATTCTTTTTTAAGATGATCGTTTACAAAATTGAGTTTTATAGTTTTGATCATGCTTTCGCGAAAGCGTAATTAACCCTACTTTTATCCTGTGAAAGAAACTGTTAAAAT
Organism: Dokdonia sp.; assembly: GCA_020630915.1. Taxonomy (GTDB): domain Bacteria; phylum Bacteroidota; class Bacteroidia; order Flavobacteriales; family Flavobacteriaceae; genus Dokdonia. The sequence continues at coordinate 198,409 of JAHDIF010000002.1, forward strand.
AATAGAGTGCCCTAGGGATGCTATGCAAGGGATTAAGGATTGGATCCCTACAGAAACAAAGTTGCAATATGTACAGTCTTTATTGAGATGTGGTTTTGACACGATAGATGTAGGTAGTTTTGTATCACCTAAGGCTATCCCACAAATGGTGGATACGGCAGAATTATTGCATCAACTAGATCTGTCTACAACGGAGAGTAAGTTGCTCACAATCGTAGCAAATGTGCGAGGTGCCTCAGACGCTGTGCAACACGAGATGGTGGATTATCTAGGTTATCCATTTTCAATTTCTGAAAACTTCCAGATGCGTAATACGCATAAAACTATTGCCCAATCTGTAGAGATATTGCAAGAAATTTTAAATCTGGCAGATGCGCATCACAAAGAAGTGGTTGTTTATATTTCTATGGGGTTTGGAAATCCATATGGGGACCCGTGGAATGTAGACATCGTAGGTGAGTGGACAGAAAAATTAGGCGCAATGGGTGTAAAAATTCTTTCACTATCTGATACCGTAGGAACATCTAATGCTCAAAATATTGATTATTTATTTTCTAATTTAATTCCTGCGTATCCCAAGATAGAGTTTGGAGCTCACTTGCATACTACTCCAACAACGTGGCACGAAAAAGTACATGCTGCTTACGAGGCTGGATGTAGACGTTTTGATGGCGCTATACAAGGTTTTGGTGGATGTCCTATGGCAAAAGATGAGTTAACAGGAAATATGCCTACAGAAAAATTAATATCCTATTTTGCAAAGGCAAAGGCATATGATAATATAAATACGATGTCTTTTGAGAGTAGTTATAATGAGGCTCTCAAAGTCTTTAAGAAATATCATTAAGACCGCAGTAGTTTCTTAATTAACACAATCTGTCCTAAATGATAGTAACAGTGTTCGATCATGCCATTCATATTACGATTATAGTTACCATATTTATCATCTACAAAAGGTTGTTCTATAACCTCTTCAGATAGACGGGAAAGATGTTCTTTAAATTCACCAGCATTATCTATAAAATTTTCTCTTAAAGTGTTCCAGTCTTTTTCATTTTCTAGCGGTGGCATATCAAAACTATAGGCATCCCTAATGCCAAGCTCCCCGCCTTTAAGTACTTCAAGGACGCCAAGTACATAATAATTGATGTGAAAAGTTAGTAATCCAATACTATTAAGCCCTAGATAGGATGTCGCAGCCTCTTTATAAGTAACATCTGATAGGAGTTCTTTATAGTTCGTATTCGTAACCCATTTACCATTTAAGAGGGCCTCTTCAAAGCGTTTGGCTAATTGTTGTCCTTGAGTCATCTGTATTGATTGTTAGTGTCCCAAGATACACAAGTGTGTGATTTTTTGAAAAATCTTTAAAACCAATTTGAAACTTGTTAAAAACTCCTAGTAATTTTCTCTGTTTGAGGGGCTATTTTGTGATGTTAAAATTGGTATTTTTGTGAATGCAAAACAATGTCCTTATTCTAGACTTCGGGTCACAGTATACGCAGTTAATCGCGCGCAGAGTGCGAGAGCTTAATATTTACTGCGAGATTAAACCATATAATAATCCTCCTAAGGATCTGTCAAGTTTTAAAGCTGTAATTCTTTCGGGTTCACCACATTCTGTGCGTAGCGAAGATGCACCGCACCCAGACTTGTCAGAGATCAAAGGAAAAAAACCGCTACTTGGTGTATGCTATGGTGCACAGTACCTTGCACAGCATTTTGGCGGAGAAGTGGGTCAGTCTAATACAAGAGAGTATGGACGAGCAAATCTTTCTATGGTAAAAGACGGAGAGACTTTTATGAAAGGAGTCTCTAGTAATAGTCAGGTATGGATGAGCCATAGCGATACGATTAAGAAACTACCTGCCAATGCGGTACGTATTGCTTCTACACACGATGTAGAGAATGCAGGGTATCGCATCGAAGGAGAAGATACCTATGCTATACAGTTTCACCCTGAGGTGTATCACAGTACGGATGGGAAGAAAATTTTAGAAAATTTTTTAGTAAACATTGCGGGTATTGCACAAACTTGGACACCAGATGCTTTTGTAGAGACCACAGTAGCAGATTTAAAATCTAAATTAGGTGACGACCGGGTGATCCTTGGACTCTCTGGAGGCGTAGATAGTACGGTAGCCGCTACATTATTACATAAGGCTATTGGCAAGAACTTACATTGTATTTTTGTGAACAATGGGTTACTACGTAAGAATGAGTTTACAGATGTACTTAAACAATACGAAGGAATGGGTCTTAACGTGAAGGGGGTAGATGCTTCGGCACGCTTCTTGAAAGAGCTGGAAGGAGAGAGCGATCCAGAAGGAAAGCGCAAGATTATAGGAAAAGTATTTGTAGATGTTTTTGATGATGAAAGTAAGCTCGTAGAAAATGCAAAATGGTTAGGGCAAGGAACCATATACCCAGATGTAATAGAAAGTGTGAGTGCAACAGGGGGTCCTAGTGCCACTATAAAATCACATCATAATGTAGGTGGTTTGCCAGATTATATGCAACTTAAAGTAGTAGAGCCACTTAAAGCCTTATTTAAAGACGAGGTACGAAGAGTAGGAGCTAGTATGGGACTCTCTGCAAGTCTTTTAGGGCGTCATCCTTTTCCAGGGCCAGGTTTAGGAATACGCATCTTAGGAGATATCACGCCAGAAAAGGTAGCGATGCTACAAGAGGTAGATCATATCTTTATCAATGGGCTGCGAGAGGCTGGTTTATATGATAATGTATGGCAAGCAGGAGCCATGTTATTACCTGTAAATAGTGTAGGAGTAATGGGAGATGAGCGTACTTACGAAAAATGTGTAGCTTTAAGAGCTGTAGAAAGTACAGATGGAATGACGGCAGATTGGGTAAATCTACCGTATGAGTTTTTGCAAAAGGTCTCAAATGATATAATAAACAAAGTAAAAGGCGTTAATAGAGTGGTGTACGACATCAGTTCTAAACCGCCAGCCACGATAGAGTGGGAATAAACCAATTTATGAAGAAAGTAGTTTTAATAGTGGTGATGGTGTTTTGTTACGCTTTCGCGAAAGCGTATGCAGCACCCGCATTGTTGCAAGAGTTTGTATCACATCAAGTTCAAGAAGGAGAGACCGTATACAGCATAAGTAAAGCATATAATGTCTCAGAAAAACAGATATATAAGCTCAATCCAGATGCCAAATCTCGTATTTACGAAGGACTCGTACTTATTTTACCTAGTACAGCTCAAAAACCTGCTAAAAATATAGTAGAGCAGGAAAATGTTACTTTTAAAACCCATAAAGTAAAACGTAAAGAAACATTATACAGTATTTCTAAGAAATACGATGTCCCAGAAGATGTCATTAAGAGATATAATAAGGAGCTTTATAGTCAAACATTACGAAAAGGTGCGAAGCTTAGGATCCCAGCAAATTACAAAAGTACTACTGTAATCACAACAAAAAAAATAGATCCAGGTACTATAACATCGACTGTAGTAACAGTACCTCAATATGTTAATTATATTGTGAAGTCTAAGGAAACTAAGTACGGCATTGCAAGAAAATATGGTATTACCATAGCACAGTTAGAAGCTCTTAATCCATCTATAAAAAATGGACTTAAGGAAGGGATTACTATCAAAGTCCCGGACGTGAAGACAAACGCAACCGCCGTTATAGACGAAACAAAATATTCTTTTTATGAAGTAAAAAAAGGAAATACAATGTACAGTCTGTTAGGTGATTTAAATCTGACTGCAGATGAGCTCGTTGCTTTAAACCCATCTTTAGATGACGGACTTAAAGAAGGAATGATTTTAAAAGTTCCAAAAGGAAGTGTAGGTAGTGTGCAAACACAATATACTCAAATCTCTATTGCAGAGAATGCTGGAAAAGTAAGCCTTGCAGATAGCCTTAGAAACTATTCTGTAAAAAAGATAGCCGTAATGTTGCCTTTTGGTTTACAAAGAGCAACCTCAGACTCTTCAGATACTCGTAAAGATATGCTCAAGAGTGATCGCGTATTACGTCTAGCACTAGATTTTCATAGTGGTGTTTTAATGGCTGTAGAAGATGCAGATAAATTGGGGATAAACGCAGAGGTACATGTTTATGATACAGAATATAAACGTAGGGACGGGAGTGCTACAAATGCACGAAAAATTGAAAATATTATCAACACAAACGATTTTAGTGATATAGATGTTGTGATAGGACCGCTACTAGGTGGTAATGTGGATAGAGCAGCGAGTATGCTAGCTAGAAAGAATATACCCGTAATATCCCCTATGACTCAGAAAATATCTGGAGGGCCTAATGTTTTTCAATCTAGGCCTAGTGATAATATGTTACAAGAAAAAATGTTGAACTTTTTAAAAGAACATGGAAAGGACAAGAATATTATTATAATAGCTGATGCAAAAAATAGCAAAGCAAAAGCAAAGCTTATATCTATTTTTCCAAATGCAAAACAAGTAGTCCCTAGAACTGGAGATAACGGATTATTCTTATATCCAGATGATATACCTAATCAGATACAAAAAGAAAAAGATAATTGGGTGATCTTAGAAACAGATGATGTACCATTAATAAGTAATGTTACTACGAGCTTGAATGCACAGATGTCTGTCTTGTCAAACGAGCAAATTATTGAAAACGTAAAGATTACATTGTTCACCACAAACAAAGGAAGGGCCTATAAGAGTGACGAGATTCAGCATACACATTTAATGAACCTTAATTTTCATTTTCCTTCTATAGATAAAGAGTATGATGACAATGCATCAGCCTTTATAGATGCTTATGAAGAGATGTATAATATTACACCTAGCACAGAAGCTATACGGGGTTATGATATAATGATGGATACGCTGCTGCGTTTAGGATATGCTCAAGATTTGTACCAAGCTGCTGCTGCTGGAATAGAGACAAAATACATTGAGAATAAGTTTAAGTATACTAAAAAACAATATGCAGGTTTTTACAATGACGCTGTGTATATAATGAAGTATGATAAGATGCTTACTCTTAAAGAAGTTTCTGTTGTAGAGGATTAATGTTTTGAGACACTGCTACAAATTAATAAGGCTTCTCTTTAGAGAAGCCTTATTAATTTATTTTAGGATAATGATTGTTAAGATTCTATTTCCAACGCATTGTTGCTAAATCCAAATAAATCTCTAGATTTAATCATCTCTGCAATTCCTTCTGGCAGCATTTCTTCCCAACCTTCTTCACCTTGACTAATCATTCGCAGTACTTCTCTAGAGAAGATGCCAGAAATACTCTCATCATAGTTTTCTATATCTACAACTTTACCATTATACTTAAAGAATTTATAGAGCTCTTTCATACGAGGATGCACTTTTAAGTTTTCGCTTGTGGTTAATGTATTGGTCTTTACATCCATCATAGGGTAGAGGTATACTTTAAGATCTTTAAAGAATAACTTTCCAAAAGCTTCTAGAATTCCTCCACTTAAATGACGGTAATAGGTAGTGTCAAAAACATCTACAAGATTATTTACCCCCATCACAAGTCCCATACGCTCTTTTGTATAGTTAGAGAAATACTCTACAACTCGATAATATTCCTTAAAATTGGAAATCATTACCGTTTGACCTAAGGAGCCTAATAATCTAGCTCTTGCCATAAAGTCTTCCTCGTCTATTTCACCTTCTGCTCTTAGATTAGAGAGGGTGATTTCAAAAATAACTTCGGTTTTTTTCTCGTTTACCCTATTGGCTTCTAAGAACATGGCTAATGATTTTTCATACATATCCATATTAACCTTTGTTACGGGTCTAAAACTGCCTCTTAAGGCAAGTACATTTTTCTTATATAGGATGGCAGCTGGAAGCACATTATTTCCTTGTGCATCAAACATAACGGCTTCTGTCATTCCATTTTTAACGAGTTGTAAGCTCATTAATCTGTTATCTACATTTTCAAATTGTGGTCCAGAAAAGTTTATAGTATCAATTTCAATTTGATCTTTATCAATATGATCGTACAGATACTTTAATAAGTTTTTAGGATTATCGTGCTTATAAAACGCCCCATAAATAAGGTTAACTCCTAAGGTACCAAGGGTTAATTGCTGTAATCGCGCATCTGTCTCATGAAAACGTACGTGAAGAATAATCTCATTAAATTCACCCTCTGGAGTTACTTGAAATTTTATACCAACCCATCCATGGCCTTTGTATTTCTTAGCAAAATCAATAGTAGCCACTGTATTTGCATAACTAAAGAAAATCTTGTTTGGTTGTTTGTAACGAGAGATACGGTCTTCTATAAGTTTCATCTCGTGAGATAACATTTTTTTCAGACGCTTCTCTGTAACATAGCGCCCATCATCTTCCACACCGTATATAGCATCAGAAAAGTCTTTATCGTACGCACTCATTGCTTTTGCAATAGTACCACTGGCACCACCTGCTCTAAAAAAGTGTCTTACGGTTTCTTGCCCCGCACCTATCTCAGCAAAGGTTCCATAAATATTTTCGTTAAGATTAACGCGCAGTACTTTGTTTTTAATAGAAGGTACTTTTTCAAACTCTCTGTCTCCTAAAATTGAAATAGCCATAATGTGATAAACCCTTTTAAATTGGGTGCTCAAAGATACTAAATCGAGAGGGTGAACAAAAAAATAACCGTATTTTTGTAAGAAACTTTAGCATTTGAAAATCACTTTTTTAGGGACTGGCACATCACAAGGAATTCCTGTTATAGGGAGTGATCATCCTGTATGTTTAAGTGCTGATCCTCGTGACAAGCGTCTTCGTGTTTCATTGTTAGTGCAAGTAGATGGGTTTAATTATGTAATAGATTGTGGGCCTGATTTTAGACAACAGATGTTAGGGAGTGCGCTTTCGCGAAAGCGGTTACCTCTACACGGCATTCTTTTTACACACGAGCACGCAGACCACGTAGCAGGATTGGACGACATTCGCCCTTTTGTTTTTAAACAAGGTGATATGCCTATTTATGCGCATAAACGCGTGTTGGATATTTTAAAACATCGCTATGCCTATGTTTTTGAAACCGAAAATAAGTATCCAGGAGCTCCAAGAGTTGAGACTTTTGAGGTTGAAAAAGATCTTCTGGTTCCTATAAAGGAAGGAGTAGAGGTGATTGCTATAGAAGCCTTTCACGGAGAGCTGCCAGTATTAGGGTATAGATTTTCCGGTATGGCATATCTTACTGATGTAAAGACGATAGATGCATCAGAAATACAGAAACTTCAAGGGGTTGATATACTTATTATTAATGCATTGCGTTTTGAAGAACATCGCACGCATTTAAATGTGAAAGAAGCCCTCTCATTAGTTGATAAAATTAAACCTAAAAAGACATACTTCACGCACATAAGTCATCATATGGGGTTTCACGCTGATGTTGAAGATCAATTACCAGATAACGTACACTTGGCTTATGACGGCCTCGCACTAACTATATAATCTATGAAACGTACTATATTTCTTTACTTATTTCTTTTTGCAGCTCTTTGGATTGTTTTTCAATATGTGCACAATAGTAAGTACTCTGCAAATGCAGAGAATCGCATTACAAAGTTGGAAAAAACGCTTGTGTCTAAAGACTCTTTAAATGGTACACTTCAAGAAAAAATGGCAGCAGTATCTAGTTTTTCACTTGCTGGAAATGTAAACGCTCAAGAGTATTTTGAAAAATCAGACAGAAGTGTTTCAGAGATTATCACGTTAGTAAGTGACGCAGTTATTGAAAAAAATACGGCACAAGGCAATGACCTTATATCGTATAAGGGCGACACAAGACCTTTCCTTATGAATAGTGTGCAGGTATTAAACCACAGATGGCTTATCGCCGATTTTACAGATGGTAATACGTGGGGAGAATTAATCGTGCGATACTTTATTAATGAGGATGGCAGCGTTGATCTGGAGGTTGTGGAAGAATTACTCCACTAGCTTTGTTTTACTAACCACTCTTTAAACTCATAAAAATTTGTAGGATGTACACCGTGACCTACAGGAAACTCACTTAATGTACTTTCTATACCTATTTCTTTAAGGTATGGAGGTGTTTTGCGAGCTGCTTCTATGGGGATCACTTGATCTACCGTTCCGTGCGAGTTATATATATTAAGGTGCGCATATGCTGTATTGCTTTGTAATTCAACAATTTCTTCATTTATATAACCACTTAATCCTATAATATTTTTTACTTTTTCTGGATAGGTGAGTGCTACTCCATAACTCAAAATAGTGCCTTGACTAAAACCTAGTAAGGTTACATTAAAAGGGTCAAGATCATACGCTTTTACAGCTTCGTCTATAAATGTTGCAATGAGATCACGGGAGGCGCGAGCTTTTTCATTGTCAGAGGTTTTTACACCATTGTAGTCTATACTAATAGCATACCAGGCATTACCGTACGGTTGCATAGGATAAGGCGCTCGAGCAGAAATAATGCAATATTCTTTAGGTAATTCTTCGGCGAAACTAAAAAGATCATTCTCATCACTACCATATCCATGTAGCAAAAGGATGAGAGGTGATTTACCAGAAACTTCTTTTGTAGGTTTTTGAATAATATGCTCTAGAGAGAGGTTTGCCACGTGCTTTATTTTTTACCAAATACAGATTGAAAAAACTTTCCAACAAGAGGTACAGGCTGTACTTTTCCTTGAAATGCGCTTATAATACCAAATAACCATAGTGCAAAAAATGCCAAATAAAATGGGCCGCTTATCATCCAGGTATCAAAGTAGCCCATAGGCACCATTAACACTATAAATAATAAATTAAGTCCTAGCGCTTGTCTTATATGAAAGGCTGCAAACGGATTTTTAGATTCGCCGTTCATCGAGACAGCGATGAGTAATCCTATAAAAGTGAGATAACTCCATACAGCAGCTGGTTTTCCTAAGAATACCGTTTCTTCGTTCATATTAATTGATGTGTAGTTTGTTATTGGCAATCACGCCATGAACTTTACCTTTAAGTTTTGCTCCCACAAAGGCGGCGTTTTTTGATTTAGAGCGTATATCGCTTTCGCGAAAGCGATATCCTCCTTTTACATCAAACAACGTAAGGTTTGCTTCAGATCCTTCTTCTATTGCATATGTGTTGTTTGTAAACCGTTTTCTTCCATTGGTAAGTAACTGCACGGCTTTTTTATCACTCACAAGGGTAAGTAAAGCGCCAAAAGTAGCTTCTTGTGCGATGGTACCAGAAGTTGCGTTGTCAAACTCTACTTTCTTACGTTCTATGTCTAGCGGGTTATGATCACTAGTCACCATATCGATGGTTCCGTCTTTAAGGCCTTCTAAGAGGGCTTTTTGATCTTCTGCAGTACGTAATGGTGGAGTTACTTTAAAGTGTGTATCAAAGGTTTCTAGACTCTCATCTGTAAAGAAGAGATTTACAATCGCTACGCTACAAGTTACATTAAGCCCTTTTGCTTTTGCTGCCAGAATGAGCTCTACGGACGCCGCTGTAGAGATGGTGGGGATGTGTAATTTACCTCCAGCATACTCTAAAATATGCAGATCTCTGGCTACTTGCACACTTTCGGCTAGGGCAGGAGCACCTTTTAGACCGAGTCTCGTGCTTACTACTCCTTCGTTTACAATACCTTTTCCTACTAGTTTGTTATCCTGCGGGAAAGAAAGTACTAGAGCATCAAAGCCTTGTGTGTATTGTAATGCTATTTTAAGAAGATTAGGATTTTCTATAGATTTCTGGTAGTCGCCATAGGCTACGGCACCAGATTGTTGCATATCATACAACTCTGCAAGGTCTATTCCTTCACTATTTCGCGAAAGCGCACCTATAGGGAAAACACTACTGGTAAAGCCTTCTGCCATTTTCTTTACAAAAGAAATATCTGAGCTGGTGTCAAGAATAGGGTAGGTGTTAGGGTTTACGGCAATTCCTGTAAAACCGCTAGAAGCCGCTACATGAAGTGCATTTTCTATGGTCTCGCGCTCTTCATATCCTGGTTGTCCTGCACTCACACTGCTGTCAAACCAGCCTTGTGAGATATGAAGATTGTCTTTTTCGATTAATTTTTCTCCTTTGGCAGCTTCTAGATTGGTGCCTATTTGAGTAATGCGCCCATTTTTTATTCTTATATCAACTGTCTTACCGTGATGACTACTCTGAGTATCAATAATAGTAGCTGTTTTTATGAGTGCATTCATTTAAGGTATTTTAAGATGAGCATTTCCATAAGTAAAAAGAACAGTGCAAAAATAACAAACCATTTCCAAAGCGATTGTATACTGTCTTGTTCTTTAAATTCTTCTATTGCATTTGAAACAGATGTGTGATAGGTACCGTTGTTCAGAGAATTTATGTTAGAATATATTAAGTTACTCTCTGCTCTATTGTAATTATAACTGACTCCTTTTACGACACTTTCTTTATTTTTTATGATATAATTGCCAGAAATTAGAGGCATCTCGAAGGTACTAATAGTTACTTTATTACTATAACGACGCTGTAAAGGGATAAATGATTCCTGCGTGTCACTGCTATTTTCCAATGTTAAGATATTGTCCTGAGATAACTCTGTAATAACATCAAATTCATTTTTTGCTCCTACGCTGTAGTATAAATCTGGAAGCGAGAGACTTTCTTTAGCGATATTGTATAATGTAGGTACAATAAGTGGCGAGTTCTTAAAATTAGTACTGGCAATATCAAACCTGTTCGATGCAATATACATTTGATCTTGAGAGGTAATAAATGGTTTTCCGTCTTGAAAATATAATAGCGCATCTTGACTTACAAGATTAAATGATTTTGATACCGATGGGTATTGAAAATTGTCAATTTTCTTGTCAAACACATTGGTGTAAATAGGGTGATCATAGTTGATAGTTGTTACCAATCTATTTTGATCAACTACTCCAGCTACGGCAGTTCTTCCCAGAGCATTAAGAAAATTATTGGTGATACTTACATCTAGTTCCTCATTAAGGATAACAAATAGACTTCCTCCATTACTTTTAAAAGAAGCTAGTGCGCTGGCTAGTGCAAGTGGTAGCTCTTTTAAACCATTAACTACTACGAGATTGTATTGAGATAAAATACTGTAGTCCAGATTTGTACTTGCAACCGCTTTGTAATTAAATTCACTCGTTTTATATAAACGTTCGAGAAAGTCATTTTCTGCATCATTAATGCTTAATACATTAATAGGAGCGGCTGTGTCTAGTGAAAAATAAAGGCTATTGTCATATGAAAGCACAGGATCTTCTATGCGCAATTGCCCTTTGATAGCCGTTTGTTTTTCTACTTCAAAATTTATGGAAGCCGTAGTGGTATTTGTAAACGTTGCAGTAGCTTTTGCGATCAGATCATCGTTATTAAATACAGAAACAGGAATTCCTACTTCTAGGTTTTCTTGTGCACTAAGCATTGCTTCAAGCACTAGAGAGTTAGGATTTTGTTCCTTTATGTAGAGTGAATCTATTGCAATATTTGATGTGTTTACTGGAGATAGCTGCACATAATGTATCTCATTATTAGAATTTGAAAATTCCTTTTGCTCTTGTTGTTGAAAGTCTGAGATAAGAATAACCCTCTTAACGCTAGCGGCATTCGTACTTAACTGTTTTTGAGCTCTAAGATTTATTTCGGTAGTTGATAACTCCGTAGGACTGTAAGGTAATTGTAGTAGTGTGTTTCTAAGATCCTCAATATTTGTGTCCTTGTAAGTGTCGGTATTGGTCAATAGGGTAAAGGTAGTCTCCTTTGGAAGGTTACTTAACAATTCTTGTACGGCCTGTTTTAAAAGAGGGCCAGCAACACCCTTTGCTTGCATACTAAAGGAATTATCAAGATATATAAGGGTTTCTTTTTCTTTAGTAGCGCTATCTGAAGCTGTGAAAAATGGTTGAGCAAAGGCCAGTACAGCCATCCCTATAGCTCCTAATCGCATAGATAGTACAAGCCATTTTTTTATGGTATTGCTCTTGCGGGTTTGAAGCTCTAGCTTTTTAAGAAATGCGACATTTGTGAATTCCTCTTTTTTAAACCTTCTTAATTGAAAGAGGTGAACAATTATGGGAATGAGTAGTAGGAGTAGGCCGTAAAGTAATTCTGGATGTTTAAACTGCATTCCTATATAAAAGGTTTTATCAAAAGTAACAAAAAGTGTTGGATTGCTCTCAGTTTCATGAGTTTTTAAAACTGTTCTATTGCTCCTAGGCCAAACAGGGCAAAATCATATTTTACAGGATCTATAGGGTCCAGTTTTCTGAGCGCAATGTCTAATTCCAGAAGGGTTTTTGCGTCATTTTGCTTTCGCGAAAGCAATTTTAATTTTCTTGCAATGTTTCCAGTATGTACGTCTAAAGGACAGGATAGTGCAGCCTTTGGGATACTATTCCAAATACCAAAATCTACACCTGCTGCAGAATCCCGCACCATCCAGCGCAAGAACATATTAATACGCTTTGCAGCTGAATTTTTCAAAGGATCGCTTACGTGTTTATGGGTTCTTTTCTGATGTGGGATTTCAAAAAACAGTTTTTTAAATAGGCTTATGGCTGGTTGCAGACTATTATTTACAGTATTATTGACAAATACCGACTCCAGTCCATTATGATGAGTATAGATATTTTGCAATGCTCTTAAAAACGTGTCTAAGTCCGTTTCATTAAATGTTCTGTGTACAAATCCAGATAGGTTTTCTCGTTGACCTTCTGAGTAATTCATAATAAAGTCATACGGAGATTGACCAAGGATGTCCATCATCTTGTTTGCACTGTTTATAATACTTTTTCTATTGCCCCAAGAGATGGTCGCTGTCAAGAAGGCGGCTATTTCAATATCCTCTTTTATGGTAAACCTGTGCGGTATCTGTATAGGATCTAGCGGTATAAAATCAGGTTTTTCATACAACACGGCTTTTTCATCGAGAAACTCTTTAAGTTCTTTTTTATTCATTGGGGACATACACAGATTTAAACCCGTCCTTTAATGAATTAGTTCGCAGTTGGGGGGCTAGTTCAAAATATTCTTTAAAGCTATTAAGCTGATTCTCTTGAATACATGGTAACTCCCCATCTCCTGTCGCCCAGAAAAAATCAAGGCTGTCTGGTGTATGATAAGTAAGATTGCCAATGCTTTCCTGTCTGTAAATTGTATTTGGGTGTTTTGTGATTGGATGAGGTTTGATAGCATACATTAATGAAAATGAACTAAGCTCTTGCTTAAAGGGGTTGTTTGTAAAAGAGGTAAGGCTAAAAGGAGCAAAAAGAGGAATGGCAATAATACTTGTAGCAACCACGAGGCCTATTTGTATTAAAATATTCCTTTTAATAAAATGAGCAGCGATAATACAGGATAAGAGGATTATATAACCAAAGAAAAATTGGTACTGCGGTGAGGTGAGCCACAAGAAAAGTAATTGAAAACCGGCAACAATATAGAGCGTTAGAAAGGGTGTTTTTAATTTCTTGTTTTTTAATACTATGGGATAGATTAAAAGTAGTACAATCATTACTTTATTAAAAAGCCCATGAAGCTTGGGCAGCGATACCCACTGCACTATTCTTTCTATTAAAGTCATTCGCTCATACTCTTCAGGACCTAAGAAAAAGCCGTAAAATTGGGTGGCTTCTACTAAGTATTGCTGTAATATAAGTGGTAATACCCAATCTTCACTTAGTTTAAATATTGTGAGCGGATAAAGCGGGTAACCAGAAATAATCGAATTTTTCACTACAAAAAGTGTAAGGGTCAATATGGAGAAAATGGTTATAGGCAATAGGCTCTTTTTTAGAGTAGCTGGATATTTAACATACAACAGCAACGGAAATACGAAGAGAAAAACTGCAAAAACTTTAATAAAAACCGCAAAAAGGACTAACAAAAATAAGAGTAGGATAGGAGTGGTTTGAGATTCTGAAGTGCTGTAATATGTAGCAAATTCAAAAAACACGATAACAGATATAAGGTATATGGGTATATCTGGTGAAGGAGCACTTATAAACTGAAATAAGAAAATGTTGAATATAGGTAACAAGCCTGCTGCTAGAAATAAGGAGTTTCTTGATTTGAAATGACTTGCTAGCTTATCAAGGGCATACGCATTTCCTAATACAAGAAATAAACCATTACTGTCGTTGAGCAAAGGTGATATACCATTAAGATTTATTGCACCTTGAAAAATATGCCATCCTGAGCTTTGTCCTAAGAAATAATGAAGGTTTGCTAAGCCCGGTACATACCCATAAGTATCTAACCATTTAATAGTTTGAATATAATAAGATTCATTATCTATAATAAAAGGAGGACTCGCACATTGCGCCGCAGCAAACATAATAATAGCTGCAAGTACTAATTTTAGGAGTAGGGGGAAGGACGTTATTTTCGCTTTAAGCGAAAAAAAATAAGTTAAACATTTTTCTCTTTGGAAGAAAAAGTATGTTATCGAAGCGACAGCCAATAATCCTTCAAAAATGAGCCCTAGATTATCAAAAATAGCCCAAATAGCTGCCAGTAGGGTAATTACAAAACTGCCAACAAATGGTATTACTAAAGGATTTGTTTTAGGTAATTTAAGTAATGAGATGAAAGCGATGCCAAAAGTGGTGGTGAGTAAAAATATATAGAGCCAATATGCAATTACAATGGCCATCCTAGCTATCTATAAATGACCCATCTACCATGGTGAGTTTTCGGTCTGCCATATTTGCAAGTTCCTCGTTGTGAGTTACGATAACGATGGTATGCCCAAAATTGTCTCGAAGTTTAAAGAACAGCTCGTGTAAATGTTCTGCACTTTCTGTATCTAGATTGCCCGAAGGTTCATCTGCAAGAATTAATGCGGGTTTATTCATTAAGGCTCTCGCCACAGCAACACGTTGTTGTTCTCCTCCAGAAAGCTCATTGGGCTTGTGATTAAAACGATGAGATAAACCTAGAAAGGTAAGAAGTTCTTTAGCTCTAGACTCTGCTTCTTTTTTTGATGCTTTTCCAATGTATGCAGGAATACAAACGTTCTCAACAGCTGTAAACTCTGGTAGCAATTGATGAAATTGAAAAATAAAACCTATATGCTTATTCCTAAAAGCACTAAGCTCTTTAGGTGAAAGGTCAATAACATCTGTTTCATGTATGAACAATGAAGCGTGTTCATTTTTTTCTACAAAATCAAGGGTGCCGAGCAGTTGCAGTAACGTCGTTTTTCCTGCGCCACTAGGCCCTACAATGGCAACAACTTCTCCTTTTTGAACATCCAGAGAAACGTCTTTCAAGACGTTTATAGATCCATATGTTTTTGAGATATGTTTTGCAGTTATCATAGGATTTTCTTTACGTGAAAATAAGATATTATAACATATCTAGCAATGGATACTTAGGATGGTTTTTTGAGTAATCCTTTTACATTGTTAAAATCAATAAAGTAAGTAACTCTTAAAGATACAGCGTGACTTATTGTTTGATCAAAAAGGTCTCCTAGGCTTTCTCCATAACTCAAAGCAGCTTGATCTGTACTATTAAAGATATTGTTTCTATATAAGAGTGAAGCCTCGCTTCCAGGTGCAAAACGCCATCTAAAGCTTAGGTCCATATTCCATATATTAAAATTGGTATTAGGATCCCTTTGGATTGTAGTATCGTAGGTATCTATAGACGTTCTGGAGCCATCTTCATTAAGTAAGTAATAGATGTTACTGCTATGATCTGCTGTACTCCAGAAGTTGCGAAACCTAAGGTCTATGGCCTTATACGGATCAAAATTGTAACTCGCAGTAATCGTATTTTCTACCGAGTTGATATCTCTTAATCCCAGAAACACTTCGGTGTCGGTATTATCTACCCACCCAAAATTATTTGTGGTCGAATTATATTCTGACGATAGCACGACCAGAAAACGATCAGAAAATCGATATCTAGGAGAAAATTCTATTCCCAAACTAGACTGTTGCTCATCTATTTCTTTAAACCAAGTTCTTGTATTAAAGTTGAGGTCAAAAGCAAATTTCTTTCTAAAGTCAGTACTAATAAATCCCCCGCCGCCTAAGCTGGCATCAAAGGTTACAAAACGTCCTTGGATCCTAGGTTCAAAATAATCTTGACGCTGGTCATTATAGTTGCTAAAAGCGCCAAAAGCAAAACGTTCCTTTGTAAAAAAGAAAGAATTGATACGCAGGCTATTACCCGTTACAACATCGGGCCTATAAAGTCGTCTATGTCTATAAGTTATATCTACGCGATATCCATTAAAGGTTTCTGTAGGCTGGATTAACTCATAAGAACCGCCTAACGTAAAGTTGTTGAAATTATTTCTAAATAAAAGCCCAAGATCATTGATGTCTATAGTGGTATTTGCAAAGTCATGTCCAAAACGATAGCGCCATGACCCACTAATTTTCCTAAAATCAAATTCTGATTGAAATCCAGTAGTAAGGCCCTCATCATCTCTCACATTGCTCACAATACCCCTACCTGAAACTCTGTAGTTATTCTCTTTATCTGCAATATCAAATACAGCTCCTGTGACATTTGCATCCCTAAAGTTACTTCCACTCCTAATAACACTTGTATTTATAAGGGATATGGAGGAGTTATTGTTAAACTGCTGGTCTAGTACAAACACATTGTAATTAGATAAAGGTTCTACAACCTCTTCTCGTCTCTCGCTAGTTACGGTATTGCGAATGGTTGCAAACGTTCTTTCAGTTATGGAGTTTAAAAAACCTACCCCTAAACCGTCTTTTGTGCGCCCAGAGATTTTAATAGAATTTAATAAATTTACTTTAGAAGGAAATTCTAATACCTCTTCATTTTCTTCTAAATTGTTAACAGATCCAGAAGGACCGCCACCTATCCTTCTAGAAAAGAAAATGCGTCCTTTATTAAAGAGATCCGTTCCCTCAGTAAAAAAGGGTCTGTTTTCTCCAAAGGTTTGTTCAAAGGGGCCTAGGTTAAGGCGAACTTCATCAAAGGCTACTTGCCCAAAATCTGGAATAAGCTGAGCATCCAGCGTAAAACTATCACTCAAGCCATATTTAATGTCCATTCCTCCAGCAAAATCTATAGAGGTTTCTCCATCTGAGAAGTTAGTTAACGCTTGCGCAAAAGGAAACAACGTTAACCTCACAGGAGCATCTATATTTTTTATTCCTAGTACACGACCGTTATATTGTGTATCACGTCCTACACCACGTTCTATAAAATTCCAAGTATGGGTTTGATTTTCATTTATAAGCCTCCTATAGAAATTAACACTCCAATCTTGCACGGGCGCTTCTGGGAAGCGTAATGCGTTATAAGGGATCTTAAACTCTGCATACCATCCTTTTTCATCACTAGATATACGACAGGTGAAAACCACATTAAAACCAAAGTCTCTATCATTTTGAGTAACTCTTTGATCTCCTATAGTTCCCGCACTAGTTACATAAAATCGTGTCTCATTAATACCATCATTATATGTGTTCAGACCTATCATAAAATGATCTGCCTGAACAAAAATTTCGTCCCTTTGACTAAACTGTCTCGCCATTGAGCTAGGGTCGGTATGATATAAATATGCTGCTATATAAACAGCCTTGTCATCGTAAGCCATTTTAACTTCTGTCTGTAATTCTTCAGCAATAGTTCCTTCATTTCCTGGCTCAAACATTACAAAATTGCCAGATGGAGAGATAGTACTCCATACATTGTCGTCTAAGACTCCGTCTATTTTTGGGGCTTGAGTAATTCTATGAGCCTCAATTTTTTTCTGGTCGTGCTGACTTATCCCTACAAGTGATGTAAATAGGAGAGGTATAAGATATAGAGCTGTGCGCATTGTTAAAATTTATGGAGCAAAGCTAACTTGAGCGGGCAGGCAATTGTACTAATTAAAAGTTAAAAACAATTCTTTTTTGTTTAATTAAACATAAATTAGATTAAACAAATTAATAGTGCTATGAAAAATATATCAACTATTTTATTAGGAGGCGGTAATTTTTGGATTACAGAAGCAATCTTTAAGAATGTAAGAGGTGTGCTTAGGGTTACTCCTGGATATGCAGGGGGTTACCTAGCCGCACCAGTTTACAGAGAAGTTTGTTCTGGACGTACTGGTCACGCAGAGGTTGTCCAAATTCACTTTAATTCAAGTCAAATAGATTTAGAATCTCTTTTGGACATCTTTTTCACTATGCACAACCCTACTTTAGAAAATAAGCAAGGAGTAGAAAAAGGATCGCAGTATAGGTCTTATATTGGGAGCACCAGTCTAGAGCAGTCAAAAATTGTAAAGGATTACATTAGAGTTAGACAAGAAAATAATACCTTACCGAATAATATCGCAACAGATATTGAATTAAACAATGTATTCTTTGAAGCAGAATACTACCACCATAATTACTATGAGATTCATTTGTCGCAGCCATATGCGCAACGACTCATTGCACCAAATTTACAGGAGGTAGAAGCAATATTTAAAGAGTATTATATAACACCATTATTAGCAAGTTAGTATGCCGTACAAGCAATTTGAAGAGTATAACATCCAAGTAACAGATGATGTTAAAAGGAGTTTTGAATCTATAATAGAAAATCTAGGAGAAGATAAAGATCGAGAGGGTATTGTAAAAACGCCAGAAAGAGCGGCAAAGGCAATGCAATTTCTTACCTCAGGATACTATATGGATGCATCTGCAATTCTTAAAGGTGCAATGTTTAAGGAAGATTATGACGACATGGTCATTGTAAAAGACATTGAGTTGTATTCATTATGTGAGCATCATATGTTACCATTTTTTGGGAAAGCACATATCGCATACATCCCTAACGGGCATATTGTAGGCTTGAGTAAATTACCCAGAATTGTTGATGTTTTTGCCAGACGTTTACAGGTACAAGAACGTCTTACCCATGATATTCTTGAGTGCATAAACGAGACGCTTAAACCTAAGGGTGTAGCGGTTGTTATAGAAGCCAGTCATATGTGTATGATGATGCGTGGTGTGCAAAAACAAAACTCGACTACAACGACATCTGGTTTTAGAGGGCAATTTGAAAAACAAGAAACTCGTAATGAGTTTTTAAAACTTATAAGTTCAGATCTGTCTTAAATAGTTTATGGAATACTTATTGCTCATAATGTAGTATATTTATTACTTTATGAGCAAATACAAACTTTTATTTATAGGTTTATTAATAGATGCCTTTGGTATGATTACTTCTAGTTGGGTACTTCCAGTTATAGGTGATTTTGCAGATATTGTGTGGGCACCATTAACCGCTTGGTTAATGACTCGCTTATACAAAGGTAACGCAGGAAAAATAGCAGGGGTTGCTACATTTATAGAAGAAATCATTCCTGGTTTAGACATCATACCTTCGTTTACCTTAATGTGGCTTTATACTCACGTGATTAGAGATTCTAAAATTTCTAAAGTATTAGATCTAGATGACAAATAAGTAAAATCTAAGCGCTGTATCTGGCATTTCTATCTCTAATGATGGACTCTTTTTTCACTTTCTTTAGTTATACTTGTAGATTCTATTTATTTCACGAAATTGCAATAAAACTACCTTAGATGACTACCATTCATTATATAAGCAGTGAATTGCTTGATTTTAAGATTATTGCCAAGATAATTGATCAGGACATGAAGTTGGAGTTGAGTGAAGAAAGCATTCAAAATATCAATGCTTCTCGCGCCTATCTTGACTTAAAAATTGCGCAAAGTGATGTTCCCTTTTATGGAATTAACACAGGTTTTGGTAGTTTGTGCAACGTTGAGATTCAAGATGAAAATTTAACATTACTACAAGAAAATTTAGTGCGGTCACATGCGTGTGGTACTGGAGAGTATGTGCCCAAGGAGATTGTAAAATTAATGATTCTCTTAAAGATTCAGTCGCTTAGTTATGGTCATAGCGGTGTACATTTAGATACCGTACAAAGACTCATAGACTTCTATAATTTAGATATAATACCAGTAGTCTATACGCAGGGTTCTTTGGGAGCTAGTGGAGATCTAGCACCTCTGGCTCATCTGGCATTACCTTTAATAGGAGAAGGAGAAGTATGGGATGGTAACGAGATTGCTTTCGCGAAAGCGTACTTAGAGAAATATAAGTTGTCACCTATTAAGTTGAAATCTAAGGAAGGGTTGGCATTACTTAATGGGACCCAATTTATGGCTGCCTATGGAGTGTATGCATTATTAAGATGCCATAAATTGTCCTATATGGCAGATGTTATTGGAGCTATATCGATAGACGCGTTTGATTGTAATCTATCTCCTTTTGATGCATTAGTGCACTTTGTGAGACCACATAGAGGTCAGATAAAAACTGCCGAAAGAATATTGATGCTATTAGAAGGGAGTGAGATAGGAGCTCTTGAAAAGAATACTGTACAAGATCCGTACTCTTTTAGATGCATACCTCAAGTACACGGCGCTACTAAGGACGCTATACGTTATGTATCTGGTGTCTTTAAAACTGAAATTAATAGTGTAACCGACAATCCTAATATTTTTTCTAAAGAAGATAAAATAATAAGTGGCGGAAACTTTCACGGACAACCCTTAGCTATTACTTTAGACTTTTTATGTATTGCTATGTCAGAACTTGCCAGTATAAGTGAGCGCAGGACATACCAACTTATCAGTGGATTAAGAGGGCTACCTCCTTTTTTAGTTAATAACCCCGGTTTGCAAAGCGGAATGATGATTCCACAATATACAGCCGCCAGTATCGTGAGCCAGAATAAGCAGTTTTCTACTCCTGCGAGTATAGATTCTATAGTATCTTCTAATGGTCAAGAAGATCATGTAAGTATGGGGGCTAATGCGGCAACAAAGCTTTATAAAGTTGTAGAAAATGTAGAGACTGTCTTGAGCATAGAGTTGCTCAATGCGGCTCAGGCTTTAGATTTTAGGAAACCGCTTAAAAGTTCACCCTTTCTTGAATCTTTTATAAACTCGTTACGAGAAACGATTCCTTTTGCAAAAGAAGATAGAGTATTTTCTTATGACATAAAAAAATGTGCAGGCTTTATACGCCAGCTACAAGTAGATGCTCAAGAGCTCTATTCTTAAGAGGGAAAAATAGTTTACAAATTCTCTGTTTTTCTAAGTACGGGATTGGGTTTAGGTTCTGGTAAAATTTCTATAAAGAAATAGATCACGCCTCCAATACCATTAGCAAAAACAATGACCAGTATCCATAGTAACTGTCCGTTGCTTTGCGCTTTTAGCTTTTCATTTTTTGTGATGTGCACAATGTGCAAAATCATTGCAGCAAGGCCAGAAAAAATGGCTAAAATTAAGAAGACAAAAGCCATTGCAAAACCTGTAAAGAAAGTGCCGCTGGATACACCATTTTGTTCAAAACCACCATCTGAACCTGTAGCTATCCCACCAAAGAAGATAACAAAGAAGGATACAATGTACCCTATAAAACAAAGAATAGGCATAAAGGTGAGTATGCCTATTCCTATTTTTTGATTTTTAGAAAGCTTCATTTTTTAAGACTTAGTAGGGGTGTTTTTACCCTTTTCTATAGAGATGCTTAAGGCATCTTCTTTTTTATCTAGATCCATAATTATGGCATCACCTTCTTCTAGATTAGAGGAGATAATCTCCTCAGCTAGAGCATCTTCTATATACTTCTGTATAGCTCTTTTAAGAGGTCTTGCTCCATAATCTTTGTCAAAACCTTTATCGCTAATATAGTCTTTTGCACTTTCAGTAAGACTTAAATCGTATCCTAGTTCTTTAATGCGTTTATATAGCTTTTCCAGTTCGATATCAATAATCCGGTGTATGTGTTCTCTTTCTAGGGCATTAAATACAACTACATCATCAATCCTATTAAGGAACTCTGGAGCAAATGCTTTTTTAAGTGCATTCTGGATAATACTTTTTGCATTATCATCTGCCTGATTCTTTCTTGTGGAAGTTCCGAAACCAACACCTTGACCAAAATCTTTAAGTTTTCTAGCACCTATATTAGATGTCATTATGATTATGGTATTTCTAAAGTCTATTTTACGACCTAAAGAATCTGTGAGATATCCATCATCTAATACCTGTAATAACATATTAAAAACGTCTGGATGTGCTTTTTCAATCTCATCTAAAAGAACTACCGAATACGGTTTTCTTCTCACTTTCTCCGTAAGTTGGCCGCCCTCTTCATAACCTACATATCCTGGAGGTGCACCTACAAGTCTAGAGATTGCAAACTTCTCCATATACTCACTCATATCAATTCGTATAAGAGAATCTTCATTATCAAAAAGCTCTCTAGATAAAACTTTTGCAAGTTGTGTTTTTCCAACCCCTGTTTGGCCTAGGAATATAAATGAACCAATAGGTTTATTAGGATCTTTTAGCCCAGCTCGGTTACGTTGAATCGCTTTGGCAACTTTTGCAACAGCCTCATCTTGTCCTATTACATTATTCTTGATGGTCTCTGGAAGTTCAGATAGCTTATTAACTTCAGTTTGAGCTATGCGATTTACAGGAATTCCTGTCATCATACTAACCACATCTGCCACGTTTCCTTCAGATACTTCCTGCTTATGTTGTTTAGACTCTTCTTCCCATTTTTCTTGTGCTATACTAAGTTCTTTCTCTATATTTTTTTCATCATCACGCAGTTTGGCTGCCTCTTCATACTTCTGCTTTTTAACAACAGATGTTTTGAGCTCACGTACTTCTTCTAATTGACGTTCTAAATCAAGTACTTTTTTTGGTACATCAATATTTGTAATGTGTACTCTAGATCCAGCTTCGTCTAAAGCATCAATAGCTTTATCTGGAAGGAAACGATCTGTCATGTACCTATTGGTAAGCTTTACACAAGCCTCAATAGCATCGTCAGTATATCTTACATTGTGATGGTCTTCATACTTTTCTTTTATGTTTTGAAGAATCTCAATAGTTTCTTCTACACTTGTAGGCTCTACCAAGACTTTCTGAAAACGTCTTTCTAGTGCTCCATCTTTTTCTATATGTTGTCTAAACTCGTCTAATGTAGTAGCACCCACACATTGTATTTCGCCTCGAGCGAGTGCAGGTTTAAACATATTTGACGCATCTAATGAACCAGTAGCACCACCAGCGCCTACTATTGTATGAATTTCATCTATAAAGAGGATGATATCATCATTCTTTTCTAGTTCGTTCATAACAGCTTTCATACGCTCTTCAAACTGTCCTCTATACTTAGTTCCAGCTACTAAACTTGCAAGATCTAATGTGACAACTCTTTTGTCAAAAAGAATACGTGATACTTTACGCTGCACGATACGCAAGGCAAGTCCTTCTGCAATAGCAGATTTACCCACACCTGGTTCTCCTATGAGTAGAGGGTTATTTTTTTTACGTCTACTTAATATTTGAGAAACACGCTCTATTTCTTTAGATCTTCCTACTACGGGGTCTAACTTTCCTTCGTCTGCCATTGCAGTGAGGTCTCGTCCAAAATTATCCAGTACAGGAGTCTTACTTTTTTTATTTCCTTTTCCAGCAGATGGAGCACTAAACGGGTTTTCTTTTGCTCCGTCGTCACTAGCATCTTGATCATCACTAAATGATTCAGATTTAATAGGTTCTATATAATCTTCATCTTCGTTAGCCATCATATGTTTAAATTGGTCTTTAACGTTGTCATAATCCACCTTTAATCTATTAAGAAGTTTGGTAGTTGGGTCATTTTCATTGCGAAGTACACACAATAAAAGGTGTGCTGTATTAATAGAAGAACTTTGAAAAAGTTTGGCCTCTAAGAAGGTTGTTTTTAACGCTCTTTCTGCCTGCCTCGTAAGGTGTAAATTTTTCTTGTCATTTCCTTGATTTCCAACATTAGGATTTGCCGGACTCAAGATTTCTACCTTTCTCCTTAGATGTTCAAGATCTACATCTAATGCACCTAATATATCGATAGCTTTACCGCTACCATCTCTCAATAAACCAAGTAAGAGATGTTCTGTACCTATAAAGTCATGTCCTAATCGCAGGGCTTCTTCTTTACTATACGCAATTACATCTTTTACTCTTGGTGAAAAATTATCATCCATATTTCTATCTCCTTAGGTGTTACGTAAATTTACGGATTCTTGTTCAAAAACTATTCCGCTCTATACACTTAGTAGCTAAAGTGGCAAATAACTGACAGTTTGCCAAGGGAAGCGTGTTGTAGTTATCAAAAAAGATAGTTAAATATTGTTAATAAAAAGTACGCTTTCGCGAAAGCGTAAACCCACAAAAAACCTTCAAAATCGCTACATTGCTAGCTAGTAATTTTTGACTAAAATCTAACTCAATTTATATATGGCTGCAGGAGAAAAACTGATCCCGATCAATATTGAAGATGAAATGAAATCAGCCTACATCGATTACTCGATGTCGGTCATTGTGTCACGTGCCTTGCCAGACGTTCGTGATGGTATGAAACCAGTACATAGACGTGTGTTGTATGGAATGCATGAACTGGGCATACGGGCAAGTGGTGCTCATAAAAAGAGTGCTAGAATTGTAGGAGAAGTATTAGGTAAATATCATCCGCATGGGGATACTTCAGTATACGATGCAATGGTACGTATGGCGCAAGAATGGAGTTTACGTTATATGCTTATTGATGGGCAAGGTAACTTTGGATCTGTAGATGGAGATAGTCCTGCTGCAATGCGCTATACAGAAGCACGTATGCGCAA
Source organism: Dokdonia sp. (assembly GCA_020630915.1). Classification (GTDB taxonomy): domain Bacteria; phylum Bacteroidota; class Bacteroidia; order Flavobacteriales; family Flavobacteriaceae; genus Dokdonia. Next base: position 223,071 of record JAHDIF010000002.1, read on the forward strand.
GATATCTGAAGATATGATGGCAGATATCGAAAAAGATACGGTAGATCATCAATTAAACTTTGACGATACGCTTAAAGAACCTACCGTACTTCCTACCAGAGTACCTGGATTATTGATAAACGGAGCTTCTGGTATTGCGGTAGGTATGGCTACAAATATGCCTCCTCATAACTTATCTGAGGTGGTAGATGGTATTGCTGCTTACATAGACAATAATGATATTGAGATAGACGAATTAATGGAGCATGTAAAAGCTCCAGATTTTCCTACAGGAGGAACTATCTATGGGTATGATGGAGTGCGTGAGGCATTTAAAACAGGTCGTGGTCGTATTGTGATGCGAGCAAAAGCTGAGTTTGAAGAAATAAAAGGCAGAGAATGTATAATCGTAACTGAGATTCCTTATCAAGTCAATAAAGCCGATATGATTAAGAAAACGGCAGATATGATTAATGATAAGAAGATCGAAGGAATATCTGCCATACGTGATGAGTCTGACCGTAACGGGATGCGCATCGTTTACGTAATTAAGCGTGACGCGATCCCTAATATTGTACTTAACAAGCTATTTAAGTATACTGCTTTACAATCTTCATTTAGTGTAAATAATATAGCACTTGTAAACGGGAGACCAGAAATGTTGAATCTTAAAGATATGATTCATCATTTTGTAGATCACCGTCACGAAGTAGTGGTGAGACGTACAAAATACCTACTTAATAAAGCAGAAGAGCGTGCTCATATTTTAGAAGGTCTTATCATAGCTTCAGATAATATTGATGAGGTTATAGCCATCATACGAGCAAGCGCAAATGCAGATGAGGCACGAGCAAACCTTATAGATCGCTTTAAACTCTCAGAAATCCAAGCGAAGGCTATCGTAGAGATGCGTTTGCGCCAGTTAACAGGTCTAGAACAAGATAAGTTGCGAGGTGAGTATGAAGATATTATGAAAACTATAGATGATTTAAAGGACATTCTTGCTAATAAAGAACGTCGTATGTCAATCATTAAGGAAGAGCTTTTAGAAGTAAAAGCAAAATATGGAGATGAGCGCCGCTCTGTTATAGAATATGCAGGTGGTGATGTAAGTATTACAGATCTTATTCCAGATAAGAAAGTAGTGATTACCATTTCGCACGCGGGTTACATAAAGAGAACATCTCTTACAGAGTATAAGACTCAAAATAGAGGAGGCGTAGGGCAAAAGGCATCTACCACCCGTAATGAAGATTTCTTAGAGTATTTATTTGTGGGAACAAACCATCAGTATATGTTATTCTTTACGCAAAAAGGAAAATGTTTCTGGATGCGTGTCTTTGAAATCCCAGAAGGAAGTAAAACTTCTAAAGGACGAGCAATTCAAAACCTTATTAATATTGAACAAGATGATAAGGTAAAAGCATTTGTATGTACCAATGACCTAAAAGACGAAGATTATATTAATAGCCAGTACATCATTATGGCTACTAAGAAAGGTCAAGTTAAGAAAACGAGTCTTGAGCAATACTCACGTCCTAGAACCAATGGGATTAATGCCATTACTATTAAGGAAGGTGACGAGCTGCTATCTGCAAAGCTTACAAATGGCGAGAGTCAGGTCATGCTGGCTGTTAAGTCTGGTAAGGCGATACGCTTTGAAGAAAGTAAGACTAGGCCTATGGGAAGAAACGCATCAGGTGTTCGTGGCATAACTCTTGCAAATGATCAAGATGAAGTCGTAGGAATGGTATCTGTAAATGACGCAGAGAGTAATATTCTTGTAGTTTCGGAAAAAGGATATGGAAAACGAAGTAGTCTTGAAGATTATAGAATTACCAATCGTGGAGGAAAAGGAGTAAAAACCATTTCTGTAACAGAAAAAACTGGAGAACTTGTTTCTATCAAGAACGTGACAGATGCAGATGATCTTATGATTATCAATAAATCTGGAATTGCAATACGAATGGAAGTAGCAGATCTGAGAGTTATGGGAAGAGCCACACAAGGAGTAAAACTTATTAATCTTAAAGGAAATGATTCTATAGCTGCTGTCGCGAAAGTAAAACACGACGAAGATGAAATAGAAGATGAAACAGATGGAGTAGAAGGTGAAGCTGCTCTAAATAACGAAAATCAAACCTCAGAAAAGCCCTCTTCCAACGAAGAGGAATAAGACAAAAAGGGGTTTGAAATAAATTTAAGTAATTTTGTAACCCCTTAATATTAAAACAATACAATGAAAACAAGAATCTTAGTAATAACAGCACTAGTATTTGCAACAATGACTTTTGCTCAGAAGAAAGAAGTAAAAGCTCTTGAAAAATCGATAAAATCAGGAAGTTATGGAGAGGCAAAAGGCCTCGTAGGAGCCGCAGAAGCTCTTATGTCTGGTATGGATGGCAAGACAAAAGAAAAGTTTTTACTATTAAAAGCGCAAGCGTATTTAGGAGTAGACAATAAAAACTTTGACGATTTAAAGAAAGCCGCAGAAGCGTTTGATATGCTCAAAGACACTAAATATGCTACAGAAGGCGAAACAGGAAAAGCAAATGCAGTAGCAGCGATGGTAAATACTGCAGTAGAGGATCAAAATAGTAATAAGTACGAAGAGGCTGGTAAAAAGTTAGAAGAGGCGTACCAATATAGTGGAGACAATAAAGATTACTTATTCTTTGCAGCCTCTAATTATCTTAACGCAAAAAAATACGACAAGGCAGGAAGCATATTTGAGAACCTGTTAGAGAGTGGTTATAGCGGTCAGCGAGAATTATTTTATGCAGTAGATGCAGCAACTGGAGAAAAGAAAGAATTTTCCAGTAAGCAAGAAAGAGACTTTTCTGTATTATCTAAAGCATATATCAAGCCTACCAAAGAATTAAGTGAATCTAGAGAAGCTACAATTACTAATTATCTTATCGCTATCTATTCTTTAAATGGAAGTAATGAGAAAGCTTTGACGCTTTTAGATAAGGCCATTGCAAATAATCCTAATGATTCTAAATTGTTAGTGTCTAAGGCAAATACGTATCTTAAAATGGATAATATGGAGATGTATAAAAATACTATTTCTAAAGTATTAGAAATGGATCCTAACAATGCAGAGTTACAATATAACTTAGGAGTAAGCGAGGATCAATTAGGAAATAAAGAAAATGCAAGAAAGTATTATCAAAAAGCTATAGACTTAGATCCTAAATATGCAGCCGCATACAATAATATCGCAGCGCTTATTTTAAGTAACGACCAAAGGTTAATGGACGAGATGAATAGCCTGGGCACTTCTAATGCAGATTATGATCGCTACGATGCTTTAAAAGCCCAGCGTCAAGGTTTGTATAGAGAAGCAATGCCCTATTTAGAAAAAGCACTTGCGGCAAAGCCAGATTACTTGGGTGTAGCAAAAACTTTGTACAATATATATCAGCAATTAGGAGAAAGTTCCAAGGCAGATGAGGTGAAGGCTAAAATTGATGCATTAGAACAAGGAAAATAATACTGTATTGTACGGTATATTAAAAAAGCAATCCGAAAGGATTGCTTTTTTATTTTTATGCTTTATCACTGAGCTATTCCTGCAGGGTTTTAATCTCTGGTGCGCTTTAACGCTTTGCTCTACCATTGATGGTGAATCTCACAAATTCGCTTTCGCGAAAGCGAATAGTTATGTACAATCAAGCTCGTAGCTAGTAGTATCATCTTTTACCCAATTTACTGGTATATCTCCTAGTTGATCTTCATTTACCTGTATACAGTTGAGGTTTGTATCTGTTGTTTCTAGGGTAAATAACTCAACGTTTGTTGATACATCAAGCGCACTTATGGGGTTTCCTTTAATATCTAGAATCTGTAAATTAAGATTAGAACCCACATTTATTTCTTGTATATCATTATTGATAAAACTTAATTTTTCTAAAACTGATAGATTGCTAACATCTATAGTTGTAACATTATTATTATCAAAATATAAAAATTTGAGCAAGGTGTTTTGCGATATATCTAAGGAGGTAAGATTTGTATTTTGGAGCCATAGATTATCCAGATTAGGAAAATCTTCTATTCCTGTTAAATCTGTAATGTTAAGGTCATCGAGAATTAAGTTAGTCACTATTAAGAGATTCTCTGTTACTACCTCTCCATCTACGACATCGTCTAAATTATTATTTACTAAAAACTGTTCAAAAACAGGATCTGGTATGGTAGTTTTTGCAACGTTGTCAGCTACCATATCTTCTTCTTCCGCTATGTTAGTTGTAGGTGTTGTGTCATCGTCTGAAGAGCACGAAAAATAAAATTGACAAACAATAAGAAGGACTAAAAGAGCATATGTTTTCATAACTATATATTTATAATTCAATATATAGAATATGATTAATTGTTTAACTTATTTTATTTAAAGTTTAACAAATTTATTTTTCTAATCGCCAGAAAATGAATGGAATTGTTACTTCTTCATTGGATACTTGTGCCGTAAGGGTATTGTCAAAATAGGAGTATTCTATTTTTGTAGGAAAGTCGTGTTTTGGGTTTTCTGCTCTCAAGCGGTTGTTTGTAATATTGGTAACCTTAAAGGGGACGGTATCCTCATTGGGTCCCGATATTTCTAGAGTCCATGTACTATCTTTCTTATAAAGGTACATTCTTTCTTGAAAAGTTGTGTCCTTCTTTTTAATGCTATAGCCGTGACCTTTATACTCCGTATTACTTACAATTTGCCAGTGTTCTTTTGTAATAACGCCATCCTTGGTATTAGTACGTTCCCAGTCTCCTAATAAGAAATCCAACTCTGATGTGAGTATAGGGGCTTCCTCTGGCTTATTACAAGAAATAACAAGTAGTAAAGTGATTAGCGTCAGAATAGATTTCATGGCAACCCAATATACACTTTTATAGTTAACGCATAAAATGCCTTGTTGCCCTTTCTATAATACAATTTTTGTTTCTCCTTGTTCACCGGTGAGTGTAACGGCAGAAACATTGCTTTGAAATTTTTTATTGCCCTCTATTTTCGGGAGTTTTATGGTGGCTTCTCCTTTTCTGTCAGTTTTAATTGAAGTATCCCAAACTAGTAAGGGCTCTTTTTTTCTATCTCTTTTAGAGAGTGAGCCTATGTAGTCTTGAAAAGAAACTTCTGATTCATAACCTCTAACGGTAATGGCTCCTTCCTTTCTTGCTATAGTTTCATATTCTGAACCATTTCTAGTGTAAATAACGATAACGCCTCCTGCACCTCTAGACCCAAAAATAGCAGCATCTGAATTCATTAAAACTTCTATGCGCTCTATATCTGAAGGGCTCACCATAGAGATCACATCTGCCAGTCCAGTGGTTCTGGCTGTTCCAGAAACTAAGCCTGTGGCACCATTACCACCTGCCCCTGATGACAAAGCAGAAAAAGATCCAAAGGACTGTGGTTGTGATAATGGTATGCCATCAATAACAAAAAGAATGCTACCTGTTGCACTGGGGATGGTTACCGTTGGGTTAATAGGGTCCATAAAAACATTTACACCTGCTATTTGCGACAGTAGGGCTGCCATTTCTTTGGGTCTATCAGGATCTTGAAATCTTACCCTACTTGGAGGGACTTCAATTCCATAAATAGGAGGGTTTATTTTTTTTCTTTTAGCTTTTCTACCAGAAATTTGGACTTCATCTAGTATCATAGATTCTTTATCAAATTTAAAAGACCTTGGCTCTTTTTTAAGTATCTCTTTTTCGGTGTTATTTTTTGTTAGTGATAAGGTGCTATTAATTGCAGTAGTAACGAGTGTTTTGGACGCTATTATATCTATCTCCGTCCTTTCTAGTTTTTCAAACCTAACTAACCGCTCTTTAGTATCTTTACCTTCAGTTCTAAATATAATATCTGTATTTCCTTCAATTTCTAAGTTTTTGAGTGCGAGAATCCCGTAATCATCACTTACTAATTCACGTATAAAAGGTTGTTTTCCAGAAATACTCATTACTTGAATGGGAGTATTTCTTAGTATCTCATTTTCTAGGTTAAAAACCCTTCCTGTAAATTCTAATGAATGCTGGATATCATATATAGGATTAAAGCTTTGATTGGCGGGGATATTTGTGTCGTAATATGAAGCCAAAAGTTCTAGATCTTTTATAAAGAAGTTCTTTTTTTGATTAGTAGGGGTATCATTTAGATCTGTATTCGTGAAAACACTATCTTCCTCTTGAATAAATGCACTTAGGCTGATATTTGATACCATAGGATTCTCGTAGTGATCTGTCACTTTAATACTGTGACCATCTTCTGAGTTCTTATTTTGAGTGTATAAAGAAATAACAAGTGCATTCTTATCTATCCATAACGGCCGAGAGGCTTCTATTTCTCCATTATCATTTACAATTCTTAACTCTAGAATTCCACTAGGTATCTTAGTTTTATCTAGATCAATATCTACAAATAGCTTGGTGCTAAATCGAAGGTTTTGGGTAAATTGTAAAATACCATTGCTATACCCTTGTAGCACAGGCGCGCTTGTACGCGAGTTTTTTGCAGCAACTACTCTAATGTTTGTTGTATATGGGTCCAAATTATTTACATTTAACGTAATCCCATTATCAGCAACTTCTGGCAAGTCTAGACGCTCTTGGTTATGCAAGACCACTGAGTACTTTGTTCCATAAGAAGGAGTTAAAAATGCCATGCCTATGGAATTTGTATAATTTTGAAGCTTAGCCACTACATTATTTTTATTATCTATAATGGCACCCCAATTTTTATTATCATTATTTTCAAAACTAGATGACCGTACCACAACTTTATTCTCTACTCCTTCTATAAGTGTTCCGCCTTCAACATTTACCAGTGTTTTGCCATTGTGTTGAGAAGGAAAATTATTCATACTTGTATTGTATGCAAGAGGTTGCCTTGCATAGGTAGAACGAGGGAAATTTTGCATCCACTGGGTGTAAGCTTCTATATAATAATGACCTTTTTTGACTTCCTTAGGTATCTGTAAGGCACTAATAACTTTTCCTTCTATAATTTTATGGTATTGAATTGTAATAGTATTCCCATCGGTATCTACAAGAGCTACGTTTAATACTTTGCTAGCACCTTGATCGCCACTTACATTATGCTGTAAGAGATTTGCTTTAAATAGAATTTTGTTGTTTTCAGTTTCACTTGTGGCTGTATGTAAAACAACACTTTCTTGATATGACAGTGAGTTCTTATTTTGAGATGTTGCCGTCTTTATCAATGCACATAAAAAAAGAACAATCATACTAATTGTTCTTCTATATCTCAACTCCGTGACAGACATAATAAAGTTACCTTTTTCCATCGTTTTTTTATAAAGGTAAGCTAGGAATTTCATTAAGATAAGGGTGTTATCATAACTTTAACGGTCTGTAAATAAATTATTTCAGAAGGCTTATGCTTTCGCGAACCTGCCTGAAAGCAGACAGGAGCGTACATAAAACACTCTTAAATAGTACTACATCAATTTTCTAACCCCTATAAAAACAAAGATCATCACCGAGTATCCTATAAAGAACGGAATTATAAATTCTTTAAGTCCAAATACAAGGAATATACTAATGAATAATAGCTGAAACCCAAGTCCAAAGGTAGAAAGTCCTGTCATTAGGAATTTTGGAAAATTTTTATGCTTTGAAGCAAAAGGGTCAAGGCGGTAGATTATATGATCAAAAATCCCGTAGCAAAAGGTGTAAAGTGTAAATAAAATTGTGACATTTTGTTGTTTTTCTCCAGGGAACGCTTTAGGAACTCCTTTTTCTACAATACGGCTCGTGGTATCCCCTTCGTGAAGATTACGTAAGATCACATAATAATAATTGTAAAGAGTTCCTTGCAATTGCAAACCTATAAACGCCAAAAGGACCCAATACCACTGTGTATGGGTTATGAGTCCAACCGTAATAAGTATGCAAAGGTTTAATAGAATGTCTGCAACAGAGTCTAAATACCTTCCTGTGTACGAAGGTGTGTTTTTAACTCTTGCAAGCTCCCCGTCTGCGGCGTCAAGTATAGATTTTAGAATTAAGAAAAAACTAGCAATCCAAAAATATTGATAGTACATAGCAACAATAGCAATACCTCCCGAAATTATAAACCATAGTGTCACCTGTATAGGTGTGACCGAGGTGTCTTTTAAGACATTTGCAATAGCTTTTGCAATGGGCCTACCATAGTCAGATAGGTCTATAAATTTATGAGCTTCAGGTAATTTAGACACGTTTTATTCCATTTGGAGCATTTTTAAAGAGCCTAATACGTAGGATTAAAACAGCACAATATTATTGTAAATCACTAAAGTAATGACATTCATTCAAGTGACCTAAATGATCTGCATAAAACAAGCTCTATCTACAATTTATTACTCAGCATACTTTTCAAAAGTAATATCTGCAAGAGCCTTTTTTGTACTATCTACAAATAAAATAGCACCTTTTAATAATGTAAATTTTTGAGTGTCTCCCGCATTTATTTGAGTAGATGTGCTTTTACCTTTTTCATCTTTAACACGTACAGAAAAAGCTGTTTCTCCTATATTTTTTACAATGGCTATGCTATCAGATCCATAATAAGGATTAATAGCTCCATCTTGACCCGCTCCCTTACCAGTTATACACATACTTTGATCAGGCTCAAAAGTAAACTCCGTTTTAGTTTGAGAAAAGCACAATGATGTTGTGATCATTAAAAAAGTACATACAATCTGTTTCATAGTTCAATTTTTGAACTCAAAAATACTTTTAATTACGAGTGTATTGCGTTAAGGTTTTCAAAATATTCAGGCTCTTGGTGTCATTTCAAACTCCATTCTGTCTTTAGAAGGATACAGTGTGATGAGATACACGACTAAAAGGATACCTAAAATTATAAAGTCAGGCTTTAAAAATAGAAGCATAAAAGCAGCACCTTCTACTATAGCCCATCTCAAAATACACGCTGTTTGATACGTGGCAAGATTCTTATCAACAGATTCTTTTGTGTTCATTTCTTTGACTTTATTTTTATAAAGAAAACTACTCAAGAATAACGCTACGATCGGGATTGCAAGGTATATCAAAGAATCCGTGTATATATTTGGTAAGGATAGGTTTTTTAGGTTGGTAATATTTCCAATAAAAACGTAAGCAAGTGTTAAACCTAAGCATAACGCTATATGAATAATCTTAAGAGGCGTAATTTTTTGCGTCATAATGATTTGGCTTTCAATTTTCTATTAGACTGCGCTCGTCATTTTTGCTAATTTTTTCCACAAAGCTTGCAAATATCTTTTTATGATGGTCTAGGTCCATATCTGGCGAAAGCGCTGCACGTATAATGTAGTCCTTATCACCTTCTTTTGTTGTTCCCTGCGTGGAGGTGGCAGGAATGGTCCAGTAACAGCCTTTTAATTGCCCGTAACTTACACAATACTTGCTCTCGTGAGGGATTTCTGAAATCATTAGATGAATAAGTTCTAGGTTTAAAACTCTTTTGTAGGTCTCTCGTTCTTGATCTGTTGCTCCTTTTGTAGGAAGATCCAAAGAAAAAACGGAGGGTGTAAAATCTTGCTTTGCTAGATCTTCAGAAACAAAGTTGATTTTGGCCTCTGGCAATACGTTGGTAATAAAGTTTACAAATTCTCGTGTGTTTGCATAGGCATCTGCTATCCGATTGATCATAGAGGGTAGTTGGGTTGCTAGGATTTCGTATTGCAGTGCCGTTGCTTCGTTGTCACATAGTGTCAGGTGCAGTTCTATGTCGCTCATCAGAGTACTAGCCTTGTCGTTAGATACGCAGTACCCCGCAGTACACTTTCCGCCGCTAGGGAATTTAGAACCACTCGCATAGGCAATGGCTTTTACAGAAGACAGGATATTGTTTTCCCCCAGAAAGTGAACATTAGGACAAAAGGTTTGATCTAAAATAAAAACAGGATCAACAGCAATGCTTCCTGTTGCGGTTGTACGTTTTTTACGAAGAGCAGCTTCTAGTTGTTCGAGATCTGGAACCTCTACCCTTGGGTTGGTAGGAATCTCTGCAATAATATAAGGAACACCATCTTCTTGAGCTATGGATTCTAATACACGATCTACACTCTGCACCATATCGTTATCACCATCTACAGGAAGATCTACAATTTCTATATTGTCATTACACGCTGCAACTCGTCTGGCTTGATCATTGGTTCCGCCATAACAATTAGGAGGGACTATAAATTTTATAGGTTTGCCATTGTAGCGTTGTTGAGCACTATCTACAAGTCCCATCATAATGGCATATTGCATAGATAGACCGCTAGAAGCAACAAGTGGAGTAGTAGTGGTATTGGTAATCTGTCCTAATGATTTCAAAACTGCAGATTTGTTGTGCGCAAGTGCTGGATACTCGGTTACAACACTTGATTGGTTTACAAGCGATTGTAACGCGATCAAGCTATTACTGGGCGTCATCGCGATGGTTTCTCTCCTACGTACGTGTTGTATCTCAGATAGATACTGTGCTTTTTCTATGTTGTTTACAATCAAGATACTTCCTAGCGTATCATAAAAGTGAACATAAAAATCTACTGCCGGAGCACTATTAAAATCGCCTACTACGTCATCATTTATAAGTAAAATGGAACTTCCATTAAAAGAAGGAACATGAGCGGTACTAGCAATCTTTTTTACCTCAAAGGTGTATCCATATACGTCTCGAATCTTTTGAGCATCAAAGTACGTGGGTAGCTCCTCAGTATATAGAATCTGGGTATTCTTTTTGTCAAATAGATTTTTCCTCAGGATTGCCAGTATAGGGGTGATTTTTGATGAAAAACTTATTATTTGCTCTGGTGCTGCATCTATTTCTTTGGCGATGGCCCATTCTAAAATACTAGAGAGTGGATGTCCTAATCTTATATAATCGTAGGCGGTAGGTAGTTTTCCTAATGTTTCTTTGTCTATGCTACCTTTAGAGAACAGTACATCCAACTCATCTAGAAACTGGGTTTTTGCCAATTTTTCGTTGTAAATATCTAGCCTATGTGTCGTTAGGGTTAACCAATCTGACGGCATATGCTGTATAATATCTTTTAAGTAACTGTGAAGTTGTATGTTTTTCATCTAGGAAACCTTAAGTCGTGTAGTAAATACTGTGTTGGATATATAGGTCGCAAAATTAGGCAAAAGTATACGTTGTTTTGCTTTCGCGAAAGCAAAAAAAATCTCTAAAACAAGTACTAGCTTCTAACTAGAATTCGCCTTCTAGAATTGAATTGTCAAAATATGTAAGCTGTAACCAGCTATTTGTTAGCACCTTATCTATCTCACGATTATTTTTATGTAACTATTAACTTTTTTTTCATACTTATGTACCAACTTAAAAGTGATATATATGATTCTCAGTTTACAGAATGTTTCTAAAACATATAGCAACGGTGTGAAAGCCTTGGACGACGTTACCATCGATATTAAGGCAGGAATGTTTGGTCTGTTAGGCCCTAACGGAGCTGGAAAATCTTCTCTAATGAGAACCATAGCTACCTTGCAAGAACCTGATACTGGAACAATAGATTTTAACGGATTAGATATTCTTTCTAATAAAATTGAGTTTAGAAAATCACTAGGGTATCTTCCGCAGGAGTTTGGTGTATATCCTAAGATGAGTGCAAGTGATTTATTGCATTATTTTGCAAGTTTAAAGGGAATTACCAATAAATCTGAACGAAATACCATTGTAGATAAAGCACTGGAAGTAACGAACCTTAGCGACGTAAGAGACAAGCATGTGGCGGGATATTCTGGTGGTATGAAACAACGTTTTGGGATCGCACAGTTACTACTTAATAACCCGAAACTCATTATTGTAGATGAACCTACGGCGGGACTTGACCCAGCAGAGAGGCATCGCTTTTTAAACGTACTACGAGAGATAGGAACCAATCATATTGTTATTTTTTCGACACACATTGTAGATGATGTAAAAGAGTTGTGTACCGATATGGCGATCCTTAATGGTGGAAGGATATTGGCACAAAGCACCCCTAAAGAAATGGTAACAAGCCTAGCTGGTAAAATATGGAAAACAGCGAGTTCAAGAGAGGCTATAGATGGATTACAAGAACAATACAATGTGATCTCTTCTAGTTTTAATGATACAAATGATCTAGATGTACGTGTGTACAGTGAGACATCTCCTGGAGCCGATTTTGAAGCAGTTCCTGCAACACTAGAAGACGTGTACTTCACCACGCTTAACCAGAATGCACAACCAGAAACCGTAGCATAGTTATGTTTAGTACGATCTATCTACACGAGATAAGAACGTGGTTTAAGAAACCTCTTTTTTATATATTTTCTGCCATAATGTTTCTGTTAAATGTGCTTATAATGGCGATAGCCTTAGGTGTTTTTGACAGTGATAATGTTACGGTAACGAGTAACTCTTACCTTAATAGTCCGCTGGCTATTACAGGAATTTTATCGCAACTCGCGATGCTTGCCTATCTATTGATCCCATCCATAACAGGAGGAACCATCCATAGAGATTTTAAAAACAATATGCATAATGTGCTGTATTCGTATCCGCTTACAAAGATGCAATACTTGCTAGCGAAGTTTACTGCAGCCATTACGATTAATATGTGTATTACGGTAGCGATGATTTTGGGTTTATTATTAGGATCTGTGCTACCAGGAGCTAATGAGTCTTTATTAGGGCCTTTTAATTTATGGAGTTATGTACAACCGTTTGCATTTATAATATTTCCTAATGTACTCTTTTACAGTGCCATTGTATTTGCTGTAGTAGTTTTTACACGTAATATGAATATTGGGTTTATGATGGTCCTAGTGATGATTATTGTACAACTCATTGCCACTGGATATGCAGATAATGCAGATGATACCTTTTACTATTCCTTATTAGATCCTATGGCGAATGTGGCACTACAGGAAACTACAGAATATTGGACTCCTGCAGAACAAAATACCAAGTCCATTCCTATGTCTGGGGTCTTACTTTACAATAGGTTGTTATGGGGTGCTATCTCATTTTTTATACTATTTGTTATTATAGCACGATTTAATTTTTCTCAACAAGCTGCTAAGGTGAGTCTTTTTAAGAAAAAGGCTGTAAAAGCAACCAAGAAAAATTTTAGCAAAGTAGTAGCTATAGAAATGCCAGAAGTCTCTACAGATTTCTCTGTTGGAGGGCAGCTTAGAACGCTCTGGCATCTTATAAAAAGTGATACAAAGTATATTATTACGGGATGGCCTTTTATCATTATTACTTTTTTGGCAGTGGTTCTCACATTTACGATGATGAGTTTCTCATCTCTTATTTTTCAAACGGCTATCCTGCCTAAAACTTGGGTAATGCTTGCAGAGCCATCTACCTATATTATGTTATTCTCATACTTATTAATACATCTGTATTCTGGGTTTTTAATGGATCGTGCAAAAGCGGCACATATTCATCAAATTGTAGATGTAACTCCTACAAAAGACTGGGTGTTTTTAGTTTCTAGAGGTGTAGCATTATTACTTATGACCGCTTTCTTACAAGTAGTCTTGATACTTTGTGGTATCGCATTTCAAACCATATCTGGATTTTACGACTATCAATTAGATATCTATATTTTTCAAGCTTTTCTATTAAAAGTGTGGAGTTATGTACCGTGGATTTTAATGGCATTATTGGTGCATACACTCATCAAAAATAAGTGGGTAGGTCTTGTGACTTTATTAATATTGGGGATAGGAGTGCCATTATTAATGAATGCGATTGGGGTGGATCAAGCCATCTACGATTTTAACTCAGGAAGTGCGCCTAGTGCTTCAGATTTTAATGGTTATGGCACGTCGTTACCAAGATTTTATACCTTTAGAGCCTACTGGATTTCTTTTGGCATCATTTTATTGATGGTAGCCCTCTTATTTTATAGAAGAGGTATGGGCACAATTGCGAAGGAGCGTTTTGCTTTCGCGAAAGCGAGACTATCCAAATCCATCATTTCAATAGCAGCTGTTTGTCTCATTATATTCTTGGGAATAGGGAGTTACTCTTGGTATGTAAATAACGTAGCAAATGAAAACCTGAGCGGTAAAGACATAGAAGAACTACGCGTGAATGCCGAAAAGGAATTGGGTAAGTATGTAGGGATCCCACAGCCTAGGATTACAGCGGTAAACACCTTTATGGATATCTATCCTAAAACGAGAGATTTTAAAGCAGGAGCTACTTTTACGATGATTAATAAAGATAGTGTTGCTATAGACACATTGCACGTAAATCTTACGGATTACCCTACAGAAATTATCCTCGATCGTGAGGCAGAAGTAGTATATGATAATGAAGATTATGATTATAGGATGTATGCGTTTGAGAAGTCTATGCAGCCTGGAGATACCCTTATGTTTAAGTTTACTACGCACAATGAGGAGAATACATTTTTAGACACAAAATCTCCCATACTTCAAAACGGAACTTTTGTAAATCAAGGGTTGTTTCCTTCTATAGGTTATGACGATCGATTTGAAATACGAAATACACAAATTAGGGAGAAGTATAATCTACCTCCTAAAGATCGTATGCCAGACCCACGAACACCGGGTGTGAGAGATCGTAATTACATAGGCGGGTATAGTGATTGGATAGATTTTGAAGCAACGGTAAGTACAGCGAGAGATCAGATCGCGATTGCACCTGGATACCTCACAAAAGAGTGGGAAGAAGATGGAAGGAGGTATTTTCATTACAAAATGGATTCTAAGATGCTTAATTTTTACTCCTTTTTAAGTGCACGTTATGAGGTAATGCGCGAGGAGTATCAAGGTATTAATCTTGAAATTTACCATCATCCAGATCACACTTATAATCTGGATCGAATGATGAATGGTATGAAGAGAGGTCTTGACTATTACAATAAGAACTACACTCCATACCAGCATAAACAAGTACGTATTATAGAGTTTCCTAAAAGTGGTGGAGGTTTTGCTCAAGCATTTGCAAATACGATTCCTTTTAGTGAGAGTGTCGGCTTTGTAGCAGATGTAGATGATGAGAATCAAGATGCAGTAGATTACCCACTAGCGATTACTGCGCACGAACTAGCGCACCAGTGGTGGGCACATCAAGTAATAGGAGCACAGGCAAAAGGAGCTACGCTCTTATCCGAAAGTATGTCTGAGTACAGCTCACTTAAAGTACTTGAAAAAACATACGGTAAGCCTCAAATGAGACGTTTCTTAAAAGATGCGATGGATGGTTATCTTTTAGGTAGAACCAGTGAGCAAGTAAAAGAGCAGCCTCTTATGTATAACGAGAACCAACAATACATACATTATCAAAAAGGCTCTCTTGTATTATACGCAATGAGTGATTACTTAGGTGAAGAAGTATTTAATGGTGTGGCAAAGCGATTTGCTCAAAAGTACCAGTTTAAAGGACGCCCTTATCCGCTAGCGACCGAATTTGTAGAGGATATAAAAGCTGTCACGCCAGATTCTTTAGAGTACTTAATAAAAGATATGTTTGAGACCATTACATTGTATGACAATAAAGTTGAGAATGCTACCTATACTGAATTGCCAGATGGAAACTATGCAGTTCATATAGAGGCAATAGTAAGTAAGTATCGATCAGAAAAGAAAGGGGAGAAACAGTATAAAAATTCGGTTGGAGATAGTTTATCTTTTACTCCAGAAGGAGAAGATGATGCTATTGGATCTTTGCCACTGGCAGATTACATAGAGATAGGCGTTTTTGGTGATGAGGACGAAGAAACGGGAATAGAAGAAGTTCTCTATTTAGAAAAAGTAAAAGTGAGTGAGATTAACAATAGCTTTGAGATTATCGTTTCAGAAAAACCGGCAGAAGTAGGCGTAGACCCTTATAATAAGCTCATAGACCGTAGATCTCGAGATAATCGTAAAGATGTAATTAAGGCATCGTCTGAGGAAAATACGTCAACTAAAGAAGCTGAATGACCTCAGAATTAATTACAATAAAAAAACAGCTCAAAATGAGCTGTTTTTTTTATACGTATTTACAAATTACTTTGTCCAATAATCAAAAACAAATACATCTGCCACGTGTGGTCCTAGCATATCGACAAAAGCCTTGTGGTCTGGATGTGGTAGGTATACTGCTCTATCCTTTTCAGTATTAAAGGTGACAAAGAAACAATGCGTGAAATCTTTATTAAGTCCTTCTGGACTGTTATTGAGACCCCATTCAAAATCTTTTATTTCCTTTATTTTAGAGGGTAGCGCTGCAAAGGCATCTTCTAGTTTTTTGATATCTTCCTTAGAAGAAGTATCGTTAAACTTAAAAAACACAGCGTGTCGTAATTTTTTAGATGCACTTGTGGTTGCAGACACATCAATTTCTATACCTTGAGTTGTATTTGTACAACTCATAAATAGGATACATAAGCTAAAGATGGCGGTCATAATTTTCATAAGCAGTGAGATTGTGATTAGTTTGAATAAAAGTTTAATTTACAAAAGTTATATGATCTGCATATGAAAGCTATAGAAAATAAGGCATCTGATACAAAGAAACCTTGGCCTACAAAGAAAGCGATGCAACAGGTGTATGAGATGAAACTTTGGGGTTCAAACCAGACAGCGTTTTATTCGGGAGAAGGGTCCCACGATCCTTATATAATTAAACCATATATAGAGGCAGTCTGTAAATTTTTAAGTTCATTTACCAGTGCTCTCACAGTTTGTGATTTGGGTTGCGGAGATTTTAATGTAGGGAAAGAATTTGTTACGCTTTCGCGAAAGCTTATAGCCGTAGATATTGTACCCGAATTAATAGCCCATAATCAAAATACATTTCAAATCAAAAATTTAGAATTTAAATGCCTAGATATAGCCAAAGACCCATTACCCAAAGGAGATTGTGTTTTAGTACGTCAAGTATTACAACATATATCTAATGCCGAAATAAAGGCTATTCTGGGTAAACTCAAACAATATAAATATGTAATCCTTACAGAGCACCTTCCAAAAGGTGATTTTGAGCCTAATATAGATATCATTTCTGGTCAAGGTACTAGACTTAAGAAAGGTAGTGGGGTAGATGTATTAAAGGAACCATTTTGTTTGGAAGTCCAGAGTTCTAAAATTTTATTAGAAGTGCCGCTTGAAGTTCGTAAGGGTACTATAGTCTCTACCTTATATACTATTTTCTAAAGAATAAAATTTGAATAAGATTTAAGTTACTCGACTAGGTTTTTTTTATAGGAGTCATTGTTAGTAACAGCTCTTCTTTTATTCATTATTTTATAAATTTTTCAAATGTTGTTCCATTGAATTTATATGCTCCGTTTTCGTGAGTCCCAAGCCAAAGGTCACCTTTGTTGTCTTTGTAGATACTAAATAATGAAATGTCTTTAGAATTATCTTGAACTGGATAGTGCATTATCTTGGTTCCATCATATTTCCAAACACCATCAAGATAGGTTACAAACCACAAATTGTTAAAATTATCTTTTACAGTTGATAAGTACTCGTCCAAACTACTGTCCTTTTTCCCATCTAAGCCGCCAATACTTTTATGTCTTGTGTAAAATTTATCGCTTTCCAATGTTGTACTGTCGTAAACGCCATAACGATATTCGGTATTGAACCAAAAATCACCATTTTTATCTTCGGTAATTGACCGTACTCCATTTGCTCCACCACTTCTAAATTCTGTAACATCCTCTTCAGTGATCCATTTAAACGATTGTCCATCGTATCGGCAAACTCCAACGGGGTTTGTGCCGAACCAAATATTTCCTATCCTATCTTTATAAATGCTATAGACCCCAAAGGGATTAGATAAGTACGGTGGTTGAGGCAGTTCCAATTCAAATAATGTATTACCGTCATAGCGATAAACTTTCTCCTCATTTTCATAAGAATGTCTAAACCACATATCTGTGGATTCAAGTTTCCAATCATTACTGATTTTTGCCGATATTGTTGTGAATAGATTTCCGTCAAATTTGGATATCGTGGACTTTGAGTTGCTACTGGTGAAGTATATGTTGCCAGATTTGTCTTCTTTTATTTCATCAACTCTATTGTTTGACAAACCGTGTTTTGTTGTGTAATTAATCAATGTCTTTCCATCATATTTATACACTCCTGTTTCCCAACTACCAAACCAATAAATATTGTTCTTGTCTTGATAAATAACCATTATATTACTGCCAAGTTCTTTTACCGTGTTGCCTTTTTCGATTTGTTTATTAAGCTGTTTGGTGTTTTTTTCATAAGAAGAGGTCTGCCCATTGCACGATGTCAAAAGAGTTAAGATGATTAGAAGTATGAGTACGTTCAATTTCATTTCTGCAGGTTGGTGTTTGTTATGTCATCGTTGAGTTACCACTATGGGTCTGGGTATATCTTGTGAGTGACCTAGTCTGCCGAGTATTTAGATTAGATGGCTGACTGTAGAACGTGGTTTTTTGTTTTAGGACTTAGGTTTAAATATACTTAAAGTTTTTATGTTGAAGCTTCTTTAACTTTTTGAGTAAGCTATAGTGATATTGAGCCATAATTTTTTTTACGAAAGCGTACCATAAAAAAAGCCACCTTTGGGGGAAAAGGCAGCTTTTAGGACTAAGTTGGGTATGTTGTCTGGCTTACCCGTCAAAACGGTATTTACCATTCTTTTCAATATCTGCAGCAATCTTATTACGTAAGCCTATAATGTTAGGCTGGTTTGTGTATTTAGTAAAACGCTTAAGACCCATAAGCATCATACGCTGCTCATCACCTTCGGCAAAAGAAACAATTGCTTCTTTCGCTTTTGTTTGGATAATGTCTACAGCGTTAAATAAATAGAGTTGCGTCATAGCAATTTGCGTTTCTTGACTCTCTACCCCGTAACGCTTTGCGTTTTTCTCAGTACGTAGGATCGCACTTTCTGCCATATAGATTTCTATCAAAATATCTGCTGCACACATCAACAACTGTTGGTGTTGTTCTAGTTCTGTACCATACTCTTGAGCTGCAGCGCCAGCTACCATTAAAAATACTTTTTTGAGACTTTTTACCAACGCTTTTTCTTCAGATAGCGTCTCTGAGTAATCTGGGGTCTCAAAAGATGGGATTCCCATAAGCTCATCTTTTACGGCCATAGCGGGTCCCATAAAATCTACGTGCCCTTTCATTGCTTTTTTAACCATCATTCCTACCGCAAGCATACGGTTTATCTCGTTTGTACCCTCATAAATACGAGAGATACGAGCATCACGCCACGCACTTTCCATGGGAGTATCTGCACTAAAGCCCATTCCTCCAAAAATCTGAATACCTTCATCTGTAGTATTCTGTACATCTTCAGAAACCGCTACTTTGAGGATAGAACACTCAATCGCATACTCCTCAACCCCTTTAAGCTCTGCTTCTTGGTGGGTGTTTCCTGCCGCATGACGCATAGCGATACGGTCTTCTATATTTTTTGCTGCTCTGTAACACGCACTTTCATCTACATAAACATTGGTAGCCATCAATGCAAGCTTTTGCTTTATAGCGCCAAAGTTTACAATAGGTGTTTTAAACTGTACACGCTCCTTTGCATAGGTAGTCGCCTCATTAACCACACGACGTTGCGCGTCTAGACAAGCCGCAGCCAGTTTGATACGCCCTACATTAAGGGCATTCATGGCAATTTTAAAACCATTACCACGCTCTGAAAGCATATTCTCAACTGGAACTACTGTGTCATTAAAAAATACTTGACGAGTAGAGGAGGAGTGTATCCCTAGCTTTTTCTCTTCATCACCTAAAGTAATGCCGTTAGAAGGATCATTCTCTACAATAAAACCGGTGATATTCTTATCATCTTCTATACGAGCAAAAACGATAAAAACATTACAAAAACCTGCATTAGAGATCCACATTTTCTGGCCAGAAATCTTATAAGACTTTCCGTCGTCAGAGAGGACCGCTTTTGTTTTTCCAGAATTAGCATCAGATCCAGCACCTGGCTCGGTAAGACAGTAGGCTCCAAACCACTCACCAGAAGCGAGCTTAGGAACATATTTCATTTTTTGCTCTTCATTACCGTATAATGTAATAGGCATTGTACCAATTCCTGTATGCGCTCCAAAGGCAGTACTAAAAGATCCCGTAGCACCAGAGATATAGTCACAAACGAGCATCGTACTTACAAAGCCCATCCCAAGACCTTCGTATTTTTCTGGTACGGCTACACCTAATAAACCTAGTTCTCCAGCTTTGCGCATGGTTTCTTCTGTGTAGGCATAATCTTTTGCCTCAAAACGTTCCCAATGTGCCCATAAATCACGATCTACAAACTCTTTTGTACTATCGCGCATCATTTTTTGTTCTTCATCAAGATCTTCCATTGTGAATACATCTTCACAAGCAGTTTCCTTTACGATAAACTGCCCACCTCTTAGGATATCTTTTTCTGTTGCTTCTGTGCTCATTTTTTCTTGGTATTTATAGCGTTTACGCTTTCGCGAAAATTTACTTGTTTTATTAATTTAAGAATTCAAATATTCCTGCTGCTCCTTGTCCGGTTCCTACACACATCGTAACCATACCGTATTTGCCTTGCATGTCTCGTTTGCGCATTTCATCAAATAATTGCACTGAGAGTTTTCCTCCTGTACATCCTAATGGGTGACCCAATGCAATTGCGCCTCCATTGACATTAATGATGTCTGGATTAAGATCTAATTCTCTAATCACGGCTAGAGATTGTGAAGCAAAGGCCTCATTAAGCTCTATGAGCTCAATGTCGTTTTGTTGTAATCCTGCTTGCTTTAATGCCTTTGGGATGGCTGCTACAGGGCCTATCCCCATAATTCGTGGCGGTACACCTGCTGCTGCATAATTTACCATACGTGCAATTGGCTCTATATTTAATTCTTTAACCATTTCCTCACTCATTACCATTACAAAAGCAGCACCATCACTCATTTGCGAAGAGTTTCCTGCTGTTACACTACCACCTTGAGCAAATACTGCTCTTAGTTTAGCAAGTGCTTCTTTGTTGGTTCCTTTACGTGGTCCTTCATCTTTAGTTACTGTATAACTCTTTGTTGCTTTTTTACCGTTTGCGTCTATATAGGTCTGTTCTACATCTATAGGTACAATCTGGTCTTGAAAACGATCTTCTGCAAGTGCGCGAAGGGCTTTCATATGTGAGTTGTAGGCAAACTCGTCTTGGTCTTCACGAGATACATTAAACTCATTAGCAACAGCTTCGGCAGTATTACCCATTCCCCAGTAATACTCCTCGTGACCAGCTTTTACAACGGTATCGTAATTCAATTCTGGTTTAAAACCTGTCATTGGGACAGAGCTCATAGACTCTGCACCACCAGCAATAATACATTTGGCCATTCCAGATTGTATTTTTGCCACGGCCATCCCGATGGTTTCAATTCCAGAAGAACAGAAACGATTTACCGTTACACCAGGAACGTCTATAATGTCTAACCCCATTAATGAGATCAAACGAGCCATATTAAGACCTTGAGATCCTTCTGGCATGGCGTTTCCAACAATCACATCATCTATACGTTTTTTGTCAAATTCAGGAAGCTCCTTCATCATATGTTGGATGGTTTCTGCAGCAAGCTCATCTGCTCTTTTAAATCTAAAGACACCTTTAGGTGCTTTCCCAACCGCTGTTCTATATGCTTTAACTATATATGCTGTTTTCATCTTTTCTTTTTCTTAGTTTCTTAAAGGCTTTCCTTTTTGCAACATATGTTGTATACGCTCCAAGGTTTTTCGCTCTGTGCTTAATGATAAGAAGGCTTCGCGTTCGATATCTAGTAAGTATTGTTCAGAAACTCGTGTAGGTTCTGATAAATCTCCTCCAGCCATCACATAGGCCAGTTTATTAGCAATTTTCTTATCGTGCTCAGAGATGTAGTTAGAGGCTTCCATAGAGTCTGTTCCTACTAAAAACATTCCTAATGCTTGCTTTCCTAAGACCAATACATCTTTACGTTTTACGGGTTGCGTATAACCCATATCTGCCATTTGGCGCGCTACTGCCTTAGCTGTGGCGATCTGACGATCACGGTTTACAACCACAAGATCTTTCCCGTGTTTTAATATATTTAGGTCATAGGCTTCGTGAGCAGAGGTAGACACTTTTGCCATACCTATGGTTAAGAAGTGCTCTTGCAATACATTTAATTGCACATCACCTTTTGTAAATTGATCTGAAGCTCTCATAGCCATTTCTTTGGATCCACCACCACCAGGAATAACACCTACACCAAACTCTACAAGTCCAATGTAAGATTCTGCTGCAGCAACCACTCTGTCTGCGTGCAAGGTCATTTCACAACCACCGCCTAAGGTCATTCCGTGAGGAGCAACTACCGTTGGGATAGAAGAGTATCGAAGACGCATACACGTATCTTGAAAATATTTTACGGCGGCATTGAGTTCATCATATTCTTGCTCTACGGCAAACATAAAGATCATCCCAATGTTCGCACCTACGGAGAAATTAGCTCCTTGATTTCCGACTACTAGGCCATCAAAATCTTTTTCGGCGAGATCAATGGCTTTATTAACACCTGCAAGTACGTCGCCTCCTATAGAATTCATCTTAGAGCGAAACTCTACATTTAAGATTCCGTCGCCTAAGTCTTGAACAGATACTCCTGAGTTAGAAAATACTTCCGATTGTTTTCTAATGTTATCAAGAATAATAAATGAATCTTGACCCGGTTTTTTCTCGTGCGCTTTCGCGGAAGCGGAATACACATACGTAGCACCTTCTTTTACAGAATAGAAGCTATCAATACCGTTTGCTACCATATCCGTTACCCACGAGGCAACCTCAAGACCTTCGGCATTCATAAGCCCCATTCCTTCTTGTACACCTATAGCATCCCAAATCTCAAAAGGACCGTGCTGCCAGCCGAAACCAGCTTTCATAGCGTCATCTATCTTATATAGCTCATCGGTAATTTCTGGAATACGGTTTTGTACATACGCAAATAAGTGGGCAAAGCACTTGCGGTAAAATTCGCCAGCTTTATCCTTTCCTTTTACAAGGATAGGGAAGCGGTCTGCAACGTTATCTACATTCTTTGTGCCTTCGAGTGTGGCAAACTTGGCTTTTTTGTTAGAACGATACTCCAGTGTATCAAGATCTAATGTGAGGATCTCTTTACGTCCCTCAGTATTTACAGTCTTTTTATAGAAACCTTGCTTTGTTTTAGATCCTAACCATTTATTTTCCATCATCGTATTGATGAAATCAGGTAAAGCGAAAAGCTCTTTACGCTCATCTTTTGGACAATTCTCTGCAATACCATTTGCTACGTGCACGAGCGTATCCAATCCTACAACATCTACTGTTCTAAACGTAGCACTTTTAGGACGTCCTATAACAGGTCCTGTTAATTTATCTACTTCTTCTACGGTCATACCCATATTCTTAACGGTATGGAATAGAGACATAATAGAGAAGATCCCGATACGGTTTCCTATAAATGCAGGTGTATCCTTAGCCACTACAGAAGTTTTTCCTAAGAATTGCTCCCCGTAGTTGTTTAAGAAATCAAGAACTGATTGGTCGGTTTTAGGACCTGGTATGATTTCAAATAATTTTAAGTAACGTGCTGGGTTAAAAAAGTGCGTACCACAGAAGTGCTTCTGGAAGTCTTCACTACGCCCTTCACTCATAAACTGAATAGGAATACCAGATGTGTTAGAAGTGATAAGCGTTCCTGGTGTTCTGTGCTTTTCTAGGTTTTCAAAAACTTGTTTTTTGATATCTAGTCTTTCTACAACCACCTCGATGATCCAATCTACATCCTTAACCTTTGCAATATCATCTTCTAGATTACCTGTTGTGATTCTTTTCGCAAAAGCTTGATTATAAATAGGAGAGGGCTTGCTTTTGAGTGCTGCCGTGAGGGCATCATTTACCATACGGTTGCGCACCACAGTATCTTTAAGCGTAAGGCCTTTTGCTTCTTCCTTTGCATTGAGTTCGCGAGGTACAATATCTAACAATAAGACATCTACACCGATGTTTGCAAAATGACAAGCAATCCCGCTTCCCATAATACCACTACCGATGACGGCTACTTTTTTTATTCTACGTTTTGCCATTATTTAAGTGTCGTTTCTATTGGGTTATATATTTTTTTATTCTGTATTAAGTCGTTAATCGTCTCAATAACTTCATAAAAATGGTTTATTTTTTCTTCAGAAATATCTGCGCGTACTGCTTCATTAAAGCGTATTACACGATCCTTAGAATAGTCTCTTTTTTCAAGACCAAACTCTGTAAGATGGATCAACACACCGCGTCCGTCTGAAGGGTTAGGTTTGCGCTCTATTAGACCACGCTCTTCCATAGCTTTAAGCGTGCGGGATAGGGAAGTGGCTTCCATTCCCATACGTGGTCCCAATGCAGTAGAGGGCGTTCCTTCTTCTGGATCTATGCTTAGCAATGCAAAACCTGTAGCCATTGTGGTGTCAAACTGCGCTGCCTGCTCGTTATACATTTTCATAACTGCTTGCCAGGTGGCTCGTAAACAGTAATCTATAGTTTTATCTTTCATTTATAGTATGTTCGAAAACGTTGTAAATATACAAAATTTATTATGCACGCATAGTAAATAGTAATTTTTTTAAGAAATAGCCTAGATTGTTTTTCGAATATAAGCTTCTAATGGGATGCTTAAACGCTTGGATCTTGACGAAATGGCTGGGTCACCCTGAACTTGTTTCAGGGTCGCATCTAGTTTTTAAGGGTCATATGGTTAAGATAGCTCTCGAGTGCGATGCTGAAACGAGTTCAGCATGACGAATGTAAGCGTCAAAAGACTCCAACAGCGCAGCGGAGAGGATATTCAGGCATCTAGTGGCCTCGACTGATAAAAGAGCACATAGCAAAGCCATACTAAGTTTACTTACTAGAGACAACTTTTCTATTTAGGAACTATATTTTAGAAAAATAATGTGTAATCCCAGTAAGTATGCTCTGTACGGCATATGCCGCTAGAATCATCCCCATAATCTTACTGATCACTGTAATACCATAACTTCCTATTTTATCCTGAAGCTTGTTTGCAGCGAGAAGGATTAAACTTGTAAGCGCTATGACGATCAAAACCAAGGCTGTGGTGAATAATTGATCTTGTATACCGTATAAATGATTGTCTGTAAGCAAAACAACCGCCATAATAGCACCTGGAGATGCGATAGAAGGAATGGCGATAGGAAAAATAGTCACATGCTTATAATCTGTTATCTGACTCTTTTCTTTTTCGGGTTTTCCGTCTCCAAAAATCATAGTAAGAGCAAATAGAAATAGAATAACACCACCCGAAATTTGAAACGCATCTAAGGTAACCGACATACTTTCCAAAATTATCTGCCCAATTACAATAAAAAACAATAAGATCAGAAAGGCAATAGCCGCGGCTCTTATGGCGATTTTCTTTTTGTGAGCTTTGTCAAATTCTTTGGTCGCCTCCAGATATACGGGAACGGTCCCAATAGGATCAATTACTGCAAAAATGAAAAAGAGCTTTGTGAGTAGTGTGATCATTATATTTTTTTAAAAATTAAAAGCAACGGAGGCATCTGCAGGACTGGCTGCGGCTGAGAGTTGTTGTGTGTGCTGAGAAAGTAGCATTTAACTCATAATGTCTCCTCGAGCGCAGTCGAGAGTTTTGATTAGACTTAATTTAGGTCTCGACTGCGCTCGACCTGACAAATATAAAATTTTCAATGCTTGGCAGTCATACTGTTTTTAAAACCCAACTGCTGTATCATCGCCGCGCCTGTCTGCACCGCCTTCTAAGGTGCCGTCTGGTAATACGAGTATTCCATCTACTTTTCCTATAATAGGAGAGCGGTCTTGGTTGGTAGGATAGCCTTTGGCTTCGAGTGCTTTTATTACTTCTGGGTCAAAGCTATTGGGTTCAAAGAGTACCACATCGGGTAACCACTGGTGATGAAAACGTGGTGCATTTACCGCTTCTTGCATTCCCATCCCAAACTCGTGCACATTGAGTACCGTTTGTAATACAGAGGTAATTATAGTCGAGCCACCAGGAGTTCCTACGGTCATCCAGAACTCACCATCTTTCTCCACGAGTGTAGGTGTCATACTAGATAACATACGTTTACCAGGTTCTATCTTATTAGCTTCGGCGCCTATGAGACCAAACATATTAGGCACACCAGGTTTACTAGAAAAATCATCCATTTCATTATTTAAAAAGATACCCAGCTCATCTACATACAGCTTAGATCCATACGCCCCATTTAAAGTTACGGTTACTGCCACTGCATTACCATACTGGTCTACAGCGCTAAAATGCGTAGTTTCCATACTCTCAAAACCTGGTAAAGCACCGTGTGTCATATCGCTAGACTTAGTTGCCGTATTCCAGCTAAAGCTTTCCATACGGTTCTTAGCATAGGCATCAGATATAAGTGTATCTATCGGGATCTCTACAAAATCGGGATCGCCTAGATAGAAACTACGATCTGCATAGGCGCGTCTTTCGGCCTCTGTGAGTAGCTGGATACTCTTTACAGAATTATGCCCGTATTGGGAGATGTCATAAGGTTCTATGGCTTGCATAATTTGCGCCAAACATACGCCACCAGAACTAGGCGGACTCATAGATATCATTTTAAGGTTGTCGTACTCAAAGGTTACGGGTTCGCGCCATTTGGCTTCATAGTTGGCAAGGTCTTCCATAGTCATGATACCGCCTTTGGAGGTGAGATAGTCTACGAGTTTCTGACCACTTTCTCCTTTGTAAAACTCATCTTTTCCATTGGCTGCGATGCGTTCTAGCATTTGTGCAAGGGCTTCGTTTTTTACGGTTTCCGCTTTCGCGAAAGCGGTCGCATACAAAATACTATCGTTATTTACTTCGATAAACTTTTCGCGCAACGCGTCAAAACGTCCTGCCTGTTTTTCTGTAACCACATACCCATTGCGAGCAAGGTCAATTACGGGTTGTAAGATATCCTTCATAGGTAGCGAACCCAATTTCTCGTGTATGGCAAACATTCCCGCCAAACCGCCAGGAACGCCTACAGCTAGGCCGCCTTCTGTGCTCAAACCTGGAATCACATTACCGTCTTTATCCAGATACATATCGTGGGTTGCCGCTGCTGGTGCCATCTCGCGATAGTCTATGGCACCATAATCGCCATCTTTTGTACGGTATACCATAAAACCACCGCCACCTAGACTTCCTGCAAAAGGGTAGGCTACATTAAGCGCGAGGTCTGTGGCAATCATGGCATCAAACACATTACCACCTTGTTTCATTATCTCAGAACCGATGCGTGAGGCTTCTTCTCGCGCCGAAACTACCATTGCTTTCTGGGCAATAAGACCTATTTCTGGTTCGGGTTGTGTGGGTTCTGTTTTGCAAGCTGCAAGTGCTAGTAAGGCTAGTAGGGTCAGGCTGATACGTATGTTCATATTCAATTAAATTTCCGCGAAAGCGGAAATCTTGTCCACCTATTCGCAATGGTTGTTTTATTTGATAAAATTAATCTTTCCTGGGATATATTTATAGAGTCCTTTATCATAAGCTTCCCAATAATATAATATTCCGGCAAACCAAAAAGCGTGCACGGTCTCATTGATTTTGAACGGTTTACTTCCACTAGAAGCGTATTTTAGTCGTATCAATCGTTCTGAACTACCTTGAATACAGACATATGGATAAGGTATCTCCGTATAATCATTGCGCATCGGACCTTTTTCATTCCTATATTCAATGACATTAGCTTTCAATTTTTCTGCATCTTCACGCTTATTAAGAAAAGAAAC
The DNA here is from genome assembly GCA_020630915.1 of Dokdonia sp. Lineage (GTDB taxonomy): Bacteria > Bacteroidota > Bacteroidia > Flavobacteriales > Flavobacteriaceae > Dokdonia. The sequence continues at coordinate 250,840 of JAHDIF010000002.1, forward strand.
CTTGGAATACCAAAGTACAGCAAAAACTGCTAAAATGAATAAAATAAAATACCACATAGCATATTACTTATCTTAATTAAACTTCAATATCTTTTAATTTCACTTTTGCAAAAGCGCGTAACTTCTCAAAAAAAGTTTCAAACTCATCTTGAAAAGCACCGTAATGTTCTTGAAGATCTTGTACCGCCTCATCCATAGGCACACGGCGCTTGGTAAGGATATTCATATTATAAAGTACCGTTTGGATACCTTCTAATGAAGCATAGCTTAACAACCAGTTTTGTTCCATCATAGGAATCATCATTTTCTGAATACGCGGTGTTAGTAAGTCGTGATTATCTTGAAGCAGTTTGTAAAAGTTTAAAACAAAATCTTCTAGTGGAGTCTCGTGATAGTTTTTCCAGTTATGGGCTAGAAAGTGATCGTAAAAAATGTCTACAATAACGCCACTGTAATGTCCGTATTTATGATGCAAGCGTTTGGTACTTTGTTTTACAATAAGATGGCTATCTGTATAACTATCTATCCAGCGATGCAAGAGTATGCCTCGCTGTATGTCTTCTGGATAGTTAAGGTACTTTTTACCCTTTATACCATCTGCCATAAAATTGCCTATGGTAATAAGATCCTCATTATTAGAGAGGTAAATATGTGCGAGAAAATTCACGAGCATAAGGTAACAGTTATAATTTAACAGATGAACAACCTTGTTTAAAAGTTTATGAACAGTCGAGCAGTGAGTTTCGGTTATTTGGTATTTTTGCAACTGAAAATATTAAGATTTCTGCCTTTGTAGTGGCTATTAATTAAAAATATGATTTCCAGACACATTAAAAGGCAATAGTAATAACAAGATTCCCGCCCCTGTCTGCCGACAGGCAGGTTCGCGGGAATGAAAAAGAAGTTTATGACACTCATAAAATCCATTTCAGGAATACGCGGTACCATAGGAGGAAAGCCAGGAACAAATTTAACACCTATAGATGCAGTAAAGTTTGCTGCCGCCTACGGTACTTGGTTAAAGAACGACCGCAATAAAGAAACCTATCGAGTTGTGGTAGGTCGTGATGCTCGTATCTCAGGAAGTATGATTCAAGAATTAGTGATGAATACTCTGGTAGGTCTAGGGATTCACGTCATAGATTTAGGACTATCTACCACACCTACAGTAGAAATCGCTGTGCCTATGGAGCACGCAGATGGTGGGATCATTCTTACTGCTTCTCACAACCCAAAACAATGGAATGCCCTAAAACTTTTGAACAGTAAGGGAGAATTTTTAGACGGTGCTGCTGGAGAAAAAATTCTTCAAATTGCTGAAAGTGATGATATGACCTTTGCTCAAGTAGATGATCTGGGCAAGATTACCGTAAATGATGCCTATATAGATTTGCATATCGATGAGGTTTTAGACCTTGAACTGGTAGATGTAGATGCCATTAAGGAAGCCAAATTTAAAGTGGTTGTAGATGGTGTAAACTCCACTGGAGGTATTGCGATTCCTCGTTTATTAGATAGGCTCGGTGTTATCCCTGTCGAGTTGTATTGTACTCCTAACGGTGAGTTCCCTCATAATCCAGAGCCCCTAAAAGAGCATCTTGGAGATATTTGCGAGTTGGTGGTAAAAGAAAAAGCAGATTTTGGTATCGTGGTAGATCCAGATGTAGATCGTCTGGCTTTTATAGATGAAACTGGCGAAATGTTTGGAGAAGAATACACCCTTGTTGCTTGTGCAGACTATGTTTTGAGCGAGACCAAAGGGAATACCGTTTCTAATCTTTCTTCTTCTCGTGCCTTACGTGATATTACCCAGAAGCACGGAGGAACCTACTTTGCAAGTGCGGTAGGTGAAGTAAATGTGGTACAAAAAATGAAAGATGAAAATGCAGTAATAGGAGGTGAGGGCAATGGCGGAATCATTTATCCAGATTCTCATTATGGGCGTGATAGCCTCGTTGGAACAGCTCTTTTCTTAACACATCTGGCAAAAGGTACTATGACCGTAAGCCAGCTCAAAGCGAGTTATCCCGCTTATTTTATGAGTAAACAAAAAATACAGCTCACACCAGAATTGGATGTAGATGCTCTTCTTAAAGCAATGGCAGAAAAGTATGCACACGAAGACGTCACTACGATAGATGGCGTAAAAGTAGATTTTGAAAATCATTGGGTACACTTGCGCAAATCAAACACGGAGCCTATTATACGTATTTATACAGAAGCTGGAACACAGGCAGAAGCAGACCGCGTGGCCAATGATATGATTGCTGTTATAAAGGAAGTAGCGGGTATATAATACTAAAAACTAATTAGTTCCGTTTTTTGTACAAACTATTATAATGAAAAATTTACTATTAGCCTTTTTATTATTAGGAACAGCTATTTGTGCTTTAAGTCAAGAGGTGTCAAAAAAAACAGTATATGCTTTAAACGAAGATAAAAAGACCATTGAGGTTGGTAAAAGCCATTTGCAGGAGATAATTTTTTCTTTTCAAGAAAAAGCTACCTCATTTAAGATTAAAGTACCGGGTTATCCCACCAATAATAACCAAGGAAGTGCTTTTGATACTGAGAGTACCCGATTATTGTCTAAATCTAAAAAGGGTGATTATATTTTGATATTTGATATAAGAGATATTGAAAATAATAAGATCTCAAAGCCTATTCATATCAAGGTAATTTAATTAAGGTAATTTAATTCAAGATTAAGGCATTTACCCCTTGCTTACTGTCTGGGTTTTTAGTTATATTTGAGAAGCTAAAACCTTGCAAATGAATAGTTTAAATCCCACAAAACCTAGCGAGTTACTAGAGAATTACTTTTTACGCTTTCGCGAAAGCGTGATAGGGTATGACCAAGAGTTTACCTCTCCTTATGGGATAAAGCCATTAATCTATACAGATTGGACCGCTTCTGGTCGTTTGTATGGTCCTATAGAAAAGAAAATTCAGAATGATTTTGGGCCTTTTGTGGCAAATACGCATACAGAGACCACGGTTTCTGGTACAGCGATGACACTGGCCTATCACGAGGCTAAACGTATTATAAAGCGTCACGTAAATGCCAGCGCAGATGATGTCCTTATCGTGGGCGGAAACGGGATGACAGGAATGATTAATAAGTTTATGCGCATTCTCGGGCTTAAACTACCAGAGAATATTGCAAAATTTGCGACACTCCCAGAAGATATACGACCTATTATTTTTGTGAGTCATATGGAGCACCATAGTAATCAGACCGCTTGGTATGAGACTATTGCTTCTAAGGTTGTAATTGTGCCTGCTAAAGAAGATGGTCGTTTTTGTCCAAATAACTTTGCAAAAACCATCTCTCAATACAAAGAATATCCTTTTAAAATAACTTCTATTACTGGATGTAGTAATGTTACGGGCATAGAGACGCCTTATCACGATGTTGCAAAAATCGCACATGAGCATGGTAGTTTATGTTTTGTAGATTTTGCCTGTAGTGCACCTTATGTGGCAATTGATATGCATCCGGAGGATCCTGAGCAAGCACTAGATGCAATTTTCTTTTCCCCTCATAAATTTTTAGGAGGACCTGGATCTTCTGGTGTTCTTATTTTTAATAAAGATTTGTACAAGAATGTTATTCCCGATAATCCAGGTGGAGGCACCGTACAATGGACCAATCCGTGGGGAGAACATAAGTATATAGAGAATATAGAAGAAAGAGAAGATGGAGGAACTCCTGGGTTTTTACAGGCTATCAAGACAGCTTTAGCAATTAAAGTTAAGGAAGAGATGGGAGTACAAAATATCTTGGATAGGGAACACGAGATGATTCATTATGTTTTTGATATGTTAGACCCTTATGAGAATATTCATATTCTAGCAGGAGAGCATAGAGATCGTTTGGGCGTCATATCTTTTGATATAAGTGATTTGCATTACAATCTAGGTGTAAAGTTGCTTAATGATCGTTTTGGGATACAAACGCGCGGTGGTTGTAGTTGTGCAGGGACATATGGTCACTATTTATTAAATGTAGATAAGGAAACTAGTGATAAAGTTACCTGCGAGATTAGCGATGGAAATCTTACACGTAAACCAGGATGGATACGTATGTCTATACATCCTACACTTACGAATGAAGAGCTAACATATGTAGTGCATAGTATTATAGATCTGGCTAAAAATCACAATGAGTGGGCTAAGGATTATAAATACGACCCAAAAAGCAATGAATTTTACCATAAAGATGAAGCTCAAACTTGGGTGGCACGCGACGAAAAGATTAGAAGCTGGTTTGACTTTTGATTAGCTTCTAACTAGTCAAAATTAAACTGCTTTTTGAACGCTTCTTTCTTGCCCAAGTGCTTAAATCTTTTGTGAGTCCACAGATAGAGATGGGGTTCTACTAGTATTTGTTGTTCTAAAGCTTTTGCAAAAGCCGAAATCGCCGAACCCTCTTTTTCTTTTGTGATATTTTCAGAGAGCACTGTAAGATGTGCTTTGTAGTATCCTCTTTTTACCTTTGTTGTGGCTAAAAAGATAATTGGTAAATCATACATTTTTGCGATACGCTCTGCACCTGTAGCAAACGGAAGATCATGACCTAAAAATGATGTCCAAAATCTGGATCTATTAGGTTTAGGAGACTGATCTGAAATAAAACCATAGGCGGTTACAGCACCTTCTTTCTGTAATTTTTCTATCGTGGCAAACGCTTTTTTAGAAGGAACTAGGTTTGCCTTCCATTTGCCTCGTATTTTGTGTACTAGACGGTCAAAATATTTATTAGCAATTTTCTTGTAAATAGCGTGACCAGGATTCTTGAGATACAATTGCAGTGCAAACACCCACTCATAACTGGCAAAATGCCCCATCATTACAGAAGTACTTTGACCTTGGTTCTCGTAATTTACTAATATTTCGGGATTGGTAAAGAGGTATCTTTTTTTAAGCTCGTCTTCTGAGATGCTTAGGGATTTTATCATTTCTAAGAACATATCACATAAGTGATGATAAAATTTACGTTCTATACTACGTATTTCATTTAATGTTTTATCTGGAAAGGCCGTTTCTAAGTTATATCTAACCGTTTTTTTTCTGTACCCTAGAATTCTATAAACCAGTATGTAGCATCCATCAGAAAAGGCATATAGTAATGGAAATGGTAATTTTGAAATCAACCATATAAAAGGATAAACAAGTATGTATACAATAAGTTGCATATAAAAACAAAGGCGTTTAAGGCTCAACAAATATAGGTATCTTTACTTTCAGAAAGCTTTCTCTTAGAAGGAAGAAATAATTTAAGAAATAAAATGTGTCACGGGATGAAATTCCCGTCTACACGGGAATTTATGATATGGGGAATTTACATCCAGTAACTATAGCAATTATTGCTATTAATGTACTAATCTCGTTAAAAGGATTTAACGACTATAGTTTTTTTGAGAAGTATAAGTTTAACATAGGTGGCATACGCAGAGGCGAGCAGATACGAGTGCTGTCTAGTGCTTTTTTGCATGCAAATACCCAGCATTTATTGTTTAATATGCTCTCGCTGTTTTTCTTTGCAAATGCGGTCATTTATAGATTGGGTGTTGTAAATTTTGTGATTATCTATGCAGCGAGTCTTATTGTAGGAAATTTGCTCTCTTATTACCTGCACAAAGATGAATACCATTATAGCGCTGTAGGGGCTAGTGGCGCTGTTTCGGGAATAATTTATGCTGCTATTCTTCTAAATCCGGGAATGAATCTTTATTTATTTTTTATACCTATACCAATTCCAGCAGTAATTTTTGGAATTGGGTACTTACTGTATTCTATTTATGGAATGCGAGCTAAAAATGATAATATAGGGCACGATGCACATTTTGGTGGGGCGATGGGCGGTTTTGTGGTTACCTTGCTTATGGCACCGTATTTGCTTCAGACGAGTCTATTAATGGTAGGTTTACTATCATTGCCGATCATCATTTTGTTTGTAATGATTAAATTGGGAAAACTCTAGAAAACAATTAGAATTATGAAACACCTATTTTTATTTATCTTATTAAGCACGGCTATGGCAACAACTGGACAAACTATCCAAACACAATTAGAAAGTCTCGTAAATGTAACGGGAGAAGGAAAAGTAAAAGCCGTGCCGGACGGTGTGGCGATTAAAGTACGCGTAGAGAGTCAAGGAAATGAAGCTAGGGCTGTAAAAGCAGAAAACGATCAAACCATAGATGCGGTCATTAAATTCCTGAGATCTCAGGGTATAGATAGTAAGAACGTGCAAACGGAGTATATCAACCTCAATAAAAATTACGATTATAATAAGAAAGTATACAACTACGTGGCAAATCAAACGCTTACGGTAACACTTAAAGACCTTTCTAAATACGAGGGAGTAATGGCCGGTCTTCTTAATTCTGGAATTAATAGAATAGACGGAGTTCAATTTACCGCTTCAAATATGGAAGCTTTAAGATCTGAAGCTCGCATAAAAGCGATTACCAATGCAAAGGAAAAAGCAAGTGCCTATGCCAAGGCTCTGGGACAATCTATAGGATATGCAGTACAGATTTCAGAAAGTGGTTCGAGCAACCCTCAGCCGCCTATGTATAAAGCTCGTATGATGTCTATGGAGATGGATTCTAGTGGTGGTGGCGAGACTATTGCTCCTGGAGAACTAACTTTTACTGCTCGAGTATCTGTGAGTTTTAGACTGCTTACTCAGTAGGAGTTTTTTTGGCTTTAAGCCATTTCAACCCATATTTTATTAGAAAAAAGGCTGCCACTAGAAATAATAGGAGCGAGATTCCTTGACCCATTATGTATCCTAGTCTATATGCTATGCCTTGTTGAGAATTTTCTAAGAGCGATTTTATAAGTAAAAAAACCTGCGATAGAGACGATATTGTTAAAAATGCGCCTATTAAAATAAAGATTATTCCAAGGATTTTTTTTATCATAATTACAAAATACGAGTGGTTTTTTAAAAATATATTTAGTAGAGATCAATTGGTAGTTCTAATCACGCTCAATTTCATATATTTCTTCAGCTTCGAACATTCGATTAATTTCTGTTTTAGCGATTCCATACATTAGGTCGCCATAATTACTACTTATATCAATTTCATTTATTCCTGTTCTCTTATTGGTTACATATTCATTAGGGATTACATAAATTGAATCCGTAGTTATTTGTGCAACTTTAAGAGTAGAATACTCTTTAAAATTTAGTTTGTAACTATATACATCCCCGTTTTGCGGATTGGCTATATATTCTTTGTATTTCTGATCATTAGCTTTAGTATTGTAGTATATAAAACCAATTAAGATTGCAATTAATCCTAGTCCGCTAAACTGCCATATGGGTACCTTAGTGTCACTTTTAATAGAATCATAAGCACGCCTAACGTGATCGGTCATATTTTTAGGCTTAACTTCTTGATTGCAATTACTACAGGAAGAATAACCTTTGCGCATTACAGGGAAAAGAGGGATCCAAAATACGTGAGCGTGGGTACTGTAATATTGAAAATAAAGAGAACCTTGTGTATCACAATTAGGACACTTTAAAGTCTTGTCATTATGTGATTTTATTCGTACCGGATGAGATCCATAAACTATCATAGAAATTATAGAATTAATTAATACTACACTTGCTTGGTTAAATTAATGAAAAATAAACTAGACTTTACTTTCTATCTAAATTGTTTTAATAGAATTTTGAACAAGCCTATTAATCTCATTAATCTCTTCTTCTGTCAAATCTCTATACTCACCTTCTGGGGTGTCAAGATGCACGTTCATAATACGCGTGCGTTTTAATTTTGTCACGTTATAATCCAGATGTTCGCACATCCTACGTATTTGCCTATTGAGTCCTTGCGTAAGGATAATTTTAAAGGTAAATCTGCTTAGGCGTTCTACAACACATTTTCGAGTAACAGTATCTAGAATAGGGACTCCGTTACTCATTTGCTCTATAAAAGAAGGTGTGATAGGTCTGTCTACCGTTACTACATATTCTTTCTCGTGATTGTTACGAGCGCGCAGTATTTTATTTACGATATCGCCATCATTGGTTAAAAAAATTAATCCTTCACTAGGTTTGTCTAAACGTCCTATAGGGAAGATACGTTTTGGATATCCTATAAAATCAATAATGTTATCTTTTTCTACGCGCGTATCTGTTGTACACACTATCCCTATAGGTTTATGAAAAGCAAGGTATACAGGCTTTTCGTTAGGAGTAGAGATCAATTCGCCATTTACGCGCACTTCGTCGCCATCGGTGATTTTTGTACCCATTTCTGGCACTTTTCCATTTATGGTCACACGTCCTTGTTCTATCAACTTATCTGCCGCACGGCGTGAGCAATAGCCTACTTCACTTAAATATTTGTTTATTCTGGTTTGTTTCTTTTCTTCCATAATGGTGTGCTTTCGCGAAAGCAAAAAAAATAATTATTCTATACGTAAACGAACTTTAGTCTTTTTTAACCTACTACCCGTAAGCTTTTGAACGCAGCTTGCCGCTTTGTGTGCTGCCACAGCTACGTAAGCCGAATCATTTTTGATCTCAATAACACCTAATTCACCTTTGTCTAATTCTCCTTTTTTGAAAAATAATCCAGCAATATCACCTTTTGAAATTTTATCTTTCCTTCCAGCAGAGATGTGAATTGTTTTCCAAACAGAAGCTTCTCTTGTAGTATTATCTAGCAAATACTCTTCTTCTAGTTCTGGCATAAACTCGGGTAATCGCTCATTACGCCAGTGTAAGACATATGCTGTCCCTTCTTTATGCATTCGGGCTGTACGACCATTACGATGGGTAAACTCTTCAAGACGCATGGGTAAATGATAGTGCAGTATAAACTGAATATCTGGAACGTCTATCCCACGCGCTGCAAGATCTGTCGCCAGTAATAATTGGTGTGTTCCGTTTCTAAATTTAAGCAAAGAAACTTCTCGATCTATTTGATCCATCCCTCCATAAAAACACCCATGATCAATACCTTGATCTGAGAGATGCTCACTTATTCTCGCTATAGTATCTTTAAAATTACAAAATATAATCCCTGGTTGATTGCCTAGGTGATGCAAGGCTTTTACAAGCGTTTCTAGTTTGTCCTTATCTGGTGAGATGATAGCCTTTATGGTGAGATCGTCATTTTTGAGATGTAAATAGTTTACATAAACAGCTTGTTCAAGTCCCACAAAATCTGGAATTTTAACCCCTTGCGTAGCAGAGGTGAGCACCTTTTTTTCTGCGGCCGGCAGGAGGGAGGTGATCTCACTCATTTCTCCTTCAAAACCTACCTCAAGTGATTTGTCAAACTCGTCTAGAACCAACGCTTTTATATCTTCTGTATCAAAAGTATCTCTGCGTAAATGATCTGCAATACGTCCAGGCGTACCTATTAAGATTGCAGGTTGTTTCTTGAGTGCTTGCCTGTCTGTATTAAAAGATTGCCCGCCATAAGCAGCGTGAATCGTGTAGCCTGTTCCCATATTGCGCGCTACTTGCTCTATCTGTATAGCGAGCTCACGAGAAGGTACAATTATGAGTAATTGTACGTTAGATGTTTCTGGAGATAGCTCAGCAATAAGAGGCAGTAAAAATGCAAGTGTCTTTCCAGTTCCCGTAGGAGACAGCAATACAACTTCTTTAGCAGAATGAATGGCAAGTTGTGCAGCCTCTTGCATTTCATTAAGTTGCTGGATACCTAGTTTATCTAGTATTTGCCGTTGATTTTTTTGAGTGCTTATCATTGGGGCAAAGGTACAGTAATTTAAAAATCAAAAAGCCTTCCGAAACTCGAAAGGCTTTTACATAACCTAATAGACTCTTTAGAAAATAGGTTATACTACTTTTGACGGCTAATTCAAATAATTTATATCCTAATTTGAGTATGTGAATCTATTACTATTATAAGACGCAATAGTTGTGCTAAAATTACATTGTAACTACATAATTAACAATAATTTAACCTGTAAAAATGGTTTCTCTTTAAAACAAAATCCCAAGGCCTAGAACCTTGGGATTTTAGTTAGGTACGTCACTTAATTAACACTAACCATCAAAACGAATTAAGGGTACCCAACTATAAGTTAACTTATGCATTATAGACGACTTAATTTAAGTAGTGTTACACCAACAGTATTTTTTTAACTTTGTTTTATGAAAAAGAAAACCTTGGTTCTTGGAACCTCTCTTAAATCTACACGCTATTCACATATGGCGGTTCGTAAATTAGTAAAGTATAATCACGAGGTATATCCTGTAGGTTTAAAGACAGGTGAGATAGACGGTATAATGGTAGATACGTTTGATACCGCTTTCGCGAAAGCGAGCTTGGGAGATTCACGACTGGAAGGAGAGCAAAGCGGTAAAGCAGAAAAACACACCTCACAATTTCATACGATCACACTATATATTAATCCAAAGCGTCAGTCTGATTACTATGAGTATATCATAAAGTTAAAGCCACAACGTGTGATTTTTAATCCAGGAACAGAAAATCCTGAATTGTACAAACTTCTAGAGGAGAATGGAATTGCCTATGAAATAGCTTGCACCTTAGTCCTTCTTAGTACGGATCAGTACTAGTCCTATAAAGGTCATAAGGCCATTTATTAGAAGTAATTCGTACCCTATAACGTAGCCTCCTATTTTTTCTGAAGGAATATTGCCTATGAGTATAGTAAGAATGACGGATGCTATGGTAACAATCCATACATAACGATCCTTAATTTTATACCTTGTAAATATGCCAAAAGTAAAGAGCCCTAACAAAGGACCATAGGTATATCCGGCTACGGTAAGGAGCTTGTCTATAACTGTACTATCGTTAAGCTCATTAAAAATAATGACTACGACAATGAGTAATACAGACATCCCTACATGAACTTGTTGCCTAATAGTTTTCTGGCGACCTTCTGGTTTATTTTTCAGGTTTAAGAAGTCTATAGAAAAAGAAGTTGTAAGCGATGTGAGGGCACTATCTGCACTAGAATAGGCTGCGGCAATAAGCCCTAGTAAAAACATAATACCTAATCCAAGTCCTAAATCTCCGTGAAGCGCAATTTCTGGAAACAATAAGTCTGTACGCGGTTTACCGTTCATTATAGGTAGATCAATACCTTGTTTACCTGCATAAATAAAAAGTAAAGCTCCTAGGAGCAGAAATAGAAAGTTTACTACCAATAAAACCACCGTAAAAGAAACAACATTTTTTTGTGCATCCTTAAGAGATGGACACGTCAGGTTTTTTTGCATCATATCCTGATCAAGCCCTGTCATACAGATGGTAATAAACATTCCTCCAAGAAAAGATTTTATAAAATGTCCTCTTGCCAAGAAATCTTCTGTAAAAAAGACTTTATTGTATGATTGTAACTCTTCTGAGGCTATAAATTCACTAAACGACCAGCCTAGTTCGTTGTTAATTAAAACTATGGACGCTCCTACCGCCACTAGCATAAATAAGGTTTGTAAAGTGTCTGTCCATACTATCGTTTTGATCCCAGCTCTAAAGGTATACAGCCAGATCATCACGATGGAAAGAATAACTGTTACAAAAAAAGGAATACCATAAGCATCGAACACAAAGCGTTGCAATACGATCGCAACAAGATATAATCTAAAACTCGCCCCTAAAACGCGTGAGATAAAGAAAAAGAAAGCGCCCATTTTATAACTCACCACTCCAAACCGTTGCTCTAGATACTCATAAATAGAGGTAACATTTAATTTGTAATAAATGGGAAGTAACACAAATGCGATAACAGCGTATCCAAGAATGTACCCCAATACCACTTGAAAATACCCAAACTCTCCAGCTTCTACCGCTCCTGGTACAGATATAAAGGTAATTCCAGATAAAGAAGCACCTATCATCCCAAAAGCCACGAGATACCAAGGAGATTCTTTTCCAGCCTTAAAGAACTCATTATTTGATCCCGTTTTTGCTGTAAGGAAACTTATGCCCATAAGTAATCCAAAATAGCCTGCAATAAGTATGATAATGTGATGCGGTTGCATATTAAATGATTTGTCTTACGAATATAACGCAATTTTACAGCACATAGTTGGTCAAAATTTCTACGCCTACCTCAGACCATTTTCTCATCTCGGATTTGTTATCTTCGCTTTTCAAAAATTGTATATGAGTATATTTTATGTTCTTATAGGTTTACTTTTATTAGTAGTAGGAGGAGAGTTTCTCGTACGATCCTCGGTAGGACTGTCTTTTAAATTAAACTTATCTAAGATGGTTATTGGGCTTACCGTCGTTTCTTTTGCTACGTCTGCTCCAGAATTATTGGTGAGTTTACAAGCCGCTTATAAGGGTTTAAATGATGTAGCTATTGGTAACGTAGTGGGGTCTAATATTGCAAATATAGGTTTGGTATTAGGGCTTACCGCTATAATCTCTACACTTACGATAGATCGAGATTTTTACAGGTTTAATTGGCCTGTAATGATGCTATTTTCTTTCATGTTGTATTTTTTATTGAAGAATGATGAGAAGCTTAGTCAGACAGAAGGGATAGGTTTAGTAGCTGCTCTTGTGCTATACTTATTCTTTTTGATTAGAAGAGCTCGTAAAAATAGACACTTGGATGAAGACGGGGTGGATGAAGGTCTTGCGCAAACTTCTTATTTTAAAATAGTGCTTTGGCTCGCTATTGGTGCTGTGGCGTTGTATTTTGGATCAGAATGGCTCGTAAAAGGAGCTACAGATTTAGCAACGGCTGTGGGTGTAAGTGACTACGTGATTTCTGTTACTGTAATTGCCATAGGCACTAGTGTTCCAGAGCTTGCAGCCTCGATTATTTCGGCACTTAAAAAAGAAAAAGCCCTTTCTTTAGGAAATTTAATAGGTTCAAACATTTTCAATATTGGTTCTGTTTTGGGTCTTACGGCAATCATAAAACCTATTACAGATTTTGATGAAGCAATTTTGTCTACTAACATTTTCTGGATGATAGGGTTTGCGGCTGTTTTATTACCACTAGCTTTTATCCCTAAACGCTTAGAGATTACGAGATATAAAGGATTTCTAATTTTTGCGGCCTATTGTGTGTTTATTGCACTTACTTTTTTATAGAGAAATACGCTTTCGCGAAAGCATTAAAAAAGAAATAAAAAAAGCCCTTCAATAAAATGAAGGGCTTTTTAAATTATATCAAGTTCTGTGCTTATATGTTTGCACTTTTTACCGTCTTAACGATACGACCTGCAATCTTATAAGGATCACCGTTAGAAGCTGGACGACGGTCTTCTAACCATCCTTTCCATCCTTGCTCAACAGTAATAATTGGAATACGAATTGAAGCTCCTCTATCTGACACTCCATAACTAAAGTCGTGTATAGAAGCTGTCTCGTGAAGTCCTGTTAAACGCTGATCGTTGTATGCTCCATATACTGCGATATGCTCTGCTGCCACTGGACGGAAAGCCTCACATATTTTATTGTACACTTCTTCAGAACCACATGTACGTAGTGTGGTGTTAGAGAAGTTTGCGTGCATACCAGAACCATTCCAATCTCCTTTTACAGGCTTAGGGTGATACTCAATGTACCATCCGTACTGCTCTGTAAGACGGTCTAGTAAGTAGCGAGCTACCCATATTTCATCACCTGCTTTTTTAGCTCCTTTTGCAAATAATTGAAACTCCCATTGTCCAGAAGCAACCTCTTGGTTAATTCCTTCAAAGTTAAGTCCAGCTTCGATACAAAGATCTGCGTGCTCTTCTACAAAATCTCTTCCGTGTGTGTTTCTACCACCTACTGAACAGTAGTACATTCCTTGTGGCCCAGGATATCCACCTATTGGGAATCCTAACGGAAGCTGTGTTTCTTTATCCATAATAAAGTACTCCTGCTCAAAACCGAACCAGAAATCATTATCATTGTCATCTATTTGAGCTCTATGGTTAGATTCGTGCGGCGTTCCATCTGCATTAAGAACCTCTGTCATTACTAAGAAACCATTAATACGCTGCGGATCTGGATAGATGGCAACAGGTTTTAATAAACAATCAGAAGCACCTCCAGATGCTTGCTTTGTAGATGACCCATCAAAAGACCAGATAGGGCAATCTTCTAATTTTCCACTAAAGTCATTTACTACTTTAGTTTTACTTCTCATATTCTGAGTAGGTTGATAACCGTCTAACCAGATATACTCTAATTTAGATTTGCTCATAACTTTAGCTATTGTTTTTTTAGAATTATGCGGCAAATATAAGTATACTTCTTATTTGTATTTTTGTTTGAAGGGGTTATTTATTAAAAATTATATATTTTTTATTAACACCCCCTATTTTTTTAGGGGTACGCAATAAAAATTAGATTTATTACCATAAAGTGTATATTTGTAACGAATTATTACGCTTTCGCGAAAGCGTACTAACCACCATTTTCTTATGAGTACATTACGATTTAAAGCACTAAAAGATGCACAGAAGCGCCCCACTCAGACAGTAGATACAAGTGTGTTGCGGTCAACCATTTTTCGCTCTTTGGTTTTTGATAAGGATACAATGAGGCAATATGTGCCTAAAGCTTCCTATGGTAGTATTTTACGTGCTATAGAAAAAGGTGATACCATAAGTAGAGAAACGGCTGATGCAGTAGCAAACGGAATGAAACTATGGGCATTAAGTAAGAATGTGACGCATTATACCCACTGGTTCCAGCCCTTAACTGGAGCTACTGCCGAGAAACACGATGCCTTTTTTGAGTTAGGTATTGATGGTGCTGTTTTAGAAAAATTTGATGGAGATCAATTAATACAGCAAGAGCCCGATGCTTCTAGTTTTCCTCATGGGGGGATACGCAATACGTTTGAGGCTAGAGGGTATACGGCTTGGGATCCAACCTCTCCGGCCTTTATATATGGTTCTACTTTATGTATACCAACCGTATTTGTTTCCTATACAGGTGAAGCTTTAGATTATAAAACACCCCTTCTTAAAGCGCTTAATGCTATCGACGAGGCGGCCACCGAGGTTGCTAGATATTTTGATAAATCTATTAATAAAGTAAGTGCAACACTGGGATGGGAGCAAGAATTTTACCTTGTAGATAGAGCTCTAGCAGATGCGCGTCCAGACATCACACTTACAGGTAGAACTCTCTTAGGGCACACCTCTGCAAAGGGGCAGCAGCTGGACGATCATTATTTTGGCGCTATTCCTTCAAGGGTTTTAAATTATTTAAAAGAATTAGAGTACGAAGCTCTTCTTGTAGGAATTCCTGTAAAAACTAGACATAATGAAGTAGGGCCTAATCAATTTGAAATTGCGCCTATTTTTGAAGAAGCAAATCTCGCCGTAGATCATAATGCTTTACTTATGGATCTTATGGAGCGAGTGGCAGAGAAGCATCATTTCAAAGTGTTGCTACATGAAAAACCTTTTGAAGGAGTAAATGGCAGTGGTAAGCATAATAACTGGTCTCTCGCTACAGATACAGGTATAAATTTATTAAGACCTGGAAAGACACCTACTAAAAATTTACAGTTCCTAACCTTCTTTGTAAATACTATTAAAGCGGTATATAAAAATCAAGACTTATTACGTGCTTGTATTGCAAGTGCTGGTAATGACTTGCGACTGGGCGAGAATGAAGCACCGCCTAACATCATATCGGTGTTTATAGGGGCACAACTAACCAAAGTGTTAGATGAATTAGAAAAGGTTACAGATGGAAAGCTCTCCCCACAAGAAAAAACAGAACTTAAATTGAATGTAGTTGGTAAGATACCTGAGATCCTGCTAGACAATACAGATAGAAATAGAACAAGTCCTTTTGCATTTACAGGAAATAAATTTGAGTTTAGAGGTGTAGGAGCAAGTGCAAATTGTGCAAATCCCATGACTATTTTAAATGCTATTGTTTGTGAGCAATTGATAGAATTTAAAAAAGAAGTTGACTTTTTAATAGAGACAAAGGATATGAAAAAGGATGATGCTATCTTTAATATCCTACGCGAGTATATAAAGGACAGTAAGAAAGTTAGGTTTGAAGGAGATGGTTATAATGAATCCTGGGAAAAAGAAGCTTCCAAAAGAGGTTTGGGTAATAGTAAAAATGCTTTAGAGGCTTTAGAGGCTAAAATTGCAAAACCTAATGTAGCATTATTTGAGTCTTTACAAATTATGAATGCCACAGAAGCAAAGGCGCGTTACGATATTGAAATCGAGTCATATATAAAGAAGATACAAATAGAGAGTAGAGTATTGGCTGATATAGCAAGAAATCATATCATTCCTACAGCTATTACCTATCAAAACACTTTAATTAGAAATATTGAAGGGCTTATAACTATCTATGGCAAGGAGAAGTATGGCGCTTTCGCGAAAGCACAACTAGATATTATCCAACAATTATCAGATCACATTGCCCATCTCAATACATTAATAAGTGATATGATCGAAACTCGAAAGAACGTAAATTCTCTTTCCTTGAACAAAAAGGCTTATGCATATAATGAGAAGGTATTGCCTTATTTTGCTATTATTAGAAGACATAGCGATAAGCTAGAACTACTAGTGGACGATTCTTTATGGCCGCTACCAAAATACAGAGAATTACTTTTTACTAATTAATTTTATACTTGTATTTTAATGAAAATACATATAATTTCCGTGTAGGAAACCGCTTCATGGGTGCTGTCACTTACCGAAAAGGGGTATTTGCCCTATTTTGAATTAAATATTTGATTATCAAATAGATACTAATTTTTTTAGCAAATAGACAGTTGACCTTTATCGAAAACTTCAAAAACATTATTAATTCGTTGATTCAAATATATAATTTAGCCGTCTTCCCCCAGCATACCTCCCCCGACACATTGATAACTCAGTAAAACTATAATGTCTATCCTATGGATGGAGTTGTGTGGTTTTAAGCAATTGTCGATAACGTTTTTTACAAGTTTAAATTTTAATGAATTAGTAATCAATTATGATTACATAAAATAGTTGTATTGCTTTTGTGCAAGCAATACAACTATTTTATGTAGTTAGAATAATGATCAATCATACTTTTATGGAAACAATTATTGAGCTGATTTCAAAATCATCCTTTACAATAAAAAAAGCCGCTATACTAGGGATGCTATTACTTTTTGGGTATACAAATGCCTTGGCGGATTGTACTGTCCCCAATAATATGACGGCAACTCAGTTTGTGACCTGGCTTAACTCAACTAATTGTTCTGGCGAAGTAACGATACCTGCTGGAGTTACCATTGACATGGATGCCAGTATTACCTTACCATCGTCTATAAATCGTTTGAGGATAAGTGATGGAGGGCATATACTTTGGAGTCAAAACAGTGTTACACTTACATTGGAACCAAATTCAGCCATAATAATTGAAAACACAACTGTATTTGGTGATGAAAATGATGCTATAGGAACGTTTAATAATCATTCTTGCAATAATACAGAGAGGATAAATATAGGTAATATATCATATGCGGCTTGTACAGGGCAAGGTAATGTTTGTATCATTTTTTCTGAACTTATTGAAGCTGGAGGAACTATTCAGATTGATCCAGAGGCTAATGTAATTAATGGCTCAGGAAATAATGTTTGTTTTGATACGGCCTCAATAGCTACTACAATTTCTGGATTTGTATTTGGAACCCCTGTTTATAGTTGGGTGCAATTTTCCGGCCCAGGGACTTCTGTATTTTCCTCTCCAACTTCGGGAGATACAGATGTAACGGTTTCTACCCCTGGGACTTATGTTTTTAGATTATCAGTTACTGTTCCATTGAGTGCCGATTGTCCCAACTTATTCGTAACAGTCTTTACAGACGTAGAGTTAGTTTTTGTGCCTGCAATTGTGGGTGCAATAAGCGAAACCGCAGGGACTTGTGATTTAGATATTAATTTTTCTGGGAGTTCTACAGACCCGTTTCCAGGTGGGTCTGCGGTGTCCTATTTATGGGATTTTGGAGATGGAAGCCCTACAAGTACAAATCAAAACCCTACCCATAGTTATGATACTTGTGGTACATATGAAGTGTCATTAACAGTAACGGACACAGATGGGTTAAGTCCTTGTAATACAGATACAGTAACCAAGACATTAGTTATTACTAGAACGACTGCACCTTCAGAGGTTGGCGGTCCTGTTTCTGTTGCATCGGAGGTAGAATGTTTTGATGATGCAGTAGCGCCTAGCTTACCAGTGATTCAAGATATTTGTGGTAATGTGATTAGTGCTCCTGCACCTGTTGTATCAGGCACTGCTACGGACAATACAGCTTGTGATGGAGATACGATTATTTATACCTATACGTATGTAGATAGCTGTGATGCTAGTTTAACGACTGACTGGGTATATACGTACACATTAAATAGAACGACTGTTCCTTCAGAGGTTGGCGGTCCTGTTTCTGTTGGATCGGAGGTAGAATGTTTTGATGATGCAGTAGCGCCTAGCTTACCAGTGATTCAA
>JAHDIF010000002.1:269400-269855 GCA_020630915.1 Dokdonia sp.
GTATGTAGATAGCTGTGATGCTAGTTTAACGACTGACTGGGTATATACGTACACAATTGGAAGAATAACTCCACCAACGGGCACCGCTCCATCTGATATTACTGGTTTAGAATGTATTGCTGATGTTCCTGAAGCGGATATTGAGGCAGTCACCGACGAGTCAGACAATTGTGGTAATGCAGTTACGGTTACTGTTGCTGATGTAGATAATGGTGGTAGTGGTTGTAATGGTGATCCTTATATCATTACCCGTACGTACACTCTCACTGATTGTGGTGGTTTAACGACCGATTTGGTACAGACGATAACGGTAGAAGATACTATAGCACCAACGGGCACCGCTCCATCGGATATTACTGGTTTAGAATGTATTGCTGATGTTCCTGAAGCGGATATTGAAGCAGTCACCGACGAGTCAGACAATTGTGGTAATGCAGTTACGGTTACTGTTGCTG
>JAHDIF010000002.1:269955-409318 GCA_020630915.1 Dokdonia sp.
TGGTTTAACGACCGATTTGGTACAGACGATAACGGTAGAAGATACTATAGCACCAGAATTCGTGGAGATAATTCCTGAAGATTTGACTGTAAGTTGTAGTGAAATTCCAGAGGCAGATGTTCTTACGGCTCTTGACAATTGTTCTGTATCTGTAGATGTAGAGTTTTTCGAAACTTCAACGTATGATCCAGATGTCAATGAAGATTACCAAATTATAAGAACTTGGATAACATCGGATGAATGCGGAAATAGTCAAATAATTGAGCAATTTATAGATGTTATTGCGACAGAAACAATAACCAATCTTCAAGGTGAAAGATGTGTTACTGAAGGAATTATTGATCTTAATGAATTTTTAGAAAATGAAGATGACAATTCTAATTGGCAAGTTGTCACTAATGGTGTTACATTAAATGATAATTTTTTAGACCCAACAGATCTTCAATTGGGAGATTACGTTTTTACATATTCTATAACGAATGATACGGGATGTGTGAGTACACAAGAATTAACATTAAATATTAATGATTCTTGTGGAGTGCTATCTTGTAATGATCCCGAAATCTCAGTTACAGTAACACCTAATGGTGATGCACACAACCAATTCTTTACAATATCAAACATTGAGTCATGTGGATATATTATCGATTTGAAAATTCTAAACAGATGGGGAGCGCTTATTTATGAGTCTAGTAATTACCAGAATGACTGGAGTGGAGAGACACCAAACAGTTCTGTTGGTAATTCGGGAAAGGTGCCTAGTGGAACATATTATTATATAATTAATCTTTTAAATAGTGGCTCAGAACCTTATACAGGAGCCATCTATGTAGGAACAAACTAAAATAACGAAAAGGTTATGAAAAGATTTTTAAGAAGAACTTGTGCTGGAGTTGTATTTCTATGCTGTTCAACAGCTATTGGACAGCAGTTACCGCAATTTACGCAGTATATGTTCAATACAATCTCTATAAATCCTGCCTATGCAGGAAGTAGAGAGACGCTCAGTTTTGTTGGACTTCACAGAAGTCAATGGGCTGGTTTTGATGGAGGGCCACAAACCCAAACATTCTCGGTTCATTCACCTTTGCATAATGATAAAATTGGGCTGGGGTTATCCTTTATCAATGACAGATTAGGGTATGAGAATTTTTCTTATGTATATGGAGATTTCTCTTATACCCTTCAAGTTGGAGATAATACAGAATTGGCTTTAGGCTTGAAAGCTGGCTTTACAACGTTTAACTTGGATAGTAATTTTTTAAATGATCCCACCGTTATTAATGATCCATTCTTTACTAATATAGATAATCGTTTTACTACAAATATTGGTGTTGGAGGATTCCTTCATAGCGATAGATGGTATTTAGGGTTATCCGCTCCTAGAATTATTAATAATGATTATAATCAAGGAAATTCTAATAATACAGAATTTGTAGCACTAGAAAGAGTAAGTTACTATTTAACGGGAGGATATGTATTTGATGTATCTTCAAATATAAAATTTAAGCCAGCTGCGCTGGTAAAAGCGACTAATGGCGCACCATTATCCTATGATATTTCTGGAAACTTTTTATTTAATGATAAATTATGGCTGGGAGCAGCATATCGAATCAATGAATCTTTAGGCGCTTTTGGCGCAATAGCAGATTTTCAAATCAATAAACAACTACGAATAGGTTATGCATATGAGATACCTAATTCTGTTATAAGACCTTATACCAATGGTACGCATGAGGTGCTATTGATTTTTGAAATTCAAAAAAGTAAAAGAGTTAAGTCCCCAAGATATTTTTAAAAATAAACAACAATGAGAGTTCGAATTATATTTATACTTTGCTTTATTACTAACTTCTTGATGTTAGGGCAAAAAAGGGTTGCAGATAATTTCTTTAATAAATATTCTTACGTAAAGGCCAGTGAACTTTATGAAGAAGCATTTAATAAAGGAGATAGTAGCAGGTACATTTTAGAAAGATTAGGAGATTGTTATTACAATAACTCAGATGTTGAAAATGCTGCAAAATGGCTTAGAATGGCTATTGAAAAATATCCTAATAAGATAGATAAATCATATATTCTAAAATATGTTCAGATTCAGCAAGGATTAGGAAATTATACAGAATCAGATAAATGGCTTGACGTTTTAAATGAATCTAATAGAAAAAATTCACAAAAAATAGAAGAATTAGTTTCTCTGGATGAGAGATTTGTGGAAATCAAGAATCTCGAGGTGAATTCAAAATATGCAGATTTTGGAATCTTTGTGCAAGATGATACAATCCTATTTGCATCTTCTCGTAATACGTCTAATGATGGAACAAGTAAAATTTATGGGTGGAATGAAGAACCATATTTAGATCTATATGAAGGGCAAATTTCAAATAATAATGAAATATCCCAAGTAACATTAATTAGTGGCCCTAAAATCAATACTAAGTTTCACGAATCTTCTGCTGTTATAACAAATGATGGATCTACGTTGTACTTTACAAGGGTTAATGTAAATAAGCGAAATAAACTTAATTTTGATGATGAGGGGACAACGCACCTAAAGTTGTATCGAGCTACTTTGATAAATGACGTTTGGGATGATATAGTAGAACTTCCCTTTAATAGCGATGATTATTCAACCGGACATCCAGCATTGAGTCCGGATAACAAAAAACTTTATTTTATATCCGACAGAGAAGGAGGTTTTGGACAAACTGATATTTATTATGTTACAAATGATAATAACACTTCTTATGGCACTCCTATCAATTTAGGAGATAAAGTAAACACAAAGGGACGAGAGATGTTCCCCTTTGTGAGTAAAGATAACACCTTGTATTTCTCGTCAGACAACCATATTAATATTGGGTTACTAGATATTTTTAAGTCAGATATCCTTAACGATGAGAAAGCAACAGCGCAGAACGTTGGAGCTCCATATAACAGCCGATCTGATGACTTTGCTTTTTTTATTAAGGAAAATGCTGAAAGTGGTTACTTTTCGTCTAACAGAAATGGAGGAAAAGGCAGTGACGACATATACAGTTTTGAAGTTTCGCAATGTTCTCAGAATGTAAAAGGGACACTAAGGGATAAAAATACCAACGAGGTGATTGTTCAGGGAACAGTTAAATTGATTGATGAGTCTGGAAAAATAATAAAGGAAATAGAAACGAATACTCAAGGAGAATTTATCTTTAAAGAAGTCCCTTGTAATTCATCTTTTGTTGTCTTGGGCTCTATAGAAGATTATAAAGACGACCTAAAAGAAATACAAACAAGTGGCATCAAAAATGAGGATGTTGATGTAGCGCTATTTTTAACACCATTAATAAATGATTGTGAGATCGTGCTCAACCCCATTTTCTTTGATTTTGATAAATGGAATATAAGAACTGATTCCAAGGTTGAGTTAGAAAACATTGTAGATGTGATGCGACAACATCCAGAAATGATGTTGAAAATAGAATCTCATACAGATAAGAGAGGAGGGGATACCTATAACTTAAAACTGTCCGATCGAAGAGCTAAATCTACTAGAGATTACTTAATTTCTAGAGGTATTGCTTCTAATAGATTTGTAAGTGCTTTAGGTTATGGGGAATCACGGCCAGTAAATAACTGTTCTGAACAGGGAATTAATTGTTCAGAAGAGGAGCATCAAGAAAATAGAAGGTCACATTTTTATATAGAGGGATGCAACGAATAATACAATTGCCCAGCTTACTAAAAAATGGCCTGCAGATGTAGGCCGTTTTTTTTGGTCTATATTCTGAATAATGTGACTAGAAATATTTAAAGACTTGTAGGATGCTTGTATATTTTAATGCTTTCGCGAAAGCATTAAAAAAGCCAAAATATACAACATAACAAATGGGTCAGTTTCAATATTGTGTTGGGTGGAATTTTAAAGAAAAAAATGAATTTTTGTCTTTTACTTTTAATAATAAACAGAGACACTTTGATTTTTAACTAATAATACCTCAATTAATTGATTTTAAAGTTTATAATAAGTGGTTATGAAGTCATAAACTGCTCATTTATAATAAAAAAATGTAAGAAAAGTCAACATAATGAATTTAGAAGACAAAAAGGGGTAAAAGCCCCTTTAGCTCACAATGGCAGTGACATCCTAGCTTTCAGGAATAGAGGTATAATAATACTAATGTATTTGGTCGAAAATAAAATAGCTCCTAAAAAAAAAAATGATAATAATTTTTAAATTTATATCGCATTTCAGTTTTATATCCTTTCCCCCCACTAAGAAATGACATTTCCCCCATAGTAGAGTATATAGACGCATTGCAGTAGGCAAGGTGATAGTAGAAGGACAATGTAGTCTTTATGAAGTTGTATTTATTAACCATTTATATATTTATTAATTAAACCTTTTTTATTATGAAAAAATTATTTTTAGGTGCTGCGGCACTAATGTTAGGATCAGTTGCTTTTGCGCAAACAAATCCTTGGACTGTAGTCCCAAATGCTACTCCGCCAACACCAGTAGCTGAAATAGCTACAAATCAGAGTGCTTTACCTACAGCAAATGCTGCAGAAACAGCTCAAAACGGGACAGATAATAAACTTACCATATCTCAAGCTGGAACATCACAAAGTGCTTGGACAGATCAGAATGGAACGAGCAATCAAGCTCTTATTTCCCAAACTGGAGATGTCTCTGCTATTAGCGGTAATTTAAATGCTGTAGAGTTGCGTCAAGTAGGGGATTATGACGAGTCTACGGTTCTTCAACAAGGAGACGAGAATCAGGCATACATCTCACAAGCAGGAGCAAGTTTAGACGCTTCAACGGCTAACCAAATTTTCTTACAGCAAGGTACAGCTAATCAAGCAGAGCGGAATGTAGCCTCTGTAGAGCAAGGAGGTATTTCCAATGAGGCAAATGTGATTCAGACTTATGATGATAATTCTGCACGTGTAAATCAATCGGGTAATGATAATGATTTACGTCTTAGACAAGATGGAGGTCCTAATGACGGAGCTAACAATCCTAGTCTTGGGCAAATTGCGGATGTAGACCAAGGTGGTGATGGAAATGATGCTAAAATCCTTCAAGGTACAAATGAAGCTCCTGGATTAACTTCAGCTAATGTAGCGCGTGTTGATCAGTTTGGTATGAATGGAAGCGTTCGTCAGTATCAGAACGTAACAGCAGACCCTGCTTCTGGAAATACTCAGAACAATAATGTTGCTTACGCTGGGCAGACAGGTAATGATAATATAACTGAACAAGATCAGTTAGGAGAAGCAAATTTAGCTTTTGCATCTCAATCTGGAGATTCTAATTATTCAAAACAAGATCAATATGATACTGAAAACCTTGCAGTATCTTATCAATCTGGTAATGGAGGTATCTCATTTCAAACTCAATCAGGTAATACCAATGAAGCTTGGACTGAACAAACTGGAGATGGAAGTTACAATTATCAAGTACAAGATGGAGATGATAACTATGCTAGAACTGATCAAGATGGTACTAACGGGTATTCTGATCAATTCCAAACAGGAGATCGTAATAGCGCTGAGCTAACGCAATCAGGTGGGGATGCAAATTACTCTACGAGTACTCAAATGGGTAATGATAACGCTATAACGAGCACTCAGACTGGAGACTTAAACGAGATCGACGTGTTACAAATGGGAGACTTTAGTGTTGCAACAATTACACAAACAGGAACTTCACAAGCAGCTTTAATAACTCAGTATGATGGGCAGAGTGCATTAGTAACACAAGGTGGTATGAATAACCAGGCTAATATTTTACAACAAGGCCCTTCTGGAACTAGTACTGTAGATCCTAGCACGAGATTCTCAGTAGGTGCTATGGGAGCGGGCACTGCATTAAACCTTGGTGATCAAGTAGGTGTTTTAAATATTGCTCCTATAGGTAATAATAACTAAGACATAATTTATAAAGTAGGAGATATCTTTTTCTTGCTAAATATTCCATAGAATCAGGGAAAAAGCAATTGTTTTTTCCCTTTTTTATGGTTAAAATAATACTTTTTTAAGCAATTATATTGAGTAGGAGGTATGAGTAAGAAATTTATAAAAGGATATCAACTAGCTTGTAAGAAAAACCTTCTAACCGTATTTTTTATAGGCAATTCTGTAAGATTAAAAAATGATTTAAAACACACATTATCAGTATCTTATAAAAAATTATTTTATTTTATGCGTCCCTTATCGAAAAGAGTTTTATTCTTTTTTTTAGAATATTAATTTTATCTACATTTATCAAAGTAATTAAAGTTTCCCTCCATAATTACATTCCCTCATCGTAAAAATATTAAGACGGACTACTTTAGGAAGATGAAGAAGATAAAGAAAGTCTCATGAAATTGTATTTATTAACCATTTATATATTTATTAATTAAACTTTTTTATTATGAAAAAAATGATTTTAGGTGTTGCGGCACTGGCATTTGGAGCTTTTGCATTTGGGCAAACGAATCCATTTGGCAATATACCAGCAACTCCACCAACAGCTGTTTCTAACGTTGCTCAAAATTTGGGTCCAGCTACGGCAAATGCCTCTGAGACTATTCAAGATGGAGCAGCCAATGCAACAACAGTGATGCAAGCCGGAACATCGCAGAGCGCTTTTGTAAACCAAAATGGTGATGGTAACCAAACGTTGATCTCCCAAACTGGTAATGTAGATACTACAAGTGGTAATATGAATGCTGTAGAGGTTCAACAAATAGGTTCTTATGATGAATCTACTATATTACAAGAAGGAGATTTGAATCAGGCTTATATCGAACAAACAGGAGTAAGTGCAGACGCAACTACCGCAAATCAAATTTTCTTACAGCAAGGTACTGGACAGCAAGCAGAGCGTAATGCAGCTTCTATCGTGCAAGGTGGTGTAAGTAATGAGGCAAATGTTAGACAGACGTTTGATGATAACGCGGCAACTGTAGAACAATCAGGTAATAATAATGATTTAAAACTTCGTCAAGATGGAGGTCCTAATGATGGTCCTTCTAATGCAAGTTTAGGACAGATTGCAGATGCGGTTCAATCAGGAGATAATAATGATGCAAAAATCAAACAAGGTACTGCTGAAGCACCTGGAGATACTTCGGCAAATATGGCATTAGTTAGACAAATTGGTGATGGGAATAGCGTGCGACAATATCAGAATGTGACTACAGATCCTGCTTCTGGAGCACAAGGAGATAATAACTACGTGCTTACATATCAATTTGGGACTAATGGAATTGTTGAACAAGACCAATTTGGAGAAGCAAACCACGCTTTTGCTTTACAAGCAGGAAGTAACAACTATACGAAACAGAACCAAGTAGATACAGAAAACCATCTTATTTCCGTACAACAAGGAACTAATGGTGTGGTTTTTCAGGATCAATCTGGAAATACCAATGATGCTAGAGCATATCAATTCAATAATGCAAATTATTCTAATCAAGTTCAGTCAGGAGATAATAACTATGCAGATGTTGAACAGAGAGGGGCTAACGGATATTCTGATCAAGCCCAAAATGGAGATAATAATTATGCTGACTTGACACAAACTAATGGCTCTGATAACTGGTCTACAAGTTCTCAACTAGGAAATAATAATAGTATCACAAGTAGTCAAGACGGTAGCTTTAATGAGATAGATGTTTTACAGACAGGAGATTTTAGTGTTGCTCAAATAACACAAACTGGAGTTTCTCAAGCTGCTCTTATCACTCAATACGATGGCCAAAGTGCTATAGTCACTCAAGGAGGTATGAATAACCAAGCTAATATTCTGCAACAAGGACCTGCAGGTGTAAATACCGTAGATGCTTCTACAAGATTTTCAGGTACAGCCATGCCAGCGGGAAGTGCACTTAATCTTGGGGATTTAGTAAACGACTTAGTTACACCATTAATTGGTAACCATAACTAATATTACAACTTTCTTATATAATAGATATATTTAAAATAGAGGAACGGAAACGTTCCTCTATTTGATTCTAGAATTCTTAACAAATGGTTTTTTTTGCTTTCGCGAAAGCGAAAATATCCTATTTATATTTTTAGTTTCAAAATTTAGTATTATAAGATGCTAAATGCACTATTTTCTCGGTTATTAAAGCATACATGCATTGTAAGAAATTACTGTAAATTTTTGTATTGTAGGAAATAGGGGTAAATACCCTTTATTTGGGTTAAGTACAATAAAATTAAAGGTTAACAGCACGTTTTACAGTTAGTGATAGTATCATTTTATCGAAAACCATATTTCTGTCCTTGAAACTCAATAAAATATCGATACATTTACATTGTCTAGGAAGCTTGGTTCATTATTGCGATAGGTCTTAGATAATTCTTCCCCCACTTAGTATAAAGATATATTTCAGAAAACGACTGCCCTATACAGCGTATATACGTATATAGAAGTGTATTGTTTGTATAGAGCATTTTAAGAAAAAACATATAGATCGTAAGAAGGAGATCTGGCGAGTAACTTGTTTTATGCTAATTAGAAGATGCTTGCTAAAGTCTAGATTAAAAATGGAACCAAATAGCTGTGTTATGAAAACCAATTTTAAAAATTTATTGTTCATTATTTCCATACTAAGTGTTGTGGGGGCATTTGGACAAACATATTCTGATGATCAATCTGAAGAGGTAAATGGAGAGGAAATAGTAATAGATAGTGCAACCGTTAGTCCAGAGGTCCTGACTAGCCTAGGATTTGAACAGGCATCAAATAAAACCACTGACTTACAAGGGAATCTTGTGAGGGTACAACAAATAGGGGAAAGTAATTTTGTAAACGTTTCCACAGCTACAGAAGCAAGTGATATTACTATTACTCAACTAGGTAATTTTAACAATGTTCAACTCCAATATAGAGCTCAGAATGTATTTGCAAATTTGAATCAACAAGGTAATTCTAATACCATATTAGATTTTGTTTCCGAAACTAATGCAACTCCTCAATTAGAATTGACTCAAAACGGATCTAACCTTTCTTTTGAAAGATTTGGCACAAACTCACTTACTGAGTCACTCAAATTTAAACAAACCAAGGCCTCTCCATCTATAGTAGTAAGAAGCTATAATTAATACGGAAACCGTATTAATATCATTATGAGACTCTTATTAATGTTGACTTTATTTTATTTTCCTTCTGTTATAGCTCAGAATATGAATAAGGAGATAGCAGGACAAATTTTAATAGAAAATAATAGTGAGTTTTATACATTCAAAGCCGCTGTTATAAGCAAAGTGCCACTTGACATAAATCTCAAGTATGAATTTTCTTTTTTTAGAACAGATACCATTTCAAATGAAAATATAAAATCATCAAAAGAAGACTATTTCTTGTTAAAAGGGTACGACAAAAAAATACTAACCTCCCTTACCGTAAGTCATACGGTTGAGGATAAAATTATTTTACTACTCATGATTTATGATAAGGATGATAGGCCATTGGGTAGTGATCGTATTGTTTTAGAAAAAGGAGGGAAGACAAAAATTAATTTAAGAAAACCTCAAATTAGGAATTCACAAGATGAAGCTTTAGAACAAGACGGTGTTTTTACTCAAGGGATATTAACAAAAAGTACACTCACTAAAAATGGGCGTGATTTTGCAAAAGAATTTTTTACGGTGTGTTACAATAAACAACTTAAATCACCCAAGAATATAGCTATTAAAGAAGTCCCTGGACTAAGAAGAAATACCCTTATAACTGTAGAAGTAGAAGGCACATTGGTATGGCAGTTTTTTGCTCAACCAAGGAAGGAATTTATTAAACAAATGGTAGATATCAGCTTTAGAAGAGTAATACAACACTTGCAGCGTTTAGAAAAACAAAAAAATCAAATCATTACCTATTAATTTATCTCATTAAAAATTATGAAAATAATTGCTTTTATTATAGTGGTCACAGCACTCTCTACGACAATGAATGCACAACAGTTTAGGTACGAACCTAAAAATCCATTTTTTGGGGGTGATACTTTTAATTACCAACAACTTTTGGCCAGTGCTAATGCTCAAAATGGATTAACGGCATCATCTACAGCTTCAGAACCACTTTCAGATCTAGAAGCTTTCGGACAGCAATTACAATCATCAATCCTGAGTCAGATTTCCCGAACCTTAACACAACAACAATTAGACGCTATAGATGGGATAACTGAACCTGGCTCTTTTTCTTTTGGTGATTTGGCTTTAGATGTTTTTGAATCATCAGAAGGTCTTGTTATTAACATTTTAGATACTTCAAATGGAGAAGAAACACAAATTATAGTTCCCAATTAATAGAGTTCAATGAAATATTTTAAACCATTAGTCATAATCTTTGGGGTTATGTTATTTACTTCTTGTGGAGCTTATTTTAATCAGCCTTTTGAGGCAACACCAGCAAGAGTAGGTGAACTGTCTAAATCTTCAAAAGGGTTGCTTGATTTACCAGAAGCTAGTAAACCCCTTGAGGTCGCTGTGTATGATTTTAGTGATCAAACTGGTCAATTTAAGGCATTAGAGAATGGTAGCACCTTTAGTACTGCTGTAACTCAAGGTGCTACCTCTATTTTGATAAAAGCACTTGAAGATTCTGGCTGGTTCGTTCCTATAGAACGTGAGAACTTTGATAACCTAACTACAGAAAGAAATATAATAAGGAATACGCAACAGCAATATTTAAAGATAAACCCCAATGAACCTTCATTACCACCCTTATTGTATGCGGGATTATTATTAGAAGGAGGTATAGTATCTTATGATACAAATATTGTTACAGGAGGCATAGGTGCTCGGTATTTTGGGTTAGGAGGTTCAGCACAGTACAGACAGGATCGCATCACGATATACTTACGTGCAGTATCTACCAATAATGGAAAGATATTAAAAACAGTATATATTTCTAAAACCATTCTATCGCAGGCCATTGACGCGAGTTTTTTTCGCTTTGTTAAATTTC
The DNA here is from genome assembly GCA_020630915.1 of Dokdonia sp. Lineage (GTDB taxonomy): Bacteria > Bacteroidota > Bacteroidia > Flavobacteriales > Flavobacteriaceae > Dokdonia. The sequence continues at coordinate 280,907 of JAHDIF010000002.1, forward strand.
AACGTTTATTAGAAGCAGAGACTGGTATCACTCAAAATGAACCCCTACAAATTGCTGTAAAAGACGCTATAGAAAAGGCAGTTCACGATTTGATTATAGAAGGTGTCGAAGACCAGCTATGGAGTGCAAAGGCAGGTAAGAAAGTAAATGACTCTTTAGTTGCAAATTATCTAGAATCTAAAAAAATTGAAGAATCAACACAACTCTATAATCGCTTTTTTAGTGAAAAGACACACGATAACACACTATCTATAGAGGCTGGTGTTAATCTTATAGATGGTGATTACTCAGAAAAAAATGCTGACTTCTTATTTGGTCTAGGATATAAAAGGACGATTACCGATTTCTTTGATATAGGAATACAAGGGAAGGCATTTAAGTTTAATAATGGGCGTTCTTTTGGTCATATTTTTGGAAGTTTAGATGTAAATGGATATTTCGACCTGTTGCCTACTGATAACTTTGGACCTTATGTATATGCCGGTCCTGGAATTGTATTTGATATACAAGGGCCAGAACTAGGTGATTTTGCTATTGGCGAGACATTCTTAAAAGTGCAATATGGAGCTGGTATATATTATAAAATGAATCAAAATATAAGTCTAAATGCCTTTGCAGAACAAAGTTTACCCTTTTCAGATAATCTAGACCGTTTAGAACAAGGTAATCGAAATGACTACTATTTTAATTTTGGTGTAGGTGTGAATTACCATTTCAATTTTAATAAAAAGAGAAATAATGAAGAAGTTATTACTGATATTCAAAGAGACTAAAACATTTAATATGAGGTTTTCGTTTTTCGCGTTAAGCGTTATTTTATTGCTATTAGCAAGTTGTTCTGAGGATACGGTGGATTTTCAAGAGACAGGAACTATTACTGGTACTGTTTTATCGTCAGAAGATCAAGAGCCTCTTAATAATGTAGAAATTTCTACAAATCCTAGTTCTAGTACCGTTTTTACTAATCAAAATGGAGAATTTACTCTTAATAATGTTTTAGTGGATAGTTATGCGGTTCAGGCAGAAAAAAATGGTTTTGATATAGGTTTTGAGTCGGTCAATGTACTTGCAGATATAGGGATTAATGTTTCTTTTCAGTTGGATCCCGTAGAGGATGCTAATGCGGCACCGTCTAAACCTCAACTTATTTATCCAGAGGAAAATGCAAATGATATAGATGTACAAGTTACACTTGCGTGGAACTCAACAGATCCAGAGGATGATCCTATTAATTATACTATAAGTTTAAGAAATGGGACCACTAGTGAGATAGAGCTTTTTGAGATAGAGCAGGATACAACTTTATTGGTGACAGAATTAAATTTATCTACAACCTATTTTTGGCAAGTGTCTGCCGATGATGGTACAAATGACCTTGTAAGTTCAGACTTACAGCAATTTACAACATTAGATTCACCATCTAATCCTTTACTTTTTGTAAGAGAAGAGGAAGGAAATAATGTGATATATTCTGGAGGAGAATCAAATGGAAATCCAGATGTAAACGTTATACAATTAACAGATGATGCTTTTAATAGTTTTAGTCCTTTAAAAAATAATGATAGTAATAAGATTTCTTTTTTAAGAACTGTGGCGGGAAATACTCAGCTTTTTACAATGGATCTTTCTGGGGAGAATGTGCAACAAATTTCCAATACGATTCCTGTTGCTGGTTTTAGAACGGAAGCGTTGCGCTATTCTTGGTATAATAATGGTTCACAGTTGCTATATCCAAGTTTTGATAAGTTAATTTCTATAAATAGTGATGGGTCAGGTACCGATGTGATTTATACAACACCAAATGGCTCATTGATTTCTGAAGTGGCTACTCCTGATTTTGATAATGATTTGTTAGTGATAAAAACAAATGATCCTTCTGGGTATGATGTAAGGATATTTACCTATAGATTGTCTACCCAAACCGAAGAGACCGTTATATTAGAAAATTTAAACGGGGCGGCAGGCGCTATTGATATTACAGCATCTGCAGACAAAGTACTATATTTTAGAGATATTGATGAAGCACAAAATAATATTTACCGCATTTTTAATGCACGTATGTTTATTTATGATATAATAAATGATACAACAACACCAGTTGAAACTGAAGTTACTACTGGTAAAAACGATTTAGATGGAAGATTTACTCCTTCTGAAGGTGGTGTTATTTTTACTAGAGTAGCAAATAATATAGGAGCTACACCTGGTGCTTTTCTAAGAAATTTTGATGATAATGTAACGGACATAGAGTTATTTACAGACGCTTTTGCTCCTAACTGGGAATAAACATTTATTTTTAGATACAAAGGACCTCATCTATTCAAAGATGAAGTCCTTTTTTCGGGGGATGTTATAACGTATTTTTTTTTAATTTATAGATTAGTTGTTTTTAGGGTTTTGTACCTCCTTAACCTTGATTAATTATTTTTTGACTTCACTGCTTTACGCAGTTTGCTTTTGATGGCTTTATCAATCGCGTAATCCATAGGAAGTAATCCTTCGTTGTTTGTGATTGTAGGATTTGCTTTAAATTCCAATAAAATTGTAATTAACTCAATATCTTTTTCTGGAACAATTGCTGCAAGATGAAGAGCGGTCTCTCCTTTATTATTTTGAGTGTTGATATCGGCGCCGTTTGCTAGGAGCAAACCAAGTATTTTGTAGTCTTTATTCTTTTCGTAAGATTGAGCAACAATATGAACAGGATATTCACCATCATCAAAACGAGTATTACCAGTTAAGTGAGAAAATTTTAGAAGTACCTCGATTCCTTCAAAATAGTTGAAACTCACAGCAGTTTTCAGCAAATTAGGCTCTGGAATGGCACCGTTTTCCAGTAACAATTTTATAACTTCTGTTTTTCTATAATTCACAGCGTTTATAAGGGCTAGAGAGGGGTCAAGGTTTTTCTCTAGAAGTTTTTTGACTACTTGCTTATTACCTTTTCTTGCTGCTGTTGTTAAATGAGCATTTGAAAATTGACTAATCTGATTCATAAGAAGTAAGATTACTTCTTCATTTTTAGTCTCCATCGCACTTTCAAACGCAATTTGCGCTCTAGCTCCTTTTTCTAGTAGGTATTTAGTAATTTGTGCATTGCCCGTTATACTAGCCTCAATAATGGCGTCATCTACCTTTGCATTACCTTGCTCAATAAGGACCTTTGATAATTCTATATTTTCCTTTTTTACTGCCTCTTTAATTAAATCAGGGTTTTCACTTTGCGCTCCTTGTCTAATTAAATATTGTGTAATGAGAATATTTTCTGTTGATACCGCTTTGCTCATTCCATCAGTGGGGTTAGCCTTATTCTCTACTAATAATTTCACCATGTCTAAATTCTCATTGGATACAGCAAGCGCGATTGCATTGGTAGGGTTTATATCTTGGGATGGATTAATTAATACGGATTGTACTAATGGTAGCTTATTACTTCTAACTGCTTGATCTAAGGCAATATTTGGGTTTCCACCATAATAATTAAGAGTTTCATTAAAGAGCTGTTCATCATTTTTTTGTGCGGCATAGGCAAAAACTTTATCTGGGGAAGCTTTATTATCCAAGCTTACTTTTATGGAAGGTTTATGGTCTTGTGCTATCGCATACGAAAGCGCTTTGCTAGCATTACCACCGTTTTTTAAAGCAAGATCTAGAATATTTGTATTACCATTATCTATTGAAATCTCTACAGCTTTATTATCATCAATTCTCGCATTTTTACTTATAAAGTATGAAAATAAGTCGGTATTATTTGTTTTAGCAACAACCACTAATGTTTCGTTAGAAGGTTCAGTCACGGGTACAATTACATTAGTTAAATTCTCGTTATTGTGTTGTAAGGCAACATCTAATACAGATGCGTCTGCTCTTGCATTTAACTTTACAAATTGTCTAGCTAGATCCTCATCGTTATTTTGAGCAGCTAATAATAACTCCGGTTGAGAAGCAGTAAAGGTTTCATAAGGTTCACTCATTATAGCTTTGATCGTTGGGTAAAACTTAGTTTTAAGAGCAAAGTTCAGATCATTGTTTTGTGTTGTAGCGCCTTCGCGAAAAAGTGCATAAATTGCACGAGGAGATTTATAAGCTACTGCTTTGTAAATCATATTATTTTTCGGCTGAGCTCCACGTTCTAATAAAATGAGGACTTTTTGTTCATCAAAATGCTCCCTTTCAAAGAGGAGGTCCAAATCTTTTGTCGTTGGAATAGTTCCTCTATCTAGAACATAATTAAGCAAACTATCTGAGTGTTTGTTTATAATTATTGCTTCTATAATACCTGGAGAAGTAACATTTCCGTTGCGCGCAAATAAGCTGTCTAGTCTTTGTACATTAGCATTAGTAACCGCTGCGAGTACCTCAGAATCTAGTACGTAATTATAATTTGCTTCAAAATTAGAAATAAGTTTGGGTTGTTTCTCTAATTCCAAGGTGTATTCAATCTCATAAACATCTTTATCAATAGTTTCAATGCGTACTTGCTTTTTAATATTACGTCTAAGTGCTTCTTGGTAACTAGTATGAGCTGCTATGGGTCCAGAAACTCTCAATCGAGAACGTTCATTGCTTTTGAATAACTTTTTTGTATCATCCCAAACACTTACATATCCTGTGGCTATATCTTCAGGTTTGATAGTGATTAAAAGATTTTTGTTAATTATAACCTTTTCATCTGTAATTAAGGTTTCTAAGCGCAATCCTCCACGATCAATTAATGGTGCTGTTCGCAATATTGCTTCATCCTTAGAAAATCCACCAAAAAATATATCTCCAGTAAATGTTTTTTCTTTTATATCATCCTTACCCATACTGGTTTTAACAATACTTTTGATCTCTTGTTTGAACTGAAGTGAATATTTTTTATAGAATTTACTTTCTATAGGTTTTTGTTTTTTGGATTCCACTTTCGCGACAGCGTTAGAAATAATGCTATCTAGTAATTGCAATTTAATTTCCTTCTCTTCTATATCAGAAATACTAGCATTGCGTAGTAAATGAGTAATAGGAACTAACGAAGCATCAATGGGTTTTGGATTGTGACTTACTGTTTTTGTCCAATCAGTAGGCCAAAGTTCATGCTCATTTCCACCTTGAGTGAAAGCTAGGCTTTCCTTACAATCTACAAATGGAGTAGTATCTACATTGCCTGTGTGATAATCTTGTATATCTTTAATTGCAGCCTTTTGAAAAGCTTCTTTATCGTAAGGCGAGTAGATATAATCATTCACATTTATAGAATTTCTTCTTATAAATTGACCACCTTCGAGAACCTCGTGTGCATAATGTGTTCCATATCTACTAATAAAACCATAGGGTGTAATATCTCTGCCTAGCCTTCTAAAATCTTCAACAAACGCACTATCTAACTGTTTTTGCATTACATCTGTGAGGCTTACCTTTCTAATTCCTACTTTTCTTGTAGTATAAACAAAGAGTAAGTTATCACTACCATCTGCGAGAAGAGGTTTGTAATGTGCATTACTATTTATTGCAAGATATGGCTGTTGTATAGTTTGGTTAGAAAGTAGTTTTTCTTCAAATTGAAAGGGATTAGTTACAAAATGATAATCTATAGTACCTGTTGATAATGAAGAAGATACATTACTATTTACCACTTTTAATAGAGCACCTTTAGCAGATTCTTCCCAGTTAAGTGCATCTACAGTATGTATATCAAAACCGAATCCTATGATAGAATGAGATTCTTGTGCAAGAAGCAAAGAGGGTAGAACGGCTAGTAAGAATTTTAAGCATATTTTGCTCATCAAAACGCAGTGTTTTTGATAAATGAAACAATATTTTATTCTTTATTAACCACTTGCAAAATAAGCAAAATTCATCAAAAATAGTATTCTAGATCAAGGTAATTAAGTAAGAAAATACCGTCATTATAATACTTGAAATTTACTAGTAGTTATTACTTACTTGTTCATATGTTATTTTAGGCGCAATAGACAAATTATTTCATGCTGTTGCATTATTCCCTACTTTTGTAACGAAAGAATAACTATGAGCCAAAACATCTCAAAACGATATGCACAGCGCGGTGTGTCTGCGGGCAAAGAAGACGTGCATAAAGCCATAAAAAATGTAGATAAAGGTTTGTTTCCTAAGGCCTTTTGTAAAATTGTTCCCGATTATTTGAGTGGAGATGACGATTATTGTCTTGTGATGCATGCAGACGGAGCAGGAACAAAATCTTCTCTTGCCTATATGTATTGGAAAGAAACAGGTGATCTGAGTGTTTGGAAAGGCATTGCGCAAGATGCCCTTATTATGAACGTAGATGATCTTTTGTGCGTAGGTGCAACAGATAACATTATTCTCTCTTCAACAATAGGACGTAATAAAAATGTAATTCCAGGTGAAGTCATTTCGGCTATTATTAATGGTACAGAAGAACTTCTAGAAGATTTGAACTCTTACGGTGTACGTATTAAATCTACAGGAGGGGAAACTGCAGATGTAGGTGATCTCGTCAGAACTATTATTGTAGATAGCACAGTTACCGCGCGCATAAAACGCAGTGATGTGATAGACAATGCAAATATTACCCCAGGAGATGTAATCGTAGGTCTAGCAAGTTTTGGGCAAGCTACGTATGAAAAGGAATACAATGGTGGTATGGGTAGTAATGGTCTAACTAGCGCTCGTCACGATGTTTTTAATAGTTCGCTTAAAGCGAAATATCCCGAGAGCTTTGACCCTGCTGTACCAGATTACCTTATATATTCTGGTTCTAAAAACCTTATAGACACCGTAGAAGGAAGCCCTATAAATGCTGGAAAATTAGTTTTATCCCCAACACGTACATATGCACCTATTGTTAAAAAAATACTGGCAGAATATAATGCGAGTGACATACACGGTATGGTACATTGTAGTGGAGGAGCCCAGACAAAGATTTTACATTTTGTAGAAGATGTACATATCATTAAGGATAAGATGTTCGATGTTCCGCCTCTGTTTCAACTCATACAAGAGGAGAGTGGCACAGATTGGAAAGAAATGTACCAAGTGTTTAATATGGGGCATCGTATGGAAATATACTGTAATCCTGAGGTGGCTCAAAATCTTATTTCAATTTCAGAATCTTTCGGAGTTCCTGCTCAAATTGTAGGTAGGGTAGAGGCTTCAGATACAGGTAAGCGATTAACGATACGAAGTGATCAAGGAGTTTTTGAATATTAGCTCTAATAAATATAGAGCCATATCAACCCACTTAAATATTGTAAATTCGCCACGCAGTAAACTAAATACATGTTAGAAAAACTCCAAATAGTAAAACAACGTTTTGACGAAGTTAGTGATTTGATTATCCAACCAGATATTATCTCAGATCAAAAACGGTATGTCCAGCTCAACAAAGAGTATAAGGACCTTAGAGCCTTAATGGATGAGCGAGCAAAATACATTGAGTATACAGAAAACCTCAAGGAAGCAGAAGAAATTCTTGCAGACGGATCTGACGAGGAGATGGTAGAAATGGCAAAAATGCAATTGGACGAAGCAAAAACTGCCATTCCTGAGCTGGAAGAGAAAATACGTATGATGCTCATTCCTAAAGATCCAGAAGATGCAAAGAATGTTGTGGTAGAGATACGCGCAGGAACAGGTGGAGATGAAGCTAGTATTTTTGCAGGTGATTTATACCGTATGTATACAAAATATGTAGATGGTAAACCAGGGTGGAAACATAGTACGGTAGACTTTTCAGAAGGAACTTCTGGAGGATTTAAAGAAATCCAGTTTGAAGTTACTGGAGAAGATGTATACGGTACACTTAAATTTGAAGCAGGAGTACACCGTGTACAGCGAGTGCCCCAAACAGAGACACAAGGACGTGTGCATACCAGTGCCGCCACGGTGATGGTGCTTCCAGAAGCCGAAGAGTTCGATGTGCAGATAGACCCTAAAGATGTGCGTATTGATTTCTTTTGTTCATCAGGACCAGGAGGACAATCTGTAAATACAACCTATTCTGCGGTACGTTTAACTCACGTTCCTACAGGACTCGTAGCACAATGTCAAGATCAAAAATCACAGCATAAGAATAAGGAGAAAGCATTTAAAGTATTACGCTCTAGGTTATATGATATGGAACTGGCAAAAAAGCAAGAAGAAGATGCTGCCAAACGTAATTCTCAAGTAAGTAGTGGTGACCGTTCTGCAAAGATTAGAACGTACAATTACCCTCAAGGTCGTGTGACAGATCACCGTATTGGGTTAACATTATACGACTTACAAAATATCGTAAATGGCGATATCCAAAAAATACTAGACGAATTACAATTAGTAGATAATACAGAAAAACTCAAAGCAAACGAAGGCGAACTATAATGACCACAGCAGCTTTAGTAGATCAAATACGTAAAAAGAAATCCTTTCTTACCGTAGGATTAGATACAGATCTAGACAAAATCCCCAAGCATTTACTTGCCGAAGAAGATCCCATCTTTGCCTTTAATAAAGCGATTATAGATGCGACTCATGACCTTTGTGTAGGATACAAACCTAATATCGCTTTTTACGAAGCTTACGGTCTTAAGGGTTGGAAATCACTGGAAAAAACCATCAATTATCTAAACGATAATCACCCAGAGCAGTTTACCATAGCAGATGCAAAACGTGGCGATATAGGTAATACAAGTACACGCTATGCAAAAGCATTTTTTGAAGAACTCGCTTTTGATTCTATAACCATTGCCCCATATATGGGAAAAGATAGTGTGGAGCCTTTTTTACGCTTTCGCGAAAAGCATACTATTCTACTTGCATTAACCTCTAACAAAGGAGCCTTTGACTTCCAGACTAAAGCTGTAGATGGGCAAGAGCTGTATAAGAAAGTCTTAGAGACCTCCAAGACCTATGAAGGTTCTGAGAATTTAATGTATGTAGTAGGAGCAACCAAAGCAGAATACCTTACAGACATTCGAAACATTATTCCTTACGCATTTTTGCTCGTTCCTGGAGTGGGCGCGCAAGGTGGGAGCCTAGAAGAAGTATGCAAGTATGGAATGACTAAAGACGTAGGCTTATTAGTAAACTCTTCTAGAGGGATTATCTACAAGTCTGACAAAGAGGATTTTGCACAAGCAGCTAGAACTGCAGCAAAAGATCTTCAATCCCAGATGGAAGCTATCCTGAATAGGTAATAAAAGTGATCACTCTAATAGATCAAATAGGGCAGTCACATACTTTTAGAACTACACCTGGGCGCATTGTCTCTTTAGTACCTAGTCAGACAGAGCTTTTGGTTGACTTAGGCTTGAGAAATTCGATACAGGGGGTTACAAAGTTCTGCATACATCCTACGGAGTTACGCAAAGACAAAATGATAGTAGGAGGGACAAAAAAAGTCTCTCTGGATAAGGTTAAAGCATTGTCTCCAGATATTATTCTTTGTAACAAAGAAGAAAATACCAAAGAGATGGTACAATCACTGTCTCAAATAGCCCCAGTACACGTCTCTGATATAAAGTCGCTAGATGATACATATCAACTTATTGAACAATATGGAACTATTTTTAATGTAGTAGAAAATGCTTATGATTTGGTCGCAAAAATCCGAAATAAAAGGGAAGACTTTGTTTCAAAAATAGGCCAAGGAGACACAAAGAGCTGTATCTATCTTATTTGGAAAAATCCTTATATGGCGGCTGGTAAAGAAACATTTATTGATCATATGATAATGCTGAATGGTTTTACGAACACTATGGGTGCGAATAGATATCCAGAAGTTACAGAAAAGGAATTAAGAGGTGCAGATTGTATATTTCTTTCTTCAGAACCTTTTCCGTTTAAACAAGAACATATTGCTGAATTACAACAAAAAACAAAGGCCCAAGTGATACTAGTGGATGGAGCATTTTTTTCTTGGTACGGAAGCAGACTGCTAGGAGCTTTTGATTACTTTGAAAAGTTACAGCAGCAATTAGAATTTTAGAAATCGCATTTTTTGATACAGGCTTAGTGCTTCAAAAGTAAGGATGTCACTCAGGCTATGATCCGTATACTCCACATTGTAGGCTTCTTCAATGAGTCTTTTGTATTTCCGTTCTAGGAAGCTTTTATATCGTTTATGTTTTGCATCAGAAGTCATTGGTTAGAGTATATTGTTTTGATTTTTAGCTACTTAAATATAGTAAAAATATATTAATGTCAAGTTGTAAATATAAAAGCCAGCAATTGCTTGCTGGCTTTTTTTAATGAGAACTAAGACTACTTTAGTCCTGTAGCGCAAAAACACGTTGTAAAAGTGTTGTTGTTCTACTAGAGACTTTGGTACGTATTTCTTTTTCTTCAACAGCGATCATAGTATATACGCCTTTAAGCGCTTCTTGGGTTACGTAATCTGTTAAATCTGGGTTAACGTCTGCTGTGAAGGGCAGTGTATTGTACTTATTAATCAAGTTAGTCCAGATTTGATCTGCTCCTACTTTTCCAAAAGAGTTCTGAATGACGGGTTGAAATTTATTGTACAATGCCGTTTGAGTTTTTGCTGTAAGATACTGCGTAGCAGCGTCATCAGTTCCTAATAAAATAGTACGAACATCGTTAAACGTAATCTCCTTTACCGCATTGATGAATATTGGAGTTGCTTCACTCACGGCATCTTCTGCCGCTCTATTTAGTGCTTTAATACCTTCATCTGCTAGATTCCCCAAACCAACAGTGCGAAGGGCTTTATCAACTTTTTGCAGCTCTTCAGGTAGAAGTATCTTTACCAATTGATTTTTATAAAATCCATCTTTTGAGGTAAGTTTTGTTACTTGCTTATCTATTCCCAAATCGAGTGCTTCTCTAAGTCCATTACCGATCATAGTATTGTCAAGTCCAGGGAGTCCGTCTTGTCCACCTATACCTTCGGCTATTTGTTGTAACTCTGCACAAGAGAATAAAGTAAATACAAGTAAGAGGGCTGTTATTTTTTTCATTTGTCTATTTTTAAGTATCAGAATTCAAAGATATGAATATTAGAAATGTAGTACTTGGCTGTTTGCTTATTTGTTTTTCCTGTAAAGAAGATCCGGGAATTAACAGAAAGCTGCCTTTGCCAAATTCTCCATACATCACAATATTGGGCATCGCTCAAGATGGAGGCTACCCTCATATCAATAACAATAGCGAGTTCGAACAAGTTGAAGATGATTCGTCTTTAAAGGAGTTGGTGGTTTCTTTGGGCCTTGTAGATCCCATAAATCAAAAAAAGTTTCTCTTTGAAGCAACGCCAGATATGCCGGAACAGCTGTCTAATTTGGAGCGTAACTACTTGAAAACGGATAAGATAATAGACGGTATTTTCCTTACGCACGCTCATATGGGGCATTACACAGGACTTATGCATTTGGGTCGTGAAGCTATGGGTTCAAAAAATATTTCTGTTATGGCAATGCCTAGAATGAAAACTTTTCTAGAAACTAATGGGCCTTGGGAACAGCTAGTGAGTCTTGAGAATATTAAAATTCTTCCGCTTAAGGAGGATGTTTCCGTACAAGTAACCAAAAAACTAAAAGTCACACCTTTCTTAGTGCCGCACAGAGATGAGTATTCAGAAACGGTTGGATATAAAATAGATGGGCCCAACAAATCTGCGCTATTTATTCCAGATATAGACAAGTGGTCTAAATGGGAGCGAGATCTTTTGACAGAAGTTGAGAAGGTAGATTATGCTTTTTTGGATGCCACTTTTTTTGCAGAGGGAGAGATCCCAAGACCTATGAGTGAGGTGCCACATCCCTTTGTGGAGGAGACAGTTAACGCTTTCGCGAAAGCAGATTCAACAACAAAATCTAAAGTAATCTTCATTCACTTTAATCATTCTAACCCTGCTTTAGACCAAAATTTTGAAGAAAGACGGAAGCTAGAATCGATGGGTTTTAGGTTTGCAAATCAAGGGGGTGTATACAAGTTGTAAAATTCTCTGAATTTGTAGAGATTCGATAACGATTTCGTAAATTTACCGCTCAAATACAGCTTAAAATTACAGATGGAACAAATCAAGCCTTACACGCCCAAACACAAAGTACGTATTGTAACCGCCGCAAGTCTTTTTGACGGTCACGATGCTGCGATTAATATTATGCGCCGCATTATACAAAGCACAGGTGTTGAGGTTATTCATCTTGGGCACGACCGTTCTGTAGAAGAAGTGGTAAACACAGCGATACAAGAAGATGCAAATGCTATCGCCATGACTTCTTACCAAGGAGGGCATAACGAATATTTTAAATATATGTATGACTTGCTACAAGAAAAAGGAGCAGGGCATATCAAGATTTTTGGCGGTGGCGGTGGAGTCATCCTTCCAGAAGAGATCAAAGACTTGATGGATTATGGAATCACACGTATTTATTCTCCAGATGATGGACGGGAGCTAGGTTTACAAGGAATGATTAATGATCTCGTTGAGCAGTCTGATTATGCTATTGGAGATTCTTTAAACGGAGAAGTCAATCATCTAGCAGCTAAAGTTCCTACGGCAATTGCGCGCGTGATATCAAGTGCCGAGAATTTTCCAGACATTGCTGCTGAGACGTTGGAGACCATCCACAAAAAAAATAAAACATCTACGACGCCTGTACTAGGGATCACAGGAACAGGTGGCGCAGGAAAGAGTTCGTTGGTAGATGAACTCGTACGTCGTTTCCTCATAGATTTTCCAGAAAAGACCATAGGATTGATATCTGTAGATCCTTCCAAGCGTAAAACAGGAGGTGCTTTATTAGGAGATCGTATTCGTATGAATGCGATTAATTCTCCAAGGGTGTATATGCGTTCACTTGCGACACGCCAGAGTAATCTTGCGCTTTCAAAATATGTTAATGAAGCTGTACAAGTTCTAAAAGCTGCAGAGTATGATTTGATTATACTGGAGACGTCAGGAATAGGACAGAGTGACACCGAGATTTTAGAACATAGCGATGTTTCCTTATATGTAATGACACCAGAATTTGGCGCGGCTACACAATTGGAAAAGATTGATATGCTGGACTTTGCAGATCTTGTTGCTATTAACAAGTTCGACAAGCGTGGCTCATTAGATGCACTACGTGATGTAAAAAAACAATATATGCGCAACCATAATCTGTGGGACACGCATCAGGATGATCTACCGGTATATGGCACAATTGCCAGCCAGTTTAACGATCCGGGAATGAATACCCTCTACAAGAAGATTATGGAGAAGGTAGATGGAGCTACAACTGCAGATCTAGCTTCTACTTTTGAGATTAGCAAGGAGATGAGTGAGAAGATTTTTGTCATCCCACCAGCTCGTACACGATATCTAAGTGAAATTTCAGAAAGTAATCGAGCGTATGACGCTTTCGCGAAAGCGCAACAACACACCGCACAAACCCTTTACGGCATTTATAAGACCATAGCTTCTGTTGCTCAAAGTACACCACAACTAACAAAAGCTGGTATTGAGGTTACAGGAGGTAGTGTAGAGAATGATCTTGTAAAGTTATTAGTTGCGGAGTTTGATCGCGTAAAAATGGACCTCGACCCATACAACTGGGAAGTAATCACAGGTTGGGAGGAAAAAGTAAATCGCTACAAAGCTCCAGTGTATAGCTTTAAAGTGCGAGATAAAGAAATTAAGATAGAGACGCATACAGCCTCTTTATCACACACGCAAATACCTAAAGTGGCCTTACCAAAATACGAGGCTTGGGGGGATCTCTTACGATGGTCATTACAAGAGAATGTGCCGGGAGAATTCCCATATACTTCTGGTTTGTATCCATTTAAGAGAACAGGAGAAGATCCCACACGTATGTTTGCCGGAGAAGGTGGGCCTGAGCGTACAAACAAGCGTTTTCACTACGTAAGTCTTGGAATGCCGGCAAAACGATTGAGTACCGCTTTTGATAGTGTAACGTTATACGGTAATGATCCAGGGCATCGTCCTGATATTTACGGAAAAATCGGAAATGCAGGAGTGAGTATTTGCTGTCTAGATGATGCAAAGAAGTTGTATTCAGGGTTTGATTTAAGTCACCCTATGACATCGGTAAGTATGACTATTAACGGGCCAGCGCCTATGCTGCTTGGGTTCTTTATGAATGCCGCTATAGATCAAAATTGCGAGAAGTATATTAGAGAAAACGAATTAGAAAACGAGATCGAAGCAAAGATTGCTGAAATCTATAAAGGTAAAGTGAGACCTTCTTATCAAGGTGATCTTCCAGAGGGTAATGATGGTTTAGGTTTAATGCTGTTGGGCGTTACAGGCGATCAAGTACTGCCAGTAGACGTATATAATCGTATTAAAGTAGAAACCCTAACCCAAGTACGTGGAACTGTACAAGCAGATATCTTAAAAGAAGATCAAGCGCAGAATACGTGTATTTTCTCTACAGAATTTGCTTTACGCTTGATGGGAGACGTTCAAGAGTATTTTATTGAGCAAAAGGTGCGTAATTTTTACTCAGTATCTATTTCTGGATATCACATTGCAGAGGCAGGAGCAAATCCAATAACACAGCTTGCATTAACTTTATCCAATGGCTTTACGTATGTAGAGTATTATTTAAGTCGTGGGATGGATATCAATAAATTTGGCCCTAATTTATCCTTCTTTTTCTCAAACGGTATCGATCCAGAATATGCGGTAATAGGTCGTGTCGCGCGTCGTATTTGGGCAAAAGCGATGAAAAAGAAATACGGTGCAAATGCACGTGCTCAAATGCTTAAATACCATATCCAGACTTCTGGACGTAGCTTGCATGCACAAGAGATAGACTTTAACGACATTAGAACGACCTTACAGGCGCTCTACGCTATTTATGATAACTGTAACTCCCTTCATACCAATGCGTATGATGAAGCCATTACAACGCCTACAGAAGAGAGCGTACGTCGTGCGATGGCAATACAGTTGATAATCAACAAGGAATTAGGCCTTGCCAAAAATGAAAACCCAATTCAAGGTGCTTTTATTATAGAAGAGCTTACGGATCTAGTAGAAGAAGCCGTATTATTAGAATTTTATCGTATTACAGAACGTGGCGGCGTTCTAGGAGCAATGGAAACGATGTATCAACGTAGTAAGATTCAGGAAGAGAGCTTGTATTATGAGACCTTAAAACATACGGGTGAATTCCCAATTATAGGTGTGAATACCTTCTTAAGTTCTAAAGGAAGCCCAACAGTACGACCCGCAGAAGTAATTAGAGCTACAGAAGAAGAGAAGCAATACCAGATCACGATGCTGGATAATTTGCATGAAGCTAAGAAAGCTTTCGCGAAAGCGTCTCTAGAAAATATTCAAGATGCAGCGGTAAATAATGAGAACCTCTTTGAGCATTTGATGGAAGCTACAAAAGTGTGCTCGCTGGGGCAGATTACCAGCGCGTTATTTGAAGTAGGAGGACAGTACAGGAGGAATATGTAAGCAGAGAACTACTTTTGTCTACGGCAAAAGTGTGCTCATGGTATATCTGAATTTATTTTGAAATTCTTTTTATCACTCTATTTCGATTTCTTTGCCTTCTTATGTTGTACTATTTTAAAATAAACAACTATTAGACATATAATGGCAAAAATAACAAATGGGATATCCGAATACTGGATATAAGTTATATCTCTTAATTTGGCTCCAGCTCTGAAAATCAAATTCATTAGTACTTTGATTTTATTTAATTACGCCTGCTTTTCCTTTCCTAAACTTAAAGTTTATAAACTCCACCATAAGTGAGAATGCGATCGTAAAGTATAGATATCCTTTAGGAATAGCCCCTATTTCAGATCCAAATACCTTTAAATGCGATAGGTGAGCGGCTTCTGTAATGAGCATAAAGCCAATGAGAATAAGGAACGAGAGTCCTAATATTTGTAATGATGGATGTTTGTGAATGAATTCTCCTACAGGATTTGCAAAAATCATCATAATCAAAATAGAGATCACAACGGCTATCACCATTATGATAAGAGCATCCTGAGGATTATCAGACAATCCATTGGTCATCCCAACGGCTGTAAGAATAGAGTCAAATGAGAACACCAAGTTTATTACCGCAATTTGTATAATCGCTTTGGTAAGAGATGAAGAAGCCTTCTCGTGAAGTTCTTTTTCTTCTTCACCTGTTTCTTCTACTTTTTCTCTTATTTCGTGTACACTCTTCCATAATAAGAAAAGTCCTCCTGCAAAAAGTATCACCGCTTGCCAACTCACGCCGCCTGTAATCCAAGAGGTGTTAATTTGCCAGAATGGAGCGCTTAGTGCAATAAGATATGAAATACCAAAAAGTAATATAACACGCATTCCCATAGCGAGTAAAAGCCCAATATTAGTAGCTTTCTTACGATCTTTATGCTCTAGCTTTTCTGCCGAGATAGAGATAAAAATGATGTTATCGATACCTAAGATAATTTCTAAAAATGTGAGTGTTAATAAGGCAATCCAGGCATCTGGAGTAGAGAAAATTTCGAACATTAGTCTATTTTTTTGGCAGTTCCTTTTTGTTTTATGTTTTCGCCCACGAGCGAATATTCAAATGTATAAAAATCTCCGTCAGTATATAGGATTTTCATATGAATGGCTTTTTGCTCACTTATACTCTTAGGGTTAAGTTTCTGTACGATGTACTCACAATTGTTTATCCAGCGTACAGAAGAGGAGTCTACCTTGCCTTGAAAGTAGTCTATCTCTAGCGTGTCATTTCTTGTGAATCTCGTAGTAATAAGTTCTCCATTAAGAAGGGTCTCGAAGGTAAATTCTCCTGTTTTAAAGGTTTTACAGTCTCTTTGAGGTGTCTCACAGGATAGAAATAATAAGCTGCATATAAGTAATGCAAAAAAGATTTTAATCATACTATAAAAATACAACTTGACTCCAAAAGGGAGAAATCTAATTGTTATAACTCTCAAAAGAACCATCTGTATAAAAAATCACAATTTTGTCTATAGATTTTTTAGGATTGAGAGGTTTTGGTAGTAAGTTCACTTTCGGGTCTTGTTTTTCTGTATAAGTATTTTTTGGTGATGGAGTGATGGCTTGTTGTTCGAGAGAGGGGGAGGTTTGTTTTTTTGGAAAGGTTCCTTTCCCATTTAGTAACCAATACAAATCTACCTCAGGAAAGGACGTTGTTATTTTCATGACAAAGTCTAAACTTGGTTTATTTCTGCCCGATAAAATATGCGAAATTGTAGCTCTACCAACGTCAATTTTTTGAGCAAATGAAGCCGCCGAAAGATCGTACTCTTCGAGTATTCTCTCCAACCTTTTTGTAAATTCTACCGCGTTTACCATTCTATACAATACTGTGATAACAAATATACGCTACAAATGTAAACAGTGGATGTTTAAGCTAGGAATTATTCGTAATATCTATAAAAATAACTTAAACTGTTAGTTTATAAAATTATTTTAAATTATTGAATTTAAAATATATACACATTAAAAATATAGTAATAGGATATTTTCCATTACCAAAATGTAAACTAGCTAGGATTCTTGTTTACAATGTGGCAAATGATAGATTTTAGAACGTATACAAATGTAAATTACTGAATACGTACCTTTGAAATTATAAAATCAAACCTCTATTGGAACAGGAAAGTAACTGGCATAAAAATCATAAAGAAAAAAGACTGTTTGGACGTTACATTACGCTTGAAAAAGTAACTCCTTTATTAGAGGAAATTACTGCGTTTTTTCAAGTAAATGTTGCTGGATATTCCGTACAAAATAGACCTATCCACACGATTAAAATTGGGCGCGGTACTACAAAAATTTTGATGTGGTCTCAAATGCATGGTAATGAAAGTACAACTACAAAAGCTGTATTTGATTTCATTAAAAGCATTCAAGATGGAACTCTGGAAAATTGGACACCTAATTTCTTTGACGAGTTTACGTTTTGTATTATCCCTATGCTAAATCCTGACGGAGCCTGCCTATACACAAGAAATAATGCTAACGATATTGATCTAAATAGGGATGCTCAAGAACAAACACAACCGGAAAGTGTAGTTTTGAAAACAGTTTTTGAGGAATTTAGTCCCGATTACTGTTTTAACCTTCACGGGCAACGTACGATTTACGGTTTTGAAAAGACTGGAATGCCGTCAGTCTTATCCTTTCTTGCGCCTTCTGCAGATAAGGGAAGAAGTGTTACGCTTTCGCGAAAGCGTTCTATGTCCATAATCACGAGTATATATAACAATTTACAGGTGTACTTGCCAGGACAAATAGGACGGTATGATGATGGTTTTAATATAAATTGTGTAGGTGATACGTTCCAATCTTTAGGTGTTCCTACGGTATTATTTGAGGCCGGTCATACGCCTAATGATTATCAGCGAGAAAAGACTAGGGAATACATCTTTCTTTCGCTAATTAGTGCGTTAAAAGGAATATCTTCTAAAAAAAGTTACGATGTTAAAGAATACGAAAACATACCGGAACATCAAAAGTGTTTTTGTGATGTGTTGATTACTAATACTCCACAAGGACAGCTAGCTATTCAGTACAAGGAAGTTCTTCATAATAATTCCATCCAGTTTGTGCCGCAAATCGCAGATAAAGATCTTACTAATAGTAAGTTTGGACATAGGTTAATTGATGCGCAAGAAGGAAAAATTGACATTATTTATAAAAAAGACCAAGCTCAAAATATCGATATAGCAGACATTTTTATAGATAACGAACTTACGATAACGTTGTAGTTGTTTAATTGCGCTTTTATTGAAGATAATTCAATAAAAATCGTTTATTTTTGATTTAAATTCAATCGAACGAAACAACAATGGCAAAGTTTAAACTAGACGAAGTAGATCACCAGATTTTGGATATGCTTATCGAGAACACGCGTATACCATTTACCGATATCGCTAAGAAATTATTAATATCTGCAGGAACGGTTCATGTAAGAGTTAAAAAAATGGAAGAGGCAGGCATTATTACTGGATCTTCATTAACACTGGATTATGCAAAATTGGGCTATGCCTTTATTGCATATGTAGGAGTCTTTATAAACAAAACATCACAAACAACTTTTGTGCTAGAGCGTATTGCGCAAATTCCTTTTGTAACAGTAGCTCACGTAACTACAGGGAAGTTTAATATTTTCTGTAAAATACGAGCAAGAGATACGAATCACGCAAAGAATGTAATTTTTCAGTTAGATGATATTGAAGGCGTTTATCGAACGGAAACAATGATCTCGCTGGAAGAAAGTTTAAATGACAAAAAACGTTTAATGCATTCTATTTTTCAGGATTTGATATAAAATTTTAACAGTTTATCTGTAAAACCCTTCTTGAAAAAGAAGGGTTTTTTTGTACATTTCTTTTTGAAAATATATTATGACTAAAGCTAGCGATTTACAAGGAACAGAGTATAATGAGTATTACTCACAGTATATAGGACTTGTTCCTAAAGATGAAACATTACTCCAAGCTCTTATATCTGGACGCGATGAGTGTATTAACTTCTTTAGAAATGTTGATGTCCATAAACTAGACTTTAGGTATGCAGAAGGAAAGTGGACTCCAAAGGAGATTCTACTTCATGTAATAGATGCAGAGCGTGTATTCTCTTATAGAGCATTACGCTTTGCGCGAAAGGATACAACACCAGTTCAGGGATTTGATCAAGATGATTATGTAAAGCCGTCTAAGGCTTACAGCCGCAGTCTCGACAGTTTACTTGATGAATACCAAAGCGTGCGTGAGGCAACGATAAGTCTTTTCAAATCAATGGACAATGAGATGCTAGCTTCTATAGGTGTAGCTAGCGGAAGCGAATTAAGTGCTAGGGCAGCGGGCTTTATCGTAGCAGGACACGACCGAAGCCATATAAATATTATTAAAGAACGATATCTATAAGAAGATATCTTAATTACTTTTGAGAGTATAAAGAATGGTAGTAATTAAATGATTCTAGAATTATATCATTCGATACTCTTTGATCAATAAGTGGTTGCCCAATCTTTTCTAGGAGTACGAAGTTTATATTACCATTGCTATTTTTCTTATCGTACTTTAAATTTTCTATAATGAGTTCAATCTCTTTTTCTGAAAAAGTATTTGAATCATACATATTGGTGAGCGTTTCAGTTATTTCGCTTAAAGCGGACTCTTCTAAATGATTATTTTTAAAAGAAATAAAGCTTTCTAGGATCATTCCAATTGCAATAGCTTCTCCGTGCAATAATCTAGTTCTTTCCAGATTTTCAAGACAATATGACTCAATTGCATGGCCTAACGTGTGCCCAAAATTTAGTGCCTTTCGAATATTTTTTTCTCGAGGATCTTCAAGCACGATCTTGTTCTTAATCTGTACACTGTCATAAATAATGTTATCTAGATCATTTGTAGTTAGTTCGTGTAGAGAACGTAATGTATCCCAATAAGCTTTACTTGCAATTAATCCATGTTTATAAACTTCGGCTAATCCAGATCTCATCTCTTGCGGTGATAGTGTTTGTAAAAATCGAGTGTCGATTAGTACCAAACGAGGGTTATTGATCACGCCTATTAAATTCTTCAAAGTACCGAGATCTACACCCGTTTTTCCTCCTACAGAAGCATCTACCATAGATAAAAGAGTAGTGGGGATATTAATAAAGTCCATTCCTCTTTTAAAGGTGCTAGCCACAAATCCACCTAGATCTGTGACTACTCCGCCGCCTAGATTAATAACAAGTCCTTTTCTATCAGCCTCAAGATGGGCTAGTGCATCCCATACGCCCTCGCAGGTTGTAATTGTTTTATTTTCTTCTCCAGGATCAATTTCTATAACTTCTATGGTTAATGTAGTAGATAGGTTGTTCAAGAAATGGTTAAGACAATGCTCGTGAGTGTTAGTGTCTACAAGAATAAATAGTTTTGAGTAGGATGTACTCTTTAAAACAGCGTTTAAGTGTTCTATTCCATTTTGATTAAAAACTATTTTATAATCTAGCGCTTGTATGGGCTCCATAAGATGTATTTAAGGGTATGCAAATTACTTACTTTTTGATAAAATCACCTTGAGATTGAATTATATTTGTATGACAAAAAATCAAAACTATGGCATCTCCTTTTGAAAATTCAGAACGAGCGTTTCAACTTAAGACAGATAGTGAGTTAGAGCGTGCTTATTTTCTTTTTAAAATGATCTCTAAGGAGCCGCTTGTGCGCATAGGGACAGCTGTCACAAAGTTTGCGCTTAATGCAAGTTTACCTGTTGAGGGTCTTATCCGGTCTACAGTTTTTGATCATTTTTGTGGTGGTGTGAGTGAAGAAGATTGCTTACCCGTAGTAGATAAACTGTTCAATGCAGGAGTAAGTTCTGTTTTAGATTATTCGGTAGAAGGAAAGGAGAGTGAAGAGCAATTTGACGCTTGTATGAACAAAGTTCTCAAACTCACAGATTTTGCAGAGCATAAAGAGGCGATGCCCATTATAGTTTTTAAGCCTACTGGTTTAGGGAGATTTGCATTATGGCAAAAAGTCACAGAAGCAAAACCATTAACCCTGAAAGAGCAGGATGAATGGCAGCGCATAGAACAACGTTTAGATACTATATGCAAGCGTGCTTACGATAAAGATGTAGAAGTGCTTATAGACGGAGAGGAGAGTTGGATGCAAGATGCTGCAGATGATATGGTAGCTCAAATGATGGCAAAATATAATAAGGGGAAAGTAATAGTTTACAACACATTGCAATGTTATCGGTGGGATCGTCTAGATTATCTTAAAAAATTGCACCAAGAGGCGCGTGAAAATGGCTTTAAAATTGGGATGAAGATCGTGCGCGGTGCATATATGGAGAAAGAAAATGAGCGAGCTAAAGAGAAAGGATACCCAACACCTATTTGTGGGAGTAAGCAGGAGACAGATGATAACTTTGACACAGTATTGCGCTATATCTTTGATAACTTGGAAGATATCTCTATTTTCTTAGGAACTCACAATGAGAAGAGTAGCTTGCTTGCTACAGAGATTATGAAGGAAAAGGGTATTACCTCTACAGATAACCGCGTTTGGTTCGGACAGTTATACGGGATGAGTGATCATATAAGTTTTAATCTAGCTGCAGAGGGGTATAATGTTGCAAAATATTTGCCGTTTGGGCCTGTAAAAGATGTGATGCCGTACTTGATAAGAAGGGCAGAGGAGAATACCTCTGTCGCGGGGCAAACCAATAGAGAGTTAGAGTTGATCAAGAAAGAAAAAAAACGTCGTAAACTTTAATGTACGATTATAATGTCTTCAATATGAACTAAAGAATCACAAGGGTTAAGGGACAGGTGCATTTGCACTTCCTCGGATTTCATATTTCCATTTAAAATATACTCCTTAAAGCAGTCTGACTTTCTAGGATTACTTTTAGAAAAATCTACGGATGCCGTTTTGTAAAAGTTAGAGAGCACGGTAGAATCTATTTCTTTAGAGAGTGTGTTTTGTTGTGCTTTCGCGGAAAGCGTAAAAGGCATATGACGAAGGCTTTTTAAAACTCGTGCTTCTGGAAAGTAAGCAAACTCCATGGAGCTGTCCCCCATTTTTCCTTTTAAAAAGAACGCCAGTAGTACGATACCTATGGCTACCCCTCCTAAATAGTAACCCACACGCTGAATGATTTTCATTTGTTAGAAAATAAGAAGATTAATATCGCGGTATGATAAATCAAACCAATCTGCAACTGATTTGCTTGTCAAAACACCGTGATAAAAGTACAATCCATTTTTCAATCCTTTATCAAAACGCAGTTTATTTTCAATACCACCTTCTTCTGCAATATCTAGGAGATAAGGGGTGAAGATATTACTAAGAGAAACGGAGGCGGTTCTAGCAAATCTAGCGGGAATATTAGGTACACAATAGTGAGTAACACCGTGCTTGCTAAAAGTAGGGGTATCGTGCGTGGTGACTTCACTCGTTTCAAAACATCCCCCCATATCAATACTCACATCTACAATGATTGCACCATTTTTCATCCCTTCTACCATCGCTTCAGTTACGACTACCGGTGATCTGTTTTTACCGCGCACGGCACCTATTACAACATCACACCGTTTTAAGGCTTTAATTAAATTCTTAGGTTGAATGGTAGAGGTGTATAGAGGTCTTCCTATATTGGTTTGTACGCAGCGTAGCTTGGTAATGCTATTGTCAAACACTTTTACATTTGCTCCCAATCCTATTGCAGACCTAACGGCAAATTCCCCCACTGTACCGGCTCCTATAATAACTACTTCTGCAGGAGGTACACCACTTATATTGCCTAGTAACATTCCTGTACCGTGTTTAGAACTACTCATAATCTCTGCCGCAACTTGTACAGCGGCAGTACCTGCAATTTCAGAAAGTGTTCTAACAGCAGGGTAGGTCCCGTCTTCATCTTTTATAAACTCAAATGCCAGGGCTGTAATACGTTTGGTAGCTAATTTTTCAAAATACTCTTTACTCTGAGTTTTAATTTGCAATGCCGAAATAAGAACCGTTTGTGGGTTCATCATTTCTATTTCTTCTATAGAGGGAGGTTCCACTTTAAGAATGGTGGGGCAGGCATAGACTTTTGCAGGGTCATTTGTAATTTCTGCACCAGCCTCACTATAATCTTTATCAGAATAACGTGCTCCTTTTCCAGCTTTGGATTCTAAAAGTACGCGATGACCATTGGAAGTGAGTGCAGCAACAGCATCTGGAGTAAGACAGACGCGTTTTTCTTGAAAATGGGTTTCTTTGGGTATGCCTATAAAAAGCTGGCCCCTTTTCTTTTCAATTTCTAGCATTTCCTCCTGTGGCAGGAGTTGCTCTCTGGTAAAAGGACTGCTACTGAGATCCATAAAGTAAGGTTAATACTCAAAAATACGGATTAATTCTGGAGTTTAATTCTCGTGAATAGAAATGCACTATAATTAGTAGCTCATAAACAATTCGTCATCATCATCATCACTGTCATCATCTTTTTCTGAGGTATTTTCTTTTTTTAATTCCCCTTTCCAATTTACTCTGGAGAGTTCACTAAGATCAATTCCGTGTATTTTATCGAAAACACGTGTTCTTATTGTATATGAAAAAATGAGCATTAGAAATATTATTGGGGCCAAAATGAAAAATTCATTAGAATCAGCAAAAACAACTTCATCATTTACTACAGTGTACATTTGAAAAATCAACATACATAGAGGCACTAAGATTGCGTGATACCACCAATGTTTACAAGTGAAGAACCAAATTAATAGAAGAATGAAAGGAACTACTTTGTTAAAGATTGTCCAAAATAATACTTGAACGCTCCCATAATAATTACTTGTTATAAGGCCAAAAGGAGAATCCCAAACGTCACTGTCTGGGATTCCCTGATAAACATAAAAAAGATAAGGAGATAATATAATTACAATAGCAATCAAGGTCCCACTTAATAATGAGCGCCTTTTATACTCCTTTAAAATAACTTTAGTTATTTTGTCCTTGTCCTGGTATTTTAATTTTTCTTTTATCAACTGCGAAGTCTGTATTAGTTTCTGAAATTGCAGTGTAAGATAATGCTGTAGCAGCAGCTATCACTAGCCCTAAAATAAGTGCTTTGACTTTCATAATTTGAGTATTTAATGTTAATGATTTGTTGCCTCAAAAATCACTAAACACTACACATTTAAGACTATGCGATTATTTTTGTATATTCGCGCCTTTTTTATAAAATCAACACTATATTATATTACTTACACTTATTAGTTTTTGGTTGGTTAAATTTTACTAAATCAGGTGTATTACATTTGAATGATGTATTATACCTCATTTGCAGTATTTGCTATCAGAAAATACTTACAAATAAATTTCATTGTTTTTAACATTTATTTAACATTATTAAAAAAACACTAATTTTCTATCATTTTCATTTAATCGATAAATAGTTGCCTTTTGGCTATTTTCTGGTATTAAATTGCCAATTTTCTCTGGCCACTCGATAAAAACCCAAGAGGCTCTTTCCAAATATTGTTCAAACCCAATATCCAGAACCTCTTCCTGATGCACTATTCTGTAAAAATCAAAATGATAAATAAGCCCTTGATTTGCAGCGATGTATTCATTTACAAGTGAGAAGGTAGGACTAGATACTCTTGAGTTCACTCCTAAAGCTTTACACATAGACTTTATGAGTGTAGTTTTTCCAGCACCTATTTCTCCTTCAAATAAAAGTATTGAACTCTTACTTTCCGAAATTACTCGCGCAGCGACATTATCTAAATCAGATAATGAGTAGGTTATTTCCATGTTAATTTAACGAATTGGGCAAGGCGAATATACTAAAATATAATACCCAACCAAATTTTTAGCGCATTTAAACCTGTTTTATGCACATTTAAGTGGTGTATAATTCAAAAATTGTAAGAAAAGTATTACTTATCGGGGTTCCAATATCGCAAAAGGTATGATCATCTCTTCTAGAGATACACCACCGTGTTGATAGGTATTTCTATAATAGCTTACGTAATGATTGTAGTTATTAGGATATGCAAAGAAATGATCACCCTTGGCAAATATAAATGAGCTACTCATATTTATAGAGGGAAGATGTATGGTTCTAGGATCTTTTGCCGCCAAGACTTCTTTTTGTTCGTACGTGAGGCTTCTACCTGTTTTGTATCTCAAATTGAGACTGGTGTTCTTATCACCTATTACTTTAGAAGGGTTCTTTACATTAATAGTTCCGTGATCTGTAGTAATAACTAGGGTCATCCCCAAGTCACGTGCTTGTTGTATCATCTCTAGTAAAGGAGAATTCTTAAACCAGCTTTCTGTAAGAGAGCGGTACGATTTATCATTGCTAGCGAGTTCTTTTATTACTTCCATTTCGGTTTTAGAATGCGAGAGCATATCTACAAAATTGTATACCACAACTGTTAGGTCGTTGTCTTTTTGAGATTTAAAATTACTAGCCAGTTTTTTACCATTACGGAGGTTGGTTATTTTATGGTACTCCCACTTTTTAGTAAAATGTAGTCTTTTTAATTGATGTTCTAAAAAGGCAGCCTCATGCATATTCTTGCCACCCTCATCTGTATCGTCTAACCAAAGGGTAGGGTGTTTCTTTTTCATCTCGCTAGGCATGAGTCCCGAAAAGATGGCATTTCTAGCATACTGCGTTGCCGTGGGAAGGATACTATAGTAAGGCTCCTCTAGGACTTTCTTATAATGAGAGTTTAAGTGGGGTTCAAAAGCTTTCCATTGGTCATATCTAAGATTATCTACAACAACAAAAAGCACTTTTTTGTCCTCTTCTAATAAAGGAGCTACTTTTTCTTTAAATAGATTGTGTGATAGGGTAGGTGCGTCATGTCCTTCAAACCAGTCTGGATAATTTTTATCTATAAACTTGCAAAATTGATTATTGGCCTCGTTTTTTTGTGATTCTAATATTTCAAACATACTATCATCCTCTATATTTTCGAGCTCCATCTCCCAGTATATTAACTTTTGATATAACTCTGCCCATTCCTCAAAAGAATTTACCATCGCCATGTCCATCGCAATTTTTCTAAATTCCTGTTGGTAGGAGGATGTTGTTTTTTGAGAAACCAATCTGCTATTGTCTAACGTCTTTTTTAGACTTAATAATATTTGGTTAGGATTTACAGGTTTAATGAGATAGTCTGCAATTTTAGAACCAATAGCTTCTTCCATGATATACTCTTCTTCACTTTTTGTAATCATTACCACAGGTACATTCTCTCTTTTATTTTTAATCTCACTCAAGGTTTCTAAACCTGTGAGTCCTGGCATGTTTTCATCTAGAAATACAATATCAAAATTTTGTTTATCAATAATATCAATAGCTTCTGTGCCACTATTGCAAGTAGTCACGTCGTAATTCTTCTTTTGGAGGAAAAGTATATGCGGCTTTAATAAATCTATCTCGTCATCTACCCATAAAATTTTGATGGTACTCATATGGTATTGTTTTTTTAGCTTTCGCGAAAGCGGAACAGGTAACATTGTGCCCACCTTCTTAAAACTGATATGATTAGTAGTATATTTGTTTGAAATTTTCAGAAACGTTACGTGACTAAAAGCACTTCCAAAGTTACTATTATTAACGACCCTATTTATGGTTTTATTACCATTCCTAACGGGATCATTTTTGATTTAATACAGCATCCCTACTTTCAGAGGCTTAGACGTATCACTCAGATGGGTCTGTCTTATCTGGTGTATCCAGGTGCTCATCATACTCGTTTTCATCATGCGATAGGTTGTTTGCACATTATGCGCAAGGCAATGGAAACACTTAAGAATAAAGGAGTTGTTATTTCTAAAGAAGAAGAAGAAGGGGTGCTGATAGCCATTCTTTTACATGATATTGGACACGGTCCTTTCTCTCATGCAATGGAACAAAGTATTGTGAATGGGGTGCATCATGAGGAAATTTCACTTGCGTTTATGGAGCGTTTAAATAATCAGTTTAACTCAAGTTTAACGCTTGCTATAGAAATATTTAAAGGCAGTTATGAGCGTAAATTCCTAAACCAGCTTGTTTCTGGACAGTTGGACATGGATCGTACTGATTACCTAAAGCGTGATAGTTTTTACACAGGGATGGCAGAAGGGAATATTAATACAGATCGTATTATCGCAATGCTAGATGTCGTAGAAGATGAGCTGGTAATAGAGGAGAAAGGAATTTATACGGTTGAAAAATTTCTCGTAGCCAGGCGCTTAATGTATTGGCAAGTATACTTACATAAAACAGGAGTAGTTGCAGAGCAGTTAATCACGCGTGTTTTAAAGCGAGCAAAAGAGCTTGCCAGGGAGGGCGTCTTAGTTTTTGGCAGCCCTTCTTTGTTATTTTTTCTTAATAATGCAATAGATAAATACAGTTTTGCCTCACATTTGGATGCGTTTTCACAACTGGATGATTATGACATTCTTTCGGCAATGAAGGTTTGGTGCTCTCATGAAGATTTTGTGCTTAGGGAACTATCTAAATGTATTATAAACAGGGATTTACTTAAGGTAAAAATTAAAAAGAAGGCTTTTGCAAAAGCAAAACTAGATAAGCACAAACAAGCTTTAATGCAACGCTATGATATTACCAATGCAGAGGCATCTTACTTTGTTTTTGATGGTACAATCTCTAATCAAGCATATAGTTATAAACAAGGGAGTATTAAAATAGCGATGTCTAGTGGTAAAATTATTGACGTCGTAAAAGCTAGCGATCAATTAAGTCTTAAATCACTCACTAAAGAAGTAGTTAAAAACTACATGTGTTATCCTAAAGTCATCACTTAATTTTTCATATTTTTGTGGCTCATGAAATTTACAGCAGCTCAAATCGCAGGTATCTTAGAAGGTACTGTAGAAGGAAACCCGGAAGTAGAAGTCTCTAAGCTTGCAAAAATAGAAGAAGGCGAAAATGGTTCTTTGACTTTTTTGGCAAATCCCAAATACACTTCCTTTATATATACAACCAAGGCGTCTATTACTATTGTAAACAATGATTTTGCCCCTGAGCAAGATATTTCTACAACCTTAATACGAGTAGATAATGCATACAATTCTTTTTCAAAGCTTTTAGAATACTATAATCAGGTGAAGCTCAACAAGAGAGGTATTGAGCAACCAAGTTTTATTTCTGAATCAGCTATTTATGGAGATAACATTTATATAGGTGCATTTACATATTTAGGAGAGAATGTTGTTATAGGAGATAACGTAAAAGTTTACCCTAATGTGTATATAGGAGATAACGTTACTATAGGTAATGATTGTGTAGTTTTTGCAGGTGCAAAAATTTATTCAGAATGCGTTATAGGGAATGAAGTATATATACACAGTGGTGCAATTGTTGGTGCAGATGGGTTTGGTTTTACACCTAATGAAAAAGGTGAGTATTCTAAAGTACCACAAACGGGTAATGTAATCATTGAAGATAATGTAGATATAGGGGCAGGAACTACTATTGATAGAGCTACTTTAGGGTCTACTATAATTAGAAAGGGAGTAAAGCTAGATAATCAAATCCAGATTGCCCATAATGTAGAAATTGGCGCTCATACTGCAATTGCTGCACAAACAGGTATTGCAGGTTCTTCAAAAATTGGAAAAAATTGTTTAATAGGAGGACAAGTAGGCGTTGCTGGTCATATTACTATAGGAGATAGAGTTCGCGTGCAAGCACAATCTGGTATAGGTAGAAATATTAAAGATGACGAAGTTCTGCAAGGATCTCCATCTTTTGGTTATGCAGACTGGAATAGATCTTATGTACATTTTAAAAATCTTCCAAAAATAGTTCAAACGGTTAACCAACTTGAAAAAAAGATAAATCATGAGTAACGCTTGCGCACAACAATGTACCATAGCAAATGAGATGACTCTTAAAGGGGTAGGGCTTCATACTGGAGCAGAGGTCACGATGACTTTTAAACCAGCAGAAGCAAACCACGGTTATAAATTTAAACGAGTAGATCTAGAAGGAGAACCTATCATTCCTGCAGATGCCTCCTTAGTGACTAATACACAAAGAGGTACAAACCTAGAAAAGAATGGAGTTTCTATACAAACTACTGAGCACGTGCTGGCTGCGTGTGTGGGGCTAGAGATAGATAATCTTCTAATTGAGCTTAACGCGTCAGAGCCTCCTATCATGGATGGCTCTTCTAAATTTTTTGTGGAAGCTTTGGAAAAAGCAGGAATTCAGAAACAAGAAGAGGAAAGGAGGGAATATGTTGTGAAAAATATCATCACATATACGGATGAAGACTCTGGTAGTGAGATTATTTTGATGCCTTCAGACGAGTATCAAGTTACCACTATGGTGGATTTTGGAACCAAAGTTCTGGGCACACAAAATGCAAGTATAAAACATATCTCTGAGTTTAAAGAGGAGATATCTGACAGTAGAACCTTTAGTTTCTTACATGAACTTGAAATGTTGCTAGAGCATGGTCTTATAAAAGGAGGAGATCTTAATAATGCGATAGTATATGTAGATAAAGAACTCTCTGATGCTACGATGGACAAATTACGAGTTGCCTTTAATAAAGAACATATAGCCGTAAAGCCTAATGGGATTTTAGATAATTTAACCTTGCACCATCCTAACGAGGCAGCAAGGCATAAACTGCTAGATGTTATAGGAGATCTTGCGCTAGCAGGTACAAGAATACGAGGAAAGGTAATTGCAAATAAACCTGGACATTTCGTAAATACCCAGTTTGCAAAGAAATTGCAAAAAATAGTTAAAGCAGAGAGGCGTAATAGCGTCCCAGATGTAGATCTACACGCGACTCCGGTTAAAGACATAAACCAGATAATGGAAATGCTGCCACATAGGCCTCCTTTTTTACTGGTAGATAAAATATTAGAACTTACAGATACGAAGGTTATAGGAATTAAAAATGTCACGATGAATGAACCATTTTTTGTGGGGCATTTTCCAGGAGCACCAGTAATGCCTGGTGTTTTACAGATTGAGGCAATGGCACAAACAGGAGGAATACTCGTGTTAAGCACTGTGCCTGATCCAGAAAATTACCTAACCTATTTATTAAAAATTGATAATGTACGTTATAAGCATCAAGTAGTACCAGGCGACACATTGATATTTAAACTAGATTTAATGTCTCCTATACGGAGAGGTATATGCCAGATGCAAGCGAGAGCCTATGCAAATGGACGACTAGTTTCCGAAGCAGAGATAATGGCTCAAATTGTAAAAGTTAAGAACAATTAGATTATGAATCAACCACTTGCATATGTGCATCCAGGGGCCAAAATCGCAAAAAATGTTGTGATAGAACCTTTCACCACCATACATAATAATGTGGTTATAGGAGAAGGAAGCTGGATAGGATCTAATGTAACTATTATGGAAGGAGCTCGTATTGGCAAAAATGTAAGTATTTTTCCTGGAGCCGTAATAAGTGCAGTACCACAAGATAAAAAGTTCAATGATGAGGATACCGTAACCATTATAGGAGATAACACTACAATTAGAGAATGTGTTACAATTAATCGTGGTACCACAGATCGAATGAAAACTCAAGTTGGTGATAATTGTTGGATTATGGCTTATTGTCATATAGCACATGACTGCATTGTGGGAGATAACTGTATTTTTTCAAATAATAGCACATTAGCAGGACACATTACAGTAGGAGATTATGTTGTACTAGCAGGAATGGCTGCAATACAGCAATTCTGTACAATAGGAAGTCATGCATTTGTAACAGGCGGTTCTTTGGTTCGTAAAGATGTTCCACCTTATGTAAAAGCTGGAAGAGAACCTCTTAGTTATGTAGGGATTAACTCTATAGGGCTAAGAAGGCGTGGTTTTACAACAGAAAAAATAAGAGAAATACAGAATATATTCAGAATCTTGTATCAAAAGAACTATAACAATTCTCAAGCTGTGCAGATTATTGAGGCAGAAATGGAAGCAACTCCAGAAAGAGATGAGATTTTGCAATTTATACGTAATTCCCAGCGCGGAATTATGAAAGGATATTTCAGTTCTTAAAAATTATTGGTACTATTGCGCTTTCGCGAAAGCGTAAATGGAAAAAAAATATAAACATCGCACATTGCGATTTACATAAAACCTATGGCATCTACATCAGACATTAGAAACGGATTGTGTATACATTACAATCATGATATTTTTAAAATAATAGAATTTCTTCACGTTAAACCAGGAAAGGGACCTGCCTTTGTGCGTACTAAACTGAAGAGTGTTACCACTGGTAAAGTTATTGACAATACTTTTTCTGCTGGTCATAAAATAGACGAAGTTCGTGTAGAAACACACAAATTTCAATTTCTATATAATGATGGAGAAGGATACCACTTTATGAATACGGAAGACTATAGCCAGATGGCGTTGCAAGAAAGCGCTTTGGACCGTCCAGATCTTATGAAAGAAGGTGAGGTCGTAACTATTCTCATAAACTCAGAAGATGGCGCGCCATTATCAGTAGATATGCCAGCCTCTGTTATATTAGAGGTTACATCTACAGAGCCTGGTGTTAAAGGAAATACGGCTACAAATGCTACGAAACCTGCTACGGTAGAAACAGGGGCAAAGGTAAATGTGCCGCTTTTTATAAATGAAGGTGATAAAATTAAAGTAGATACAGAAAAAGGCACTTATAAGGAACGTGTTAAAGAGTAATTAGTTAAACATATTTTAATGAAATAATCCCGAATAGTACGGGATTATTTTTTGCTATATTCGTTAAGTGAAATTTCCTCAAATACATACACTCCAGCAAATTGCAACTATTATTAATTGCTCGTTTGTAGGAGACAGTTCATTTCCAGTTTATGGTATGAATGAAATACACGTTGTAACCGAAGGAGACATCGTGTTTGTAGACCATCCTAAGTACTACGATAAAGCCTTAGAAAGTGCGGCTACAATTATACTCATTAATAAAGAAGTACCTTGCCCAGAAGGTAAGGCATTACTGATCTCTGATGATCCCTTTAGAGATTTTAACATTCTCACGAATTATTTTAAACCATTTGAAAAAAGTGACGTTACTATCGCTTCTACTGCCACTATTGGTGTTGGTTCAGTAATTCAGCCCGGTTGTATGATAGGGAATCACGTGCAAATAGGCAGAAACTGCACGATACATGCAAATGTGAGTATATACGACCATACCATAATAGGGGATAATGTTACTATTCATGCTGGCACGGTGCTAGGTGCTGATGCGTTCTATTATAAAAAGAGAGAAGAAGGCTTTGATAAGCTTATTTCTGGAGGTCGTGTAGTCGTTAAAAATAATGTAGATATAGGTGCTGCGTGTACTATTGATAAAGGAGTAACGGGTGATACTACCATAGGAGAAGGGACAAAAATAGATAATCAAGTACATATTGGACACGATACAATTGTTGGCAGAAAAGTGCTTATAGCCTCTCAAACGGGTGTTGCTGGATGTGTCATTATAGAAGATGAAGTTACAATCTGGGGGCAAGTAGGTATAACCAGTGGTGTTACCATAGGAGCAAAGGCAGTTATATCTGCACAAAGCGGCGTGAGTAAAAGCTTAGAAGGTAAAAAAAGTTATTTTGGCACACCTGCTGGTGATTTTAGAGAAAAATATAAAGAAATAGCTAATCTTAGACTAGTGCCCGAGTTAATAGAGAAATTAAAGAATAAGAAATGATATCAGAAGAAAAAAGAGTAGTAAGTGATTTTTATACAACAGATTTTTTTAACAATAGTCAGAATGTAGAGAAATATTTACATCCGGAGATGGAGCTTTTTTGGAATGCTAGAACGGGATACTCACATATGTTTCGAAAAGATATAGCTAAAGTAACTCAAGAAGCTGCTAAATCATTTGATTCTGTGCGTTGTGAGATAACTCATTTACTGCAGGAGAATAATCACGTTACCATACGGTTTACATTTTTTATATGTACTATAGAAAACCCAACCGAAGAAGTTCCTGTGGCTCATTTTATTGCTATCTGGGAGATGAAGGATGGCTTGATGTATAAAGGTTATCAAATAAGTCAGCCAGCAGAGGAAGATCCCAAAGCAATGACATCTTACCAAGGAATAAATTTGTAAAAATCATTTTAGCAAGAATGATTAAAAAGTTACTTTTGTAATTCAAATTTTAAAAGGAACCAATGAGCGTTTTAGTTAATAAAAATTCAAAAATTATTGTTCAAGGATTTACAGGAAGTGAGGGTACTTTTCACGCTGGTCAAATGATTGAATATGGTACAAATGTAGTAGGTGGTGTTACTCCAGGAAAAGGAGGTCAGACACATCTTGATCGTCCAGTATTTAATACAGTGGCAGAAGCTGTAGAAAAGGTAGGGGCAGATACGACTATAATTTTTGTACCGCCAGCTTTCGCTGCAGACGCTATTATGGAAGCTGCAGATGCTGGTATAAAGGTGATTATAACAATTACTGAAGGAATTCCAGTCGCAGATATGATTGTAGCTTCAGATTATATAAAAAATAAAGATTGTAGACTCGTGGGACCTAACTGTCCGGGTGTTATTACTCCTGGCGAAGCGAAAGTGGGTATTATGCCTGGTTTTGTTTTTAAACAAGGTAAAGTAGGAATCGTTTCAAAGTCTGGAACGCTTACCTATGAAGCTGCAGACCAAGTAGTAAAACAAGGATTAGGAATAACAACGGCGATAGGAATAGGAGGGGATCCAATTATTGGAACGACTACAAAAGAAGCTGTTGAGCTCTTAATAAATGATCCAGAGACAGAAGCTGTCGTAATGATCGGAGAAATAGGAGGACAACTTGAAGCAGATGCTGCACAATGGTATAAAGCTAGTGGTAGTAAGAAGCCAGTAGTAGGATTTATTGCTGGAGAGACTGCACCTGCTGGTCGTACGATGGGGCATGCTGGTGCAATTGTAGGAGGATCTGACGATACTGCGCAAGCAAAAAAAGCGATTATGAGAGAATGTGGGATACACGTTGTAGATAGTCCAGCAGAAATAGGTAAAAAGGTGGCTGAAGTTCTTTAAGAATTGCTGCTTATTGACATATTTAAAACCTCTCTATTTAGAGAGGTTTTTTTATGGGGTTACCTTTGGCTTTTGCTATATTTGAGAAATACACTTTATGTATTAGAAATTTAATTGTAATAGAATATTTTATATAATAACAAGAAATTTTCATGAAACTATTAAAAGGAAAAACAGCTATTATTACAGGAGCGAGCCGAGGAATAGGAAAAGGAATTGCGCAAGTATTTGCACAACATGGGGCAAATGTTGCTTTTACATACAGTTCTTCTGCCTCCGCAGCAGATGAGTTAGAAAGCGAATTATCCGGAACAGGAGTAAAGGTAAAAGGATATAAGAGTAACGCAGCAGATTTTGAGCAGGCACAGGAATTAGTAAAAAATGTCTTAGTAGATTTTGGAACAATTGATATCCTGATTAATAATGCGGGAATAACAAAAGACAACCTCCTTATGAGAATGTCAGAAGAGGATTTTGACAAAGTTATAGAGGTAAATCTCAAATCTATCTTTAATATGACCAAGGCTGTGCAACGAACGATGCTAAAACAACGTCACGGGAGTATTGTTAATATGAGCTCTGTGGTAGGTGTAAAGGGTAACGCTGGACAGGCCAATTATGCGGCTTCTAAAGCAGGTATGATCGGATTTTCTAAATCTATGGCACTTGAACTTGGTTCTAGAAATATTAGAACAAACGTTATTGCACCTGGATTTATAGAGACAGAAATGACCGCAAAGTTAGACGAAGATACAGTCGCAGGATGGCGCGATGCAATCCCCTTAAAAAGAGGAGGTTCTCCAGAAGACATCGCAAATGCGTGTGTATTTCTCGCAAGTGACTTGAGCAGTTATATCACAGGACAGGTGATTAATGTAGATGGCGGAATGCTCACTTAAAAATAGGTGCCTTACTGCATTTGTAAATTATATGCTCATATCAACCTCTTTGTGGATACTTTTAATAGTTGTAATCGCTTTGCTATTTGCTGTATTGCAGTATAGTGTTGGATTTAAAAAGCGTGACAAATTTTCTCTGTTATACGCTGGACTGCGATTTTTGTCCATATTTGGACTATTATTATTACTACTGAATCCTAAGTGGACGCAAGTTTCTTACTATAATGAGAAGCCTACCCTCGCAATTGCAGTAGATAATTCTAGAAGTATTGAACATTTAGGATATGATAGCTTAGTACGTAATGGCGTAACCCGCTTTCGCGAAAGCAAGCAACTTCAAGAAAAATTTGATGTACAATTTTTTAAATTTGGTCGAGATCTAGAAATGCTAGACACTTTATCTTTTAAGGAAAAGCAGACCAATCTTGCCAATGTTTTCACTTCTATAGGCTCTTTATACAAAAAGAGGGCAGCCCCTACAATTTTAATAACCGATGGAAATCAAACTTATGGGCGTGATTTTAAGTATGCAGCTAGAGATTTTGAACATTCAATTTACCCCGTTGCTGTGGGAGATACTGCTGAGTATAGGGATATTAGGATAGAGCAGATTAATGTAAACAGATATGCATATATTAAAAATAAATTTCCCGTAGAAGTCTTTTTGAAGTACTCTGGCACTGCTATGGAGCAGTCATCTTTACTTGAAATTAAGTCTGGTAATAAAAGTATTCACAAAGAGAGGATTAGATTTTCTTTAGAAAATAAGGCTCTTATCAAATCAATAGTACTCCCTGCAGATAAAGTGGGGCTTGCCAGGTATAACGTTACCCTTACTCCTCTGCAAGATGAAAAAAACATCGATAATAATAGTCGAAATTTTGCGATAGAAGTAATAGATCAAAAAACAAATGTGTTACTAGTGTCCAACCTTGTACATCCAGATATTGGAATGTTTAAAAAAAGTATTGAGAGTAATGACCTGAGAAATGTAACTATTAGTAATACAACGGAGAGCACAGGAAAGCTTAGTGAATTTCAGCTGGTAATTTTATATCAACCTGATGAGCAATTTGGACCATTATTTAAGGAGCTTCGAGAATTAAGTAAGAATACCATTATTGTAACAGGTCCTCGCACTAACTGGGGTTATCTTAACAATATTCAGAGTACAATACAGCGAGAAGTTACGGGTCAAACAGAAGAGGTACAAGCAATCCTGAACCCCAACTTTTCCAGTTTTACAATTTCCGATATTGGCTTTAGTAATTTCCCGCCTCTTCTTGGATCATTTGGTGAGATTAATTTTATGAGTGAGGTAGATATTGCCTTATTCCAAAAAATAGGGACTATAGCCACTTCTCAACCATTGATTGCTGCAAGTGATATAGACGGACAACGTAGTATCACAATTTTTGGGTCTGGTCTTTGGAAGTGGAGAGCACAGAGCTATAGAGATAGAGGCAGTTTTAAGGAGTTTGATAATTTTATCGATAAGCTCGTACAGTATGCAGCCTCTAATAAGCGCAAGAATAGATTGGATATTTCATATGATTCATTTTACTATGGGACTAGTGATATCAGGATTAGTGCTCAATATTTTGATAAGAATTATGTGTTTGATAATCGCGGTTCTTTAAGTGCTACAGTCATTAATAAAGAGAGTAAAGAAGTTTATAAAGCTCCATTGTTATTAAAAAGTAATTATTACGAACTAGATTTGAGTAATCTTAATGCTGGCGATTATGAGTTTTCAGTAAATGTATTGGATCAAAAATTAACCAGATCAGGATCGTTTACTATTATTCCTTTTGAGGCAGAAATTCAATTCTTAAATGCAAATATGAATGACTTAAATGAACTTGCTGCAAAGAATGAAGGTGCTCTTTTTACAATTGAAAATGTAACTGATCTAATAAAAAATCTTGTTCAAGATGATCGGTACAGATCTGTTCAAAAAAGCAGTGAGAAAGTCGTACCTTTAATAGATAGAAAGTGGTTGCTAGCCTTAATCATATTATTCTTAACAATAGAATGGTTTATGCGTAAATACCGTGGTTTAACTTAAAGAATAACTAAAAAAAAAAGAAAAATGGATAAATTACCTAAAATTGGATTACCTATAGTTGTGATCATTATTGTATTGTTTGTGCTGATAGCAAAATCTGCTGTAACCATTGGTCCAGGGGAGGCGGGCGTCCTTTTTGAGCGTTTTGGAGACGGTGTAAATACTGAGAAAACATATGGTGAAGGTTTTCATATTGTTGCACCTTGGAATGATATGCTCGTACATACGGTAAGGCAACAAGCGATTTCAGATGAAATGAATGTACTTTCTGTAAATGGGTTAGAAGTAAAGGTTAACGGTACTGTATGGTATGAACCAGAATATTCTAATCTTGGGTTCCTGATTAAAACTAAAGGAGAAGAGTACGTTACAGACCTTTTAGATCCTGCTGTTAACGCTGCAGCAAGATCTGTTGTGGGTAGATACACCCCAGAGCAACTATATTCTAGCAAAAGAGATGTAATTGAACAAGAAATCTTGGCCGAAGTGAAGAAAGAACTTGATGGTCAATATCTAATCGTAAAAAGAATTCTGGTTGAAGATGTAAAATTACCATCCTCTATTCGTGATGCGATTGAAAGAAAACTAAAGCAAGAACAGGAATCGCTGGAATACGAATTTAGACTTGTAACGGCAGCAAAAGAGGCTGATAAAGTGCGTATTGAAGCACAAGGGAAAGCAGATGCTAATAAAATACTTAGTGCCTCTCTTACAGATAAAATTCTTCAGGATAAGGGTATTGATGCTACTCTTAAACTTTCTGAATCTCCTAATTCTAAGGTTGTGATTGTTGGATCTAGCAAAGATGGATTACCACTCATACTGGGGAATAACTAAAATTGACATTTCATAGTATATAAAAAAACCACCTGATTAGGTGGTTTTTTTATATGTCTCCTTTTTTTTTGAATCGGAGTTTTTTCCTTGGATTTGTTTTTTAGATTCTTCGTAGATTAAATTTCTGGCCTTGCCTACCCATTGATCATTTTTGATGCGGTCTGGGAAGAATTTAATAAGTTCAGTTACTGTAGCGATGTCATCTTCGGTAAACTTACTAATCTGTTCAAATGTAAATATTCCTAAATCATTAAGTTTTGCTTCAGTATACGGTCCGATACCATTTATTTCTTGAAGATTATCTTTTATAGTTTCAGAAGCGTGTCCTATTATGTCAAAATTTATTTGCACCTTTTCATTAATATTTTCTCTAAGAATTTTATCTGAGTACGCTCTCTGCTGAAATTTAACCTGTTCATAATCTTGATCCATCCTATCTTTTTGATAGGTGTTTTGCTCGCTCTGTTCGATTTCATTTTGCAAATCCCGTATTTTTTTCTTTAATAATGTCTCTTGTGCTACTGCCTTAATACGTTCTCTTTTCAAAATCCTCGAATAATATAGATAGCAACCCACATATCCAATCAAAAATGCACCAAGCATCATCACAAATGCTTCGATGTATGCTACTGGAATTGATATAGTAT
This sequence comes from Dokdonia sp., assembly GCA_020630915.1. Lineage (GTDB taxonomy): Bacteria > Bacteroidota > Bacteroidia > Flavobacteriales > Flavobacteriaceae > Dokdonia. Next base: position 319,822 of record JAHDIF010000002.1, read on the forward strand.
CTTGCGTATTTGTCATAAATTAATCTACTATAATCTCTATTCTATTGTTTTTATTTCTACCCCATTTTGAGTTGTTACTTTCTATAGGCTCTTCTTCCCCTCTTGAAGTAGCAGTAATTAAGGATCTTGGGATTCCTTTTCTGGCACTAAGATACCACTTTACTTGACGAGCCTTTTTTAGACCTACTGTAAAATTATCTCTTGCATTACCAATGTTATCTGTATGGCCAATAATTGTTACTTTCTTATCTGGGTTTTCTTTGAGCATTTCTTTTAACTCATTTGCATATGTAATAAGCTTTTTGTCTAGAATAAGGTCCGATGAATTAGTATATCTAGGATAAAAAAGATTTGAACTTAACGACTTATCAGATGACAGAGAAATTTCATTTTCATAATTCAGAGGTGGTTCGCCCGTATCAATATCAACTGTATCACTAATGGCAATTGACTTTTTGAGCTCTGCAGCGAGTAAATGGGAGTTGGCTATATTAGTGACGGTAAAAGAACTATCAACAGAAGTTGATTCTTTCTTTTGGATCAGTTCTTCTTTTTTATCAAATACCTCCTGTTTAGGAACAGCAACTGATTGCTCTATAACTTCCTTTGTTACTGTAGCTGTTTTTTCTTTTTGATTTGACTTATAATTGCGTGTCTTACTCACATAGTAAATACTGCCAGAAGCCCAGAAAATAAAAATAAGAAAAGCTCCTAAAAATCCTTTCACGAAAGTGTACTTAACAATATTAGTGTAATCGATAGTTATTCAAATCTAACGAAAACAATCTTTTTTAAATTGAATATTAAAAAATCGTTATCAACTTTTTTTAAACAATTATTTGTTCCTACATTTGCATGAGTTATGCAACAAATAAATTTACATCACCATCATTTTACTTTAGTCGCTCGAGCGAGGTAAAAGAGGTATGTAGTTACATCATATTAAAACCCGTTTGAGTTATTCAAACGGGTTTTTTGTTTGTGATAACTCAAGCTTTAAAAAAGAAAAATGAAGACTAAAATTAGAATAGCAGTTCAAAAATCTGGACGTCTTAATCAAGAATCACTGCAATTACTTAAAGACTGTGGGGTTTCTATAGAAAATGGGAAAGATCAGTTAAAAGCTACAGCACGAAACTTTCCGCTAGAGGTATTTTACCTTCGCAATGGTGATATACCGCAATATCTTCGTGATGGGGTCGTGGATATCGCAATTTTAGGCGAAAACACTTTGATAGAAAAAGGAACTGACCTAGATATTATAGAAAGACTTGGTTTTTCTAAATGTAAGGTTTCTCTAGCTATTCCAAAGGGCGTTGCATATAATAATGTTTCTGACTTCCAAGGAAAGCGTATTGCCACAAGCTATCCTAATACAGTAAAAAATTATCTCAAAAAGAATAATGTCCAGGCAGACATTCACGTAATTAATGGATCTGTAGAAATAGCACCAAATATTGGACTCGCAGACGGTATTTGTGATATTGTTTCTAGTGGTAGCACTCTATTTAAGAATAATTTAAAAGAAGTAGAAGTAATGCTTACTTCTGAAGCTGTTCTTACGGTATCACCCACCATTTCATCCGAGCGTAAAGGAATATTAGAAAAATTACAGTTTAGAATGCAAAGTGTTCTTAAAGGTCAAACCAGCAAATACGTACTTATGAATGTTCCAGATACAAAACTGAATGACGTGATAGCAATGCTTCCAGGAATGCGCAGTCCTACCGTTTTACCATTAGCCCAAGAGGGATGGAGTAGTGTGCACTCGGTCATCAATAAGAACTCTTTCTGGGATGTAATAGACAATCTCAAAACCGCTGGAGCCGAAGGAATCCTTGTATGTCCAATCGAAAAAATGGTACTATAATGAAAAAGGTATTTAACCCTGAAGAAAGTTCTTGGGAAGAACTCTTACAGAGACCTACTCAAACTGTAGAGGATATTGAAGAAACAGTAAAAACGATCTTCCAAGACGTACAGAGCAATGGTGATGAGGCTGTAGCCAAGTATACAGACATTTTTGATGGTGTACGTTTGGATAGTATTTATGCTTCCGCGAAAGAAATAGAAGCTGCAAAAATTACCACTTCTCAAGAATTAAAGGATGCGATTCAACTAGCCAAAGACAATATCGAGAAGTTTCACAATGCTCAAAAAACAGTAAGAGTAGCCGTTGAGACCACTCAAGGTGTACATTGCTGGCAAGAAAAACGGCCTATTCAAAAAATAGGGCTGTATATCCCTGGAGGTACAGCACCGCTTTTTTCTACCATCTTAATGCTTGCAGTGCCTGCCCAAATTGCAGGTTGTAAAGAGATCGTATTGTGTACGCCACCAGGTAAGGATGGTAGCATAAATCCTGCGATACTTTACACGGCCCAACTATGTGGCGTGACTAAAATTCTAAAAGTAGGCGGAATTCAAGCTATTGCAGGAATGACGTTTGGTACTGATAGTATTCCGGAGGTATATAAAATTTTCGGACCAGGAAATCAGTTTGTTACAGTTGCCAAACAACTAGCTACTAAGTATGGCGTGGCTATCGATATGCCAGCAGGTCCTTCAGAACTTTTGGTTGTGGCAGATGATTCGGCAGATGCCAGTTTTGTTGCTTCGGACCTCTTAAGTCAAGCAGAGCATGGTGTAGATAGTCAGGTGATTTTAGTATCCACCTCTCTAAAACTAATTGATGCTGTAGAGAGAGAGATAGAGATGCAGATGTCTACACTTTCGCGAAAGCATATTGCTCAAAAAGCAATTGAAAATAGTAAATTAATCTTTGTAGAACAGGATGCTACGGCACTACGCTTAATAGATGCCTACGGACCGGAGCACTTTATTGTAGCAGTAGAAAATGAAGATTTTTATGTAGCAAATATTGGTAATGCGGGATCTGTTTTTATAGGGAATTACACGCCAGAAAGTGCTGGTGATTACGCTTCCGGAACTAATCATACATTGCCTACCAATGGATATGCCAAGCAATACAGCGGTGTCAATCTAGACAGTTTTATGAAAAGTATGACGTTCCAGAAAATTACAGCAACAGGAATTCAAAATATAGGACCAGCCATAGAAGCGATGGCCACGGCAGAAGGACTAGATGCTCATAAAAATGCCGTTACACTTCGTTTAAAAGCTTTGCAAGATGGATAGTTTTGATTTAAATAGCCTAGTTCGTCCTAGTGTTTCGGTAATGAAACCTTATAGCTCTGCGCGCGATGAGTTTACAGATTTCGATCAAGAAATGGTTTTTCTAGATGCTAATGAAAACCCATTTGATACTGGTGTAAATCGTTATCCAGATCCACAACAGGGAAAATTAAAAGAGTTGCTTGCACGTCGAAAGGGTGTTTCCACAGTAAACCTTTTACTCGGTAACGGAAGTGACGAAGTTTTGGACTTAATTTTTAGAGCTTTTTGTAATCCGAGCAAAGACAATATTATAAGTTTACCGCCTACCTATGGTATGTATAAAGTCTTATGTGCCACAAACGACGTTGAAAATCGTGAAGTATTACTCAATAGTGATTTTCAGCCCGATATTTCTGCTATACTTGAGACCGTAGATGCAGATACCAAACTCATATTCTTTTGCTCTCCTAATAACCCTACTGGAAATCTTATCGATCCAGCTAAGATTATTCAAGTATTAGAGCAATTTAATGGACTGGTAGTTATAGATGAGGCCTATATTGACTTTGCAGCGGCAGAGAGTTGGGTTTCTCAACTTTCTAATTTTCCCAACCTCATTGTAACCCAAACCTTGTCTAAGGCGTATGGAATGGCAGGAATTCGACTAGGACTAGCATTCGCGTCAAGCGAAATCATAGCTATACTCAATAAGATAAAACCGCCATATAACGTAAATGAATTGACGCAGCGCAGTGCTTATGACCGTGTGGCGCAGCTAGATCAAGTAGATAGAGAAGTAGATGCAATTTTAGATAACCGAGAACGGTTAATTAGTGCATTGAAAAATATAGATTTCGTTACCGAAATTTTTCCATCAGATGCAAATTTTGTGCTCGCGCGTGTTGACAATGCAAATAAAAGATATGACCAGCTTATTCAAAAAGGGATTGTGGTACGTAATCGCAGTACACAACCGCTATGCGAGAATACATTGCGCTTTACAGTAGGTACAAGTGAAGAAAATATAATATTGATAAACGCATTAAACAGTATATAATGGCAAAACGCGTATTATTCATCGATCGCGATGGAACGATTATTAAAGAAACCGCAGACGAGCAAATAGATGCTTTTGAGAAAATGATTTTCTACCCAAAAGCTTTTACGTGGTTGGGAAAAATAGCTCAAGAGTTAGAGTATGAGCTTGTTATGATTACCAATCAAGATGGGTTGGGAACCGATGTGTTTCCAGAAGAAACCTTCTGGCCAGTACACAACTTTATTCTAAAATCCTTTGAGAACGAAGGTGTAGTCTTTAACAAAGTATTTCTAGACAGAACGTTCCCTCACCAAAATGCAAACACTCGCAAGCCCGGAACTGGCTTACTTACGGAGTATTTTAGTGACGAATATGATTTGACAAATTCGTTTGTAATAGGTGATCGTTTGACGGATATGGAACTGGCAAAAAACTTAGGTGCTCAAGGGATTTTTATTAATGATAATACCAATCTTGGTGAAGGTGAAACTTCGGTTTCTGATGAAGAATTAGACAAGCACATCGCATTAGAGAGTAATGATTGGCAAAAAATATATGAGTTTTTAAAATTAAAGAATCGTGTTGCGACGCTTTCGCGAAAGACAAATGAGACCGATATTCAAATTACACTGAACCTAGATGGAACTGGCAAAGCCGCTATTGATACCGGTATTGCATTTTTTGACCATATGCTAGATCAGATAGCACGCCACGGACAAATGGATCTAGATATCTCAGTAAAAGGCGACCTAGAAGTAGATGAGCATCACACTATAGAAGATACAGCTATTGCCTTAGGAGAAGTATTTGCCAATGCCTTAGGAAACAAGCTTGGTATCGAACGATATGGATTTTGCTTGCCTATGGACGACTGCCTAGCTCAAGTAGCGATTGATTTTGGAGGTCGCAATTGGCTCGTTTGGGAAGCAGATTTTAAGCGTGAAATGATAGGAAAAATGCCTACCGAGATGTTCTATCACTTCTTTAAAAGCTTTACCGATGGAGCAAAAGCAAATATCAATATTAAGGCAGAAGGAACCAATGAGCACCACAAGATAGAAGCCATCTTTAAAGCTTTCGCGAAAGCGATAAAAGTAGCAGTTAAGCGTGATGCAGAGAAGATGATTTTGCCAAGTACAAAAGGAATGTTATAAAAGTACGAGGTTCTAAGTGCGAGGTACGAGTTTTAAAATGAAAATTAAGAGATGCAGGATTTAAAAAAACGAACAAAACAATTTGCATTCGATTGCTGGAGATTTTGTGCTACTGTTCCTAAATCAAGAGAGTTTAATGCTTGGGTAAATCAACTTATCCGTTCCTCTAGCTCTGTCGGTGCAAATTACAGAGCGTCTCAAAGAGCGAAATCTACAAGAGATTTTATTAATAAATTAAAAATTGTAGAAGAAGAAGCCGATGAAAGTATGTATTGGTTAGAGCTTTTTGGGATGGGTATGCCTGCACATAAAGAGGAAATAACTAAACTTCATCAAGAAGCAAAAGAACTTCTAGCAATTACTGTATCTTCTATAAAAACAGCAAGACGTAATGAAAATTAATTTTACTTCTAACAAGATGGGGAATCATCTTTTACCTCTAGCTTCTTACTTCGTACCTCTAACCTCTAACCTTGTACCTCTTATATGAACATAGTTATAATAGATTACGGAGCAGGAAACATCCAAAGCATCAAATTTGCCATACAACGTCTAGGTTACGAGGCTATTTTGAGCAGTGATCCCAATGAAATACAGAAGGCAGATAAAGTTATTTTTCCAGGCGTAGGTGAGGCGAGTAGTGCTATGAAAAAGCTCAGAGCATCAGGTCTCGATATATTGATCCCTAATCTTACGCAACCAGTATTAGGTATATGTTTAGGGATGCAGTTAATGTGTAATTATACAGAAGAAGGAAAAACCAAGGGACTTGGTATTTTTGATGTAAATGTGTTACGCTTTCGCGAAAGCGTAAAAGTCCCCCAAATACAATGGAATACCATTCGTGATCTAAAGTCTCCCTTATTTATAGGGATAGACGAAGAGAGTTTTATCTATATGGTACATAGTTATTACGCTCCTGTAACAAACGAGACTATAGCTACGTGCACTTATGGGGCTGATTATGGTGCCGCTTTTACGAAAGCAAACTTCTACGGAACTCAATTTCATCCTGAAAAATCAAGTAGTGTAGGAGAACAAATTTTAAAGAATTTTATAGAAAATATATAAATAAGTCACCTCGAGCGCAGTCGAGAGGTTTTTAAGAAAATAACTTAAAAAAAGGTCTCGACTGCGCTCGACCAAACAAGCATTATGAGAATCATACCGGCAATAGATATTATAGACGGAAAGTGTGTACGCTTAAGTAAAGGCGACTATAGTACTAAGAAAATATACAATGAAAATCCGCTTGAAGTGGCTAAAAATTTTGAAGCACACGGTATTGAATATCTACATTTGGTAGATTTAGATGGCGCCAAGAGTAAGCATATTGTAAATCATAACATACTCGAGCAAATTGCTGGAAAAACTCGTTTAAAAGTAGACTTTGGTGGAGGTCTTAAGACAGACAATGACTTGCGCATCGCTTTTGAATCTGGCGCGTCACAAATAACAGGCGGAAGTATAGCTGTAAAAGATTCTTCAACATTTAAAAACTGGCTTACAACGTATGGCAGTGATAAAATCATATTGGGAGCAGATGCCCATAATCGTAAAATTGCTATTGCTGGCTGGTTAGAAGAGAGTGATGAAGATGTGGTAGACTTTATTAAGCTGTACCAAAAAGAGGGTGTAGATTATGTCATTTGCACAGACATTAGCAAAGATGGTATGCTTGCAGGTCCTAGCTTTGATTTATATAAAGAAATTCTCGAAGAAAGTAATGTAAAGCTGATTGCCTCTGGCGGGATATCTAGTTTTGAAGAACTTCCTAAACTATCAGAAATGGGTTGTGAAGGAACCATTATAGGAAAGGCTATTTATGAAAATCGTATTACCTTGAAGCAATTAGAGAACTTTATCATTAGTTAATAAAATGAAAACTACTTGGATTACAGATTTTAGAGAAAACACCATCTATAGAATAGATGAGAGTACGCGTATGATTGAGATTGCATTCTCTAAAGTGAATGAGGAACACATTTGGCAGCGTTTCAATAGCAATAGCAATAGTCTTGGGAATCTTATTCTTCATCTCTGCGGTAATATGACGCAGTATGTAATTGCTAGTGTTGGAGAAGTGGTAGATACTAGAGACCGTGATACGGAGTTTGCTGCTAGGGATGGGTTTAAGAAAGCTGAGTTAATAGACAAACTAAAAAGTACTGTAGAAAGGGTAAAACAAACGATCCTAAACGCCACAGAAAATCAACTCCTAAAAAAACGTGATGTACAAGGTTTTAACTTCTCTGGTATGGGTTGTATAATTCACGCAGTAGAGCATTATAGCTATCACACCGGACAGATAGCTTTTAGAGCAAAGCAACTAGTAGATGAGCAACTTGGATTTTATGATGGGACGGATTTAAATACATTAAACAATGATAACTAAAAGAATAATCCCTTGTTTAGATATTAAAAATGGTCGAACCGTGAAGGGAACTAATTTTGTAAACTTGCAAGATGCGGGTGACCCTGTGGAACTGGCTAAAGTCTATAGTGAGACAGGAGCAGATGAGCTGGTTTTTTTGGATATCTCGGCCACAGAAGAGCGTCGTAAAACGCTGTCTGATTTGGTTTTGAGAGTAGCCTCACAAATCAATATACCCTTTACGGTTGGTGGAGGAATCTCATCAATAGAAGACGTAGATATCTTACTAAAGAACGGAGCTGATAAAGTTTCTATTAATTCTAGTGCCGTAAAACGTCCGGAATTGATTAATGAATTAGCAGAAAAATTTGGCTCTCAGTGCGTTGTGGTGGCTATAGACGCAAAAAAAACAGAGGGTGATTGGGTTGTACATTTAGTTGGAGGTAAAGTGCCTACAGAGCTTAATTTATTTGATTGGGCAAATGAAGTAGAACAAAGAGGAGCAGGAGAGATTTTGTTTACCTCTATGGATAATGACGGGACCAAAGATGGCTTTGCAAATGAAGAACTTGCACGACTTTCTGAAGAATTAAATATTCCTATTATCGCTAGCGGTGGTGCTGGGAACAAGCAACATTTCGCAGAAGCGTTTACAAAAGGAAAAGCAGATGCGGCACTGGCTGCAAGCGTATTTCACTTTGGTGAAATACCTATTCCAGAATTAAAACAAGACTTGAAAAATCAGGGAATCCCTGTAAGAATATAACTAATGTCACACTGAGCTTGTCGAAGTGCGACTGAAAATGATAAAAAAATGGAAATAGATTTTGACAAATACCCAGATAGTTTAGTACCTGCAATTATACAGGACGCAAGAACAAAAAAAGTGCTGATGTTAGGCTTTATGAGTCGGGAGGCCTACAAGATAACGGTAGATACAGAACGTGTTACGTTTTTTAGCAGATCTAAAGGTAGATTGTGGACAAAAGGTGAAGAGACCAAGAATTACTTAAACTTAGTATCTATACAAAATGATTGTGACCAAGATGCTCTACTTGTTTTGGTAAACCCTCAAGGTCCTGTTTGCCATAAGGGAACAGATACGTGCTGGGGAGAAAAGAATAGAACAAATTTTGGATTTTTTAATGAGCTTGAAGAAATTATAGAAGATCGCTGGAACAATAAAGAAAACGCAGAATCCTATGTGGCATCACTTTTTAGAAAAGGAATTAATAAAGTAGCTCAAAAGGTTGGTGAAGAAGCCGTGGAACTGGTTATTGAAGCCAAGGATGATAACGATCACCTATTTTTAAATGAGAGTGCAGATCTTATGTTTCACTTAATGGTTCTTTTACAAGCAAAAGGGTTTCACTTACGAGACGTAGAGAAGACATTGATTGCTAGGCATAAGTAACTTAATTTGTAACATGTTTGTTAAGTATGCGTCTTTTAAGGAACAATCATCAATCTAATCAACATGTATCACAGACTTTTATACGTAATTGCCCTTTTTTTTACTGTTTCCGGCAACATGCAATCTCAAATTGATCCTGAATTACAAGGTGTGTGGGAAATGCGTGGATATGGATGGATTTTTTCTATTGATTCGGATGAAGTTACCACCTATGATATGACTCATATATCCTGTACTCCAAGTGCTTCTTACGCTAGTACGATGATATTGGGTAATTATAAGGTAGAAGATATGGTCCTTACAGTAAAATTAGGTCTATCTACCTATGTCATGGATAAACTAAATACACTTCCTGATATGTGTGCTAACAAGCTTTCGCGAAAGCAAAAAAAGGATCCTGTTCATAATTTTGAAGTACTATGGCACACCTTTAATGAACAATATGCATATTTTGATTTACGTGGCACAGACTGGGATGCCAGTTATAAAAAGTATAGATCGAAAGTAACCGAAAAAACATCTGAAATTGAGTTATATCGCATTTTATATGCAATGTTAGAAGATATAAGAGATGGGCATGTGCATATCGAAGCACCGGATAAGATTATGGAAAAGGTACTAGTTGATGAAGACCTGGAAGATGATGTCAATTTTAAAAATTTATGGATGGAAATTGCACATCAGTATATAGATGATCTTCGAACTCATAACTATACCAAAAGTGTGTGGGGTAAGATTAATGATAAAATAGGTTATTTACAGGTGAATGATATGGTTGCACAAGCGCATTACGGTATAACCCCAGATATGCCTAAAAACGAGGCACAAAAACTGTATATAAGTTCTGTAGAAAATACGGATAATCATATGCGGGATGAGACGGAAGGAATGCGTAAGACCATGCAAAATGTTTTAAAAGACCTAGAAGGAGTCGAAAATATTATTGTAGATGTTCGTTTTAATGGTGGTGGCTTTGATACTGTATCGTATGAAATTATAAGAGCTTTTACAGAAGTGTCATTTATAGGGTTTAAGAAGTATGCAAGGCTTGGCGATGGTACAACAGCTCCTTATTTTTATGAGGTAACTCCTGCGGAAAAAGTATTTAAAGGAAACGTCTATATACTACAAAGTCCGTTTTCAGGAAGTGCGACAGAAACTATGTTACTGGCTTCTATGCAAATGTCTAATGTCACAAGAATAGGCTCAGCATCTGAAGGAATCCTTTCTGATGCTTTAGAAAAAGTACTTCCTAATGGATGGACCTTTACCTTATCTAATGAAGCTTATGTAACTCCAGAAGGTGTAAACTATGAGGATATTGGTATTCCTGTTGATCAGGAATTAAATTACTCTAGGGATGTAGAGGTTTTTATAGGTAATCTTGAGGAAAGCATACGCTCTAATAAATATGACGAGGGCATAGAATATATATTACAGCAAATTAATAACGAATAACTTGTTGGTCTTTTGTGAAAATTGCAATAGAAACAAGTATATAATTATTCTAAAAACCACCACACACTTGAGAAATCAAACCCTCAAGGGTGGTGATTTTAGTATGTTTATTTCTCATCTATAATTTTGACGCGTATTTCTGGAAACTGCTTTTCTAGTTCGGCTTTAATGCCAAGAACGTGACCTGCTCCTACAATGACTATCGCTCGTTTTTGACTATTATCTAAAACTTGATCTCCTATATTTTTTGCCATTCCTGCATTACGCCTATCCCATACGTTGCCTGCTTCTTCACAAGGCTCACAAGGAGTATCTCTAAATTCAAAACGATTTGCCCTTACATATCGCTTCATAGTTTTTACTCTGTTGGAGTATTTGCCTAGATTCCCAAGGGCGCCTGGTATCATATGCTTGCGATAGTCAGACTTGTTTTCCTTTACTAGTTTAACAACTTGTCCATCTTTCTTACTTTCAGACACACATTTCTGCCATAGTTCATTGTAAGCAAGAGCTTCACGTTGGTAATCCATAGAGAAGATCTGTTTCATATCCATTTCTATCGCAAGTTTTGCTGTCAAATCACCGTTTTCGTGACGTAAGGGATCCTTGCTACCATTTACTCCATAATTTTCAAGATACCTGTAGTAGTTCCAGTTTGCCATATCTTTTTTTGAGGCGTGATAATTTTTAAGATAACCAAAGTCATCTTGTGACATAGAAGTTATATCAGAATTAAGAAGCCTCGTGGTACGTGAGTTATCATTTTTAAATATGGAAGCAATACTATCGGATAGCGGCACAAAATAATCACCTTCGTCTAGTAATAGACTTAATGAGTCTGATGATGGTACATATTCGGCATAAATGGCATCTGGTTGATACCTTGTTGCGATTTTTAATAATGGCTTGTAGGCGTTTTTTACGATCTTAGGGACCTTGTGCATTGTACCTATGATAAATACTTCTTGCTGTTGATCTAATTGTGCTTTCGCGAAAGCAGAAAAAAGAAAAATAACAGATATACTAAGGTTGATAATCGTTTTCATAATATTAAATTTTAAGTTTGACTTCTGGTACAAACCTAAAACAAGAAAACGCTGCAGTCTATTATATATGGGTGTTTGGGGTGAAATGCACTTACTTTGTGGCGAAATTTAAGGCCATTTTTACGGCCGTGGTGTAGGTCTTAGATATTGGGGTGAAAATATCATTAGAAAGTTGAAGCCCTTGTTTGCCTTCTACCGTTTTGTAAGCTTGAAAATGATCGGGATTTATAATAAATGAACGATGGGTTCGAAGTAATTCTGGGTGACTATTTTCTATGGTTGATAGCTTCGTACGGATCAATTGCTTTTTGAGATTTCCGTTGTCAAGAAATGATATTTCTACATAATTATCTGAGGATTGCACACAGACTAGGTCTTCTAGTAGTAATCGTAAACTTTCATAATTTCCTTCTCCTTTGATTTCGATCTTCCTATTTTCTAGCTGTTTGTTCTTGTATTTACCCAAAGCCCATCGACCTAAAGCTACAATCGGAAATATGGTAACAGCAGCAGGTAAAAATATGCTTGTGATATAATAATCTAACGAGTAAGGGTTAGGTTCATTGGCAACAACAATATATAGATACACGGAGCGTGTGAGTACTAATGCACCTGTTATAAAAACTAGAAAGAATAATAGTTCCTTTTTCGCATTCCAGGTCAAGTTATTTTTAAAGAGCCATTGTTGAAAAGGAAGCATTGCAGCATACGCAAGAGCTCCAACTATACCATATATGGGCAAAAATTGAAGTTTTTGTGCATTGGTAAGCTCATTTACATCCAAAGGATCAGTAAAATATAGGAATGCAAATATCCATACTGCTAGCCCTAAGGCAAGCCAAAGGTGATTTTTAATAGAAGGATCAAAAGGATATTTCATTTCCACCAAACTACAAAAAACTTATCTAAACTACCATCAGGCATTTTACGCCATAGCATAGGCGCATTTTTGTTAATGTGACGCACGTTTACATCCATAAGAATATTAAAATGTGATTGCCAGTCTACTTGATTATGGGGTAGATGTAACCATTCATACTTGTGGGGTATGTAGTATACGCTTTCGCGAAAGCTAGCATCCTCAAAATCGCTCATATACATCCAGCTGCCTACAATACATTGCTTGTTAAGAGGTCTAATTGATGGGACTTCTTGTGTAAGGGGCACAAAAAGCTGTCCCACAAAATACACTTGCTGGATTACTTCACGTGGATCAATTTGTAATTCTTGTAAGTAGGGAAGACACTCCTTTGTATGTAAAAGCGGCAGCTGTTTATTTTTAGTCTTTTCTAGCTTAGTAAAAAACATATCCTTACGGTTAGGACCCATCAAACGGTGTATAGGCTCTGATATGGATGGATCTATAATGTAGAATTTACAGCTTAACTCTATGTGGTAAATTGCCTTTTTGTATTCTAAAAGAAAATCTAATTCTCCTACGGTGGTATTTCCTATTTTGACTTGTATACTATGAGCGAGTATGTTATACTCGGGATGCTGTTTGAGTAATTCTAGAAATATATATTCTACTTGATGCCCAAGTCTAAGGTTCGTAGGAATAGGCGATGGAGAAAAGTTTGAGAGGTCAAAATCAGGAAATGCAAATTGTTGTATACTAAATTGCTCCTGTTTCCAGAGCGGTTGTGTTTTTACAAATCCTTTATACGACCTCACGTTGTAAAAATACAAAAGGCCATCGTATGGATGACCTTTTGTGTATGTTATAAAAACCGATTTATCCTAACCAGCCTTTCTTTATACAGTTTCCAGCGTACCAAATTAGAAATATACCAATTAGTACAACAAGTACAGGCATAACGGCTGCACCAGGTCCATAAATATCTAAAGCACCACTGATAAAAAGGTTATATACCATTTGAAATACAATTCCTACTAGTGATATTATAAACACGGGCTTGGCCCATTTCTTTTTCAACAATAAGCCAATACACCCAAGCAGTCCAAACCATACTGCAAGTGCAAAGGCAATATGATACCACATAGGTGTATTGCTTATGATGTCTTGTTCTGCTTGAGACATGGCCGCAATTGTTTCTTCAGACATTAATTTTTGGCCCATATAGGCGCCAACTCCAGCTAGGTTCCATAATAAGGCTACAATAGAAATAACCCAAAAAAGTGCGTTTGGTTTGTTGGTCGTTGTCATTTTGTTTGGTTTTAAAGTTGTTTATTTAATAGTGAGTTTAAAGTTAGTGAAGCCACTCTTTTCTTGCAGCACCTTTAGAATAGAAGTATAGGAAGACGCATATAATAATTACCATTATAGGTCCAAAATATACTTGTGATCCCATTACTTCTGGAGCATTTGTGCCAAAAAGCCAGTATGCCTGTGTTAGTATAGCCGCAATTAATGATATAAAAAATAACATTACAGTTATTTTCTTGCGCATAAGCATCGTAATGCATCCTAGCACTCCTGTTATAGTAGCAATTCCAAAAACGATCAGATACCAAGAAGGCATTCCGGTAAAAAGTTCAGCTTGGTCTGGAGGATAATTGTCTATTAGCCAATCTTTCATAAAGATCGTAGCTAAAAAATTGGCAAGGCCCATAATATTCCAAATAAGGGCACATACTGCAATCACCCAGAAAAGGGTTTTTGGTTTGTTAGTCGTTGTCATTTTGTTAGGTTTTAAAGTTGTTTAATACATCAATGTACATATTTTTGTGGAATGTTTGATAAACGTTACTATTACTTGCTCAAAATCCAGTATCTGGGTTTTAGGTTTCACGGCTGGCAGGAGCAGCCTGATGTTCTTACCGTTGAGCGTATGATGAAGCGCACATTTGCCTACGTATTACAGCATAAAAACTTTAAGTTACTAGCTTCTGGAAGGACCGATGCAAAAGTATCTGCAAATGCACTATATGTAGAGCTATTTCTCAATGATGCGCCCTTGCCTGAAGAAGGATTTCTTGAGCTGCTTAATACCAATCTACCGCAGGATATACGCTGTTTATCTATTACCGAAGTAGACAAGCAGTTTAATGTAATGGATGCGCCCAAAGAAAAGGAGTATCTGTATCTGTTCTCACACGGACAAAAAAATCATCCATTTGCAGCTCCATATATGGTAGCGATTGCTCAAGATCTGGATATCCCTTTAATGCAAGAAGCGGCACAACTCTTTGAAGGTACCCACGATTTTAGAACCTATGCATATAAGCCTAACCCTGAGACTAAAACTATCGGAACGATCACAACGTCTGAGATTGTTTTGAATGAATTGTATACCGCTAATTTTTTTCCAGAGGCGAGTTATATATTTCGCGTAAGCGGTAAAGGATTTAAAAGGCACCAGATTCGATTAATGATGGGGGCACTTTTTGATGTAGGTACTCATAAATTCGATATTGATTTTATAAAAAAAACTTTAGTTCCTGATAATGGGATTAAATTGGAACACATTGCCCAGGCCAGCGGTCTTATCCTGCACGAGGTTACATTATAAGTAGTATCTTTAAATGACTCAAGTATTTGTATGAACAGTATTCCAAAATCGTCATTTGATTTTTTAAAAAAACTCGCGAAAAATAATCATCGTGACTGGATGACAGAGCACAAGAAGGAGTATCAGTCAAGTGAGCAAGCTCTAAAAGCCTTTTATGCCGCTATAGTGGACGGTCTTAATGAAACTGATGAGATAGAAAAACTCAAAGTTTTTAGAATTAATCGAGACATACGTTTTAGTAAAGATAAAACGCCCTATAACGTACATCGTAGCGCCAGTTTTAGTAGGGCAGGAGCGCATAGAAGAGGTGGGTATTATTTACGATTGGAGCCTGGAAATAAATCTGTAGTAGCAGGTGGATTCTTTAATCCAGAGCATAAAGATTTAAAGCGCATTCGCACAGAGTTTCAGATGGATGCGAGCGAAATACGTGATATTCTATCTGAGCCCGCTTTCGCGAAAGCGTACGGAGGCAAATTTACACCACGCGACTCCGTTAAAACAGCACCCAAAGGCTTTGATAAAGAAGACCCAAATATCGATTTAATCCGGCTTAAAAACTTTTTTGTGACGCATTCATTTACCGATGAAGAAGTATTTGCGCCAGACTTTAGTCAAAAAGTATTGAAACACTATAAATTGCTGCGACCTTTTTTTGATTATATGAGTGATGTACTCACTACCGATCTCAATGGAGAATCTCTTATTGATTAGATGTTAAGGGTTTCTTTTGCGTTTTCTAATGATTAGGTAGGTCACTATCAATAGTATGGGTAATGCGATAAATACAAATAACTCAACAGGTGATGATGGGTCAATCGGACTGTTGTTACTGGGTTTGGGCACCTCTGTAGAGATTTGCATTAGCTTACTTTTTCTAGTGCCGCAGGCTTTTCAAAAAGCTGCACCTGGCTTACTAACCGTTCCTTTACAAGATTCATAATACGCTTATTAAGAGCACTAGAGTTCTTTATGTATGTGAGGTATTCTTCTACTGTAAATTGCCCAATAATCATTCCTTTAAGACTGTTTCTAAATTTCATATCCTTATGGATGGCGTTCTCAATATATGCAAGTCGTTTCTCTATAGAAAGGTCGTAGAAGACATTTTTCCTTTTTGAAATGTAGTTTCTAAAGACTTCAACGAGTAGCGGATTTTGAAGTTTTAAGATGGGCCTGAGTGTAGCATTTTGAAATTGTTCATCCGTACTCATTCCATCGTGTACTTTTGCACTAGCAATATGTGGTCTTATGCGTTTAATATCATTAGGTCTATCATCCATAACTTCGAGGTTTTTTAAATCTACAAATGAATTAGTATGCTTTTGCGAAAGCGTAGTCAGACTTTTTAACTACTTATAAACAATAGAAAAGCCTCTCGATGGAGAGGCTTTTAGACATCAAAAAATGAGATTTTACGACTTTAGATAATCTTCTTTACTAAGTAAAGTAGGGGGAGTCATCTCATTCTTAGTTAAGTACTTCAAAAATTTGGCAATTTCTTTTTGCTGAAGCTTTTCAAACGTATCTTGACCTTCCTTAAGTTGGGACTTGTATGTTGTGATGTTTTTAAGCTGCGCCTTGGAAGGAGCGTCATAAGAGGTAGACATGTCATTGAATAAATTGGTCATTTTCTCTCTTAACTCATCTTCTGCCTCCTGTACATACATATCGCCTGTAGTGACTACTAGTTCTGCTCTTAACGATTCTAGCTTATTTGCAACATCTTGCGCTTGTTTAACAGCTCCATTTTGTTTCAGTACATTTTGGGCTACTTTTTTGTATTCCTCAATATTGTAAACGAGATAGGCGAGATTTTCCATTCCTTCAGATAAATTGCTTAGGGCTTCTCTTTGCTGAGCTCTTTCTGTATCTGTTGTGGTAGATTTTGGGTCGTTTTTGATTTCAAAGGTATGCTCATAGGTTTTCTTACCCTTTGTCATAACAACTTTATACATACCAGCCTTTGCTCTTGGGGCAAATGGAAAAGAGATAGTTTTTCCCCCAGCAACTTTAGGGGCTTTACCTTGGTAGTTCCAATTTACGATATTAATACCTTTGGATTTTCCAGGTGTAAGCTTGGCCACTAGATTCCCTTCCATATCTTGAATCTCCATTTTCATCTTTCCAAAAGTGTGACGCTTTTTAAGGTAGTATGTGATTTGAGCTACACTACTTGGATTTCTACCCACAAATTGTGTCTCTGTACTTGTGCCCCCAAAACCGCCACTTTCTTTCATCACGGCTTCTTTAGAAGAGAAGAAGTGTACATCTTTTTGTAATATATCGTCACTTATTTCTCTAAGGTTAGATATATCATCTAGGATAATAACACCTCTGCCGTGAGTACCCATAACGATATCATTAGTTTTCTTTTGCATATCAATAAAATGCACTGCTACTGGTGGCATTTCATTTGTAAAATGTGACCAGTTTTTACCACCGTCTATGGTAATGTACAGACCAAACTCGGTTCCTAAGAAAAGAAGATTCTCATTTTTATAATCCTCTTGAATATTTCTTGCAAAAGCTTTAACATCATCTGTAATGATATTTGTCCATGTCTTACCATAGTCGGTTGTTTTCATAGCATAAGGTTGCATATCACCAGAAGTGTGTCCGTCAAAAACGGCATACGCAGTTCCTTTTCCGTGAACACTAGCTTCTATATGATATACCCAAGTATTCTTAGGAATTCCCACAAGATTTGCTGTTACATTATCCCACGATTTACCACCGTTTTTAGTTACTTGTATATTTCCGTCATCTGTTCCTACCCAGATTACATTCTGGTCTACTGGAGATTCTGCAATGGTGAAGATTGTAGTGTGTGTTTCTGCACCAGACTTATCTTTAGAAAGTCCGCCAGATTCTTTGTCTTGCTTTGCTGGATCATTTGTGGTCAAATCTGGTGAGATTTTCACCCAATTTTTACCCATGTCCTCACTTTTATGGACATACTGGCTTCCTATATAAATACGATCTTCTTTAAATTCTGACAGTGCTAGAGGTGTATTCCAGTTAAAACGAAGTTCTTCGTCATTTTCTGGTACAGGCTTGATATCAGTTACTTTATCTATTTCTGTATTATATCTCCATACAGCTGCTGCTCCTTGTGGTTCTGAATAAATAATAGGCTTAGTTTTGTGTTTTAATACTCTAAAACCATCTCCGCCGCCTACACGATTCCAATCTCTCGCTTCAACACCTCCAGGAGATGATGACGGCCCATACCAACTGCCGTTATCTTGTAAACCACCATAAACATTATAAGGCTCAGCATCATCTACACTTATGTGATAAAATTGAGATAAAGGAAGGTCTTCCGTCATTTCTAAAGTAACACCACCATTCCAAGAGCGATATAAACCGCCATCTGTGGCAGAGTATAAAATGTCGGAATTATGAATATCAAAAACAACATCGTGAATATCTGAGTGTTGATTACCCATATTTTGAAACGTTTTCCCTCCATCTCTCGATATAGATCCTGTAAGACCTCCTTTTACAATAACATCAGGATCTTTAGGGTCGATTGTAATTCTTGAGAAATAAAAAGGGCGTACCGTTAATCCAAAGTCATTGTTAAGATGTTCCCAACTTTGTCCTGCGTTAGTAGACTTCCATAATCCATTCTTTTCTGGATCTTCGGTCTCTAGAACTGCATACAAGATATTGGTATCACTAGGAGCTATTGCAATACCTATGCGCCCTAGTTTTCCAGCAGGAAATCCAGTTTGTATTTTATTCCAAGTAGCACCGCTATCTATGGATTTGTATAAGGCACTTGTCTCACCTCCAGAATTAAAACCCCATCCAGTTCTTCTGAACTCCCACATAGAAGCATATAATATAGTTGGATCATTAGGGTCCATTAACACGTCTGCGGCTCCTGTGGAGGGACCTACATATAAAATTTTATTCCAAGTTATACCTCCATCTGTAGTTTTATAGACTCCGCGTTCTTCACTATCGTTCCAAAGTGCTCCCATAACCCCTACATAAATTTCTTCAGGATTTTTTGGGTTAATTTCAATAGATGCGATTCTTTCGGAATTATCAAACCCCATTTTTTTCCAGGTTGTACCCGCATCGGTAGATTTATATAAACCATCTCCTACAGAAACACTATTACGTGTCCAGATCTCTCCAGTTCCTGCCCATACAGTATTGTCAGGATCAGAAGGATCGAGAGCGACTACCCCAATAGATTGTGCGTGCTCATCAAAAATAGGAGTGAAGGTTGCTCCACCATTGTTTGATTTCCAGATACCACCACCTGCGGTACCTATGTATAAGATTCGTGCATTAGTTGGATGATTTTCGATGTCTATAATACGTCCACTCATTAAGGCTGGACCTATGTGACGCGCTTTCATATCCCCAAAAAGCTCTTTGCCCTTAAGAACAATGTCTTGTGCAAATGATGAAGAAGTCACTGCACATAGCGCTAATACGGCTAAAATCGTTTTTTTCATGATTGGTTGATTTAAATAAAAAAGCCGGAAGATGAACCCCGGCTTTTTAAAAATTAATTTGATTTAGTTTTTGTCTGCAGCAGCAGGCATCTCAAAGATAGTAGCATCTATCTCTGGATTAAGCTCAACACTTTTAATTGTTAAAGGAATGCCCCCTTGAACAGTCATAGAAAAAGGAAAATAAAGACCATCTACCTCTTCATAATCACTCATGGTGTTTGTCATTGTTTGACCTCCCGCAGAAGATTCTGTCATAATTGGTACATTGTTTTCAGTTTCAAAATAGTAATAAGTAATAGCTTGTTCTTCTACGCCATTAACTTTTATAGGCTCTTGTACAAGTTTAATTTTATGTGTCTCTGTACCATCCTTAGTTTCAGTACCTACATACTCAACCGTGTATCCTTTTTCCTTATATCCCAAGAAAGGGTCTGGAAAATCGTTTGCTTGTAGCTTAGCATTATCAGCAGATTCTTGTGGTAATTTTTCTGCTTGCATTGTCATTTGATTTGTACTCCAAACATTCTCTCCATCAAAAGCCATAATAACTATCTTTTGACCTTGAAAATCTGCAAATACTATTGATTTTCCTTCTTTTGTATTAATCATTGTAACAGGAATTTCCATCCCTCCTTGATTAATAGATGCACTCATTTTTGTTGCTTGCAGGTTTTTCCAATTGTCCATACCTCCTGTATTTTCAAAGTAAGAAGCAAGAACCTCATCTGCGTTTTGTGCTTGTGCTGGAATGGCGATTGCTACAACAAATAGGGCAACTAATAATTTAATCGTTTTCATAATGTGTTTATCGTTAAAGTTTGATGTCTAGGCATAAGACTATTTTCGTGCCAAAACGTTACACACTAAAGTAATTTATTTTAAATAAATACATCTTTGAAAAATGTGATTATCGAAAACATTTTAATCTCGGATACTAATAATGTAGTTTTCGAGCGTTTCTTTTTATCTTTAACATCGCTAGATTGTACGTATGAAATTTGGACAAGTAGATAATCCGGAGCTTATTGATTTTACATTGCCTAAGGATCATCCCGATACAATTGGTATGCTTTCGCGAAAGCGCACTAAACAGCAAAAAAATCTAAATGTGCATGTGGGCTGTGCAAAATGGAACAGGCAAGACCTCAAAAATTTTTATCCAAGAGGCACAAAAGATGAGTTGCAGTACTATGCCTCACAGTTTAATAGCATAGAGCTTAATGCCACCTTTTATAGACTGTTTCCTAAGGAACAATATCAAAAGTGGTATGAAAAAGCTCCAGATGGTTTTAAGTTTTTTCCAAAAATCACTAATAATATTAGCCATCTAAAACGACTTATAGACTCTGAACAGTATATTCCAGAATATTTGGATCACACTTTATTACTAAAAGAAAAGCTCGGGACCATTTTTTTACAAATGCATAATAATTTCCATCCTAAGAATTTTGATAGGGTAGATAATTTTGTGAATAATTGGCCTAGTGAAGTACCTATTGCTCTAGAATTTAGACATACCGGTTGGTTTAACGATCCGGCTGTTGCTGAAAGACTATTTCACTTACTAGAAGAAAACAATATAGCGAATGTTCTTGTAGATACTGCTGGGAGAAGAGATATTATGCATATGCGGCTTACCAATAATGAGGCTTTTATTCGTTTTGTAGGCGCAAACGATCCAAGTGATTATGCAAGATTAGATGATTGGGTCTTAAGGCTTAAGAAATGGGTGGATCAAGGACTTACGAATATTCATTTCTTTATACATCAAAATGTAGAGCTTGCCTCTCCATTATTGTCCGCTTACTTTATTAATAAATTGAACCCTGTACTAGGTACTCATCTTAAAGTGCCTCAAACTTTGGTTCAGCCAGATCCAACACTATTTTAATGGGAGTTGTTTATATAGTTATGGGAGTTTCTGGTGTAGGTAAAACTACTATAGGAAAATTACTTGCAACTGAATTGGGAGTACCATTTTTTGATGCAGATGATTATCATCCAGAAAGTAATAAAAATAAAATGGCGAGCGGCATTCCTTTACAGGATGCCGATAGATGGCCTTGGTTAAAGTTGCTATCACAGAATATTACAGAATGGAGTAATGATGGCGCAGTGCTAGCTTGTTCTGCGTTGAAAGAATCCTACAGAGAAATTCTAGAAGCTGGCGGAGATGTTAAATTTGTTTTTTTAGAAGGTTCTCAAGAAGACATAGCAAATCGACTTGCGGCCCGAAAGGATCATTTTTTTGATCCTACTTTATTGCAATCTCAGTTTGACACCTTAGAAAAGCCTAAAAATGCCATTGTGGTAAATGCTAAAAATAAACCTGAAGTTATAGTTAGAGAAGTTATGTCTAAAGAAAACACAAAAAGTGAATTAGGACTGATAGGTCTAGGTGTTATGGGCAAGAGCCTAGCTCGCAATTTTGCAACTAAAGGGATCAAGATGTCTCTGTATAATAGACATGTTGCTGGCAAAGAAGAAAAGGTTGCTAGCAAGTTTGTGGACCAATATAAAGAACTTGAAGATAGTAATGGATACGATGATTTAGAAGCATTTGTAAACTCTCTAGCCATACCACGAAAGATTTTCATTATGGTGAATGCTGGTCCAGCGATAGATGCAGTTATTAGATCTCTCGTACCTCATTTATCTGAAGGAGATGTTCTTATGGATGGAGGGAATAGCCATTATAAAAACACGCAAGATCGTTTTGAGTTACTAAAGGACAAAGGGATTCATTTTCTAGGAGTAGGAGTTTCTGGAGGTGAGAAAGGTGCTCTTGAAGGGCCTTCTATTATGCCTGGAGGTAGTAAAGAAGGGTATGAACTAGTAGGTGCTTATCTTGAACGCATTGCAGCAAGAGATAAGAACAAAGATGCCTGTTGTACTCGATTGGGTGATGGTGGTTCTGGTCATTTTGTAAAAATGATTCATAATGGGATCGAATATGCAGAGATGCAGCTTATTGCAGAGGTATACGATGTTTTAAAGACCAATTTACAACTTGATAATAGTACTATTTCAAATTATTTTAAAGATTGGAATCAAGGAGCGTTAGAAAGCTACTTATTAGAGATTTCTGGACATATACTCACAAAAAAGGAAGGTGATGTCTTTTTAATAGATGTAATTTTAGATAAGGCCAAACAAAAAGGAACGGGAGGATGGAGCACGACGGCCGCTTTAGAAATTGGTACCTCTTTAGATACAATCTCACAGGCCGTGATGACACGTATTGTATCTGGTTATAAAGAAGAGAGAACAAGAGCAGAGGAAATGTATACGCTTTCGCGAAAACATACTACACTTCTTTCTATTGAGACTATTAAAAAGGCCTATAAGGTAGCGCGTATTATTAATCATTGCATTGGTATGGAAGCCCTACGTAAAGCATCTCAAGAGTATAATTGGGATCTCAATCTTTCGGAAATCACGAGAATATGGACAAATGGTTGCATCATACGTTCCCGGTTTATGGAAACTTTAGGGGCTATTTTGACTACTAGTTCTGACTCTTTATTTCTTTCAAATGATATAAGGATAGCGATTCAAGCGGGGCTTGATGACTTGATCTCATTTCAAGCGGAGACCTTAAAATCAGGTATGGCAACACCTGTTTTTAGTGCAGCCACTAATTATATATTGGCATTTACTAGAGGCGAGTCTTCAGCTAATATGATACAGGCGCAGAGAGATTATTTTGGTGCTCATACCTATGAGCGCAAAGATAAAACCGGAAGCTTTCACACTAATTGGGAAGATTAATTTAAAACTATAACCTTGGATATACAATTACTGCTTTCAGTCTTTTTAGGAATAAGTGTCTTGCTATTTCTCATTCTACGCTTAAAGATACAAGCCTTTCTTGCGCTACTTATAACGTGTATTGTTGTAGGCGTAACGGCAGGTATGGAGCCTTCTTTATTGCTCAAAAGTATTAAGAATGGAATGGGAGGTACACTAGGTTTTGTGGCTACCGTTGTTGGGTTAGGAGCTTTATTTGGTGCAATCTTAGAACGATCTGGAGGAGCACAGATGCTCGCAAACTCTTTATTAAAAGCCTTTGGAATAGCAAAAGCGCCTTGGGCCGTGATGCTTACAGGTTTTTTAGTGGCCATACCTGTGTTTTTTGATGTTGCCTTTATCATCTTAGTTCCTTTAATATATGCATTGCAAAAACAAACGAAGAAGTCTTTGTTATTGTATGCGATACCTTTACTAGCCGGATTAGCTATCACGCATACATTTATACCACCTACGCCTGGACCAATTGCAGTGGCCGAAATTTTAGGAGCAGATTTGGGGTATGTAATCATCTTTGGATTTATAGCTGGCTTACCCGCTGCAATTATAGCAGGACCTATGCTGGCAAAAAGATTGTCGAAAAGAATACATGTAGATACTCCAGAAGAAATGACAACAGTGATGGAAGTTCCTGAAAACGCTCCAAGTGCAGTTCAGATACTTGCAATTATTGCCATTCCCATTGTACTTATTGTTTTTAATACGGTTCTTGGCAGCCCGTTATTTCAAGATGGAGCTTTACCAGATTGGATGCTTTATCTTTCTGGTTTGTTGGGCCACCCCTTCGTAGCGCTTATCATAGCCAATATTGTGGCTTGGTACTTCTTAGGTATTCGTAAAGGGTTTAAAAAAGATCAACTTTTAGAAATTTCAACAAAATCGTTATATCCTGCAGGTGTCATCATTTTGTTAACGGGAGCTGGTGGTGCTTTCAAGCAGGTACTTATTGACACAGGAGCAGGAAAAATGATTGCAGAAAGTTTGAGTAGCGATTATTTTCCTCCTGTGATTTTTGGTTTCGTTGTGGCGGCTATCGTACGTATTTTACAGGGATCTGCCACGGTAGCAATGATTACCGCAGCCGGTATTGCATCTCCTATGCTCAGTATTGCAAACACGAGTGCTCCACAGCTCGCAGTACTTGTAATTGCAATAGCCTCTGGAGCTACGATTTTCTCACACGTAAATGACAGCGGTTTCTGGCTCGTAAAGCAATACTTGGGCTTAACAGAAAAACAGACCTTTACCTCTTGGACGGTAATGACCAGTTTGATTGCTCTCGTTGGATTAGTGGTTTCTACAATGCTATGGTATGTGGTATAAGTATGCTTTCGCGAAAGTATTATTATACATTTGCCACAGGACACTATTATAAATAAGAATTGTGAAGACGGGATAAGATTTCCGCCTTCGCGGAAATAAAATGAATTATGAATTTTCACACACGTAAATGGATTAAACCAGAAGATCTAAATCCGAATGGAACCCTTTTTGGTGGAAGATTGCTAGAGTGGATAGATGAAGAGGCTGCGCTTTATGCAATTATCCAACTTGAAAATCCTAGGACCGTCACGAAATATATGAGTGAAATAGATTTTCGCGCAAGCGCAAAAAAAGGAGATATTATAGAAATAGGGTTGGAAGTGATAAAATTTGGCACTGCTTCTCTCACGCTACATTGTGAAGTACGTAATAAGATGACTAGAGAAACTATTATTACTATTGAACGTATAGTTATGGTAGGGCTCGGTGAAGATGGCAAGGCAAAAGCCCACGGAAAAACAGAAGTAGAGTATGTTAGTAAACGTTTAGAGGATTCGTAATATTGAGTTAACCTTTATCGGAAATGACGGATGCTCAATAATGTAGATGTAAGTTCGTAATGCTAATCAACTAACTTATGAGAAATTATTACATATACTATCTAGTCGCTGTCTGTTTTTTTTCCTGCTCAGAAGATGATAAGGCAATAGATGTGGTGGTTAACGAAATAGAGCGTGGTGCAATCCTTAGAAACATAGAAAGAATATCAAAAGATTTTATTCACGAAGACTTTGAGAGTACTTTCTCTCTAACTATTGAAGAGCAAGATTTGGAGGAAGGAGATTTACTCGACTTTGTGAGAATGTATCTAGCTTATGAAGATAGAAATGATGCCAATGGGATTAATACGACTTCAGAAACTGTTCTTGGAGATATCCCTAAGAGTGATTTTTTTACTGGTGAGTTTGGGTTACCACGCACTACGATAACGCTGTCCTATCAAGATGCAGTTGACAGTGTTGGTCTTGATGCCCCATCTATATTGCCAGGAGATCAATTTAAACTAAGATTAGAGATTCATCTCACAGATGGCCGAACGTTTAGTACAGATACAGGAAGTGCGTCTATCCTTACAGACTATTGCTTTTTTAAATCACCCTATAGATATGAAATCGCTGTAATTGAACCTATGGATGACCAACTGTTTACAGGTGTCTATAGTTATAACCTATTATCTGATAATGCTGTGGGAATTGATCCTATTGACGGGGTGACGTCTGTTTCTGCAGGGGGTTTTATCAATACCCGATTAGTGCCTTTTGGGTTTTCAGAACGAGTAGAAATCACCTTTTCTGGCTCAAAAATTTATCCTAAAATTTATCAATCAGTCAATGGGTTTTGTAGGGAATCACAGTTTCATATATTATCTGGACCAGCTCAAGATACTTTTGGTCAGTTTGAAGTTACTGATGATACTGTTTTCTTCGTAGATATAGCGCTGGGCTTTGAAGGGTGGGACGGTGGTTCTGGAGGTGAACGTATTTTAAGCTATAAATTCACAAAACAATAAAAGTATATGAAGCCCTGGAGAATGTTCTTTACAAGTAACGCATAATCCTTTAAGTAGTCTAGTTTAGAAGCTCACCTATTCTAACTGCGTATGGAGGTAATGCTAGAATTTCTTCTATAAAATTGATTCATGCGAACAATAGATTTATTAAGCTTTCGCGAAAGCTAAACATTTCCCAATTATTTCATAAAGAAATTGCATTCTGGTGACGGATTCTTATTTTCGGATTGTTAAAACTCTACCCATGAAAAGAACGCTACTATTGTTTATTAGTCTCCTATTATTTTGCTCAGGACCTTTATTTTCTCAAAAGAAAAAACGAAAAGACAAAAACGCCAAAACTGAAAGAGTAGCACCAGAGAAAAAGAAGGATAAAGATGCTATTAAAGAGTACAAAGAGGTAATAACAAAAGAAGCTATTACTGATAGTGGTTTGTTTCACGTACATAAAGTCAAAAAAGACTTTTTCTATGAAATTCCTTTTAATAAACTAGAAAAAGATATGCTTTGGGTGAGTCGTATTGCTCAAATCCCTAATGGTCTAGGCGGTGGATATGTAAATGCCGGATCTAAAACAAATGAGCAAGTCGTTCATTGGACCCGTTTTCAAGACAAAATATTACTCAAGATTAAATCCTACACGAATATTGCAGACAGTACAAAAACCATAAGCAACTCTGTAAGAGTAAATAATTATGAGCCTATACTGTACGCTTTTGATATAAAGGCATTTAATAAAGACAGTACTGCGGCTGTGGTAAATGTAACAAAGCTCTTTACGGCAGATATAAAAGCTATAAGCGGCCTATCTTCAAGACTTAGAAAGCAATACAAAGTAAAAAAGCTGGATGCTAGTAGAAGTTTTATCAATACCATGAAAAGTTTCCCTCTCAATATTGAGGTAAAGCAAGATATGACCTATGATGCCTCAGAGCCTCCAACAGAGAGAAATGCTCAATCTATAAGCCTACAAATGAATCAATCGATGATCCTGTTGCCAGAAGAGCCCATGCAACCTAGGTTATATGATCCTAGAGTAGGTTTCTTTACAGTAAGTCAATATGATTATGGTAGTGATGCTCTTAAGGCAGATAGGAATACCTACATACGCCGCTGGAAGTTAGAACCTAAAGATCCAGAAGCATACAAACGTGGTGAATTAGTTGAGCCTATAAAACCTATTGTATATTACTTAGACCCTGGTACTCCAGAAAAACTTCAAAAGTATATCAAGCAAGGGATAGAAGACTGGCAAAAACCCTTTGAAACAGCAGGGTTTAAAAATGCTATTATTGCAAAAGATGCTCCAACACCAGACGAAGATCCAGACTTTAGTCCAGAAGATATAAGATACTCTGTAGTCCGTTACGTAGCTAGTACAACTAGAAATGCTGTAGGGCCAAGTGTATCAGACCCTCGAAGTGGCGAGATTATAGAGAGTGATATCATCTGGTATCATAATCACTTGAGAAGTTATAGGAATCGATATATGTTAGAAACTGGGGCTGCAAATCCTAGTGCAAGAACTTTAAATACGCCAGATAAAGAGATAGGAGAGATGATGCGCATGGTTATTGCACACGAAGTAGGGCACGCCTTGGGCTTCCCGCATAATATGGCCGCGAGTTATGCATATCCAGTAGAGTCTTATAGAAACGGTGCGTTCACTCAAGAAAACGGAATAGCGGCTAGTTTAATGGATTATGCGCGTTATAATTACATAGCCCAGCCTGGTGATCAAAATATTCGATTTGTGCGTCAGATGGGACCCTATGATCATTATGCGACCAATTGGGGGTATAGATGGCTTCCGGAGGCAAAAACTCCAGAACAAGAAAAAACAACACTTAATAAATGGATACTGGAAAAGGCAAATGATCCTGTTTATAAATTTGGAAGACAGTCTAGTAGGTTTGATCCTCAATCGCAAACAGAGAGTATAGGAAATGATCCCATTCTAGCAAGTACATACGGAATTAAGAACTTAAAGTATGTATCAGAAAGATTACCTCAATGGACTTCTCATCAAACTAATGACTATCAAGACCTAGAGGAGCTTTATGGTGAGCTAATAAGTTGCTATAGTAGGTTTGTAGGTCACGTTGTAACCAATGTAGGTGGCGTTTTTGAAAATTTAAAAACTCCAGAGCAAGAAGGGTTAGTTTATAGCCACGTAAACAAGGCAACCCAAAAAGAATCTATGCAATGGTTAGGTAATAATGTATTTGAAACTCCTACATGGCTCATAAATAAAGAAATTTTACAGAATATTGACCACGCAGGATATTTTGAAAGAATACGTAGGACACAATCTAGGTATTTAGATAGATTATTGAGCTTTGATCGAATAGGAAGGCTTATAGATGCAGAGACCGTAAACAAGGAGTATTACAGTGCTTTGGATTTGTTACGTGATACTCAAAAGATTGTCTGGAGTGAGCTAGACAGAAATCAAAACGTAGATGTTTATAGAAGAAATTTACAACGTAGTTATCTAGATAGAATGACCTATTTAATGACTAACGACGGGCCTTCAAGAAGAACAAGTAGACCAGGTTTTGAAGGGACATTAACCTATAAAGTAAGTGCCAGTGATATACAGCCGTTGGTGCGAGGCGAGCTAAAACTATTAAGAAAGAAGCTTAGAACAGCCCGTAATTCTAATATCAATACCATTACCCGATATCATTACGAAGATGCTATTGCAAGAATTGATGAGCTATTAGACCATAAATAAGGGACTAGTTATCACAATCAAAGTCGATATCTAATACTTTGAGACCGTAGTTTTTAGCTTCATAGTTAAAGTGCCACCATTCTGTGCGAATGGGGGCAAAGCCATTTGCTTTCATAACATCCCACAGTATTTTTCGATTTGCTTGGACTTCTTCCGAGTGTGGGTGGTCAATATGCGCTTCTTTTCCAAAATGATCATAATCACTCCCCATATCTAGGGGTTTCCCGTCTAGAGTGACAATGCTCATATCTATAGCGGCGCCACGATTGTGTATAGACCCACTTTTATAAGGGTTACCCACATATGAAGGGTTAGGATAAATTGCCCACATCTTTTTTTGTACCGAAAGAGGGCGATAACAATCGTAAAAGAGAATTTTATATCCTAGTTCACAAAAATCATGATTTGCAGCTGCGATAGCTTTTGCTATTTCTGGTAATAGCAGGCATTGAGAACAGTCATATACTGCGGCTTTTAGAAAATTGTCTTCAGTTGCATACTTAACATCATAGGCATATTCTCCTCCCAAAGATTCTATGTTTATCAAAGGAGACTCTTGAGCGATTCCTAAAATTGATAGGAAGGGGATAAGTACTAATAACTTTTTCATAGTTCTAAATTACAAAAACATTGTATAAAGAGTAGGTGTACGCTTTCGCGAAAGCGTAAAAATCCCTAATCTTGTGCGTATGATTGACCTTCCCACTATTTCAACAAAACGCCTTGCCATACATTTAAAGCCAATGGCTGAAAAACTTGTGAAACAAGGTCATCCTTGGATTTTTGCAGATAGCATCACTAAAATAAGTAAAGAAGGAGCTTCTGGAGATGTCGCTATCTTGTTTGACAAAAGGAGAGACAAGGTTTTTGGTGTAGGGTTGTATGACCCAGATTCTCCTATAAGGATTAAGGTTTTGAGTGCAGTTCCAGCGCATCTAAACAAGGACTTTTTTAAGAGTAAAATTGAGAAAGCTAAGAACCTAAGAAAACCTTTATTGGAGACAGATACCAATAGTTATCGCCTTATATACGGAGAAAATGATGGCTTTCCAGGACTCATAGCAGATGTTTATGCAAATGTGCTGGTTGTAAAGCTATATTCTAGTATATGGCACCCTTACCTTAAAGATATATTTCCTGATCTCCTATTGTTTTCAGGTTGTGATACTATGGTCTTAAGACTTAGCAGATTGCTAAGTAAATCTTCGGTAGCTCCGTTGATAGACGGAGCAGTACTTCATGGCACTCTTGAAAATGAGGTGGTGTATTTTATGGAACATGGGATTCGGTTTTCGGCCAATGTTATTTATGGGCATAAAACTGGGTACTTTTTAGACCATAGAGAGAATAGGCGTAGGGTAGGACTGTTAGCTGATAATAAGCGAGTTTTGGATGTTTTTAGCTACGCTGGAGGGTTCTCAGTACACGCTCTCGCGGGTGGAGCAAAAGAAGTCATTAGTTTAGATATAAGTGTTCAAGCCCTAGAAGTCGCTTTACAAAACGGAAAATTAAATAACCATACAGGAAAACATACTACAATGGCAGTAGATGCTTTCTTAGGATTGCAACAACTCATTGACCAAAATGAGGTATTTGATATTGTAGTGATAGATCCTCCTAGTTTTGCAAAGAGTAGTCGTGAGATCGATAGTGCAAAAAATAGCTATAGTAAGTTAGCAGGTTTAGGTGCTCAATTAGTGCGTAAGGAAGGCTTGCTAGTGCTAGCTTCTTGTTCTTCTAGAGTAACGGCGAGACAGTTTTATGATATTTCTGAAAATGCAATTTCAAAAACGAAACGTACATTTTCTGTTTTAAATAAAACCGAGCACGATATAGATCACCCTATTACATTTCCTGAAGCCGCATATCTGAAGTGCGGCTATTATAAATTGCATTAGAATACATACCTTTTACATATGAAATATTTGAATTTTTCTATCTTATTTTTCCTTCTCTTAATAGGAATTTCTTGTAAGCAAAAGCCAGAAGTTTCATTAGATGTGCATAGTATGGCGTTACTACCAACTCCTTTAAGTACTATGGCAAGACCCACCTCTTTTGTA
Organism: Dokdonia sp.; assembly: GCA_020630915.1. Classification (GTDB taxonomy): domain Bacteria; phylum Bacteroidota; class Bacteroidia; order Flavobacteriales; family Flavobacteriaceae; genus Dokdonia. The sequence goes on from JAHDIF010000002.1 coordinate 350,839, forward strand.
ATAGATCAAAATACAATGATATCTGTAAGTTCATTGGAGTATTTAGAGTATACGGCTCATGAATTTTCTAACTATATAAAAGAAACCACTTCTCTAAAAATAGCTACAATTGTAGATGGCGATACAACAAGACTTAATCGTATTTACCTTATAGTAGATTCAAATCTACAATTACTTCAAAATGACATTAGCAGTAATTTAGAAAAAGAGCAATATTCTTTAAGTATCAATAAAGATCGTGTTGTGCTGTTGGCATCTTCTCCTACCGGGATTTATAGAGGTGTGCAAACTTTAAAACAACTGCTTCCCTTGGATGGGATGACATCTAGCGAATGGGAGGGTACTATCTGGGCACTCCCAGGTTGCGAGATTATAGATGCTCCCAAGTATGAGTATAGAGGTGCCATGTTAGATGTGGCAAGACATTTCTTTTCTGTAGAAGATGTAAAGCGATACACAGATGTATTGTCCTTGTACAAGATTAATAAATTGCATTTACATCTTTCTGATGATCAAGGATGGAGAATAGAAATAAAGTCTTGGCCTAATCTCACAGAAATAGGAGGTAGCACAGCAGTAGGAGGTGGGATAGGAGGTTTTTATACTCAAGAAGACTATAAAGAAATTGTCAGTTATGCTTTGCAAAAGCATATAACAATTATTCCAGAGATCGATATGCCTGGACATACTAATGCGGCTTTAGCTTCGTATCCAGAACTTAATTGTGATAACAAGGCTACAAAATTGTACACCGGTATGAGAGTAGGTTTTAGCAGTTTGTGTGTAGATAAAGAGATCACGTATACGTTTTTAGAAGATGTCATTGGAGAATTGGCAGCGATTACACCGTCAGAATACATACATTTAGGAGGAGATGAATCCCACGCAACATCAAAAGAAGATTATAATAAATTCTTGCGAAGAGCTTTTAAGATTGTAAAGAAATATAATAAAAAGATAATAGGCTGGGAAGATATTGAGAGTGCAGGTGTAGATGATTCATTTATACTGCAGCACTGGACGAGCAAGGAAAAGGCAGAAAAGGGAGCTATACAAGGGGCGAAAATTATACTATCGCCAGCACCTTACACCTATCTAGATATGAAATATAATGACAGTACTAAATTAGGTTTAACTTGGGCTGGCACAATTACCACTGAAAAAGCCTATGCCTGGAGGCCCTCGGAGATTTTACAAGAGAACTACGAGGATCAAGTTATAGGAATAGAATCACCTTTGTGGTCTGAGACTGTTACAACAATAAATGATATTGAATATATGGCCTTTCCTAGAATTATTGCACACGCTTCTTTGGGCTGGGAAAGAAATCTAATGGATACTAGTATGTATCATGAAAAACTGAATAAAAACCTACAATGGCTTAATCGGTACGAGGTAAATTATAAAAAGTAATTTCTTTTTTGTAGGCTCGCTATTTTCATTTTTTGTCGAAATTCGGGACTGCTACTTTGAAGAACATGAAGGCTCGTGAGCCAAGATGCAGCCTCCAGAAGACTTGAGTACCTACATTTTTCTTGCTTGTATGTAAGTTTTTTCAACGCACATAATATAGGGTGTTGTTTTTTTTGTGAAACAATTGCATACGCCTTTACCCTATACCTTATTTCAAAAAACTTATACCACGCTCTAGTACTAACAGAATAATCATAAATCCTATTTGAAATATAACCGATATTTGCTTCTTTCCCGTAATGGTTATCGATTAATTCTATGACCATTTCTGCCATTTTTTTATCAAACGATATTCCTTTCTGTATTTCAGACACTACAAATGTTTCATAGAAATAGAAAGTGCCGAATTGTAAAATATAAGTGTCTTCTAACTTATAAGGTAATTGCTCGAACGTTTTAGTTTCCATAGCTCTATTCTTTAATTCTAAATGTAGAGAGGTATGGTTGATTGCTCTATATCAGCAGTTTAATAAATTTGTTAACACGATAAAATGCATTTATTTAGCGATCAAATGCAAAATGCAACACTAATGGATTTTATTTACTGAAATTAATTTTAAACTGAACGTATAGAAATCATTGGGAAATTTTTAAACATAGCCTATAGCGACTTCTAACTATTCAATTTTTTACTAGGTGAGCAATAGACAAATTTACCAGTCATATGATTATGGATACTGTTTAATATCTAATCACAACGTTCACTGTCTTTAATACGTAATGCCCAAAAAATGAACTCCTATTTCTCTGAAATCTAATTAATTACAACCGCCAGTGAATCCAGTGGCATCAAAAGAAGTTGTAATAATACCCGTTTCTTCATCTATAATTGCTTGAATAAGCAGGTCATTTATACCACTGCCGTCTCTTTTTGGACTACAGTATTCAAATAGATAAAAACTGTTTGCCTGTCCCGATACATTATCAGATACTTCATTAAATACCGCTATCAAATCATCATTATTACCTGCAAAGGCACTTCCTTCAGTTCCTACGCGACCAAGAACGATTTGATCAATTTCCTCTCCAAGACCTATGGTAAAGAAAGAAATGTTGTCACTAGCATTGTTTACACTCATGAGTGCTTCACTTTCTGTATATCTAGCAGCTTGATCCGTCCCATCTGTAAAAATGACTATAGAACTGGAGGCAAACACATCTTGTGCTTCAAAGGTTTCGATTGTGTTTTCTGCTAATAGAGTTGCCTTTATCACGGCACCATACAAGTCTGTTGAGGGATCATTGCTTATATCAGTGGTAATACCATTTATTGATTCTTGTAATAGGGTTGCATCTGTCGTAGGTGACTGCAATTCGTGCAAAATGTCTTCACCATCAAACCAGTAAATACCCATTTGGAAAGCATCTTGAGGCGTTGCAGGCATGACATTGTCTATAAAACTATTGGAAGCAGTTTTAAGTTCTGGTAAACTCGTGGCGAGCACACTATTACTAAGATCCAAAATTAAAAATGTGGTAGTCACAAATATCTGTGCATTAGAAGATATTGTAGCGCTAGATTCTAAGCTGGAAATTTCGTTAAAGCAATCATCATTTTGCCCTTTTTCTAATATTCTAAAATTTGAGGCATTAAGACCAGGAACTGGGCCTCCTTGATTATCATTTACTTTAAAAAAAACAGACACCTTTGCCGGTAATGTGGTAAAAGATTCTTGTATTGTAAGTGTTAGATCTTCAGTGCCTAGATTAAGGCAGTCTATAGTATTACTGCTAGCGCTATCATCGTCTCTAGAACTACAGGATAACAAACATAGGGTAAAGATGACAGCCCATAAAAAATTCAGTTTCATAAAAATTCGGATTAAGATTGATAGTTCTAAAACGAATACTTTAGGGCTTTATTTCAAGAACTGTTAGGTTATGATATTTACGTAGACTCCTTTTGAGGTATTCTAACGTTGCTTTCGCGAAAGCATAACAACTTGGTATAACATTTGTTAATATCTAGCTAAGAATAAATTTATTGCTTGTTTGAATTACTATATTTACTACTCAAAACAGTGAAACTGCCAAGATTAGAACATATCATTTTTAAAATCGTATTGCTCGTAGTACTGGGACATACTTGTGTCTCATTGGGTCAATTAGATATCCCACGAAGACCCATTACTATAGAGGGTTTACAAAATAATGCAGCACCTAGATCTGTATTAGTATCTCCAGAAAATTTAACAGGTATGGTATCTTCTGGAACCCTTGTAATAAAGAGCAAAATGAATCTAAGCGAGCCCTTGCCTGGTAAAGAAAAAAGACAAGCGCGCTTTATGGAGGGTGAGAAGTTTGCTAAAAAAGAATATGCAGCTCTAGAGAGCAAAATGAATAAAAAGTTTAATCCAATAGATATAGAAAAGAAAATCGTTCTTCCAGAGGATTACAACATAGGAGTTTATAATTCAAATGGAAAATTCGCCAAATTTGTCTTTAGGGATCACGGCCAATTTGACAATGATCAAGTTAAAATAATGGTGAATGACGTTGTAGTTTATGAGAAAATAACATTAACACTCAACTATATACCTGTAACGATAGATCTTGTAGACGGGTTTAATAAAATAGATATTATTGCAATCAATCAAGGTAGCCTTGGTGCCAATACAGCCGAATTTCAGATATTTGACGATTCTTACAATACTTTGAGGTTTGGTCAATGGTGGCTCGCTACAGGGAAAAAGGCAACCGTAATCATAGTAAAAGACTAATCCTCTACAACGACCTTATGGTCGCTGGGTAATTCAAAAATTTCTAGCTTAAAATAGGGTACTGCAGAGAGTAGATGATCAAAAATATCTGCAATTATATACTCATAGTTTTGCCACCTCTTATCTGTACTAAAACAATAAATTTCTAGTGGTAATCCCTTGTCTGTAGGAGCAAGTTGTCGCGTCATTACCATCATATCCTTATTTATGGCAGAGTGATTTTTTATGTACGTTTCTATATACTTTCTAAACACGCCTAAATTTGTAAGATTGCGGCCGTTTAATGGTAATGACTTGTCTATATCGTGATCTAAATTGTACTTTTCTATTTTCTCCTGTTGTGAGGTTACGTATTCTTTTATGAGTCCTATTCTTTTGAACTCATTTATATCTTCTTCTTTTAGAAAATCTATACTTTCTTGCTTTATAAATAAAGCTCTTTTGATCCTACGTCCGTCAGAATCATTCATCCCACGCCAGTTCTTAAATGAATCAGAAATTAGAGCATAGGTAGGTATAGTGGTAATTGTTTTATCAAAGTTTTGCACTTTTACAGTAGCGAGATTTATCTCTATAACATCTCCGTCTGCTCCATATTTATCAAAGGTAATCCAGTCTCCAATACGTACAATATCATTGGTAGCTACTTGTATACTTGCCACAAACCCTAAAATGGTATCTCTAAAAACCAATATAATAACTGCAGAGATCGCCCCTAGACCTGTTAAGAATTTAGTAGCATTGATATCTGCCAGTACAGATAAGCCATAAAAAATGGCAATAAACCAGGCTACCAGCATAAAGACCTGTATATAACTATCTATTGGTTTGTCTCTTAATCTCGGTTTTGTCTTGAAATAATCTTTAAACGAATTTAATATAGCACGTGCAAGCCGTAGTATGATCACAATCCCTAATACTTGTAATGCCTTTATAGCCAAGGTTTGTAGCAAAGGAAAGTCTTGAAATACTAATGGTACTGACCAGTACGCTACTATCCAAGGTATGATGTGACCAAACCTTCTAGGTACTCTGTTTTTAATTAATAAATCATCTAGTTTTGTTTTTGATGCAATAGCTATTCCAGATGACATCTTGCGTAGGATGATACGTGCAATAAAATCTATAAGTAAAAGTAGGAGCGTCAGAGCAATGAATAAGATTATGACATTGACGTAACTTGCTGCACCTTCACTAATTCCATTTTTCACAAGTGACTCATATATTAAATGGCTTAATTCTTTCATAATGTAAAAGTACTTTGAATTTGTATCATCAAGATTTCTATTTAACTATTTTTAATACTTAAAATTTAAATAAATGAAAAAGATCAATTTAGTATTCGTTTTACTGCTTATAACGCTCAGTATAGGTTCCTGTAAATCTGACAACAATGCAAATTTTGATTCAAATTATGCGCATGTGGTCTATTTTTGGTTTCACAATCCAGATAGTGCTGAGGACAAGGCTTTTTTTGAAAAATCATTAAAAAAGTTTCTGAATAACTCAAAATATGCCAAAACTAATTTTATAGGAGTCGCGCCCGCAGCGACTAGGGATGTAGTAGATGACTCATATGATTACAACATTATACTCACCTTTGAGTCTGCAGAGGCTCAAGACAAATATCAAACTGAAGATGTGCATCTTCAGTTTGTAAAGGAGTCCGAACATCTTTGGAAAAAAGTCATTGTTTATGATGCTATTCCTTTGTCAAACTAATAAATTGTGACTAAAAATATCCGTAAAACCTGCATATTCGATAGGTTTTAAGTCTCGAAGCTATTTTTTATTCTAATAAAAAAACTCTTAATGTGTTGTTTATGAGGCACTAAAAAATTGTTAACCACTAACTATGCGCCTCTAAGAGAAAATAAGTCAAATAAAATGTTGTAAATCAATTTATTAGCCTGTCCTTTGCAACTTATTAAATATTTAATTACATAAGATGAATAAAGGAACAGTAAAATTTTTTAACGAGACTAAAGGTTTCGGATTTATTACAGAAGAAGGTGTTGAGAAGGATCACTTCGTACACATTTCTGGATTAGTAGATGAAGTGCGTGAAGGAGACCAAGTTGAGTTTGAACTTAGAGATGGAAATAAAGGACTTAATGCAGTAAATGTAAAAGTTGTTTAATATCGATATTTTTAATTTTATAAATGCCTGTCATTTTATGACGGGCTTTTTTTATGTCTTTAATTCAAGATTCAAAGGAGCTTACCTTTAATGGGTAACTACTTCCTAACTAAAAGGTATTTTCTTGAAACCAAGATTTAATAAGGTGTAGGTACGCTTTCGCGAAAGCGTATTTATCCATAGTTTTACCGTATGAAAAAGGAATCAAAAAAGCCATCTAGAGTTACCATAGGATCTGCTTTTAAAACCATCATTTGGCCCCGCCGAAAGTTGGTATTTATAGGTCTCTTTCTAATCCTTGTAGGAAGACTGGCAGGTTTTGTACTTCCCCTGAAATCAAAAGAGTTACTGGATCAAATTGTACCTAATGGAGATATGACTGCACTATACAATCTTATCTGGATGGTGGTACTGGCACTCTTAGTACAAGCCGTTACCTCATTTTTATTGACGCGTATTTTAAGTGTACAAGCACAGTTTTTAATCTCTGAATTAAGAGCACAGGTACAGAAAAAAGTGTTATCACTGCCCATAAGTTTTTTTGATAATGAAAAATCTGGTGCGCTGGTATCTCGTATAATGAGTGATGTTGAAGGAGTGCGTAACCTTATAGGTACTGGACTGGTACAACTTGTAGGAGGCACTATTACGGCGGTAGTTTCTCTAGTCTTGCTCATAAGGATTAATGTGATGATGACGCTGTTTGTGTTTATTCCTGTGGGTATTTTTGGTTATGTGGCCTTACGTGCATTTAAATACATACGTCCTATTTTTAGAAAACGAGGTAAAATTAATGCAGAAGTAAAAGGACGTCTTACAGAAACACTCGCTGGCGTGAGAGTGATTAAAGGTTTTGGAGCAGAAGCTCAAGAAAACAAAAGCTTTGAAGAAGGGGTAGAAAGATTATTTCAGAATGTAAAAAAGAGTCTAACGGCAACGGCTATTATGACGAGTAGTTCTACTTTTTTACTAGGATTTGCTTCTGTAGGAATTATGGGAATGGGTGGTTACAATATGATAAACGGGACGCTTACGGTTGGAGATTTTTTACTCTTTACCTTACTTCTTGCTTTTCTGGTGGCCCCTATTATTCAGATGAGTAATATAGGAAGTCAACTTACGGAGGCCCTTGCAGGTTTAGACCGTACTGAAGAGTTAATGAATATGACTCCAGAAGACGAGTTGGGAGACCGCACAATAGTTTTGGATACTTTTAAAGGAAATCTTAAGTTTAGTGATGTTTCCTTTGCCTACGAAGAAGGAAAGGAAGTACTTCATAACATAAATTTTGAAGCACCTTCTGGCTCTACCATCGCTTTAGTAGGTAGTTCTGGATCTGGAAAGTCTACCATCGCAGGCTTATCGGCAACATTCTTGAATCCTCAGTCTGGCGTGGTTTCTATAGATGGACAAGATTTATCTAAAGTAAAACTATCTAGTTTTAGACAGCATTTAGGAGTCGTATTGCAAGATGAATTTCTTTTTGAAGGCAGTATACGCGACAATATCTTATTTCCTAGACCCAATGCAACAGAAGAACAACTACAACGGGCCGTTAAAGCGGGTTATGTAGATGAGTTTACAGATCGCTTTGACGATGGCTTAGATACCTTGATAGGAGAACGAGGCGTAAAATTATCTGGAGGGCAGCGACAGCGTATTGCTATTGCAAGAGCCATACTTGCAGACCCAAAAATTATCATCCTTGATGAAGCGACCTCAAATTTAGATACAGAAAGCGAAGCTCTTATACAGAAGTCCTTAGATCAATTAGTAAAAGATAGGACCACCATTGTCATTGCACATAGACTAAGTACGATTAAAAAAGCAGATCAAATACTCGTGATAGAATCCGGTCGTATTGCAGAGCAAGGAACTCATGATGAGTTAATTGCTCTAGAAGGAAGGTACTTTGAGTTGTATACGTATCAGGCTAAAATTTAATTTAAATAACGTGAGACAAGCTTTGTACCTCTCTAGGATTCATATCATTTAAATAAGTTGATCCTACTCGTACTCTTACGAGTCGTAAAGTAGGAAACCCAACAGCAGACGTCATTTTCCGTACTTGTCTGAACTTACCTTCTTTAATAATAAGACGTATCCAAGATGTTGGGCCATGGCGTGCATCTCGCAGCTTTTTTCCTCTATCTGGAAAGTGAGGAGCTTGTAGTACTTGGTAAACTTCACAGGGTTTTGTTGTATATTTTTTGCCGTCAAAACCTATTTCTATTCCCTCGCTAAGTTTCTTAATTGCTTCAGGAGTGATTGTGCCATCTAGCTGTGCGTAGTATTCTTTTTCAATACCAGATCTGTTAATAGTATCACTTAATTTCCCGTCTGTAGTAAGTAACAGCAATCCCTCAGATTTTTCGTCTAGACGTCCTACAGGCATCGTTCCATCTGGAAAATCATAAAGTTCAGAAAGAAACTTCTTTTTTCGTAATTGCCTAGCATCGTTGGATGACAGTTGGCTTATCATTCCGTAGGGCTTGTATATTTTAAAGTGATAGTGATTCACGCGGCTAAAATAGGTAGAAGTGCGCTTTCGCGAAAGCGTATTTACATTACCTTTCATTATATTGCAGTATAATTAAACCGCACCTTTTTGAGAAGAACCCTCTTTGCTTTTTGCCTTTTCTGTACGTATATCTTATCACAGGCTCAGATTTCTGATCTGGCAAGAATAGAGTACGTGGGAATACCTGGTAATGGAGAAGGAGTAACCTATGATAGGCATAGGGCAATGCTTAATTATCCTATTGAAGTAAAGGAGGATGCCTATTTCCTTGTAGGACTTGACTACAGCTACGTTAATTTAGAAATAGAACCGGCACTCGTACCATTTGATCCCGAACCTCTTAACAGATTTCAATTACTAGATCTAAATCTAGGGTATACTTATAAGATGAGAAATGACTGGCGATTTGCTGCGAGAATTGCGCCAGGTTTTAGTTCCAACCTTACGGCAAGTAAATTAAGCTTTGAAGATCTCGCGTTCTCTGCGGATGTTGTTTTTATCAGAAATAGAAAAAAGGTCGACCTGCCAAAGAAGCCCACACAATTGATTTTAGGACTGTCGGTATCCAATAACAGAGGGTTTCCTATACTACCATTTATAAGCTATTATAAGAAATTTCACTCTAAGTGGTCTTATAATGTAGGGGTTCCTAAGTCAAATTTACAATGGCATTTACATGAAGATCATAGGTTGAAGGCGGTAGTGCGTCTTGATGGTTTTAGTGGTAATTTGCAACAAGGTTTTGTTGTTAATGAGTCTGTTGCAGATAGATTTAGAATAAGACTCCTTGTTGCGGGGCTGCGGTATGAATATAAATGTACAAAGAACTTAGAATTTTATATTAATGGCAGCTATATACTGGATAGTAACGCCGTGCTTCAGGAAGGAACTCAAAACAGTCTTTTTGAACTAACTGATAAAAATACGGCTTATGTGAAAACAGGTGTGCGGTTTAAGGTATAAATGTCCAAGCTATGAGCCTACTTTTCTTGTTTCCTTGTTGCATAGGTATTGTTTTGTAGGTAGCGTTTAGTTTTTCTAATTGCTTATATATTTTAGGAAGATTTTGTTTTTGAGAAACAAGACTTGTAAACCATCCTACTTGGGATTTAAATAAGATACTTTCCTTGATCATTCGCTTGATAAACAGTGCTTCACCACCGTTGCACCACAATTCATTAGGCTGACCGGCAAAATTTCTTGAATCTGTTTTTAGTCCTAGATTGTTCCTTTTGATACTATTTGCTTTGAGAGCTTCTTTCTCTGAGGCATAAAAAGGCGGATTACACATTGTAAAGTCAAAATGCTCTTCATTACCTATTATCCCCTTGAATATATGGCCATTGTAGTCTTGTGATCTAATTTCTATGTGCTCTTTTAAAGCAACTGTATTCTTTGTAGCATATTCAACAGAAAGAGGATTGCTATCACAACCCACCATATGCCATTTATATATGGACGTTGCTAATATTGGATAAATAGCACTTGCACCGGTTCCTATATCTAGACCTTTTACTGGCATAGTATCATTTAATAAATCATTGAGGTGGTGTACATAGTCTGCTCTTCCTGGAATAGGAGGGCAGAGGGCGCCACTAGGCAACTCCCATTGTTTGATATTATAATCGCTTATAAGGAGGGCTCTATTTAATAAAAAAACGGCTTTAGCATCACTATAATCTAGTGTTCTAAAGCCGTTTTTATGAGTTATATATGTATTTAATTCTGGTAAGACTTTTAAAAGTCTATCAAAATTATATTCTTCAATATGTATATTCTTGAGATGCATTACAGCAAGGTACTTCTTTCTCAAGAATCAATTTAAAAAATATTAACCTAAATAAGAGATGAGAACTTTGCTCTTTGAAGTGTGACGCAACCTACGTATTGCTTTTTCCCTAATCTGGCGTACACGCTCTCTGGTAAGATCAAAAAGTTCTCCTATTTCGGTAAGACTCAATTGCTGATTGCCATTAAGACCGTAATTAAGACGTATCACACTGGCTTCTCTTTCTGTAAGAGTTTCTAAGGTTCTCTCGATTTCTTGCTCTAGTGACTCTTGCATTAAAGAGCCGTCTGTATGCGCTGCGTGATTAGACTCTAGAACGTTATGAAGACTAAAGGTACTTTCTTCTTCTGCAAGTGGTGCATCTATAGATCTACTGCGTTGCGTTGTGTGTAGTGTTGCTTCAATACGATCTGGGGAGACATCCATTACCTTTGCAATTTCGGCAGCAGTAGGCTCTCTTTCTAATCGTTGTTCGAGGTCCACACGAGCTTGCTTAATTTTACTTAGTTCTCCTATTTTATTGAGAGGGATACGCACAGTTCGAGCATGTTCTGAAATGGCTTGTAAGATAGATTGTCTAATCCACCATACAGCATATGATATAAACTTAAACCCTCGAGTTTCGTCAAAACGACGTGCAGCTTTCACTAGTCCTACATTTCCTTCATTAATAAGATCAGAGAGGCTTAGTCCTTGATTTTGATATTGTTTTGCAACTGATATTACGAAGCGCAAGTTGGCACTGGTTAATTTATTTAAAGCTCTATCGTCACCTTTTTTTATTCTTTGAGCGAGTTCTACTTCTTCTTCGGCAGTAATAAGGTCTATTTTAGAGACATCTGCTAGGTAGTTATTTAAAGATTTTGTTTCGCGATTAGTTACTTGCTTCGTAATCTTGAGTTGACGCATAGAGTGTAAAATATTAAGTTTGAGTTGTTTCTTAAAATACCATAAGATATGGACTTTACCAAATAGATAACATAGCTTTAACTTTTTAAATGATAGTTGTTGCTAGATAACTTTAACAATTTGAATTATGCGGCATCACTTATTTCATCCAACGCTCTTTGAAACTCTTCCCAGCTAACCTCGCTGTCACCATCTTTACTGTATCCTTCAATGAGTTTTGAAGCGACTAGCCCACGAATAAAGCCAGATATTTCTGCTTTTTTTAATAAGGTTACTATTTCTTTTTTAGACAGTGATCCATCTCCATTTTTATCAAAGAAATGAAACGCTGCCCTTGGGTTTTCAAAATCTTCTGTAATTAAAGACTGAAGTTTACCTAGTATCATATCTTTTGTTGCCATAGTTGTGCTATTTATATTTCACAAAATAAGAGAATTTTAGAAATTATGCTTTCGCGAAAGCATAAAGATTATTACCCCACCGTCTATTATTCTTGTAACTTTGCGTTATGGGATTAACAAATAATGATATTTTTAAAAAACTGCGCGTCGCTCATAAACTTAGAGATGAGGATATTGTAGAGATACTAAAACTAGTAGATTTTCAAGTAACAAAGAGTGAAATAAATTCTTTTTTTAGAAATGAAAATCATCCAAAATATGTAGAAGTGGGAGACCAGATTTTACGTAATTTTTTAAATGGCCTAATCATACACTTACGTGGGCCATTACCGCCAAAAAAGAAGCCTCAAGATAAAAATTAATATATGTTTAAGTTTTACAAAGAGTTCAAGGAGTTTGCTATAAAAGGTAATATGATTGACATTGCCGTGGGTGTCATTATAGGTGCCGCTTTTAATAAAGTTGTAGACGTTATTGTGAAACAGATTTTAATGCCACCGTTAATCTTGCTTACAAATGGGTTGCAGTTTTCCAGTCACAAATGGATTCTAAGAGCGCAAACTACTGGCGCAAATGATGAAGTTCTAGTTCAAGAAGTTGCTATAGGCTATGGAACATTAATGGAAGCCGCTATAGATTTTGCAATAATTGCCCTAACGGTATTCTTAATTATAAAAGCAATGAATAAATTGAGAAATAGAGCGCAAGATGTACAAGATAAAAAAGTGGTTACTCCTAAAGATATTGAACTTCTCAATAAAATTTCTATATTATTAGAAGAACAAAATGCGCTTTTGCATTCTAAAGTAAAATCATAGCGATATGCCATTTAAGAGTCGATCATTTTCTAGTTACTTCTTTTTATTATGTATTCTTTTGGGATTAAGTTGCCAGCAGGCTGTTACAAGTCAAGAAGTGCCTCAAGCGGTAAAAGATACTTTTGAGAAAATGTATCCTGGTGAAAATGACCCCGATTGGCATTTAGACTCTCACGGATATTATGAGGCCAATTTTAAAAAGAAAGGTATTAAATACCGCGCAGATTATTTTAAAGATGGACGCTGGTTTGAAACAGAAACTAATATTAAGAAGAAAGAGTTGCCTAAGGCAATACGTAAGGTAATAGAGGAGAAGTATAGTTGGTATAAAATAGCAGAAATAGAGAAGGTACAACACCACACTAAAGGCCTCTTTTACGATGTAGAATTTAAGCGCAAGGGTAAAAATAAAGATGTTGAGTTTAAAGAAGATGGGACTATTATTTATATCACTCCATAAGGTGATTAGAATTATTATCTGACAATTCCCTCCATAAAAATCACTAATGTCCATTATAGGTTATAAGCTTGAAGTTTTTACATAGCCACACATAGTTGTATTTTTATCCTATGAAAAAGGAAGATTACAAAATACATATTGTAGGAGGCGGAGTAAGTGGCCTAATAGCTGCCATACAACTTGAAAAAGAAGGTTTTGCACCTACAATTATAGAAGCAACAGATCGTGTAGGAGGTAGAGTAAAGACAGATACTATAGAAGGGTATCAACTGGACCACGGTTTTCAAGTATTATTAGATGGATACCCTAAAGCCCAGGAATATTTAGACTACAAAGCACTGAGGTTACAACCCTTTAAACCAGGTGCTATTATTTTTAAAAATGGAAAGCCGCAAAAAATAGGAGATCCTTTGAGGGATAGAAGTCTATTATGGGCTACACTTACTTCAAATGTAGGATCGCTTGGGGATAAGCTAGCAATTTTTAAACTCAATAAACGATTAGCTAAAACTTCTATAAAAGCTATTTTTGAACAACCAGAGGTATCCACAAAATCGCATTTAAAGAATTTAGGTTTTAGTGATCGTATTATAGATAACTTTTTCACTCCTTTCTTTACGGGTATTTTCCTAGAAACAGAACTTGCAACATCTAACCGTATGTTTGAATTTGTGTATAAGATGTTTGGAGAAGGGCTCGCCACCTTACCAACAGCAGGAATAGAGGCTATCCCTCAACAACTTAAGAGCCTTTTAAAAGCTACTAAATTCATTTTTAATACTAAAGTCGCTCAAGTATCTAATGATATTATTTCACTAGTAGATGGTACTCAGTTAGAAAGTCACGCTGCCATTATTGCGACAGATGCCGCGACAGTTATTCCTAATTTACGCAAGCAAGATGTGTCCTGGAAATCGTGTACAAATCTCTATTTTGAGGCAGAGCGCAATACCATAAAGAAACCCTTAATAGGTCTCATTGCAGATAAAGAATCCTTGATAAATAATATTTTCTTTCACGATAGCTTAGAGACAACTTCTTCTGGAAAAAAATCTCTATTATCTGTTACTGTGGTAAAAAATCACTCATTTTCAAAAGCAAATTTAATTGCGCACGTCCAACAAGAACTCACCGACTTATGTGGCGTGGGGCAAACACGATTTTTAAAAAGCTATGATATAACAAAAGCCTTACCAGATATAAATAATTTACGATATACATGTCACGCAAGTGAGACGCAATTAAAAGAGCGCATTTTCCTCGCCGGAGATCACTTGCTTAATGGATCACTCAATGCAGCAATACTTTCTGGCGAACTTGCAGCAAAGGGTTTAATAAATGTGTTGCAAGGTGGTATAAGGGCAGATGACTTAGTGAACGATCACCTTTTATAAAACGTTTGTTTGAGGGTTACGCTTTCGCGAAAGCGTAAAAGAAGACGTATTTTTAAGATTATTGGGAATATTCTTTAACTTTTCAGTATTATTGTTACACCTTAAATTAAACTAACAAACATATGAAACGAATATTACTATCTGCTGCTTTTGTACTAATATGTGCGCAGCTTACGGCACAAGACTATCTTGATCTTATAAAGGTGAGTTATAATAATGCCACACTAGGAAACATTGATAATGATGATGAGACTAATGTGAAAAATACTTATGTGGAATTTTATTATCCTTTCCCTATTTCAAGTAAAGCAACGTTCATTGGAGGTTTTACGTATGAAAATACGAGACTTGGGGCTGTTGGATTTGAACCAGATAGAACTAACTTAGTAATGACCCGATTAAATTTAGGATTGAAATTAACACACGGTAATGATTGGACAGGTACTTATGTAGCTTTACCGCGTTATTCGACTGATTTTAGAGGTTTTACAGAAGACAATTTCCAAATGGGAGGGCTCGCATTATTTGAGAAGAGATATAATGCTAGAAAAGGATTTAAAGCAGGATTGTATGCGTCATCTGAAGAATTTGGTACTATCTTAACCCCTTTAGTTGGGTATTGGTACAAATCGAAAAATGGAAAATTCTATATTAATGCTATCTTACCTATTAGATCTGAGATGCAGTATGATCTGCCTGATGGATTTAGTGTGGGAGCTAGTCTCGTTACATCTGTAAAGTCTTATAATCTAGCACAAAGAGATGATTTCTATATACAAGAAGAGTCCATACGATTCAATGTTTTCTTGGGTGTTGACATAATAGAAGATGAATTACTTTTAAGAGGTAAAGTTGGTTTTGACACAACTGATTATGGTCTTTATAAGCAGGGAGATACCGTAGGCACTCAAATTCTCACATTTCAAGTAGATGGAGATGATCGTAATCGATTAAATTCAGAGTTTGATAGTTCTTTATTTCTTGGATTTGATCTTGTCTACAGAGTAGGCATCTAATTATTGAAATATATACTAATAAAAAAGACCAAGATAGCCTTGGTCTTTTTTGTTGCAATAAGTTAGACTAAGTTCTTTTAGTTCATCACTTCAAATTATGCGTATGCGTTATAAAACTTTTTTCCTTATTCTTTTACTCAGTTCATTGGGCGCGTTGTGTGCACAAGAGAAACAACCTTCTGATGTTTTTTGGAACGCTCTTAAAGAGCACTGCGGCAAGGCTTATCAGGGTTTTCTAGAGTTTCCAATAGAAGATGAAGATTTTGGAGGTAAAAAACTTGTTATGCACCTAAGGTCTTGCGCTGATGATGAAATCAAAATTCCTTTTTATGTGGGAGATGATAAATCTCGTACTTGGATTCTAACCAGAGATAAGGGAATTATTTCATTAAAACACGACCATCGCCATGAAGATGGAACAGAAGATGTTATAAACTTTTATGGAGGTAGTGCGAGTAATGTGGGTAAGGAAAATATACAATTTTTCCCTGCAGATGCACATACCCAGAAGATGATTCCAGAGGCAGCAACAAATGTATGGTGGATTACGATAGACAAAACAACCTTTACCTATAATTTAAGGAGACTTGGAACCGATCGAGTCTTCAGGGTTGTAATGGATCTTTCAGTGCCAATTGTTAGTCCAGAGGCACCTTGGGGCTGGAATGACAAATAATAATAGTTTGAGTTGTATAGTGTAACTAAGCTTTCTTCTAATTTTTCTTGTTAGTTTACTGAGCTTATGCTTTGCGT
This sequence comes from Dokdonia sp., assembly GCA_020630915.1. Classification (GTDB taxonomy): domain Bacteria; phylum Bacteroidota; class Bacteroidia; order Flavobacteriales; family Flavobacteriaceae; genus Dokdonia. The sequence goes on from JAHDIF010000002.1 coordinate 367,233, forward strand.
AATATTTTGCTATATTTACAACTGGTTAACCAGTTTGGTTTTCCAGTTGTCTAAGTAGAGCATTATGAAAATATATAACAAGTTATTTATGCTATTTCTAGCATATCAAACTCAAGCCCAGGTGGTCTCGAATAATACTGAACTTCAAAATGCCGTGGCAAATGCTCAAGCAGGTACTATAATTGAATTAACAGACGGCACTTGGAATGACGTACAGCTTTCTATAAATGTAGATGGCACTGAGGATCAACCTTGCATAATTAGAGCTATAAATCCTGGGAATGTGACTTTTGAAGGTAGGAGCAATATAAGTTTAGGGGGCTCTTATATTATCTTTGAAGATATTATTTTTCAAAATGCATCTGGACTGATTTCTGTAGATGACAGAATTGAGCCTATAATAGAGTTTAGAGATAGTAGTAATAATGATTGTGTACATTGTACGGTTAGAAATATTAAAGTAGATACCTACAATGCAAGTGAGACTCAAGAAGAAGATATTTTTAAATGGGTTATTATTTATGGAGAGTACAACGAGGTAAGCTATTCTTCATTCATTGGTAAAAATGGGGTAGGAAGTATCATAAATGATAACCATAACAATGGTACTCCAGATTACTCTAAAATTCATCATAATTATTTTGCAGATAGAGTTCCTGTAAATGATGATGTTACAGGATTAAATGATCAAGATGCTATACGTATAGGTGTCAGTACAACATCACTTTCTGATTCGTTTACAGAAGTTTATGATAATTTCTTTCACAATTGGTCTGGAGAAGTTGAAATAATTTCTAACAAATGTGGCAGCAATAAATACTACAACAATACTTTTAGAGATTATCAAGGGACCTTAACCTTAAGACACGGAAATAATGCGGAAGTATATGGGAATTACTTTTTTGGGAATGCCAATTCATTTTCTGGAGGTGTGCGCGTAATTGGCGAAGATCATAAGGTTTATAATAATTATTTTGAAGGGTTGCGCTATGAAAAGCCTAATGGCTCAAATTCAAATGCCACGGGTGCATTAAATGTTATGAATGGTGTAGAAGATTCTCCTTTAAATGGATATTTTCAGGTGAAAAATGTGCAGATTGTAAATAATACCCTTGTTAATTGTGATATGGGTGTTCGAATAGGAACTAGTTTGGGAGGCGGAACTTTACCACCGGAAAACCTAATAATCGCAAATAATATCATCTTAGACTCAGATGTAAATGCATTTCAGATTCTCAATGCTGCAATTGGAAATTCCAGCAACGAAGGTAATATTAAACAGAATGGCGATTGGGATTTGATAAACGGCGTTGATTTTAACCAAACTGTAGCTTCTGGATTGCTTAACTCTGACACCGATTTTTATAGATTAGGATCAGATAGTCCTGCTATTAATGCTGGTGTAGGCACATATGCTTTTTTAACGAAGGATATTTTATATGGCAATCGAGAAGGAGATTTTGATGCTGGTGCCGAAGAGTTTGGAGCTGGCGGTACTGCAGGACCTTATGATGTGGATGACGTAGGGACGAATATAGGATTCGGCTCTTTTAATGCTTTATCTATTTCAGATGAGTACTTGCAATCTGATCGATTAAAATTGTTTCCTGTACCAGCTAAGGATGTATTGGTAATTACTAAAGACAGTGATCCCATTGGGGATATTACCATTTTTGATGTTTTAGGCAATATAGTATTTACTCAATCTATAGATCAAAATAGCGCTTCAATCATTATTGGTCATTTGTCATCGGGAGTATATATTTTAAAAACGAAACATACATCAAAACGCTTCATTGTGCAATAGGTGGCTTTGCGTGAAGCTATTTTTACACTGTACATCTGTTTATTGTAATGTTCTTACAAGGTTTACGTATGTGTCCTTTACTAGTATTTATAACTTCTAGTTTTTGTAGTACCTATTTTAAAGAATAGGTAGTAAAGTTAATGGCTTTTTTATTGGTTTATCGTTGTTTATAACTCTTTCCATATTCTTATGATTTTGTCTGTAGGAAAGTCTTATAAATTGTTGTGAATCTCATAATAATCTATATATTTGAGCAACCTAAATTGGTTAACCAATTTGGAAAACCAATTTTATTCAACGTATTATGACCCGATTTTTTCTTGTATTCTGTCTCTTAATTATTTGTATATCCTGTAACGAAACCCTTGAAACCACAGGAACAGTTGTGGATAATGAGGACCAATTAAAAGCAGCCATAAAAGATGCGGAGCCTGGAGATCATATTATTCTTAAAAATGGTACTTGGAAGGATATTGCTATAGAGTTCTATGCTCAAGGGACAGATAAAAAGACTATAGTACTTGAAGCAGAAACTCCTGGAAGTGTAATTCTAGAAGGAAATTCTTCTCTTAAATTGGGAGGATCTCATTTAGAAGTAAGTGGCTTGCATTTTAAAAATGGATATACAACAGAAAATGCTGTTATACGCTTTAAAGTAGATAATAACAAAATCGCTTATCACTCGCGTGTTACAAATTGTGTTATAGAAGACTTTACAAATCCTGATCGAGATAGTAAAAACCATTGGATAGAGTTGTGGGGGCAGCATAATACATTCGATCGAAATTATGTTACAGGAAAAACGAATCAAGGACCAACACTACGCGTGTTTTTAAAGGGTAATGAAAATGTAAATACCTACCACCAGATTAAAGACAATCATTTTGGGCCACGTCCTAGAAAAGGAGGCCCAAGGGCCGAAACGATGCAAATAGGTGATAGTTATACGTCTATGACGCCTGGTTATGTAAATGTGATGCACAATTATTTTGAACGATGCAACGGTGAAGTAGAGATTATTTCTAGTAAGTCTAACTATAACACTTTTAAAAATAACGTGTTTTTTGAGTCAGAAGGATCGCTCGTATTGCGTCACGGTAATTATGCTACTATAGACGGAAATGTATTTATAGGTAATGATAATTCAGAATTTATAGGAGGAATACGTGTTATCAATACAGGACATTGGATTACTAATAACTATTTCTATAATTTAAAAGGGAATGAATTTCGAGCACCGCTTGCCGTTATGAACGGAATCCCAAAATCACCCCTCAATCGCTATAATCAAGTAACTGATGTGGTAGTAGCGTACAACTCATTTATAAACACCCAGACTCCTTGGCACTTTGGAGTAGGAGCAAATTTAAGTCAAGCAGAAGTCTTGCCGCCATCAGAAATCCGATCTGCGAGAGCAGAGCGAATGATAGTTGCTAATAATTTACTGTATACAGATAAAGCTTTCGCGAAAGCGATTAAAACATACGATTCTATTACAGGCGTAACATTTAAAAATAATATTACAAACGTAGAGAATACTAGTGATTACAAAACAGACGGTCTTATAGCCAAAAATGTAAATTTAACGGGTGATGCGGGTATTTTTAGAATGCCTGGCGCTACAGATTCGGATATCTATAATGGTTTTGATTTTGAAAAATTAGATAAGGACATCTTTGGATCTGCACGCGATGGTCAAAATAGTGTAGGTGCAATTGTGGCCCTTCCAGATAGTGTGAAGAAATTGCTAGATAGATCAGCATATGGTACCTCTTGGTTTGACACAAACCCACCTCAACAGGAAAACAACACCTTAACTGTTTCTACTACAGATGAACTTAAAAAGGCCATTTCTACAAGTAATAATGGTGATGTAATAAACATCCAGCCGGGCACTTACAATATTACAGAATCGTATTCTTTTGATAAGGTAATTACACTACAAGCAGCAACAAATGAAAGACCACTACTCGTTTTTTCGAGTGTGCCAAAAGCTTTTGAAATACGACCGAAATCGAAACTTAAACTTTATAATATTAGTCTAAAAGGAACGACTCAAACAGATGCTTTTGCCACATTGGATAAAAATATGGGACAGTCGTACGAACTATGGTTGGATAATGTAGAGATAGATGGTTTTAAGAGCGTTCTAGAAACCAGTAAAGCTTCATTTGCAGATACTATATCTATAAAAAATAGCCTAGTTAAAAATACAATACGTGGGATACAGCTTAATAAAGAGATTAACGATAAAGGAGATTACAATGCTGCCTTTGTTTTTATTGAAGATTCAGAATTTAAAAACGTTGGAATGAATGTACTAGACTATTATCGTGGCGGTTATGATGAGTCTACAATAGGAGGTAGTCTAGTTTTAGAAAGAAATACGTTTTCAAACTGCGGCGCGCAGGAAAAAACAAACATATTGCTTAAAACAAGAGGTATAGTAAATGTAACTCTGGCGAATAATGAGTTTAGAAACAATCAGGTAAAAACCATTGCGGTTTTATGGGGTGAAAAAGGTCAAAAACCAGTAGATAATAAGGTGGTTAATTCTGGTGAAATAAAAGTGGTTCAAAATTTAAAACTAAAATTAGTTTACTAGCGCACCTTCTATAAAATATTAGAAAAATGAAAAAGGCATTCGTACTATTGACAGTACTTGTAGGAATAATTTCTTGTAAAAAACAAGGAACAAACACGGCGAGTATAGAAGAGCAGCAAAACGTTAGGACTATGTATCCTAGTGATGTTATTCCTTTTATGGATCAATGGAAAATTTTATTAGGTGATGGAACCAGTGTCAAGCAATTGGTAGATTATGAGGCAAAAGACTTTTTTTACACTACTAGTGATGGCAGTACAGACTGGGTGGTGTATAAAACACCCAATTCTGGAATCACATCAAAAACATCTAGTAATACAAGAACTGAATTAGGGCAACTAAAACGTTGGAAAACAGAAGAAGGAGGCAGCCTCACAGGAACCTGCAAAGTAATGCATACATCTACTTCTGGAGATGCTAGAGTAGCTGCTTCTTACTCAGTGGTAGTAGGTCAAATACATAGTGCAGATGGTCATAAAAATGAACCTCTCAAAATATATTACAAGAAGTTTCCAGGCCATACTAAGGGTTCGGTTTTCTGGAATTATGAGATCAATACTCAAGGCAGTAATTCTGAGCGATGGGATTTCTCAACAGCTGTTTGGGGTCACGACATGTCTGTTATTGGGAGTGCACCAGATGCATATCCTCAAGAGCCAGAGGATGGTATTGCACTAGGTGAAGAATTTAGTTACAAAGTGAATGTCTATGAAGGTATAATGTACCTTACTTTTTCAAGTAAAGGACACGAAACTCAAACATTTAGTAAAAGTCTTGTGCAATCAGAGTACACAACTGATGCAGACATACCAGAACAAATAAGAACATTATATGCAGTAATAGATCGCGATGGTACAGAACGGCCTACTGCTTATGCTGGTGAGTTGCAATTTTTTAAACAAGGAGCTTATAATCAGACTAATGGCAAGGATCCAGAAACAAATATGATCTGGAGCACTGGGGCAAACATATATCAAGGCGATATTAAAAAACAATATGCACACGGCAGCTATGCAGAGGTTTGGTTTAAGGAGGCCTCAGTAGGAGAAGCAATACCTATTGCTCAATAAAATGTAAAAAATTTAACAAGGAGAAATTAAAATTTTTACGCTTTCGCGAAAGCGTAATGGCAATTATAATGGAAGTTACAAACCCGAAAAAATCAGTTTTAAAAAAAATCATTGCTATGATCCTAGCTTTTGGGCCTGGAATATTTGCAATAGGTTATACCATTGGTACAGGTAGTGTAACGTCTATGATTGTAGCAGGAAGCAGATTTAATATGCAATTATTGTGGGTGCTTTTTTTAAGCTGTGTGTTTTCAGGAGTATTGATATTTGCTTACGGTAATTATGCTCTAATAACTAATAATACAGCCTTATATGGATTTAAAAACCACTTAAAATATGGAAAGGCGCTAGCAATACTAATTATTATAGGAGTAACCTTTGGCCAGTGGAATTCATTAATGGGGATATTAGGAATTTCCTCAAATATCATTTACGAAATAGCTGTCTTAAATTTTGAGAGCCTCAGTGCTTATAAGTACGAGAGTGTCCTGTCTATTGCTATTTTAATCATTGTTACTTTCTACTTATTAATGCTGGTAGGTAAGTATACTTTTTTTGAGAAAATCTTAATTGTATTTGTGAGTCTTATGGGATTCTCGTTTGTTCTATCTTTATTTTTTGTGCAACCACTCGCCATAGATACCATTAAAGGGCTTATACCTTCAGTGCCCAAAGTTGCTGGTGGTAAAATGCTCGTTGCTGCTTTTGTTGGAACGACTATGGCGGCTGCAACATTTTTATCACGCCCATTATTTGTAAAAGGTAAAGGTTGGTCAAAGTTACATTTGAAACAGCAGAAAAGAGATGCGATTACGGCTGCCGTACTCATATTCGCCATTAGTGCAACGATTATGGCAGTCGCTGCGGGCGCACTTTTTTATCAAGGGAAAGAGGTAACTCACGTCTTGGATATGGCTAATACGTTAGAGCCGGTAGCAGGAAAATGGGCAGTCACTATTTTCTTTTTTGGAGCGTTGAGCGCTGGCTTATCATCTATTTTTCCTTGTTTGTTGATTGCTCCATTACTCATTGCCGATTATCAATCTGGAGAACTTGATACGAATTCAAAACAATTTAGAATTATTACAGCAATAGCTTGTGGAGTCGCATTAATAGGGCCCGCTTTTGGTGCGAATCCTATTGAGATTCAGATTTTATCACAAGTATTTAACGTGTTTGTTCTACCCTTGGTAGTATTAGGGATAATAATTTTACTAAGTAATAAAAGGACAATGAAAGGATATAAAACTAGCATAGGAGTATATGCAGGAATGTATGCTGCATTATTCTTTTCACTAATAATCTCTTTCAATGGTGTTATGGCACTACTGGAATACTTTTAAATTCTAAAAAAATAGAATTTTACTTGAATTAAAACACATCGAATGAATATGAAACGTACGCTCTTACTATCATTGCTAATTATTTGGGTCTGTAGTTGTGATAAGAAAGAAAATAAAACTACCCAAAAAGAAGTTGAGAAAAAAGTATTCGCTAGTGATGTGATTCCATATTTTAATGAATGGAATTTAATCTTAGGTGATGGAGCTAATGTTGGGAATGCTACTAATTTTGAAAACGACACATTTTTCTATGGAGTGGAAGAGGACTCGGCTAATTGGGTAGTTTATAAAGCACCTAATGCAGGAAACACACATGGAACCTCCAATAATACAAGAACAGAATTAGCACAAAATAAAAAATGGTCTGCACTGGCAGATGCAAAACTGGACGCGACTCTTAAGGTAATAAATGTCTCAGCAACAGGAGATGCGAGAGTTGCGGCTTCCCATTCTGTAGTTGTTGGGCAAATACATAGCGCCGAAGGTCACGAGAATGAACCTCTTAAAATATTTTATAAAAAATTTCCTAATCATACAAAAGGCTCTGTTTTTTGGAATTATGAGATCAACACCGCTGGAGATGACAACTCAGGTAGATGGGACTATTCTACAGCCGTTTGGGGAAATGATTTTTCAGTTGTTGGAACAGATGCCCATTCAAGTCCAGACGAACCGCAAGATGGTATCGCGCTTGGAGAAGAGTTTAGTTACGTCGTAGAAATGAAAGATGGTATTATGCATCTAACTTTTAAAAGCGATGGACATGAAACAAAGACATTCACAAAAAGTCTTATTACATCTAGTTTTACTTCTAAAAATGATATCCCAAAGCAAACAAGGGATCTTTTTGTCCCTATCGGTCAAGACGGCATAGAACGAGTAAACGCATATGCAGATGAAGGGTTATTCTTTAAGCAAGGATGTTATAACCAAACCAACGGTAAAGATCCTTCTGTGAATAAAGTGTGGTGTTCTGGTGCGCAAACCTACGGTGGGAATGTGCAGAAACAGTATCAAGATGGCAATTATGCGGAAGTGTGGTTTAAGTCTGCAAGTATTAAAATATCAGAGGAAGCAGTTTCGAATAAGGAATATTTCATCAAAAATGACTAAGATTTTCCACATAATTGTACGTTTATAAATATGAAACTTAAAGGTAAAAATGTTCTAATAACAGCGGGTGCTCAAGGAATAGGGGAGGCAATTACAAGACACTTTATAGAGGGTGGCGCAAATGTTGCTATTCATTATTTTTCTAGTTCTAAGAGTGCAAAGGAACTAGTAAAAGATGCAACGAGTAAAGGACAGGAAGCGATCTCTCTATCTGGAGACCTCACAAAGGAAGAAGACGCGATTAGTTTAGTAAGGAATGCTGTATCTCACTTGGGAGGAATAGATATTTTAGTTAATAACGCAGGTTCATTAGTAGCACGTAACTTACTTGGAGATATAGAAACAGATTTCTGGCACAAAGTGATGGATGTTAACTTAACTTCTATGATGTTCGTAACTAGGGCGGCGATAGAGCACCTAGCAAAAAATGAAAATAGCAGTGTTGTTAACTTGGCCTCTCTTGCGGGTCGTAAAGGAGGACATCCAGGCTCTCTAGCTTATGCGACAAGTAAAGGGGCAATTCTCACATTTACGCGGGCGCTAGCAACAGAGTTAGGGGGTAAAGGTATTCGTGTTAATGCGGTAGCTCCTGGGCTAATTCTAGGAACCTCATTTCATGACACGCACACCACAAAAGAGTCTGCCCAGGCAACGATAGCGGGTATTCCCATAGGCAAAGCTGGTAATGCTGCAGATGTTGCTAGAGCTGTTTGTTACCTAGCATCTGAGTATGACGGGTTTATAACAGGTGCTACCCTCGATATCAATGGAGGAGTTTATAATATGTAGCAAGGCGCTTTTATATCATAGATAATTAATTATCGAAAAAAAACAATAGAATAAAGTAATAATGACTAAAAATTAAGAAATGAAAACATTTGGAGCGAGTAAAGAATTTATTAAGGGAACAGATATACAATGGGAAGTTGTTGGGGAAGGTGTTAAGCGTAAGATTATGGGCTATGATGATAAGATTATGTTAGTAAAAGTACATTTTGACGAAAATGGAGTAGGACAAATGCACGAGCATTACCATTCACAGGTAACATATGTTGAGAGTGGATCTTTTGATGTTACTATAGACGGAAAAACAGAAACACTTAAAGGAGGGGATTCATTTTACATACCACCTCATGCACTGCACGGAGCTATATGCAAGGAAGCAGGGGTTTTAATAGATGTTTTTTCACCAATTCGTGAAGATTTTATGAAATAGTTAAAATTTTAACATTTTTAATTTTGCATTAACAAAATATAATCATCATATTTGGTAAACCAAACTGGTAAACCAATTTGGAAAACCAATAAAAAAGGACAGCATAAAGCTGCCCTTCTAACTAACTTCTGGTAGGAAGTATAAATAAGCTTTAAAAAACTTACTTGTTGTAAAAGTAGTAAATCATTTACAAAATATGCAGCAATTAATCTTTTTTGAGAATTATTTAATATTAAATTAATTTAATCTTAAACTATTAATTATGAATGTAAAAACTAAGTTTTCTTTAGTATTTTTCTTTCTGAGTGGAGCTTTTCTTTTTGCTCAAAACAGTTATGAACTAAATGGAACTGTTACCTCGGCAGCTGATGGAATTGCCATCCCAGGAGTGAATGTGAAGTTAGTAGGGTCACAAACTGGAGCTTCCACGGATTTTGACGGAAACTATCAAATTCAAGTGTCCAATGGAGATGTGCTTCAGTTTTCTTATGTAGGTTTTACAACACAAACTATTGAGATTACTGGTCAAACTGAGCAAAACGTGGCTCTTCAAATTGACAATGCGTTAGAGGAAGTAGTTGTTGTAGGTTATGGTACAAGAAAAAAATCACATCTTACGGGTGCTATCGCACAAATTAAAGGTGAAGACATCGCTGCAATACAAGCTAACCGTGTTGACGATGCCCTAGCTGGTAAACTCTCAGGTGTACTGATTCAAAATCAAAGCGGAGAGCCTGGGGCTGATCCAAGAATTCAAATTAGAGCTGCCGCTTCTCTCTCGGGTGATTCAGGTCCATTAATTGTTGTAGATGGCTATCCTATATCTGGCAATTTGGCAACAGTAAATCCAAATGACATAGAGAGTATAGAGGTGCTCAAGGATGCTGCTTCTGCGGCAATTTATGGTTCAAGAGGGGCGAATGGCGTTGTTCTTGTAACAACCAAAAAAGGAAAATCCGGTAAATTAAATTTTAGTTACAATACTTTTTTTAGTGCATCTAGAAAGTATGTAGATGACATAGAAATGTTAAAAACGGCGGGAGAATGGGCTTCTGAACTACAAACAAGCGCTTATAATCTTTCTCAGGTAGATCCACAATTATTAAATTATAGGTTAAATGCATTTGCAAATGCACCAGATGTCATAAGTGTGGAAGATTGGTTATTTAAAAATGGATCAACAAACAGCCATGACCTTAGCGTGAGTGGAGGTTCTGATAATACAAAATTTTTTGCTTCTATTGGGTATTTAGATACTGATGGCGTGGCACAAACTCAAGGCTTTAAAAGGTATAATGCCCGTATCAATGTAGACACTAATTTAAATGATAAATTAAAAGCTGGAATTGCTTTAAACGGTTTTTATAGTCGTCAAGACATATTAGCTTGGGATCAGAGAGATTTGCTAAGGGCTTATAGTATAAGTCCTATTTATCATACAGACGCTTCCATAGCCTTTGTACAACAACTAGATGCACAAAGACAAGCGCTTTCGGATGGAGGATTAGATCTTGCCAATTTAGACAGAACTTTTGATCAAGACAGGAGAGGTATTGGTTTAGACCCAACTAGTATTTATTCTTTACAACCAGGAGATTATGTGCACGATTGGCACTATGGAAGAAACCAGAACGGAATTGGAGGTACAGGTGATGCAGGCGTGGCTGCTAAACTGGATAACTCAGACAGATGGGTAAAAACATACTTTGGTAACATGAATTCGTACCTACAATATAATCTCTTTGAAGGCTTAGATGTAAAGACAGTTTTTGGTGCAGATTTAAGAGACAGAGAACAATATTTTTATAGGGGGATATTGTCTGATGGAAGGCAACGTTCTACAGCAACAAACTTAGATATATTAGCAACTAAAATTTCAACAGTCCTAAGTGAAACTACTTTAAATTATGCCAAAGTTTTTGGGAAACACGATATTTCTGCAATAGCTGGTTTCGAATTTCAAAACACTTATAGGAAAGGTACTTTTACAGAAGGTAATAATGTGCCATTTGGGGTACCTTTAAATTATGATTTATTTGATGCGGCTGATGTACTTGTTACTCGAATAGATGAAACATCATCTAGAAGGAGTATTTTTGGAAGAGTTAATTATGCCTTTGATGACAAATACTTGGCCTCTATATCTCTAAGAAGAGATGGTGATTCCCGCTTCGGAAAAAACCAACAATTTCAAACTTTCCCTGCCATTTCTCTAGGATGGAATGCACATAATGAAGCCTTCATGGAAGATAACGAATTAATAAGTCTGTTAAAATTAAGATTTAGTACAGGATCTCTTGGAACCACATCTTTCTTAGGAGCTTATGATGCTTTAAGCCTTATACCTGTTGGTCAAACTAGTTTAGGGACAGGTTTCTTACTACCAAATAACTTAGCAAATCAGGACTTAACTTGGCAAACTAATACAGAAACTAATTACGGTGTCGATTTAGGCGTTAAAAAGAACCGTTTTAGGTTCAGTATGGATTACTATACTTCTGATATTGAAGATATGTTAATTAACCAATCAGTTTCTGAAGTTATTGGAACACCTCAGATAATACTTAATCGAGGAGATGTGACAAGTTCAGGTTTAGAATTTGAATTAAACGCAAATCTAATAAACAACGATAATTTCTCATGGAGTATGGGGGCAAATTTATCTACAGTTCAAACAGAAATAACCAGTTTAGGTAATTTAGATGAATTACCGCGTCAAGTCTATGGTGGTCCTTCAGGAAGAGGTCCAGAATTTAGAAATTATGTAGGTGGCGAAATAGGCGAGATGTGGGGTTACCAAGTGGTTAGAGAGGTTGAACCTGTACATATGGCAGATCCAACAAGAGCCGTTGGAAATGGAAGTGGATATTGGTATGTTGTAGATCAAAATGGTGATGGCGAAATTACATACGAAGAGGATTATGTAAAGTTAGGTTCTGCAAATCCGGATTTTTATTGGGGTTTGAACAGTAACATGAATTATAAAGACTTTGACTTTTCATTTCAATTGCAAGGGTCCCAAGGTGCAGAAGTTTATAACATTGACCCTATTTACTGGAAAACACAATTTGGAAGAAGTTTATAACATTGACCCTATTTACTGGAAAACACAATTTGGAAGAGGTTTGCAACCTGATTTTGATGCTGATGGAGATGGAATTGCTGACGCCAATGGTTTACATTACGAACAAACAAGAAATGCTCACGGATCTGGAATTCAAGATGCATCGTTTATTGCTTTAAGAAACATTACTTTAGGTTATACTTTAAGACCAGAGTGGCTGGAAGAAACAGGTATAGGTTCATTAAGAGCTTATGTAGCAGCTACGAATTTACTCTACATCATGGGTAGTGACTATACATCTTTTAACCCAGAAGGTGTTGAGACAACAAATAGTAATTATGGAGGTCCTACCACTTATGGTTATCAAGAAGGGGCAAGCCCTATTGTGAGAAGTTTTACTCTTGGTTTAAATGTTAATTTTTAATTAGAAAAATTATGAAAAAATTAAAATATATTGGTTTGGGACTATTGGCTATTTTAGCTGTAGTCGCGTGTGATAATGACTTAGATCAAACGCCACCATTACAAGTTGAATCTAGTACGTTAACAGATTATGCAAGTGTTTTAAATGCAGCCTATCATTACCATACTGGTACATGTACACCATTAGCTGTAATGGGAGACTTTAGAGCAGATAATGCGCTAATGGACGAAGAACCGTATCCTGCATTTGATAGATATAATAGTGATTTAGCTGGCGGTGATTTAGTGGAGCAATTTTTTCGTCCATTTTACAGTAACCTGTATAAATCGATTTTAAGTGCTAATAATGTCATTGAAAATTCAACGGATATTAACGAGGTAGCAGAAGCCAAGTTTTTAAGGGCTCTATCCTATTTTAAACTGGTTAAAGTTTTTGGAGATGTAACCGTAATTCTTACACCCCAACCGGACATATCTGAAATCCCGCTTGTTGACTTAACAAGAAAACCAGCTGCTGATGTATATTCTAATATTATTATTCCAGATTTACAAGACGCTATTGCTGACTTGACAAATAGTGTCGCTAGTGGTCGTGCTAGCGCACTGGCTGCTCGTGGAGTTTTAGGTCAAGTTTATATGTATCAAGGAAATTATGGAAATGCAGAAACCCAACTTGCTACTGTTATTACTGAAGCGAGTGCAGAAGGGGTATTATTAGAGGCAAATTTTGCAGATGTGGTAACTGATTCAAGTTCTGAAGTAATTTTTGCAACTCAAGTATCTTCTTCGGTTTCAGATGAATATGGTTTTACAGAGTTTCCCGCCTGGTTTGCTGGTGATGATACTAAAGCACCACTTCCACTAGATGCAGATTTAACTGCGGCTTTTGATGCTGCTGGTGATACTGTAAGAAAGGGACTTACAATTGACACAGAAGATAGTGTTGGTGTAAAATATTTAGGTGGTCTAGAACAAGACTGGATAGAGTTAAGGTTGTCCGACGTCATATTGATGTATGCAGAAGCACTAAATGAAAATAACGTACCTGCATCTACTGTCCTTCCTTTATTAGATGATATAAGAACAAGAGCAGGTTTACCAAGCTTAACTGGAACCGCTTCTACTCAGGTAGAAGTAAGACAGGCTATTGCAGATGAGCGAAGACTGGAATTAGCCTTTGAAGGACACAGATGGTTCGATTTAGTAAGAACAGGAACTGTAGATTCTGAAATGGGAGAAACTGTAAATTCTAATTATCACGTATTTCCAATCCCAAATTCAGAAATACTTGCTAGCGATGGTGTGATTACACAAAATCCTGGATATTAATCCTGTTTAATTCATAGAAACTTAGTTAAAAAATATATTATTTGAATAATAGAGAATTGATTTAGTTAGCTATTAAATTTTGTTCAAAGTTTTACTGGTCAAAAAAAGGCCAGTAAAACTTTTTTTTGTAGAATAGAGATTTGTGGAATTTTGAAATAGTACTTTTTGGAAAACTATAATTGCATAGATTACATTTTACGTCTCTTGATGAATCTGAATTTAGACCTTTGGTAGACATAAGAATATAGTTAGAATTAACGACGGTTCTGTTAGCTGGGTTGCATAGAAGTGATGAAGATCTAAGAAAAAAGTTAGAGGTACTAGACGCTTATACTGATACTTCATATATCGCTTTCGCGAAAGCATAAACTCCACAAAACATATAGTTTACTTAGATATTCATTTTGGAATGATATAGAATATCATTATCACTTGGAGAATAAAAATCATTTCCAATGTTATACTATTATGACATTGTAGGCTTCCCCTTTTTGTAAAGATATTTTGTAATTGGTGAAATTTTAACAAGCATATCTTTGCTTTAACAAATAATTATTACCATATTTGGTAAACCAAACTGGTAAACCAATTTGGCTAACCAATAGAAATGGGAGGTCTCGAGATCGTCCTTATTTAATAACAACTTCTGGTAGGAAGTAGGATAAGCTGAAAAATGCTTGCTTATTGCGAAGTGTTAAATGATATATATAGAGCGATAAGAAAATTTTTTCTACGAATTATTCATTAAACTAATTAATTCAATTTTAAATCACTAATTATGAATGTAAAAACTAAGTTTTCTTTAGTATTCTTGCTTTTGTGCAGCGCTCTCATGATTGCCCAAAATGGACTTGAACGCAAAGGAACAGTTACATCATCACAGGATGGAGGTCCCATACCTGGTGTAAACGTAAGTGTTGTAGGAGCTTCTGGCGGTGCATCTACCGATTTTGACGGTAATTATACTATTAACGCTTCAAATGGGGAGGTGCTTCAATTTTCTTATGTAGGTTTTAAAACACAATTAGTGACCGTAGGGTCTGAGATACAAGTTAATGTGGTTTTAGAGTTAGACAACGAGCTTCTAGATGAGGTCGTTGTTATAGGATATGGTACACAATCGCGTGCAGAAGTAACCGCAGCTGTAGGGAAAGTGAAGAATGAAGATTTAGACCAAATTGCTGTGGGAACTGCAGAAGAGGCTCTTGTAGGGCAAGTTGCGGGACTTAATATTCAAGCAACTGAGTCTGAAGCTGGTTCTGCGGCTACTATAACTGTTCGTGGTGTAGGGTCTATATCAGGAAATAGTGCTCCCTTATTAGTTGTAGATGGTGTAGTTCTAGAAAGTGATTTTCTTTCAAGTATAGATGTAAATGATATACAGTCTGTAGAAGTTCTTAAAGATGCCGCATCTGCATCTATTTATGGTTCACGAGCTGCAGGAGGTGTTTTACTAATAACTACCAAAGAAGGTAAAGAAGGTGAGACTAAGTTTAGCTATAATACTTTTACTGGTGTGAAAGAGGCTCATAAAAGTGAAGCTTATGACACAAGTGTGGCTGATTGGCATAGGCGAGAGCAACAAGCTCTTGGAGAGTTAAGTCCACGTTCTCAGTACAGAGAATTAATTGGTATAGACCAGTCTTGGCAGGACAGAGTTTTTGATGGCGGTATTATAGAAAGCCATTTCTTAAGTGCAAGAGGTGGTAGTAAAAGAACTAAATTCTCTACTTCTATGGCTTATGTTCATGATGAAGGAGTGTTAGTGACTGACGATTTTAAAAAGTATAATTTTAAATTAAAAATTGACACTAAGGTGAATGATAAGTTTAAATTTGGTGCTAACATAGCACCTTCTTATACAAAAAGAAGACGTTTTGACGGTTCTGTTCATGATATCTTAAGACAGCAACCATGGTTGCCAACATATCACGATGAAAATACAATACAATTTGTAGATTTTAATGCTTTTCCAGGAGTGCAAATAGGAGATTATGCGAAAGAAAGACATTTTGATAATTATGATCTCTTTGGTGACGGTGGTGATGTAGACCTTAGTAGTACTTCTAATACAAATCCGCTTGCTAAAGTATTAGAGAGAAACAATACTGAAGGGAGATTTAGATTATATGGGAAGTTCTATGGGCAATATGAAATTGCAAAAGGATTACAGGCTCGTTTATCTATAGGAGGTGATTATGATAACAGAAGAAGAAGAATTTATGACGGTGTATTAGCATCTAGAAATGGTGCTGCAGATGCTGCATTAGAACTTCAAAGTAGAGATCGTATACATACAGTTGTCGAAGGATTGCTTACATACAACACTTCTTTTGGTGATCATAACCTTGATATCGTTGGTGGTGCTTCGGCTGAAAATTTTGATACTGCAGAGGAACAAGTAACAGGAATTGGATTTGCAAATGACTTATTACAAACTCTTACAAACGCGACAATTGTTTCAGAGAAATTATCTTATAGAGTTGAACAACGTTTATTATCATTTTTTAGTAGAGCAAACTGGTCTTATCAAAGTAAGTACCTAGCCTCACTGAGTGTGAGAACAGACGCCAGTTCTGTTTTTGGAGTTAATAATAAATATGGATTTTTTCCATCGGCCTCTTTTGGTTGGAATGTTGCTAGGGAGAATTTTCTTAGCGAGAGCGATATAGTAAATGATTTAAAACTGCGTGTTAGCTACGGTTTTAGTGGTAATACTAATCTTAATACAGGCGATGTTATAATTGATAATTATCCATCATTACAATTATTCGGTCCACAAACTTTTGTGCAAGATGGTGTTGCTGTTACTGGATTTGCCCCTATTAATATCCCGAATCCTGATCTTAAATGGGAACGTTCGCAAGAAACAAACGTTGGTGTTGATTTTGGATTTTTCGGTAATGTTGTTTCTGGTGCCGTAGATGTTTATAATAAGACTAGTGATCAACTATTATTAAGTGTACCAGTAAGTACAACAACAGGTTTCCGTGAAGCGCTTCAAAATATTGGTGAAGTTGTAAATAGAGGTATAGAACTAGAATTAAGAACTAGAAATGTTTCTAATCAAAATTTTAGATGGACTACTACTTTGTTAGCCTCTAAAAATGAGAATGAACTTACCGATTTTGGTGGAGCTAGTGGTCTTATTACTAACGTAGATGATAAGAGGGCTGCAGAGTGGATCAATCTAGAAGGGCAACCTATTTCTTCATTCTATGGTTTTGTAGTGGATAAAGAAATACCATTAGAATTTATTGCTGACCCTTTTAGATTAGTAGGAGGTCAGACTCAAGATGTATATGTAAAAGATTTAAATGGAGATGGTGTAATTGATGATGATGATAAGACAATTATTGGAGACCCTTATCCAGATTTGATTTGGAGTATCGCAAATGATTTTAAATATAAAAACTTTGATGCGAGCTTTACTTTTCAGGGTAGCTGGGGAGGACAGGTTAGAAATATGACTGATCAGTATATCTTTAATCATTTTAATAGTTCGCAAGATTTTGTGCCAACGACAACACCAGATCAAGGGTTTATCAGAGAGAAAATTTTTACAGATGCCATTATTCAAGACGCTTCATATGTGGCATTACGTACACTTAGTTTAGGATATACGCTTGATCGAGATTTGTCAAGTAAAATAGGTATTTCTAAAGCTCGTGTGTATGCTTCAGGACAAAATTTACTATGGATTACTGCAGATGGTTACACTGGGTGGAATCCAGAAGCCATAAGAAATGAGGGTGTACTTAACCTCGGTTATCAAAGAGGAGGTTCTCCAGTGGCTCGAGTTGTTTCACTTGGAGTAAATGTTGAATTTTAAAAAGAATTAAATATGAAAAATTATAAAATTTTAATATTCGTTTTGATTGCAGGATTTTGCTTGTCGTGCGAACCAGAATTTTTGAACCCGACGCCAGATTCGGCGATTTCTGGTGAAAATTTTCCTTCAAGTGAGCAAGAATTAGAATTTCTAGTAAATTCAATTTATGATGAGATTAAAGGTGTAAATAGTCTAGAAATTACCGATAATAATCTTAATCATGGTGTTCAAAAAGAATTCTATATAACAGAGATGTTAAGTGATAATACAAGATCTAAAAGTGGGGAAGGGGAAGCTGCACAGGCAGACTTTTTCCAAATCGTATCTACTAATGGATTTGTTTTTGACTACTACAGAAGCTTTTATGCCGTAGTGTTTAGAGCTAACTTAGTTTTGGAAAATATTGAACTAGCTGGTGATAATGCTTCACAAATTGAAGCAGAAGTACGTTTTTTAAGAGCTTATGCATATTTTAACTTAGTTAGATCTTTTGGAGATATTCCTTTAATATTGGAAACTATAGGAATTGGCAATGCTGATGCACAATTTACGAGAGTAGCAACAAGTCAAGTTTACGATGCAATTATAGAAGACTTTACATTTGCTATTAATAACTTATCAGATGCAAATACAAATCGTTATAGAGCTTCTGTTCTTGCGGCAAAAGGTATGCTTGCAAAGGTTTATCTCACAACTGGCACAAATTACGGTGAGGCACAAGGGCTTTTAGAAGATATCATTATGAGTGAGAACTATGCTCTTGAACCAAATTTTAGAGATGTATTTTTTAATGAAGATAATTCCGAAACAATATTTTCTGTGGGTTATTTAGCAAGCGATACTTTTAATAGTCAAGATTTTTCAGCAGAAATGCTTAATAGTGTAGGTAGAACTTCCGGACAGAATTATGTAACAGATGATATGATCGCTGTGATGAACTCTGCTGGAGGAAATAGAACACAGTTTTCAATGCGAGTTGATCCGTTACAAATTACTCAAACACAGGTTATCAAATATTTACCTACTGGTGATGAGGACTTAGAGATTCCAGAAACAAGCCCTAGTCCAAGACTAGCCGGTAATGACTTTATAGTTTTACGTTATGCAGATGTATTATTAATGCACGCAGAAGCTATATTGGCAGGTAGTCAGTCTACAACATCTACTAATGCAATTGAGTCATTTCAGTTAGTAAGGGATAGAGCAGGCTTAACAGATCCAGTTTTAGAAATTACTAAGGAAAACTTGCTGTTAGAGCGAAGAGTAGAGCTAGCTTTTGAGAATCATCGTTTACACGATTTAAAAAGATTCGGTGTTGCTCAAGAAGTACTTGCCGCATATTCTGAAGCTATTGGTGGATCCTTTACAGGAACTGATTTACTTTTACCAATTCCTCAGTTCGAAATAAATTTAAGTAATGGACTTTTAGAACAAAACCCAGGTTACTAAGAAAATTAAAATTATAATTATGAAATCATTTAAAATTTTAGTCGTTGCGATTTTAGCAATCTTTACAGCTTTTATTTCTTGTGAAAATGAGTATGAACTGCCAGAAGAGGGATCTATTGCAGATCTTACACCTCCTTCCGCAAGTTTCATTTTTGTTGGAGGTGAGTTGATTGAGGACTTTACACAAGTTCAATTTACAAATTTCTCTACTGGTGCAACCAGTTATAACTGGGATTTTGGGGATGGTACATCAACAACAGACTTTGAGCCAACTCACGTCTATCCGGGAGAAGGCACTTATACGGTTACACTGGACATATCTGATGACTTAGGTGCCGAAAGCTCTTTTTCACAAACTTTTGACCTTATCATGCCAGAAGAGCCAGATGTTCCTAACCCTGTATTGATTAATGCAGATTTTGACAAAATTCCTAAGTCGTCTGGATCAGATTGTTCTTGTTCTGGTTGGATAAATAAGGATATTGGTGAGCAAGGTGAGTCTAGTTCTGGTAATGGCGGTAGTGATAATGTTGTTAAATTTGATAATGCAGAACCAGATCACGTATATCAAGAATTTGCTGTCGTACCTAATGCAGATTATGCAATACAAATGCCCGTAGGGTTCCAATCACTTCAAGGCGGTATGGCTCCAAGTTCATTAGAGATTAGAGTATTAGCAGGATCAGGTTATATAGATGGATATACACCTATTTATTACCAAGAGGCAGTTGATATGCCACAAGAAGATTGGGGTTATACAACGGTAGAACAGGTAGAAAATCCTGACAATAATCTTCTGGTAGATGTAATTGACAACCCGGGAACTACCGATTATTTGACATATTCCTTTACTTTCAACTCTGGAAATAATGATAGTGTTGCGCTATTTATAAGAGGAATAGGAGGAGCAAACACTGGAGAATTTGGATACAATAGTGGTGATGAGGAGATTAGAGCAGATTTTGTAAGTATTATTGCTAACTAGACTTTAATGAATTATAAGTTAGGCCTTATTCTATTTTTTCTTTGCTTGTTTAGTGGGTATTCATTAGAGGCTCAATCTAGTATGGACATCGCTGATAAGGAGAAACCTAAACGGGTAAAGAAAAAAAAGAAGAAAAAATATAAATTACCAGATATAGACCTAACACATTGGAAGGTTACGACTCCTGCGGGTGATGGAAAAAAGCCAGTAGAAGTTTCTCCTCCAGAAATATTTGACTATGCTACAGATGAGAGGTTAATACCTTATATGTATAATGATTCGTCTAAAGGAGCTCTTGTATTTTATGCATATCCTAGTAAAGCAACAACAAGGAATACGAAATATTCAAGATCGGAGCTAAGAGAGCAGATGGAGCCTGGTAACAATAGTGTTAATTGGACTTTTAAGGAAGGGGGCTATTTAAAGGTAAAAATGGCTATGGACAAGGTCTCAAAAGATGCTAATGGTAAACCCCATAGAGTTATTATTACACAAATACATGGCAGATTGACTAATGAACAGCGAGATCTAATAGGCGAAGATGATAATAACGCCCCTCCAATGCTCAAAATTTATTGGCAAGACGGAAAAATACGAGTCAAAACAAAGATTTTAAAAAATCTCAGTGCCGGTTCAGAAGATATTTTGCACGAAGACGCTTGGGATGATGATAAAGGGTTTAATTTTGAACAAAAAGTGGGTTACCAAAAATTTACCTTAGAAGTTAAAATTTCTGATGGAGAAATGGTTATCGTACTTAACAAAAATGAATACAAGGTTTATAAGGGTATTCATATTCAAAAATGGGGAGTTTTTGAAAATTATTTTAAAGTGGGTAACTATTTACAAACCCGTGACGAAGGAGCTTTTGCTAAGGTAAGAGTATATGATATTGAAGTTAGTCACTAAGTATACTTGCAGTCTAGAATGTTGAAATTATTTTATAACTTAACATTCGAGAGCAATAATTATTAAAGTATCTAAAATTGGAATGTATGAAATTAGAAACACGTAGTAAAATAGCAGAGCACACATCAGTAGAGAAGGTAATTATTGGACAAATACGTGATATCATAAATTTAAAAAATTTGGAACCTGGTGATAAACTCCCTTCAGAAAGAATGCTTTCAGAAAAATTTGATGTTCCCAGAAGTAGTATCCGTCAGGCCATACAGAAATTAGAGCATTATGGTATTCTAAATTCCATTCCCCAAAGTGGGACTTTTGTCGCACAAATAGGTGTGATTGCTATTAATGGAATGATTGATGACATTTTGCGTCTTGATGAACCTGATTTTAAATCTCTGGTAGAAACAAGAATATTGTTAGAGTTAAAGACCGTTCGGCTAGCTGCATTGCGCAGAACAGATGAAAATCTAAGAGAAATGCAAGTGGCCTTAGATGCATATATAGATAAGGTTCTTAGTGGAGAAGATGCAATGCAAGAAGATTTACTCTTCCATTTGGCAATAGCCAAAGCATCGGGCAATACTACAATGAATAATTTTATGTTGATCATTACGCCAGAAATTATAACCAATTTTGAAAAATATCATGTATGTGATCCAGATATGGCTCAATCAGGTATAGAAGAACATCGAAGAATTTACAAAGCAATAGAAGAGCAAAACACCAAGGAAGCCAAAGCAATGATGAAAGAACATTTCAAAGCCTTATATCAATATTGCTATAATATATAGATACTTAAAATAAAGCTTTCGCGAAAGCATAAACTCAACAACATCATAGAAGTTACAGAGGTAGTCATTTTGGAATGGCAAGGACTGTCTTTATCATTTGTAAAACAAAAAACATTTTCAAAGAAAAATAAATTATGAAATTAAAAGGGCTTAGATGGTGGATAATAGGGTTGATTTTTATTGCAACCGTTATTAACTATGTAGACAGAACTGCTTTTGC
Source organism: Dokdonia sp. (assembly GCA_020630915.1). Classification (GTDB taxonomy): domain Bacteria; phylum Bacteroidota; class Bacteroidia; order Flavobacteriales; family Flavobacteriaceae; genus Dokdonia. The sequence continues at coordinate 389,389 of JAHDIF010000002.1, forward strand.
ATTACTCTGGCCTCAAATGGGAGAAGATTTGGGCATGGATAACTCTGATTATGCATTAATGCTCAATATTTTCATGATCACTTATGCAGCTAGTAAATTCTTATCTGGGAGATTATATGATCAAATAGGCACTCGTATAGGGTTTGTAGTTTCTATTGTAGTTTGGTCTACTGCTGCTGCCTTTCATGCACTTGCAAGAGGAGTTCTTACCTTATCTATTGTGCGTGGTTTATTAGGATTAGGAGAGGCTGGTCTATGGCCTGGTGCCGTAAAAAATAATGGAGAGTGGTTTCCTGCAAAACAAAGAGCAATTGCCCAAGGAATATTTAATTCGGGTGCGTCTATAGGGAATGTTATCGCTCCTGTTATTATTGTTTATTTGTATGCCCAGTTTGGATGGAAATCTACTTATTTAATTCTTGGAGCAGTAGGTTTATTATGGATCATTCCGTGGCTTATTCTAAACAAGTCTAAACCAAAAGATCACCCTTGGATTACAGATGAAGAAAGGAATTTATTACTTAATGACAGAATAGCAAATAATAGCGTTGTAGATGATGGAGCTAAAAGTCTGAGTGTTGTAAAAATCTTAAGTTATAAACAACCTTGGGGAGTATTGTTATGTCGCTTTTTCATTGAACCTATTTGGTGGTTTTTTGCAGGATGGATGCCTATCTATTTAAATAGTAAGTTTGGACTAAGCATAGAAGAAATAGGGAAGACTATGTGGATTTCTTATTTAATGGCTGCTGCTGGCGGAATATTAGGAGGTCTTTTTACTGAATCTATTATAAAGCGTACAAACATAAATATTGGTAGAAAAGCCAGTATTGTATTAGGTAGTCTGCTTATTATTATTGGATTCGTTTCTATCATTTTATTTGTAACAGATTCTAATTATATGACATTCATTTACCTTGCGGGGTTAGCTCTTTTTGGTTTTCAGTTTGCCATAGGGAATATTCAAACTTTGTCAAGCGATTTATTTAGGGGACCATCTGTGGGAACTCTTGCTGGTCTAGCAGGGACTATTGCAGCAATTTCTCCTATAATCATGAATTGGTTTATAGGGCGCATTACCCAAGGAGGATCTTATACACCGGCATTTGTGGCGATCACAGTTTCTGTGGCACTAGCTGTATTTGCCATTTTCTTATTAATTAAAAACGTAAAATTAGTTGTTAATACAGCTCAAGAATAAATAAAAACTATTAAACAAAAACTATGAGTAATAATACAGGTAAAATTGCAATAGTAACAGGAGCAACTGGCGGAATTGGTTTTGCTGTTGCACAACGATTAGGTAAAGATGGTTTTACCGTAATCATAAATGGTATACAAGATGACGAAGGTGCGCAGCGAGTAGAAGAGCTTAAAGCACAGGGAATAGATGCTTCTTATTACGGTTTTGATGTGACTAAAGAAGACGCTGTTACATCAAATATCAAAGCTATAGGTGAAAAGTATGGTAAGATAGATGTACTTGTAAATAACGCAGGAGGTCTAGGAGGACGTTCTAGGTTTGAAGAAATGACAACAGAGTTTTATAGATTTGTAATGGCTCTTAATCTAGATTCTGTATTTTTTGCCTCTAGAGCCGCGATACCTTTCCTCAAAAAGGGCGATCATCCTACAATAATTAATTATACATCTAATGCTGGTTGGAATGCGGGAGGTCCTGGAGCTGGTATCTACGGCACTTCTAAAGCTGGTGTACATACTATTACGAGAGCGCTTGCAAAAGATCTTGCAGAGTACGGAATCCGTGTAAACGCGGTATCGCCAGGAACCATAGACACCCCATTTCACGCTCAAATTAAATCTACAAAACCAGAAGTGTTTGCTTCTTGGGCAAATAATATCATGCTAGGAAGATTGGGACAACCAGAAGATGTAGCTGGTGTGGTGTCTTTCTTAGCAAGTAAGGATGCAGCTTTCTTAACTGCAGAGACCATTCAAGTAGGCGGTGGACAAGCATTAGGAATTTAAAAAAAATATAAAAAGAGTAAAATGGGTAAAGTAGTCACTTTTGGAGAAATAATGTTACGACTAGCTCCACAAGGATTTTTAAGATTTTCGCAAGCTAATAGCTTTGATGTAGTCTATGGTGGAGGAGAATCTAATGTAGCGGTATCGCTGGCAAACTATGGAGTTGATGTTGATTTTGTAACACGTTTACCTGATAATGATATCGGTAAATGTGCGATGATGGAAATGCGCAAGAGAGGTGTAGGTGTAGACAAAATAGTTTGGGGTGGAGATCGATTAGGAATCTATTTTTTAGAGACAGGGGCCGTAAGTAGAGGTAGTAAAGTAGTATACGACAGAGCGCATTCTGCCATTGCTGAAATTAAATCCGGAATGATTGATTGGGATGCTGTTTTTGAGGGTGTAGAATGGTTTCATTGGACAGGTATTACACCTGCTATCTCCCAAGGAGCAGCAGATGTATGTTTAGAGGCTGTAAAGGCCGCTAGCGAAAAAGGAATTACAATATCTACAGATCTTAATTACAGAGCAAAGCTTTGGAATTATGGAGGTGATCGTGAAGCCATCATGACAGAAATTACATCATATTGCGATATCATTCTCGGTAATGAAGAAGATGCCGAAAAGCATTTTGGTATTCATCCAGAAGGACTTGATGTGCATAAGCATGGTCATGATGTAAAGGCAGAAGCTTTTTTATCTGTGTGTAAACAAATGATGGAGAAGTTTCCAAGAGCAAAAAAGGTAATTACTACACTTAGAGGATCTATATCTGCATCGCACAATACGTGGGCAGGAGTATTATTTGATGGAGAAAAAATGTATGAAACCAGACAGTACCAAATTACAGATATTGTAGATAGAGTAGGAGGAGGAGACTCATTTATGGGAGGCCTTATCTATGGTTTACTCAAATATCCTGAAGACGATCAAAATGCACTAGACTTTGCCGTAGCAGCTTCTTGTTTAAAGCATACTATAAAAGGAGATGCAAACTTGGTGACCGTTCCTGAAGTTGAGAAACTTATGGGGGGTGATGCATCAGGTAGAGTAGCACGATAAAATTTAGAAAATTTTTATAAAGATATATTGACTATATATAATGGCACAATTTACAAGGATGCAAGTGGCAGGAGTAATGGAAGAAACGGGATTAGTTCCTTTGTTCTTTAATAGCGACGTCGCTGTTGCAAAAAAATTGCTCAAAGCTTGTTATGATGGAGGAGCAAGATTATTAGAGTTTACGGCAAGAGGTGATTTTGCTTCAGAGATTTTTGCAGAACTTACAAAGTATGCAATAGCAGAGCTACCAGGTATGATTATGGGTGTAGGCTCAGTAACAGATGCCGCCGCCGCATCTTTATATATGCAACTTGGGGCAAACTTTATAGTAACTCCAGTATTACGAGAGGATATTGCCTTGGTATGTAATAGAAGAAAAGTACTATGGTCGTCGGGATGTGGTTCCCTTACAGAAATAGCAAGAGCCGAAGAATTGGGTTGCGAGATTGTCAAGCTATTTCCTGGAGGTATCTATGGACCTCAATTTGTAAAGGCTATAAAAGGGCCTTGTCCTTGGACATCTATAATGCCCACTGGTGGAGTAGCGCCTACTAGAGAAAATCTAGCACAATGGTTTCAAGCAGGAGTAACTTGTGTAGGTATGGGATCTAAACTTGTGTCTAAAAACGATCAAGGACAATGGGATTATAAACTGATTACAGAACGTACTCAAAAGGCTATCAACCTTATAAAAGAAATACGGGCTAACAAATAGTTACATCATTTAAGAACACTCAAAAATTTGAATTAGTTTGCTATAATATTTTCGGGTGTATAACAAAGAGTATCGTAGGATGCTCTTTGTTTGTTTTAAAAAGGATGTTCAATACCCGTTTTAGGCTTTACGTTGAGTCCCTACCTTTTAGGTGGCTCATTTTTCCTTACTTGCTCACGTTCCCAATCTGTAGGGCTTCCGAACATAATGGCCCAGGCTTTGGTAGGGCGTTTCCAAATATCACCTATCAAATCTCCCCAAGCATGGAAGACTAAATAGACCGGATTATATGAATTTACAGGTTTTGTAATGCCATAAACTGCTTGTTCCTTTTCTGGTTGAAACGTTCCAAACATACGATCCCAGATAATCAACGTAGACCCATAGTTTTTGTCAATGTAATCTTCATTTACGGCGTGGTGTACACGATGATGTGAGGGGGTTACGAATACAAATTCAATAGGTTTGGGTAATTTTCTAATGAGTTCTGTATGAATCCAGAACTGGTAAAGAATTTCTAACTGATGAACGATAATAAATACCACAGGATCAAAACTCAACATAATAACAGGTAAGAAAAACACCAGTTTTAAATTTTGTACCCACGATAATCTAAAGGAAGTAGAAAAATTGTAATAAATAGAGCTATGGTGCACCACGTGCGTAGACCACCAGAACCGTTGCACGTGCGATATCCTATGGGACCAATAGCGTACAAAATCTAGACAAATAAAACAAAGGAGATAGGACCACCAGGTATGTGGTATACTCCAAGGAGTGAGGTTGTAACAAATCACCACAATATAGAAGACACCTACTTTTGTAAGGGCATTCACAAATAAATTACCAAAACCTATAGCGGCACTAGCAAGAAAGTCCTTGCCGTTATACAAGGCTATATTTTCTTTGGTAGACAGATAGTATTCTAAAGCCACCAGCAAAAACATTACCGGAGCGGCTATCCATATAATGGTATTAAAGTCTAATTCTAAAAGAGCGTCGAGGGTAAGCTTTTTATTTTCGATATTGGTACGAATTTATGCACGAACATAATATCATAGTAGCTATGCCATTGGACGCTGCGGTGTTTAAAAGTCAAAATAGCAATATACTGTTATTATAGCTGAGATTGGGGTTTTGGTATAACATTATTAGCAAGTGAAGCTGTATTGTTTTACGTGCCACCTGCATTGCACTGAGCGAGGAATCTCTTTGCTATGGTAAAATCTGTAGTTAATAGTTTAATTACTGCTTTGACATATAATTATCAGGGCTATAGCACTAAATCCTATTTTATAGTAAAATAACAGTGTATAGGCCATTTGATATACAATAACCATTGTACTATAATGTGTTGTGTTGTATAACTTTGCTTTGGTAAAAAGCGTTTTACCAAAGACAAATCTTCTTTTATTTTTTCTTCTCAAAATGTAATGGAATACGCTTTGCCCGAAGCGACGATAGGAGTGAAGTGGGAATGTGTATGAAGTGGAAATATGAGCAATAATCTAAAGAATTTCTAATAAAATATTATGAATATAATTCTTAATAACATCATTGATTTAATTAGTAAAATGTTACTGTGAAAACGTAACTAGAATCTGCGAAATGTATTCAAACTTCTGCGAAATGAATAAATCTTCCAAACGGATACTAATTAGTTTTGTTCTAATCAAAATATAGATCGAACAATATGAATAACGAATCAAACTTGAGTACAACTGCAACAAAAAAAATCTGGAATCGACTATTTGTAGGTATTTTAATCCTACAAGCTATTTTAGAATTAGGCCTCGGTCTAGCGCTATTGTTTAACTTTTCTACTACCTTGGAAACTGGTTTTGGTATCACCTACAGTAACGAACTAGATATTCTAGGGGTTGCTTTAGGACTTTACTTATTGTTATTAACCACTTTATTGATTTTGAGTGGTGTATGGACTCATAAATCTAACCGTTCTGGTATTACCTTAGGAATAATCAATGGTGTTTTTCTATTCACTTTTGGTGTTACTGTATTTATGAAATTTGGTGATGTACAATCCTTATATATTGATAGTTTAAGAGGTCTAATAACAATTGCTTTAGGCTATATGGCCAGTAAAGAGATTAGATCTTAATAGGATTAAATGAATCCAAAAGAATTAATAATATCTGTTTATAAAACAAGTATCACTAAAAGGGACCTAAAGTATTTAAAACCTGTTTTAAACAGTTTCAATAAAATTCATGCTTGGAGCACGGATTTAGAAGATTGGGAAAACATATTAAGAATTGAAAGTTTTTACGCTATTGAAAAGGAAATAATACACATGCTAAATGAACTTGACATTGCTTGTGTTGAATTAGAATGAATAGAATGAAAAAAATATTAAAACTAATAGTAAAAATCTTCGGAGTAATCGTTGGTCTAGTACTAATAATAACATTGGCATTTATGAAAATTAGTCCACAATTTGGCGGAAAACACACAAAAGAAGATATTAAAAGATACGAAAAATCTGGGCATTATGAGGATGGTAAGTTTCAAAACCTAATACCAACTCCTATGGATATGAACTTTAGAAACACCATATCTGTTATTAAAGATTTCATAATAGGAGTTCCAGGGAAGGCCCCGGATTTTGATTTGCCTATAGTACAGATGGATTCTATTTATCTCGTGGAAACAAAAAACATTGATAGGCTCATCTGGTTTGGGCATTCTGCCTTTTTATTGCAGCTCGACGGAAAAAATATTTTGATAGATCCTATGTTGGGAGAATCTCCAGCACCACATCCCCTTATAGGTACAAAAAGATTTAATTTAAAATTACCAATAAACATTGAACAGCTCCCTAAAATTGACGCAATAATTATTTCTCATGATCATTATGATCATTTAGATTATGAGTCCATAAAAATCCTAAAAGAAAAAACAGACACCTTTTTTGTTCCATTAGGAGTAGGGGTTCATTTAGAATCTTGGGGAATAGATAAGCAAGACATTAAAGAGCACAATTGGTGGGATGAAACAGAATTTTATGGAATTAAATTAGTTTTTACACCTTCAAGGCACTTCTCAGGAAGGGGCTTGAGAAATAACTCTTCTACCCTATGGGGTTCTTGGGTCATAAAAGGTACAGCAAAAAATATTTTCTTTAGTGGTGATAGTGGTTTTGGACCTCATTTTAAAGACATAGGCGAGACCTATGGCCCTTTTGATTTTGCCATGATGGAATGCGGTCAATACAATGAAACATGGGCTAATATTCATATGACTCCAGAAGAAACAGTTTTAGCAAGTATCGCATTAAAAACAGAAGTGATGATGCCCATTCATTGGGGTTCATTTGCACTTGCACTTCATACTTGGGATGACCCGGTGCTGCGAGTTACTAAAAAAGCTAAAGAATTAGAACAGTCTATAATCACCCCAAAAATTGGAGAAGAAATTTTACTGGATAAAATAGATTTGTCTTTAAACGTATGGTGGAAATAGATAATTTAGGAATATTTCTAAGAGGAATCAATTCGTTTAAATATCAAGTACTAAAATAGGATAGATAGCTCAAGCGTACAAAGTTTAAAAATATCAAAATACTGGTCGCAGAAGGCTATTTTTATAATATATTAGAGATTACTTTCAAAGCATGTTGGATTTTTTTCATTTAAAAAGCATTTCAGAAATACATAATTTGTTTGGCTTAGGAAAGCCAGCACATCCACTTATTACAATCGTGAAAGAGTGGCCAGCTACTGACTTTGATTTTGCTAACATCAAGATGACCAGTGACCTCTATGTGCTAGGAATGAAAGGACAAACAAAGGGCACATTTAAGTATGGACGAAACTCTTACGACTATAGAAAAGGAACTTTAGTGTTTATAGGGCCTAATCAAGTCGCTCAGTTTGAAAACGCAGATAAAGAAAATGATAAAGATAGTTGGAGCATATTTTTTCATCCTGATTTAATTCGGAAATCTGAATTAGGGAAGACTATTAAGGACTATGCTTTTTTCAATTATGGACTTAATGAAGCATTGCATCTAGCAGAAAATGAAAAGTACATTTTAACAGATTTAGTTCATAGAATTGAAATCGAACTTAATCAAAATGTAGATGAACATTCGCAACAAATAATACTTACAAATCTCGAGTCTATTCTAAAGTATTGTCAGCGTTATTACGACCGCCAAATTCAAATGCGTACTACTTTAAACAAAGACATAATTATACGATTCGAAGCATTTTTAGAGTCATATTTCTCTTCAGAACAATTGGCTAATACAGGATTACCTAGTGTGACGGATTGTGGTACAGCATTAAATATGTCAGGGAGTTATCTGAGTGATTTACTTAAATTAGAAACTGGTAGAAGTGCTAAAGATCATATTTACTACTATATGATTGAAAAAGCCAAAACTAAACTAATTGAGAAAGGATTTTCTATTAGTGAAGTAGCTTATAGTTTAGGGTTTAAATACCCGCAGCATTTCAGTAAATTATTCAAGTCCAAAACAGGAATAAGTCCATCTGAGTATATTAAATTAAACTAAAAAAAACGTATAATTCAGTTGTCGTATTTGTAAGTATATTAAAATGACTGCTAACCAAAAAAGAGACCTTTCAAAAATTCTTCAATTTGCAATTATTTGGATAATTGGTGGGATACTTTATAGTCTTGTAGAATATGGTATTTTGGGAGACTCTAAAGTTTATCCATCAACTAAAAACTTATATCAATTTGAGACTTCTCTATTGTCCGCCATTTTGAGTTCTTGTTTAATTGGTTTTTTAATTGGCACTATTGAGACAAGATTAGTCAAATCGTATTTTGAAAAAAGAAAATTTTGGCAGAAGATTGTATATAAAACAGGAGTATACCTAACACTTATAATAGTATTGATTTTGATATCATTTTTAATTGTAAGTAGTTCAAGGCTAAACGTTGCATTATTACATCATAAAGCTATTGAATCAATTATACAGTTTATTAGTAATTTTTCATTTTGGAGCATTATTATCTTTGCTGGAGCGATTACTCTATTAGCTCTTTTTATTTCAGAAGTGTCCGATTATTTGGGAGGTGGTGCTTTAAATAATTTTTTTACGGGAAAGTACCACCATCCGAGAGAAGAAGAAAGAATATTTATGTTTCTTGATATGAATTCTTCAACTTCCATAGCCGAAAAATTAGGTCACAGAGACTATTTTAAATTGCTCAAAAGGTATTATTCAGATTTTACTGAAGCTATCATTCAAACAGGAGGAGAGGTGTATCAATATGCCGGTGATGAGATTATTGTGTCATGGAATCTTAAAAATGGTCTTAAAAACAATAACGCTGTCGATTGTTTTTTTAGGATTAAAAATATCTTAAAAATTTCTGAAAGAGACTATTTTAATTGTTTTGGTCTAGTTCCAAAATTTAAGGCTGGATTCCATTATGGAAAGGTAACTACAGGTGAAATTGGTGTATTAAAAAAAGAAATTTTTTTTACAGGAGATGTGTTAAATACGACAGCTAGAATACAGTCGACGTGTAGCCAGTTTAATACTGATATTTTGCTGTCAAAAGACTTACTTAATCTTTTAGATAGTTTATCTAAATACAAAGTGACACCAATAGGCGAATGTGTATTAAAAGGAAGAAATGAAATGATTGATCTTTTTACGATTGAGATTAAAAAGGATTCTTTTGTTAGTTAAAATATTGAAATACTAGCAATATTTTCGCTAGGAACCATGATTTCTAAATTAAAATTCTAGTTTTTGATATTATTTAGTAATATAGGGCTTATTGACATAGATGTAACTTAAAACGTGTTGTCGGTAATTATGTAAAATACAGGTGTACATACTTTTATTAATAAAATGTACTATAATTTATATTATGTCAAATAAGATATCGAAGATCTCACCCCGCTACAAAAATGAAAAACATACTCCGTAGTATATCACCTTACTTCCATGTACCTACATACCGTATACTTTGCCGTTGCGAAGAATTTACCACAACAGTAGCTTTACCTAAAGAAAATAACCGTATCGCAATGGTATACGACTCACCATTGCTAGACGTTTGCAGTTGAATATTGCGCTGTCCGTCTTTGTTTCCAGTACCATCCTTAAACGTATACGTTCCATGCTCAACTACAATACCCGTATTTCCTGGTAAACCTCCGGAGATCTGCCTGGTACCGAAATATGGTAAATTCACAGAAATTTCTTCACTAGAGACGTTTATATAATGCCCGCCACTTTCTATTTGTACACGATTCCCGTTTACAATGCCTCCTGCAGGTTGCAATGCACTCAGTACTTGTACAGAAGTTTGATCTAAGGGTTCTGCCCATTGCGGTGTGATGACAAATCGTGGGGTGCTCACGGCGGTTTCTAAAGCGATGCTTTGCTGTTCTGTAAATTTCTTTTGAGTACTGCAACTAAACATACTCACTACGATTGTTGCTAATAATAAGGTAGTTCTCATAGCCTTCTTTTTGAGCTATAAAAATAACAATAATCGCGCCGCAACTCCTATTAATAACTGTATTGCCGGCCTTACTTACTTTTTAGTACTCTTTTTTAAACGTTTTTGAGCCGTACGAACAAGTGTTGGGTTATTGTTTACATCAATAATCTTCTGGTATACCTTTTTTGCCTTTTCTACATTCCCTGCTTGCTCCAACGAACTGGCAAGATTGTACAATGCCCCAGAAGATTCTGGATATACTTCTACAATAAAACTGTATATAGATAGTCCCATTTCCACTTGTCCCGCCTGAAAAAGACGGTAGGCAGATTTACTAAACTCATCTTCAAAGTTGTAATATTTATACGCAGGATCATTCGCGATTTTTATAGCGTCTGCCGTTAGTTGTTCCATTTTCCCTTGCGAAAATAATTCTGTAATGTGCTGCATAGGGTTTAGTATAAATCCAGTTTCTGTATAATTGAGTGCGATTTCTAATAAAGGATCTTCATTGTTTACATATTGGTCAAAACGCATCTCAGAAGCGAGGTGTGGGATCGTATACTCCTTATTTTCCCATTGAGGGACATCTTGCCACCACGCATAGGATAGATAGGCATTTATACCAGAATTAGGTAATGTCACACGGCGTGCGTCTCCCATAAAATTTTGATTTTCTGCCGTGGGCTCTCCCACAATGATTGCCTCTGTATAATTTTCAATTTCATTGGTGAGGTTTTGTGCCGCACTAAAGGTGTTACGCCCTATTAAATAAAAGAACTTCCCTTTTGTATTAATCTTAGGACGCGCCATCAATCCTTTTATAAGGGTTTTATTATTGTAGTTATTGCCACCACCATTCAAACGCACATCGTATACTAACTTCTGGACATCATTTGTATCTATAAAATCAAACATACGCTTGTAAAAATCTTTAAGTGTTTCCTTTTCATCATTAAATACAGAGCTCTGGCGTACATACAGCGTTTTGCTATCTTCCAGATATTCAAAAAAGTAAAGCTTCTCGTTAAGATATTTCAGGTATAAAGGCGTCGTTTTTTCATCTCGAGCACTCATCCATTGTGTATTAGGTATCGTGTAGAGATAATTACGTGATAGCTCATCTAGAGGAACGGCTGTAAGGGTTTGTGTAATTGTTTTTCCATCCTTCTCCACTGTAAGCGTGATGACATTTTGTAAAGAAGTTGTGACACCTTGTGCGTGTAAGACTGCAGGAACCGTTAGAAAGCGCAATCCATATCCCTTAAAATATTGACTGTTTTCTGCTGGGACTACTGGATATATAGCTTTGAGAGCTTTTTCAATGTCCATTCCCGCGATACGAACAACCTTCCCTCCTAGCAATGCTTTGTCTTTGGTTAGGGTTCCTTCTACATATATACCATCTTCAAAATGATACAAATTTACGGGCAATACGGCCTCTTGTGCTACAGTACTAAAAGGAACTCGTGTATGTCCATACTTAAAAGCAGATACCAAGCGTACCAGTCCAACTTTAGCTTCGTGGGGTTCCATTTCTGGTAGGGCGTTGCGCAATTTTTCAACCTCGGCATCCCATTCTTCTGCAGTAATCTTATCAAATAACCTTGTATAGTCATTATGAACCGTTGTATGGAGAAATTCAAGGTCTTCTTGCCATTGTTCTGTGGTTAACGATTCTTGACTGTTCCCAATTGCAATCGTACACAAAAAGCAAACTAAGACTACTAAAGGATGGATAGATAAACGATTCATAATGCTGTTTTTTTGATTGATGTATGTATTTGACTGCAAAGAACATCCTTTGTTACATAGTTTACACAAAGAATAGACCGAGTCGTTCTATTACCTATCTGAGTTGTAAAATGAGGATAACTATTTGTCAAAATACTGTAAAACTCATATACTCTACCATCGCATTAGCGTACTTTTGCACGATGCAATCAAAAAGAGCATCTCAAGTAGAATTTATCGCGCTTATGGCCGCATTAATGTCCGTCACAGCGCTTGCTATCGATGCCATCTTACCTGCCTTAAATGTGATAGGATACGATATCCAAGTATCACATAGTTCTGATAATCAACTACTGGTGACGATGATATTTTTGGGTTTAGGCATAGGACCTTTACTCTTTGGTCCTTTATCTGACGCAAAAGGTAGAAAGCCTTCTGTTTACCTAGGATTTGGCATATTTATAATTGCCAGTGCTGTCTGTATTTATGCTAAAAGTCTGGAGGTAATGATTGTAGGACGTATTCTGCAAGGTATCGGTCTTTCTGCTCCTAGAACAATATGTATTGCGATCATTAGAGACCTCTTTGATGGAGACTATATGGCGCGTATTATGTCCTTTGTTACTGTAGTCTTTCTATTAATTCCTATCGTGGCACCTGCAATGGGGCAAGTAATACTGGATGCTTATAACTGGCAAGCTATTTTTATAGTGCAAGTGATGATAAGTTGCATTGTAGCCATTTGGTTCTGGAAGCGTCAAAAAGAGACCTTAAGAATAGCCTACCGTATTCCCTTCTCCTTAGATAGAATTACCAGTGGATTTAAAGAAACTCTGAAATATCAGAGAACTATGGGATTTACCATTATTCAAGGTTTTATAGTTGGTTCCTTTCTCGTATACTTGAGTGCCTCGCAGCAAATATTTCAAAATCAATATGGCCTTGTAAATGAATTTCCCTACATATTTGCCGGACTCGCCATCGCTATTGGCTCCGCGATATTTCTCAATGGTACCTTTGTCGTTCGTTTTGGGATGGAAAAACTAGTGACGTGGTCTCTAACAGGGTTTTTTATCGTTTCTGTCATATATCTTGTCTTATTTCATCAAGTAGCGAGACCTTCTATCTTTATACTCGTAGGTTTTTTTGCCTTGCAGTTTTTCTGTATTGGATTCCTATTTGGAAATCTTAGAGCACTAGCCATGCAACCTGTAGGTCATATTGCTGGTATAGGTGCAGCAATAACGGGGCTTATTTCTACATTAATGGCAGTACCTATAAGCACGTTTATTGGCAAGTACATTCAGACAAGCACCTTGCCTCTTTTTATAGGCTTTTCTGTATGTTCGGCTATTTCGTTGGTAATTTTATACTGGCTTAAAAAACATACCACTCCCGTAGTCGCAACACCTTAGTAGTTTTTTACGCTTTCGCGAAAGCGAGGCCCTATACCCCACCTTTGCAAATAGCATCACGATTATAGAATGCGCTTAGACCGTTAAGATCATAAGCTGAGCTTTCTAATTAAGCAGAGTTACGGCTGGCATTAATATTTCCAAAAAGAGAACGTGTTACCATTTTTTCTAAAACGGCAAGTTTTACATCATTACTAGTCTCACTGGCTCTTAAGTTTTGTATCTCTTTTAAAGCATATTGCTGTATCGTAAGTAGCGGTAATACAATCTTATCTCTTTCTTGGATAGAAGCTTTTCCTGCTTTCTCGTTTTGCATTAACTCTTTAAGCCCTGCAACTTCTAGCATTAAACGTTTACTGCGCTCATATTCTGCATAGATAAGGCTCCAGAAAACTCCATACTCAGGATCTTCTTTCATATAGGCCGTAAGTCCAAAAAATGATTTGGTAAGACTCATCATACTGTTTTCTAGTAAGGTCCTAAAGAAAGAGCTGTTTTGGTATAGATTTTTAACTGCATCAAGTTTTCCTTCTTTTTCGAATTTTTCTAAAGCGGTACCCACACCATAAAACCCAGGGACATTTTGCTTGAGTTGACTCCAAGAGCCTACAAAAGGTATCGCTCTCAAGTCTCCAAAGTCAAGTGTAGATTTTTGTGATCGCTTACTTGGTCTACTCCCGATATTCGTCTTTGCATAATATTTGAGCGTACTCATGTGTTCTAAATACGGCAAGAATTTGGGGTGTTTTTTAAATGCTGTATACGCCTCATAACTGGCGCTGGCAAGATCTTGTAAGGTAGTACGATCCTGGTCGCTAATGTCGTTTGTGTCTTTTACAAAGACTTCATTTTGCACACCACTACTCAACAACTGTTCTAGATTGTATTGGCACGAATCTAAGGTGCCAAAATTAGAGCTTATGGTTTGTCCTTGTATGGTGAGTTGTATTTCTCTAGCTTCAATCTTAGGTCCTAATGATGCATAAAATTGGTGCGTCTTCCCTCCTCCTCTTGCGGGTGGTCCTCCTCTTCCATCAAAAAATAACACGTGTATTCCATAGGTTCTAGAGATAGTTGTGAGCGCTTCTTTTGCCTTAAAGATACTCCAGTTTGCCATAAGATACCCCCCATCTTTTGTACCGTCAGAAAATCCTAACATAATGGTTTGGATATTTCCTCTGCGTTCTAAATGGGCTTTGTAGGTGGGGTTTGTATAGAGCTGTTCCATCACTTCTGGAGCATTCATAAGATCTGGTACGGTCTCAAATAATGGAGATACATCTGCCGTAGGTTGCTCCCAGTCACACAATCGTAAGAAGGTAAATGCCTGCATCACGTGCAACGCACTTTGAGAATTACTTATAATGTACCGGTTACAGCCTTGCTCTCCATTAGTAATCTGGATAGATTTCATAGCGTGAATAGACCCAAAGGTCTTGTGCACTACTTCATCTTGGACACTGTCTAAGTCTATTGTTGCAGTAAGAGTGTTTAAAAATGCTATCTGATCTTTTTCTGGTAGCGATAGATAATCTTTAGGAAATACGTGCGCTCCATCCTGTTTTGTATGGCTTACTACGTATTTAAAAACCTCTTGATGTATGCTGGAATCTTGCCTTATATCTAGCGTTGCGAAGTGTAACCCAAAAAGTTCAACCTTGTGAATAAGACTACTTATTTTATCTATATAAAGGCTCTGATGGCGTTGTCTTACCACCTCACGAACCTCCTTGAGGCGGTCAATAATCTCTTGAGCATTAAAATCAAGACGATCGTTCTCGAAAATACCTTTATACAAATCTGTTTCTAACGAACTTAAAATTTCTTCAGTTCCTGGGAAGGTTATCCTACGTCTCAATTCCCTTAACTCCCTATAATAATTACGCAATACTGTACTGCGCAATCGAGCGGCTACCTTAAGGGTGATCTCAGTAGTAACAAAAGGATTTCCATCACGATCACCACCTGGCCAGAATCCTAACCTAACAAGCCTATTTGAAAAATCTTCATCCTGCATTAAATGCTGGTGTAAGTAATCATAAATGTAGCCCGCACTGTGATAGAATACGTGTTCTAAATACCAGATAAGACTTACAGCCTCATCATACGGAGTCGGTTTTTCTTTTTTGAAAAAGGGTGTTTTCCCTAGTTGTGCAAGTAATAGCTTTATAGTCTCGACATCATTTACTCGTATAGCTTCACTCAAGTCATTAATAATCCCGAGTACAACACCGGGATAAAATTGTGTAGGGTGCGCTGTAAGTACGGGACGCACGCTAAAGGTGTTTAAGTACTTAATAAGCTCGTCCTTTTTATTAAGCGCTTCTGCCTCCTCCTTAATATTGCGTAGTGTACCTCTACCGTCCATATTGTTTACAATACGATAACTAGCATCTTCTATGGCGTCAAAGAGTACTACTTGCCGTTCTATATATTGTATAAATTTAAAGAGCAAATCCGTACGCTCCTTTTCGCTAGCATCTCGCATATAACGATCAAAAAAGTAGGCTACGATTTCAGTAGGATTCTTATTGTCTTTGTATCCAGCAACACAGATTTCATGAAACAACGGTAAAAGGACTCCTGTATTAGAAATTCCATCAAAAGGGAGTGTCATAAAAATCCCGTTATATACTTCGTATTTTGACTTTACGTGAGTGTTAAATCGTTCTAGTTTTGGCAATCTGGACATCTGCTCTATATTTTGATGGAAAGTTACTACAAAGGGAATTCAAATACTATGAGGTAACCTAGTTTTGCGGATAATTTAAAAGAGCCCGCTTTCGCGAAAGCATAATTACCAATAACGCAGTAGGAAAACGTTTTCGATTCGTAAACGAAAGTCTTACTTTTGGAATATGCGTGTCTTATTATTTTTACTTACCGTTTCTATCGCTTCTTTACAAGCGCAAGATCTTGCTGTTTTAAAGTATAAAGGAGGTGGCGATTGGTATAGTAATCCCACATCATTGCCCAATCTCATTGTATTTTGCAATGAGAATATACAAACGGCTATGAATGAAAAACCGGAAACGGTAGACCCAGGAAGTACAGATATTTTTCAATATCCTTTACTTCACATGACGGGTCACGGGAATGTTTTTTTCTCAGATGAAGATGCCGAAAATTTACGTGACTACCTCATAAGTGGCGGATTTTTACATATAGATGATAATTATGGGATGTCTCAGTACTTGCCAAAAGAATTAAAGAAGGTTTTTCCTAATCAAGAATTACAAGAACTGCCTGCCTCCCATCCTATTTTTAGCGCGGCGTACAGGTTTAATACGGGCTTACCAAAAATTCACGAGCACGATGGAAAACGCCCTCAAGCACTAGGAATATTTTATGAAGATCGTCTGGTTTTATTATTCACCGTAGAAAGTGATCTAGGGGATGGTTGGGAAGATCCAGAAGTGCACGGAGATCCAGCATCTGTGCGACAAAAAGCATTGCAAATGGGTGCTAATATTGTTAAATATGCTTTTGAGAATTAATTAAGGAGTATATTAAATTGCAACTCAATCACTATTCCCATACCAAAAAATCCCACGCAAAAGAGATCATACTCCTATGTGATCACATTGTAAGTCCTGCAAATCAGGGCTCACTGTTTAGAATCTCAGACGCTTTTGGTGTAAAAGAAATCCTGTTTACAGGAAATAGTCCGGATACCAGCAGTAGCAGATTAAGAAAGACAGCACGCAGTACCGAGCAAAACATCAAGTTTAGACAAATAGAATCGCCAGTAGAAGAACTGAAAGAGCTGCATAAAAGAGGGTATATCTCGATAGCTTTAGAGATCACTTCAAACAGCATCCCTCTTTCTAAAGTCAACCTTGATGCTCATAAAATAGTTTTAATAATAGGTAATGAGCAGCATGGTGTTTCTAAAACTATCTTAGACATAGCACATCACACGACACATATCACTATGTTTGGAAATAACAGCAGTATGAATGTCGCTCAGGCTACAGGAATTGCGCTCTATCACATTGTGAGTTAAAAAGTGTGATGACATTAACTATATTTACCTCATGAAATCGAATATAATCACGAACGGTATTTTAAAAGCCGTGGGTATTTTAGTAGGTATTTTCCTTATTCTGTATTTGCTTTATGCGATACGTAGTGTGTTAGTTTACATTGCGATAGCTGGGGTTATCTCACTCATTGGTAGACCTATTATTCAATTTTTGAGAAAACGTTTAAAGTTTAAAAATGGCATTGCAGTTTTCGTAGCGATGCTTACTATTTTTGGCATTCTGTTTGGAATTATGGCAATGTTCATTCCGCTTATAGCAGAACAGGGTCAAAACCTATCTTTACTCAATCTTGATGCACTTCAGGGTGATCTAGAATCCTTATTTGCTCAAGTAAATGAGTACTTTGCAAGAAAAGATATTGATCTGTTCAAGGCACTTACAGAAATGGATCTAGCTTCCACCTTTAGTTTTGGCGCAATTCCTAATTTGCTTAACGGTGTATTAGGCGCACTTGGTTCTTTTGGTATCGGATTGTTTTCTGTAATCTTTATTTCTTTCTTCTTTATGAAAGATAGTGCCCTACTCCATCAAGGAATTATGGTACTCGTTAAAGATGAAAATGAGTATCGTGCCACACAGTCTTTCAATAAAATTAAGGATTTATTATCGCGCTACTTTTTAGGTCTATTATTACAAATATTGGTGCTATTCGTGCTGTATACCATAGTCCTATTAATATTTGGGATTAAAAATGCACTCGTTATTGCATTCCTATGTGCGCTCTTAAATCTTATTCCTTATGTAGGTCCTATGATTGGAGGAGTAATCATTCTCGTACTTTCTATGTCTAGCAACCTTGGGATGGATTTTCAAGATGTCATTCTACCCACTACTATAAAGGTGATGATAGGGTATCTTATTGCGCAGCTAGTAGATAACTTTATTAGCCAGCCATTTATTTTTAGCAATAGTGTAAAGTCCCATCCTCTCGAGATTTTCTTAATTATTATTATAGCAGGATTATTATTTGGTGTGGTAGGGATGATTGTGGCAATACCAGTATATACTGCGCTTAAGGTGATTGCAAAAGAATTTCTTCCAGATCTTAAAATTGTAAAAAAGCTTACGCGGAATCTCTAATGAACCCACAATTACTTAGAGAAGAAGTTCAGGAATACTTGCAAAAACATGAAAGTACTCCATTGGAAAAATTCATCTTTAAAGGAAGCCCTTTTACAGACATTAGCATACAGGAACTGGCTCAACAGCTAGACGGTAGACGTAGAATAAAGACCAAGCTACCATTATGGTATGATACAAAAGAGATACTTTTTCCTCCCAAGCTAAATTTAGAGCAAACTTCTTCCGTTTTAACGGCACAGTATAAAGCATCTCTTGCACAAGGTGATAGGCTGTTAGATATGACTGGAGGCTTCGGGATTGATAGTTATTATTTTGCACAAGTCATAAAGCACGTCACCCATGTCGAAATGAATGAAGAGTTGAGCGCTTTCGCGAAAGCAAATTTTCAAACATTAAATGCTTTGAATATAGAGGCTGTAACTGGTGATTCCATCCAATATTTGCAGAATCATTCGCATCATTTTGATACTATTTATATCGATCCAGCACGTAGAGATGCGCATAAAGGCAAGGTTTTTAAACTAGCCGATTGTGTTCCTAATGTGCCAGAACATCTAGGTATATTAGCATCAAAAAGCCACCGAATAGTTGTAAAAACCTCCCCTCTACTCGATATTACAATTGGATTATCTGAGTTGTGTAATGTCTCTCAGATTCATATCGTAGCGGTAAAAAATGAAGTTAAAGAGTTGGTTTGGGTATTAAACCCTACTAAAAAGGACACTGCAGAATGCATTGCGGTAAATTTAAATGGCGCTACAAACCCCAAGACCATTTTTAATCTGCAAGAAGCCTTACAATCGGATGCTCAATACAGTTTGCCACAAACCTACCTCTATGAACCACATTCTGCCTTGATGAAATCTGGAGCCTTTAATTGGATAAGTTGGCATTTTGACATTTATAAGCTACACCAGCATACACATTTATATACCAGTACTCATCTGGTAGATTTCCCTGGTAGACGCTTCATAATTGATAACATATTGCCATTTGACAAAAAGTTAAAGAATGCACTATCATTGGAAAAAGCAAATATTACAACACGTAATTTTAAACTTCCTGTTTCTGATATAAGAAAACGCCTAAGTATTAAAGAAGGAGGAAATGTATATTTGTTTTTTACGATCAACCTTACGAAGAAACAAATTGTGTTGGTTTGTAGGAAATTGTAGTAATCCTTGAAATACATCTATTCTTTTACAAAATAAAAGACCCTCACATCCCTGCAAGAGTCTTTCGTATATCAATCAGATTTCAGAAATTTCGTTATTCGTTATTCGTTATTCGTTATTCGTTATTCGTTATTCGTTATTCGGTATTCGGTATTCGGTATTCTCGTTTCTAAGTATTAATCTTGATTCTTGCCTCCTGATTCGTGATTCCACTTCGAACCTCGTACTTCTACCTTCGTCGTTTCTGTTATCGTTTCA
>JAHDIF010000003.1 GCA_020630915.1 Dokdonia sp.
CAGCTGATTTGTAATCAGCAGGTCGTGGGTTCGAGTCCCTCCATCGGCTCTTTTTTTTGCATACTTTTAGAGCGATATTACTGTAGGGCTTTTTGTAATGATTCTTATTATTACAATATCTTGGCAAGATTGTTGTTATTTATTAGAAGTTTTTACCTTTGAATAGCAAAAATTATTAAAATGAAACGTTTACTTTTTTTGTGTTTTTTATGTATTACACTGAACGTGAGTGCGCAAGATGCTGCGTGGCATACAGATTTTGAAAAGGCTAAGGCCGTCTCAAAAAAGACTGGAAAACCTATATTAATGTATTTTACGGGCAGTGATTGGTGTGGTCCGTGTAAGATGCTTAAAAAAGATTTTTGGCAAAATCCTGAATTTTTAAATCAATCTAACGATTTTGTATTGCTCGAAGTTGATATTCCTTTTAGAGAGGATATTCTTACTCCAGAGCAATTTAAAAAGAATAAAAAACTCCAAAGTAAATACAATAAACAAAAGTCTTTTCCTACACTTCTAGCCTTAGATTCATCAGGTAAAATTTATGATCGTATCTCTGCATATAGTATGCTAAGGGATACAAGCGGTTACTTTGCTTTTATAGACAAAGCTCGAGCTATTAGATGATTTAATATTTAAAACCAAAGCAAAAGCAAAGGCAAAAGGTTTCTTCATACTTGCAAGTTTACACACATAGGGTGATATTTGTGACAAATTAAACATATGTCTCAAGTCGTTCTCATTACTGGCGCTTCATCTGGAATAGGTGCGTCTATAGCCACCTTTTTACACAATCATACGTATAAAGTTTATGGAACCAGTAGAAATCCCAAAAAGGTTACTTCAAAGGACTTTGAGATGCTTCCGTTAGATGTTACAGAACCCAACTCTATAAAGGCCGCTGTTACTCATATTATAGAAAAGGAAGGTAGGTTAGATTACTTAATTAATAATGCAGGTATGGGCATTACAGGTCCCATAGAAGAAACTCCTACCCAGGAGATGCGTCGTGTTTTTGAAACCAATTATTTTGGAGCTTTAGAAGTTATAAAAGCTGTGGTACCTATGATGCGTTCTCAAAGATCAGGAATGATTATAAATATTACATCTATTGCTGGCTATATGGGATTGCCTTATAGAGGTATATATAGTGCTACGAAAGGAGCGTTAGGTATCACTACAGAAGCTTACCGGATGGAACTTAAAGAGTTCAATATTAAAATGACCACTATCGCTCCTGGTGATTTTGCTACAAATATTGCTGCAGGAAGATACCACGCTCCTATAATAGAAGATTCGCCTTATAGAAAGAATTACGGTAATACTCTAAAATTAATGGATGAACATGTAGATACTGGTATGGATACTCTTGTGATGGCAAAGTTTGTACTACGCATTATGAATACCACAAATCCTAAAGTTCATTATAGAGTTGGGTTTTTTATGCAAAAATTGGGTATTGTTTTAAAAAGGATATTGCCTGATACTTGGTATGAGAAACTCTTACTTAATCATTATAAGTTGTAACATCTTAGCCCAACCTTGATACCATTCAAGAATTCAATTAAACTAGGGAGTTAGATTGTTTTTAAATCTATTTGAACGATGGGCTATAAACAATATGTGTATAACTGATAGGTGTTTTTTGAAAAGCATCATCTTTCGCACTTATTTCTTTACTTATTTTTGCTTAGACTTAATTCTTATTAAAATCAGGATATGAAATTTTTTATTGATACGGCAAACCTTGAGCAAATACGTGAAGCTCAAAACCTTGGAGTGCTAGATGGCGTTACAACAAATCCTTCGTTAATGGCAAAAGAAGGTATAACAGGACGCGATAATATTCTTAAGCACTATGTAGATATTTGCAATATTGTAGATGGTGATGTAAGCGCAGAGGTAATTGCGACTGAATATGAGGCCATGATTCAAGAAGGTGAGGAACTTGCAAACCTGCACGAACAAATCGTGGTAAAACTGCCAATGATTAAGGATGGAGTAAAAGCATGTAAATACTTTAGTGATAAAGGTATAAGAACTAATGTTACGCTTGTATTTTCTGCTGGGCAAGCCATACTGGCAGCAAAAGCAGGTGCTACTTATGTTTCGCCATTTATAGGACGTTTAGATGATATCTCTACGGATGGGTTAAATCTCATCGCAGAGATTCGTCACATATACGACAACTACGCATTTAATACAGAAATTCTTGCAGCCTCTGTAAGACATACGATGCACGTTATAGACTGTGCTAAGATTGGTGCAGATGTTATGACTGGCCCATTATCATCAATAGAGGGCTTGTTAAAGCACCCATTAACAGATATTGGACTCGCTAAGTTTCTAGCAGATTACAAGAAAGGTAATTAGAAATCCATATCGTTTTATAATAAAAAAGGGTGCCTATTTAGGCGCCCTTTTTTATTATAAAACGGATTTTAGAGAGAGTTAATGGTTTAAATACTCTAGTAACTCATTCTCAAAAGTGGCGCGATGTAAGTTTGCATGACTGTTCAAGATCACTCCTTTTCTGTCAACTACAATCGTTTTGCTTAAATCATTGATGACGAGCTTTCTTCGGGCTTCTCTTATGTTATCAAAACGATACTCATTATTAGGATTAAAGTCGTGCTTTTTTAAATGCCTTAACCACATATCCCCTTCTCCATTCACATTAATACCTATGAAGTTAAACTCAGGATATTTAGAAGAAAGTTCTGCTATTTTTCTGTGAGAATTCTCCATGTGCATCTGATTATTATAAGACCAGAAATAAATTACTGAGGGTTTGTTAATCCTACTAGATAATGTCACTTTAGAATTAACTGTAGGCTCCACAAGCATAAGGTCTGGGATGGTATTACCTGCTTCCATTTTCTTGTGATCATTATAAAGATCGCTAACCCTTTGTTGGATATTCTTGTCTGTTATCTTTTGATGTAATAGTGTAAAAATTTGATCAACGCCACTTTTGTCATTGCTATTTGCTAGAAAAATACGTCCTGTTCTAAGTAACTTATTGTCTTTGAGAGCTTTATTAGTTATATGCTCGTCTATGACCTTAATTTCATTAAAATTGTGAGCATAGGAGACCGTATTATAAGGCTTTTCATGTCCATACTTCATAAATGCTTGATTGTCAATAAAAGCATTCACATATCTTTGATATGCATATAAATCTGCTAATTTGTAATTATTTAAATCTATGCTTTCGCGAAAGCTATAAAACCCTTTGGGAAGTTTTTCTATAAACTCTAACTTATCTTTTCCATAGTGAGAAAATGGATAACTTTCTTTACGCTGATAATTATCTAAGGTAATTGCTGCTTCTGCAATCTCTTGAAAATCATTCGAAACATCGTGCTTGTTCAAAAATCGAGTAAAATGAGCGTTTCTTATGTGTTGTATTGAATCAAGAAAAAGCTGAAAATCAGAAGGGTTTTTTTGATAATGTCTTGTAAACCCTTCATTTTCTTTTTCCCATAAAAGATACATTTCTACTAAAAAATTACTTCTTTCAGATCCCTTTCCAGAAAAACTAAGGGATTCGTCAAACTCAATGGTGTTAACCCGCATAAGGATGCTATCACCTTTTTCTAAATATAGTAGTTGATTTTCTCTATGTCTAAAATTAAAAAGGCCTAGAGAATCAGTCTTGAAAGTGTATGAAAAGCGATTGCGATCATCTAAAAAGATAGTGTCTATCACTTTACCTTTTTGCAAAAGTACAATGTGGTCATTTATTGGATTGATAATCTCTCCACCTAAAGAAGTTTGTAGAGCAGAGTCTGTTCCTTTATGGCATCCAACGAGTAGACTGGTAAGAAATGTCAGCAAAAAAATGCGTCGCATAGATAAAGTGTAAATTTTACTAATAGCAATGATGATTTTGATTGACTATCAAATGTAACTTTTACACACCATACCTATTGTTAATTAGAAGTTAAAACCATATTCCTTTTGTTTAAGCTTCACAATATCTAGAAGTTTGGGTATTTTTGCAGGCTCAAATATATTACACTATGTTATCAGTTTCTAACCTTTCTGTTCAATTTGGAAAACGAGTATTGTTTGATGAAGTAAATACTTCTTTTACTACGGGTAATTGCTACGGAATCATCGGAGCAAATGGGGCAGGAAAATCTACCTTTTTAAAAATTCTTTCTGGTAAGCAAGATGCCACCTCTGGTCACGTGCATCTAGAATCAGGAAAACGCATGTCTGTGTTAGAACAAAATCACTATGCTTACGATGAGTATAATGTTTTAGAAACTGTTGTCATGGGTAACAAACCTCTTTATAAAATAAAAAAAGAGATTGACGCTCTCTATGCAGATTATTCAGATGAAAATGCAGAGAGAATAGGGGAATTGCAGGTTCAGTTTGAAGAGATGAATGGATGGAATGCAGATAGTGATGCCGCGGCGATGTTGTCTAACTTGGGGATCAAAGAAGAGTTGCACTACACCCTGATGGCAGATTTAGATGGGAAGCAACGAGTAAGAGTTCTTATTGCCCAGGCATTATTTGGCAATCCAGATGTGTTGATAATGGATGAGCCTACCAATGATCTAGATTATGAAACCATCAATTGGTTAGAAAGCTTTTTAGCAAATTATGATAATTGTGTTATTGTTGTATCACACGATAGGCACTTTCTAGACGCGGTGTGTACGCATATCTCAGATATAGACCATAGTAAGATTACGCATTATAGCGGTAATTATACGTTCTGGTACGAATCTTCACAACTTGCTGCGAGACAGCGTGCTCAACAAAACAAAAAGGCCGAAGAGAAGAAGAAGGAATTACAAGAGTTTATTGCACGCTTTAGTGCAAACGTGGCAAAATCTAAACAGGCAACTTCTCGTAAGAAAATGATAGATAAACTCAACATTGAAGAAATCAAACCTTCAAGTAGGAGATATCCAGGTATTATTTTTGACAGAGATCGAGAGGCGGGGGATCAGATTTTTAATTGTCAAAACCTTGAAGCATCTTTAGATGGAGAGCTTTTATTTAAAAATATAGATATCAACCTTGCAAAAGGTGATAAAGTAGTAATGTTCTCAAGAGATAGTCGCGCGACTACAGCGTTTTATGAGGTCATTAATGAAAAGCAAAAGGCAGATAAAGGTGAGTTTTCTTGGGGAGTTACAACCACACAGTCGTATTTGCCACTAGATAACAGTGAGTACTTTCAAGATGCAAGCCTTAATCTAGTAGATTGGTTACGACAATATGCGCAAACAGAAGAAGAGAGGGAAGAGGTTTTCTTAAGAGGCTTTTTAGGAAAGATGATCTTCTCAGGTGAGGAAGCACTTAAAAAGTCCAATGTTCTCTCTGGAGGGGAGAAAGTACGCTGTATGATTAGTAAAATGATGATGAAGCGTGCAAATATCTTAATGGTAGATGAGCCTACGAATCACTTAGATTTAGAATCAATTACTGCATTTAATAATGCTCTTAAAAATTTTAAAGGAACTGTCATGCTCACTACGCACGATCACGAGTTTGCACAAACAGTAGGTAATAGAGTGATTGAGTTAACGCCTAAGGGAGTTATAGATCGCTATATGACCTTTGATGAATATATGAGTGATAAAAAAATAAAAGAGCTTAGAGATCAAATGTACTCGTAAGCTCAGTGTTTTTTTAGTTCCTAAAGTGACTAATAAGTGCCCAAGAGCAAAAAAGAATAATACCACTACTAATAATAATACGTAATGGATGTAATTCACCTCCTTCTACTAGTGGTGATAATCTCCATAAGGAGTATATGATTAAGGCTACATTAATCAAAAGATTAAAAGTAGAGCGTTTTGGTTTTTCTTTGTTTATTCTTTCTTTGTTTCCGGTTAGTATATTCTTTTTTTCTGACAAGGCTTGTTTTTCTAATTCCTCCTCAGAAATAGCAATTATATCACCGTTGTCATCAAGTGCTTTGTCTACAATGTGCTTTGCTTTTACTAAGTACTCTTTATTTACAAACATTTTTACGCCGTTAGAATAATCCATCCCGAAACCACTAGATGTTGCACTTTGTTGATCGTCTCTTATAATTGGCGATATGCCAGAATCTTCTAGCAGTGTTTTTAAATATGAGGCTTTTATACTAGAGCCTGTGTAAATTCTCTCGTAATTAGAGTCTGGGAGTATTTTCATTTATCTTGTTTTGTCATACTTGCTCTTCCAGATAGCTGTATTAAAATTTTTACCTAAGGCAAAACCGTAAAACAGTACCACTGCAGCAATAGACTTAAACATAAAGAAAAAAACCATAATATCTTGTGACATGGATTGTTTTTTTGTAAAAAGACCGTCTGGAATTAAGAAAGTAGCCACTACACTTGCTAATATAATCCCCACAATGAGGTTTTCAAATGATTTGTAAGGCCACACAAGCCATTTTCTCAATGGATGTAGATCATCTCCCCATTTGTGAATAAGGTAAAAGTAGCCATTACCCATAGGAGCAAATAATAAAGGATCATCTGCTTTTTCTAAGACAAACATTTTAGAAGGCGCTATAATCTTAAATCCGTCGAGTGTGGTCTTATGTTTGTTTTCTAGATACTTAATTTGGGCAACAGCTTCTTGAGGATACTTCCCTTTAAAGTATTTGGTGTCTAGAAATCTGAGTCTATAATCCACGCAGATTTTTTCAATTTGTTTAATGTGAAAGATATTGTCAGTCTCTAACAATTCCAGATTGAAGTTATTGATGCTACCATTAGAGGTTCCTTTAAGCGTATGAAGTATTTCGTTTTCGCGTAAGCGGTCTTCTTCAAAAATATGTGCCACTTGCTGAAGAATATCAGTATTACTGGCACTCTTGCTGCGTTCACGCAGCAATTTTGTGTGAATATTAGTTCTTGATAACGGCATCTTTTTTCTTTTAAAGATACTGAGATTATCATAAAAAATCAATATGCAATATCTGATAGGTAGGTACTACATAACAATTAAACAAAGTGCTTGGATTATCTTAAAGAAGCGCCTAGTTCTTTTTCAAATCGTTGTTGTAATTTTGCCATCACTTTATCTACCTGTTTGTCTGTAAGTGTCTTATGCTCGTCTTGAAGTGTAAAACTCACGGCGTAACTTTTCTTACCCTCAGGTAAATTATTTCCTTCGTACACATCAAAAAGACTGACATCCTTGAGCAATTGCTTTTCCGTTTGTTTGGCTAATTTGTGTAGATCTCCAAAAGCGGTATTCTTGTCTACAAGTAACGCAAAATCTCTTCTAACAGCGGGGTATTTTGGTATAGCAGTAAATTTAATCTTGTTGCGCTTGGATACTTCGAGGATATTGTCCCAGTTAAAATCTGCGTAATAGACAGTTTGATCGATATCAAATGCTTTTAAAATACGTTTCTTAACGATACCGTAAGTAACAAGGTCTAGTTTGCCTATTTGTAGCACAACAGCTTCGGCAAAGACATCATTTTTAGTACCCGCAGTTCTTGAATTTGTGATGCCTAGTTTTTCTAAAACCGTAGCTACTATCCCTTTTAAATAAAAGAAATCTGTAGCATTTGAGTTTTGATCTGTTTTCCAGCTTTCGCGAAAGCGATTACCAGCAACAAGCAGAGAGAGGTGTTTGTCTTCCTGTCTTCCGGAAGTGTAATTATGATATGTTTTTCCAAACTCAAATAACTTTACATCTGTTCGTCTTCTATTTTGATTAAAGGCAATGGCTTCAAGTCCAGAGAATAAAAGTGACTGACGTAGAACACTAAGCTCTTTCCCTAAAGGATTGAGCATCTCCACGTGGTGATCTGTTTGTAAAGAACCTGATAGATCCGTGTAGGTCGGAGAAGTAAGGCTATTGGAAAGAATCTCATAAAACCCTTGACTCACTAGTTGATTCCCTACAACATCCTGTATTTTGTGATCTTCAAATTTAGACACATTAGATACCGTCGCGTTGAGCTTGTTGCCAAAGGATATATTGTTGTATCCATACACCCTTAGGATTTCTTCAATAACATCTGCCTCACGCGTTACATCGTTTCTGTAAGCTGGGATGGTCATCCCTATACCACTCTCGGTTACGTTATTAATCTTAATATCTAATGAGGTTAATATTGCCTTGATAGTTTCTTTAGGAATTTCTTGCCCTATTAATTTTGTTGCATTTTCAAAGTTTAAAAACACCTGTGAATCTTCAATCTTTTTAGGGTATAGATCTACAATCTCACTAGTGATTTCCCCTCCTGCGACCTCTTGAATGAGTACTGCTGCTCGCATAAGTGCATATTCTGTAATATTTGGGTCAATCCCTCGTTCAAAACGAAAAGAGGCATCTGTATTAAGGCCGTGTCTCTTTGCGGTTTTACGTATGGTAACAGGCTCAAAATAAGCACTTTCTAAAAAAATAGCTGTGGTGCCCTCTGATACTCCGCTATGCTGTCCTCCAAAAACACCTGCAATACACATAGGTTTCTCTCCATCACAGATCATAAGATCATCTTCGTGCAATTCACGCTCAACTCCATCTAGAGTGACAAACTTAGTCCCAGATGGTACTGTTTTTACTTCTATTTTATTCCCTGATATTTTACTTAGATCAAAGGCGTGTAACGGTTGTCCTAGTTCGTGAAGGACATAGTTAGTAACATCTACAATATTATTGATTGGGCTTAATCCTATCGCTTTTAATCTGTGTCGTAACCACGATGGTGATTCTCCTACTTTAACACCGTTTATTGTTACTCCTGCGTATCTAGGGGCCTTCTCTGGGTCTAGCACAGCAACATCTACTTTGTGTAATCTATTTTCTATATGAAAGTTACTAGTAGAAGGGGTTATTAATTCTGATGATATTTCTTGTTGTTGAAGTCCCGCTTTAAGATCACGAGCCGTCCCAAGGTGACTCATAGCATCTGCTCTGTTAGGAGTGAGACCTATCTCAAAAACTACGTCATTTTCTATGTCAAAAACTTCTGAAGCTGGAGTGCCTGGAACTAATGCATCGTCTAAAATCATAATGCCATCGTGACTTGAGCCTAGACCTAGCTCATCTTCTGCACAGATCATTCCGTGAGATTCTTCACCACGTATCTTCCCTTTTTTTATCTTCCAAGCTTCACCTTCTGCAGTGTAGAGTGTAGATCCTATGGTCGCTACAGGTACTTTTTGTCCAGCAGCAACATTAGGTGCTCCACATACTATTTGTACAGGAGCATCACCTCCTATATCTACGGTCGTCACCTTAAGTTTGTCTGCATTAGAGTGCTGCTCGCACGTAAGAACGTGCCCTATAACGATACCTTCGAGTCCACCTTTTACACTTTGGTAAGGTGTTATTCCTTCAACTTCTAGGCCCAGATCTGTAAGGAGTTCTCCTGTTTTTTCTGCATCCCAGTCTAGTTTAATAAATTGTTTAAGCCAGTTGTAAGAAATTTTCATGTGTCAATTTTAGAAGCCACAAATATAAGAAGTATCCAGCTTTTTGTGTTGTTTTTTCATACTTTACGACAGATAGTTTTTAACGTGTTTTATGAGAATTTTACTGTTATTTAGTCTTTTACTATGCTTGCTTTCTTGTGATAAAGAACCTTCACACTTAAAGTCGGGCACTTGGAGGGCTACTCTCGAAGTTCAGGATGGAGAGCAACTTCCTTTTATTTTTGTTGCAAAAGAAGGTGGTGCGCTAGTTATTCATAATGCAGAGGAGCGTATACTTGTAGATGAGATCACGATTTATGGCGACAGTATAAAAATACAAATGCCTGTTTTTGAGGGGTATTTTTTGGGGCGCTTTCGCGAAAGCGGAAAAGAGATCATGGGCGACTTTATAAAACCCAGTTTAGATCGCGTTGTTCCTTTTACGATGACCTATGGTGAGAATCAACCGAGATTTGAAGGTTGGGAAAATGGACCTGGTATACACGCGGTGACTGGCCGTTGGGAAACTGTTTTTAGCCCAGATAATATTGAAGACAGATATGAGGCCATAGGAATATTTAGGCAACAAGGTACTCGTGTGACGGGTACTTTTAGGACCACTACAGGTGATTATAGATATCTTGAAGGAAGCAGAAATGGAAAGGAATTACGGTTATCCACTTTTGACGGAGCGCATGCCTTTTTATTTAAAGGTACGGTCTCTAAGGACTCAATCAATGGTTTCTTTTACAGCGGTAATCATTGGAAAGAACCTTTTCGCGCTAAGCGTAATGATGCTTATCAATTGCCAGATGCAAAAAATCTTACATTTATAAAAGAAGGGTATGATGGATTTGACTTTTCGTTTCCAGATGAGTCTGGCAAGAATGTTTCTCTTTCAGATAAAAGGTTTCAAGATAAAGTAGTGCTGGTGCAGATTATGGGCTCTTGGTGTCCTAACTGCTTGGAAGAGTCACAATTTTATGTAAATTATTTAAATGAGAATCCTACTACTGATTTAGAAATTGTAGGTCTTGCCTTTGAGTATGCACCTACCCAAGAAAAAGCGTTTGCCAGTATAAAAAGGCTTAAAGATAGACTAGGGGTGTCGTATCCTATACTACTTGCTCAATACGGTACAGAAGATAAGAAACTTGCTAATGAAAAGCTGCCTATGCTCAACCATGTACTATCGTATCCTACTACCATATTTATTGATAAAAAAGGAGAAGTGAGACGCATTCATACAGGTTTTAATGGGAAAGCTACGGGTACGAAGTATGACGAATTCTCATCTGAATTTAAAATTTTTGTTCAAAGTTTACTGGACGAGAGGTAGATAGAGGTATTGTAATTGATGTTTAAATCGTACTTTTAAAATAAAAAATTGAAAAAGTATATCCTATACACCATTCTGATGCTCGGTTTATCTTGCTCAGATGATGAGGTCGTAACTAGCGGTGAGTCGCATGAAGAAGCCCTATTCCTATCTAATTTTTCAATCGTAAGTTTTGATGATGATGCTTTTTACGAATATCGTTTTGATCAAAACACACAAGAAGCGGTCACATTTAATTTAACCGAACAACAGGGGATTAGCCGCCAGGTTTTCTTTGTGCATAGAAATGAGTCTGTTTTTGGATTTTATAATCAAGGAAATTCTTTTGTCAAAGATTTTAGTACTAACCAAATATCCTTCGTAGATGATTTTGGGGGAGAACCGGGAGAAGAACGCATCACGGCCCGCAATGATAGAGAGACGTTGGCCATTTTGTATACTTTTCCTAATGCGGATAACTATTTCTTGCGTGTGATTGATATTGCCTCTAATTTTCAGTTTAATGTGGCGCTTGGTGAATTGGGACCAGCGGCTAAACTATACGTACAAGGAGATGATGTATATGTTGTGCATAACACAGATCAAAGCGGTCAACTACAAAGAATTACAAAAGAGAGTCAATCTATTCAGGCTCAGGCAGTGTACGATACGACTTTGAGCGGTCTTGTCTTTGGTGAAGATCAAGATCTCTTTGCCTTTAGTTTTGCGGGAAGCTTCCAACGTGTCAATGCTTTAGATCTTTCGGAGATTAGTGCTGGGGAATCTTCTTTTATTCCTGGCGATAGTTTTACCTATAAATATAGGGATGGTATAGTATATTCTCAATTTGAGTATCCTCAACCTAATTTTTATGCTATTGGGCCCAAAGCTTATAACCTGGAAACAGGAAATGAACTTCTTATAGATATCGCTGCTATTTTTGATAATTATGTAAGCGATCAAGCAGACACTTCAGTTATACAGCCAGTACATTTTGATTATGATATAAATAACCAAGTATGGATAGTAGCTTTTACAGGGAAAAATGAAAGCGATGTAGAGCGATATGGTTATTTTGTGATCAATGAAGACGAGGAAATCTTAAGCGAGACATCTTTAGAAAGAATGCCTTGGACGGTGATGGTGCATAATTAAGAACTAACTTATAAAGCTCCATATATTCTTAAATTTCATCATCTGTGCATAGACGAAGTGTATGATTTTATTTTCTGCTTTCGCGAAAGTAGGATCTTCTTTAATAATGCCCCAGGCGTAGCTTCTTGCAATCTTTAAAATATCATTGTCTCTTATAATATCGGCTATTTTGAGATTGAGTACACCACTCTGTTGCGTTCCCATGATATCTCCTGGCCCTCGTAGTTTGAGATCTACCTCTGCAATTTCAAAACCGTCGTTTGTACGCGTCATCGTCTCTAGACGTACTTTACTGTCGCTCGAGAGTTTAAAACTGGTCATCAATATGCAATAACTCTGCTCTGCACCGCGACCTACACGACCACGTAACTGGTGAAGCTGGCTCAAACCAAAACGCTCTGCACTCTCAATAATCATTACCGAGGCATTAGGCACATTTACACCTACCTCTATAACGGTAGTGGCTACCATAATTTGCGTTTCACCATTTACAAAACGCTGCATTTCATAATCTTTATCTGCAGGTTTCATCTTGCCGTGTACGATAGAAATCTGATAATCGGGGAGGGGGAATTCTCGCGAAATACTCTCATACCCATCCATCAAATCCTTGTAATCCATCGCCTCAGATTCTTGAATTAATGGGTACACAATATAGACCTGTCTGCCGAGCTTAATTTCATCCCGAATAAAGCCAAAAACTTTGAGTCTATTTGCATCATATCTGTGCACCGTTTTTATGGCTTTTCTGCCTGGTGGAAGTTCGTCTATCACACTCACATCTAGGTCCCCATAAACGGTCATTGCCAGCGTGCGGGGGATAGGGGTAGCGGTCATTACAAGAACGTGTGGAGGGAACTCATTTTTATGCCATAACTTACTGCGTTGTTTTACCCCAAAACGATGTTGCTCATCGATCACAGCAAGGCCTAAATTCTTAAATTTCACCTTGTCTTCTAGCAGTGCATGCGTACCGATTAAAATATCTAACTCACCATTTTCTAGTTGTTCGTGTATAATTTTGCGATCTGAAGCTTTAGTTGAGCCTTGTAATAATGAAATACTGATATTCAATTTATTACACAATTCAATTAAACCTTGGTAGTGCTGTACTGCCAGGATGGCAGTAGGTGCCATTAAACAGGCTTGAAAACCGTTGTCAAGTGCTATAAGCATTGACATTAGGGCAACAATAGTCTTTCCAGAACCCACATCTCCCTGCAAAAGACGATTCATTTGGGCATTTGCCCCCATATCGTATCTAATTTCCTTAAGTACTCTTTTTTGTGCTCCGGTTAATTCAAACGGTAAATGATTGTTATAGAACTCATTAAAAAGAGGGCCTACTTTTGTAAATGGATAGCCCTTAATTTTTGATTTATGGTGCTGATTTTTTCGGGCAAGCTGTAACTGAATGTAAAATAATTCTTCAAATTTAAGACGGTATTGTGCCCTAGCTAAATCACCTTGAGATTGAGGGAAATGAATGTTAAAAATTGCTTCCCTTTTTGGCATTAATTTGAGCTCTTCAATAATGGGTTTTGAGAGGCTCTCAAATAGGTCATTTTTGGCCTCTACAAAGAGCGTTTGCATAAGTTGATTGACGACCTTATTCGTGATGCCTTTATTACTCAATTTTTCGGTACTAGGATACACCGGTTGCATCGTACTACGCAATTTACTTTCGTGTTCTGAGAGCAACTCCATTTCTGGATGTGGCATAGAAAATTTGCCATTGTAATAGTTGGTTTTCCCAAAAACAACATACACCGTATTGAGCTTTATACTTTCTTTAATCCATTTATGTCCTCTAAACCACACAAGCTCCATGATAGCTTCATCATCTTGAAATGTCGCGACTAATCTTCTGCCTTTACCCTCAATCATTTTAAGGCTAGTAATTTTCCCTTTGATCTGTACCTCTGCGTTGTTGCGCACCAGCTCTTTTATAGTATAGTAGCGAGTACGATCTAGATAGCGGTTAGGAAAAAGGTGCAACAAGTCTTGGTAGGTATGTATCCCAAGCTCAGACCTCAATAGGTCTGCGCGATTAGGCCCTACGCCTTTAAGGTAATCTATGGGTGTTTGTAGGAAGTTGGGATTCATTAGGGCTAATTTAATCAATTCCCGTGAAGACGGGATTCTCATAAATGTGGTTAAGAGATTCTTTTTTGGCTAGAAAGTTGCTAATTTTAAAGTCTATGAAAAAATGGATTGTTTTAGTGTTGTGTTTTGCTTTCGCGAAAGCAAACTGCCAAGAAATTTCTCCCCAAACTAAAATAGTTGACTTTGAGCAGATAAGTGCCGCTTTGTCTTTTAAGTATGAAGCTCGAGAAGTTTCTGGTCAAATGGTAGTTACTTTCAAGATGCTTGAGAATGCAGATGGGGTGTACTTAGATGGTGTCAATATGACTGTCGAAGATAAAACACCAGATATCGAAATTACCGCCACAGATACACAGATATTTTTTAAAGGAGATTTCAAGCAAGGACAAAACTACACTGCTTTTTTTGATTATATGGCCACACCCAAACAAACCCTTTATTTTGTTGATAACCAAGGAAGCCCGCAAATCTGGACACAAGGGCAAGGCAAGTATACGTCGCATTGGTTACCAAGTATAGACGATATGAATGATAAGATTGAGTTTGATCTAGCTTTTATTGAACGTTCAGGAAAACGAGTTATTTCCAATGGTTTTAAGGATGAGAGAAATGGTTCATCAACCCCTAATGGTCACGACATGAAGAACCCTATTTCTAGTTATCTTGTAGCGCTGGCCATCGGTGATTATGATGTAAAAAAAGAAACTTCCACCTCAGGGGTCTCTTTAGAATACTACTATTATCCACAAGACTCTCTTAAAGTCGAACCTACCTATCGTTACTCAAAACAAATCTTCGACTTTATGGAGGCTGAGATAGCCGTGCCGTATCCTTGGCAAGTCTATAAGCAAGTGCCCGTGAAGGATTTTTTATATGCAGGAATGGAAAATTCCAGTTGTACCATTTTCTCAGATGATTTTATGGTAGATGCCATAGGCTTTA
This sequence comes from Dokdonia sp., assembly GCA_020630915.1. GTDB lineage: Bacteria > Bacteroidota > Bacteroidia > Flavobacteriales > Flavobacteriaceae > Dokdonia. Next base: position 14,920 of record JAHDIF010000003.1, read on the forward strand.
ACGATCGTAATTATGTAAATGTAAATGCACACGAGCTGGCGCACCAGTGGTTTGGAGATCTCGTTACAGAGACTAAGAGTGACCATCACTGGCTACACGAAGGATTTGCGACCTACTACGCACTTCTTGCGGAGCGTGAGATTTTTGGGGATGACTATTTTTACTACAAGCTTTTTGAGAGTGCAGAGCAGTTGCGCGAACTAAGTGATCAAGGCAAAGGACAGCAACTCGTCGCAGCTGATGGTAGCAGTCTTACCTATTATCAAAAAGGTGCTTGGGCGGTGCATATTTTGAGAGAGATGGTGGGGGAGGAAGCTTTCGCGAAAGCAGTAAAATCATATCTACTCAAGCACGCTTACAAAAACGTTACTACTAGTGATTTTATAGAAGAGGTCGCGTTAGTCACCAATGTAGATTTAGATAATTTTAAGAAAAATTGGTTGTATCAGAAAGCATTTCAAGCGCAAGATGCGCTAGAGTCACTTAAAAAGAGTGCCTTTATGCGACAGTATTTTGAGTTACAGTCGTTGAGGTTGCAACCTCTCGCAGCTAAATTTGAAGCATTAATGCAGGCAATTGATTCCGGTAATGAGTATTTGGGGCAAGAGGCGGTGTTTCAAATAGCAGGGGAACCAGTAAATACTGTACTGCCTATTTATAAAAAAGCAATGTCTACCAATAATTTATTTGTGCGACAGGCGATAGCTGTTTCTACAGAACAAATACCACAAGAATTACTTAACGATTTTTATGCGCTGTTAGAGGATGAGAGTTACGTAACAAGAGAACAAGCGCTTATTAAATTATGGGTATATCACCAACAACAAGGTGATGCTAAAGCCCAACAAGAGCTTCTCAATACAATGAATAATCAATTTGGCTTTGCAGATGGTAACATTCGCACCTTATGGCTCACGCTATCTCTGGCGACACCAGATTATATGCCTAGCGAGTCTTATGCCAGATATCAAGAGTTAATAGGGCATACAGATCCTACACAGCCTTTTCAGTTACGGCAAAATGCATTTCAGTACTTACAGCAGTTAAACTCGTTTGAAAATAAAAGTATGCGTAATCTTATAGAAGCTTGTGTGCATCATACATGGCGCTTTCGCGAAAACGCACGAAGCATTTTTAAAGAAATAATGAAAGATGACCGTTTGCGAAATGCTGTGCAAGAGATGCAAGTAGAATTACCTGAAAAACAAAAACAGTATTTGATGAAAACGCTTTAGACGTCAAAAATCTCACTCACTTCATTTTTTAAGAAAGCAAGTGCAGCGTCACTAGGCGCTTGATTGTCCATTAAGTCTGTAAGAATGGTCTCTCTTAGTTTATCACTGTTATGAGTTTTGTCACTCATATTGGTCTTTCTTATGATAGAGATGGTCGCATTCTTGGCAGTTCTTATAATATTCCAGCACTCATTTGTTACATAAATCTGTTGTGTGAGATTGTGCTCAAATTCTTGTTCTATGGTTTGAAGTAATAACTTTTCGTAGGCTTCTTTATCGTCGCTATATGGTTTTACTCGGGTTAACAAGCTTCCTGGAGCAATGCGTTCCAAAAATAGAGAAAGACGTTCATATGCTTGCAAACGCAATGGTAGTGACGTTTTCTGATTTTCTTTATGCATGAGAAAACGTCTTCTTCCATCTTCATTCTTTGTGTATTCTTTAAAGAAAAAATAAGCAACGGCAGCAACAAGAATAGCAGGTAATAATTGAAAGGCTAGGTTAAGTAAGTTGTTATTCATTATATAGTGTTTGGAGCTTTAAAAGTAGCAGATTTCTAATTCTTGTACAACGCTCTTTATAAGAGTTTAGTACATATATAATACAAAGAGAAAATTGATAAAAATGATTTATGCTTTTTGGGCCATTGTTTTCTCTTTATAATCGCCACCCCCTAGATACATACAATCATACAGATCTTGCATCCCTTTAAAGGGAACTATATCCTTTTCATATTTGTATGTACCGCTCAGTTCTTTAGATAGATTGTGATCATCTACATTTACTTCTATATCCTCCATTGTAAATTGACAAGGGTGTTCGTATCCTGCAGCGTGTGTAACCTCTACTAATTCTTTTTTAAAGGTGTTAAAATACTGAGCGAGACGCTCAGACTTAAGAGGCACATTAATACCTTTTTGCAACCACTTGCTCTGAGTGGCTATTCCAGCAGGGCATTTATTAGTATGGCAGATTTTTGCCTGTATACAGCCTATGCTCATCATTGCTTCTCTGGCTACGTTTATAACATCTACACCCATCGCAAATGCCATCGCCGCTTTTGCAGGAAATCCTAGCTTACCACTTCCTATAAACACAATTCTATCTGTAAGGCCTTTCTTTTGGAATAATTTGTAAAGGTCTCCAAAACCATATACCCACGGGAGTGAAACGTGGTCTGCAAAACTAGGTGGAGCCGCTCCTGTACCTCCTTCACCACCATCCACAGCAATAAAGTCTGGGCCTTTTCCTGTTTTGAGCATAAGGTCTGCCAGTTCTTCCCATTGATCTAGTTTTCCAATAGCAGCTTTAATCCCTACAGGTAGCCCTGTAGCTTCTGCGATCTTTTCTATAAATACGAGTAGCTCTGGCACGTTAGAAAAGGCTTTATGATTGGGAGGCGATAAGACAGTCTTTCCAACTTCTACACCTCGTATTTTGGCGATTTCTGGTGTTATTTTAGCACCGGGAAGTACGCCTCCTTTACCAGGTTTTGCACCTTGAGATAGCTTTACTTCGATCGCGCGCACAAATGGATTCTCTTCTACAAGTTTCACCATTTTTTCCATAGAAAAGCCGCCGTCCTCCGCACGAACACCAAAATAGCCCGTTCCAAAATGAAACACCACATCTCCACCGTTACTATGATAAGGCGATAAACCGCCTTCACCCGTGTTGTGATACGCTCCTGCAATTTTAACTCCTTTATTGAGCGAGTCTATAGCTCTCGCACTCAAAGATCCAAAACTCATGGCGCTCACGTTTATAACAGATGCCGGACGGTAGGGCTTACGTCTTTTATTGTAAGCACCTATTACTTTTGCACAGGGCAAAAAAGTCTTATCTACATGATTAGGGTGTGACTCATCTACTTTATAAGGCATCATAGCGTTGTTAATAAAAAGATGTTGATGCGCATAGATATCACGATCGGTACCAAAACCTTCGTAGTTGTTCTCATTTTTTGCAGAGGCGTATACCCAGCCACGTTCGATGCGATTAAAGGGTAGCTCTTCCCGATTATTGGCTACTAAATATTGTCTAAGCTCCGGACCAATGCTTTCTAGCATATATCTAAAATGACCAATGATAGGGAAGTTGTGGCTAATGGTATGTTTAGGTTGTACAATGTCTCTAATGGCTATAATGGCTAAAACAATTAGAGTCCAGGCCCACCAAGGGATAGCTCCTAAAAAAGATAAAATAGTATCCATATATGAAATGTATTATAGGAATTTGTAAACGCTTTCGCGAAAGCTTAAAAATACAAAGACCTCAATTGTTATAAAAACAGTTGAGGTCTATTTATTCGTCTGTATGACCATATTAAGTTTCTGTCATATCGAAGTAAATGTTAGGTAAAATACTGTGTTAAAAGTTCAATTGCCTTTGTATTATTGAGTTGTTGTGAAAGCTCTAATGAGGTTTTCCTAGTTTCAGTTTCAACAATAGAATGTTTAGCGCCATTTTCTAATAACAACACGGCGATATCTAAATGATTATAGCGTATGCATTCTGAGAGCGGCAGGGCTAGTACTTCTGGATGCTGGTAATTAGGATCCATCCCTAGGCGCAGGTAAAAGCTTACTAACTCCAGATCGTTTTCTTGAATCGCTTTAAACATTGTTTTCCAATCTCCTCCTGACATAACGCTACTGCCCTAAATAATCGTGTGTCATCTGCACAAATGTTTTAACACCCAGTAACATCCCACGTTCATCAATGTAAAAATCTGGCGTGTGATGCGGGAAGGCTTCTTTACTATTTGGGTCTTTACCTCCTAAAAAGAAGTATAGTCCAGGTACTTTTTGTGCAAAAAACGAAAAATCTTCGGCACCCGTAACCGCGTTTACGTTAAAAACGTTTTCCTTTCCTGCTGTTTTTTCAAACGACGGTAACATCTGCGCTGTAAGTTCTGGATCATTGTACGTGATAGGGTATCCCTCAGGAATAGTAATGGTGGCTTCTGCACGATATGCCGCTGCAATAGCGGGTACCATTTCTTTCATACGAGCGTTAATCATTTTTTGCATACCTACATCTAACGTTCTTAATGTACCTACAATATGGGCTTCTTCTGGGATGATATTAGAACGCACACCCGCATTTATTTTGCCAATAGAAAGTACGGCGGCTTCTTGCGTAAGCGGCGCTTCACGACTTACAATAGTTTGTAGGCCATCTATAATCTTTACAGCAGCCATAATAGGATCAATTCCGCCCCAAGGCTGACTACCATGGGTTTGCTTGCCTTTTACGTGTATCTCAAAGCTTTGTGATGCTGCCATAATACCGCCAGGCCTATAGGCAATTGTATTTATAGGTTGTTGTGAGGAGATGTGTAAGCCAAAAGCAGCATCTACCTTAGGGTTGTCTAGAACTCCTTCTTCTACCATTAATTTTGCTCCGCCTTCTTCTCCTGGAGGTGCTCCTTCTTCTGCTGGTTGGAAAATAAACTTCACTGTTCCTGCAAAGTCATTATTTTTTGCAAGTACTTCTGCCACGCCCATTAAAATGGCTATGTGCGTATCGTGTCCACAGGCGTGCATTACGGGTACTTCTGCACCGCGATATTCGCCCTTGGCGATAGATTTAAAAGGTAAATCTGCGCGTTCTTTTACAGGTAATCCATCTATGTCTGCTCGTAAGGCCAGCACTTTGCCGGGTTTCTTTCCTTTGAGAATACCCACAACACCGGTATATGCCACCCCAGTTTTTACCTCCATCCCTAAAGATTTGAGATGTTTGGCAATTTTTTCTGCAGTTTTGAATTCACGATTTCCTAATTCAGGATTTTCGTGAAAATCGCGACGCCATTCGATTACTTTAGACTCTATTGCGTTAATTTCTTTGTCTAGGGAAGTTTGCGCTTTCGCGAAAGCGGTTACCATCAAAAGTCCTGCTAGCAGGAGGGTTGTTGTATGTTTCATCTTCATTTAATTTCCGCGAAGGCGGAAATCTCATTCCGCGTTTCACGATTGTTATTAATTTGCATCAGTTTTCCGTCTTCACAGGAAATACTTGAATCGCGAAGGCGGAAATCTTATTCCGTTCTTCACACTGGTTTATTGGTTTTATGAGTCTTCCACCTAGGCGGAAGGTATTTGATTGCAAAGGCGTACACCGGCCTGCTGGCAGTTCTTATCCACGCATTCACGATCGTTATTGATACTATTTTTAAAAGTAGGCAATTCTTTCTATAGATTTCCGCCTTCGCGGAAATTAAATGAAAAGGATACAGCCACCCGCTCCTAATACGCTTTATTAATTCGCATTCAAATAATCAATACTCATTTGACGGGATTATTGGTACGGAAAGTTTTCTCTTTTTTGTGCTTTGCACTTTACAAAAAAGACAAAACAACCACCCACTCCAATTTCATTTCTTAATTCGCATTCAAATAATCAATACTCATCTGACTAAGTGCTTTAATGCCTAATTGGAAGCCAGATTCGTCTATAAAAAAGTCTGGAGTATGGTGCGGGAACGCCTCTGCATTGCCAGGCGTCATCCCACCTAAGAAGAAATAAAATCCAGGCACTTTCTCTTGAAAGAAAGAAAAATCCTCACCACCTGTTACAGCTTTCGTTAGATTAATATTTTCTGTACCACCTACTTTTTGAAGGGTAGGGAGCATCTGATCTGTAAGGGCTAGGTCGTTATAGGTCACTACGGTCATATTTTGCCAGTCTATAGTAGCTTCGCCACCATAGGCCTTTGCAATATCGCTCGCCATCTCATTCATACGACGTATAATTTTGGTACGCATATCTGGATCAAGGGTACGCACGGTACCAATCATCTCTGCACTTTCTGGAATGATATTAAATCGAAGTCCAGAAGTAATTTTACCAATAGTGATTACAGCTGCTTCGTCTGTAAGCTTGCTCTCGCGAGAGATAATACTCTGAAAACCATCAATAATCTTAGCCGAAATATAAATAGGATCTACTCCAGACCACGGCTGACTACCGTGTGTTTGTTTTCCTTTTACATTTACTACAAAACGCTCTGTAGCGGCCATCGTGCCTCCAGGTTTGTATTTGATGGTGTTTACAGGAGTTCCCGAGTTGATGTGGAGTCCAAAAATAGCGTCTACTTTAGGGTTTTCGAGAACGCCTTCTTTTACCATAAGCTTGGCGCCTCCTTCTTCTCCAGGTGGTGGTCCTTCTTCTGAAGGTTGAAAGATAAATTTCACACTACCTTTAATCTTGTCTTTGTTTTTCGCCAGTACTTCTGCCACACCCATAAGGATTGCGGTATGGGTATCGTGACCGCAAGCGTGCATTACGCCTGTTTCTGCACCTAAAAAGGTGGTTTTCACCTCAGATTTGAAGTCTAAGTCGTTACGCTCGGTTACGGGTAAGGCATCTATATCTGCTCGTAAAGCAACTACTTTACCAGGTTGATCACCTTTTAGGAGTCCTACCACGCCTGTATGCGCCACCCCGGTTTGCACTTCTATCCCTAGTGATTTTAAGTGCTTGGCGATTTTCTCTGCGGTTTTGAATTCGCGATTCCCTAACTCAGGATTCTGGTGAAAATCACGACGCCACTTGATTACTTTGTCTTTTACACTTTCTATGTCTTTGTCAAAAGAGGTTTGCGCTTGCGCGAAAAAGGTACCTGCGATCAGGCCTAGGAGTATTGTTCTTGTCTTATTCATATTCATTTAATTTCCGCGAAGGCGGAAATCTTATCCATCCTTTCACTATTGTCTTGTAATTCTTAGTCTTTATAATTTTCTTTGCGATATAACCACTTTGCTAATTGCGCATAATTATTTAGTAAAACAATTCCCAGTACTACATTAATTGCGGCAATTCCCCAATTTATAGAAATTGTATTTTGTCCTGAAATGATGGTTTCCATAGAATTAAGACCTCTCGAAGATACTTCTCTCTTAAACCAGAGATAGGTAGTTTGCAATAAATCTGGGAGGTAATTTATGATTAAAACTCCTCCAAGTAATATTAAAGAGAGCTTAATGATGTTCTCTCCATTAAAATTATTAAAATCTATTAGGTCATTGTCGAAACCTTTATCAAGACGCAACCATTTAATAATTAAATCTACCTTAAAAATAAGGAACATAAAGATTGCCACAACCAAAAGCGTAGCTCCCAATATCCAAAAGAAAATAGAAACATCGAATTCATAAATGATATAACTAATATTTGATGGGATATAACCAAAAACTGTTTGAATTAGAGCGTACAATCCGAATAGTTTAATGATTAGCCTAAAAAAGTCTTTTTTGGTCATAGTGAGGTTTAACAATAATTAAAAAGCAATCAAATTATACCCTTCTTCCTGACTTTGTATTAATATGGTCATTGCAGAAAGGGCAACTTTAGTTAGAGGGATTCTACGTTCTGGTGAGAGGTTGCGAGAGCCAGCGGTTTGGCCGCATAACAGAATTTCTACATCGGCGTCTTCAATGGCTTCTAGCAAAGCGATATTGGGATTATCTACATCAAACTTTTCTTTATAATATTCATTTTTAAGCAGGCCGTAACTGGCTTGACCGTGCATTGCCATCCTGACTTGCAAATTTTCAACTGGGACACCTGCATTTGCGTGCATATTTAAGAAGCGAGCAACGGTTTCGATGTACGGATTGCGTTTGGATGGATCTTCGGGAGCTTTAGACACATCAAAAACAACTTTAAACACAAGGGTTGTATCTGTTTTGAAATCTGGAATGAGCACTTCATAGGTGAGTCCAAACTCTGGGATAACACTGCCTTTAATTTTAGAAGGGGATTGTGCGTATAGCGCTTTCGCGAAAGCGAAAACCATAAAAAATAAAATTAGTTTCTTCATAAGAACGAACATCAAAGCATCCAAGATACGAACAAAGCTAGGTTTAACCAATGCCAATACCGATTGTTGAAAAATACCCAATAAAAGAGGAGGGAAGAGTTTTGAATTAAGAGGTCATATTGTACTTTGGCTACTGCTATGGATTCCAAGTTAGAAGTATATATAGAAGGACTTAATGAGGCACAGCGTGCTCCAACGTTGCATAAGGATGGTGCGCTTATTGTGATAGCAGGCGCTGGTTCTGGTAAAACGCGTGTGCTTACGATGCGCATCGCTTATTTGATGAGTCAAGGTGTAGATGCGTTTAATATCCTAGCACTCACCTTTACCAATAAGGCGGCAAGGGAGATGAAAAAACGTATCGCAGGGATTGTAGGTGGGAGCGAGGCAAAGAACTTATGGATGGGGACTTTTCACTCTATTTTTGCCAAGATATTGCGTTTTGAGGCAAATAAACTTGGGTATCCTTCTAACTTCACGATTTACGATACACAGGATTCTCAGAGACTTATAAGTGCGATTATAAAGGAGATGCAGCTGGATAAAGATATCTATAAATATAAGCAGGTCTATAGCCGTATCTCATCTTATAAGAACAGCTTGATTACAGTTAAGGCCTATGCTAATAATCCAGAGCTTATAGAGGCAGATGCCATGGCGAAGCGGCCAAGAATGGGTGAGATTTATGCCGAGTATGTAGACCGCTGCTTTAAAGCGGGCGCAATGGATTTTGACGATTTATTGCTACGCACGAATGAGTTGCTTAATCGTTTTCCAGAAGTACTTAATAAATATCAAAATAGATTTAAGTACATATTGGTAGATGAGTATCAGGATACTAACCACAGTCAGTATTTGATTGTAAAGGCACTGTCAGACAAGTTTCAAAATATTTGTGTGGTAGGAGATGACTCGCAGAGTATCTATGCCTTTAGAGGTGCAAATATTAATAACATTCTCAACTTCCAGCGTGATTATGAGAATGTGGCGATGTACAGGCTAGAACAAAATTATAGATCTACAAAGAATATTGTAGAAGCCGCAAACTCTGTCATAGAGAAAAATAAAACACGTTTGGATAAAACGGTCTGGACAGAAAATGATGCTGGTGGACAAATCATTGTACATCGCTCTCCTACAGATGGAGAAGAAGGACGTTATGTGGCGTCCAGTATTTTTGAAAATCGTATGAATCATCAGCTACTAAATGGTGATTTTGCAATACTTTATCGTACGAATGCGCAGTCGCGTGCGATGGAAGACGCTTTAAGAAAACGAGATATCCCGTATCGTATTTATGGAGGTCTTTCTTTTTATCAGCGTAAAGAGATTAAGGATGTTTTAGGGTATTTACGATTGATTATCAACCCTAAAGATGAAGAGGCCTTGAAACGTGTCATTAATTATCCTGCGCGCGGTATTGGAAGTACGACGGTAGATAAGTTAGTGGTTGCTGCAAAGCATTACAATAGGTCAGTCTTTGAGGTGATGGAAAAAATTGATCAGCTAGGCGGCTCTATGAATATAAATAGAGGGACACAGACGAAGCTGGCTAATTTTGTAATGATGATTAAGAGTTTCCAAATTCTTAATGAAGGAGGAGATGCCTTTACTGTAGCAGAAACTGTAGCTAAAAAAACGGGATTACTACAAGAGCTCAAAAAGGATGGTACTCCGGAAGGAATCGCTCGTATAGAAAATATAGAGGAGTTATTGAATGGTATGCGTGATTTTGTAGAAGAGCAAAAACAGCTAGCAGATACCACGGGCTCTCTTGCAGAATTTTTAGAGGATGTAGCTCTGGCGACGGATATGGATAACGATAAAGGTGATGAAGATCGTGTGGCACTGATGACCATACACCTCGCCAAAGGTCTAGAATTTCCATTTGTTTATATCGTAGGGATGGAAGAAGATCTTTTTCCGAGCGCCATGAGTATGAGTACTAGAAGTGAACTAGAGGAGGAGCGAAGGTTATTTTATGTGGCACTTACACGAGCAGAAAAGCAAGCCTATTTAACCTACACAGAGTCTCGTTATCGTTGGGGAAAGCTTGTAGATGCTGAGCCTAGTAGATTTATAGAAGAGATAGATGATCAGTACTTAGACTATCAAACACCTATGCAAAGCTATCGCTATAAACCGCTGGTGGATGCAGATATTTTTGGGGAAGTAGATAAGAGTAAACTTCGTCTTAAAAAGCCCGTGAGTGGTTCGCCACCTAAAGTGGGTACCCCTACGCAAGATCAACTTCGTAAGCTACGCAAGATAAAACCTGCAACCTCTGGTGATCCAATGCCCAGTCTCGCAGGTGAACTTGCTCAAGGAACGATCGTTGAGCATATCCGTTTTGGCAAAGGAATCGTTCAAAACCTTGAAGGAAAAGGACAAGACCAAAAAGCCGAAATCAATTTTGAGAATGGAGGTCTAAAAAAGTTACTACTTAGGTTTGCTAAGTTGAAAGTGATAAGGTAAGACTTAAGAAATATTAATCTCTAAAGTTCACTACAATCCACTTTTCAAGGGATCCATCATAGACTAACTCTGCAACACCTTGTCCAGAAGTAGCTTCAAAATTACCTTTTAAGGTGACAAATTGATTTTCTGGAAGGGATGGAGTAATACCGTCTTCTATTCTCATATTTACAGATGGAATATTGATTAAGAGTATATGTCTTCCATCTTCACCTCCTGTAATTCCAGTAATTCTATAATTGTGAGAGGCATTGATCAGTCTAAATGCGGTTATACTTCTATTTGCTCCTTGAAGGTCTAAATCTAGATCATTGAATAGTTGACCAGAAGAGGTTGTGCTTACATCTATATTTGCGACGAAGTACTTATTAGTACCTGTAGCATTGAGACGCCCACTTTCAATTTTTAAATTATCACCTACTTCCAATTCATTGACTGTACCTACGGCATCCATTCCTGTTATTTTTGTAGCAGGCGATGTATCTGTCTTTTCAACCCGTAAAGTGCCATTTACGTGCAGTGTTTCTTGGGGGGTTGTTGTTCCAATTCCGACTTGGGCAGAAATTGAAACGGTACTATTAAAAATAGTATGGAGAAAAATGTTTTCATAATCATGTTGTAATTTGGGGTAAAATTCGATATTCATTTAAATAGTTATTGATCTACTCAATTCTCATTTTTAAAATATCGGCAAAATACACATAAATATCGATAAAAAGCAAATTATTTATTTATTTCTGATTAGTGCCTCATAGAAATAAGATATTTCCAAAGAGGATTAACAGGTACAATGCAAAGATTATTATTATTACAATTATCTAGTCAATAGCTAGATATGTATTGACATAGTTATCCGTTTTGATAGATAAATCTAATATAGCAGCAGCACTCCAGTCATCTCCGTGTCCTCCTTCATAGATCGTGAAGGTATTATCAATATCTAAAATACTCAAGGAATCTGATAAGGTTTGTCCATTTGATAATGGCACGAGAGGATCTTGATCTCCATAAAAGAGGAGGGTAGGACTACTGAGCTCATTTACTACTAAAGCGGGACTATTAGCCACGGAATAGTCTGTACCTGCTGGAAACTGGTTTTCATCTACTAGTAAAGCGAGGGCTATTTCAAAGTTTGGATCATTTGCATAAAAAGGGTCTGTAAAATCTGATGGACCCACAATATTTATAACAAACTTGACAAGATCATTACTGTCATAGGTGTAGTCGTACATCATACCTAGGTGCGCTCCTGCACTTGTTCCCAAAAAGCCAAATTCAGGTAAAACTTGAAGTTCTTCAGATTGACTTATGATTTGATTTAGAGCAGTCTGGATGTCCAAATACTGATTTGGGAAGGCCGTTGGTCCGGTTACTTGTGCTAGGACATAGTTTAGATTGAGAACAGCATGATCTGGATGGTTTTCTAGAAAGTAATTTACAAAAGTTTGCATATCTTCTTTATCTCCTGATGTCCAACCCCCACCGTGAATGAGTACAATAATTTTAGTTTTACTAGCTAATCTACCTTCTGGCAGGTATAAATCATATACTTGTTGAGGATTGTTTCCATAGGATACATTTGATAGCGTTAGTGCTGCTAGCGGCTCATCATTATTAGTAGTATCTTCATCTGTAGTGTTATCATCTGTAGTTTCATCTACTACAACTACTGGGGCTGCCAGGTCTGAAGTATCATCTGTTGCGGAACAGCTAAAGAATAAAAGGATACTCAAACCAATGATGAATTTGCATAAGTAAGATTGTAAATTGCGCATAATCTTGTAACGTTATTATTTGCAATTTATTAGGTTAAAATGAGTTTTTTTAGTTTTATAAGATGTAATGTTATAGCATATCGTAAATTTATGTTTGAACTTTAGTATTATGGCCGAATTAATCAAATTATATAATGAGAACCCAAACCCGAAGGAGGTAAAAAAAGTGGTGAGCATTATAAAAAATGGAGGGCTCATCATTTATCCTAGTGATACAGTTTATGCATTAGGATGTGATATTACTAATAATAGGGCACTTGAAAAAGTGGCAAAACTAAAAGGTGTAAAGCTAGCAAAGGCAAACTTTTCCTTTGTTTGTAAAGATTTGAGTAATCTCTCTGACTACGTAAAGCAAATAGATAGTGCTACTTTTAAGCTTCTTAAAAGAGCACTTCCTGGCCCCTACACCTTTATTTTACCTGGCAATAATAATTTGCCTACTGTTTTTAAAAAGAAAAAAGAGGTGGGTATACGAGTACCAGATAATGCAATAGTGCAGGCAATTATTGAGGAACTAGGAAATCCCATAATATCTACTTCTATTTATGATGAGGATGAGGTAATTGAATATATGACTGATCCAGAACTAATATTTGAAAAGTGGCATACACTTGTAGACGTTGTGGTGGATGGGGGCTATGGAGACAATATAGCCTCTACGATAATAGATTTGACTACAGGAGAGCCAGTTCTTATTAGAGAAGGTAAAGGAAGCTTGGAGATTTGATTAAAAATAAAAGCCTCCCTTAAGGAGGCATTTAACTAAATCTAAAAAGATTTGGGGGAATTATATCGGTAACTACTGCCGATATACTCTTAATTATTTGTCGTTTAAAGCTACTATACTTGTAGCATCAAAGTTATTATTTGCAATTGAAAATTCTTCTAAGTTAAGTGCTACTAACTCATTAGGGATATTACCAGTAAAGTTATTATCAAATAAATTCAATTTCTTTAGCGATTGAAGAGCTACCATACCTTTTGGTATGGATCCAGTAAAGTTGTTGCTACTTAAGTAAACTTCCTTTAAACTTTTCATTTCTACTATAGAAGTAGGCAGAGAACCATCAAATGCATTTCCTGAAAGATTTAACCTTCTTAAATTTTTAAGTTCGGCAAGGGCGTTGGGTAAGCTTCCATGGAAATTGTTAAAGTAGATATCCAAATACTTAAGGTTGGTCATCGCTGTTAGAGCAATAGGAAATGTTCCAGACAAATTATTTAAGGATACATTTAATGTCTGTAAACTTTTTAAATGAGCAATAGTAGATGGTATTGTGCCTACAAGTTTATTTTTGTGAAGATCTAATACACTTAGATTTGTTAAGTTTCCAACACTAGCAGGCATTTCTCCTTGTAGATTATTGTTTTTTAAACTTAAAGCAATTACTCTATTACCAACAATTGTAACACCCTTCCAATTTTCTGGCGAATCATTTAGGTCCCAACTTGTTGTCCATTCAGCACCGTTTGTTGATTTGTACAAATCGATTAAAGCACTTTTTTCGTTATCTGATATTTGCCCAAATGCAGACGCGAAGCAAACTAGTAAACTTAAAATGGTCATTATTTTTTTCATCTCTTATGATTTATGAGTGATACTAAAGTAAAAGGATTTTACAATGGGACGATAAAAAACACTCATTAATCGATTAAATACACTAAATTTTAACAAATACAACAATTAAATCGACGAATGACACAGTGTTTGAAATTCATTTTGTGTATTTCATCGATAACTTTAAACAATTAAACATAAAAAAACCGCCTTTGTAGGCGGTTTTTATAAAATAAATAATTTTTTAATTCCCGTCTTGTGCAGATAGGTCTTTCATTTCCTCTTCAATCATCGTATAAAATTGATCGATTTTTGGAAGAACGTAAATTTTTGTTCTTCGATTTGTAGATCTATTTTCGGGTGTATCATTAGATACTAGGGGCACAAATTCGCTTCGCCCTGCTGCAATAAGTTGAGACGGATTAGCTCCTAGAGAAACTAGTTCTCTTACTATGGCAGTAGCTCTCTTAGCGCTTAAATCCCAGTTGTCTATCAAAACTCCTCTACTATAAGGTACATTATCAGTATGGCCCTCCACTAACGCTTCAAAATCTGGTTTACTATTAATAACAGTAGCAACCTTTCCTAGTATTTCTCTTGCACGTGTTGTTATATTGTAACTACCACTTTGAAATAGCACCTTATCTGATAAAGAAATAAATACTACACCTTTCTCAACATTTACTTCTATATCTTGATCGTTAATTCCTACTTCTTTCTTTAGACTTGTAACTATAGCAAGGGTTACGCTATCTTTTTTAGTCAATGCATCTTGTAGTCTACTTATTTTAAGATCTTTTTCTTTAAGACTTTCTAAAGACTTTTCTAGATTAGTAGCACCTTGCTTCGTAAGAACTGTTAAGTCTTTAGAGCTTTCTATAAGATCTTTCTTATCTCTGTTTAATTCTTTTATGCGTTCTTCTAGAGAGGTTACTCTGGTTGTGGCACTGGCTTTTTCTTCTAGGCAAGAGTTAAGTTTTACTGTTGCCGTATTTAAAAGGTCTTGTGTTTCTTGTTGTCGAGCCTCTAATGCTGCAAATTCCTTTTTACTCACGCATGAGGTAAGTAAGAGAACGCAGGCCATGGCGCTTACTATAAGTGTCTTCATAATTTTATAAATTATTATTGGGTTTGTGTCAAAAGTATTAAAATCTAAAATGTTAAAATAGTACTTAACAGATTTTTATCTTTTAGTTATAAATCAGAAAATCGCTGTTTATTTTTTAAAAAGTACGTGTAAACAATAGAAAAAAGACGAGCATATTGCTTTTTATTCTGTATAAATTTTCTTTTTTTCAAAAGTGTGGGGAAGTGATAGTAAAAACTAAAATGTGCCTTTATTATAGACCAGAAGTGCAAAAATTTACCTTGCATTAAAAAACGAAAACCTGCCAGCCCGTCCAAAAGAAGACGTAAGAATATAATGAGAATGTATCCTGCTCCAGAAACATTTTTTACAAGATTAAATAGGGTATTTCTAAAATTATAGAATGTCTTTTTAGGATGAAGGTTTGATAATGTACCACCTCCTAGATGGTATACATGACTTTCGCCACAAGCGACTACGTAGGATCCTACATTATTTATGCGCCAGCAAAGATCAATTTCTTCTTGGTGTGCAAAATAATCCTCATCAAATCCACCAAGATCAAAAAACAAGTTAGACCTAACGAATAGACAAGCTCCGGATGCCCACTGCACCCGTACGGTGTCATCATATTGCCCTAGATCTTCTTCACATGTGTCAAAAATTCTTCCCCTACAAAATGGATACCCTAGGGTATCTAACATTCCACCAGCAGCACCTGCATACTCAAAACGTGCTTTGTTGTTAAGATCTAAAATTTTAGGTTGTGCGGCGCCCAGAGTATCATCTTTTTTAAAAAGATGGAGTACGGGCTCTAGCCAACCAGATGGCGTATGTACATCACTATTGAGCAATACAAAAATATCAGCCTTAATATGTTTTAAAGCATCGTTATACCCTTTGGCATACCCTCCGTTAACTGTATTTTGAACGATTGTAACTTCAGGAAAATGTTGTTTGCAATACCCAATAGAGTCGTCAGTAGAGGCATTATCTGCCACATATACATCTGCCAGACCTTTACTAGATTCTAGCACTGTTGGGACAAAGCGCTCTAATAAGGCTCGACCATTCCAGTTAAGTATAACTATTGCAGTTTTCACAGTGCAAATATGAGAGTTATTTTAATCAAGTGCTATCTGTTGAGGGTAAAAGATACTACGCTTTCGCGAAAGCGTACTCCATAAATTCACTATTAGAATAAAGAGTGAAGCGATAAAACTCACTCAACACTTTACAAATCAAAAGTGGGCAATTCTCTAACAAAAGTATATCGTTGATTATTATAGTCCATCTGGCAATAATAGTGATTGAGTCCGTTTGTAACCATTAAATAGGTAGCATCGAGCTGAAGGTTGTAACGAGCAATCTGGTCAAAGGTCTCTTGATTAATAGTGATGGTAGGAGATTTGCATTCGATCATTAGAAAAATACTGCCATCTTTATTATATACTACTATATCGTACCTTTTTTTAGTTCCGTTTACCATGAACTCTTTTTCTACATTAATTAAAGATTTAGGGTAATGATGAGTTTCCATAAGGAATAGTAGGGTGTGCTGGCGTACCCATTCTTCTGGGGTGAGGCGTACGTATTTTTTACGAATGGTGTCAAAAATATAAGGTTTGTTTTCCTTATTTTTGAGTGTAAAAGAATAGGACGGAAAGAGCAGTTGTTGCATCTTGCCAAATTACCAATTTCACCATTAACTACCAATAGTGCAAACAGCCGACAATATACTTTCTGACATAAAAAATGGAAGCGTTCACCCTATTTATTTCTTAACTGGTGATGAAGCGTATTTTATTGATCAAATTGCTAGTTACATCGAGCACAATCTCCTTGATGAAGCCGAAAAAGGGTTTAATCAAGTAGTGCTTTATGGCAGGGATGTAAGTGTAGAAGACATTGTGAGCCATGCCAAGCGTTATCCTATGATGGCAGAACGACAGGTAGTAATTGTAAAAGAAGCACAAGATTTATCTCGCTCCATTGAGAAATTAGTGAGCTATGTTGAGAACCCTCAGCCTACAACAGTTTTGGTGATTTGTTATAAATACAAAAAACTAGATGGAAGAAAAGGGCTCGCCAAGACGCTCAAGAAAAATGCAGTACTTTTTGAAAGTAAAAAGCTCTACGAAAACCAAGTAAGCGACTGGTTGCGAAGGACATTAATAGCAAAAGGGTATAACATTACACCTAAGGCGGGGCAGATGCTGGTGGACTATCTAGGTACAGATTTGGGCAAAATCTATAATGAACTAAGTAAACTAATGCTAGTAGTATCTCAGGGTAGCGAGATCACACCTGAAGTAGTAGAAGAAAATATAGGGATAAGTAAAGATTATAATAATTTTGAATTACGTAAAGCTGTGGGAGAGCGCGATATTGTAAAAGCACAGCGTATAGCTCAGTATTTTGTTCAAAACCCCAAGGATAATCCCTTAGTTCTTACCATTTCTTCGTTGTATAGTTTTTTTACAAACCTCCTTAAATATCACGGACTTCCTCAAAAAGATAAAGGAACGGTTTCTAAAACTTTAGGAGTTAATCCATACTTTGTAAATGAATACGTGATTGCTGCAAGGCACTATCCTATGAAAAGAGTGAGCGCTGCGGTAGCAAGTCTTAGAGAGGCAGATGTAAAAAGTAAAGGCGTGGGTGCAAGTTCCTTTGCCTCACCTGATTTACTTAAGGAAACTTTGGTAAAAATAATGGGATAGTCTAATATTTTAACTGGATCCCTGCATAGGCACCAAAAGGATGACCAGGACGAAGTCCTGCAGGAACTCTTGATACTGCGTATTTCTCATCTAGTACATTAATAACATTAGCTGTAAGACTTAGATTTTTCGATAGTTTATAGTTGCCAGATAGGTCAATGATAAAGTTGCTTGGCACTTTTTCATGTGTAGGGATTGTTCCGTATCCTGCCTGTGTTCTGAATGCTCCGTTGAAACGAGCGTTTAAATTTAGTTCCCAAGATTTATGTATTAGGGAAGCAGCTACATTAAGCTGGTGCTTTGCTAAGTAAGGGAGTTCGTCACCAGCTGTTACCTCACCCCACAGGTCATCATCACTCCCAAAACTATTAAGAAATTCGGTATCGGTAAAGGTGTAACCAATAGATAGGGGTACAGAAATAGATGTGTTCTTTTTTAATAAGGTATAGTTAAGTAACATTTCTAAACCTTGCACTCGCACCTCACCAGCATTAAATTGCTCTAAAGTACCTTGACCCCCAGAAGAGTTAGTATCTGCACCCAGTAAGTTGCTGTAGTCATTGTAAAATGCAGTCACTTCTCCTTGTAGACCTCCAGTATCAAACCTAGATCCCAATTCATAATTAATACTTTCTTCAGGATCCTGATTTGGTTGGCTACCTGGAGGAGAGAACCCCTTATGAATACCGCCAAAAAGAGAAAAGCGGTTGTCTAATTTGTATGCAAAACCTGCTCCTGGAATAAATATATCAATATCATTCTGTCTTTCTGTAAGGTCTACACCTGTTCGATTTAGGTCACTTGTCCCGTAATTGGTTCTTGATAGTAGTATATTTTCGTATCTTATTCCAGGAGTAACGGTCCATTTATTCCATTTTAAACGGTAGGAGGCATAAGCCGATAGGGCAGCTGCATCACTTATTCTATTAGCTTGAGTTCCTGGCGTTCCAGGATTCGTTAACTGCATAAGACCATTTGTAATGCGATACCCATCCTCCCATTGAAATCTATCTTCTTGATCTTGGTGATAACGTAATCCAACTTCTACATCGTGAAAAGTTGTTGCCCCGGACCAATGATAGTCTAACTTTGTTTGGATACCACGACCGTAGTACTCACGATTATTATTACGTAAAATAATCGCGTTATCATTAGAATTAATGGTGCCAGTTAACACGCCAAAAGAAGTAGGGAAAGAATTGGGGTTACTAATAACATTGTTAATACTAGCATCTTCATTTGCAATATTTAAGCTTTGCAGTTTATCCCAGTTGCGTTTAAAATTATTCAGATACCCTATAGTTGTTATTCTAAAATCATTGGAAAATTGGAGTGTATGTATTGCCTGTAATTGGAGATGCTCTGCATTCATGACATCTTCTTGAGTACTAGCATATCTTCTAAATGGGTTTTCATTAAAGTCGCTATCTGTAAGTCCCACATAGGTCTCATCACTAATTTCATCTGAGTACTGAAATTTAAGTTCCAATGATTGAGGTATAGCAGATGTTGGATTTGTATTAAATCTTACTTTGGCAAGCACCTCGTCTATATCAAAACCACTATCACCCGTTACATCTATATTTTTAAAGCCAGTAGAGTTGTATTTTAAGTACTCTACCGCATATCCTATATTTTTGAATTGGTCACCCGCTCTTACATGATATCGCCCACTATTAAAGGTTCCATAACTAGCGTTTAGAGCTACTTCGAACTCTTCAGGTATTTGATATGAAACAAAATTAATAGCACCTCCAGTAGTAAAAGGGCCATACTGAACTTGAGAGCTACCTTTTAGTATCTCTACTGCTTGCATTCTTGCTATAGATGGAAAATAGTAGGCTGAAGGACTGCTGTAGGGAGCAGGAGCGATAAGTACACCGTCTTCCATTAAAGATATTTTTGCGCTACGCTCTGGGGATGTGCCACGCAAACTTATATTTGGACGTAAACCAAAGCCATCTTCTTCGTAAATGTTTACTCCAGGAACTGCTTTAAGAGCTCTATTAATATCTGTATAGTTGAATTTTTCTAACTCCTCGGGAGAAAGATAATACGATGACCCAGTTCTATTGCGAGCGGTAAATTTACTCCCAAAAATTTCTTGAGCAGAAATAATTACTTCGTCTAGTGCGTTTATAGAATCTAGCTGTGTTTGTGTCTGTGAGTGAGTGGTTGCTAGAGTTAAAAAGGTGAAAATAAGGAATAGATATTTCATTTATTTAGACTAATTACAAATAGTGAATTATTTTTTTTGCAAATATAAATGGCATTCTTTAATCATCAAAACTTATTTAGAATAAATAAAAACAATTAACAGATGATTCAAAAAAACGTCCTCTCTTTGATAGAACAAGTAGGCCTATTATCTAGATAATATGCCGTATCTTTGCACGCAATTAATTGGTATATGAGTAGGAGAGTGGGAGCCCGCTTTCGCGAAAGCATAACATCAAACAATAATTGCGATGACTGCACACGAAAACAAAATTCTAGGAGAAGGTCTAACCTATGACGATGTACTCCTTGTTCCAGCTTTTTCTGAAGTACTTCCTAGAGAAGTAAGTATACAAACTAAGTTTACCCGTAATATTACATTAAACGTTCCTATCGTTTCTGCTGCGATGGACACGGTTACAGAGAGTCGTATGGCTATTGCCATTGCCCAAGAAGGTGGGATAGGCGTATTGCACAAAAACATGACTATTGAGCAGCAAGCGATGAAAGTGCGTAAAGTAAAACGTGCTGAGAGTGGGATGATTATAGATCCAGTAACCCTTCCTATTACAGCGATCGTACAAGATGCAAAGAATGCGATGCGTGAGCATAGTATAGGCGGCATCCCTATTGTAGACGACGCAGGAAAGTTAATTGGAATTATAACCAATAGAGACCTTCGTTTTGAAAAAGATAATGATCGCCCAGTGAGTGAGGTAATGACTTCAGAAAACTTGGTAACAGCAAGTGAGGGTACATCACTAGGACAGGCAGAGGAAATCTTACAGAATCATAAAATAGAAAAATTGCCTGTTGTTACAGATGATAACACTTTAGTAGGGTTAATAACCTTTAGAGACATTACAAAACTTACCCTTAAGCCTAATGCAAATAAAGACAAGTATGGGAGACTACGTGTTGCAGCGGCTATAGGAGTGACTGGAGATGCTGTTGAGAGAGCTGGAGCCTTAGTAGGAGCAGGAGTAGATGCTATTGTTATTGATACAGCTCACGGTCATACAAAAGGTGTAGTAACAGTTCTTAAAGAAGTTAAAAAAGCATACCCAGAATTAGACTGTGTTGTAGGGAATATAGCAACAGGTGCAGCCGCAAAATACCTTGTAGAAGCCGGTGCAGATGCTGTAAAAGTGGGAATAGGACCAGGATCTATATGTACAACACGAGTAGTGGCTGGTGTTGGTTTTCCTCAATTTAGTGCGGTGTTAGAATGTGCTGCGGCTATTAAAGGATCTGGTGTCCCTGTAATTGCAGATGGAGGAATACGTTATACAGGTGATATACCTAAGGCAATTGCAGCAGGAGCAGATTGTGTGATGCTAGGTTCGCTTCTGGCAGGTACTAAAGAGTCTCCAGGAGAGACTATTATTTATGAAGGACGTAAGTTTAAGTCCTATCGTGGTATGGGGTCTGTAGAGGCAATGAAAAAAGGGTCTAAGGATCGTTATTTTCAAGATGTAGAAGATGATATTAAAAAACTAGTTCCAGAAGGAATTGTGGGACGTGTACCCTATAAAGGCGAGCTTAATGAAAGTATTCACCAGTTTGTAGGTGGACTACGTGCGGGAATGGGATATTGTGGTGCAGGTACTATTGACAACCTCAAAGAAAATGGTCAGTTTGTTAAAATTACTGCAAGTGGTATTAATGAAAGCCATCCTCACGATGTGACTATAACTAAAGAAGCGCCTAATTATAGTAGGTAGAATCTGAGTAATAATGAATAATTATTTTGTTAAAGGATATGGAATCATAGGAGTTATTCTCGTTCCATTAGTACTGTTCTTGATTAGATTTGTTCAAATTCCTGGGCCGAACATTTATATTTTTATCTACTTACAGCTTATTGGAATTGTTTTTTTACTTGCTTATTTCTTTGAAAACGATAATTTTATTTTTAAGTACGCCATCAAGATTTGCGAAAAGTCTGTTCCTTCTAGTAAAAAAATGGCATTTTTTTACTTTGGATCAACTACTTTTTTTTTAGTCTGCATTTGCTATCTATATGCTAGCTAGACTGGTAAAAACTCAATGATGTTATTATGTGATGTCACTATTTCTAGCTCAAAATAGTCCTAATTGTAAAATGTCAAACTGAGCCTGTCGATTTATTTTAATCCAATGATTATCAAAACTCTTTCGAAGGGCTCAGGGTGACAAAGTGCAACTATATTTGCTTTTGATGCATTTTTATTATTTTAAAAGATGATCATCTATGTCCGACTCATCATCTTCTTTACTTTCTAAGAGTTCTATTG
The DNA here is from genome assembly GCA_020630915.1 of Dokdonia sp. Taxonomy (GTDB): domain Bacteria; phylum Bacteroidota; class Bacteroidia; order Flavobacteriales; family Flavobacteriaceae; genus Dokdonia. The sequence goes on from JAHDIF010000003.1 coordinate 37,092, forward strand.
GGGTATCATCTCGGTCTTTGGTTCTAAGAACTGGTGGAGTAGTCACTGCTCCGCCTAGTCCAATACCAATAGATGCTAATATTATTAATGCTATATACCCTAGAAGCCTCAGTTTTCTTTTGAAGCTTTTCATAAAAAAGGTTTAGTACCCAAAGATTTGGGTAGTGAACAATTAATGTAACCCAGATTATACAGTAGAACTTCGTGATGAGTTTTGAAACAGTAATAAAATAGGATATTTTCTTAGTTTTAGCATAGCACCGCTATGGTGAAACTCAAAAATGTAGCGTAGCGGTCTATTTTGAAGCTGTCTCAAAACAGAATAGATTTTCTACTGCACAATCTGGGTTTAAACGTGTTTTATGAAAGTCTTTTAAGAAAAGGCTCTTCTTGTTCTGGTTGTGAATGCTGTAAATTGAAAATAGGGTGATTCTTAAAAATATACTTACGAATCATTAATTTGTATGCGACTTTATTTTTTGCAGTGTATACAGCATCTAGCTGTTTGTAATTTGTAGTAGGAAGATTGAACGATGCTACTTGAACAGCTTGATTAAAAGTAATAGCCCTTTTAGAGGGATCCTGTCTTTTATTAGCAATATTTTCAATCAGAAAATGTGATTGAGCATGTAACGTAAGGCTCGTTCTTCCAGAGAATAAAAACAATGCTAGAAGGCTAATTAATAACCTATTACATACCTTGCTATTCCTATATGAAGTATTCAATTTCATTGTAACGAAGATACAATTTATTGTTTTGCTTCGAATTTATCCAGAAGCTTATTGGTTTGGGCTTGTAATTTCTTTTTAAAAAACCCAGTTCCTCCCAGAAGCATTCCTTTAAAACCCATCGCTTGTTTTGCCCAAGTGTGAAGATTAAAAGTATCTATGTGTTTTATGATTTTTCCGTCTTGAATTTCAAACTGAGCATCTATCTTATTATGTACTTTTCGACCTGTTTGACTAAAAGTATATGTTGCTTCCCAATGAGCAGAACCTCTTTTGCCGTCGAACGTTATATCAGAAAAAGATACCTCAAAATCTTTTCCTTTTTGAGAATTAATAAGCATACGCCACATATTGCAGGCTCGCTCTCCTTTTAATGTTCCAAAAGCAGGATCTTCAAAATGTACATCTTTATGATAGCACGTAGCCATAGCCTCTGCATCCTGACTTTTAAAGGCAGTGTAAAAATTTTCTATAATAGGTCCCATATAATCTGACTATTTCTTTATGGATAACAATGTATGTAGATATTGCGGTTTTGAAATCTCAGTTTTCCATTTCTCAGCAATGAAAGGGTTTACCTGTAATCGTGAATCTACTTTTTGAAAGGTAGGATTAATAATCCACATAGGTTGTGAAGACCAGTCTGCGTTTATATAACCAAAAGCCTTTATTACATCACTATTATCTTCAATGGTTTTAAAAAATGGCATAAACCAATTGTTCCAGGCAGTCTGTGCAATCCTGTCTTTTTTTAAATCAGAGTCAAAATATAATCCATCGATTTCTAGTACAGGAGTAGCTTCGGCTATAAAAACGGGTTTCTTATGTCTTCTTGCAAAAGTTATCATTTCGGTATCTGGATTCCCAAAATAGGAGTAGGCGCACCAGTCTACTATATCGTCACCAGGATACCATTCTTCTAATACCTTTTGATCTGAGCCAGTTCCTTTAGATTGCCATACGAAGGCTACATTTTGAACATTCATACTTTTAAAAATGGTATGAATACGGTTCCAAGCCTTGAGATACTGTTTCTTATTATAGTGATTCCAACTCCATCCATCAAATTCGTATCCTATCCTGAGAAAAACGGGCCTATCTGCCTCCTTTATCCATAATGCAAGCTCTCTTATCAAATGGTCAAGTTTACCTTTTGCTACTTTTTTTTCATTATCCACCATAGATAGACCAATAGACATGACAGATGTATTATAAGTGCTGTCTCTAAGGTATAATTGCGCCCAGTTGTCTCCTGCACCCCAGCTGTCCTTCGTCCTTAAACCGTCAAGACCTTTATTAGTATACCCAAAAGATTGAGTGCCAGGAGATAAATTTGTGTAAACCGTAATGCCTGCTGGGGTTTTAAAATAATCACTATACCCATCTGAGTACTCTTCTAATCCACCTGTGGCGGCTAGATCCTGCCCTATGATTACAAGACATTTTCCATTTTCGGGTTCAAATTTGCCAATGTTTTGTGCCGTGTTTTGCGATAATAAAGAGCAAACACTCAATAAAAAGTATAGGAGAATTACAAACCCGTTTAAGCGCATAAATGTACTCTTAGGCTACGAAGTTAATTTAAAAACATTATTTTATTGTAACAAAAAGAAGACATACTCGTCTCCCTTATAACTAACCGAAAGTAGTGGATCAAAAAACGTTCATAAAAATCACAAACCCATTCAAGGATAAGATATATCGCGTGGCCAAGCGATTGCTCATATCTCAAGATGAGGCACAAGATGCGACACAGGAAATACTTCTGCGTTTATGGACAAAGAGATCTCAGATTAATAAATATAATAGTGTTGAGGCCTTTGCAATGACAATGACTAAAAACTATTGCTACGATTTGCTTAAAGCAAAAAAGAGTAATAATCTTAAGATTGTTCATAATAATTATGAAGATCATAGCTCTAATACAGTAAGACAGACAGAAGTGTCTAACGAGGTTGAATGGGTATTTACTCTTATGAAAGAGTTGCCAGAGCAACAGCAATTAATACTTCAGTTAAGAGACGTAGAGCAGTATAATAATGCAGAGATTGCCAAAATGCTAGAAATGAATGAAACCGCAGTACGTGTGGCACTTTCAAGGGCCAGAAAAAACATACGTGAGGCATTAATTAAAAAACAAAACTATGGAATCCAATAGAATAGAGCAGCTACTGGAATCGTATTTTGAGGGTACAACCACGCTAGAGCAAGAGCAGGAGTTACGCTCCTATTTTACGGGTGATGAGGTAGCTTCACATTTAGAAAGCTATGTTGGGATGTTTTCCGCTTTCGCGAAAGCGCAAAAAGAAACCCTTCCACTTCCTGTAAAAATTCCTTCATCTAAGCGCAAATATGGCTGGATAACTGGAATCGCAGCAGCAACCTTACTAGCCTTGGGTATTGTAACAAAAAATACACAGCAGGACACCTATTCTGGAACGTATCAAGATCAAAAAGTAGCCGTACTTAAAACTAAACAAACGCTAGGGATGGTAAGTAAAATGTTACAACAATCTACAGCACAATTAGGAACCGTAAAAGAATTTGAAAACACAGCAAATAGTTTTTTTAAACAGTAAAACGTCATTCTAAACTTTTTTCAGAACCGTATTAACAACAAAAAGTAAATTAAAAAAGAATTATGAAAACAATAGCAATCGCAATAGTAATGTTATGCTCATCTATGATGATCACAGCACAGAACCAGTTTGACAAGTTCGAATCTGTAAAAGGAGTCTCATCTATGGTAATGAACCAGAAGATGTTTAAACTTTTGAGTAAGGTAGACCTTAACTCATCAGATCCAGAAATGCAGGCTTATATAGATCTTGTAAACAATCTTGAAAATGTAAAAATGTTTACCACTACTAAGACAGATGTAATGTCACAAATGAATAGCACGATGTCTGGATATGTATCTGGATCAGGTCTAGAAGAATTAATGCGTGCAAATGATGATGGTAAGAATGTAAAATTTTATTACAAACCAGGTAGCAGTGATGATTATGTAAAGGAATTTGTAATGTTTCTTAACGGAGATATAGATGGAGAAATGCGCACTGTATTCTTTCAAGTAACCGGTAATATAGATCTTAAGCAGATATCTAAACTTGCAAAAGATCTTGATTTTAAAGGAAGCGAAGCCCTTAAAGATGTAGAAAAAGCTAAAAAAGGATAAACCATGAAAAAGATTATAAAATTAAGTGCATTGTTATGTATCGCACTTTTTACATTGGCAAGTTGTAGTGATGGACAATCATTACAAGAGTACTATGTAGCAAACCAGGAAAACAGTGAGTTTATATTGGTAGACGTTCCTACAAGTCTTATAAGTGATGATACAAAAGCTCTAGACGAAGAGCAAAAGAGAGTTTTGAAAACTATACGTAAGATTAATATAATGGCGTATCCTCTTAAAGATAGTACGACCACTGCTTTTGAAGGAGAGAAGGCTAAGCTCATATCAATTCTTGAAGGAGATAATTACGAGCAACTCATGAGAGGAAGTTCTGATATGGGTAATATGCGTCTTTATTTTAAAGGAGAAGAAGAAGCAATAGACGAGGTTATTTTCTTTGGATCGGAGGATTCGAGAGGGTTTGTACTCGCAAGATTATTGGGCGATGATATGAATATTAATGATATGATGAAGTTAGCCCAATCTATGGAAGCAGGAGATGTAGATGTTTCCAAATTTGAAGGAGTGATGGATGTTTTTGGCGACGTTCAATAATATACTCTTAAAAATGTTTAAACAAGAAACCCCGCTACTAGCGGGGTTTTATTTTGGTATTCATATGGTTCTTTATACTTCAGAATCTAAAAGATCTGTAACCACGTGATATCTTGGGTCGTCTATATCTGTTTCTATTACTGTGTCAAATTTAGGATTTGCCTTGAGCAGTAGTGCTTTACACTCTGGACTTAAGTGCGTTAATTTTATTTCCTTTCCAGCATCCAAGTATTTGTTTGCAATTCCTCTTAAAGCTTCAATACCCGAATGGTCATTGACACGTGATTCAATGAAGTCTATTTCTACCTTTGCGGGATCATTACGAACATCAAACTTGGTATTAAAGTTTTGAATAGACCCAAAAAAAAGAGGGCCCCAGATTTCGTACACTTTTGTACCATCTTCCTTAATTCTCTTGCGAGCCCTAATCATCGTTGCATTTTTCCAAGCAAATACCAGCGCACTCATAATAACACCCGCAATAACAGCTATAGCAAGATCTTTCCAGACGGTTATCAAGGAGACGGCAATTAGAACAATGGCATCGGGTAAAGGAATTTTATTAAGTACTCTAAAACTACTCCAAGCAAATGTTCCTATTACCACCATAAACATAACACCTACTAATGCTGCAATGGGAATTTGTTCGATTAGAGGGGCTCCAAAAAGAATAAAACATAAAAGGGCCATCGCTGCAAAAGCACCAGAAAGTCTACCACGACCTCCAGACTCTACATTAATGATGGATTGACCAATCATAGCACAACCACCCATTCCGCCAAAAAGGCCATTCAAAATATTAGCTCCACCTTGTGCAACACACTCACGATTACCAGAACCACGAGTTTCGGTCATATCATCTATAAGATTAAGTGTCATAAGAGACTCTATAAGTCCAACTGCGGCAAGGATAGCAGCTGTAGACAATATGAGCCATTTGTTTTCTATAATTGTATCAAGAACAACTTCATCAAATATCTGAAACTGAAAAGAAGGCAATCCTCCTTGCAATCCACTTCCTCCACCATCACGTATAAATGACCCTACAGTACTCATATCAAGACCCCCAAGAATCACAATTGCGGCAACTATCACAATGGCTACTAATGCCGCAGGGATTTTTTTTGTAAGTTTTGGTAAGAAGTACATTATAGCCATTGTAAGTAATACAAAGGCCATCATCATCCAGAAACTTCCATTAGAAAATAATGTGCTAAACCAGCTGCCTGTATTTTTAAAAAATGAGATTCCTTCGGTTCCTGTAGATGGGAAAAGACCTAATTGTGATAAAAAGATAACGATGGCAAGCCCGTTTACAAAGCCCATCATTACCGGATGTGGAATTAAGCGCACAAATTTACCCAGTTTAAAAATACCTGCTGTAATTTGTATAGCACCTACAAATAATAAGGTTATAAAAAGCCATTGAAGACCTAAGTTTTCTATAGGTGTGGCAAGTGTGTCACCTACTTCATTTCCCTTTTGGATCATATGTACCATAACGACTGCCATCGCTCCTGTGGCACCAGAGATCATTCCTGGGCGTCCTCCAAATAATGAGGTAACTATCCCCATCATAAATGCACCATATAATCCTACAAGAGGGTCAATGCCAGCTACAAAAGCAAAGGCTACAGCTTCGGGCACAAGAGCTAGAGCTACTGTTAAGCCAGATAGAATGTCATTTTTGGGATTACTAGTAAAATTATTAAATAATCGTTTCATGAGGGTGTCTTTATGAAAGGCGCAAAGATATAAGATTCCTTTTGGGCGCACAGATAACCTACCTTTTTTTTACTGTATCGTTTTCGGGCTCAAAAATTCATATTTAACAATATGGATAAAAATGTAAAGATTACAATTCAGGGTATAAAAATGACAGTTGGGTGTGTTTTGCTTTCGCGAAAGCATAAAATCATTAATATTTACACAAATTAAAATCATCAATTATGAAACGTACAATCGTATTACTTTTAATACTTGTTTCTTTAGGGATTCAAGCCCAAACCAAATATGAAGCAGGTATGTCCAAAGCCTTTGAGCTTTGGGGTCAAAATAAGTTAGATGAAGCGTCCAATCTTTTTGAACGCATTGCGGCCGCAGAGCAGGAACAATGGTTGCCAGATTATTATGTAGCCCAGATTCACGTATTAAAATGTTGGAATGACTGGGAGGAGAGAGATGAGGCAATGCTAAAAGAAAATCTTGACAAAGCACAAGAGTTTATTAATAATATTAAGACGAAGGCTTCCAATGAACCGTATGGAAAACAAATGCAAGCACAGTTATACACGGTGTGGGTGGCACATGATGGTATGAAGTATGGGATGAAGTATTCTGGAAGCGTTGCCCAGTTGTATGATCAAGCACTTGCTGCTGAACCAGAGAACCCTATTTTTATTCTTAATAAAGCAGAGTGGGAGATAGGGGCTGCTACGTTTTTTGGGACACCTATAGATGAGCAATGTAAATCTATAGACCGTGCGATCCAACTTTTTGCTACCTTTAAACCAGCGACACAATTTCACCCTTCTTTTGGTCTAGAACGTGCAAAAGAGGTTGCAGAGCAATGCAAAAAATAGAAGAACATCAAGATGCAAAAATTTCTTAAAGAATTTACGAGTGCTTTTTTATTAGGAATACTAATATTTCTAATACACTCTGTCATTCTCTATCTAGTTGGAAATCCGTTTTATGGGGATCCAGTAGTTCAGTTTTTCTTTCACAATCAGTTATTCTCGGTCACACTTTATGTGGTTAATGTATATGTATTTCGAACATATAAAGGGAGAGCTAAAGGGAATTTTTGGACACCTCAAAGTATTGGAATCGGATTGTTTTTGAGCGTTGTAGCATCTATAATTACCATTTTTTTTCTGCGATTATTTTTAGTGGTGATATGGTATGGCCATACAACAGAGGAGTTTCTTAATTCAGAAAGTATAGAGAATTATTACGTAAGTATTATTATTTCATTTATTGCCTCATCTGGATATTATGCTTTTATTTATTGGAAACAAAAACAAGATATACGAGTAAAGGAATCAAGAATTATAGCCGGAACAGCAAGTGCTAAGTTTGATGCACTTAAAAATCAGCTAGATCCACATTTTCTATTTAATAGTCTAAATGTTCTAGCAAGTCTTATAGAAGAGAATCCTAGGCAAGCACAAAAATTTACGACTTCTTTATCCAAAGTGTATAGGTATGTGTTAGAGCAAAAAAATAAGGAGCTTGTACCGCTAGATGAAGAACTTGCTTTTGCCCGTACCTATATGAATCTCATTAAAATGCGATTTGAAGATAGTATTGTGGTGAGTATTCCACAAAAGTCAACAAATCCCGATTTTAAAGTGGTGCCCTTATCACTTCAATTATTGCTAGAGAATGCAGTAAAACATAACCAGGTTACACCCTCTAAGAAATTGCAAATAGAAATTATAGAATCAGGCAATAGATTGGTTGTTAAAAATAATATCCAGGCAAAGCAAGTCGTAAAAAGGAGTAGTGGTGTAGGATTGCTTAATATTAAACAACGCTATCATTTACTTACGGATACAGATTTGCGTATTGAAGATGATGGAGTAAACTTTATGGTAGGTGTTCCTATTCTTACAGAACAAGAGCAACGATCTTTTATTCCTACCCAAGAAGAGTTCATAGCAGATAAGAGATATAGTAGGGCAAAGAAAAAGGTAGAAGACCTTAAAGGGTTTTACATTCACTTTGCGATTTATTGTATTATGGTACCCGTTTTTATATATCTTAATTATATATCTACAGATTTTCCTTGGGCATTGTTTCCTATTTTGGGATGGGGCTGGGGAGTGCTAGGTCATGCTGCAGAGGTCTTTGGATGGAATCCTTTTTTTAATAAAAAATGGGAAGCTCGTAAGATAGAAGAACTTATGGAAGATGATGATTTTTAATAGTGAATCGTATGGAAAAGAATACAAATACATATAGACAGAAAAAGTTAATTAGAGCGCAAGAACGTGTAGCAGAAATAAAGAAGTTTTATTCTGGAATTATAAGCTATGTCTTTGTGATTGGGGGACTGGGGGCTCTTAATTATTATATAGACAGTTGGAATTATCCTTGGTTTCTTTGGGCGGCCTTTGGGTGGGGTATAGGTATTATTATAAATGCTATAAAATTATTCGGACGTAATCCATTTTTTAATAAAGATTGGGAGCAGCGCAAGATTAAAGAAATTATGGATAAAGAGCGAGATATATGATGTCTGAAGAACAAGAAATAAAATATTTAAGAGCCAAAGATCGTGTTAAAAAAATAAGAGGGTTTTATGGTCATCTTGCCATTTTCTTGCTTGTGATTTTTACAGGAATCCTTGCGCCTTTGTTGGGATTGAGTTATTGTATGTTTTGTTTTTCTTCTAATAAATGGCTCAATTTACTAGGATTTACACCTTGGTTTTTAGGTCTCACTTTTCACGGGCTTCTTGCATTTGGAAAACTTGGTTTTATAAAAAAGTGGGAAGAAAGAAAGCTTAAAGAATTTTTAGAAGAGTCTCAGGATTTAGATTAGTAGTATCTTTGCCTTGCAGGTCGCCTTATCGCTCTCGAAGTATCGAGGGAGGAAAGTCCGGACACCGTAGAGTAGCATAGCGGCTAACGGCCGTCGTCCCGATAGTTATCGGGATAGGACAAGTGCAACAGAAAGAATGTACAGGTAATGCTGTAGTGCAACCAGGTAAACTCTATGCGGTGAAATGTCAAGTATACCCACAGTTAAGTGTTACTCGCGCGTTGTGGGAGGGTAGGCAGCTAGAAAGACGTAGTAATACGTGTTCCAGATAAATGATAAGGATTGCACCTAGTGCGATACAGAATCCGGCTTATAGACCTGCTTTTTTTATTCTTTATCTCTTCGCTCTCTCGTTGGTTGTAAACCTACCTGCGGCAGGCAGGTCTCACAGATTCGCTTTCGCGAAAGCATAACTAGCCTTATAATAATAAATTGTAGTTACTTGTACATTTACAACCCTACTTTAAGAGGTTAACTAAATAAGAATTTAGATAATGTTAAATAAGGTTTTAAGCATTATAAAGAACTAGTACTCTACCAACCTACGAACCTACCAATTCACTCTTCTTCATCATTTTCTGGAAGTTCAAAGAAGCTAAATGCATTGCCCCCATAATGGCGTGTTGCTGTAAAGTACTGGCAATCGTCTAAGTTAGTGTGCTTGCTATGCTCTATAATGAGAAGGCCTTCTGGGTCTAAGAGGTTGTTTGCAAAAACCAAGGTTGCTATTTTTTTAAAGTCTTCTTGGGGCATATCATAAGGAGGATCTGCAAAAATGATATCGAACGTGCCTTTTGCTTTTTCTAGATAAGAAAAAACATCGCTTTTTATGGCTCGTATCTCAAATTCAAATTGCTCTGATGTTTCCTGAATGAAGCGCACACAGCCATAATTTGCATCTATGGCAGTTATGGGTTTCGCACCTCTTGATGCAAATTCATAACTTATATTTCCCGTGCCTGCAAACAAATCTAAAACTTCTAATGACCCCATATGAAATCTACTACGTATGATATTAAACAAGGCTTCTTTAGCCATATCTGTGGTAGGACGTACAGGTAGTTTTTTTGGGGCCGTTATACGTCTTCCTTTGTATTTTCCAGAAATAATGCGTGTCATACTATAAGGCTTGAAATGTAGTCTTTAGAATCTATGACAGGAACAGTATGCTCATTAATGGATACGTTTCTTATATAGGTATAGGCTATCTTATATAGATCACTTTCTTTTGTAATATCTCCGGCTAGATGTACTTGAGTGGTTTCTGGATCTAATGATAGCTGCTCTAATGTGAAGAGGATATAATAGATAAAATCTTCTTTTGTTGTGAAGTCAAAACTGTTTGCAAGCAGTAATTCCTTCTCCTTGTAAACAATTATCTGAAAGGATGATCTAAGTACATTAATAAGTAAACGTGGTTTGTCTCCTTTTGCATTGCCACTTAATGCATTCTTTACGAGTAGGGACATACAGTGATGATACTCAAAGCTACCATAGTGGTCAAAAAATAAGTTGTTGCAATTTGTGTAAGGGACATACACACATACGGTTTCTTGCTCGTCTAAGTGATCGTGAGCAATATAATCTGTTGCAAGAATTTTTGTGTTAAACTTAAGATAGTCTGAAAGGAAATCTTCTTGGAATACCGCTTTTGGGACAAAAGTAAAAAGTGCATTTACATAGACTACTTCTACCTTTTTAAAGTCTTCTTTAAGCCTTGAATTTTGGCTGTATAAAGCTTGTAATTCTTGTGTGAGTCCTTGAGCGTCTACTTTTTTATCAAAAGAGTGGTTGCGATAATAGACCACTTCTTTGCTATCCAACTCTTGAATAAAAAAAGAAAGTCCATCTAAGCGTACTTGGATGGACAATTTCTTATGTGTTTTATCTAACGACTTACTCGTCATCTGCTCCGTAACTTTTACCCCAGTTACCACGGGTGTCTATTTTAGTCATAGATCCAACAGTAACATGTGTACCACTTACTGCATCTGCATCTACAGACTGCACTTGCTTTTCTTTTATTACATAATCTTTAGGTTGATCCCAAAGAATCACATCTTTAGAAACCTTAGCTTCAAATACAGGATACGTACCTGTAGTTTTCTCTATGGTTCCTGCTTGCATTTCATACTTAGCATCTAGTCCTTCTATAGGGATGTTAATCATAGTCTTGTAACGATCTGGGTTAGGTGCTTTAAATAAAGAATCTTTTACAGATCTGTATCCAAGAGTATCTATAATAACAATTCCTTTGTATGTATCAACTTGAAATCTTCTAGTTTGCTCTACATCTAAAACAGTAGAGTCACGACGTTGTGTAAGTGTAAACTTTGCGGTGTCTATAAACTTCACTAATTTATTAAAGTCTCCTTCGTATTTACCTGTTACTGTTTTATGAGCCAGTTGTGCAGCACGAATGTCTTTAAGGTTTGTTATAGCCTGTTGATATCTCTTTTCTTTAATCTCATTAAACTTTACTTCTCCATATACTGCATTAAATAATAAGTACCCTAGTGCGCCTATGATTACCCAAAGAACAATCTGTAATAAAATTTTCATTCGTTAAAGTTTATTTAAGTGAATAGCTATACTCGCAAATCTACAATTTTTTTTTGTTCGTAAAAACATATTAAGATATTTTCCTTAAGTTATCTTTAGCCCAATAGAATATGCCTTAATGAAGATAGACGCCTCCTCTTTTTATAAAATACTTTTAGAAGATTTTCCTCATATACCTACTACAAAACAGGATATATTTCTACAACAATTGTCTGATTTTCTGTTTAATAAGGATTATAATGAGGTGTTCATTTTAAAAGGATATGCAGGTACAGGAAAGACTACTATTGTGGGAACACTTGTTAAAAATCTATGGAAGGCTCAGATGTCTTCTGTATTGCTTGCTCCTACGGGTCGTGCGGCAAAAGTAATCTCTAACTATAGTAATAGACAGGCATTTACAATTCATAAAAAGATATATTTCCCTAAAAAAGAACGTGGAGGAGGGATTTCTTTTACACTACAACCTAATAAGCATAGAGATTGCATTTTTATAGTAGATGAAGCTTCTATGATCTCTGACCAAGTAAGCAATTCTAAATTATTTGAGAATGGGTCACTACTGGATGATTTGATGCAGTATATCTACAGCGGTCATAGATGTAAGTTACTGCTTATAGGAGATGAAGCTCAGTTACCACCAGTTAAGTTAGACATTTCTCCTGCATTAGATCAAAAAACACTTTCCTTGCAATACAATAAGGAGGTTGCAACCATACAGCTGGATGAGGTAATGAGACAGGCTAAGACTTCAGGAATATTGCGTAACGCTACGGAGCTTAGAGAGCAACTGTCTGAAGGTTTTTATGAAGATTTTAAATTTGATCTCGATGGAGTGACCGACGTTGTGCGTCTTATAGATGGTCACGAGATTATGGAAGCGATCCAAGACAGTTATGACACGGTGGGCAATGAAGAGACAGCGATTATTGTGAGATCTAATAAAAGGGCAAACTTGTACAACCGGCAAATACGTAATCGAATCCTTTTTCAAGAAGAAGAGGTGTCTCCAGGAGATCACTTAATGGTCGTTAAGAATAATTACTTCTGGGTGGATGCAAAAAGTGACGCTGGCTTTATCGCAAACGGTGATATTGCAAAGGTTTTAGAGATTTTTGCTATCAAAGAACTTTATGGCTTCAGATTTGCGGAGGTAAATGTAATGATGGTAGATTACCCTCAAATGGCACCTTTTGAAACGGTTATTATGCTAGATGTATTGACTATGGAGACGCCTTCTTTGCCCTATGAAGAGAGCAATAGACTGTATCAAGAAGTACAAAAAGATTATGCAGATGAAAAGGCAAATTATAAACGGTTCTTAAAAATAAAAAACAACAAATACTTCAATGCTCTGCAGGTAAAGTTTTCTTATGCAATCACCTGTCATAAGTCTCAAGGAGGACAGTGGGAGCATATTTTCATAGAACAGCCTTATCTTTCTGATGGTCTTAATAAAGATTATTTGAGATGGTTGTATACGGCCATTACCCGTTCTAAGACAAAACTCTACCTTATTGGTTTTAAAGAAGAAATGTTTCACACTAATGATTAAAATGTATGTCTATTGAATTAATTATAAGTATTGTACTTGGCTTTTCACTTGCCGCAGCGGCGGGCTTTAGAGTCTTTATTCCTTTATTAGTATTGAGTCTTGCTGCTCATTTTGGCTGGTTTCCTGTGAACGAAAGCTGGGAATGGGTAGGAAGTACAGCCGCTCTGTGGTTGCTGGGTGTTGCAGCCGTAGTAGAAATTTTTGCATATTTTATTCCTTGGGTCGATAATTTATTAGACACAATTTCCGTCCCTCTAGCTGGGATCGCAGGAACGCTTTTAATGCTTGCTACTATGGGAGATGTAAACCCAGCCTTTGCTTGGGCACTGGCAATAATTGCAGGAGGAGGAGCCGCAGCAGCTATTTCTGGAACCGCCAGTGCTACACGATTAACGTCTTCGGCCACTACGGGAGGTCTTGGAAATCCTGTGGTAGCTTCAGTAGAGACGGGAGCTGCTACGACAGTTTCGGTAGCCAGTATTTTTTCTCCAGTCATTGCTCTTATACTTTTATTACTTTTCGTAGGGGGTATTTGGCGACTTATAAAAAAAATAAGAGGGGCATAACAAGGCTACTTTACCTATTTTTGCAAGAGAATATTAATGATTCTTAGTACGCTTTCGCGAAAGCAAAACCACTTTAAATGAACAATCCTTTACACATCATTGCAATGATACCAGCGCGCTATGCAGCCTTGCGCTTTCCAGGGAAAATGATGAAAGACTTAGCAGGTAAACCTGTGATATTACGTACCTATGAAAATACAATTGCTACTCAATTGTTTGAAGAAGTGTACGTAGTTACAGACAATTTAGATATTTTTAATGTGATCACTCAAGCAGGAGGAAAAGCAATAATGACCCGCGAGGATCACGTGTGTGGAAGCGATAGGATAGCAGAAGCTATTGAAAATATCTCTTGTGATATAGTAGTTAATGTACAAGGGGATGAGCCGTTTATCTCTAGAGAAGATCTATCTTCTGTTCTTGAAGTTTTTTATGGTGAAGATGCTAGCAATATCGATCTTGCAAGTGTAATGACACCCATTAAGGAAGAGGAAGATATTCAAAACCCTAATAATGTAAAAGTAATTGTAGACGCAATGGACTATGCGTTGTACTTTTCAAGGTCACCATTGCCCTTTGTGAGAGATAGGAGCAAAGAAGTTATTACTTATAAACATAAAGGTATATATGCATTTAGGAGACAATCTATACTTGATTTTGCTCAATTACCTATGCATCCGTTAGAGGCGGCAGAGAAGATAGAATGCATTCGTTATTTGGAACACGGTAAAAAAATAAAAATGGTTAGATCTATAAATAGCGCTATTGGTATAGATACAGAAGACGACTTGGTTAAAGCAGTAAAAATATTTAAAAGTACCCGAGATGTTTAAGTGGATTTACCATAATGTATTAGGATGGAAGGTGATTGGGAATTTTTCTTCAGAAACTGTTAAGAAATGTGTGATTATAGCGGTTCCTCACACAAGCTGGCACGATTTTTATATGGGTATCCTATTGAGAGGGCTCCTTAAAACTCGTATTGGATTTATTGGAAAAAAAGAATTATTCAAGTGGCCTTTTGGCTATTTTTTTAGAGCTATGGGTGGTGCACCCATAGACAGAACATCCGGTCAAGATAAAGTAAAGGCTATTGCAGGTGTATTTAAAGATAAAGAAGAGTTTAGAATTACCCTCGCTCCAGAAGGTACCAGAAAGAAAGTATCGCAATTAAAGACAGGGTTTTATTATATCGCTTTAGAAGCTAAGGTACCCATCATCATGGTGGCTTTTGATTTTGGTAAAAAGGTACATCGCATATCTAAACCATTGTACCCGTCTGGTAATATAGATGAAGATATGGCGTTCATTCACGATTTCTTTAAAGGGGCTATAGGTAAAGTTCCAGAATACAGTTTTACACCAGACAAATAATACTACAACTTAGGTTTTCTCATATATAATTGTATCCTTTTTTACAGTGGGAGCCGCAGAGGGCTGATTGCTTCCAAATAAAAGTGGCGTACTTGAAAAAGTAGTCCCAAAGGTAGTAGCTGCGGCGTATACCTGTTTGATAGCACTTTCTATTTCAAGTTCTGTGAGTGGACTTAAGGGGTGTACGTAGACAGACCACAGAAGCCCTTCAGAAATGGCATACTTTACATCTAGGGCAGAATGAAAATTAGCTGTTAAACAATCAAGCAATAAATCTTCATCAAGTTTTGAAGCTTCAATGATAGGAGCGACGATGCGCATTCTATCATTAGTTTCATCTGTAAGAACGATCATGGGCATATCATTGAGGATTATCTGCCATCTCCCGTTGAATCCTTGTATGCTATCTGTTTTAGCACGGAGTATACTCTCGAGTTTGACGTTATCCATTTGCGCATTGCACAACAACGAGGGACATAGCATAAGAAAAAATAGAGATATTTTCATAATTATATATTTTAATGACTCTGTCGTTGTATCAAGACTTAACTAACAAGGATGCTCTATAAGGTTTGATTTCTATTAATTAAAGAATTGATAAGCTATTACTCTAAAGCTAACAAGATGCTATATATTTGTAAAAAAATTAAATTATGACGGAAAGCTTTCTTGACCAACTTAATGGAGCAAAAGTGCTTGTTACGGGTGGTGCAGGATTCATTGGATCTAATCTTTGTGAGTTTCTTATAGATAATGGTGCAGTTGTAAAGTGTTTGGATAATTTTGCTACTGGACACGAGCATAATCTTACGAGAATAAAGCGTCACCCTAACTTCTCTCTACTTAGAGGAGATATTAGAAAGATTGAAGATTGCAAGAAGGCTGTTAAGGACGTCAACTATATCTTACATCAAGCTGCTTTAGGTTCTGTTCCAAGATCTATTAAAGATCCTATAACCAGCAATGAAGTAAATGTAGGAGGGTTTTTAAATATGTTAGTAGCCGCAAGAGATGAAGGTGTAGAGAGGTTTGTATATGCGGCCAGTTCTTCTACATATGGAGATTCTAAAGGTTTGCCAAAACAGGAAGATGTGATAGGAAAACCTTTATCGCCCTATGCCATTACAAAATATGTAAATGAGCTATATGCAGATGTTTTTCATAAAACATACGGTATAAATTGTGTAGGTCTTCGGTATTTTAATGTTTTTGGAAGAAAACAAGATCCTAATGGAGCTTATGCGGCGGTTATTCCCAAGTTTACCAAGCAACTAATGGATCACGAATCTCCTATAATTAATGGCGATGGCAGTTTCTCTAGAGATTTTACTTACATTGATAATGTGATAGAAATGAATGTAAGGGCCATGCTTTCTACTAATAAAGAGGCGCTTAATACCGTATATAATGTTGCCTATGGAGAGCGCACAGATCTTAATGAGCTCGTATCGATTTTAAAGGAAGAGCTAGCTCAATTTGATAAGAAAATAGAAGAAATAAATATTACCTATGGACCGGAAAGGTCTGGAGATGTACCACACAGTTTAGCAAGTATAGATAGGGCTAGAACAAATGTAGGGTATGATCCGAAATTTAATATTAGGCAAGGTCTCAAAGAAGCGATGGCTTGGTATTGGAATAATTTAAAATAAAGAATAACACAAGGATCATTAGAAATGACAGATATTAAGATAGGAGTAATTGGACTGGGATATGTGGGTTTACCACTTGCAAGACTCTTTGGTACAAAATTTAATACAGTAGGGTTTGATATTAACGAAGCCCGCGTAAAGGAACTAATGACTGGGGTAGATGCTACCCTTGAGGTAGAAGATGATGTATTACAAGCAGTATTGAAGTCTACTAATGATGATTCAAATGGGCTGTTTTGTTCTTTTGATTCTAAGGATATAGAAGATTGTAATTATTATGTAGTTACGGTTCCTACTCCAGTAGATAAGAATAATCGTCCAGTACTTACACCGCTTTATAAAAGTAGTGAGACTGTGGGTAGTGTTCTCAAAAAGGGAGATATTGTTATTTACGAAAGTACTGTATATCCAGGCGTTACAGAAGATGAGTGTGTTCCTGTATTAGAACGTGTAAGTGGATTAAAATTTAATAAAGACTTTTTTGTAGGATATTCTCCTGAAAGAATTAACCCAGGAGATAAACAGCATACAGTTGAAAAAATATTAAAAGTAACCTCGGGGAGTACTCCAGAAATAGGAAAAAAGGTAGATGCTTTGTACAATGCGGTAATAGAAGCAGGTACTCATCTCGCTCCTACCATTAAAGTGGCTGAGGCAGCTAAGGTGATAGAGAATTCTCAGAGAGATATAAATATTGCTTTTGTTAATGAACTAGCTAAGATTTTTAATCTTATGGACATTAATACTCACGACGTGTTGGAAGCAGCGGGTACAAAATGGAATTTTTTACCGTTTAAGCCAGGATTAGTTGGTGGGCACTGTATAGGTGTAGATCCGTATTATTTAGCTCAGAAAGCCCAAGAGCTGGGATATCACCCAGAAATAATACTAGCGGGTAGGAGACTTAATGATAGTATGGGGTCGTATGTTGCGAGTGAAGTAGTGAAGCTTATGCTCTCTAATGATATAAAGGTAAAAGGAGCTAATGTATTAGTTTTGGGGATTACATTTAAAGAAAATTGTCCCGACGTTAGGAATACAAAAGTGGTTGATGTTATTAAACATTTAAAGGAGTTTGGTATTGAAGTTACCATTTTTGATCCCTGGATAGATGCTCAAGAAGTAGCTCATGAGTATGGTCTTACCGCACTTACTGAAGCTCCGCAAAGAACTTTTGATGGGGTAGTACACGCTGTGGCTCATAAAGAATTTTTAGACATGGATTTGTCTAAGTTTAAGTCATCTAATGCGATTACATATGATGTTAAGGGAGTTTTAAAAGGAGATGTAGACGGAAGACTCTAGAATGAAAATTTTAATCACAGGAGGAGCAGGGTTTATTGGGTCACACGTAGTGCGACGATTTGTAAATGCATATCCATCTTATGATATTTATAATCTTGATGCACTTACATATGCTGGGAACTTAGGGAATCTTTCGGATATAGAGAAGGCTCCTAACTATCACTTTATGAAAGGTGATATTGCAGATCAAAAATTTATTGACCACTTATTTGATGAGTATGTTTTTGATAAAGTTATTCATCTAGCAGCAGAGTCTCATGTAGATCGTTCTATAAAAGATCCGATGTCTTTTGTAAAGACGAATGTTATGGGTACAGTAAATCTTCTTAACGGCTGTAAAAATTCTTGGGGAAAAGATTATACTAACAAGCTTTTCTATCATATTAGTACAGATGAGGTCTATGGAAGTTTAGGAGAAGATGGTCTTTTTACCGAAGAAAACTCATATGATCCTAGATCACCGTACTCTGCGTCTAAAGCGAGCTCAGACCATTTTGTTAGAGCATATCATGAGACGTACGGTCTTCCTGTTGTTATTACGAATTGCTCTAATAATTATGGGCCCAATCATTTTCCTGAAAAATTAATTCCACTTTTTATAAACAACATCATAAAGGAAAACCCACTTCCTGTATATGGAGATGGTAAGTATACCAGAGATTGGTTATACGTCCTAGATCACGCGGCAGCTATCGATACGGTTGCGCATAATGGAAAAATAGGTGAAACCTATAATATAGGAGGTTTTAATGAGTGGCGAAATATTGACTTAGTGAGATTGCTGTGTGATCTAATGGATGAAAAGCTTTCGCGAAAGCGTGGTACATCTCAAAAGCTCATCACTTTTATTAAGGATAGACCAGGTCATGATAAAAGGTATGCAATAGATGCTTCTAAAATAGCTGGTGAGCTTGGGTGGAAACCTTCGGTTACCTTTGAAGAAGGTTTGCGATTAACAATAGATTGGTATCTTAGTAATCCAGCATGGTTAGAAAACGTAACTTCTGGAAATTACTTAGAATACTACAAAAAAATGTACTCATAATGAAAGGTATAGTATTGGCTGGTGGAGCTGGAACGCGTTTGTATCCCTTGACTATATCGGTTAGTAAGCAATTACTACCTGTGTATGACAAGCCTATGATATTTTATCCAATATCGGTTTTGATGCTGGCAGGAATACGTGAAATACTTGTGATTACAACACCTCAGGATCAACCGCTGTTCAAAAAGTTATTAGGTGATGGGTCTTACTTAGGGTGTTCTTTTGAATATGAGGTGCAAATAGCGCCCAATGGTCTAGCAGAGGCCTTCATTATAGGGGCTGATTTTATTGGTAGAGATAAGGTCGCACTGGTTCTAGGTGATAATATTTTTTATGGCAATGGGTTGAGTAAAATGTTACAGTCTAAAGTAGACGTAAATGGAGGTGCTGTTTTTGCATATCCGGTGAGAGATCCAGAACGCTTTGGCGTGGTTGCTTTTGATGAGAATAATAAGGCGACAAGTATAGAAGAGAAGCCAGAAAATCCTAAATCTAACTACGCAGTGCCAGGCTTGTATTTTTATGATAATAGAGTAGTAGATATTGCGCGTAATATTAAACCTTCTGCTCGTGGAGAGAAGGAGATTACCGATGTGAATAAGGTGTATCTAGATAAAGGAGAGTTGCAGGTAGGAGTAATGAGTAGAGGTATGTCTTGGTTTGATACAGGGACGGTAGATTCTCTTGATGATGCCACAGAGTTTATTAGAGTGATACAACATAACCAAAGTAAAATGATAGCCTGTCTGGAGGAGATTGCTTTTAAGATGGGATGGATATCTTATGAAGCGCTTAAGGAATCGGCACTTAAATACGGTAAGGGAGCCTACGCTAGTTACATTAATTCTTTATAAATGGAGATTACAAAAACAAATTTTAAGGATTTATTAATTTGTAATCCTAAAGTGTATAAGGATGAAAGAGGGTATTTCTATGAATCTTTTAACTCAAAAGAATTTTTCAATGTAACTGGTCTTGCACCTGTCTTTGTTCAAGATAATCAATCGCAATCTACATTTGGGGTATTGCGTGGTTTGCACTTTCAAAAAGGAACACATGCACAGGCAAAATTGGTGCGTGTTTTACAGGGAGAGGTTTTAGATGTCGTAGTAGACTTGAGAAAGGATGAACCTACGTATGGAGCCTCTTTTTCTATCATCCTGTCTTCTAAAAATAAGACTCAATTGTATATCCCTAGAGGTTTTGCACATGGTTTTCTGGTCTTAAGTAGTGAGGCTACTTTTTTCTATAAATGTGATAATTACTATAGTAAGGAGAATGAATTAGGTCTTGCCTACAA
Source organism: Dokdonia sp. (assembly GCA_020630915.1). Lineage (GTDB taxonomy): Bacteria > Bacteroidota > Bacteroidia > Flavobacteriales > Flavobacteriaceae > Dokdonia. The sequence continues at coordinate 57,461 of JAHDIF010000003.1, forward strand.
TGACCCTGTTCTCGATATTAACTGGCATCTGCCCGAAGAAGATTTAGTGCTTTCTGAAAAAGATAAACATGCGTTAGATTTTAATAGTTTACAAGCTTTGTTGTAATGGCAACTCAAAGAATTAAAGTTCTTGTCACGGGATCTTCTGGTCAGTTAGGTTTGGCACTTCAAGCTGAGGTTAAAAATCGAAATGATATGGATGTTTTTTTTGCCACAAAGAAAGATCTTGATATTACCAACCTAGCATCAATAATCGCACAACTAGATCATTATAAGCCAGAGGTGATTATAAATACTGCGGCATATACCGCTGTTGATCAAGCAGAGAGCAATAAGGAAAAAGCCTTTCTAGTAAATGAGAAAGGGGTGCAGAATATTGCTCAGGCCTGTAAAGAAAGAGGGATTGCTTTGATCCATATTTCTACAGACTATGTATTTGATGGCGAAAGCAAAGTTCCTTATAAAGAGAAAGATCCTGTAAACCCTCAGACGGTTTATGGGAAATCTAAACTAGCAGGTGAGAAAGCAATTCAAAAGATTGCTCCAAAGGAATATTACATTATAAGAACTTCGTGGCTCTATAGTAACAATGGAAACAATTTTTATAACACCATGTTGCGCTTAGGTAAGGAGGGAAGAGCAATATCTGTAGTAAATGATCAGTGGGGTAGTCCTACCCTGGCTGGTGATTTAGCCAAGGCCCTTATTCACATTGCTCTTAGTGGAGATGAAAGTAAGAAAGGAGTATACCATTATTCTGGAGGAGGAGCCTGTACCTGGTATGCTTTCGCGAAAGCGATATTGGAAAAACATTTTCCTAATAACTACATCTTGAAACCTATCTTAACTAAAGAATATCAAACCGCTGCAATAAGACCTAAATACAGTGTGCTAAATACAAATGCTATTAAACACACATTTAATCTTAAAATAAATGACTGGCGATCGATGATTTGAATCTTTCATCTATTATTGTCTAATTTCAGGGGTTAGTGCTTAATTCTCTTTTTATAATATATATCTTTGTTCGGTTTTTAGTGCTACTTTTTTGTTTTGTAAATAATCTAAAATTGAGGGATTGACCCTAAGGTAAAAAAAAGTCTGTTTGGACTTAGACTTTCTAAATGCGCGATTTTGAGAAGAGAATTAAAAAACAAGTTATAGTTGTAAATAATTTATAGTGCCTTTTTAAAGGAGTAAAAGCTGTTGAAATTATAATAGATGGGAATAGATTTATTACTTGTGATTGAAGAATTATATGAACCAAATTTTAAGCCAGCTTTTGTTTTTTGATAGAAGATGGATACTTGATTCTGGACAATTAGAGTCTATAGGTTTTAATGTATGCAAAATTTTAAATGGTTAAAATAACCAACGTATTTATATGAAAGATTTTTTAAATGTTATTAACGCTTCTATAGAAGCTGGATTAGAAATTTTGAAAATTTATAATAGTGACGACTTTGATGTTTCTTATAAAGAAGGAGATATGCCACTTACTAGGGCAGATCTAGCTGCAAATTCTATTATTCAGAAAGTTTTGGAACCTACGGGAATCCCTATCATAAGTGAAGAAAATAAAGCAATAGATTATTCTATTAGAAAGGATTGGGAAAAATGTTGGATAGTTGACCCTCTTGATGGAACAAAAGAGTTTATTAAAAGGAATGGAGATTTTACCGTAAATATTGCCTTGATAGAGAGTGGTAAACCCGTTTTCGGAGTCATTTATGTACCTGTAAGTAACGAATTATTTATAGGAAATGTAAAGGAAGGAAAATCCTACGTTATAACTACTAAAGTTCCTTTTGAAACTATAGAGGGTTTTGTAAAAAACAGTCAAGAAATTTACCCAACAGAAGATAATGACACTTTAAAAGTTGTAGGAAGTAAATCACATATGAATGAGGAGACACAAAATTTTGTAGATGATTTAAAGAAAACTTCTAACAAAGACGTTAAAATAGTTTCTCGTGGCAGCTCCTTAAAATTTTGTCTAGTAGCTAGCGGAGAGGCACATATGTATCCCAGATTTGCTCCTACAATGGAGTGGGACACTGCAGCAGGACAGGCCATATGTGAAGCTGTTGGACTGAAAGTGATAGACAGAACAACTAATGAGTCATTGTTATATAATAGAGAAAACCTTCTTAACCCACATTTCTTAGTGACTCTGTAATGAGGAAGTATATTAGGGCATCACACTACAGAAGTATTCTTAAAGGGATATCTTGGCGCATTATCGCAACGATAGACACGATCCTTGTCGTCTTAATAGTTACTTGTTTTTTTGATAGCTGCAGTTTAGAGAATGCCTTAAAAATTGGGTTTTCTGAATTTTTAATTAAGCTTGCTATATATTATGTTCATGAGCGAATATGGGAAAGAAGAAGAAGAGGTCAGGAGATTACACAAAGAACAACTTTATATAAGACGATTTCATGGCGAATTATAGCTACAACTACTACCTTTGTAATTGCTGGGGCCATTTTAGATAATTTTGATTCCGTGGCATTGGCGATTGCTGGAATAGAATCTGTAAGTAAGTTCGTTTTATATTATGGGCATGAGAGAGTTTGGCTTAAACTGCCTTTGGGAAGAATTCGAAATTATGTTTTTAAAGTACTACGCATAAAATGAAGGAAAATATAATTGCGCATAGCTTTGGGATTACCCAAAAAGAAAGAAACCAACAGAAAGGGCATAACTCCTTTGTTGTTTGGTTTACAGGACTTTCGGGTTCTGGGAAATCTACAGTGGCAAATGAAGTAGAAAAAGCTCTTTTATCTAAAAATATACATAGTTACATATTAGATGGAGATAATGTGAGACAAGGATTAAATAAAAATTTAAGCTTTGCACCAGAAGATAGAAAAGAAAATATTAGACGTATTGCAGAGGTGTCTAATCTTATGATTGATGCTGGTATAGTCGTGCTAGCTGCTTTTGTATCTCCTTACAGAGTAGATAGAGAGAATATTAAAAACATTGTAAAAGATAATAAGTATATAGAGATCTATGTGAATACCCCTATTGAGGTATGTGAAGCTAGAGATGTTAAAGGTCTCTATAAAAAAGCTAGAGCAGGAGAAATCACTAACTTTACAGGAATAAACGCACCTTATGAACCTTCAGAAAATCCAGACTTAGAGATAGATACATCTGTATTAAGTTTAGAAGAGTCTGTAGAAAAAGTGATGCATTTTTTAAAAAATAAACTAATCATTACCAATGAGTAAATATTATTTAAACTACTTAGATGAATTAGAGTCTGAAGCAATTTATATACTGAGAGAAGTATGGGCTCAATTTGAGAACCCAGTAATCCTCTTTTCAGGAGGTAAAGATTCTATCTTAGTAACACATCTAGCCAAGAAAGCTTTTTATCCGGCTAAGATTCCGTTTCCTTTAATGCATGTAGATACAGGGCATAATTTCCCAGAGACCATACAGTTTAGAGACGATCTTATAGATGAACTAGGGGTCCAGCTTATTGTGGGTTCTGTACAAGAATCTATTGACCAAGGACGCGTTGCAGAAGAAAGAGGTAAAAATGCTACCAGAAACGCATTGCAGATAACGACCTTACTGGATGCTATTGAGTCTAATAATATAGACTGTGCAATAGGAGGAGGGCGCAGAGATGAAGAAAAAGCAAGAGCAAAAGAGCGTTTCTTTTCTCATAGAGATGATTTTGGACAATGGGACCCAAAAAACCAGCGACCAGAATTATGGAATATTTTAAACGGAAAGCATTTTGAAGGAGAACATTTTAGAGCGTTCCCCATAAGTAACTGGACAGAAATGGACGTTTGGAATTATATCCAAAGAGAAAATATTGCCATCCCATCATTATATTTTGCTCACGAGCGAGAAGTAGTCTGGCGCAGTAATTCTTGGATTCCTATGTCTTCATTTTTGAAACTAGAAGAAGGAGAAGAAGTTGTGAAGAAAAAAATTAGGTTTAGAACTTTGGGTGATATAACTATTACTGGAGGGATAGAATCAGATGCAGATACGCTAGAGAAGATTGCTGTAGAGGTTTCTGCAATGAAACAAACCGAAAGAGGCAATAGGAGTGATGACAAGCGCAGTGAGACGGCGATGGAGGATAGAAAAAGACAAGGTTATTTTTAAGCTTTCGCGAAAGCGTAACAAACATATACAATGAAAATAGATAATAATCAATTACTTCGTTTTACAACGGCGGGAAGTGTAGATGACGGGAAAAGCACATTGATAGGACGCTTACTTTATGATTCTAAAGCAATTTTTGAAGATCAACTAGCAGCTGTAGAGAGTACCAGTAAAAGAAAAGGTCACGAAGGTGTAGATCTTGCCTTATTTACAGATGGATTGAAAGACGAAAGAGAACAAGGGATTACAATAGATGTTGCTTACAGATATTTTACGACGCCCAAGCGCAAGTTTATTATAGCAGATACTCCGGGTCACATTCAATACACAAGAAATATGGTTACAGGAGCCTCTACGGCAAATGCGGCTTTGATTCTTGTAGATGCTAGAAATGGTGTTATTGAACAGACTAAAAGACATGCATTTATTGCCTCGCTTTTACAAATACCGCATTTAATAGTTTGTATTAACAAAATGGATTTGGTAGATTATTCTGAAACTGCGTACCATAAGGTCTTACAGCAGTTTGAAGAGTTTTCTTCTAAGTTGTATGTGAAGGATGTTCGTTTCTTACCCATTAGTGCTTTAAATGGTGATAATGTGGTAAATAGATCAGAAAACATGCCTTGGTTTCAGGGCGCTCCTTTACTACATACGCTAGAGACCATGCATATAAGTAGCGATATTAATAAAATAGATGCACGTTTTCCTGTACAAACGGTTATTAGACCTCAGAGAGAAGGATTTATAGATTATAGAGGGTATGCAGGAAGGGTTGCAAGTGGCATCTTTAGACCAGGAGATGAGGTGACTATAATGCCATCGGGTTTTACTTCTGTTATAAAGACCATAGATACTCAAGAAGGAGCATTAAAGGAAGCGTATGCTCCAATGTCTGCTTGTATTACTCTTACTGATGATATAGATATAAGTAGAGGGGACATGATTGTAAAAACTAATAATAAGCCAGAATCAACTCAAGAGTTTGATGCGATGCTATGTTGGTTACATAATGCTCCATCTAAACCTCGTGTCAAGTATACGATATTACACACTTCTAATGAACAAAAAGCTATGGTCAAAGAAGTGCTTTATAAGATTGACATCAATACCTATGCAAGGAATGTAGAGGATAAAGACCTCTCTATGAATGATATTGCCCGTATAAAAGTAAGAACTACAAGACCACTTCTTATAGACGAGTATCGTGATAATCGTATCACGGGTAGTTTTGTATTAATAGACGATGCGACTCACGAAACTGTTGCGGCAGGAATGATTTTGTAATGGATTTGGAAGTAATTGAACTTGGAATAATTGAAGAATTAATTAATGAACTAAATTAAATGTTTAAAAAGAAAACTAAGAAATTAATAAATACAACGCCTATTTTTGTGATTGGAACGGGCCGATCTGGCACTCATTTATTAGGTAGAACATTTTTATCTAATAAGGACTGTAAAGTCCTTATCGAAGATCCTATGTTTTTCAAAGATGTAACTAAAATAGCAACAGGACAGAGAAAAAGGAGACATTTCAAAAAAGTATTAAAAAACTATAGGAATTTATTTGTTAGTACTAAAGAGAAGTATGTTTTAGAAAAAACTCATCCAAATATTTGGTTTGTTGAGGACTTACTAGAAGCTTTTCCTAATGCGAAGTTTATAGGTATTAAAAGGGATCCATACGCTACCATTTCAAGCATGCTTAATCATGGAAATGTGATGAAATGGTATAATGTTCTCCCGCTTAATAAAGAAAATGATTTCTTAGGAATAGACTCTGAAAATATAAACTACTTTACGAATCTTTCAATAGAAGCTAAAGCCGCTTTTAGATGGAAATCTCACATTAGACGTCTTAACTATTTAGAAGAAATCTTTCCAAATAATGTAATGGTATTTGATTATGAAGATTATTTTAATAATAATGAAGAATTAATGAACAAAATATCTTCATTTATAGGTATTTCGGGCGAATTGCACGCTGAAAAAATTAAAAATGAAAGTCTAGATAAATGGAAAACCCATTTAACATCAGAGAATATTGAAAACATTAATAATGTAATTAAATAATTGCATTTACAATTAGTTTTTGAGACAAGACAAGTAGGAAATATAAATTTTTCTAAAATATTGAAGTCTAAGTACCCTAGATTAGGAACGTAATATGAGCTATACAACTGAGGCAATTAGAGGTTTTTCTTGGACATTTTTGGAAAGTTTTTTATCAAAGATACTGACGTTTGGTATATCTATAGTTTTGGCTAGATTATTACTACCGGAAGATTATGGAATTTTAGGTTCAATGTATTTTTTTATCGGATTAGGTACTATTCTAATTGATGCTGGACTAACACAATCTTTGATAAAGGATCAAAGAACTAGTGAAAAAGAATTTTCGACAGTTTTCTTTTTTAATTTGGCGTTGAGTGTTTTATTGTATGTTATTCTTTTCGTTTCGGCACCGTTAATATCTGAATTTTATGAAATTACCATTTTAAAATCAGTTATAAGGATTTATGGGTTAACCTTTTTAATTAAGGCCTTTTATAATATTCATAATACGATTTTGATTAAAAAAATGAATTTCAAAAAACTAATGTATGTAAATCTCATTGCTAACATAATAAGTGGAATAGTATCAATTGTTTTAGCTTATAGAGGTTTTGGTGTTTGGAGTTTGGTATGGGGTGCAATCGCATTGTCGACATCAATACTTGCGCTGCATTGGTTCACTTCTTCTTGGAGGCCAATTTTAGTTTTTGATAAAGAATCCTTAAAAAAACACTTCTCTTTTGGTGCCAAGATTACCTTATCAGGAATCCTTAACATAGGTACGAGTAATTTATACTATTTGATTATTGTGAAATATTTTACAATAGAACAAACCGGCTATTTTCAAAAAGCTGAAAACATTAAAAATTTACCAGTTCAAAACTTTACTAACATTATAAATAAAGTGGCATTTCCTCTTTTTTCAAAGATGAAGGAGGACCCAGAAAAATTAACCAGCGCATACAAAAGGCTTATCCGTTTAGTTCTTTTTATAATGGTAATAGTTATGGTTATTTTAATAGGGCTCTCCGAGGATATTTTTATTATACTTTTTACTGAAAAATGGTTAATTGCAGCAAAGTATTTCAAAATTATAGCTTGTACTACTGTTTTAATACCTGTTCAATCGTATTTTACAAGTATTTTGAAGGTATACGGAAAAAGTGAAACGATATTAAAAAGGACTATGTTTATCAATATAATAATTATCATATTAACAATAATAGGTGCTTATTTTGGACTTAATTATTTGCTATGGTCTTATGCCTTAGGAATTTTTATAAAATTCTTGCTTTTCTCTGGGGCTGCTTCTGCACTTATGAATTATGATTTTAGAAGTCAACTAAAAGACTTTTTGCCGATACTATGCCTTGGTTTTGTAGTTTATTTGACACTGACATATTTTGAAACCATTCTGGAAATAAATATCATATTTAAAGTTGGTATACTATCAGTTTTAGCAGGTGTTCAATATTTCTTATTGGCATATATTTTTAAATTATCTTCTTATAAAGAAATAGTAACTCTAATAAATAAAAGAATTAATGTTGAAAATAAAAGAGATTAATAATTATGCTAAATATTTATTTACCAATTTGAAATTTAAGATTTGGGCAAAGAAATATATTATCATACAAGGATTCCCTGAAAGTACTAATTTCGGTGATGCAATTAATATATTCATGGTTGAATATTTATCAGAAAAATCTGTTTTGAATGCGAATTATCTTAATAAAGAAAAGCTCAAAACATTTACAATTTATTCTGTGATAGGTAGCATAATTACGGTAATAGAAAAAGGAAGTGTTATTTGGGGATCGGGTTTAATCATCGACGAAGAGGATAGGGACCTAGGGCCTTTCGATGTAAGGGCAGTACGAGGACCTAAAACTAGAAACGCTCTTTTAAAAAGAAATGTTGATTGTCCTGAGGTTTATGGAGATCCCGCTCTTCTATTACCATATATTTACAATCCTAATGTAACGCCTCAATATAAATTTGGTATAATTCCTCATTATGTTGATAAAAAAAGTGGCTGGATTGAGAAAGTATCTAAAATGAGTGATGTTTTAATTATTGATATCGAAACAGGAAATGAATATGAAAAGATAATTAAACAACTATTAATGTGTGAACAAATTATTAGCAGTTCTCTTCATGGGATTATAATAGCTTACGCTTATAAAATTCCATTCCGACACGTGAAATTTTCAGATAAAATCATGGGTGGTAATTTTAAATTCGATGATTTTATGTTATCTGTTAATTTAAAACCAACAGCACCTTTAAATATTGACAATAAGACCGATTTCCAGGATGTGTTTGACCCTAACTTTTTTATAAATGAATTTGGTTCATATAATCCTAATCATTTAATAGAAGCTTGCCCTTTTATTAGCGATGATAAAAGAAATCAGCTTCAATCTAGACTTAACGAAAGTATTTTAGAATAATTATTCTAAATAAAATTATTGAAAACCTCAGATGAGAGTTAAAACGATAACATGCCATGAGGTATATAATCATGGAGCGACCCTACAAGAATATGCCTTGTTAAAATATTTGGAAAAACTGGGTCATGAGGCAGAAGCCATTCATTACAAGCCACCCTATTTGAGTGGACACCTAAAACTGTGGACAGTTTCAAACCCTAAATACAACAACTTTATTTTAAAATGGCCTTATTTATTACTGAAACTTCCAACACGAATAATTAATTTAAAAAGAAAGAGGGCATTTGATAATTTTTCTAAAAAACATATTCAGGTAGGTGAGTACAGATATTCGAGTAACCAAGAGTTAAAGGATAATCTGCCTAAAGCTGATGCCTATATATGCGGTAGTGATCAAATATGGAATTCATATTTCCAGAATGGAAAAGATCCATCATTTTATCTAGATTTTGCCCCAGAAAAAGCTTTAAAAATATCTTATGCAGCGAGTTTTGCTATAGATGAAATAGAGGATGACCTTAAAGATTTTGTTGGTAAAAGTATTTCTAGACTCAATGCTGTATCTGTGCGAGAAACGTCTGGGTTGAATATATTAAAAGGATTAGGAATTTCAAAAGGAGTTCAGGTTTTGGATCCTGTTTTTTTATTAACACCAGATTTTTGGAAGACTAATTTTATAAGAGAAATTAGAGAAGATTATTTATTTATTTATGATTTTGATAGTAATGTTGAAATAAAAAGATATGCCCAAGAACTTGCAACAAAATATAATCTTCGAATTTATAGTGTCAATAAAAATATTGCATATTCTGATAAAAACTTCTGGTTAGAGGGACCCGAAACATTTCTTTCTTTATTATACAATGCTAAGATTGTCTTGACAAATTCATTTCATGCGGTTGCATTTTCTGTTATTTTCAGTAAACAATTGTATGTGTTTAATCGAAATGTAAGCATAAACACTAGAATGAGGGACCTATTGGGTCTTGTAGATTTAGGCAGTATTCACGAGAATAACCCTAGAGAGTCTTCAAAAATCTCAATTAAGCCAATATCTAACTATGTAGAAGTAAATAAAAAACTACAAACACATATTGACAGGTCTAAGCTATTTATAGAAAAAGCTTTAAGTTAATGAAGAAGGTTTTATTTGTGATAGAGTCATTGAGCCATGGAGGTGCTGAAAAAAGTTTAATAAATTTATTTAGAAACCTGGATGTTACAAATATGAAGGTTGATCTGTTACTTATCAAAAAGGGAGGTGAATTTGAGGGTATGTTACCAGACTATGTGAATTTAATTTTTTTAGAAAACCTTCTACCTAAGAACCTTTTTTTTAGATATAATAAGAGAATTAAATATTGGATCTTTAGAAGATTTTTTAAAAATTTTCATAATGCACAACTTTACTGGAAAGTTTATGGAAAGGAGTTGGTGGATTTCCCTCGGTTTTATGATACGGCTATTGCATATAATCAAGGATTTTCAACATATTATGTAGCAAATAAAGTAAATGCTAAGTATAAAGTTGCTTGGGTAAATACAGATTATAAAAAAGCGGGGTATCTTCCAATTTTTGATAGGCCATATTATCAAAAAATGTCAAAAGTAATATTTGTTTCAAAAGAAGGGTATGAGTCTTTTAAAAGTGCCTTTGGATTGACTAAAGTTACAGCAGCCACAGGCATTATTCCAGACATAGTAGATGTAGGTAGTATCTTAAAATCGTCTGATGAGTACTTGCCAAAATTTGATCGTAATACCTTTATTATTGTCACTGTAGGTAGACTTGCAAAAGCGAAAGGATACGACTTAGCCATTGAAAGCTGTAAAAATTTAATAGATAATGGTGTAAATGTTAAATGGTATGCTATTGGTGACGGAAGTGAACGAGAGAATCTTCAAAATAAGATAGATTCACTCGGATTGACATCTTTTTTTGTGTTCTTAGGGTATAAGAAAAACCCGTATCCATATATTAAACACTGCAATGTATATGTGCAACCTTCACGTTTTGAGGGACTAGGACTAAGTGTAATTGAAGCAAAAATATTAAACAAACCTATTGTTTGCACTAATTTTATTACCGTAAATTCTCTAATCACTAATGAAACAACAGGTTTGATTGTTGAAATGTCGTCAACTAGTATTTCAAAGGCATTATTGAGGTTATATAAAGATGAAGAGTTACAATTAAAATTCATAAATAATTTGTCTATGGAACATGATGATTATTTAGAAAAACCAATTAGATTAATAAATAGTTTGATTAATTAATGATCAGGTATTTGTAGAAATTAAAAAGTATGATTAGCCATTACCATAAATGTATATTTATTCACATTCCAAAAGCTGCTGGAACAAGTATTGAAACTTTTTTCTTGAATAATTTAGGTTTAGATTTTGAAGATAAACACGCACTTCTTTTAGGCAAAACAACAAATTTATATTTACCACCTGCTTCAGTTTCACACCTCACTGCTAAACAGATGATTAATCAGTTTTATATAAGTAAAGAATTGTTTGAGAATTATTTTAAGTTTTCCTTTGTAAGGAACCCTATTGATAGACTTTATTCTAGTTACAAATATTTAGGCTATGCAAAAGTAATTTCATTCGACACTTTCATTTTACAAGAATTGCCGCGACTTTTCAAACGTAAGTTTAAAATGTATTTTTTACAAACACAAACGTCATTTATTTATAATGATGAAAACAAATTAATGGTGGACTATGTCGGGAAACTCGAAAGTATCAATAAAGACTTTTCTGTAATACAAAAGAGATTAAATCTTGAGGGTTTAGACTTGCCACATGTAAATAAGTCTGGCTATAAGTATGATAACCTTAGGGGTTTAAAAAAGGTGTTGATTAACCCTAGACTACTATTCAGACTCAATTTTGGAAAAAAAAATAAAACATATTCCTCCAAAGCTTTGAAAGTTATAAAACACTATTATGAGGAGGACTTTATTAATTTCAATTATAATATTGACTAAATGCACATAGTATTTATTGTAAATAGTATATACGAAAGTGGAGGATTGGAACGTGTAATAGCCGAAAGAACAAAACTATTAATAGATCAGTATGATTATAACATTAGTATTGTATCCTTAGAATTGGAGAAAAAAAAGAAATTTTATGATTTTCATCCAAAAATCAATTTTCACGAAGTAAAAGATGATTCAAATATAAGTTGGCTCAATAAAAGAAAAAAAATTATAGAATGTTTGAAAAAAATAGAACCGGACATCATTACAGTTTGTGATGATGGATTAAAGGGATTGTTTTTTCCGTTTTTTTATGGTTTTTTTAGAAATGTTATTTATGAACGGCACGCTTCAAAGAGTATTTTTTTTAAAAAAGACTCTATTATTAATACTCTAAAATTTTGGTTTATCTCATTACTAGCAGATTTGGGAAGCATATTGTATAACAAAGTAGTTGTGCTTACGGAGTCAAATAAAAAAGAATGGCGTTTTGCTAATACTACGGTAATACCCAATTTTATTTCAAATTTTCCTGAGAATAAGTCAAACCTAAATATCAAACGAGTAATGGCTGTAGGAGGGCATAGTTACTCTAAAGGGTTTGACAGACTCTTATTGATATGGAAAGAAGTGATTGTTAATAACCCGGAGTGGGAGCTCCATATTTTTGGTAGAATAAAAAACCAAAATATTATCAATCTATGCAAATCATTAAATTTGGAAAAGAGCGTTTTTTTTCATTTACCAACAAAGAATATAATGAAGGAATATTTAGACTCATCTATTTATGCCATGACGTCAAGATCTGAAGGTTTTGGGATGGTTTTGATAGAAGCTATGTCGTGTGGTGTTCCATGTATTTCATTTGATTGTCCAAGCGGTCCTAGAGAAATTATCAAACATAATTTAGATGGCTATCTTATTAAAGAAGGTGACTTAAAGAGTTATACTGAGCATTTATCAAAGCTTATTAATAATTTCCAATTGAGACAAAAAATGGGAGATCAAAGTAGAAAGAATGTTGGAAAATACAGACAAGACGTCGTAATTGCTCATTGGGTAAATTTGTATAATCAAATAGCGTGAAAATTTTATTTACAACAGATCAGATTTATTTAAATGGGGGGATTGAAAAAGTTCTTTCCATTAAGGCCAATTTTCTTATCCAAGAGTATGGCTATAATATTTCAATAGTTACGACCGAGCAAAAAAGTAATCCTCCTTGTTACAATTTGAGCGATAAAATACAACTCCTTGATATTGGAGTAAATTATAAGAGAAACAAAAGTTATTTTCATCCTTCAAATATTGCAAAAACATATAAACATTATAGAAGATTAAAAGACGTTATAAAACAGTTAGACCCAGATGTTATTATAGTAATTAATTATTCTTTTGATTTCTTTTTAATGCCATTTTTGAAAGGAAAAATCCCATTAATTAAGGAATATCATGGGTCTCGATTTAGATATCATGATACTAGAAAAACAAAGAATTTATACCATCAATTGCGTTACAAATTTAATGATTACACAGAGAAGAGGTATGATAAAATAGTTGTGCTTAATGAATCTGAAGTAGGTTTTTTCAAGTCTAATAATATCATTGTAATTGCGAACCCGACAAATAGCACATCCCACAAGGCCCCATTAACAAATAAAAAGGCAATTGCTATGGGAAGAATTGCCCCGGTGAAAGGGTTTGAAAAATTGATTGATGTTTGGGGTAAAGTAGTGGAAAAATACCCCGACTGGCAGCTTGATATATATGGACAAGATTATAACGGGACAAAAAATGAATTGATTGATAAAATCAAAAGTTTAAAATTACAGAATCATATTTTTTTTAAGGGCATAACAAAGGATTCTTTAAGTACAATGACTAATTATAGTTTATATCTTATGACTTCAAAAACGGAGTGTTTTCCTATGGTGCTTTTGGAATCAATGAGTGTGGGGTTACCTATTATTTCGTTTGACTGTCCTACAGGTCCAAGGCACATGATAACTCCGGAAGTGGGACTATTAGTCGAATCGAGTGATATAAATGCTTTTGCAGCAGCCGTTGTTAAGCTAATAGATCAGAAAAGTGTAAGACAGAAAATGGGAGAAAATTGTAAAGTTTCAGTTTTGCAATATTCAGATCATAGAATAATGAGCAAATGGCATCAATTGTTTAATTCCCTTGTAGATGTTTGATTTTATACCTGAACAAACCTATTCCATAACCTACCTATATATCTCAGGGGTAATTGTTTTATTTACAGTTTTAAATAGTCTCATTGTGCCACTTGAATCAGAGAAAAACCTTAGTTTTTTTAAGTTTATGGGTATTATTCTATTGGTTTTTGTGCTTGCGTATCTTGGGTTTAGACCTATAAGTTGGGTCTTTGGTGATATGCGTATTTATGAGAATAGATATATTTATTATGCAAATGGAGGGGAAGTAGCTGCCAATAAGGATGTGGGTTTTGCACTTTTCATGAAAGTACTTTCTTTTGCGTTCTCAGTAAAAACGTTTTTTTTTATCTGTGCATTTTTTTATATATATCCACTATATCGCTCAAGTAAAAAATGGTTCAATAATTATTGGTATTATGCCTTTCTAATGGCGGTTATTTCGTTTTCATTTTGGCCTTATGGGTCTAATGGTATCCGAAATGGTTTAGCTACATCAGTATTTGTTTTGGCATTGGCAAATGAAAATAAAAAGGTATATGCCTATTCCTTATTTGTAATTAGTTTTTTATGTCATGCAAGTCTATTACTGCCAATTGCCTGTTTTTTTGTAGCAAATATGTATAAGGATACCAAATTGTATTTCAGAATTTGGCTTTTAGCAATACCTTTATCTTTGGTTTCAGGTGGGTTTTGGGAAGGATTTATTGGAGGCCTTGGATTTGATGATAGGTTATCCTATTTAACAGATTATACCTATCAAGATTCATTTGCATATACTGGTTTTAGGTGGGATTTTTTAATTTATAGTGGCTTAGGAGTACTTTCGGGTTGGTATTTTATTTTTAAGAAAGGATATGAGTCGAGAACTTATTCTCTATTGCTTATTACATACTTACTCTCAAATTCATTCTGGATTTTAGTGATTCGGGCTTCTTTCTCAAATAGGTTTGCCTATTTATCTTGGTTTTTGTTACCTTTTGTAATTATATACCCATTAGTAGATAAAAAAATATTTAAAAACCAAAATAGTATTACGGGGGTAATAATATTTACTTATTTCATCATAACATTTATTCTTACTAGTCTTTTTTAATGGAATCAATTACAGTTTTTACTCCTACTTATAATAGAGCATATTGTTTACATCAATTGTACGAAAGTTTGTGCAGACAATCTTCAAGTGATTTTTGTTGGCTCATAATTGACGATGGTTCTACTGATAATACAAATGAATTGATCAATGATTGGATTGAGGAAGACAAAATTAAGATCATTTATCATCATAAAACTAATGGTGGGATGCATACAGGGTATAATGTGGCATATTCTTTAATTGAGACAGAGTTAAATGTATGTATTGATTCTGATGATTACTTGACAGACGACGCTATTGAATGTATTCTGTCTACTTGGAGGGAGAAAGGCTCAAATAAGTATGCGGGTATAGTAGGGCTAGATGCCACTAATGATGGTATTGTACTTGGTGAAAATATTCCCGAAGGGCTTGAAGAGTCTACACTTGAGGATTTATATCATAAATACAAAGTTAGGGGTGATAAAAAATTAGTATATCGAACGGAGATTGTGAAACAGTTTGATAAATATCCTAGTTACCCCGGAGAAAACTTAGTCCCTTTAGGTTCCTTATACCTTCAGATTGATAAACAGTATCCATTATTATGTTTAAACAAAGTATTGTGTATTGTGGAGTATATGGAGGATGGATCTACTAGAAATATCTTTAGACAATATAGAAAAAGCCCTAGGGGGTTTAGATATGCAAGACAAATAAATCTAAAACATTCTAACTATTGGAAAGTAAAGTTTAATAGTGTAGTACATTATATTTCTCATTGTTTACAGCTTAAAGATTATAAGGCTATTCTGAAAAACCCTTATCCAATTTTAACACTATTCTTAATGCCTGCAGGAGTACTGCTAAATTGGTATGTTATATCTAAATCAAAATAGAGGTTGTTACTAATTATGGCTTCTAAAATGAACATATACATTATTATTAACTCCTTGTCAAAGGGAGGTGCCGAACGTATTGCAAGTGATTATGCTCATTTTTTAGCAGAAAAAAATATCAAAACTACTTTTTTGATAACAGATCGCTCACCTATAGAGTACAAACTCCCATTAACTTCAGAAGTTAATTTTCTTCCTCTTTCAAAATATTCAAGAACATTTTTTTTTCCACTTATAGTAATTCTTCAAGGGTTGTTTATAAGGATTAAATATGGTGGTTCTATCAAAGCTATAAGTTTTCTTCATAGAGCTAATTTGGTAAATGGTGTAGCAAAAATTTTTTCAAGTCGAAAACTGATTATTTCAGAAAGGTCAATATTTAATAGATCCTATTCTGGTTTAAAAAAAATAATAATGAATTTCTTATTGGGATTATTATTTAAAAAAGTATCAAAAATTATTGCAATTTCTAGTGTAGTAAAAAAAGAATTAATTGAAGAGTTTTCAATTAAAGAAGAAAAAATTGAAGTAATTTACAACCCCATCAATAGTGACAACTTTACCTTTAGTAAATCAAAAAAAACTTTTTTAAGCGATACTACAATACACTTTTGCATTGTTGGAAGACTTGTAGAATCAAAAAGAGTGCAAATGGGAATTATATTGTTTCTTGAAGTACTAGAAATATTTCCAGACTCTCGCCTTTCTATAGTAGGAGATGGGCCGGAGGCAGAGAATTTAAAAACTTTTGTGCTTAAAAATGAGAATGCCGATAAAATCACTTTTCTTGGACAAATTAATGATGTACATAATGTACTTAAGAAGTCGGATATGTTGATCTTTACATCGAGGTATGAATCCTTTGGTAATGTTGCGATAGAAGCTACAAGTGTGGGACTTCCAATAATTTATACTCAAAATTTAGAATCGCTCAATGAAATATATTTCGGAACAACATTTTTAGCCCTTTCTTTAAATGAGGATATTCTAACTTGGCAAGAAGAAATAAAAAAATTTATGGACCATCTAGAATATGAATCATTTAGGATGGAGAGGGAAAATCTATTAATCAAGATTGACAGAGAAAACATTTTCAATAGATATTTAAAATATTGTTCATGATATGTGTGGAATAGCAGGATATATAAATAAAGGTTTACTCAATAATGATGTAGTCATCAGTAAAATGACTCAAAAAATACACCATAGAGGACCTGATTCAAGCGGGAGTTGGGAAGATGTATCAAGTACTATAGTAATGGGACATACAAGATTGTCCATTCTTGATCTGTCATCATCTGGAAGTCAACCTATGGAGTCTCACTCTGGCCGTTATATAATTGTGTTTAATGGCGAAATATATAACAACAGCACACTAAAGAAAAAATTAGAAACAGAAGCGCTAATTAGTTGGAGGGGTCATAGTGATACTGAAATTTTTCTTGAAGCTATTGAAAAGCTAGGCGTAGAAGAAACGCTAGCTTTAAGTAACGGTATGTTTGCCTTTGCGTTATGGGATAAAGAATCTAGAAATCTGCTATTAGCTAGAGATAGAATGGGGGAAAAGCCTTTATATTATGGGACTGTAAATGATCATTTTGTTTTCAGTTCAGATCTGGCTGCCATAGAAGCTTTTCCTGGTTTTCAAAATAAAATAAATAAGAACGCTCTTGCTTTATATTTAAGACATAGTGCTATTCCTGCTCCTTATTCTATTTACGAAGGAATAAAAAAATTATCTCCAGGGTCATTTATTACATTAACTGAGAATCAATTTAACAATCCTGAAGTTCTTTATTATGATATAAAAGAATTATATAATAACGAGCCTTTTGAGCTTAATGACAAAGAGGCAATCCAGAAACTAAACAATTTGATTTCAAATGCGGTTGCTCTTCAAATGCAAGCAGATGTTCCTACAGGCGCATTTCTTTCTGGTGGAATAGATTCCTCTACAATAGCAGCAATAATGCAAAATCAATCATCAAGTTCGATAAGCACATTTTCAATTGGATTTGATGTAAAAAAATACAACGAAGCCGAGCATGCTAGAAAAGTTGCTAAACATCTAAATACAAATCATCATGATTTGTATGTTACAGAAAAAGAAGTTCTAGATGTTATTCCTAGTTTGCCCTCTATATACAGTGAGCCTTTTTCTGACTCTTCACAAATACCCACATATTTAGTCTCAAAAATTGCTAAGGAAAAAGTAACAGTTTGTCTTACAGGGGACGCTGGTGATGAGCTCTTTTGCGGATATTCCAGATATCAACTAGCTAGTAATTCTTGGAATAGAATCTCAAAAATCCCACTACCTTTAAGGAAAGCTGCTAAAGAATTATTAAAGGTAACTCCTGACGCCTTGTTAAAACCCATATTAGGTAGTAAAGGAACATCAACGACTAATAAATTAGATAAGTTGTATAAAGCATTGGACGTAATTGATTCAAAAAGTAGATTAGAATTTTACTCGAGAGCCTTTTTGAGTCATAATGAGTATGCCTCTAGTATAGTACTGGGAAGTCATGTACCTCTTACAGTTTATAATTCTAATTTGACAGATTTAGACTTAGGAAGCTATTATTCAGAAATGATGTTGCTAGATTTATTGTCCTATCTTCCTACGGATAACCTGGCAAAGGTAGATAGAGCAAGTATGGCAGTTTCTTTGGAAACGCGTGTTCCTCTCTTAGATAAAAATATAATTGATTTTGCCGTAAACCTCCCAATAGATTTTAAACTTAGAAATGGTGTTGATAAATGGATTTTAAAACAAGTATTATATGACTATGTTCCAAAGGATTTAATAGAAAGGCCTAAAATGGGTTTTGCAGTTCCATTAAATGATTGGATAAAAGGTCCTTTAAAAGAATGGGGGGCAGACCTTTTGGCTCCTGATTTATTAAAGGATCAAGCTATATTTGATTGGAAACTAGTACAAAAAATGTGGCTTGAACATCACAGTGGTAAAAGAAATTGGCAATATCAACTATGGGACCTTATGAATTTTCAATCTTGGTATTTTTCTAGACGATGAAAAAACAAAAGTTGATTAGGATCACAACTGTCCCCATTTCCTTAGATAAACTTTTAGAGGGTCAGTTAACCTTTATGAAAGATTACTATCAAGTGATCGCAGTTTCTTCTCAAGAACAACAGTTAAAGAGAGTAGCTCAAAAACAAGGGGTTCCCTACTTTCACCTTAATTTAACGAGAAAAATAACACCACTAGCAGACATTAAAGCGGTTTATAAGCTTTATAGATTTCTAAAAAAAGAGCACCCCTATATCGTTCACACACACACACCCAAGGCCGGTATTGTGGGTATGCTAGCTTCGCGATTTGCGGGTGTTCCATATCGGCTACATACCGTTGCTGGATTGCCTTTGCTAGAAGCAAGTGGGTTTAAAAGGATAGTATTAGATATTGTAGAAAAACTAACTTATTATTGTGCAACGCACGTATATCCCAATGCACTGGGTCTTAAAAAAATTATTGAAGAGTTACAATTCACAAAACCTACCAAACTTAAAGTTATAGGGAAAGGTTCTTCCAATGGAATAGACACTTCATATTTTTCACAAAGTGTTAGTCCAAAATTGAAACTGGATGACCCAAATATTTTTGGAATTTCTAAGACCGATTTTACGTTTATATTAGTAGGTAGGTTGGTAGGGGACAAGGGTGTTAATGAATTAGTTAGGGCTTTTACTAAGGTGCATAAAGTGCACAGTCATGCCTCATTATTATTAGTAGGCCCTTTAGAAGAAGAGCTCGATCCTCTTTTGCCAGAAACGCTTGGTTTTATAAAAGCACACTCTAAAATTTATACAACAGGGTATGTAGATGATGTTAGGCCTTATTTTGCTTTCGCGAAAGCACTAGTATTCCCTTCCTACAGAGAGGGGTTTCCTAATGTTGTTCTACAAGCTGGCGCTATGGGATTACCGTCCATAGTATCTGATATTAATGGATGTAATGAAATTATTACAAATAATCACAATGGGTTGATTGTTCCTGTAAAAGACGTTAAGAGCTTAGAAATGGCAATGCTTACCCTTATTACAAATAATGATATTTACGAAAAATTGAAAAGCAATGCTCGATTAGAAATAACTAGTAGTTATGAACGTAGGGATATGTGGCGAGCACTTTTAGAGGAATATCAATCCCTTAGTTAAGAGATAAATTGTATCGTATTGAAAATAAAGAGTATAATGTTCTATAAAATTTTTTTTAAACCATTATTAGATGTTATTTGTGCCTGTTTAGGCCTATTGATATTAGCTCCCCTATTTATTGTCTTAACTGTGATATTAACTTTTGCAAATGGAGGAAAGCCATTCTATACTCAGACAAGAACAGGTATCCATGATAGGTTATTTAAAATTATTAAGTTCCGGTCAATGAATGATAAGTGTGATTTAGAAGGGAAACTGTTATCAGATGAAATACGTTTGACTTCTGTGGGTAAATTTATAAGAAAAACATCATTAGATGAGTTACCTCAACTTTTAAATGTTGTAAAAGGCGACATGAGTTTTATCGGACCAAGACCTCTCTTGCCCGAATATCTCACATTATACTCAAAAGAACAACGTAAGCGCGGTACCGTCAAGCCAGGTATTTCTGGATGGGCCCAAATTAATGGTCGTAATGCCATAAGCTGGGAGAAAAAATTTGAACTAGATGTATGGTATGTCCATAATCAGTCATTACTTTTGGATTTATCAATACTTTTTAAAACGATTAAAAAGGTATTTGTTTCAGAAGGTATATCTCAGGAAGGGGAAGCCACAACAACTAGATTTAAAGGGTAATATGGTTATATACGGAGCAAGCGGACATGGTAAAGTACTTAAAGCGATAGCTTCAAGTAATGATATAAAAACAAAGGCATTTGTAGATGATAATTGTAAAGGAGATATTTATTTAGGTATACCTGTTCGTCCTCTTACCAAGGATGATAAAATAATGGTAGGAATAGGGAATAATTCTATAAGGAAGAAGATTGCTACTATCTATAAAAAACAATGGCATACTGCCTTAATACATAATAAGGCAATTGTTTCTTTAGAAGGTGTTGTGGGTTTAGGAACAGCTATTATGGCAGGGGTTATAATAAATGAAGCAGCTTCTATAGGAAGTCACTGTATACTAAACACAGGCGCACTTATTGAACACGATTGCATTATTGAAGATTATGCGCATGTCTCTCCTAATGTAACTTTAAGTGGTGGGGTTATAGTTGGTGAAGGAGCCCACGTTGGAGCGGGTGCTGTTGTGATTCCGGGTATAACCATAGGGAAATGGTCAGTAGTAGGCGCTGGAGCTGTTGTAATTCGAGATGTGCCAGATTATGCAGTCGTAGTAGGTAATCCAGCCCGTGTTATAAAGTTTGTAAAAGGTGATTAAACCTACCTTTGATATTATTTTTGCTGTATTGTTTTCAATACTCTTGATTCCATTGTGGCTTACTATATGGCTTATCCCATCCTTATCAATTTTTAGACAACGTAGAGTCGGAAAGCAAGGAAAATTGTTCACTATATATAAATTGAAAACGATGAAAGATGGAAAGGTGACAAAACTAGGTGCTTTTTTACGAAGGACTAAGATTGATGAGTTGCCTCAACTTTATAATATTATTATAGGTGATATGGCGTTTGTAGGCCCGCGACCAGACATTCCGGGATATTATGACAAACTTTTAGGAGAAGATAAAAAAGTTTTACAACTTAAGCCAGGAATAACGAGCCTTGCAGCATTGAAGTATATACGTGAAGAAGAACTATTAGTAAATAGGGAAGATCCCAAAAAATATAACGATACCGTGATTTTTCCCGATAAAGTACAAATGAATCTAGATTATCTAAAAAAAAAGAGTGTTTGGTATGATCTCTATATTATGTGTCTTACACTAAAGGCTATATTTGTAAAAAATAATTTTACAAAATAATAATGGCCTCTACCAAGAAAATATGGCTTTCTTCTCCTCATATGGGAGGTGCCGAACAATCTTATGTTCAAGAAGCATTTGATACTAATTGGGTTGCACCATTAGGGCCTAATGTAAATGGTTTTGAAGAGACACTAGAAGAGTATCTTACTGAAGGCTCCAAAGTAGCAGCTGTTAGCAGTGGTACGGCAGCAATACATTTAGGACTTATTCTTCTTGGTGTCCAAAGAAATGACATTGTATTATGTCAGAGTTTTACATTTTCAGCATCTGCTAATCCCATCTTATATCAGGGTGCAACACCCGTTTTTGTAGATAGTGAAGAGACTACCTGGAATATCTGCCCTATACATTTAGAGAATGCCATTAAAGCATGTATTTCAAAAGGCAAAAAACCGAAAGCTATTATTGCTGTTCATTTGTATGGAATGCCTTATCAAGTAGATGCCGTTCAAGAAATTTCTCAAAAATATGATATCCCTGTTTTAGAAGATAGTGCAGAGGCATTGGGTAGTAGTTATAAAGAAAGGAAATGTGGTACTTTCGGAGATATTAGCATCCTCTCTTTTAATGGGAACAAAATCATTACTACCTCTGGTGGTGGGGCACTTGTTTCGAGGTCTCAGAGAATAAAAGAAAGGGCAATATTTATTGCAACTCAAGCCAGAGATGATGCTCCGCATTATGAGCACAGCCATATAGGTCACAATTATAGAATGAGTAATATATGTGCAGGAATAGGGAGAGGACAAATGGAGGTACTAGATGATCATGTAAAGCTGCGTAGAGAGATGAATAGTTTTTACGCTACACTTTTTCAAGATATAAAAGGCGTAAAGGTCTTTAAAGAACCCAGCTTGGACTTTTATAGTAATCATTGGTTATCTGCCATTACGGTTCATCCAGAGCAGACTAATGGTATTACTAGAGAAGATGTGAGGCACGCTTTCGCGAAAGCCAACATCGAATCACGACCGTTGTGGAAACCTATGCATCTTCAGCCTATTTTTAAAGATGCACTTTTTTATGGGAAAAACGTTTCTGAAAAATTGTTCGAAACAGGACTTTGTTTGCCATCTGGATCTAATCTCACTAATCAAGATAGAGAACACATAAAAGGAGTTGTACAGTCACTTTTTTAGGACATTGATATTATTTATAAACTTGACTAGTGGGTTGATTTCCATTTAGTATTTTTGCCAAAATAGAACAAATGAAAATTTTAATTAATTTATTAAGATCTTTAGTAGTACTAGTATTACTTATATCCAACTTTTCTTGTGCTTCCAAGAAAGATGTTTTACTGTTTCAAGACATAGAGACTATAAATCAGTTCGACTATAGCATAAAAGAATTAGTTTTAAAAAATGGAGATTTGCTGGATATCAAGGTATTTCCCCTAAATAGTGAAATTACAGCCCCTTTTAATAATCTTAATCAGGATAGAGATTCAGAATTACCTGTTGGTTATCTTATATCTGCTATGGGAACCATAGATTTTCCTTTAATAGGAACAATCCAACTTAAGGGCAAGACAAAGAGTGAAGCAGTCGCAATACTTACCGAAAAGCTAAAGGATTATATTAAAGATCCTGTAATACAACTTAATGTTAAGAACTTTTCAATTTCAGTTTTGGGAGAAGTTAATAACCCTGGAAATTTTGTTATCAACGATGAAAATGCGACAGTGCTAGAAGCATTGGGACTAGCTGGGGACATGACTATTTTTGGAAATAGAAAATCGGTTCAAGTTATAAGAGAATCAGATGGAAAACGAGCATATGGAGAATTAGATTTCACATCTATAGATGTCGTTAATTCGCCATTTTTTAATTTGGAACAGGGAGATGTTATCATAGTTGCACCTAATGGAGCTCAGATACAGAGTTCTGCCGTAAATAGAAATGCATCCATATTAATTTCTCTTGTTGGCCTTGCAATATCAGTGATTACAGTAGTTTCAAGATAATATACAAATAATGAACGACCTTAAATTAAATGATAAAAAAGAAGATTTTAACCTAAAAGAACTTGTAATTCGTTATTTAAGGTATTGGCCCTGGTTTGTCGTTTCTACAATAATCTTCTGTAGTTTGTCTTATTTGTATTTGAGGTATACAGATTATACCTATTTAACCAAGGCATCGATACTTATTAAAGACGATGGTAATAGTTCGCTTTCAGAACTGGCGGCATTTGGTGATTTGGGCATAGTAGGAGGTGGACTTAGTAAATCTGCCTTTGAGAACGAAATAGAAATTTTAAAATCAAGAAAAATTTTATCTCAAGTTGTAGATATTTTAAATCTTAGGGTTAGAAGTTTCAAGGAAGGGAAGATAAAAACTGTGGAAATATTCGAAAATGTCCCGTACTCGATAAACGTATTGAACGATCCATTACAAGAAAAGTCATTTCAATTTTATATTAAGATCCTTTCTGATTCCAAGTTTGAAATTAAAGAATCCAAAGAAGCCAGTTATAAGGAATTTGGTTTTGGTGAACAGATAGGTTTAAAAAAGGCAGAGGTTATAATTATTCCCAAACCTGAATTAATAAATGCTTTGGATATCAATGAAGGTGGAGAGTATTTAGTTAAGATTTTAAAGAGGGAAAGCGCAACAAATATGCTCAAAGGCTCTTTAAATATACAAACTGCAAATAAAAACAGTAGTATTATTAATATTTCGTCTGTAACTGCAAATATGGATAAAGCAGAGGCTACATTGAATACCCTTATTGATGTATACAATAATGATGCTATTAATGATAGAAATTTAGTGGCCCAAAACACTGCTAATTTTATTGATAATAGGCTTAGTTTAATCACTGTAGAATTAGATTCTGTTGAATTAAGTAAAGTTAGATTTAATCAGGAGAATAGAATAGTTGATATAGCAGCAGAAAGTCAAATAAATCTCGGAATCTATAATCAATTATACGGAGAGAGATCAATTTTGAGTGCACAAAATCAAATTCTTGAAGATGTTAAGTTAATTGTAGATTCTCAAGTGTTAACCGATCTAATTCCAGTTAATTTAGGTTTTAGCAGCGATGATGTATCCAGTAACATCGCAGATTATAATAATTTGGTAATTAACCGTAATAGACTTTTGGAAACCTCAACAGAAAAAAATCCAGTTGTTGAGTCTTTGAAGCAACAATTATTAGTGCTTAAAAGTAATATTAGTGCTAGTTTAGAAAATGTCTCTAAGTCTAATAAAATAAAAAATGCAGATTTACTTAAAAGAGAAAGTACTGTTGCAAAAAAATTGACCAAAGTGCCAAGTATAGAGAAGTCTACAAGAGCTATTGAGAGACAACAAGGAATAAAGGAGGCGCTTTATCTTTATCTTCTCCAGAAAAGGGAGGAAACGGCAATCTCTTTAGCGGTGACAGCGCCTAAAGCAAAAGTGGTGGAATTAGCCTACAGTAATAAGGCGCCTGTGGGACCCAAGCCATTATTGTTTTATGCGGCATCTATCTTCTTTGGGGTTTTAATTCCTTTAGTTATTGTTTATCTAATCTTTTTATTTGATACTAAAATTCATAATCGTGTAGATGTAGAAAAAGAGTTTCCTTCATTGTCTATCTTAGGAGAGATACCTTTACTTGACTCCAAAGAAGATGATGTAATTGCCATTAACGACAGGTCTGTGCTCTCCGAAGCCTTTAGAATTCTTAGAACTAATTTGAGCTATTTTACCCAGAATAATGATAAGAATCGTGCAAATGTCACTTTTGTTACTTCAACTATTAAAGGTGAAGGGAAAACTTTTGTTGCATATAATTTAGCACTTACTCTTGCCAGTACAGGAAAATCTGTTGTTCTTATAGGTGCAGATATTAGAAATCCACAGATACATCGATATATAGATAAAGATATATTGCACGTGGGGCTCTCAGAATACTTATTTTATGAGGAGGTATCAATCGAAGAGATTACCAACAGGTCTGATTTGGGTGACCATAAAGTAGATATCATTTTATCGGGAAGAATCCCCCCTAATCCTGCTGAGTTACTAATGAATGGCAGATTTAGCAAGCTTATAGACGTTTGTAAAGAGAAATATGATCACGTAATTGTGGATACCGCTCCTACATTATTGGTTACAGATACGCTATTAATTAGTCAAGAGGCAGATACTACTGTTTATGTGAGTAGAGCCCAGTATACAGACAAAAAACTATTGCAATATCCTAATGAATTGAATCGTGATGGGAAATTGAAGAACATTGCTTTCGTTATTAACGGTATTAAGTTAACAAATTTTGGTTATGGAAGTAAATATGGTTACGGCTACGGATACGGGCAGGAAAAGCCATCGTTAATGAAAAGAATTATGAGTAAAATAGGACTGAATAATTAATCTGAAAATGAATATTTTGTATTTTCAATAATTTTTTCCAGTGGAGGTAACAATGTTTTTGTGACTTTTATGTCAGAAAATTTGTCTAAATGAGTCATTTTATGAGTGTCAATACCAATAAAATCATAAGCATTTTTTTGTAACAAATTGTTACAAGCGCGCATTGTTTGCTCGCCATAATGACCACTTAATGATAGGGCATTTAATTGAAGTAAACAGCCCTTATTCTTCAAATCGTTGAAAATATCCAAATTTTGATGAAAATAGGCATAACGTTCTGGATGGGCCATTATAGGAATATACCCTTGTGCTCCAATTTGAAAAATTAAATCAAAAAGATTATTTGGGGGTTGGAAATAAGACATTTCTATAAGAACATATTTTTTATAAAGGGGGATGATCTTTTTCTCCTTCAATATAGTTATGAATCCATCATCTAACATATACTCCGAAGAATAAGTTAATTGTATATTCAATATATCCAATGGAATAGATTGATATGAATTCTTAATGGTCTCTAAAGTATTGTCATAAATCCCATACATTGTGTGTGGCGTGCCAATGACTAGAGGACATCCCATTTCCTCATACCTTTTTAGTAATTCTAAGCTGTTTTGGATATTTTTTGATCCATCATCTAATCCAGGAAGCACGTGAGAATGTATTTCTGGGGTACTTGCCCATAAATCTCTTAAGAACGTCCTTCTTTTTTTGAAATAGGTAAACATAGTATAAGGGTTAAAATAATATTCATTTATATTTACTTGCCTAAAATACAATTATGAAAGTTAAACTCACTTATTTATTTACATGTTTGATAGGTTTTAGCGTTTTATCTCAGGAGTCAATTCAAATAAGTGGAGAGTTCAATTCAAGAGCCTTTATGGCTAGTAGTGAGAATCCATTCTGGTTTTATACTAATACTAACGGTTCGAACTCAAATGACACAAGTATAGGTTTATCTGCATTTGCTTTGGCAGACTATTACAATAAGAGTGGAAATAATAAGTTGTTTTCTGTTGGAGCGGGATTCTATGCTAGAGATGGATTTACCCGAAAATTCGAAAGAAGTGAATTGTTTGTTGAGCATACCAATAAATGGTTTGAAGTTGTTCTTGGGGCTAAAAATGTAGATGAGATAAAGTACGGATTGTCATCAATAAATGGAAATATTTTGTTTACTGGAAATACAAGGGCTATACCAGGAATTCTCATTTCTAATACCAAAAAAATTAATCTATCTAATTGGTTGGCTGTAAAAGGATCAATTGGACACTATAGACTTAATGATAATAGAATGACTATAAGAACTAATATACATTATAAATCACTGGATCTGTTATGGCAGTTTTCACCCACTATGACTTTGAAGACAGGGCTCCAGCATTACGTTCAGTGGGGAGGAATATCACAGGATGGTATAGAATATCCTAATAATTTTAATGCATTTAAAGAGGTGTTTTTAGGTAAGTCTTCTAGTGAATCAGATAATCCAAACGAAACGTTAAACGCTCTTGGGAATCATATTGGGTCCTATCAAGCCACTTTCACGAAGTTTATTGACAGTAATCAAGAGGTTGAAGTATATCATCAAAGTATTTTTGAAGATCGATCGGGAAGAGAATTGAACAATTTTCCTGACGGTATTTGGGGAATGTCTTATACAAATAAAAATTCTAAATGGTTGAGGAGTATTTTGTACGAATATGTTCAAACTGTTTCTCAAAGTGGCAGGCCAGATCCAACAAACACAACATTTGGTCAACAAAGTGGAGGAGACAATTATTTTTCCAATTCCATTTACCGTTCTGGATGGACTTACGAAGGGGTTATTATTGGTTTACCATTTATTAATCCAATCGATTCCGACAGTAATCCTAAAAATAATCGGGTTTATGTTCATCACCTGGGTGTCTATGCAACTCATGAATTTTTTGATGTCAAAGCGAAATTATCCTTAGTAAAGAATTTAGGAACCTACGGAGCGCCAATACAGCCTCGAGAGAATTTAATTTATTCTTCATTAAATATTTCTTATAACAATGAGAAGTTTGGGATTTTAAACTTGATGATAGGTGGCGATTTTGGCAATAGGAATCTTTTTGGAATTGGATTAGGATATTCACTTCATCTATGAGGTCATTTTCAAAAAAATATAATTTGATTTCTAACATAATAATAATTGAAAAATATTTGTATTTATGGGTCTTGATTAGATGTTGTAATAATCCCAAAGAAAGAATTATCTTTACCTAGAGTACCCGTAAAATTTTGGAATGATAACAAAATTATTAAAGGCAATTAATAGTTTATTTTCTGAGGAAAATAAATTGAACATTCTTAATATTAATTATTTGCCTAGATGGGCTGTTCTTTTTATTGATACTTTTTTGGTATGTATTTCTCTGGCCTTAGCCTATTTATTGCTTAGTGATGTTAATATTAAACCTTTAGATACATTTTCTCTTGGGCAACAAGTAGGACTCGTTATAGGCATAAATTTCATATTCCTACTAGTATTTAAAACATACGCAGGTTTAATAAGGCATTCTTCTTTTATGGATGCCTTGAAATTGGTTTTTGCCTGCCTATCAACACTCATAGTTCTTTTATTGATTAATGTGGGTTATGAATTAGTTAATAATGATAAAATATTTCTTACAACAGGTCTAATACTTTTCAGCTTTATTTCTTTTGTTAGCCTTTTTTTATTTCGATTAGTGATCAAGCAATTGTATGAATCTTTTAAGGTTGCTCAAATGGATGAGGAAATTATTAGGGCAGTGATTGTAGGAAAGGATGATAGTGCTATTTCTATTGCAGCTGCGCTAGATATTGAGCACCCCCAGCGTTTTATTGTTCAGGGTTTTGTTTCTAAAGGCCAAAATAAGAGTTTAAGAATTTTGGATAAACCAGTAATTGAACTTACAAAAGGAGTTGATTTTATCGTTCAAAAATTGAATGCAAGCGCTATAATATTTGCAGGAAATACTCTTAACGCAGAAGAAAGGTACACACTAGTTGAGCAGTGTCTTGAAAACAATATAAAGGTATTTAATTCACCAGTGGTAATTAATTGGAGTGAAAAGACAACTGTTACAGATCAACTTAAGAGTTTGCAAATAGAAGATCTGTTAGACAGAGATCCTATAAAGCTCAATGATAAAATAAAGGAGCGAAAATTACAAGGAAGAAACGTCCTTGTTACTGGCGGTGCGGGCTCTATAGGAAGCGAGATCGCTAGGCAAGTGGCGTCCTATGCTCCTAATAAATTAATAATATTAGATCAAGCTGAGTCCCCTACACATGCATTAAAACTCGAGCTTTTGGCAAAATTTCCTGATTTAGATTTTGAATTTACCATCTGTGATGTTGCAAATAGGAACCGTCTTCGTGTATTGTTTGATACTTTTAAAATAGATGTGATATACCACGCCGCAGCATACAAGCACGTTCCCTTAATGGAGGATAATCCGTCAGAAGCAATTTTGACAAATATTTACGGAACTAAAAACCTTGCAGATATTGCCGTGAAATATAAAGTTGGGCATTTTGTAATGGTGAGTACTGATAAAGCTGTAAATCCCAGTAATGTGATGGGAGCGACAAAGAGAGCTGCGGAAATGTACGTACAATCAAAATATTTTGACCAATTAAATAAGAAAAAGAAAAGAGCCACTAAATTTATTACAACACGTTTCGGTAATGTATTAGGCTCTAATGGATCTGTAGTTCCTTTATTTAAAAAACAAATTGAGTCTGGTGGGCCGGTAACAATAACTCACCCAGATATTATAAGGTATTTTATGACCATTCCTGAAGCTTGTCAATTAGTATTGGAGGCAGGAGCAATGGGAAAAGGAGGGGAGATATTTATTTTTGATATGGGAGAACCTGTAAAAATTATGGATCTTGCTGAGAAGATGATAATATTGGCAGGTCATAAGGTAAATGAAGATATTGAGATAAAGATTACAGGCTTGCGTCCAGGTGAAAAACTTTATGAGGAGCTTTTAAATGACAAAAGTAGAACCCTTCCAACACATCATGAAAAAATCATGATTAGTGAAGATATTGTTAATGACTACAATCAGGTTGATCAGTATGTGTCAGATATTGTTAAGGCGGCTATTAATAATAATAACACTATAAGTGTAGCTAAGCTCAAGGCACTAATACCAGAGTTTAAAAGTAATAATTCTGAATATGAAATACTGGATGTAGATATTCATCAATCCCAAACTATATCGAATAAACAAAGTGAATATTTTAAGAAGATATAGTCTGAAGAACTTTTATTTTTGGTCGATTGGTCGTCTATCCTTAAACTCTTTCATAGATTGCTCATTTCACTCGATTTTTTGCAACATTAATAAGGAAGATTAAAGTACTTTATAAGACAATGTATCACATAATAGGTGGTTACTTTAGAACTACTTCCCAATACAGAAATATAAAAGTGTTTATTTATAGTACTTAGGGGGGTATAGGGTACAATTTAGGTACAAGGGGTTACAAAAATTGGTATTTTGTATTGGTAAAGATTCAGTTTTTTAAAGTCACCTATGTTTTAGCTATAATTTATATTATCTAATCTAATTTTTTACCAATAACTATTACTGTATATTTTTTTTAGTAATACGTGTTCTTGTTTTGGTGTGCCAATATAACTAAATATGAGGCGTCTAATTATGGATTGATAACTTCCATTGATGTATTCAAAAGTTCTGTTTATCAGTTAGCTATTTTTTTATTGTTAAATTATTTAACATCTTTACGATAATCTATTTCTGTGTTAATGAAACGAAAATACATCTATGTAGTCGCAATCATTGGATTATATTTTTTCCAGAGTTGCGGACCTGCGCATAATTCTGTCCCAAAAGTAAATAGTAATGCTAGTAATTATTTTATTGTTGAAGATAAAATTAGTTCCACCCCCAGATATATAAACGGAACGGATTTATTCTTTATTTACAAAGAAAATTACAACGACCAAGACACTCAATTAGATTATAAAATTTATGATCAAAAGAGGGTTGTGGTGCAATCTTCTCTTTCAGTGCCTATAACAATAAAATATGGTCTTAATAAATTGCAACTCCCTTTAACTGGTTTATTATCTAATACAGGGATTTATGTGTTGGAGATAACGGACGAAAAAAATCAAAAAAAATTCATCACTTTCTTAAAGAGCGTATAAATGAATAAAGTATCGCTAATTTTTCTTTTTAGTCTTTTAGGACTTTCTTATATACATAGTCAGACTACGGGTCCTACGCAACCTGAAGCTAGTTCATTCACACCCATTGGGAGTGATGATATGGTGAATCTATACACGGGAGATTTTAACTATAACATACCCTTAATGGTGATTCCTGGACCAGATGGGGGTTATCCCATTAATCTAGCATATAATAGTAATGTGGGTATGGATCAAGCTGCAAGTTGGGTGGGTCTAGGTTGGAATTTAAACACAGGAGCTATACAACGCAATTTAAGAGGTTTACCAGACGATTTTAAAGGGGATGAGATTAAGAAGACGACCTATATAAAGCCTAGTAGAACAATTAGTTTTACCTATACGCCTAAAGCTTTTAACAAGGAATTCCTAGGAGCTAGCCTTAAGGAAGGATTTCCTATTTCTACGTCTTACGGTTTATATTATAATAATTATTCAGGTTTTGGAATAAATACTTCGTTATCGGGTATAAAGACTAGTCTAACAAAGAACAAAAGTGGTGATGCCCTTAATCTTGGACTTAATTTAAAATTTGGTAACCAAGAAGGCATTTCTTTGAGCCCTAAACTTAGTTATGATTACTTTACTGGCACAAAAAATGATATAATTGTTAATGGATTAAAACATTCAACAGCTTTAGGATTTAATCTTAATTCGAAACAGGGTTTTTCTGATCTTAATCTTAGTCACAAGGCTAAAAAACAAGAAGGACTAGGTACTTTAGGCGCCGCTCTTGTTAGTTCCGTATCTGGATCAGATATTAAACCGAACGTTTCAAGTACCAATTCTTCAAAATGGGGCTCTATCTCATTCGCTTCTGCAGCACCATTGCAATCACTCTCTCACAAAAGAACCACACTAACCACTAATTTTTCATTTGCCTATGATCCGAAGAAAAAATCAATAGTAAAAACAGATGAGGTTCAAGAAATTTTTGGTAGCTATATGAGTTCTTGGATAGATTCCAATGAAAAATCTACCAAAAGCTTTGGAGCAATGTATATGACAGCTAAAGAAAATGGGTCATTAACAGATTTTTATCGTGAAAATGGGAATGGGATTACAAAAAAAAATATGATTACTCCAGTTTCCATTCTTACTTATGATGTTTTTAGTATTCAAGGACACGGCGTAGGAGGAAGCTTTCGAGCTTATCAAAATTCTATAGGGCGATTTTCTGATCCAGAGATCAAATCTACCACAACTAACACAGAAGTAGGTATTGAGGCAGGTTTTCCTCTTGATTTTCCATCTCCTCCTCCTCCCATTAAAATCGGTTTAGATCTAGGTGCAGGTTATGGAAAATCTTATTCTGGACCTTGGAAAGAAGCTTACCGCTATTTAGAGCCCCTTAATGATTTGAGATTTAAGGAATCCTCAGTTGAAAAACCACTCTATGAACCTTTCTATTTTAAAATGATAGGGGAGTCTGCTCCAATGTCTCAAAAGTATTGGGAAGACATGCAAAAGGAAACGCCTATTGCTTTTAATATCAATCGAAAGTATGATTGGGAAAGTTTTGAGGCTAAAGCAAAAGCGTTTAGGGAATATAATAGGACGAGTAAAACATTTTTAGGATCACACAAAGATGATCGTACTGTGAGAAGTCAGCATATAGAATATTTCACAAAAGATGATCTAAGCGGCAGTTACTTGGTAGACCATATTGTTAATATGGATACTAATACATTGAATGCTATTGATTATAATCTTGGGAAAGAGCACCATATCAATGGAGTTTCTGTATTAAAAACGAATGGTGTCCGGTATAATTATTTCCTACCAGCCTACAATCATACTACAGAAAAAGTCTCCTTTTCTGTTGAGGGTGTTCCATTAAATCAAAATCCAAAAGTAATTACAGATGCAGATGTTACGGGCAGTTTATCAAATTATGAAAAAGTATTTAATGGCGCAGGAGAAGATCATTATTACTCAAAAGAGGTAATACCAGCCTATGCACATACCTATTTTATTACATCTATTCTCTCTCAGGATTATATAGATGTAGATGATAATGGCCCTACAGAAAATGATTTGGGCACTTACGTGAAATTTAACTACGAGAAAGTTCCAAATTATGAATGGCGTTTTCCGTTTGCAGGGGCTTATTATTCAAAGGGGTATCAATCTAATCCTGGTGATGATAAAGCTTCCTATCAAAGAGGAACAAAGGATTTATATTATGTAAATTCAATAGAGACAAAAACGCATATCGCTGTGTTCAAGGCCAATGATAGCAAACTTCAAGGTGTTAATGGCAAGAAACAAAAAGAACTTAAGCTCGTTGCCTTGTTCAGTAAGAATGATCCTAATTATACAGAAGGATTCTATTATTCAGGAACTTCTTGGCCTAACCCAATACAACAAGTCCATCTAGATCAAAATTATCATTTACGAAAAAATACACCTAACTCAACTTCTGGCTACACACCGGCGTTAGACTCATTACACTTTACCTATTACAATTCTTCTAATGGTGAAAACTCGAAATATGCATTTAAATATGGTACAGATCCAAATTATGAAGATCACCAGCAGGATCGATGGGGTGCGTATCATAAACCTCCTACCGTAGAAGTACATGAAAATCCTTATACGTATCAACAAGAATCTTATGCAAACAGAGACGCAGAGGCCTCTGCTTGGTTATTAGATGAAATTGAAATACCCTCCAAAGGAAAAATTGATATTGACTATGAGAAAGATGACTACGCCTATGTACAAGATAAAAAGGCAACCAGCTATATTGAATTAATTGGAACGGGAGATACTCGAGACGCTATAGATGGTTGGGAGCTTAAAAATGAGGACTCTTTTCTTTTCTTTAAAACTCCGTTTACTCTTGATCCAGATCCAATAAAGGGAGATAATCAGGTAAAGAAAATGATAAAAGGTCTAAAATACCTTCGGTTTAGGAGTTATGTTGACCTAAAATATAGTCCTGATCTAGTGACTAATGTTAAGGCTGCCGACTATGTTGAAGGTTATGCTGAAATTCAAAGTGCTGGAATGCTCGACGCAAATACGGGCTACGTGCAGATCAAACCAATCAAACCTAAAACAGGTTCTCCTTTAATGAATCCTATTAGACTAGCTGCCTTACAATACATCCGTAAATCAAGACCTGATTTAAGTAAAAGTTATGATCTCAATAATCCCGTGCCTGTTGTAATGAACTATATACCGGATATGCTTAATGAAGCCAGTGTGATTTTAGCTGGTTATTATAAAACGTCTATTGCCAAGGGATGGGCCAAAGAATTGAATACGGATAAGCCCTCGTTTATACGCTTAGTAATGCCTAGACAAAAATTTGGCGGTGGGTCTCGTGTACGTCAAATTACAATGTCAAGTAACGATCGCAATAATAGAATATATGGGCAAACCTATTCATATGATTTAGAAGATGGCACATCTTCTGGAGTAGCCGAGTTTGAACCGATACTAGGAATAGAAGAAAATGTATTTACACAGCCAGTTTGGTATAAGACGGAAAAGAATGGACACGAAATTATTTTTTCTAATGAAAAGTCATTTTTAGAAGAGCCTGTTGGAGCTGGATTATATCCAAGTGCAAATGTGGGTTATAGTAGAGTAGAGATAAGAAACCTTGAAGAAACGGACATTACGCTAGCGCAATCAGGTATCAATGTAAGTGAATTTTATACAGCCAAAGATTTTCCTACCAAGGTGACTCGAAGCGGAGCATTATTTGCGCCGTATTGGGCTCCAGTATACATTCCCTTTATTGGAAAGCAGAAAACTAAAAACTATGGATTCTCTATGGGGCATTCATTCACACTTAATAATTCTATTTATGGGAGACCTAAATCTGTAGCGACTTATCCGTATACAACAAATAATGAGTTGGGTGAACCTATTCAAAAGAGTGTTTATACATACAGAACAAATCCCGATGATCATAAACAACTGGATAATTTTGTACCCACACTCAAGAAAGAAGGAGAAATAGAAGATGTCCATCTAGGTAAGGAAGTAGATTTCTATATAGATGAGATAGAATCTAATACACAGCATATAGACTTGGGCTCTCAGATTAACATGAATATTCAATATCCTGCATTCTTGCCTTCTTGGTTCCCGAAAATTAATACAAGTAGAGAAGGTACTAGATATTTAAGTACTACAAAGATCACTTATAACCAACCCATATTAGAGAGTATCTCACAATACAAGGATGGGGCAGAAGTAAAAACTAGCAACCTTTATTACGATTATGAAACAGGAGAGCCTATTATTACTTCTGTAACTAATGAATGGAACCAACCGGTATATACCTATAATTTCCCTGCGCACTGGAGCTATGATGCAATGAAAGGAGCTTATAAAAACTATAGATCTAGGATTTATTTGGCCTCTAATCCTCCTAATTCTGGGAGATATTCTTTAAAAGATAGAAGTAATAGTCTTCTAGGTGTCAATGTTGAAGAGGTATTCCAACCTGGAGATGTATTAATACGTGATTCTTCACAACAACTATTTTATGTAGATGATTTAAACACTAATATAAACACGATTGGTCTCAAGCAAAGAAATGGACAAAGTGCTAATTTTGTAGCTGATAGTTTGACAATTATAAAATCTGGCTATAAAAACTTACAATCCACCAAGAAAGGTAAGATTGTAAGCTTGGAAGATTTGTCTATAATAGATTTATATACAACTCAACAAGCTACCCAGAGTCAAGCTATTTCTGCTATTCTTGCAGCTTATAATACTAGTCGTCCTGTTTTTTCTTCAAAAATATTGGGAAGTGTTACTCTTGGAACATATAATAGCAGTGACGTTTTAGGCCCAATGAATATTCCAGAATGCAATTCAGAAATCGAATATTCTATTGGCTATAGTTACCAAAAAGCAACAGGAAATCTAACGTTCAACTTTGGAAGTGCTGTTAGTTCAGAGTGTTCAATTACTGCTCAAAATATTACACTACCAGATGATACAGATTTTTCTAATTTTAGATTTGTTGATAGTAGTTATGAAGCTTTGTCCCAAACTGTTAAAATGATTTATGTTCAGTCAGGACACCTTCTTAATGGACAAGTTTTTAGTTTCACTCTTCAAAATCTAGTTGACTGTTTTATCTGCAATCAAAGAGAACCTATTACAGTTCTCCACGCGGATGCTACAGAATTCTCAGACCAATGGAATTTTAATTATAATGAACTTTCTTCTCAAACGGTTAATACTTTAGGAACAACATTATCAAATATTGCAGCAGATCCAAGTAAAGGAAATCACTATGCTTATGGTATCAGAGGGATTTGGAGACCTAAACGAACCTCTGCCTATCTAATTGATCGTAAGCAAACAGGCGTAAATGGTAGTGGTCTGCAGATTGATAAGGATGGAGAGTATGATACTTTTTACCCTTTCGATTGGACTCAGCCCATAAACTATAATGAAAGGTATAACTGGCGTTGGGTTAATGAAGTGACTAAATACAATGTTAATGGATCTTCTAAAGAAGGGCGTAATCGTTTAGACATACACGCCGCTTCTCTATTTGGATATGAGAACCACTTGGTAACTGCATCAGCCTCAAATTCTAAAACTACAGATATTGCTTTTGATAGTTTTGAAGATTATCAACTTGATCAATATAATTACATTATTGGTTCAGCTCACGGTAATTTTAATTTTACAGGTAATATTGCGCTAGGCAAACAGGGACATACGGGCTCCCATAGTTTGTATGCTGACAATAGTTATAATCACAGAGTAGATTATAATAATCTCGACACGAACTATTTCATTCCAGAAAGAGGTAAGAAATATGTCATCAGTGCCTGGACTAAAAACAGTGATATCCCAGATAATGCGATTATACATATAAAAATAAACGGCGCGACTATTATAAATTCTTTTGATGTTGCTTTGTCTAACCAATTTATTGATGGGTGGAAACAGATTTCCGGAGTGTTTGAAATTCCATTATCCGCCACAACAGCTGAAATTATTTTCTCAGATAAAAATGACGATCGAGGGTCCTCTTATGACGATATCCGAATCCAGCCATTCAATTCAGGTATGGAAACTTATGTGTACGACCCTACTAATTATAGATTACTTGCGACACTAAGTAATCAGAATTATGCCACCTTCTATAATTACGATGAGGAAGGTAACCTTACGCAGACTAAAGTAGAAACGGAGAGAGGCATTAAAACGATTTCTTCGAACCAAAATAATATCAAAAAGTAATCATGAGGGCTTTTTACATAACCATATTGTTTTTGAGCACATTCGTTGTGAGTAGGTCACAGGTGCCGCAAGAAGATACTATATCCTTTCTTTTAAAAGTACAGCAAGTATATGCAGATGCCACTGCTTTTGATATGACAATAGTCTTAGAACAAGTCGAATCAGACAATCAAAAAATAACCCAAAACTACAGGTCAATTAGAAGCGGTAACCAATTTTATATTGAAACTCCGGTTCTAACCTCTGTGATTGATCAAGAACACACACTTTTAATTGATAAAGTACAGAAGGAAATACAGCTCAGTAATTCTGTCGAGCAAAATAGCGACCTTTCAGCATTATCTAAGGTAATTCCGAACAGTCAAGAATTAAAGAATCAGATTACTAAGGTAGAAGAAACCCCAGAAGAGTTGCGGATTAGTTTTAAGGATCCAAATGGATATTATGATGAAGTGTATTATGCTTTCGCGAAAGCAAACTATCAACTAAGATCTGTACGATATCTTAATAATAGTATTGAAAATGGAGAGATTTCAGAAATTAAACTGAAATATTCAGAAAATCATATTTGCAACGAAGTAGATTCGTCTTTATTCAGTATTGCTCCATATGTAGAGAATATGGGATCGAATTGGGTACTCACAGAGGCCTACAAGGAGTATTCATTAATAAACAGTTTACTACCATGAGAAATATTATACTATTCTTTGTGCTTCTGTTTTTACAAGGATTATCCAGTAGTGCCCAAGAGGTTTTTATAGATGGCGCTTTTGGTACTACTATCCAAGCTGGAACAAACCTTACAGTAGAAGATCAGTATCAACAATGTCGTGTAGCAACAAATTGCCCATACGATTTTGAATTAGAGAGTACGCGATTATATACTAAGTTATATTTTGATGAGTCTCTAAGAAATTATTATGCTACAGATTGGAAAGTAACTATTGACTATAGCATTGCGTTCTATCAGAATTATAGCAGTACAAGCTCAACGAACACATCGCATACATTAGAAATTGATTATCATCCCACTGAAAATTATAAGGATATAGATGCTTTTATACACAGTTTACCTGCGGGTTTTTATACCAAAGCAGATGTCGCTATAAACACAGTAACCATTACAGATAGGAATGGATCGCCAACCACGGTTATGACCACCTTACCAGACTATATTCATTTTGATGTGCATCTCGAGGTAAATAGAGTATATACATTAGATGTGAACAGAAAACCTAGAGTCAACACATTTAATAGTACTACAGGAATAAATACTGTAAACAATACGTTTACTATTTCTTGGGACTTTCTTTCAGGAGCACATGAATATGATGTAGAGTGGCTTTTTGTAAATATGGGGAATAGCCCGCAAACAGATGAATTCTATCTCGATTTTAAGAATGCCACAAGAGTTACCACGCAGCAACACTTTTATGATATATCACTAGCATATCCTAGAGGTTTTATTATTTGGCGAGTACGAGGTGTAGGTCTAGAGAAATCTGATCCCGCAAGTCTTGTTTTTGATAAACGAGTAGAAGGAGTGTGGTCATTTAACAGTAAGGGGTATTACAAACAAAATGGGGTAGATCTCGTACCTACTTCGGGTAATACATCAGGTAATAGTAGATATTCCAATCATAATTTCTTTTGGCCTGGATTAGAACAAGATAAAAACTGGCAATATAATGTGGTGTATGCAGAAGATGGCAAACGCAAAGAAGTAATCAATTTTTATGATGATATATTAAAACCAGAGCAAACAGTAACGATTTTAAATACAGATCAAACAGCAGTTGTAGCCCAACCCGTCTACGATTTTGTAGGCCGAAATAGCCTTCAAGTATTGCCTGCACCTCAAGAAAGTCAGGGTATGCGTCATTATGATGCCTTGCACAAAGATAATTCTGGTAACAATTATTATTATCCCCATTTTGACACAGACAATCTGGTGAATATGCCGAAACCATTGGGTTCTCAAAGCAACAAAGGTGCTGGCTATTATTATTCTGATCAAAACACAAACCCTATTGGTATTAATGGACAGTACACCCCAGACGCAAAGGGATATCCTTTTTCTAGAACAATTTATAAAAATGATGGCTCAGGTAGGGTTAAAGCTGTTAGCGGTGTAGGTAAAGAATACTTTAGCAATGGAGGGCAACTTACCCATGAAACAAAATTTTTATACGGCTCTCCATTTCAAGAAGAGCTTACCATGCTTTTTGGAAACAATGTAGGCTTTGCGAAATATTATGAAAAAACAGTCGCCATTGATGCAAATGGTCAAGCCAGTGCTTCTGTAAAAGATTTATCTGGAAGGGTTATTATGACTTCATTAGTAGGAGAAGCTCCAGAGAATCTAAAAAATATAGATACAAAACCTACCAACCCTATTACACTCAATGTAAATCTTAATCGTCTCAATACCCTTACAGATGATGCACTCACGGTAAATAAAGTATTGCTGGCTACAGGAAGCACTATGTATAATTTCCAGTATAGCCTTACTCCAGAACTTTTTAATAATTGTGGGGTAGATACTTCTTGTGTATATGATCTAGAAATTTACCTTAAAGATGATTATGGACAAAAACAACCTATTGTTTTTAGTGGCGCAACAGTAAGCGAGATCAGCTTAACAAAAGTGACAGACGTTGCGAGCATCTCCTTTAGTGCTCAGGTAGCAGTAGGTTCCTATCAACTCATTAAAAAGCTTACACTTAATGAAGCTCATCTAAACGATGCCGTTCAAGATTGGATAGATAGCCAGATGTGTTATGAACCTCGTAAAATAGACCCTATCGAGAGTTGCAATCCCAATTGTGAAGAGTTATGTAAAGAATCGTATTGGAGTGTCCCAGACGCTACCACAGGCATCCATTATTACCTGGCCTTAGACGATGGCAGACATGTGGCAGAATTAAATAATGGGTCTTTAGTAACCATTATAGATCAGACAGCTTATAACGCAGTTCTTGCTGAAATAGCTACCTGCCAAGCAGCGTGTGAAGCCTATGACCCAACAGAGCCTCCTTTGAGTGATTGCGAGTTTCAATATGAATTGCTCAAACAAGATATGTCGCCAGGAGGACAGTATTTTGATAATATTGCAGAACGTGATGATGCCAGAGGTAATGCAAATTCTAGTTATGATAAAAATGGTTGGTTGAAAAATAATGCAGATCAGACTGTGAAAACCTGTTTACAAGAAAAGATGGGCATTAGACAGTATGCCACCAATACTGATGATTTCTGGAATGAGGTACGCGATAATTGGCAAGATGAATATGTAGATATAACCATAAAAATGCATCCAGAATGGTGTGCTTTTGAAAAACTGTGTGGGGCTTCGTGGAGTTGTAGTTGGAATGATCTTGGTGTTAATAGTACGTTTAATATGGATCCTACAGCGGCTTTTGTCACAGATCAGGCTACTATAGATGGTTATTTATCAAAAACAGATTGGGGATCAATATCGGCTCAAGCAAAGTTAGAAGCGCCAGCAAGTCTTCATTCAGAATTAGAGCCTTCAAAACTTAAAGAGAGAGGTCAAAAATTTTATGAAGAGCTTTTAAAATATAGACATGTAAAGCAACAGTGCTCTGGATTACATTTACAGTCTCCAGCAGAAGACGCACTCACAGCGGAGGGCTTCGCCATACGATACCCGTACAATGAGATTTTTGAAGATTTTGATCCAGACGATCCTGAGGCTTATCAAGACAAACTGGAAGAAGAAAACTGCAAACGAGCAGCAGACCAAGTGGCAGATCAATTTGTACAACGCCTTAAAAATAATTGTGACGTATTAACAAGCAGGCAAGAACAGGAACTTTGGCAATTTATTCACGACACCTACCTCAAAGATTGTCAAGATCCAAGCACGACGGTAAATCTTAATGACGCAATACGAGACTATATATCCTGCACCTCAATGCTACCAGAAGGATGTTTTGTAGATGCCTTACCAGAACAAACAGAGGAGTCCTGCGAGTGTAAAAATATTAACGACTTTGTCGTAGGAGTAATACAAAGCGTTACACCTACAAAGACGTATCTCGATATTGTAAGCGACGTACGTTTTGGTAGTAATCAAGAGGTGCAGGATGCACTAGAGGCTGTACTGTATCCAGATGATCTTAGCCTTAAAGGAGATTTTGCAGCCTGGTACAAGGAGTGTAATACCGCTCCCCATTATTCTTGGACAGGAGGAGGGCCTAAGCCACCGGCAGTTTTAGCAGCGTACTTCTCATGTGAGGATGAAGAAGAACCAGAAGACCCAATAGACACAGATAAAGAATGTGCAGAAGTTTTTAACGCAATGGCTCAGGCCGTTGCAAATCTCGAATTTGAACAACTTATGCGTCAAAAGGCAGCTGAGTATAAGCAAGCTTATGTCTCCCATTGTTTGGCAAAAGCCTATAATGGCAATGAGCAATTTACGCTAGATTATCTTTATAACGAGTATCACTACACTTTATACTATTATGATCAAGCAGGAGATCTTGTAGCAACTGTTCCTCCAGAGGGCGTGTACCAGCAAGATGCATTAGACGCAACACGAGTAGTTCATGATAGTCGTATCACAGATCAAACTACACTCGATGCAGCAAATCGATATCTAGAAAACCCTGATACAAACCCTTTTGTGAATACCAAACATCTAATGATTACGAACTACCGGTATAATTCTTTACAGAACGTGGTACGACAGAACACACCAGATGGCAACGATTCTCATTTTTATTACGATGCCTTGGGAAGGCTTGTAGTTTCTCAAAATGCAGAACAAGTAGCAAGAGATGCTTATAGTTACTTGAGTTATGACCTTTTAGGGCGCACTATAGAGGCTGGAGAGCTTATAAGCACGACGGCAATGAATAAGGCTATCGCAGAAGATATTACAGATTACAACAACCCTACGGGTGCAAATGCCTTATTAAACTGGTTGGATGGTAAAAAACGCAATGAGCGAACTCTTACTTTTTACGATCAAGTAAACCCATCTATCACAGGACCATCACATCCAGCTTTTGAGCAACAAAATTTCTTGCGTAATCGCATAGGAGCTGTAGTATATGACCAAGAGGGAGACTCCTATGATGCTGCGCCTGGGGCGACTAATAGAGAACGTCCAGTTGGTTATGATGCTTTGACGCATTATGACTATGATGTACTAGGCAATGTGGAGACCCTTTGGCAAGAAAATAGAGCTATACCTATAACAGCACATCAAGTAAAACGTTTTGATTATACCTATGATCTTGTAAGTGGTAATGTAAACACCGTGTCTTATCAAAAAGAAAAACAAGACCAGATGTTATACCGCTATCGCTATGATGCAGATAATAGGCTTACGGAAGCACACAGTAGTACTAATGGTTTATTGTGGGATACAGACGCTAGGTATTTCTATTATGCACACGGACCTCTTGCACGTGAAGAAATAGGGGATAAGCACGTCTTTGCAAATGATATGATCTATGATATACGGGGTTGGATTACCGCTCAAAACAGCTCTATGACAGTGGCAGATCGTGATGCGGGTAAAGACGGAGTGGCTGGAGAACTCAATGAAAATTTTGGAAGAGATCCTTTTGCCTATTCACTACATTATTTCAAAGACCATTATCAACCTATTAGTACTGTTGTGAGTGGAGTTCTTGCCAGCGACTTTAGTAGTATTAATAGTACAGCGTTCATTACTACGGCAGATACCAAGCCCCTGTACAATGGTAA
Source organism: Dokdonia sp. (assembly GCA_020630915.1). GTDB lineage: Bacteria > Bacteroidota > Bacteroidia > Flavobacteriales > Flavobacteriaceae > Dokdonia. The sequence goes on from JAHDIF010000003.1 coordinate 100,797, forward strand.
TATTTCTATGATGGTGACAAGTATGAAGGATATTACACAGCAGCCTATTAATGTAATGGCAAATGCCTATACCTATGACCAATTGAATCGCATCAAGAGTTACAAACCATTTTGGGATACAACTAGTGGGAACAACCCGCTTGCGCGAAATGACTTCGCAAACGTATCAAACAATGGCGATTATAATAGTAGCTATGTCTTTGACGGCAACGGAAATATAGAACAACTCTATCGCAATGGAGTAGGCGCTTCTCAAGCGATGGATAAGTTATCCTACAACTATAACTACAATGCTGTAGGAGCAAAAATAAATAACCAACTTTTTCACGTAGATGATCCCGTAGGCAAGGTTGGGAATGACCTAGACGATCAAAATGCGGGCAATTATGTGTACGACAATATAGGAAGACTCGTTACCGATGTTTCTGAAAACATTAGTATGAACTGGAACGTAAGCAATAAAGTACGATCAATTACCAGACCTGCAGGAATTGATGCGGCAGACCTAGAGTTTAGGTATGGCCCAATGGGTAACCGTATTTATAAAACTGTAGTGGAGAAAGATGCACTAGGCAACCCGCAGCCTCCTAAAAGCACTTGGTATGTACTAGATGCTAGTGGTAACCCTATTGCCTTTTATGAATTAGAAAACGGTGTATTGACCCTTAAAGATTTTGTGCTCTATGGCAATAAACGCTTAGGAACGTTTACGCAAGATAAAACTATGCAATAGTGAATAACTCTCATTACATATCGCTTATACTACTATTGCTAGTGCTCATAGCGAAACATGGGTATGCACAATCTAGCACGCGCGTGGTTGGTTATAAAAACTTTGAAGTAAGTAATCATTTAAACAACGTGAGTGAAGTCACAACAGATCGTAAACTGGCTGTTGCAACTACTTCTATGATTGCCTACAATGATACAGACATACTAAGCAATACAGATTATTATCCTTATGGGATGCAACAAGTAGATCGCTCTCAGTCTGATGATTATAAATATGGTTTTCAAGGACAAGAAATGGACGATGCCATAAAAGGAAAAGGTAATAGTGTGAATTATAAATACCGTATGCACGATCCTAGAGTTGGGCGGTTTTTTGCTGTGGATCCTTTATACAACAAGTACCCTTACAATAGTCAATATGCTTTTAGTGAGAATAATGTCATAAATGCTATTGAGTTAGAAGGTTTGGAAAAATATGTCAGAATAGAATATAAAATTGGGTCAAGGATAGTTGCAGTGGAATACACCAAAGTCGAAAATGATAATATTAGAAATTACTTTAAAACAATTAATATCACTAATACTACAAACAATTTCAGACAATTAAAAGGTATTCTTGACAATAGCCCTAATCCCGATTATCAAAGTGATTTGGGTGGTGGAGGAAATGGCTGGATTATTTCTAAAAGAAAAAATGTGGACTCGACTGGCTTTTATTCAAAAAGAGGAATAGACCTTAATAAAAAGGCTGGAAGATTAGTAAATGCTTTTATTAAAGACTCAGTAAATAGTTCTGTAAAATCTTATAGTTCTGAGACTAGTAGTAATGGGAGTCATTTAATAGCATCAAGCTTGCTCGCTCAAATTAGATTTCAAAGAGATATTTTCGCACTTCCATTAGCTGACTTGCAAAACAATGAATATTTGAATGAAATATTAAACTATGCCCAAACTCTTGAGAACTTAAATAATCCAAATTTAACTTATACTATAGATATAACGGGGATGGCCAGTCAAATAAATAAGACAACTCAAGGAGGAAATGCACAACTTTCAATTAATAGAGCAAATTTTATTCGTCAGTATTTTATAAACAACGGGATACCTGCGAATCGATTAAACGCAACAGGGGTTAGTACTTCCAGGAATACTGGTAATAATGCAAACGATAGACGAGTAGAAGTAAAACTGAATTTAAACATAAGAAGTCAGTAAATATTATGAAAGTGAAAATAATCATTGTTCTATATCTTTTCTTGTTAGTAGATTATGTTGCAAGTCAAACACGAACTATTGGCAACAAATCATTTGAAATCTCAAACCACTTAAACAATATTACAGAGGTAACCAGTGATAGAAAAGTATCTAGTAATACAGGACCAACAATTGCGTATCAAGAAACAGATATCATAAGTCATAATGATTATTACCCCTATGGCACGCAACAAGAAGATCGATCACAATCTGATAACTATACACACGGTTTCCAAGGTCAAGAAAAAGATAACGAGGTAAAAGGAGTAGGGAACAGCATCAATTATAAATATAGGATGCACGACCCTAGAGTAGGGCGGTTTTTTGCGGTAGATCCTTTATATCAAAAATACCCTAATAATAGTCAATATGCGTTTAGTGAGAATAGGCTTGTTGATGGCATTGAGTTCGAGGGTTTAGAGTTTACTAAAAGATTACCATCTGGAAAATATATAGGAACTTGTTCTTCCGATTTAAAAGAGCAGAAAGTAACAATTTCTCCTTCTAATTTCTTTAAAAAAACTACCAGTAAGGAAATGATGATGTCATCTAGGAATAAGTTAATAGCAGATATAGCATTCCGAGGAAAAGGAATGTCATTTATGGACAATTTTATAAAATCAAGAAGTTTTACAACTTATGAAATGTCTACTACAACTGAATTAATTGAAGGAGAAAGATATCTCATTACTCAAATAATTGAGAAAAGCTTAGTAGTGAGTTATGGAGAGGCTGGAACGATTAATGAATCTGACATAGTTTCAATTGACAACGTAATTACTATTAGTTTAAAGACGAAACAGAAAATTATCAAAGAAAATACTAATGGAAGCTATGAATTGTCAACTGAAGATGTAGATTTCAATGTTGAATCTGATGCCCCCAAAGCTCAAAATATAAATTTTAAAGATCAAATTGACGCATTGAATATTGTGAAAGCACGCGTGGGTAATGAAAATGCTGAAAAGTTAATTAAAGACAAGGCATATAATTCCAATTGGGGTAATAGGCAAAATAAAAAGATCATTAAAAACATTAATAAAATGGTGGATGATGCTACAAAAAATACAGGAGAAAAGATAAACCCTATTAAATTTTGACAATGAAATATGTGATATTCTTTTTCTTTATAGTAGAAAGTTTTATTTGTAATTCACAGGAAAATTTGCAACTCCTCTCAGAGTTTCATTTGGCAAACCCTATAGAGAACGCTTCTAATGCAAGCCTTAATCTAGACAACGGTTTTGGAGCAGGATTACATATAGATAAACTCAATATTTGGGGGCCACTAGGGTTAGGAGGCTATGCTGCGTACCAAAAAAATGATATCAATTTTGAGACTAATTTTCCAGATCTGGTGAGTGATCCTATGTTTGGCGCACAACTATTGGAAGAAGGAAGTAGCTTCCAGTGGAGTAGTGTCCAGCTTGCCATAGGGCCAGTCCTATCACTTGATCTTGATAAAGAAGATAAAGTAAGCTTTCAAGTCTTTTCTAAAATAGGCCTCGCCAATGTATCCTATGCAAACTATAGTTATACAGCAGCCTATGATGATCCTGCGCTTAATGATATTACACTTTTTGAGACTATTACGGCTCCAGAAGATGAAATAGGCATCAATCTTACATGGGTAAGTGGTGCGCATCTTAATTATATGTTTTCTAAAAGTGTAGGGATTAGTCTTGGTGGTAATTTTAGTATTATTGAAGGCGTTACTCACAGATACAGAAGCCTTGACGCTACGTTTGAAGAAGGAGGTGAGCCTAATATACTTTATGAAACTGCTATTTCTAGCACTACTTCTAATATATTACAGCGCTGCCGTATTAAAAACATTAACGGTACCGTCGGTATTATTGTGCAACTGGGAGGCATCCCAGTAAACGAACCAGAAGAGGAAGAAGAAATCTTAGGAGAGGAACAACCAGAAAATGAAGAAGATGCTTATGTATGTGAGCCACTCTTATATAGAGCACCCGGCTATAATGAACCCATAATACTTACTAAAAATCCTGCCGTAGTATTTGAATGGTTTGACACCAATACTCGCGAACTTAAAAAAGACAAGCAATATCAATTACAGCTCTTTACAAAAACCGGGGACTCCTATACGCCAGTCCATACAGAGATATTAAAGGGTACAACAAAATCTAGGGTGAATATGAGAAATATACCCCCTCCACAGGACTATGCAATGTACTGGCAAATTGTTCCTGCTAGCGGTAATGCCACCATATGTGCACAACCACGAAAAATGATGAAGATGCTTGTATTTAGAAATCAAGCGGAGGCAGATGAGAAACTACCAGAATGTTTAATAGGAGGATAGGCGCAGTCGAGAAGTATCTAGAGCGTAACCTAATAAATATGCGACACACTTAATAAAAGAAATTACCATGAAAAAATACATATACATACTAAGCATATGTCTCCTAGCACTTTTGAGTTGTGAAGACTGCTGTGAAGATCTAGAAGTCATTACAGAAGATCCTGTAGGTGGTGATGATATGCCTCCTCCAGATATCTGTGAGGGAGATTTCTATTACGGTAGCCTTACAGAGGAGCCAACCACAGGTCAACGTTTTCTTACTTTTGAAACCTTTAGCCAACCTTTGACAGACCCTTTAGGAAGAACTGATATTGAGGTGCAAAATATTAATTTATTTAATGAATTTTATTCACCATCTTTTGGAACCTATGATCAAGACAATGATCGTTATGCCTTCTTTTATTTATTAGACGATAGCGATGCCCCTAACACGCTCTATCTTGCAGATACGAATACAACAAATACGACAGCAATACAAACATCTCAAGATCAAGCAGCTCCTGTTTTCCTAAATGGGAATTTATACACCATTAATTTACAAACAGAAATACCTAATGTAGATTTTGAAATCTTACAACTCGATCAAACTACCGGAAACGCCACGCAAATTGCTTCTAGTTTTGCTACGGTAGATGGTGAATTTTTTAATGCTTCTATATCATCTGCGACAAATGGAATTGATACTATTTACTTCTTAGGGGTCAAAACCTTAGTAAGTTATAATGTCCTATCAAATACGGTACAAGTACAAGACATTAATATACCGTATGATGCAGATATACAAACGGCCCTTTCTGGTATAGAATATCGCTTTACAACAAATGAACTCATTGCGATCCATCATAAAATTAATAGCCCCACAGCTATTGAAGAGTTGGTGTCTATTGATACCACGTCTGGAGAGGTAACACCGATTATAAATATTGAGTCAAACCTTAGCGAGGCCAATAATGGGAGCATTGAGTTTTTAACAAATAGCACAGCGTATTCTTCTTGTGAGGACACTTACTATGTTACAGAAATTGTGGATCCTGAAACGAGTGATTCTCCTAATAGCTTTTTGATTGCCATAGACCTAGTAAATAATACACTTTCAGAAATACAAACCCCAGACTTTTTATATGGACTAACAATTAATGATGATAACTAAACACAATAGTAATGAATAATAAAACACAAGCATTTTTCGCAGTATTAACCGTATTAATTATTTTAATTTCCTGTAGTAATGATGACGATAACAATCCTCAAACTTGCAATAATCAAGGACTAGCTTACGAATTGAATGCAAATGGAACCATCATACTCGCTCCAGAGGCTAATCTCACTACAGATCTCTTTCCTAATCAGTCTACGGGAGTTGTTGAGATATTTGGAAACGATTCTAATGGAGACTTTATAGTATTTACAACAGATGTGATTACTTTAAACGCGATGGGAACGGGAGATTTGATTATAGGTGGTATGCCCAATGACACAGTAAATGTTACCTGTATTGCAACAGATAATGTTGTGGGAGGCCTTATGCGTTTTGAGCTCTCGGGCAACTATAATAACGCGCCAATAGATGGCGAATATTGTGTAACTATCGATAGTGTAAACCCCTAATATACATCTTATGAGAAATATGAGTTATTTTATCGCTTGTCTATTTTTATTGTTATTAACTTCCTGCAATAATGACGACGACATAGCGCAAGATGATAATCTTGAAGGACAAGGCCAGTCCCTTTTAGCATTTTATGTCTTCGGAGAATTAGACTGTGGAGAAATCTCAATAGCTGTAACCGGTCTAGAAACTAAAACAATGGACGGACAAGAACGACCTATGGGGTTTGTAGATTGTCAGGACACAAGTCCCTCTGTAGTACAATGGAACGATATTCCTAGCGGCACGTATAACTATACGGCAACGTGCCAAGGATTTACTTGGACAGGAACAAGAAGTTTAGGTAATGGTACTTGTAGTTACCTTGCTTTAACAGCAGGAAGTGCAGATTAGATAAAATTAATCATAGCTTAATTGCGACCTTAAGGTAATAACAACTTTTTTTGGTGAGACAAATTTTGCATTGAAAACTTTTTCATATGTTCTAATTGCATCAAGTTTTTTTCTGCAGCACAAAATTATATCATTGAATTAGCATAAAACCAGCCCAAAAGTATGGTTCAAATGATTCACTCATTATTTTTTGTGTTTTAGTAAAAGCTAACTGAGCATCTTTTGATTGTATTAACTCTTGATAAAAAATACTCATAAATAATTGAGTTTCTTGATCAGGTATCTTCCATAGGCTGACCAATAGTTGTTGCACTCCTGCAACTTTAAACGCCCTCTGCAGTCCATAGACCCCTTCTAAATTTATTGTTTGGCCAAGACCTGTTTCACAGGCAGAAAGGACTAATAAGTCTACATTACTTAAATCAAGAATGGAAGCTTCCATTGCAGTTAATATGCTATTTTGTGATTCATTGGGTGCAAATATTAAGCCTGAATTCATTAGAGGGTCAATGGAATTTTTAAAGTTTTTAGAAGATTCTCTTTGTAACGGATTGTCAAATACTTTCTTTTCGAATGTCACCAGGCTCGTTTTGTCACCAGAAAAGAATCCGTGTGTCGCTAAATGAATAATGCTCGATTTTGTGTAACTTTTAAATGAGTCTTTGGTGGCTTCTTTACTAGTGTATAGACTTACATCACAACTGTCTGTTGATAATAAGAAAGAGGATATTTTCTCAATCTCAGTTTTAGTACCAGGTAAATAAGGCCAGTCGTTATTATACTTAATTCCTCCATATAAAGCTGCACTTTTTAATTCTACTTTTGATGAATATTCTTTGAGTCTGGAAGTTGATGTTAATCGAACTATATTAACATTATTCCGAGAGGATGAGTTTAAATGAAAAAGTGATGAAATTGGGATAGTATTAAGTATTCCAGATGAGCTTATAAATATCTGTTTTGTATTCGGTTGATCTTGTAAAATAGTTTCAAATAAGGAAGAAAGTGGATTCCAGTCCTTTAAAAGATTATTTATTGAATTGGCAGATTTCTGGTTCATCTGCAAAGCACTCAAATCCCTTTCTTTTCCTAGTATTTTGAGTTTAGGAAATTCTTTATTAGGTGTTAAAATAAGAGCTGCATAAATGATGTCTGATTTCCAATTATCACCGTCAAAATCCTTAAAATTTATTATTTCAATTGCAACTTCATCATCACTTAGCAAACTCTGAATCTGCTTCCAATCTATAATCTTGTCGTTAATATTTATGTTTAGGCTATCTAGAGTTCTAGCAATTTTCTTTTCTAGGGTATTCGTGTTTTGTTTCAATCTACCAATCTCAACAGTTTCTAAATATTCATTTTTATCGTATAACTTGACTATTGATTCATTGGTACTTATCAATTCAGTATAATATTTTTTTAAATTTTCGTTGTTTTGCTGTCTTATGGTTTTTTTAGTATTTCTAGATGCGTCTAGTAAAAGATTTTTCCGAAAAAGTATATTGTTGTAAAGCTCCTGTGTGAGTTTATTGTCGTCATTGGAGAATTTTGAGACATACGATGCAAAAACATCAAACGACGTTTCAAACTTTAGATTGAAAATTAATTTTTCGGCGTCAGAAAGAAAGCTCATTTTTTCGTTCATTGCTCCCCTAATTGAATTCTGTACTTGAATTAAATATTCTAATGCTAATTGGGTTTGATCAATTTGCCAATATGAAAGAGCTAAATTCTCCGCAACTATAGCATAATTTATGCTATTAAGTCCATGGTTGCGTCGCTCGAGCGTTAATGATTTTGTTAGATAATCTATAGCCCTTTTATGATTTCCTAGTTTTCTACAAGATTCTGCGAGATTGTTTAATGTTGAGCTTAATTTATAGTAGTTAAATGATTTTCGACTTTTGTAATAAGAGTATAACTGCTCGTATATCATTAAAGCATCCTGATATTCAGACGAATAAAAATAGATATCGGCTAGGCTTTCATTAAATGCTAATGATTTATTTAATGGATATTTAAATTGTATTTTTTTTGCTATAGGAATAATTTCCGATAGTAATTTTATTCCTTCCTCCTTCCTATTATCTTTCAAGTAAATAAGAGCTAGATTCTTAGAACCAACAACATAGTCTATATCCTTACCGAATCTTTTTTTAGCGAAATTTATTGTTTCAATAAGAATTTTTTCAGCCTTTTTGAATTGATTTAGGGAATTGTAAAATGCACCAGCTTTTCCTAAATAAGAATAGTATGTAGTGTTCTCAGGACTGACAACGACCTTTAATTCTTTAACACCAAGGTCAAAAAAGTTCTCGGCATTTTTATTGTCTCCTCTGCGTGCAAGTAATTCCCCGAGTATAAAAATTGACGCAATATAGGCTTGAGAATTGTTCGTCTTAATTTGGTGGGATATCTCAACAAATTTTTCTAAATAGTCTATGGCTATGTCAACATTACTTAATCTGACATTTGTAAATCCGGCAATAAAATATAATTGAGCAGTTCTTTCGTCAAGTTTACCGTAAAGTTTAATGCTCAATGGGATTAATGCACCTACTTTTTCATTTGCTTTTTTGTATTCTTGAGATTGGAATAGCGAATTGATGTCCTTTACTTTCTTTGAATATTCATATTCTTGTGCCAGAACAAAACTTGGTATTAGTAATAAAAGGAAAAATTTAGTCATCACTGAATATTGACGTTATTATATCATCTAAATTAACTCCAAATCCAGGATATCTAAACCTTATAAATTCCATAACAAATTCCTTTTTCAGATTTTTAGGAATATGGACATCCTCAAAATATTGAAAAAAATTAGCTTTTACCTCTTTACCAGTAATAAATAGGAATTTGATGTTTGAAAATTTTAATGAATTATAATTCGTGCTCTTCTTGTATTCAACAAGATTTACACTATAATTTTGACTTGAAATTACACCATGCTTTTTCGTAGTAAAAATGCTAGAATCAAAAAATAAATCTCCATCTTGATGTTTTAATATTTTATTTATTTCATTTCCTTTATGATCATAGGATGCATAAATAAAATGAGTCGTACTAAATTTGATATCTGTATTGTTAGTTCTTAGTTTGAGAGTGTCAACAACTAATATTGACATATTATTATTAAGATAACTAAAACTCGATAAAGACTTCTTTTCTTCCGATCGAGATGCTAGGTCATCTGTATAGGTAAAATAATCTTTAAGAGTTTTAGCATTAGATTCTCTGTAGCATTTTTCAATTATCAATCTAATTCTTAACGGGTTGTTTAAACGAACTTGAACATATGAATTTGGTTTATCGAAATTAAAGTCTTCATCGGACTTGACTTTGTCACCTACGCTTAGCGGTTTTGAGCCGCAAAAAACTTTACCCTTAATTCTCGATATTGTCCAGATCTCTTGTCCAAATGTTGGACTAGAACATAAAATTGGAAGAAAGAAAATAAGAGATATTTTCAAAAATTTAAGTGGCGTGCTCTTCATATACTTTAATGAATATTGTTTTTAAATATATTAAAATGCTGAATACGATTGTAGTGCTTAGTATTTCTATATGAATATCATATACTAAATAATAGAAGAGACTTACAAAATATAATAGAAAGCCAATTTTAAAAAAGTCAGCAAAAATAAAACTAATGAGCGGGTTGATTGAGTACTTCGATAGGATTTTGAAAACCTTCGTTGTCTTAACCAATTTATAAATTTTTTCAGACATTTTTTTGTCAAAATCAAAAAAGAAGTATGACACTATGAAGAAGAAAATTAAATATAGTGATATAAGAAATGTAAGTGTTATTTTATGATCTGCGTTAAGTAAAGCAAGATAAGAATTGAAGATAATGATGATCCCTGGTATTTTTCCAAACTCAGTAGGATGTAGATCTTGGTCATTGAAATCCCCTATAAGAACTATCTTATTTTTTGTTAGTTCAACAATATCCTTTTGAGCTAATTTGTTAAAATTTTCCTTTAAGTCGAAATAGTTAAAATCTAATTGAGCATTATACTTAGGAAAAGGCTTTATTCTTTGATTTAAAATAATTGAATTCCAGGAGATTGCATTATTGTCAGTAAAATATAATATTCTCTTTCTAATTATGTGATCATTAAGATCCTTATACATTTGAGCAGCTATACTTGGAAATCCTGTGTCATTAATTAGGCTAAATTTGGTGAATCTATTCGTATAAATGCTCTTATTGAATGAGGCATAGCCAAACTTAACAGGCCATTTGTCTTGATTATGAACTTTAGATGTCTGGGTTGTAGGAATTAATAGCGGACTACTGAGTTGCATCGCTTCACGTAATATAGCATCATTGGGGGTTTTATAAATTGAATCAAGATTGATATCAAGTAAAATATACTTAGGGCTTTTACCCATCAAAACTAATGCCTTAGCAATTTCCGCTCGATCTGTAACGGCTATGTTACCATTTTCAATATGTAGATTTGGATCATAACTTGTAATTAATTCTTTTGAGTGAGAAACATTTATGCAAACAATTGAATCTTTGTACTCATCATAAAAATTTTTATTCTTTTCAAAATTTTTGAAATAGTAAGCAGTCTTAGCCAATAATTCTTCTTCTGCCTGAGAAGCTATCGGGTTTAGAGACAAATTATAATTTAGTATAAGTAGTATAGAAGGAATAATGATAGAACAAATTAATAGAATAATTCGCTTTCTGAGTTTAGATCGTCGTTGCTTCTTTCGTTTCTTACTTTTGCCCTTACTTTTGGTCATTTGTTGTTATATTATTTATAATGCTGCGCTCTTAACATTGTATGCTTTGACAAAGTAAACACCTACTATTGTATTTTTTAGTTATTGAGCATTGGTTATTTAAAGAAATTATCTACTGTGCCTTCTCCAAAATATGTATAAACTCTAAAGTTTTGTTTGCTGTGTGGTTTCTATTTTCAGTTTTATCAGCCTTGAACCTTTGATATTCTTTAATAGCGACATCGTATTGACCATATTTTGACATAATCTGCTTTAATTCTTGTGAGGACATCAGACCTTCATTATTGTAACTTAAAAAGATGTATTTAAAGTTGGCATGTTTAATTAGTTCTTCAAACTCTTCACTTACAAATGCGCGACTACAATATTTGGACCTTTTATATTCTCTCAAGTCAGTTTTTCCTTTAGGTTTAAAAGAATCATATTTGGCAATGGTGTTTAAAATATGATAATTTGAACCATATTGTCTAGAATTATATGGCGGGTCTAGATATAAAATATCTCCTTCAATTCTCTTGATGAGTTCGTTACTGTCCTCATTAAATACGCGGTGTGAATTAATCGTTGTTAAAAATGTTGCGGGCTTGTATTCTAATTCTTTTTGTGCTGATTTCTTTAGTTTCTTTAAATATGCTCCATAAACAGAAGCAGTATTTGCTACTTTATCAGCACTTTCAATTAAACTTGTTAAAAGAAAGAAGTAAACATCATCTGAAATCTGTTTTTCAGTTTTAAGTTCGAGTATTTTAGTTCGAATTCCATCAATTAGTAGTCCATTTCTATCAGAGAAATACTGTCTGTCAGTTTTCCCTCCCTTACAGTAATTGTTATAAATAAATCCATCCTCGCGTTCAAGAGATTTCAATTCTTCTATATAGTAATCGCCTTTTTCGAGTAGCTTATGATTACCAATGTAATTTCTATTTAAGACGTAGCTGTAATATTCAAAATCATTACTTATTACCTCTCTGACATCAATCTTGAAGCTTCTGCCTACTATTCCCGTTCCTGCAAATAAGTCGCAAAATACTTTTTCAGATAAATTTTTTCCGACGACATCTTGTACAGTTCTTTTTATGAAACTTGACAGTTTATTCTTGGAACCTATATAGTTCATTATTATTCTAGTTGTGATATTAATAGTCACTAAACAGTCAGAACGGACTGAGTAAAATGTATTGTATTGTCGACGATAATGTTTCTAAACTGACTTATACCGTGTCCTCTTAAATAAATTCTTACTTCATCATTATAACTATTTGATATATAATGCAATAGTTTATTGTAGTTTAGTATATTTTACGATGCTACTTCCCAATACAATATGTGTCATTTATAGATGCAATAGGTGATGAGGAAGGATGAAGTGTACTAAAGGTGTACTAGTTTGTTTTCTTTTCTCTATTTTTAATAAGCTTAGATTGAAAAAAGGAAAGTTTTATAAATAAATATATGCATTATATAGCGTACGACGTTTATAAAGGCACTATTTAAAAATTTGACGTATTCTCACTTCAACACATTCCCCAACTCAAACATTGGTAAATACATTGAAATAAGGATTACAGCAACTAAAACCCCAACAATAAGAATAATAACCGGTTCTAGTAGAGTAGAGAACATTTTAGACTTACGTATGACCTCTGTATTATATTGCTCCTTGAGTTTGTCAAAAACGTACTCAGTTTGATTTGTTTCTTCAGCCACGCGCACTAAAGCTATCATTTTTGCATCAAAGAAAGATTGAGCTTCAAGACTTTTACTTAGGCTAGTACCTTTCTGCATGTCTTTTTCAACAGAATCTAGCACAATTTTTAAGGGAGAAAAAGAAATCATCTCCTTTGCTAAGTGAATGCTCTGTGGAATAGAGACTTTGGAATTAACCAATAAAGAAACCGCTTGTGTAAACCTGGCAATATTGGAAGTTTTTATAAACGACCCAATTAGGGGCATTTTTAACAGCAATCGATCTTTCAGGTTACGATATGCGACTTGTTTATTGAGGAAAGGTTGTAAGATTCCAAATAAGATCAGAATTCCTAAAATTATCCACCCATAGGATCCTAACCATTCTGATACGGACATGACAATTTCAGTTATTCTTGGAAGATCTACGTTATTTTGATTAAACACATCCTTGAACATTGGTACCACAAATCGTAACATAAAGATCACTGCAAGGAAAGCAGTGATCAACACAATTATAGGGTATGTTAATGCGCTTGTAACATTGCGGCGCTGTTCATTTTTTCTGGTGTAAAAATCTGCAAGAGAACCTGTCACTTTTTCTAAAGAGCCACTTTCTTCTCCTATTCTAACAGAGTGAGACTCATAAACTGTAAATTTCTTATCAGCTCTTAAAATGTCTGAAAAAGTACTACCTGCAACAATTTTGGCACTCAGTTCTTCAAAAAAGGAAGCATCCTCTTTCTTTTTTTGAGAAGTTGCTATAAGAGACAAGGCATCTTTTAGACGTATTCCCGAAGTAAGTAGGACACTTAATTCTGTATAAAATTGTTCTTTCTTCTTGGAATTAAATGCACTACCAAAAAGACGAATTTCTTTTTTAAGAAGATCATCTACATTGGAACTCTCTTTAGGAGGAGCTTTCACTTTGGTTTTTCCAACTTTTAATCCCATTGAGAAGTCATATTAGTTAGCGCATCCGTTTCTCTAGACACAAATATAAGGGCTTTCATTCCTCCTTTGTCGGAGATAAGTTTAAGACCATCAATAGGGCCAGATAAAACAGGTTCTCCCTTCTGAAATATGTTAGACTGAGAAATTCCTACAGCGATTGTATCTGTATTACGAATTATGGCTGTAGCATCCCATTGATATATAATGGTTTGTTCTGGTTTGGTAATAATTAGCTGGTCTTCGTTAGGATTCCAAATAATGGTTTGTGAACTATTAAAATCAATGGAGAGACGTTGCTTCAGTTTCAAAACCTCAGATTTATATATGTAGCTATCTTTCATAGCATTATACTGCTTCATGATTAGTGTAAGTACCGAAAAGGCAATACCAACAACAATTGCTGTAATCACAAGGACTATTAGCACCTCACTTAATGTAAAAGCTGGTATTTTTTTATTGCTGTTCATTGATGGATTCTATCGTAATCACTTTAGTTGTTTTCTTGTGCTTTCCTTCAATTACTAGATAGGATATTTGCGTTCGAGATTCTTTCTCTAGTGTAATGGTATATTCTTTATAATCTTCTGCATACGGAAGTTGTATTTGTTTATTGTTATAGAAATACTGCAACTCTTCCATTCTATTTTGTACTCCAAAGGTGTCATTGTACACCACATTCTTAAATGTCTTGTTTAGTATAAGACTAGAAACTACAAAAACTATAATAATAATACTTGTAGCAACGAGTGTTTCCATTAGCGTAGATGCCTTTAATTTTCTTTTCAAAACACCCATTGCGCAATACTTTTATCGGAGTTGGACGTACTAAAACCACTGTGATTTTCGGACAATTGAGAAGAATTAATCACCGCATCAAATAAATGATTCTTATATACAGACCCTTTTACTCTTGCGGCTAGCTCATTAGCATATACAGAGCCTTTTACAGTTCCAAAAAGCTCCACCCATTCATCGCTATATACTTCCCCCATTATGGTTGAACCTTTTTCTATACTAATTTTAGGGACTCTTACATTTTCTTGATTCGTGCTAAGATGAACTACACTTCCCTCAATAAAAACACCTTCTTTTAATACAATTCCTTGATTTTCACTTGAGTTGGTTTGCTGGCTATGCCCATTTTCCACTAAAAACAAAGCGCTAGGATATGAAAGCTTTGCGTTAGTTTCTAGCGTTATGCTTTTCGATGCAATTGCTTGAACATTGATAGAAGCATCTTCTTCAATAATAATATGAGGCGCTATGAGAATGATGTTTTTTGCTTTCGCGAAAGCAGAAATCCGTATCAAACTATCTGACTTTATGATAAAATTATTTGAAATGGATTGGTCCGTTAGATTGATAATCCCTTTATAATAGACCCATTTAGGGGATTCCAAAAAGGTATGTTTCATTTCATTTGGATCAAGAGCAACCAACTCTTGTTCTTTAAGAAAAGCACTATTGTAAAGTAAGTTTTCTAAGTATTGTGTTTTATCTGCATCGAATGCTGGTTTCTTAGAAGCCGTTTTACTCACATTGCCATATATAAGTTGACTTCCTTGATAGTAATTCCCAGCGATATTTCCAGCTTTTACTCCTTGAGTAGGAAGTATAACATTGCCTGTAATCCTTGTTCGTCCTGCGACTACTAGTGGTGTATTCGAGTCTTCCAAATACAAGGATAATCTATTTAAAGAGTCCAGACTTCCTCCTAACATAGCCACCTGCGTATGTTTGAAATTCTTAACACTACCTTGACTAATGACTTTGTCAAAAATACCCCAGTGAGTTTTTTTAATAATCACTGATTCTTCCATCCCATTAGGCTCAAAGGACAGCGAAATACTGTCTTGGTAAGGAAAGTCATAATGTTTTGCGTACGTGATCCCAGTTTTAGAAAGTGCAATAGCACGTCCAGAAAATTCTAATTGCTTGGAAAACTTTAATTGAATATGCGTTAAAAGAATAAAAGCACCTAGGATTAATGCTATAACCACACTTATTAATATGGAAAACTGTAATGCTCCTGCTTTTATTTTGTCTGATACCCCTAGCATTAATTGGTGATTTTGAACTTCTTTATAGCTCCTTTATAAGACACTTTAAGCTCTTTGGGATCTCCAGAAATAATGGTTACACTATCTACTGTTTTCCCTTCTCGTATGATATATTCTTGACCATTTACGGCTAATGAAACTACTTTTTTGTTCGAATCAGTATCAGAAACGAGACCTTTGTATTGCACAGTAGGGTAGTACTCCGGAGTTTTCTGAACTTTTACAGGTTTAGAACTCGTTTTTTTAGGAGTCCTAGCAGTTGGAAGTTTCCCTAGAAAAGGATCACGATGATTATTGGCAATGGCAAAATCCTCTTTTACCTCATAGTTTTTAGGAGTAAAATTGCCTAAGGTATTAGTAAGCAAAATAGTGTCGGTATCATTAGAACGTAACTTAAAAAAAAGAACGATACTAGCGCTATATAGTAATATCACGAAGACTAACAAATATTTATTATTTATTTTTAAGTCCATCTGCTAAAGAATTGTGAGAGATCTACTTGAATATGGGGAATTTTCTTGATCATTTTCTGCACGCACGGACCATTGGAAATTCCCAGACATTAGATCTAGGGTTATCTCCGTTTCTGTAACCGATTGCTCAGTTACCACAGAATTATCTGTAGTATTGGTAATTATTATACGATACTGAGTAGCCATTTCTAAAGCTTCCCAAGAGAAAGTTATTGAAGTCTCTGATGTTTCTATGTTATCTTCAGGAGATAATAAGGTGATCACTTGATCAGAAAGCGGTATTTGGGAACTGAAAACTTCTAAATTCTGAGTGGCGTACGCTGTTTGGAAATTTGTATTTACTCCTCTTATACGCCATTGATAAAGCGAAGGACCTAACGATGTGGTAAGGTTTCTAAAGGATTGTATAGAATCGCCTATGATGGTGTCAAGAACTACTTGATTTGCTTCTGAAAATGTAGGTGTAGCTACCTGCAATTGATATTGATCTGCAAATTCTAATTCTGACCAAGAAAAGGTAATAGGACCTTCTTCTAAAGATGCATTATTTATAGGTGCAATTACCTCTATTATATCTTCAGTGATATCAGGAACACTAATGATTTCCTCACAACTTACTACTAAAAGCAGCAATAACAAACAACTATATATTCTATGTTTCATAGATTGGATTCTTAATAATCCACCAACTTTTTTATGGTGGTTAGGTTTTTAACTTTTCTTTCTAGTGGTCTCTTGCAGTGCTTTCCATCCTCTACCAGATCCATAACAGCAATTTGGTTGCGGTCATCTTTGCCATAGCAGAAATAGGAAACTTGGTAATCAAAAACACTTAAAGTACTAAAAGAAGCTCTTCCAACTTCTTTATTCTCGCTGTTGTAGGCTACCAAGAAGGGTTCTTTATTTGATGCTATTTCTAGGAAAACGGTCTTTCCCAAAAGCTCTTTAGCCATTCCAGAGGTACAGTGTATTTTTGTAACCACCGCAGATTTTTTAGACTGCTGGATATAATTTTTCAAACTTATGTTCTCATCTAAGGCTCTAGCATAAGCAATATCGTCTATAAGTTCTATTTCTAAATAGGTTTGTAAAGTATTGGATTCTGCAGCACCAGTATCTTCCCATTTTTTAAAACGTGTAAGTGCTGAACCTTGAAGCTTCTTCTCAATAACAGCGACTTGCAATTTTGAAACTTGATTGGGCGTGCCTTTGGTTTCAATATTATTTTTGAGAAATCCCTCTTTTGTAACAATCTGTCCCAAGCTTATGGGTAGACTTTTATCTTTTTCTAGGCGTAGTTGTTGTAAACTGTTACAACTGCAGAGACTAAGGATGAATCCTAGTGTGATGATGCTAAGTATGGGTTGTTTTTTAATCATAGTCTTACTGTACTAATTGTAAAATAAAATGCCCTTCAAGGCTTTTTGATCCATTGCGATAATTGGTCTTTTTTTCAAAATCTAGAGACGCTATCATTCCAAACTTACTGCGTTGTTCCAATTGATAGGCCAGGCCTAGAATTCCTGCAAAATCTCCAGAAACACTAAATGCATACGAATAGGTATTCTTGTCTTTTTCCTGAAAAGTATGAGGCTCTTTAAAAGATAGCACCTTTATTGTATGATCCTTTGCATAGCGGTCAATGGTTTGCAATAAATTATTCTGCAAAGAGGTCTCCGTAATTTGATAGTGCTTCAATAAAGAATCATAGTGAACTTCTTTTTGCTCCAGTGCTTTTAATCTTTGCGGAATATTAGCATTGAGACGTTCGCTGTTTTTAAGTCGAGTATAATTATTTTTAAGAGCCACTGTTTCTGATATAGCAAGAAAATACCCTAGAACTAACATTCCTAAAAATCCAAGAACCAACACCTTATTTTTTTGCTGTATCGTCATCTAACTACCTAAATTTAGTGTGAGTTTAAAGTTTGTGAGACGTCCTCCTTTATCTAGATCTTTGATCGAAACACCTTGGACAAAGTCCAACTCTTCTAAGGCACTAATCCATTTAGATAGATCAGAGTTTTGAGAAGTGCTTCCAGCCACTTCTATGAGGTTGGTTTGTATTGCCAAAGGTTTCTTTTGCTTGATACTTTTACCTAATGGTTGATAGGCAAGACGCTCCAATAAAATAGTGGATGGCATCTTAGCAATAAGCTGATCAACGAAGTAAGACGAAGAAGAAGATGAAGAGGCAATTACATCCTCAAAAAGTTGTTGCTTTTGATCTACAATAGAATCTTTTTTCTGTAATAATTCTCGTTGTATAGAATTTGTGTTTCCTAACACTTCCATATTTTCCACTTGCGTGAAATAATGATTGTATATAAAAAAATTAACTAGAAATATGAGTAGTAATGTGCCAATAGCTACTGGCAGTCCTATGGAATAAAATCGGTGTTGCTTATAAAGTCGCTCTTGCGCTTGAATCGGGTCTGTAGCATCTGTAGTGATTGCATTGGAATCTATACCAAAGTTTTCTAGGACAATTCCTAAAGTGTTTAGATACCTACCATCTACTTCCATATCCTGAATATGATACGTTTCTATGCGATTACCTTCTTCTGATGGAGTTATACTTTCTAATAGACCTTCTCTGTATTCAAATGCTAGAGAATTAGTCCGCAGGGTTTTAGGATCTTCTAGAAATGCTTCAAAATGTTTCATAACAGAAACGCCTAATCTCCAATTCCTAATGATGATTCCTTGCTGCTCATAATGCTCAATGAGATCTGCTATGTATTTCTTTCTACAAATAAATACCAAAGCAGTATCCCTTAACCGTATCACTTCATAGTAAAAATCTTTAGTGTCTAAACCGGGGAATGCTTCATATAGAAGACTAGAATCATTAGAACCGCTTGAAACGAGTACCTCTTTAGACAGTACCCGTTCATTATTTACAATAAGCTGTGCGTGTTTAGGGAGCTGCTTTTTATCTTTGATTTCATTAAGCGAAGTTACTTCTTGACTATGCAGAATATTAACTTCACCTTTTTTATAACTGGTTAGGAGTACTCTCACGCGTGGATACTCCTTAGAACCCAGATGTTCTAGAGCACAATAGGTAGTTCCATAGATGATATTTCGCGTAAGCGTCTCTAACATTATTTTATAACAGTAGGTTTGATTAATACAGTAAGCTTAGACTTAGAAGCAGTGCGTACTCGTTTACTAAAGAACCATTTAATGATCGGAATTTTAGCCAGAAACGGCACACCCGAACCACTATTTTCTTTTCGATTCTCTTCTAGGCCTCCTAAAACTACAATGTCATTGGTTCGTGATCGTATTATGGAGGTAAATTCTCTTGAACTAATTTCTGGAGGACCTGTCTCTGTTATGCGCTCTCCGCTAAAGGTGGATTGTATGACCTTAATATCCATTGTAACTTCACCATCTTCGGATACAAAAGGGAGTACCTCTAAAGAGAGTTCGGCATCTATTGGAACAAAGTTTACACTCTCACTTACTATGGGATTTTGAACCCCAACAAACTGATTCTGGGTAACTTCAAAATAACTGGTTCTCCCATTTGAGAAATAGGCACGATGCCCATTAAGGGTTGCGATACGTGGTGAGGAGCGTATTTTAAAATTACCATTGGACTCAGAGGCTCTAATATTTGCAAAGAAATTAGGACCTACTTGACCAATGTTAAAGAAACTTGATCCATCAATACGACCTAGAATCTTATTTACAGTATTAGCTCCCAGACTTAGGCTTGTTTCCGGAAATAGGTTTCCTTGTGTGGTGGTTGGTGCACTCCCAATACCCCAATCAATACCGGCATCTAAGGTGGAGTTTTTGTTTACTTCCAGTATCATTACTTCTACAACAACTACAGGAACAGGCTTGTCTATCTGTTTTACAAACTCCTTAAAACGCTTTATATCTGCACTGGCACCGCTTACAATAAAACTATTCAATTCTTTATCAGTAATGATATTAAGATCTTGCTTTATATCCTCTGGAATAAGTTGTGCTATGCCTGCCACATTTCCATTGGAGTCATTTTGATTACGTCTAGCAGAATTAGAATTATTCTGAATGCGACCTTGATTGTTCAACCCATTATTAATATTCCCATTCCCGAATGTATTACCAGTTCCAAAAGCACCACTAGAACGTCCTGCGCTACGTCCAGAGCGCTGAGGATCTGTCATAATGGCTAGCGAACGAAAACGCATAGGGATCACCTGTGCATCCCTTAAAGTTAACTGCTTGTATGTCCCGAAATAGTATACATCATTCTCTTTTTTAAAAGTAAAACGTTCTTTGGGACTCTCTCCAGTTCTGGTATTTTGAGGAGTTCCAGCGTTTGCTTGCGCAGGAGTTCCAGCAAGTGTTGAATTCTCAAAGATCTTGGAGAGTAATTCATCAAAATTAATGGCGCCAGCCTTCACACTGGCAATACCTGCATTATCTAATGGTGTAGCGGTAAAAATGTCCAATTCTAACGCATTACCTATGTCATAAATAATATCTGCTATTTGTACATTCTGGATGTCTACGTCTAGCGTTTTGGTTTCTTCATCTACCACTTTAAAAAAGAAATTGGCTCGCCTAGGTCTAGCAGGACGAGAGGTAGAGGTGCTGGTTGCACCTGCAGAACTATTTGCTGTGGTAGCTATAGCGGGCTCAAACTCAAAAGAACCATCTTTGGTTTGCGCTACCAGTAGGTTGTTGGAATACGCAATTTTTTCCATAGCAATAGCTACCGGTAACTCTTTAATAAAGGCTGAGATATTTTTAGAGGCTAACTCTGGCGTGAAAAAATAGCCTTTGCCTGTTCTTTCTGATAAGAGTTTAAAAGCCTCGGCAATATTGTCATCCTGTAAATCTACTGTGAGTAAGTCACTTGCTGGATTATAATTTACAAGGATTTTTCTTTCTTCCGGTAGTTCTTCTATTTTTTCAAAAGGGGTGATATACAGAATACTTCCTGTAAAGTCTATAGTAAGGTCGTAGGTCTTACAGACATATACGAGTACGTCAGAGACCAGGACATCTTTAAAATTATTAATGATTGGGATGGCTTGCAACGAAGGATCTACATCTATATTGATACTATGAACTTCTGAGATTGCCAGTAAAAACCCAGACAAACTCGCCTGTTGCATAGTGATGTCTAGCTTTTCATCAAGACCAGACACCTCAATAGCAAGCTCACTTAATTGCGCCTCGAGTTGTTGTATGCGATTCTCGTCGTAGGTCTGTGCTATGGTGAGCAGTGTCACTAGGAAGAAAACAAGGGAAAATTGTATTTTTTTAATCATAAAATTTAATTTACTAGCAGGGAATACACTTCATCCACTGCTGTTTCTCCTTCTAGTACAAGTTGGAGCGCTTGGTCTGATAAGCGTTGTATTTGATGCGTCTCTAGATAGTTATGTATCTGTAATTCATTATTCTTGATATGAACCGCCAATTCGTTGGTTACAGGGAGTACTTCGTAAATAGCTTTCCTACCTATGTATCCCGTTTGATAGCACTGCGTGCAGCCTACGGCTTCAAAATGGGTCTTTAGATTTTTTGGGATACTAAAGTTATTTGGGAAAGCCTCTTGGTGTGTAGTAACCTCTCGTTTACAGTGCGGGCACAATTTTCTTACGAGCCGTTGGGCAACACTTAGATTGAGCGTGCTGGCAATAAGGTGAGCAGGAACTCCCATATCTATCAATCTTGATATCGTTGCCCAAGCCGAGTTTGTATGTATGGTAGACAACACAAGATGACCTGTAAGTGCCGCTCTTATGGCCATATTAGCCGTTTTTACATCGCGTATCTCACCTACCATAATGATATCTGGATCTTGCCGTAAGAAGGTTTTTAATGCCGTTTCAAAATCCAATCCTATATCTTCTCGTAGTTGCATTTGCATCACACCTTCTAGCGTGTATTCTATAGGATCTTCTATGGTTAATATTTTGGTCTGTGGTTTATTAAGGAGTTTGAGCGTAGCGTATAAAGTAGTCGTTTTACCAGACCCTGTAGGTCCAGAAATAAGAACAATGCCATTAGGGTTACGTACACCTTCTTTATAAGCAAGCAACTCGCTTTCGCGAAAGCCTAATTCTTCTAGTTGAATAGTAGAAGTGTCTTTACTCAAAATACGCAGTACAATACTCTCTCCATCTAGAGTAGGCAAAGTAGACACACGTATATCAAACTCATCATTGCCTGTTTTTACCGTGATCCTACCATCTTGAGGCAATCTGTTTTGTGAGATATCTAGATGGGCTCTATTCTTAATTTTATTAATGATCACAGGGTACTCATCCTTGGGTATCATATACTGTTCCTTCAATTTTCCATCTAGTCGCAGGCGTATGCGGCAGCTGTTCTCAAAAGGCTCAAAATGGATGTCACTACTTCCTATCGCTTTGGCTGTGCGTAAGAGTTGCTCCAGAAAATCATCTGTATAGCTTAATATTTGTTGCTCTTGATGGGTTGCTTTTCTAAAGTTGGTAGTAAGATAGCGCTCAAGTTGAGATGTTTCGAGATATAGTACCTGTGCCTCATAACCCAAGTAGACTGATAGCTCTTGTGCTAAAACTTTTGGACTGGGACTATCTGAATAAAATATAGCTCCCTGCGCCATCTTTTCTTTCGGAACAATACGATGCAAGTATGCCTGAGAAGCACTTATCAGTTGCTGTAAGGCTACTGGAATATGATATGAACTGTTGGAAACGGTCATTAGTTCACGTATAAATTAGTATAAAACCCCAGCCAATGCACCAACAAAACACCTGCAAAAAATAAGGCAAGATAGCCTGCAAGGGGTACTGTTTTAGAGAGTTCTATAGACCCATTAGTAGGTGTAAGGTCTTGCTTTACTTGAGTTTTGGTGCGCTTTTGCGAAAGCATACCCAACCACACCTGATGCAATACAAGAGAAAATACCAGTCCAAAAACCAAAAGCGTGATAAAACTTAGCGTAGAAAACCCAAGGGCCAAGGCCACTATAAAAAGAATATCTCCTAAACCAAAAACCTGTAAAAAAGAAACTGAAGGCATCCTGAGTTTGCTATATCCCGCAAGTACGCCTAACAGGATAGCGGTAATCCCAAAATTAAACAGAAGACTTATCACAAATTGATACCATCCAACTGTGGTGATATGCAGCACTCCAAAAGTGAGACATATTATGATAAAGAGCCCTAAAAACACACGACGTTCTTTTTGGTCCTGATAAAAAATGGCTAGAAGACTAGCCAGTGCAATTACTTTTAAAAGAATAAATACAACTTCCATTAATCTTTAATGATTTGTTTAGGAATCCCGTTTTCATCTATTTCCCATACGTTATAAATGCCATCTCTATCAAAATCTGTAATGGCAGTTGCGCGAGCTTTAAAACCTTCATTGCCTGCAACTAGGATTTCATACTCATAATTAGCCGTACCTCCTTGCTGCACCGTTCTTGGAGCCTCAAAGTCTATCTCACTAAAGTCACTAGAAAATTTAGAAGTGGTGTAACTATAGAGCAATTGCATATTATACACTTGCTTAAGTTGTGTTTGTGCTTCCAGACTTTTTGTTTTTGAAATAAGAGGCATTAAATAAGGCATTGCTAGTAGGAGCAATATGCCAATAATAGCCAAGGTGATAAGCGTGTCTTGCAAGTTATAAGCAGGAATTTTTTTTGTTACAATACGTCTCATACAGGTGAAAAATTTTATCTTCTAAGATAAGAAAAGAATAGCAAAAATTGTGATTTTAGTGTTGAATAATTGTTGTATATACACCTGAAAATCTTATACTATCAAACTATAAGTTTATAGTAATGTTGCAGTGTAGAGCCTATGTAATTCGGATTTTCCACAACTAGAATTAAATTTTATAAAACTGCGACGCATCTGGTATATAGCTCTTTTGCTTATTCTTGACAGCGTTAGTTTGTTGCTCAACTAATTTAAATAATAAATAAACTTAAAATTTAAACTTCGATTTCTTACCGTATCAGAAATCAAAACTGTACCGTTCTTAGAAATGTTCTGGACTCCAAAATCATAACCGATGTCTATTGAAAATTCCTTGACACTAGCAACAGCACCTATTGTCAATCCCCAATCAAAATCTTGGTAAGCATCTCTTAACTCTATTTCTTCAAACCAGCCAATAGCCTCAAATTTACCACCGACTAAATAGCCAAAATAGCTTCCAGCCCTAGCTCCAATTCTTAAATTACTTTTTTCATTTGTTTGGATTAAAAAACTTAAAGGCAATTTAATATAATTTAATCTCACATTTTTTTCTATTCTACCCGTAGGTCCCATTTGACTTCCATTTTCACTAAAGCCATTTTGATAATAGGATACCCCTGTCTTTAAAGCAACATTATTGGTTAAGTCCATTTTAATATCCATCCCTATATCTAGTCCAAGAACGCCGTTATAGAACTCATCATCCATTCTAGATTCATTTCTATCAAACATTGTAGCAAGCGTTCCTCCTACATGAAAACCAACTGTTTGTGAAATACAAATATTCACGATTAAAAGACAAAAAAATAATAAAGCTTTATTCATATTAAGGAATTTGAATATAAATACTAATTTAATTCATAATGATTAAACAAATTCTATATATTTTTTTAAGACGAGGCATTCATATAATCACTTGTTACAAACGAGCAGTAGCTAGGGGCGCTAAGATTATGGAATTTGTATTTTCTGCTCATAGTAGTATAAAATACAAAAAAACTAGGGTTCTTTTTGTTTGCTTACTCTTGACGGCACTAGTAAATACTAGCGCTAGCGGGGGTTTTTCCCGATTATTGCCAGCTATTAACTAATATGAGCCGATATTAATACTTTTTAAACGTTAATAAATATCCCTCCTTTTTTACCTGATAAGAATCGAATATTTTATCTGCACTATACTCATTTTCCCGAAGCAATGGTATTAATTTTGACCTAAGAACAAGTTCATCTTTATTCAATTTTTCGATTTTCATATTAACAACCATATCATTAACGAATAGAGTAAGTCTTTCGTTATAAATTTTAAACCGATATGAATCACAAAGAGAATCATTCGAAAAAATTTTCATTTGATTTTCAATAAATTCTAGATGACTATTAATTCTAATGTTGTCGCACTTACCCAAAAAACTGATAGGCTCAAAAGTTGACTCAGAAAGAACCCATTTCCCAAGGATATCTTTTTGATCATTAGAATTGCAAAATGTAAAAAACAAAAAGGTTATTAAAATTAATGTAATTCTCATATTATCAGTTTTTTTAATCATATTTCTGCCAATCTGGATCTTTATAATCTACCCCAGGCTGATCTAGAAAGTCTCTTAGATTCCCATAATCACTTCCATCTAATGATGGTATAGTTTTTAATCCTGCTCCGGCATCATTAATAAGTCCATTAAAACTGAACAATTGCCAATCTAATAAGCCCGTCATTACAGAACTAACCATTAAATTTGAATCCCAATTAGGTGTTATACTTTTCAGATGTGGTGCATCATATAAATCCTCAATTCCAAGATTGTGAGCAATTTCGTGGGGTATTGCTCTTATTCTATCCGATTGAACTGTTGCAAATCTTCCTCCTAATTCAGCAAATCCACCAGCCTTTCTTAAATGACCTGTATTGGTCGTATATCGACCACTATTTATTATGGCTAAAACGTGATCATCATCTTCAATTTGACCTACATTATCTATCCAATTATATTGAAATTTAATATTTAGCTTAACTTTTCTTTTAATTCCATTTTTATCAAATGCATAAGTTGATTTATTATTGAATATAGTATGTAATCTTTTTAATTGACTTGTAATTTTAGCATAAATACTTCCAGTACTTTTATCTGATAAATTTATAATCTTTCCTCCAACTGTTACGTTTATTGTATAATCTCCATTAGCTCCTTGAGT
The DNA here is from genome assembly GCA_020630915.1 of Dokdonia sp. Taxonomy (GTDB): domain Bacteria; phylum Bacteroidota; class Bacteroidia; order Flavobacteriales; family Flavobacteriaceae; genus Dokdonia. The sequence continues at coordinate 126,953 of JAHDIF010000003.1, forward strand.
AACAATGTATTTAATCCATTCTCCATTTTGGTCTATTGCATTAATTGGGTTATTTCCCATACCAAGATAAGGACTAAAAAACTGGCCAGCAGGATCAATAGTTTCCCAGCGTCCAGTTTTACTATTCCATAACCTTGATTCAAATGCCTCTTTCCCTGTCTCTTGGTCTTTTTCTTGTCCTTGGTATGCATAGCGGTAATCTGCTTCTACATTTCTGTTAGGCATAGGCATCCCAAAGGGGTAGTAGTCTGTTTTTGCGATGGCTATTGCATTTCCAGATTGATCTTTAGAGACTACTGCTCTTACGTTTCCTAGGTGGTCTGTAAGTTGGTATAGGTAATCTCCTTCTGCTGCTGCATTTTGTTGGTCTTTTTTATAGATTCCTAGTCTGCTGTTTCCGTAAACGGGGTTTTCTGTTTGCTCAGGAGCTCCTGTGTTAAATCCAGAGTAAATACTAATGACATTACCAGAGACATCTCTGAGGTAGTAGGTAGATACCGTCCCACTCACAGGTTTAGTTCCATCTACAACGGTCTGGTTAAATCCATCTTTACGGATACGTTGTCCTCTATCATCGTAAGCAAAGGCTACTAGTGGAGTGGTGGCTGCTTGCAAATGGATATGGTCTATATCTAGACGCATAGCATTACTATTATTAACTCCGCTAGAAGCTTCTATCTCTATGCGTATCTGATCGTTGTTGGGAGTAAAAGTAAAGCTTGCATTTTTTTCAAAGATATTTGCACAAGGATTACTGCTGTTATAACTCCATCCTGATCCATAGGCGCCACTAGTAAGAGTAGTCTCTGCTAAGGTGGCTCCTAGACCGCTTCCATTATCACGTATACGTATAATGGCACTGTCATTTACACTACCAAATACAAGTGTTTGATGGAATAGCACATCTAAATCGATAGTATGTTCTGCGCCAGATACGGCTATTAAAGGGATGGTGGCTATTTTTTCTCTATTGGTACTAAAGTCTAATTGTAGTGTATTCCCATAGGTGCTAGCTAGGTTACCACAGTGTGTGGATTGCCCGCTACTATTATCGATATTCCAATCTGCATTGACACTACTTGAATGCCCAGAACCACCAAACTGTACCATTGCGGCGGTACTATTATCAAAATCTGTAAAATTATGATAAAGCAAAGTAGCCATCTCTCCAGTTGTATTATCTCCAAAAGCGTTAATACGTGTTACTAGTCCAGAGGCATTATACTCATAGGTAATACCTTCTTGCGCATTAGTCACTAACTGCCCTATGTCATTGTAGTAGTAGTTTTGTAGCACTCCGCTATCTACATCGTATTGATCTCTAATATCGTTATAACGATTGGGATCGCTGTTATCATCTGTATCATTTACTGCTGCCAGTCGATTGCCATCTTCTAGATACTTATATTCCAGATCATCCATAGGATTATCTCCAGAGGCGTCGGTATACCCTTTTCTTCTAAGGTTTTTTATATTTCCATTAGCATCATAAGCGATATCTTTTACACTATAATCATCATTAGGATCTGAGGTATAGTTTACTTGATGTTTGTTTCCAGAGATTGCACTTATACTACCCGTGCCAAAGACAGCCTGATTTAGCCAGTTATTGGTGTTATACTGGTACATATAGGTGTCAAAGTTACCTCCTTGTGGATTCTCTGTATTAAAGCGTATTCCTTTAATGTTTCCGTTAAACTGATCTGTCCCGTGCGTGTTTTGTTGTGCCACAGGAGTAGGGGTAGCCGCTCTCGTATAATCTCCATTGTAATAGTCTATGGCCATTCCAAAGAGATCTGTTTTCACCCCATTAGCTCCTCCATCACCTCCAGGATCATTGGTAGTTTGTAAACTAGGATGATTGATTGCTTTGAGTTGTCCATTAAGGTTATATACATAGTCAATTCCTTGTAGGTCTTCTGCTATGACTGTACGGACTAAAGCTCCTGTCTCGTTATACTCATAGCTTGCCTGTTCTCTATAGGTAATCCCATCTATAGAGGTAGAGACCGTTACTAATTGCCCTCCATCGTTGTACTCGTATTTATGAATAAAACGATCTGTAAGATGATGACGCTGGTAATCTATTAGTAGTACCTGTCCTGTTGCTGGATGGTACTCATAATTTATAGTCACAGGGCAACTCATTCCTGTAGGTTGCTGTACTAGCCATTGTAATCTTCCCAATACGTCATAACTATACCAACTAACATTGGTACTTGGATCTTCTGTAATGGTTTGAGAAACATTACCTCCCACAAATGTTTGTTGATATTCAGCTACAGGGATATTACAGTTAGCAAGTGCTGTGGTATTAATAGTAGGAATGTCATATATGGTTTTATGTACTTCTTTTGTGCGAGTTGCAGAGAGTGGATTAGTGGTTTCTATCCAGTAGCTACTAGCCGATGCAAAGACAAGTCCTCCGCCTTCTACATACACCCCACTTTCTACAGGGCGCCCCCATTGATCATAACTCGTATAACTAAACTCTCCCGCTAGTGCTTGTTTATCATTCTGGCTAAAGCGTATCTGTCCGTCTTTACGGTATTTAAATTGAGCTACGCCTTCATCAGGGCTACTTGTATCAAGCAATTGTCCCAAGCTATTATAAGAAAAAGTACTTTCTAAGTGATCTCCTAAGGGTTGTGTGCTCTTGAGTAAACGACCTACACGATCATATTCATTATGAGTATAATCGTAGTATGCTACGTCATAGGCAATACTCATTCCATTACTCACAAAGGCCCAAGGTTGAGTGATAGAAGCTCTATAAAATCCAGAACCATTAAGAGTGACCGTTTGGCTTGAGCCACTATAGGTTCCTAAAAGTTGCTCGCTTACTAAGTCATATACCTCTACATTACCATAAGTGGCAGGATCATTATTGGTTAGATTAAAGGTGTTGATTCCTCCAGAAAGATGAAAGTCTACATAGCCTTGTCTACCTGCATTCACGGTAACAGATCCCGTAATACTTGAAGCTGCATTTGTTGATTTTACACGTGCGGCACCCAAAGCCTTACCATCGGTGTCATTAAATAATACTACCTCATTGCCGTGCACATCACGGGATACGGTTTTTATAGCTTTCGCGAAAGCGTACCACTGTGGAGCATTAGGCTCTGAGGTAGTCATCGTACCTGCGGGCATCGTAAAGCTATAGCTCTGCTTCCAGTTGCCGTTTATTTTATTACCTCCAAATACTTCTAACGCATTACCAGGGTTTAACCTGCTATAAAGCATTTTAGAAAAAGGATAGTTCGTTACATCTTGATAGCTATCTAGTGTATTGCCATTACTATAGTAAGCTCCTAGAGTACTGGTTTGATTACCTACTGTAGCTGGATTATCTATGGTATTTGTTCCATCATAATCTGCAAGTGTATATTCTGTGCCATTAGTTTTTAGAACAAAGTTATTGCGGTATCCAAAGGCATTACCCACAGGAGCACTCAAACTCTGAAAAACAGATCTACCGTGACGATCGTATAAGGTTTGATTTGCCCAGACTTGACCCGTAAGTACATCCCAACTTTGACTCTGATCCCCCTTACCTAAAGAATTGTAAAAACTACGTGACTTAGTCACAGGATTACCGCTAAAGTCAAATCCTATACTACTGGTCTGATTCCAGCCTGTGGTAAGAGCAGGAGCATCCTCCACACTGGTATATACCCCATTACCATTAAGGGTTATATTTATTAGATCACCCACATCAGGGCTACTAGCATCTATTGCTTCTAATCGGGGATACCAAAAGTATTGGTAGGTATTAATATTAGTTGAGTAATGAAAAGAACTACGCATACGGGTGTTTACGATAGAGGCATCCTGCCATTTAAACTCTGTAAAATCTAATACCTTTTGACCGTTAACATCATACAAACCACCTTCTCCTGTCTCACCACCACTATGATCATATGGATGAACCACGCCTACCATAAGATACCAGGTATCTAACTCTGGTAAATCATTACTAAAAAAATAAGGGTTGTTCTGTATACCGCCATCAGTAAGTCTACGCACACGTAAAGTGCCGTGATAGGTACGACCAGCGTGACTATTAGTGCGTTTTACCCAAACACTATAACGATAACGCTTAGTAGGGTCTATAGGAGAATTACTAATAGGAACATTCCAACCACCGTCAGCGTTATATCCTGCATCACTTCCACAACGCCATAAAACAGCATCAGAACCCACAGGAGATTCTCCAATTATTCGATTATTTTCCCCAGATTGTGAACTCCACTCAGAGAATATACCCGTGCTGCCAGAACCAACTTCCCAATCTAATCCATCCCATACTACTTGGGAAAAAGAAAGGGTCGAATTACACACTAATATTAAAACAAGTAGTTTTATGGTAAGAGAGTTACTTGAGATGTCCATACCGGTTTAGTTAAATTGATATCCTACACTTAATTGCAATGTTGTATTAGTTATTTTATTGGTGAAATCATCTACAATAAGAACCTCTAGTGTGGGTTGTATTCCTTGATACGCACTTAGTTCTATAAAAATATTGTTAATGTCGTAACCTATACCCAATCTTACTCCTATATCAAATCCATCTTCCAATTCTTGTAATACAATATTCTCTACAGAGCTATTTATCAAAAAGCCTATTTGAGGTCCTACTGTTATAAATGGTTTTGAGAAAAATTTTGCTTCAAGTGGGATGCTTATGTAATCTATTTTATAGGCTGATTCACCAGAAGTCGTGAGAGGACCTGAATTATTCTCAGTACGATCTCCTTGCTGCGAATACATAAGTTTTGGTCTAAAAGAAAAGTTATCGTTTATTTCTAAATTATAAAAGCCACCTAAATGAATCCCAACTCCAGGAGCACTTACGGTTTCTAAAAATCCATTACTGGTTGTGACCGCTCCTAAACCCCCAAAAACTCCAAAACCAGATTGCCCCCAACCAAGTGCCACCATTAATAAAGAACTACATAGTGTTAATATAATTTTTTTCATAATCTCACATATTTGAACATTTAGTATTGTAATAAGAAATGACATTTTTAATGTCTTTTTTCCGGAAACCTTTTTCGTTTCCTTCTATTTTTTTAGTTAACTCAGAACAATCTTGGAAATATTCTGTCATATTTTTAGAAAATTTAGTCCCTAAAACTTCAAGATTAGATGCTCCTTTTTCCTGAATCGCATAAATAGTTATCTTTCCTCCTCCTCCAGGTGTGGGCATAAAAACCGGATTACCAGGACCGCCTCCATTTGCCATCCAGATACCTGAGTAGCCCGCATAAGAGGTTTTCTTATATAAATTAATAGTTCCTTTTTGAACCAGATCATAGACACCTCTTGTTTTACCTTTTTTTCCTTCACTTAGAAAGTAAACTGTTTTGGGCTTGCGCTGCCTCTTAGCTCTAGGATTGATAGGCGTAGTAGCAGAGTCCAACAATTCATATTTAATTTTCTCTTTCTTTCCCTTAACTTTTTCTTGAAATACCGCCTCTTTCTTTTTAAAGGTCACATAGCCGGTTTGTTCTGTTCCATCCTGAAAATGTAAGGTCATTTTCTTTTGAGCATAGGATTGACCACAGGCTACAATTAGAAAAAGGAAAGTAAGGTGGTTTACTATTAGTTTCAAATGATTCATTTATTAGCTTTAAATTTTGTGATATACTGATTGTCAATTTACAAGTATTATTTTCAGAACGTCGGTGGTAGTTTGGCTCATTACCCAATTAACCACCTATATTATTTGCAAGGGCAATAGACGTGTAAATTTCTTTTGTGTCATTATTTAGAATATCAACCCTAAAGAACCCTCTTTTGTTACTAATATAAAACTTGTCAAAAGTATATTTTGGAGGGGTTCCATGAGGCATATCGTAAAAACTGTCTATCACGAATATTTTATCATTCTTTTTATAATAGATACTGTCAATTGTTAATCTTTCTGGTAAAAAAAACATGTTATTTAGTCTTCTGGGGTAAATACTATCTTTAAAAGAAAAAAGAAAACTTATTGTTTCTAATTTTTGTTTTTCTATATCTGCTGTAAATAAAGAATCATTTTTTAAACCTAAGTAAAATGATAATTCTCTTTGGCTGTTAGGTGAAATGCTGAAATCAAGTTTATTAAAAAAAATTCCATTTTTCCTGTAACAAACCTCTTGGTCATAGATTAAGGAAAAAGGAATAGTATCCATCTTTTTATTGATGGCCGAGCTTAAATTCTTACTTTTAAGAAACAACTTATGTGAGGAACACTTTGTTCTTACCTCATTATTACTTAAGTATTCTTTACCATATTTTTTATCTTCTTTTTTTGAAAAAGTACAAGAATTGAAAATAAGAAAAATTAGAATCAGATATTTCATAATTCAAAAGTCTCTTGGATTAACACATGGGCAAGGTGTTGACTCTATTTTCGTAGCCGCACCTGTTTTTTCACCAAATATTAAACTATTCATTCGTCCTAAATCTGGTAAACCACCTATAAAAACTCCTCCTTGCTCTAAAAGCATAATATCAGAGTCATAGAAATCCTGTATGGGATAATTAGTAAATGGTGGTCCTGAAGGATTGGAGTTTGGCATTTGATCATATCTCCCAGTTTTAGATCCTCCCAAAAAGAAGTGTTCAGCATCAGGATTTCCTTTAGTGTCGGCAATGCCAAGCGCCTGTTCCGCATATGCATGAGCATAAATTTCATGAAACGCGGCCTCTAAACTAAAGTGCGGGGAATTATTTGCAATATCTATTGATATAAGATAGTTGTCCCCTGGTTGTAACTGAGCTCCTATAAAACTCCTGTAATGGTTTTTAAATCTTATTTTATTTTCTTTACTTGAACCTCGAGTTCTGTAATCTGCTTTACTTATCGACCAAGTTGTTTTTTTAGAGTAATTGCCAATAAAAGATGTAACACCTCCTGCACCTTTTGTTGATGCGGTTGAAATTATTATATGTTTATCAGGATTGTCTATAAAGAAGTCGATAGCATCTGCTCCGATTTCAGTTCCCATAACCTTATTGTATACTCTAAGTAAATCCCCATTTGCACCCATAATATAAACATAACCACCATCTCCATCGAAAGCGCTACTCGGGATATTTCCCATTCCAAGGTATGGTGAGTGGTATTGTTTATACGGATCAGGCGTCAACCACCGTCCAATACGTGAGTCCCAGAGTCTGAGTTGGAACGCTTCTTTTCCAGTTTCTGGGTCTTTTTCTTGTCCTTGGTATGCATAGCGGTAATCTGCTTCTACATTTCTGTTAGGCATAGGCATCCCAAAGGGGTAGTAGTCTGTTTTTGCGATGGCTATTGCATTTCCAGATTGATCTTTAGAGACTACTGCTCTTACGTTTCCTAGGTGGTCTGTAAGTTGGTATAGGTAATCTCCTTCTGCTGCTGCATTTTGTTGGTCTTTTTTATAGATTCCTAGTCTGCTGTTTCCGTAAACGGGGTTTTCTGTTTGCTCAGGAGCTCCTGTGTTAAATCCAGAGTAAATACTAATGACATTACCAGAGACATCTCTGAGGTAGTAGGTAGATACCGTCCCACTCACAGGTTTAGTTCCATCTACAACGGTCTGGTTAAATCCATCTTTACGGATACGTTGTCCTCTATCATCGTAAGCAAAGGCTACTAGTGGAGTGGTGGCTGCTTGCAAATGGATATGGTCTATATCTAGACGCATAGCATTACTATTATTAACTCCGCTAGAAGCTTCTATCTCTATGCGTATCTGATCGTTGTTGGGAGTAAAAGTAAAGCTTGCATTTTTTTCAAAGATATTTGCACAAGGATTACTGCTGTTATAACTCCATCCTGATCCATAGGCGCCACTAGTAAGAGTAGTCTCTGCTAAGGTGGCTCCTAGACCGCTTCCATTATCACGTATACGTATAATGGCACTGTCATTTACACTACCAAATACAAGTGTTTGATGGAATAGCACATCTAAATCGATAGTATGTTCTGCGCCAGATACGGCTATTAAAGGGATGGTGGCTATTTTTTCTCTATTGGTACTAAAGTCTAATTGTAGTGTATTCCCATAGGTGCTAGCTAGGTTACCACAGTGTGTGGATTGCCCGCTACTATTATCGATATTCCAATCTGCATTGACACTACTTGAATGCCCAGAACCACCAAACTGTACCATTGCGGCGGTACTATTATCAAAATCTGTAAAATTATGATAAAGCAAAGTAGCCATCTCTCCAGTTGTATTATCTCCAAAAGCGTTAATACGTGTTACTAGTCCAGAGGCATTATACTCATAGGTAATACCTTCTTGCGCATTAGTCACTAACTGCCCTATGTCATTGTAGTAGTAGTTTTGTAGCACTCCGCTATCTACATCGTATTGATCTCTAATATCGTTATAACGATTGGGATCGCTGTTATCATCTGTATCATTTACTGCTGCCAGTCGATTGCCATCTTCTAGATACTTATATTCCAGATCATCCATAGGATTATCTCCAGAGGCGTCGGTATACCCTTTTCTTCTAAGGTTTTTTATATTTCCATTAGCATCATAAGCGATATCTTTTACACTATAATCATCATTAGGATCTGAGGTATAGTTTACTTGATGTTTGTTTCCAGAGATTGCACTTATACTACCCGTGCCAAAGACAGCCTGATTTAGCCAGTTATTGGTGTTATACTGGTACATATAGGTGTCAAAGTTACCTCCTTGTGGATTCTCTGTATTAAAGCGTATTCCTTTAATGTTTCCGTTAAACTGATCTGTCCCGTGCGTGTTTTGTTGTGCCACAGGAGTAGGGGTAGCCGCTCTCGTATAATCTCCATTGTAATAGTCTATGGCCATTCCAAAGAGATCTGTTTTCACCCCATTAGCTCCTCCATCACCTCCAGGATCATTGGTAGTTTGTAAACTAGGATGATTGATTGCTTTGAGTTGTCCATTAAGGTTATATACATAGTCAATTCCTTGTAGGTCTTCTGCTATGACTGTACGGACTAAAGCTCCTGTCTCGTTATACTCATAGCTTGCCTGTTCTCTATAGGTAATCCCATCTATAGAGGTAGAGACCGTTACTAATTGCCCTCCATCGTTGTACTCGTATTTATGAATAAAACGATCTGTAAGATGATGACGCTGGTAATCTATTAGTAGTACCTGTCCTGTTGCTGGATGGTACTCATAATTTATAGTCACAGGGCAACTCATTCCTGTAGGTTGCTGTACTAGCCATTGTAATCTTCCCAATACGTCATAACTATACCAACTAACATTGGTACTTGGATCTTCTGTAATGGTTTGAGAAACATTACCTCCCACAAATGTTTGTTGATATTCAGCTACAGGGATATTACAGTTAGCAAGTGCTGTGGTATTAATAGTAGGAATGTCATATATGGTTTTATGTACTTCTTTTGTGCGAGTTGCAGAGAGTGGATTAGTGGTTTCTATCCAGTAGCTACTAGCCGATGCAAAGACAAGTCCTCCGCCTTCTACATACACCCCACTTTCTACAGGGCGCCCCCATTGATCATAACTCGTATAACTAAACTCTCCCGCTAGTGCTTGTTTATCATTCTGGCTAAAGCGTATCTGTCCGTCTTTACGGTATTTAAATTGAGCTACGCCTTCATCAGGGCTACTTGTATCAAGCAATTGTCCCAAGCTATTATAAGAAAAAGTACTTTCTAAGTGATCTCCTAAGGGTTGTGTGCTCTTGAGTAAACGACCTACACGATCATATTCATTATGAGTATAATCGTAGTATGCTACGTCATAGGCAATACTCATTCCATTACTCACAAAGGCCCAAGGTTGAGTGATAGAAGCTCTATAAAATCCAGAACCATTAAGAGTGACCGTTTGGCTTGAGCCACTATAGGTTCCTAAAAGTTGCTCGCTTACTAAGTCATATACCTCTACATTACCATAAGTGGCAGGATCATTATTGGTTAGATTAAAGGTGTTGATTCCTCCAGAAAGATGAAAGTCTACATAGCCTTGTCTACCTGCATTCACGGTAACAGATCCCGTAATACTTGAAGCTGCATTTGTTGATTTTACACGTGCGGCACCCAAAGCCTTACCATCGGTGTCATTAAATAATACTACCTCATTGCCGTGCACATCACGGGATACGGTTTTTATAGCTTTCGCGAAAGCGTACCACTGTGGAGCATTAGGCTCTGAGGTAGTCATCGTACCTGCGGGCATCGTAAAGCTATAGCTCTGCTTCCAGTTGCCGTTTATTTTATTACCTCCAAATACTTCTAACGCATTACCAGGGTTTAACCTGCTATAAAGCATTTTAGAAAAAGGATAGTTCGTTACATCTTGATAGCTATCTAGTGTATTGCCATTACTATAGTAAGCTCCTAGAGTACTGGTTTGATTACCTACTGTAGCTGGATTATCTATGGTATTTGTTCCATCATAATCTGCAAGTGTATATTCTGTGCCATTAGTTTTTAGAACAAAGTTATTGCGGTATCCAAAGGCATTACCCACAGGAGCACTCAAACTCTGAAAAACAGATCTACCGTGACGATCGTATAAGGTTTGATTTGCCCAGACTTGACCCGTAAGTACATCCCAACTTTGACTCTGATCCCCCTTACCTAAAGAATTGTAAAAACTACGTGACTTAGTCACAGGATTACCGCTAAAGTCAAATCCTATACTACTGGTCTGATTCCAGCCTGTGGTAAGAGCAGGAGCATCCTCCACACTGGTATATACCCCATTACCATTAAGGGTTATATTTATTAGATCACCCACATCAGGGCTACTAGCATCTATTGCTTCTAATCGGGGATACCAAAAGTATTGGTAGGTATTAATATTAGTTGAGTAATGAAAAGAACTACGCATACGGGTGTTTACGATAGAGGCATCCTGCCATTTAAACTCTGTAAAATCTAATACCTTTTGACCGTTAACATCATACAAACCACCTTCTCCTGTCTCACCACCACTATGATCATATGGATGAACCACGCCTACCATAAGATACCAGGTATCTAACTCTGGTAAATCATTACTAAAAAAATAAGGGTTGTTCTGTATACCGCCATCAGTAAGTCTACGCACACGTAAAGTGCCGTGATAGGTACGACCAGCGTGACTATTAGTGCGTTTTACCCAAACACTATAACGATAACGCTTAGTAGGGTCTATAGGAGAATTACTAATAGGAACATTCCAACCACCGTCAGCGTTATATCCTGCATCACTTCCACAACGCCATAAAACAGCATCAGAACCCACAGGAGATTCTCCAATTATTCGATTATTTTCCCCAGATTGTGAACTCCACTCAGAGAATATACCCGTGCTACCAGTACCAACTTCCCAATCTAATCCATCCCATACTACTTGGGAATGTAATATCGAGGTAAAAAAGAAACTGAATGCAAAAATTATAAAGTTTTTCATGTCTCTAACTTTTATTGTGGTGTATCCGTATCACAGGCATCGCCTATGCCATCTCCATCACTATCCGTTTGATTAGGATTAGGAACAAATGGACAATTGTCATTCTCATTTAAAATACCATCATTGTCATTATCCCCATCACAAGCATCACCTAATCCATCACCATCTGAATCCAATTGTTTTTCATTAGGTGTTCCTTTACAATTATCACAGAAGTTTCCGATTCCATCGCCGTCAGTATCCGTTTGATCAGGGTTAGGGTATTCGGGACAGTTATCACAGCTATCGCCTATTCCATCATTGTCAAAATCACTTGTATCACAACCTAAATCACAAGCATCACCTAGTCCGTCACCATCTGAGTCTTCTTGGTATGGATTAATGTTATTAGGACAGTTGTCACATATGTCTCCTACACCATCCCCGTCGGCATCTGCTTGCGTTGGATTATAAAGTTTTAAACAGTTATCACATTCATTGCCAACACCGTCATTGTCTTCATCATATTTTCCACAACCAGAGTCATTGTCACAGGCATCACCGATGCCGTCTCCATCACTATCAACTTGGTCTTCATTAGAATTATTAGGGCAGTTATCACATTTGTCCCCTACATAATCACCGTCGCTATCTTGAAATGCAGGGTCATCTGGATCACAAGAGTCATTAGAGTCACAAACGTTGCCGATGCCGTCGTCATCAAAATCTGCCTGATTAGGATTGTGATTTGTAGGGCAATTATCGCAAAGATCTCCCCATCCATCATTATCACTATCTAGTTGATTGGAATTTGAAGTATTCGGACAATTGTCACATTCATCACCTATACCATCACCATCTACATCTATTTGAAAAGGATTGGGCGTGTAAATACAGTTATCTATATCATCACTGACGCCGTCTCCATCAGCATCTCCATTTGGAGTATCGTCACAAGTGTCACCAATACCATCATTATCAGAATCATTTTGATTTGTATTTGGATCATTAGGACAGTTATCTGTATCATCTGGAATACCATCATTATCAGAATCGCTATCACAAACATCACCAATACCATCATCATCTAAATCACTTTGATCATTGTTTGGCGTTAGTGGGCAATTATCATCCACGTCTAAAATACCGTCATTATCATCATCATCATCACAAGCATCTGGGAGTCCATCCAAATCAGTATCTATGCTGTTTGGGTCATTAAGTTCTGGACAGGAATTGTCATCTGGAGGTATTTGATCTAGACAGCCATACCAATTAATATTATCTGGATAGAAATCAACAGAAGCTGCTCCAGTAGCATACTTATATCTGTTTTTTCCTTGAACTTTTAACCCGCCGATATATTCGCCACTACTTGGAACCTCAGCAAAAGTTTTTATTAATCTTCCCGCTCTATCATATTTAAAAGCTGTAGCCAAATTATTTCCATCTAGTATATAGGTTAGATCATCAGTAGCGTCATCATAGACAAATGAGTTAATTGAACTAACAACAGGATGCACTCTAAAATCATCAAAATAATGTCCTCCTTCTTGATTGTTAGTTACATATAAGGCAAAATTTTGACCTTGTGTATAGTCTATATAATGATTTCTCAGTATCCAGCAACCCGCTTCGACAATTTCAGTCGCCGGTACAATGGCTCCGTTGAAATACAAATTGTTATGATCGTCATTATCCTGTTTAGTATGCCAATATGAAATTTTATATCTACCTGATCTCATGTCACTTCTATCTGCATAGGAAGGATTAACAATCTCAAATGCCTTTTGATTAGCACTATTGATTAGCACGGAATGGGATCCAGCGTGTGATCTATCGTTTACTATACTACCCTCTGTTTGAACACCACCTTCAAACTGATTATTCGATAAGTTTCTTTCAGCACTTGTAAAGAACATTTCTACTAATCTTGCATTTCCAGATACTAATACTTTTGTATTATCTGCTGACATTTTTGATGCTGCATAATTATCGTTTATATCTCTTGTCTCGAGAGGAACAGAAAAGTGATTATATTCTGTTATCTCAGAAACATTTTGCCATTTAGTTGATGTAGGAGTATTCGTATTCCAATTAAAGTTTAGAGAATTTTCTGAAAGATTAGTTGCATAAGCCCCATCAACGTCTACATTATCTTTCCAAATAAACGATTTTTGCATTCTCCACACAGGTATTTCACTGGTTTCAATATTGCCATAAATATCTCGGTATTCCCAATCTTTAGACCAAGTGCTGATAGAGGCATTTGCGGTTTTCCAAGTCGTACTTCCGTATGAAGAAATACGCGAAATTCCAAGTGCCTGTTGGCTTAACATATTCTTGTTAGAACGATTGGTAACCATAGAAGCCAATTCTGGATAAAACTCATAGGCAGGGTATCTGGTGTCTTCTTGCAATGTTCCATCAGCTTTTGTTGTGGTACTTTTTCTAAAACTTCCTAACAACGGATCTACATCATCGTATTCCACTTCATTTTCAAAATTACCTACATACGTCTTTGTTCTTTTAAGCATGTTATTGTATTCCGTTTTTGTAGATACACTTAAAAGTCGTTTTGTCTTGGTATTATCTATATTCAAACCATTTTCATCTGTTTTAAAAATAGTTTTCATTGAGTTAAATGATTCTCGTACATATCCTTTATTAGGTTCTTGATTAACGAGGTTCGTGCCATTAATATACTCGTTTTCAGTCCTCTGTAGTATCTGACCAAAGGCATTTCTTACTTCGATACTTTTAAGTTGACCTATAAGGGCTGTATTTAGGTGAACGTCAATAGCCTTTGCTTGTAGTTTTCTAGAATTATTACCATTCAGTCCTCCATAGTCTTCTTGAACATTGGCCCAAAATATTTTATCTTCTTCGAAAGCGACGCTGTCTTCTGCCTCCATTTCTAAATTAGGATTAAATATATTGTAGATCGGCTTCAAAACATGGTGCCTATATTCTGTTTCTAAATCAAAATCACCGCTTTCAGATTTTTCTCTTAGAGTAACATACTCATACATTACACCGGGAGTAGGTAACTCAGATTGATAAGGAACATACTTAATACCATTAACAGGAGAATAAGAGGTTATTCCTGAGCTTCTTCCTGCTTTTGAATGACCGACAGGAAAGTTGTAATCATACTCTGCATAATAATCTACATTATTTGTAATGTCTTTTGTAATTAATTTTGAAACTCTAAGTCCTCCACCTGTTTGATCTTCAGGAACTTTATTTGCTATCATTTTATAGTGAACAACACTATGATCCCAACCACACAAGTTATCTGATCCATAATTGTCTGGATGCTCTCCTCTTGCTTTATCCTTTTCGCAAACTGGATGATCACATCTAGCGAAAGTTTTATAAATATAACTTGTGTTTTGCCCTCCTAATTGGGCTTGCGTTTTTGGCACACTCAACATAACTTCATCCGCGGAAACAGCTTCAACTTTGACATCAATTATGTTATTAGGATCTTGTTGAATATTTAAATGGGCTGTCCTAAGTTGGCATCCACAAGTAAAGCATCTTTTCTTTTTTCTTGAAATCCATAAATCAAGGAAAGTCTTTTCATTTACTTCAAAGTAGTCTCTAAAATCCCAGTTTACACCTGGACCTAACTCATATTTCTTTACTTTAATAAGAAAATTAGGATTTCCTGGGTTTTCATTAATTCCAAAACTTAATTGATTATTGTTCCAAACACGCCTAGAAAATGCCTCTGTCCAGTATCTGTCTTCTTCATAATCAACTTTAATTTCTGCTCCCGTAGGCGTTTTAATTTCTTTTAAACTCCACGCTTTGACTCGGTCTTCTCCTAAATAATCTCCTTTTAGAAATCCCCATTCGTCTATATTTTCTCGCTTGGCTTCTACATATGCTTGATCTGTAGCACTGTTTTGTTGAATATCTGCTAAACTTAAATTATTCATGGACTTCATGTAATAATCAAACGTATAAGGCGGTAAATAAGTAGCACCACCTCGTCCTTTTATATGCACTTTGTTAAGCGTTAACTTTCCTTGATTATTTTGTGTTAGATACGAGGCTAATTCAGATGAGGATGGGGAATTTCGCGCAAGCTCATAACTATGATCTAATTCGACTACTTTTAACGCCTTGTCTTGAATGAATGAATTAGAGATGTCATTTTTATCAATAACGAGACTTTCATTATGAATTCCATAGATATAAGGAGTACTAGGATTTTCCCAATATTCATTTTTGAAATCGGTGGACTCCCAATTTGGATTGTGCCATTGGTCTCGTGCGTACCCAGAAAGTCCATTTCCTAGAGTTCCTGTATTATCTTTTGTTATAAGATTAGCATCTTCAGTTTGTAATAGAACAATCTTATCCAATTTTAAATTATATTCTCTTGCATAACTTACTCCTTGCTCTCTAACGTAAATGTCTTCTGTTTCATTAAGCCCATTATTCCCTCCCGAAGTCTGTAAATAGGCTCCGTCACTGCCATTGTTGAACCCAAAATTAAGCTGTTTACCTACTGCATCATACCTAATATCCTTAATAAAAAGAGCTGTCTTATTTCGGGTTTTAATTTTGTCTAAATAATATAGTTGCTTTCTCCCGAACTGATAGTAACCTTTATCTTTTTCTTCAACTTGATCTAAGATATTAGTGTTGTAATTTTTAACACCATTTTCATATGGCGTACGCCAAACATATCCGTCAGACCATTTGCCATATTCTAATTCTACCCAATAACCATAATCTTCTTCTCCAACTTTATTAAGTGTTCCATTTGCTATTGTGCCATTATCTATATAATCTGAACCTGTAACCGCAGTTAAAAGCCAATGTGTAGCATACCTACTATATTGTCTTTTTTCTTTTACCTTACTGGCGACTCCATTAGCAGATTCATCTGATTCAATTAAAGAACGACTTACTCTTTCATATTGATAGACGGGGAGGGAGAAATGATAGGTTTTGCCATCCGCAGAAGTGATTTTGTATGCACCAATGCCATCAGGGTCAAAAAATGCCCTATTATTTCTATCAGTATCAGAAACATTCTTTGGAGTTATCAAACCCCTAGAAACGGCATATCCATTTTCTATTTGTTTATTGGTATACACTTCAATAAAAGAAGGAGAGGATGCTCTATTAGTAACAGTATTTTGAGTTGGATCAGTTAGCATGTCATTAAATGAATTTCCTGAAAACCCTTGAATTGCGCGAGGATTTACCAATTGACTACTGGTGTATTGCGAATCAAAATAAAAGTAAAAATCATCTTCCTGAGCAGCAGTAAGATTTTCTTGTCCAAATTTTCTTTGGACTCCGTAGCTATCATTTTCTCCTCGATGCCAGAATACATGTATGTCATCTCCGTCAACATTTTGAGTACGATCACCTTTTCCAAAAATTATTGCACTATCAAATGCCCTCGGTCGCATTGTACCTCCTAAACCTTGAGCATTAACAGAGTAGTCATCATAGCCCATATAGGTAAAATTAATATTCTCAATATCTTTGGAGTAATCACCAATAAACTCTTCTTCTGGTTGCGGCAATCTGGTAGAGTATGTGTCTAAACCTCTTGTTCTCAATTGATAATCGATTAAACCATCTTGATTCCCAGCTAAACTTGTTTCATTTGAATAATTACTAAAATCATTAGCATACAAGGCTCCCCAATCTTCCTTTAAAAACCCTTTCTTTAGTTTGTATTTTACTTTGTTTTTACTAAAACCTAATGTTACGGGTAAACCTACCAGCTCTAGAGGAAGCGCAATTGCAAAACTCTGAGTGTCAACACTCATATCTCCACTGGAAAAGCTAGAAGATCCTATGCCTACACTACCGCCTCTTGCACCTGTTGCTCTTGATTCCCGGCCTTTATATCCTCCTGAAACACTAGCTCCAATTGAAAATCCACCGCTATGAAATGAAGCCCCCACACCAGCGAATGTTCCGTTATCACTTAGGTAGCCTGCACCAATGCCTCCTGATAGCTCTCCACTATTTAAAGAATATGACAAAGAAGCACCTGCACCAACTGATCCGACCAAAACATTTGCATTTAAACCGACCGAAGTCTGTCCACTTGTGCTCGCTGAAAAAGATGCCCCAGCTTTTGCCACATCCCCTAAATTAGGACCTAAATTTGCTCTTACAGAGCCTGAGATACCTTTGCCTCCTCCCCAATTCATCCCAACACCAACAGTAGCAGCTGAACTCAAACCTACATCAACAGTAACGCCATAATATGTTTCGGAATTTTCGTAGGAAGTAAAATCAATCCCAACCCCTCCTTTCCAATCATCGGGAGTATTTGTGATTGACCTGTTTATTGCACCTGGATTCAGATACCAACCCAATCCGGCCCAAGAAGCGTCTAAATCTGGCGTAATTCCCGCATGATAAGATAAATTTATTGGAAAACCATCAACAGACATTAGAGGTAAAACATAGGATAAATCACCTGTAGATAGGCTTACCATGTCAGATGCATCTACAGGTTCAAATCCAGCAGCTTCTGGTGAACTAGGACCATTATTACTGGCAAGTAAATTATAGGGTACTAAAGAATTTAAAAAATTAACTGCCAAAAATATTGCAATAAAACGATGTGATTTGTTGGTTCGTAACATACTTTATTTATTAAACTACAATCAGTAAATAGTTGGTTGTTCTATTATTTTGTCTATTTCAAATCTGAAATTAACTTCTCCAGTTCTTAGGCCAATATCATCAATAGCAAAACGTAGGTTTTTGTTATTCCAGTAATCATTTAAATCATAAATAAATATCATAGAAGTATTTCGTGTTGTACCATACATTCTTGGATAGGAATAATCTAGTAATGGTATTGTATCTTCTTTATTCGATATGAGATTTACTTTTTTATCCATGTCAAAAGATAGCTGATTAACCAACCGTCCAAATTTATTTTGATTTTTCATAAGGCTTAATAAATCCCTTTCCTTTGAAGACATGGTTAAGTTAAAGTAGACATATTGCCCATACTTATTTCTAAGACTGTCAATTTCTTTTGGAGTTGCGTCTTTATTTCTTATTTCTTGAGCCACTAGTAAATCTGTTGGTTTATACAATAAACTAAAATCAACTCCATTCACAGATTTTTCTTGTAAATAACCATTGTCAGGATTCTTGATATACAACCATAATTGTTCTTCATTCTCAAACTCTTTTGAGCCACAGCAACAGAAGACTAATATAATTAGGGTAGAAAAAATAAATTTATTCACCTTTAAATGACTTGTTTAATTTTTCTAGAATTTCATCCGTTAAGTCTGCACTTTCATCTGCATACATGATTGTGCCTGACCCAGTAGCGCCAAGAATAATGCTATATCCATTTTCCTTGCCATATTCTTTCACAAAATCATTGATGTCATTCACTACAGTTTGGGTTACTTTTTGATCTTCCTCTTTTAATTGTTTCTGAATAGCTTGTTGATAGGCATTTAACTGTTGCTGCTTGTTTCCTAAAAGTTCTTGTTTCAGTGCCAACTCTTTCTTACTCATCCCAGAGCGCTCTTTTTCATAAACTTTTAGTTCTTTTTGCCAATCTCCTAAAAGGCTATCAACATTCGCATTCATAGATGCCGCTTTTTTTTCAAACTCTGATCGAACTACCGCTGTTCGCTCATAACCATCCAAAAGTTTATTGACATCTACGTAAACTTGTTGGTTATTATTTTTAAAATAAAAGAAGGAAATAATACTAATGATTAGGGCTATTATAGCTAGAGGGAATGATAGTTTTTGCATTAATGATGGTTGATAGTTATTTAATACGATATTTAAGATGTTTTATTATTTCACTTTTGTGCTGAAATTGTAATCACATAAATACCAATCAAATATGCAATTAAAAGCAAGAATATGCAAAAAGTGTATTGGAAAATTTATAAATTTTCCAATACTATGTGATGGTTTGATAAAAATTCGCAAAACCATTATTTCGTTTTACAACTAATTAGAGCAGAATAGACATACTGGTGCTTAGTCTCTTTTCAAAATCATTGCCAGTAATAAAGAATCCAGCAATATAACTTCCGAACTCTATGGATGAGTTAGTTGTACTACCTATCAGTCCAACCTATTGTAAGCTCTATAATTAAATCAATTTGAATAATGTATTGAAGTCTAAAACAAATCTTTGATTAGCTTCATAATTTGGCGACCCTAAATTTAGAAAATGTGGTGCATTCTTTCCAGAGTAAATAACTTCATTGGTTAAAAATAGGAGAGGTAAGCCCATCTTCATTGGCTTAATAAATGGCTCAGTTTACTTTGTTGTTTTTTGTTTCGTAAATCAACACTTTTAATAAGTTTATTATTTTAATTTTATATCAAGCTTTTGTAAGATTTTCTGGGCATCATAATGTTCGGGAATTTCTTTTAGAATTTCAGCAGATATTTTGGCGGCATATTCTTTTTGGCCGTTATGTAGATATATCCAACCTAAATTGCTTTTATCGTCATTATTTATTGATTGAATACTATTTTTTTTAGTGCATAATTCTATGATAGCGTCGGATAGTAGTTTTTTCTCATCGCTATTTCGCAAAATTCTTAATCTAAGTAAGTGTGTATATCTCTTGAGTAAATTACTTAATTCTATATGAGAAGATTGTTCTACATTACACAGATTTATAATTGAATTAATCTCCGCCACGTAGTCTTTTTTGTTTTTAAAGAGTTTAATAAGACTTTTCCAAGCAATTATCGATTGGCTATCTTCAACAGCAGCAATGTATTTGTTGTAAGATTCGATAGCATCGTCTATAAAATTAAATTCCTCCAAAAGAGTAGAGTAAAGAAGATAAGTTTTAGGTCTTTTAAATGATAAATATTCCATCATTGGAATAAACTTATCAATTTGCTCGGTACCAGCAGATATATCCTTTGCAACTTCCTGAAAGAATTTAGAAATTCTATCATCTATTCCACTTTCTAGCTCAGTATTTCTACCAACTCCGAATTTCATTAGAATAGAAATGTCTTTTTTAATTGCAAACTGGTGTATATCAGTTTTGAGTTTTTTTTCAGCAAATAATTGCGCACTAATTGGTAAACTCAATAGGATGTCTTTCTTATGAGTTTCAGTTTTATCAATGAGAGAAAATTTGTACAGTTCATCTATTGCTAGTTCTACATTAATTCTTTCCTCTATTGTTGATTTCAAAACAGCTTCGATTGCTATCTTCGGAATAGAGCTCCTCCAAGATCCTAAAGTTAGAAATACTCTCTTAGCTGCGGCTGATAATTGTTTATATGTTCTTTCAAAAAGGGCTTGTAATAAATTTTCTTGATCAGCCATTATCCTTTTAATATCGCCTAACTTTCCTTCGTTAGCCACTTGACCAAGTAAGATTTTAGCTACATAGGGATGTCCTGAAGATTCTTCATATAATTGGTCGATATATCTTGCTGTAACAAGGTGATTAATATGGAGTTTCGTACTAATATTTGTTATTAATTCATTAAACTCGGCATATTCCATACCACCAACACTTATAGGATAGTCAGCTTTGAACTCATTCATTCTAGAAGTTATCAATACTTTATTTGGTAAACGTATGTGTGTGTCTAACCAATTGAACATACTGAATTGATCTACTACAGTTTCAAAATTATCGAATACAAAGAGTGAGCTTGTAGTTTTATCTTGAAGACTTTGTTTAAATAGTTCTATTTTTTTCTCTTCTTTAAGTTTCGGGTCTTGAGGCCCTATGAGTTTACTGAAGACATTAACTACATCTTTAATGTCTAGAATATCAGGCTGAACTTGTTTAGCCCCTAAAGACATTAAATCGATATCCCTTGAACTAAACCAAAATATATTTTCAAATCTATTTTTGGAGCAGAAATCTTTGAGAACTTTGAGAGCAAGCGTTGTTTTACCTATACCTCCTCTTCCGATAAGAGTAATTATTGGGTGCCTTTCATTTTGTAAAATTGTTTGTAATTCTGTTTCTAACGAGGATCTATTAATGTAAACAGCTTGGTTTTCTGGAATGTTTGTAAAACAATTTCCTACTACTTTTAATTGTTCGAGTCCTTTAGTCTCGCTTTGAGGTAACGTTCCAGGTGGAGTTAAGTACTTTTCTCCTTCCTTTATGAGCTTAGTTCCTGTCGAATATGACAAAGTTTCAAAAGATTGTCGTTTAAATGAACCGTTGGGGAAGTAGAACTCATTTAATTGGTCATCTGTAAAAATAAGATCAACCTTTATAGGCTCATTTATAAAAGTATAAATACCCCTTTCCAAACTACTTTTGCTTCCCGCGGAAGTAGTTAAGTATGCAAAATTATCGATATTCTCAGATATTGGAGAAACTAAATATTTGCCAGAAAGATTTTGACTTAAGAATGCCCATTGTAATTTAAAAGGTGAAAATTGCTCACATATACTTTTAATTGATGGAGCCAGATTTTTATTTATTTTAGCGGCTACATCAATAGTAATCGCACCGTGGCCCCGAGTTTTATTTCGAAGAGCAGCGAAGTAACCAAACCAAGTTTTTAGTTGTAATTTATTAGCTCTTACTTCAGGATCTTGACCAATAATTTCAAGACACTCTAACATTGAGGTTACTGAAATATTTTGCCAATCGTTTCTTGAGGTCTTATCATTCAATTCTTTAGAATATTTGTTATACTCAATTTTCATTTCTTGAGAAGATGGACCTGTTAAAAGCTCATCTAGACTACTACTCCAATCGCCAATCCCATTAGCTCGTACTAATTTGTAAAGTTGAGTGTATTTATAATTTTTTTGAGATTCACCAAGGCCTGAAAGCATAAATAGACACGTAGCTTTAGTTAAGACCTCACCTAGATACATTAGACTATTAAAATAAGTTATTTCGGAGTCTTGTTTATCTAACTCTATCCTATCCCAAACTTTTTGAAGTAATTGATTTTCCAATATATTTTTGTTTTTTTTATTTTAACGTCACCTGCCCATTCATCAACATAGGCAATAACCAATCACATAAAGAAGCTAATTCTCTGTTTTTTCAATCTATTAACAATTATCTTTTTGCAGTCTTAAAAGAGATATACTCATAGCCTAACTGTGTAAGGTGAAGTATTGATGGGATTTTTACTTTGGAATCTTCGATAAAGGGCAAGTTTCTTGATGATTAGCTTAATTTAAGTTCGTAAGATAATAACAAATGCGAATTATTGAATGCGGAAAGACATAAAATTCTAGAAATCTATAATCATATAATAATAGATTTATAGAAATCTGTAAATCAATAAATTATCAATTAATTAAAGGAGAATTTTGGATGTTATATTTAGACTTCAAAATAACCTACCGATGAAACTTTTATTTATTTACTCTGTTAACAAGCAAAGATCTAAAACTGCAGAAGATTATTTTTGCTGAGGAGTATCCTGATTATCAATTTTTTTTGAGCGCAGGTACGAACATCAAGATTTGCCGCCAGGAAGGAACAACTGAGTTAACAGAGAAACTTTTAGATTGGGCAGACGGGGTGTATGTGATGGAAACTAAACATCTAGATCAAATTAAAAAACATACAGGTTCGAGGTATTATTCTAAGATTAAGGTTCTGGATATACCTGATATTTATAAGTATTATGATAAAAGGTTTATTCAGCTGTTACAAATAAAGTTAATGCTTTAAAACATTTTATTAAATTTAATACTTTGTGAAAAAGGATTAGTCTTCATTTTAATTTATAGTTATGCTCATTAAAGAAAAATACGATCAATTACGAATGATAGATGAAGATTATCTCCTTATTCAACAAGAATATTCACCTACTGAAGTATTTCTAGAAATCACAGGATTTCTTAATCTAGCTTTCCCTAGTTGGAAATTAAATAGTGGGCTAGGAGCAGGAGCTTCTGAATTTATGTTGAGATTTATAAATCAGTACGAGTATGATTTTTATGAGATTAATCAAAGAGAGGCTCTCATTAATCTCTATTTAGATATTGCAGAGCAATATTCTATTTCCAGAGAATTCTTTTACGGGGCATTTGTTAATCTGTCATCTAAAGAAGTGGTAGAAATGAGTCCAGATGAGTTTGAATTGTATTTTGATAAAGACCTTGATGCGATTACAGATGGTGAGTTAGATCAATGCTTTACACGTTACCTTAATGATCACTTAAATTTAGCTCCCTTTACGTTTGAATTTTAGATGCAAAAAGAAAAGGAAATGTGTGATATGTGGTCTCTAATTCAGAGAGGCTAATGTCTTCTGATTTATAGTATAAAGTGCGAAGCATTATAATTGAAACTGCGATATTAATTTCTCTTTTATCGATATCGTAGTTAGTAGAATGGAATGCAGTTGTATTAAGGCGCTCCTCTTTTGCTTCTGCCTCATTATGAGCATAGAACACTTCTAATTCATAAAGTTCATCTTCTAACTCTAATTGGCTTAACTCAATATTTTTAATAGTTAGATCATACCATAAAGTATCGTTATACTTGATATTTGGGTGCTCGAAGTAACCTTTCTCATTAATTTTTGATTCGTTGGCAATTTTTCTAATTTGATTTAATATCACGTTCATAATTTTCAATTAAAAAAGCGCGGAACTGAACTTACAAGTCTTAAGGTATCGGCAAACACCCATCCACTGTATAAGAACAGCCCACGCCGGAACGTGGGCGTCTTAACAACGGTACAGTGGTTTTCAAAATTTTGCCGATTTTTAAGACCTGATCCGAAGCTAAACGCTTTATATTTATATAATGTTAGTTTTCTATGTTTCTATAATTCTAGATTTTTATACAAGTTGTTTTGGTTAAAGCAAGTTATGAAATGTCGTTGATATAATTCTCTATCGATTGATTGAGAATTGATTTTATACTAACTTCCTGTTCTAAGGCTACAAGTTTTACTTTTTTGTAAAGACTTTTAGGGAGATAAAATGCAATTTGCAACTCATTAGCCGTATTACAACTATTTTTTAAAGGTCTTACACTTTGTAAAGGTGTGGAAGTAGATTGTTTAGCTTGTTCTATTAATTCGCTTATATCTTTTTCTTCCATTTTAAATAAGTTTGATTAGTATTTCCTTGGTTAATGCATCAATCTGGTATTGTGCCTTTTTGGTAATAAGCCCCTTATTAGATATGGACCTTGTAAAATCCACTAGATCACTAATCCTTGTTTTAGCGATATCCAGATTATGTTTTTTTAGCTCTCTAAATACAGTATTTGTTAAAGTGGTATTAGCTTTAATCATATTTAAGGTAATTAATATTTTATTGCGCTCTGTTGTACTACTTATAAGGATGTCTAATGTTCTAGAAATAGCGATTATATCTAAAAGGCTTGCTTTAGTAGGAACAATAATTACATCACTTATTTTGACTAGCTCAACAGTGTTTTCAAGTAAATATGGCGGACTATCTAGAAGTATAAAATTAGCGTTTATATCCTTCAAATCAGATATCATAGTGGTAGCGGGATAGATCTGTATATTTTCAAATTGCCCTTGAAGACTGATAAGACTGCCTTGATGATCTAAATCTACAATTGCCACTAGGGCATTTTTGGCTAAATTTAAGGCGAGATTTGCTACTAAGGTACTTTTGCCTACTCCACCTTTCTGGTGAGTTATTAGAATGATTTTCGGTCTATTCATTTTTTGAGTTTTTGCCAAAAGGTTTTGTTTTTAAATTCATTTAGCCTCTGATCTAAATATCGCTGACCATTTCTGTTATTTTCTTGATATACAGTTTCCCAGGCATTTTTATAGGTGTCAAAATATCTATACTGAGCCCATCTTGCACTTATAAATATTGTTAGGGATAAGAAAAAAAGAAGCAAAAGTGATTTAGCAATTTCTAAAAAACTACCTTTTTCTAATTTTATGATTATAGATTTTGGGATACGCTTTGGAATATTTTCTGTTGTTTGCTTAAAATCTAGCACAACTCCTTCTAAACGATCTGCATTAATAAGCAAAGTATTGTGTAATCTAATTAGTTGTTGTTCAGTTATCGATATCTGAGCTATAAATTTGTTTTGGCTGTTTTTTATTTGTTCTAATTGGTTCATCGACCCTTCAAGTTGTTCCACTTTTTGGATTAGTTGAAGTAAATATGATTCATGGCTGTTCATCGTCTTCTTCTCTTTTTTCGTTTTTTCCTATTCCAAATCTCATTTTCATCAGACCCTGCATTAAGCCCTGTTACATTAGTACTTGGTAATATCAAATCTAATAAGGCAGGGCCAAAGTTCACTTTAGTTTCATTTTCATCATTGCGGTATGACTTTACATAGACCTTTGAATAATTTGAAAGAGGCTCAAAGTTTTTCTTCAGATTACCTAGGCTATATTCTCTACCCACATCACTTCCCTTAATTGGGTGATTATTTTCAAGTTTTATAAAGGTTATTCCGCGTCCTACTTTACATTTATATCCTAACAAACGCATAATCTCAATGAATTGCGCCAAATTATATGCTTCACTTATAGAGTGATCAATAGCCACCTTCAATTCATTGATAGCTTGATTAGAAAATAAAGTCCTCTCACTTGAAACTTGTTTTAAACCATATTTGATCTCTAGCTTTCGCGAAAGCGCCATTGCCCTTTTTGCAAAATGAGCCATAGCAATGGTAACCCCATCAAGTTTAATTGCAGATAATGCGCAATGAAAGTGCTGGTGATTTATAGTGTCTGGATGCGATACCGCAAACCACAAATCACTACCTCCATTAAATTCTGCCATAATATCCTCTAAGAGATTAAGGCGTATTGATTTTGTAATTCTATCTTCTGAAGGAAAAGAGACAATAATATTATAGGCAATATTTTTTGCCTTGGAATTTGTGAGTTCCCTTGTATTAAATTCCTTTTTAATAGTGTCGATGTCTTGAAACGGAAGCACCCCTTTTGCATCTAAAACTTCGTGCTCTTGATTCACCAAATAATCCAAGAGATTTCCAGAAGATGCGGTGCGCACTATTTTAATGATCATACTTCTTATTAATTTTAGTTAGCAAAGAAGCTATATCTCTTATCTGAACCTCGAGACTAAATGTTTCTGATAGTTGAAATACTCTTTTCAATTTTACAAGCTGCCATAAATTTCTTCCTAATTGTGCAACCTCCATTTTAAGCTTTTCAGTCTCAACATCGGGTAGCTCACGAACAGCTATTTCTTGATTAAGACCTGATGCTATTAAATAGTTTGAAAGGCTAGTGTTGTAATTTTTAGCCTTTTTCTGCAGAGCTAATTTCTCCATAGTTGTAAGTCGTATTGACACTCTTTCTGTTTTGTTTTTCATTGCTATGTATGAGCTTTAGCGAATACTTTTACTTTGATGTACGCACACTCCTTAAGCGTTTGTGCACACAAAGTCCAACTTGCTAACTCTTACCCCTTTGTTTTAGATTGGACAGAGGGGAAGAAGAATCAAGAGTGTATTTATTTTCTTCTTGTGGGGCCACTTAGCTGTAGGATATTGAACATTTCAAAGATTCGATCATAAGATCGAAGTCCATATCGCTCCTTAATATCCTCTAAAGACAAATTGGTTGTCACAAAAGTTTTTAAGCCCTTCTTTTTAAACGTATTGTATCTCAGTTGAATCATTTGGTCAATTATTTCAACCTCATTGCCAAAATGTTTCAACTTTTTTTCAGCGCCTAGATCGTCTATCAAAATTGTTCCTTTGGAATAGTATTCGTAAAAGTCTAAATCGTTAGCAGCGATTTGTGGATTACTTATGTACCGACGATATTTTTCAGGTAACATAATGGCCTCAACAAAATGAATCTTCCAGTGTTTCGCATTATTATTATTATAAATTCTATCTAAAATTTCAAACAAAAAACTTTTTCCGGATCCATTACTGCCTTGAATTAATATCCCCTTTTTTATATTACCCTTTAACTTTTGTAAGGCCTTCAAATCTTGAGCCATATAAGCACAAAAAAAATTCAATACTTTTATATTGTTAGAATCTATAACAAAGCGAAAATCTTTATCCCCCTTTGTTATTTGAGTGGCCTTATCAATAAAATATTTCTCAAACTCTTGACTGGTCATTTTTGTCTTGGATTGGGGTTGAAATTTTCGTTTTCAGAAAAATATTCAATGTCTTTGTTTTTAAATGTGAGTTTTTCTAAACTGTTAGTATTACTAGGTTGACTGTTTTTTCTGTCGCTGTTTTTTTCAGTCGCTGAATTTTTCGGCGACGGTTTTTTCCCGTCACCTAAAAATTCGACGTCGGTATCTTTCTCCTCAAGATTTTTTAGAGGTGAGAAATATAAGTGGTATACTCTTGAGTTAAATTTCCCTTTGATATTGGTCTGGTCCTCGACATATAGCCATTTATATATTTCAAGGTGTTTTCTATATTTTACAAAAGTGTCCTTATGCATTGATAGCACTTTGCAAAGTTGTGGAGTATAAAATTTCCAGTTAGGTGGTTTACTGTAAAGAAAAATAAATAGAAATCTAGATTGTATAGGTATTCTTGTATCATTTATCAATTCATTAGGAACCATAGTGAAATTACTTTTGCCGTGGTGGTGAATAGAATTCATCAATTTGACTTTTTCGATAGACTATAATTCAATGCTTCTTGTTCAATTTCATCTTGAGATTTACTGCCGTTTTTAAGAAGCCAGGTGTCTAATTTCTCTTTGTCAAAAAAGATCATCTTGCCGTTAGGCTTGCTAAATGATATCTTATTTTGAGATGTTAGTTTATATAAGTAACTCCTTGAAATGCCTGTGTAGTCGCAAGCTTCTTCAAAAGTGAGTACCTTTTTATTAGAGACTAATAGTCTCTCAATGCGATCTAATCGCTGTTCTAGTTTTATGTTGTCCATTATCTAAATGGTTAAAGATTAATAATGAACAATTGCGCAATTGTTACCGATAGTTGCCTTTATTGGCTTTCGGTGGAATAAAAGTATAAGCAGGAAAGATGTTATTTGAAAAGATTACCAAAAATAACCTTCTCTTACTTTATCTAACTCTTTAATTGGGATGGCGATTAAGAAGTTTTGGTATGTTTATATCTTTATTATGATAGAGTTTTAAAGTGCTTTTATGTCCTTTAAGATCATCACCTACAAGAAAAGACCTATTTTTCTTTTGAATAATTAATTCTCTATCATATATCTTTTTAATGTAACTTTCGTCAAAAAAGTCAACTTTCATTAATTGAAAAAGAATACGACCTACATCCGTCTTTTTACTCGCATTTGTATAAATTTTTTCAGGAATATGATTTAACTCTTGTCGAAGTAATCTTAATAGGTACTTTTCTGTATTTTCTTTATGTTCTGTATAAAACCACTTTTTTAAAAAATTGAGAGTTATAACCTCTTCATCTGTTATCGCAGCTTCTGTCTGTTCTATATTTCCAATAACTTTTTTTTCTTTGCCTCGTAAAGACACCGGAAAACTTCTACTTGACTTTACTACAAAATATATAAACGTTGACGACGTAATAACTGTAAATGAAAAAATAAAAAAAAGAATTTGATCAAATGTATATCCAAAAGAATGATCAATCTTTATTGTTTTCCAGAAAGCAAAGAAGTTAGCAACCAAAAGAAACAGGAGGAATCTAAACTTTGTGTTCTCAATCTTAGGATTCCAAAATAATTTTTCTTGTAGTATCAATCTAATGAGATATTTCCCATAATGCCAAAGAATTATAAGGCAACTAAATGAAAATGTCAGAATTGATATAATTTGAATTACCTTAACAGATGTCATAACTCAATATCTAATTCTGGAATAATCTCTGCAGCTTCCTTCATTTTTGCATCAATGATTTTAGCATATATTTCTGTAGTGCGAAGCTCTTTATGGCCAAGCCTTTTAGAAACGGTATATATGTCTGCACCATTTTCTAAAAGGAGAACTGCGTTTGTATGCCTGGCACTATGAAATGTGATATGTTTGGTAATTCCAGCTCTCATGCACCAGCGGAGGATCTCTGCATTAAAATGCGCTCCATATTTTAAACCTACAAATACACGATTTACTTCTTGTTGACGTCTGCCTAGTATATCTCGAGCTTGTTGAGAGATATAGAGGTATTCGAGACCATCAGTTTTCTTCTGTCTAAAGATTATCCTAGAGCCGTGATCTTCGTCTCTTACTTCAGACCAGGTTAATTTGTTAATATCACTCCAACGCAAGCCAGTTAGGCAACTAAATAGGAAAGCATTTTTGAGAATAGGATATTTACAAGAAGCTTTGGCCATTGCTTGAAGCTCTGACATTGTTAGGTATTCTCTTTTGGATTCGCCTTGATCAAAACCTTTTACCGCTTTAATTACGTTTGTATCTAGGTAACCTTCTTCAAAAGCTTGACGTAACGATGCTCTAAACTTATTGAAGTAGGTATATTTTGAATTTTGAGATAGGGGAGTGCCACTTTTTGTTTTAGACTCTTTATCAAGGTGTTTCTTGAATCTTTTAACAAAGTCTTCGTCTACATTCTCAAATGTTATACTTTGGGGGCAGAACGCTTCAATATGCTTGTATGCAGCATCCCAATTGTCATAGTTACCTTTGCTTTCGTAACGTTCTTCTTTTAGCTTTGTGTAATACTGCAGAAAATTGGTCTTAGATTTTCTACCGTTTTTAATATTGTATTTTCCTTGTATATGATCTGCCTTGCGAAGTGCGAGTATCTGTTCCGCAAGTTCTAAAGTTTCTTTATTAGTCTTTTTCTCTTTGGGAGTTTTAGGATTCTCAAGGATATAAAGCTTCAGGTATTCAAAAGTTCTATTGTGCTTCTTTACACCATTATTATTTATGTACGATCCATTATAGGACTCAAGGTATAGGCTTTGTTTCCCGTTTTTAAGTTTCTTTTTCTTTAGGCTAATTTTCATAACAGGTGTACTTTTAGTACATCTTTTAGTGTATAAATAAGCAAAGGTGTACTTTAGAGGTAATAAATATACTAAAATAAGTAAATCAAAAGAAAATGAGAATCAATATAAAATTTATAAAGTATTGATATTATTGACTTTGTTTTCTTTTAGTTTCTTTTGATTGATATAATTACTTCCCAATACAAAAATTAGCAAAAATATTACCAAGAAGCTCATCATTAGTAACTTGACCAGTAATCTCCCCAAAGTGATACAGCGCCTCTCGAATATCGATCGCCATAAGATCTCCAGAAAGACTTGTGTCAAGCCCATATTGTACTTTTTCTATTTCTTCAAGAGCTTTAAGAAGAGAGTCGTAGTGGCGGGAGTTTGTAACGATGGTTTCATCATTACGCAATGCACCCGTGTTTACAAACTCAAGTAATTTTGCTTTAAGCTCATCTACACCTAAATTATTTTTAGCAGAAAGGAGATGAAGATTGGAGATGGAAGATTGGAGATTGGAGATTGCTGATTCGTTAAGTTGATCAACCTTATTGGCAATAATAACTAATGGCTTCTGTGGAAACTGATTCTTAATTTTCTCAATTTCGACGATAACTGACGAATATTTCTCTCCCTCCGGGAGAGATGCCGAAGGCAGAGAGGGTTTCTCCGGGAGAGCCGCATCAAATAAATACACCACCACTTGAGCCTGCTTTATCTTTTCAAACGTTTTCTTTATCCCAAGACCTTCAATCACGTCTACGGTCTCCCGAATGCCTGCCGTGTCTATAAACCTGAAGCCAATGCCCCCGATAGATAATTCATCTTCTAACGTATCTCGAGTGGTACCTGCAATATCAGATACAATAGCTCGTTCCTCATTAAGTAAAGCATTGAGTAGGGTAGACTTCCCTACATTAGGCTCTCCTACGATAGCTACAGGAATACCATTCTTGATAACATTTCCTATTGCAAAGGAGTCTATAAGGCGCTTTAATACTTTAGTAATTCTGGCGATGAGTTCTTTAAACTGAGTGCGATCTGCAAACTCTACGTCTTCTTCAGAGAAGTCGAGTTCTAGTTCTATAAGAGAGGCAAAGTTGAGTAACTCTTGTCTTAATTGTGCGATTTCATTGGAAAACCCACCACGCATTTGTTGCATTGCAATCTGGTGTGCAGCTTCGTTATCACTAGCTATAAGATCTGCCACAGCCTCTGCCTGGCTCAAATCCATCTTACCATTTATAAATGAGCGCAATGTAAACTCACCTGCCTTTGCCGCACGACAGCCGGAACGCAGTAATAATTGGATGATTTCTTGTTGTATATAGCTAGACCCGTGGCAAGATATCTCAACTGTAGGTTCTCCCGTGTAGGAGTTAGAGCCTTTAAAAAGAGATACCAATACTTCATCTATCGTGCGTTTACCATCCATAATATGACCCAAATGAATGGTATGTGTTTTTTGCTCAGATAGAATTTTACCACTTACAGATTTAAAAAGCGGAGTACATACTTGTATTGCTTTCTCTCCAGAAACACGTATTACAGCTATGGCGCCAGCTCCTGCAGGACTGGCAAGCGCTACTATGGTATCTTGTATATTCATTAAAACAAAATTACGTAAACATGTAACAAGTTGATAGAATGAGCTACATATAAAGTAATCAATCAATCAAAAGCAAGATTATTATGGAAATTGTAAACAAGGGAACTATCGTACGAGAAGATAAGCAGTTATTAGTAATTGCCCATTTGTCTCAATTATTAGATTACGTAACAGGTTTTGGTGGTTTTATAGTACCGCTTATATTGTGGTTAGTTAATAAAGACCGAGTACTTGGAATGGACGCACATGGAAAGTCAATTATTAATTTTCAGATTAGCATTTTTCTATATTGCTTATTAAGTATTCCAGCCATATTCCTTTTTGGTTTGGGTATAATTACACTAATTTCCAT
Organism: Dokdonia sp.; assembly: GCA_020630915.1. GTDB lineage: Bacteria > Bacteroidota > Bacteroidia > Flavobacteriales > Flavobacteriaceae > Dokdonia. The sequence continues at coordinate 159,182 of JAHDIF010000003.1, forward strand.
TGGAATTCTTGCTTTCGTGTTACCTATAGTAAACGCAGTAAAAGCAAGCAATGGAGAGAAGCCTAACTACTACATTAGCATACCTTTCCTAAGCTAGTAGGTTATCTAAGGTATTTTTTATCCATCCAAAAAGTGCCAAAAGGTATAATGGAACACAATAAAACTATACCTAGTGTCTTGTTATTCCATTTTCGTTCTGGTTTCATGAGTATGGCTAACACGATGTACCCAATAAATAGAAAACCATGGGTCATTCCGATCACTTTATTTGGAGCGCCATTGTCCCATATATATTTTAAAGGCATGGTGACAAATAATATAAGGAGATAAGAGATTCCTTCTAGAAAACTCGTTATTCTAAATGTTTTAAGCATTGTATTTGTTTTATACAAAGATACTATCTGATAGTATTTTTTAATGTAGTTCGTGGCTCATTTTTACGCTTTCGCGAAAGCTTCCATAACCACATTATCGTATCTTTATACTATGAATGATATACGAGCAAAAGTGGCCTTAATTACAGGCGGCACAAAAGGAATAGGTTATGGTATAGCCCAAGCAATGATCGCTCAAGGAATGCGGGTAGCCATCACTGGAAGAAATCTAGAAGCAGCGCAACAAGCGGCCCAAGGATTGGGTGAGTATGCGATAGGCCTGGCATCTGATGTGACGGATTATTCTAGTCAAGAAAAGGTGGTCGAGACTGTTCTCGAGAAGTGGGGACAATTAGATGTGCTTATAGCAAATGCAGGAGTAGGGCATTTTGCACCGATAGATGAACTAAGTGCACAACAATGGAATCAAACTATTGATACGAATTTAACGGGTGTCTTTTATTCTGTAAAGGCCAGCCTTGCGGCTATTAAAAGCACAAAAGGATATATCATAACCATTTCTAGCCTTGCAGGCACAAATTTCTTTGCTCGCGGCACAGCCTATAATGCAAGTAAATTTGGCTTAACTGGCTTTACACAAGCATTAATGCTGGATGTGCGCAAAGATGATGTAAAAGTTACCACGATTATGCCTGGCTCTGTGAGTAGTCATTTTGGTGGGCGTTCTCCAGAAGAAGGTAAGGACTGGCGTATACAACCAGAAGATATAGGTCAGATCACGGTAGACTTGCTCAAAATGCATCCAAGAACATTCCCAAGTAAGGTAGAGGTGAGGCCTAGTAAAACTGCTTCAAACTAATTTCCGCGAAGGCGGAAATCTCACGAAGGCGGAAATCTCACAAAGGCGGAAATTTCATTAGTAAGCTACTCCCTTGTTCTACTGAGGAAGTTTAGATAATTTTCTTAATCACACGCAATTTATGCGTGTGAGCTCGTTGGTTTACATTGTAGATTCCAGAATGGTCTAATCGGTCTATACGCACTTCGCCGTGAGCGTGAATGATATAGTTATCTTCCATTATAATCCCTACATGAACGATAGCACCTTCGGCATTATCAAAAAATGCAAGATCGCCCGGTTCACTTTCTTCTATAAAACTAAGAGCTTCTCCTTGGGTTGCTTGTTGTGATGCGTCACGCAATAACTTATGACCATTGAGTCGATACACCATTTGAGTAAAACCAGAACAGTCTATCCCAAAGTGTGTGCGTCCACCCCATAAATAAGGCGCACCTATAAATAATAAGGCTGTATCTACTAGGGATGATTTACTGTTCTTTCCGTTAGTAACAGGACCGTCGTATGAAGCTTTAAGGAGGCTAAGGGTGTGTGTTGCACTGCCCATAACCGCAGTAAGGAGTTGTTCATGTTCTGTAGTAACAAATTGTACGGGATCAGATATGAGTTGAGTGGGTTGTGCTTTCGCGAAAGCGTACTCTTCCTCTGTAATTTCTACATACTGTTTATTATCAATCCATCCTTCGTATTTGTCGTGTAGCAGTCTAATTCGGCTCCATTTTTTACGTTTTTCGGGTACTTTAAAAACCTCGCCTAAGAGCACTTGATTCACCATCTCGCTCGGGTCTGAAGGTTCCAAACGCATAGGAACTATAGTAAGATTACATATACCGTAAATCATCTAATCGTACTGTGCTTATACGTTTTCTATTACCATTGCCGAGGCACCACCACCACCATTACAGATAGCTGCGGCTCCAAGTTTACCATTATTTTGCTTGAGCACATTGATAAGGGTAATTAAGATACGCACCCCACTACATCCTAAAGGATGTCCAAGAGATACGGCTCCTCCATGTACATTTACATTTTCTGAGGTAAGTCCTAGTATTTTCATATTTGCGAGCCCTACAACAGAAAAAGCTTCATTAAACTCAAAGTAGTCTATCGCATCTTGTGACACCCCTGCTTTAGAAAGCGCCTTTGGTAAGGCCTTAGAAGGTGCTGTTGTAAACCATTCTGGCTCGTGAGCGGCATCTGCAAAACCTTTTATAATACAAAGTGGAGTAAGACCTAATTCATTTGCTTTTTCTTCACTCATAAGAATCACTGCTCCTGCACCATCATTTATAGTAGAGGCATTTGCCGCAGTGACCGTGCCATCTTTTGTAAAGGCCGGACGAAGTGATGGAATTTTTTCCATACGCACGTTTTTAAACTCTTCGTCTGTATCTACGATAATGTCATCTCCACGTCTTTGTGGTACGGCTACGGGCACAACTTCATCTGCAAATTTCCCAGCTTCCCAAGCAGCAGCACTACGATTGTATGATTCGATAGCAAAAGCATCTTGGTCTTCTCTAGAAAATTCATATTCTTGAGCACATTTATCTGCACAAACTCCCATGGCATTCCCATCGTATGCATCTACTAATCCATCTTTTTGCATCCCGTCTACCATCGTACTTGGACCAAATTTATGTCCATTTCTCAAATTCATATAGTGAGGTATACGACTCATATTTTCCATTCCCCCGGCGATAACAATATCATTGTCTCCTAGCATAATAGATTGTGCTGCTTGCATAACGGCTTTCATTCCAGAAGCGCATACTTTATTTACTGTTGTGCATGGTACCGTATCAGGAATACCAGCTCCTATAGCTGCTTGTCTTGCCGGTGCTTGGCCCACACCAGCTTGTACAACATTACCCATTAAAACTTCCTGAACCTCTGATGCATCTAGGTTAATTTTATCTAAAGCACCTTTTATAGCAATGCTTCCTAATTTACTTGCGGAGATAGATGATAAGGCTCCTAAAAAACTACCTATAGGGGTTCTTGCAGCCGATACTATTACAACATTTTTACTCATATTATGTTTTTATAAATGGGTCGTTTTTTCTCTTGCGAATGTACTAAATTATTGACCTATTTTTTAATGTTGTTAACAACTCTAGTCCAGAGAAAATCAACAATTATTTAGTACTTTCGTTCATAACGAATGAACATATGTCTTCTTTTAAGAATACTTTTTATAAGCATCAAGATTTAATATATAAGTTATTACTTATCGCTTTAAGTACTGCTGCTATCGTGTATTTCTTTCCTAAAAGCGGGAAGTTTCAGTATAATTTTCAAAAAGGATTTCCTTGGTCTTATGAGAATCTCTATGCAGATGAAGACTTTGCAATACTTAAAAGTTCTGAAGATCTAGATAACGAACGAAAGGGAATTCAAGATCAAAGCACGCTTTATTTTGACTACGATCCAAGTATTGTAACCAGCGCTATCAAACGGTTTGATAGTGAGTTGACCACGGTTTTTCCTGATTCTCTATATGGCGCTAGTAATATAAATGTTGTTAGCACCTTTGGTGAGAACCTAATTAACGAAGTTTTTAGTAAGGGAATTATTGCTACCTCATTGCCTTATGAGTCTAATAGAATTGCCTATTTAAAAAACGGGACGGAAGTATTACAAATATCTTTTGGGCAACTTAAAACTGCCGAAGAGACGATACGCTATTTAGAGAAATCAGTGAATGAAAGTGATTTTGCAAATGATGGCTCTAGGTTAATGCAAGTATTTTATGACGTAATTGTTCCGAATACTATTTTTAATGAAACGCTTACTCAAAATGCTTTGGAAGAAGAGTTATCGCAACTTTCCGAAACCAGAGGTGTTGTTACTAAGGGAAGTAGGATCATTACAAAAGGAGAACTTGTAGATGGAGAAGTATATCAAAAAATGATTTCGCTTAAAGCGAAATATGAATCTCAAAACTTTAGTGACTCCCGCTATAATTGGATTGTTTTTGGATATATTTTGCTAGTCCTTCTGGCATTGGTAATGCTTATGTTGTTTATTAAAACATATAGGCCTGAAATTTATAAGAACCATACTAAAGTAACATTTGTATTTTTTAACGTGTTAGTAATGGTACTTCTTACTACTGCTGTCGTTAAGTTCAAGCCCGACTTTGTCTATGTAGTGCCGCTATGTATTTTACCTCTTATAATTAAAGCTTTTTTCGATGCCCGGTTAGGGTTGTTTACACACGTTATAGCCATCTTATTGCTCGGTTTTATTGTTCCAGATAGTTTTGAATATTTTTTTCTGCAGGTAATCGCTGGAATAGTAACTATTCTGAGTGTTCCGGAGTTATACAAAAGAGCAAATCTATTTATATCAGTTGGACAGATTACCTTAATATATTTAGTAGCATATTTTGCATTTAATGCCATCCATCAAGGTGGTGTAGACACCTTAGAGTTGGAAAATTTTGGAATATTTATACTTACAGGTTTGGCTACTTTATTTGTGCAGCCTCTCATCTATATTTATGAAAAATTCTTTGGTCTCGTGAGTGATGTGTCTTTATTAGAATTGTCCGATACAAATTCTAAGCTTCTTAAACGTCTGGCTGATGAGGCTCCCGGTACATTTCATCACAGTCTTAATGTGGCAAACTTGAGTGAAGCAGCGGCAAATGAAATAGGAGCAAACGCTATGCTGGTAAGGGTAGGAGCACTTTATCATGATATAGGTAAAATGGCAAACCCCACAGATTTTACAGAAAACCAAGCAACAGGTATTAATAGTCATGATGATTTATCACCTAAGGAAAGTGCGCGTGTTATCATTAGTCATGTAATAGATGGTATCGAGATTGCACGGAAGAATAAATTACCAGATCGCGTTATAGATTTTATAAGAACCCATCACGGTACAAGTACGGTACATTATTTTTATATGAAGGAAAAGGATACGAATGATGATGCCATGATAAGTGATTTTCAATACCCAGGCCCTTTACCATTCAGCAAGGAAACTGCTATTCTTATGATGGCAGACAGTGTAGAAGCGGCAAGTAAAAGTCTTAAGAGCCCTACCTCTACATTAATTGACGCATTTGTTGAGAAGATAATAAAAAAGCAAATGGATGATGGTCAGTATCTGAATGCAAATATTACATTTAAAGAAATCCAGAAAATTAAAAAGGTGCTAAAGAAGAAGCTTAATAATATGTATCACCTTAGAATAGAATATCCTGAGTAAAAATTTGTTTAATGTATTTTTTGTAATCTTCCTTGTTTCGATGTAAGATTTAAGCATTTAGCAATTATTTATGTTAAAATTGGTAAACCAGACTGGAATTCCAGATTGGTTTACCAATTTTTTTATATATTGAACAAAAGTTTTAGGGTTTAATTTAAAGAATGTAGAAAATGAAGCAAATTGACATTGGAGATTCATCGTTTAAAGTAAAACGGTTTTTAAATGTGGGCTTAGTAGCCGTATTTTTAATTGCACTAATGGCAGTGTCTTGTAGATCAGATGATGATGATAATGGAACAACACCTCAAGCTTCTTTTGAAGTTTCTGTAGATGGAAGTTTTGCAACTTTTACCAATACATCTGTTGATGCCTTGGAAATAGATTGGAGTTTTGGGGATGGTACATTTTCTGAGGAGGATTCACCTGTACATCAATATGAAGAAAGTGGAGATTATGAAGTTTTCCTTTTAACAGCAAACGAAGCTAATACTGATGTTGCTTCTCAAATAATTACGATTGTAGTGCCTGATGTTCCGGTACCATCTTTTACTTTTGAAGCTGTAGACCGTGAGGTTACTTTTACTAACGCAAGTGATGGTGCAGTATCTTACTCTTGGGATTTTGGAGATGGAGTAGGAACTTCCACAGATGAGAATCCGGTATATACATATGTAGATGATGGAACATATGAAGTAACTCTTACAGCTGTCAACATTGAAGATGTTGAAGTGTCTACGATTCAAGAGGTAACAGTTTTAGAAATATTTCCAGTAGCTGGATTTACAACAAACGTAACTGGTTTTGAGGTTGTTTTTACAAATACCTCAGAAGATGCCGTTTCTTACTCTTGGGATTTTGGAGATACCGTGGGAACTTCTACAGATGAAAATCCAACGTACACTTATACTGCCGCTGGGACGTATAATGTTTCTTTAACAGCGACGAGTGAAAACGGAAATACAAATGTATTTGAACAAGAACTTGAGATTGTTGAGGCTATTATGCCCGTTGCATTCTTTCACGTAGATTATGACGGTACTGAACTTACTTTTATTACAGATGAAATTATAACTGGAGATAATGATTTCCCTTTTATAAGTGGATCGAGAGACGCAGTAAGTTTTGCTTGGGACTTTGGAGACGGCACAACCTCTACAGATGCAAATCCTACTCATGATTTTGGTGGAGTTTCGGGTGCCTATGATGTTACACTTACAGTAACAAGTGCAACAGGAGACACTGATACTTACACAAAAACAGATGTTGATGCATCTATAATCACAAGCGGTAGTTTAGATAACTATATATTTGAAGAAGATTATTTAGGATTTGTTGTAGATGAAAATGGTGATCCTATAACTGCAGATGGAGGCAATTATTTCAGAGATGAGAATAATGATGTATGGGAAACCCCCGATGCATTAGAAGATTGGGTAAGAGCTAATATTACGGATGCTACAGTGACAGTAGGTATGACAACCTCTGAACACGAAGGAACTTTTGCTCTTAAATTCTCTAATGGTCAAGCACAGCGTAGAGCTTATCAAGAATTTGATGTTGTAATTGGACAAACGTATACCGTATCATTTTATGCTGCGGTAAGAAATGACGATACAGCAAATGACTACATGACCGCTTACATTTTTGATGGAGAAATACTGGATGAATTACCGGCTACTCTTGCTACCGCAAATACATCACTTGGAGTTCAAGGTACATCAGACCCAGGAGATACTAATAGAGTTTATGTTGAGCAATCTATTACCTTCACAGCCAACAGTAATACGGCTGTTTTTTATATGACAGTAACAGGTGGTGTCGAAACTTTCCTTGATACCGTAACGATACAGTAGTTTTTTTATAAATTGTTAAAGGGCTATCTCTCTAAAAGATAGCCCTTTTTTAATGAAATCGATACAATTCAAGATTGTTGTTAGTTAAAACTTTCTTTAAGTTTATAACAATTAGTGGATTTCCGTAAGAACAGTAATTTTGTGGTACTTATCTAAGAACAGGATACGTTTCAGGATCTACTTCGTGCATCATAGCGTAAATCTTTTCAAAGATATCTTCTGCCGAAGGTTTTGAAAAGTAATCACCGTCTGTTCCATAGGCGGGCCTGTGAGGTTGTGCGGCAAGAGTTTGGGGTTTACTATCTAAATACTTGTATGCATCTTGTTCATCTAAAACCTGCTGCAGCAAATAGGCACTTGCCCCACCTGGCATATCTTCATCTACTACTAATAATCTATTAGTTTTTTGCACACTCTTCACAACATCTTGTTTCATATCAAAAGGAAGTAGCGATTGAGCATCTATCACCTCAATATCGATACCTACGGTAAGAAGTTCTTTTGACACTTCTTGTACTATACGTAAGGTACTCCCGTAGGACAAAACAGTAATGTCAGTACCTTCTTTTATAGTTTCTACAATACCTATAGGTGTTTTAAATTCGCCCAGGTTAGAAGGTAAATTTTCTTTAAGTCTATATCCATTAAGACACTCGATCACTAGTGCTGGCTCGTCACTTTCTAAAAGTGTATTGTAAAACCCAGCGGCCTTTGTCATATTACGCGGTGTAAGAATATACATTCCTCGCAGTAAGTGTATAATTGCCCCCATCTGAGAGCCGCTGTGCCAGATACCTTCAAGTCTATGTCCTCTTGTTCTAACAATTAAAGGAGCTTTTTGTTTACCGTGTGATCTATATCTCAGGGTTGCGAGATCATCGCTTAGAATTTGTATAGCATACAAAAGATAGTCCAGATATTGTATTTCGGCTATGGGACGCAGCCCTCTCATTGCCATGCCTATGCCTTGACCTATAATGGTAGCCTCTCGTATTCCAGTATCTGCAACGCGTAGCGCTCCATATTTTTCTTGTAATCCTTCTAATCCTTGATTTACATCACCTATAGCGCCTGCATCTTCTCCAAAGACTAAAGTGTTTGGATATTTATTAAAAATGGCATCAAAATTTTCTCTTAATACGACACGACCATCCACTAAATTTTCTTTAGAGTAGGAGGGAGCCATTTCATTAATATTGGTCGCAGCAATTGTCGTTTCGTTGTAAAGGTGTGCGCTATAGGACGGTTGTTCTTGCGATATAAACTGCGTTATCCACTCTTTAAGCGCTTCCTTGGCCTCGCTTTCTTCAACAATTACATAGCGCAAAGTCTTGCGTGCTGCTCTTAGAAGATCGCTTTTAAGTGGTTCTTTGTTTTCGGACAGCTCAGAGATAATAGGTTTGATAAAATTTCCACCACTCGAAGATGTGCTAAGGTTTGTAAGCAGTTGCGCAACGTGTTCTTTTTGGAGTTTTACAGGCTCTATAAAAGATTGCCAAGCTGCTTTTTTTGCATCTCGCACGTCTTTTTTTATGCTTTTTTCCAAAGTTATAAGCTCTTCTGAAGTGGCTATTCCCTGGCTAATAAGCCATTCTCTAAATTTGACATTGCAGTCAAATTCTCTTTCCCAAGCCAAGCGTTCTTCATTTTTGTAGCGCTCGTGTGATCCAGAGGTAGAGTGCCCTTGTGGTTGGGTAAGTTCTGTTACGTGCACTAATACGGGCACGTGCTCTGTTCTAGCTATATGTCCCGCACGTTCATAGGTATCTACAAGGGCAGAGTAGTCCCATCCATTAACTTGTAAAATCTCGTATCCCTTATCTTCTTCATTGCGTTGGAAACCGCTTAATATTTTCGAAATATTTTCTTTTGTTGTCTGGTGACGGGCGTGTACAGAGATACCATATTCATCATCCCAAACGCTTATTACCATGGGTACTTGAAGCACCCCAGCAGCGTTTATAGTTTCAAAAAATAACCCTTCACTTGTGCTTGCATTACCTATGGTACCCCAAGCAACCTCGTTACCATTATTTGAGAAGTTTTCTTGTGATACTCCATGAACATTTCGATAAATTTGTGAAGCTTGCGCAAGGCCCAAAAGTCGTGGCATTTGCCCAGCAGTGGGAGAAATATCTGCACTTGAATTTTTCTGACTCAGTAAATCTTTCCAATTTCCTTGTTCGTCAAGACTGTGCGTACTAAAATGCCCCCCCATTTGCTTTCCAGCGCTCATGGGATCCTTACTTATATCTGTATGTGCATATAGACCCGCAAAGAATTGCTCTATGGTTAGGCTGTCTATGGCCATCATAAACGTTTGATCTCTATAATAACCAGATCTAAAATCTCCGTTTTGAAATGCTCTGGCCCAAGCAAGTTGCGGGAGTTCTTTTCCATCCCCAAAGATTCCAAATTTTGCTTTACCCGTAAGAACTTCTCTTCTTCCTAATAGACTACATTCTCTACTTGTTACGGCGATTTTATAATCTTCAAGAACACTTTTCTTGAAATCTTCAAAAGATAATGCTGTTTTTGTAGAAGATGTAGTGGCCATAAGATGTACAACGTTAGGTGACAAAAATACAGAATTATGATGACTTGAGCAATTGGTAAAAACACTAAAATTTTGATAAAAAAATATTTAAAACGTATTTTAAGTGATAAAAATTTAAATTTTTATAAAATTATAAAATTTAACTGAGAATATGTTAATACACACGCTTTCGCGAAAGCATACTATTATCAATACCATTTCCTGGAGAAAAGCCGTATCACCGTGTCAATACTTATTTCTACCTGAAAACGAATTCTCTGATCATAGTTGGGTTGTCCTATTTCCCATCCTAGGTTTGAATATATAGGAAAGTATAGCTCAAAGAAATCATCTAACAGGCTTACTTGGATTCCCGTGTCATAAACAAACCTTCCATTATCATTTTGATTTTTAATAAACCCTACATCTCCATAAGCATAGATGTATTTCCATAAGGTAGTACTCGCATTGGTTGTGAATATAAACTCGTTTGCAAATGGTGTTGTGAGTCGAGATTTGAAACCACCTTCTGCAATGATAATTTGCTGGCTAAATAAGCCGCTATCATTTGAACGTGCATAATAGTTATAATCAAATAGGTAATCTGTAGGCCTGTCTAAAGCAAAGCTAAAAAAGTCCCCCGTATCACGGGTCTTATTATATAAAAAAGTACCTGCAAAAAAACGGAGATTAAGCTGCCTATTATTGAGGTATAAGTGTCTATAAAAGGCCGTGGTACTTACTTTTCCAAAATCGCGAGCAAATTGCACATCTGCATTCCAGTTAATAGTGTTTACGATTCCAGGGTTCCGATTAGAATACCTGAAATTGAGAACATCATAATTAGGTTGTTCTCTTTGATTAGGGTTTTCATCACGATTTACACTTACATATCTTGCAGAGAGGCTCTGGCGCTTATCAGATCGTAAATCTTGTGTACGCCAACTCAGTCTAGCAAATGGGGTTATTCTCCTAAAAAATAGACCGGGCGCATAGGAAAATGTATTCCCTGCTATGCCGTAGCGCACACTATAGAGGTTTCCTTCTTCTATGTTATGGGTATGAGATATTGCAGCGCTTCCCACAAGTTTTTTAGAATTGAGTCCATACTGCGGTTCAAGTTTATATCTAAAACCTTTTGTAAGAATCGTGGTATTATACATTTTGAGTCCCGGCGCAAGACCATCGTATACATTAAACTCAAACGTAGGTTGGAAAAATACTTGGCTCTTTGCTGGATTTTCAAAATCTTGAAAGAATTTGAATTGTAGAGGTTTATCAAAACCCAAAATAGCTTTTGGATTTTTGTAATTATCTCTTAGGTTGTATTCTGGAATTACTTTGTCATAGTTAAGGATGAGCCTATCAATACTATCCTTTATGTAGTAAATTGATTTTTCATCTTCTATGTTTTCTATCCATCTCTTAGAAATGAGGCTATCGTTTTTGAAACCGAAAATTGAAACGGGCATTTTATTATCTCGCTTGTTTCTAACGGTGACTTTAAGGGAATCTCCTACGGTTGTAGTTTTGGCAATCTTAAAATCAATTTTCTTACGAGTTTTTACATAATCTTCAAAGAACCAATTGATATCTTTAGTTGTATTTGCCTTTACAATAGCCTCAAAATCGACCGAGGTAGCGGGTAATAGAGCGTATTTCTTGTAAAATTCTTGTATGCTAGTATCTAATGTATCGTGGCCAATAAAATCCCCTAGGTAATTTAGTCCAGCGCCACTTTTGTAAGCATTCCCTATGTTTTTATTATACTTGATTAACGAGTCGTAAGGTTTATTAAGAGGCTGATCTAGATTGAGTCTCGCCATGTGCATATAGAGTAAATTAAATTGATCTGTAAACTCTAATTTTGATGCATAAAACTGGCGTACTAACCAGTACTTTTCTAGGTTTCCTACAACTTTTAAATCTGGATAAAACTCTTCAATGTATTGTTGTAAGAGATACACCTTAATACCGTCTAGTGCCCAGCGATCATATCTAGGGTTTACAAGTATGGTATTATTTACATAGTTATTAATGCTTGTTTTAATAAACTTAATTTCATATTGAAACCCGTCAGGAAAAGGTCTAACAAACTCTGGTAATTGATTTAAGCCATACACAGGATTTTCTTTATAATCAAGGTCAGATACAAGAAGTTTCTTATGAGGGTAAGCTCCTAAATTAGTATGTAGAAATTTTGCGACTCTATCTACTATAAGTGCTCTTATAGGGTTTGGAACACTCTTGTCTTTTATATTAGTAATGAGAGTGAGGTAGTCTGTTTCAATGGTTTCATAATTAGAATTTTGTCTTAAAAAGAGTCGAGTACGCACTCGATCCTTGCCTTTGAGCTTTAAAATTCTATCGCCTATTTTATAGCTAGAATTTTCTATGGTAAGATCGAGATCAGAAACAACATCATATCCTGAGGGGATAGAAAAATTAATATCAATATCGCTTTTAGGAAAATAACGATCATCTAAGTTTTTATTACTGTAGTATTGCCATTTGCCATTTTCAAAAGGAGTAGGAGTGATAAACCAAAATCTAAGATTGTAGTCCTTCACTCTCGTAATACCATAGCGCGTAAATTTTGCGTTAGGCAATACAACACGTTGTAAAATTGTAAAATTATAATTTTCACCTGGAGCTATAGGGGTTCTCAAAATGACCCTAATTATATCTGGATGATTCTTTGGTCGTTCAAATTGTAAAAATGTACCTTTTGATGCTATTGAGATCACCTTGGAGTTGCCCCGATCTTCTTCTTTTGCTAAGTGAAACTTCTTTTCATAATTTTCATCAAAGCGTTTGGCTAGCGGAGTTTGTTTGCTAGAAAAACTATGCGCCCAATCTGTAAGATAGACTTCTGTCCAAATACTATCGCTCGTATTGGTAAAGGATATACGCTCATTAATTTCTATCGTTTTTTCTTCGGGAATTAATCGTGCATTAATACCTATATGTGATTGTGCATTTAAGGTATGAGCAAAAATGAAAAAGTAAAAGAAAAAAAGGAAACGTTTTACAATCAATTGATTTTTATAAATTTTAGAGGGCTAGTTTTTGGGTCATTTATTACAGCATAATATGGTCCAGTACTAATAGAAACAACGGGAAGACTTACTTTATTGCCCATAACATTTTGTCGTAAGACAAGCCTTCCTGTTTGATCATAGATGCTTACTTGGGCATTACGTTGCGTATTGAGAAATGATATTTCCAGATGGTCTTTTACTATTGTATTCATTAAAGACCATTTCTCTACATTTTCTAGACTGAGTGGAGGTAAAAAAGTTGCGTTTGCCTCGAGTTTTGCAATCACGGGTAAATGATCACTCATCTGGTATAAAAGGTTGCGAGTAGTGCTACTGTAGAATCCTTCACACTCCTCGTCATCTAACCTGTTATTATAACAATTACCATTATTACCAAAGGCGGCATAACTATCCTCTACATAAGAAATATCGCCTGTATTTTCAATGAGATTTTTAGATAGAAGTATAAAGTCAAAACGGGAATCTAATCCACCACCAGCTCCAAAATCATCAAAATCATTGTTACTTATACGCGTACTCTGTGTATGAATACTAGCAAAGGATGAATTACTATTCCATTCTCCTGGGGTGTTAATTGGGTCTAAGAGTTGTATATTATTACTTGGGTCCAGTAATTCTTCATAAGCGGGTTCACTACTACGGTAAAGATTAAGATCACCTGAAAACACCACAAAAGTGTTAGGTTCTAAAGTGTCTAAATACTCCGTAAATTCTTGAACCATATTAAGGCGTAGGGCCTCATTATCTTCTCCTTGACCTGCTTTTAAGTGTGCGATAAAAACTTCTAAAAAGAGCTCTTCTTCTGTTCGTAATTTTAATCTATATCTGTTTATATCTCTAATTGTCGTAGCGATCACGCTGGTCTCTATAAGTTCAAACTTATTGCGGTCAAAGTAAAGCAGTTGTTGAAGATTTGCTCCACTAGATGTATTATTTATGTAAGGAGCAGATTCAAATCTAGTGGTAGTGACATTTAAGCTATTGGTTAAGATGTCATTTCCTCCATTTTCGGACTCTAGTTCACATATCATAAACAGATCCGGTTGCATCTCATCTGTGAGGAGTGATAAAATCTGCGCTCTATTTTCCGGAGGTGCCTGTGGATAGTTTAGTACATTATAAAAAACTAAATTGAGATTTTCCTGCGCACTTAACCCTATAGAAAAGATGACTATAAGAAAGAAGATGAACTTTTTCATGTATACAAGAGTATACGCTTTCGCGAAAGCGTAAAGAGTATTAAAAATTAGGACTCAATTGGAACTCGTCGTAGAACTTGTTAAGTACCTCTATCACTTCATCAGAAGAGTCAACGAGTTTAATAAGATCAATGTCTTCTGGACTAATCGTATGATATTTGTCACGCAAGGTGCTTTTTATCCAGTCCATCAAACCACTCCAAAACTCTGTACCCACTAGTATGATTGGAAATTTTTGAATTTTATGTGTTTGGATTAATGTGATAGCCTCAAATAATTCATCTAAGGTTCCGAAACCTCCTGGCATGACTACAAATCCTTGCGAGTATTTTACAAACATCACTTTCCTTACGAAGAAATAATCAAAGTCTAAGCTCTTGTCGCTGTCTATGTACGGATTATCATGCTGCTCAAATGGAAGATCAATGTTAAGTCCTACTGAGGTTCCTCCTGCGAGATGCGCTCCTCTGTTTCCAGCTTCCATAATACCTGGCCCTCCACCAGTTATAACACCATAGCCATTATCTGCAATTTTTTCTGCAATCTCAACGGCTAGTTTGTAATTAGGATCTTCTGGTTTAGTACGAGCACTTCCAAAAATGGACACACAGGGTCCAATTTTACTCATTTTTTCAAAACCGTTTACAAATTCTCCTACGATCTTAAAAATAGCCCAAGAATCATTTGTTTTTATTTCGTTCCATCCTTTGTGATGATTTTCATTTCTCATAATGTATGTTTTATCTAAGCTCTCGCTAGTTGTAATTCTATTTCCTTTTTTAAGAATCGAGCCGTATGACTCTTTTTGTCTTTAATAAGTTGTTCTGGAGTTCCTTTTGCTACAACTTCTCCACCGCCTTTTCCTCCTTCGTAACCTATATCTATAATATAGTCTGCCATTTTTACGACATCTAAGTTATGCTCAATAATAAGTATTGTATTTCCTTTGTCTACTAATTTATTTAAAACATCCATAAGAACCCGTATATCTTCAAAATGCAATCCTGTTGTAGGCTCGTCTAGAATATAAAAGGTGTTCCCAGTATCTCTTTTGCTAAGCTCTGTTGCTAGTTTAATACGTTGTGCTTCTCCGCCTGAAAGGGTTGTAGATTGTTGTCCCAGAGTAATATACCCCAAACCTACATCTTTTATGGTTTTAAGTTTTCTGTAAATTTTAGGAATGTGCTCAAAGAATTCTGTAGCCTCGTTCATAGTCATTTCTAATACGTCAGAAATAGATTTTCCTTTATATCGTATTTCTAGAGTCTCACGATTAAATCGTTTTCCTTGGCAGGTTTCACACTCTACGTGTACATCTGGCAAGAAATTCATTTCAATCACTCGTAAACCACCTCCTTTGCATGTCTCGCAACGTCCTCCTTGGACGTTAAAGCTGAATCTCCCAGGTTTGTAACCACGTATAAGCGATTCTGGAGTCTTAGCAAATAAAGATCGTATCTCGCCAAAGGCTCCAGTATAGGTTGCAGGATTGGATCTAGGCGTCCTACCTATAGGGGATTGATTGATGTCTATTACTTTATCGCAGTTATCTAATCCTTTAATGCTTTTATAGGGCATTGGGACCTTTACGCCATTAAAATAATGAGCGTTCATAATAGGGTAGAGGGTCTCATTAATTAAAGTAGATTTTCCACTGCCAGAAACACCTGTAACGGCAATCATCTTACCCAGTGGTATCTTGATGGATACATTCTTTAAGTTATTTCCTGAGGCTCCTTTAAGTTCTATAAACTTGCCATTTCCTTCGCGTCTTTTTGATGGAATGATAATCTCTTTTTCACCATTGAGATATTGTGCAGTGAGTGTGTGTTGTTTCAATAACTCAGCGGGAGTGCCTTCACTTATAATCTGCCCTCCATATTTACCTGCTTTTGGTCCTATGTCTATCACGTGGTCTGCACGTTCTATCATATCCTTGTCGTGCTCTACGACAATAACGGAGTTTCCTATATCTCTAAGTGAGGTAAGGGAGTTAATTAACTTCTCATTATCACGCTGGTGCAACCCAATACTGGGTTCATCAAGAATGTATAGTACACCTACAAGTTGCGATCCTATTTGAGTTGCAAGTCTAATGCGCTGTGCTTCACCTCCAGAAAGGGACTTAGAGCTTCTATTAAGTGATAAATAAGTAAGTCCTACATCTACAAGAAATTGAATTCTAGTTTTAATTTCTTTCACAATTTCTGAAGCAATCTTTACTTGAATGGGGGTGAGGATATCCTCTAATTTGTCAAACCATTCTTGAAGCTCGAGAATATCCATCCTGGCAAGGTCTGCAATACTTTTATCTGAAAATCTAAAGTAAAGTGATTCTTTGCGCAGTCGAGATCCTTCACAATTAGGACAAGGGATTTTATCCATATATCCTTTAGCCCATCTCTTAAGGGAAGTAGAGTCACTTGATTGATAGGTATTTTCAATAAAGTTTGCAACTCCCTCAAAATCTATTTTGTAGTTTCTAGTCACCCCAAGATCTTTAGAGTCTATAGAAAACTCTTCTTTTCCTCCATAAAAAATAAAATGTAGGGCTTCCTTAGGTATTGCACTTATAGGGTCTGTAAGTTTAAATTTAAATCTATCTGCAATGAGTTGTAGTTGTTTAAATATCCAGTTATTTTTATGTGCTCCGTGCGGCTCTAGACCACCGTTTTTGATAGATTTAGATGGATCTGGTATTATTTTATCTTCATTTACCTTATAGAGTTCTCCTATGCCATTGCATGTAGGACACGCGCCCTTGGGTGAGTTAAAAGAGAAATTATTGGGTTCTGGATTAGGATAAGAAATCCCTGAGGAGGGACACATTAAATTCCTACTAAAAAAACGTGGTTGATTTGTATCATGATCTATTACCATGAGCACATCATCGCCGTGGTACATGGCCGTGTTTATGCTTTCGCGCAAGCGTTTCTCCTCATCTTCTGAGCCGTTTATTTGTAATCTGTCTATCACAATTTCTATATCGTGCGTCTTGTACCTATCTACCTTCATTCCTTTGGTAATATCTACAATCTCACCGTCTATGCGCACTTTTACAAAACCTTGCTTTGCAATTTGCTCAAAAAGTTCACGATAGTGCCCTTTTCTAGATCGCACTACGGGAGCCAGGATATTTATACGTTTACCTTGATAAGCTTTTGTTATGAGCGTCTGTATTTGCTCATCGTTGTAGCTTACCATTTTTTCTCCCGTATTATAGCTGTATGCTTCGCTCGCTCTTGCAAATAATAACCGTAAAAAATCATAGATTTCTGTAATTGTACCCACAGTAGATCGCGGACTTTTACTAGTTGTTTTTTGTTCGATAGCTATTACGGGAGACAGTCCTTGAATTTTGTCTACATCAGGACGTTCTAATCCTCCAAGAAATTGCCTCGCGTAGGCCGAGAAAGTCTCTATGTAACGGCGTTGCCCTTCGGCATAAATAGTATCAAATGCTAGAGAACTTTTGCCACTTCCAGAAAGCCCAGTGATCACAACGAGTTTTTCTCTTGGGATAAGTACATCTATATCCTTAAGATTGTGCTCTCGAGCCCCGTAAATTTCAATGACTTCGTCTGTTTCTATCATAAATATGCAAAACCTCAAATTTACCGATTTGCAATTACTTTAGAAAGCTAGTCTGTGTTATGATTTGTTAATGTTTGCGCTTTCGCGAAAGCGAATCCAACAGCATCTTTAAGTCGAGCGCTCTTCCCTTTCTTTGGTATTAATCTCACTCATAACGAAAGGGTAAATAGATAGTGTAATGAATAATAATAGAGAAAGAACAATACCAATGGAAATATAAGTGAATATAGAAGGCAAGACAAACAAAAACAGTGCTATTGGTTGGAAAATCCCGAAAATTACTAAGAGTATGAGTAATACATAAGCTGTGTTAATGATTCTAGGTACTTTTTGACGTGCTTGAAGCGTGAGAGTTAGGAGTCTTGGTATAACGTCTTCAGACATTTGCTCTCCTATTTTTGAGAGAAGTTCTTCACTAAAACCCATATCTTGATATCTATGTAAGTCCAATTGTATGGCATAGCTTAGAATCTTATCTTGATGTCGTTCAAAAATGCGATTGACATCTAGTTCATCCTTGAATGAGGCATATTTATACCCGAAAAAATGCCACAATCCAGACCCTACTTTGTGTTCTGCCCATTTCTTTAAAATACGAACAGAATAATTTCTAGGGTTGATAAACGTATCAATTTTACTATTAGACGGGTCGGTAAGCAATACAGCTTTAGATTCTAAATAGAGACTCTCTGAATCGCCATATCTATTGTTTTCTTGAATATACTCTACTGCAAGTTTAGATCGTCCTTTATAAAATTCTTTCATCATAAAGAAATTGAGATCACCGAATTCTTCGTCTATGTATTCCTTAAGCCCAGGAGACCATACTTTAGATCGGACAAGGAGGTCTACAATATTTCTAAAATGATGTACTTTTTGGGTTAGAGAGTGTAATTCCCTATTTAAAAAACTTCCGTTATGTCTCAGTTGACTTGTCTTGTTTAGTATAAGCATCAAAATAACCACCACCATTAATACGCTTATACAGCATATTAATAGCATTACATTGCTCAATTTATCTTGAGCAAGCAGTTCTGCCGAAAGTGATTTTTGTAATCCAAATATGATTGTAATACACGTAAATACACTTAACAATGCAGGAACGTAGGGCACAACATACCGGATGAAATTTCTTAGCTTCATCTAATTATTTAATATACAGTAAGTTGGGCTTAAATGGTATATTTATATAAGACTGCAAAATAGGAACTTATTATTACACTTGCAAATATAAAATGATCTATTTGTAAGAATATAGACTACATTGATAATGATTTTTTATGGATAAAATACATTTTTTAACAGTTAAAATACACATATGATCTATATGCAACTGTTTATCGTTTACTGATTATTTATTGCAACGCTCGCGCAGGCAAGAAGGGCAGCAGTCTCGGTACGAAGTCTTGTGTTACCCAATGTAATAGCTGTAAATTGATTATCAAATGCTTTTTTTATCTCACTTAGAGAGAAATCTCCTTCAGGTCCTATAAGTATGGTGATACGTTTTTTATTTTTAATTAGGGTTTTAAGCGTTTGTTTGGGTCCTTCTTCACAATGTGCAATACACTTTATAGAAGTATCTTGTTTAGAAGCTACTATGAAATCTTTTAGAGGTGTGAGATTATTGAGTTTGGGAAGATGAAATTGCAATGATTGTTTGAGTGCGCTTTGTAGTATTTTATTGTAACGGTCTGTCTTTATAGTTTTGCGTTCACTGTTGTCGCAAAGGATAGGAGTAATTTCTGATATTCCTATTTCTGTAGCTTTTTCTAAGAACCATTCAAATCGGTCATTAAGTTTTGTAGGAGCTACTACTATATGCAAATAATAGGGTAATGGCTCGTGATATGTATGACGTAAAATACTCACGGTACATTTATTGGGATTTTCATCTATAAGGGTAGAAGTAAATAAATGTCCTCGTCCATTGGTAATATAGATGAGGTCATTGACTCTTTTTCTTAAAACTCTTACAATATGCTTACTTTCTTCTCGGGGGAAAGTGTATGTTGAGGTCGTTTGTTTAAGAAGATCACTATAAAATAACTGCATATTAAATTTTTAACCTGCTATGAGCACTCAGTCCTTCGTTGATAAATTTTTGTTCTGGCGAGATATGTTCTTTATATTTTAAATAACCAGCAATCCCTATCATTGCCGCATTGTCTGTAGTATATTGAAATTTAGGTAAATACGTTTTCCAGCCTTTTGATTGTTCTGATTCTTTTAACGCGTTTCTGATACCACTATTTGCTGATACGCCTCCACCTATAGCTATTTGAGTAATACCTGTTTGTTTAACTGCCTTTTCCAGTTTATCTATGATAATATTGATGATCGTATATTGTATGGATGCACAAATATCATTTAGATTTTTTGCAATAAAATCAGACTCTTTTTGGGTATTGTTCTGTAGAAAGTACAAAATCTGAGTTTTTAGACCGCTAAAACTAAAATCTAGGCCTCCAACTTTAGGCTTGGTAAATGAAAATGCACGAGGATTTCCTGATACTGCATGCTTATCAATAAGCGGTCCACCTGGGTAGGGAAGTCCCATCAATTTTGCGCTTTTATCAAAAGCCTCACCTACTGCATCATCTATAGTTTCACCTAGTACAGTCATATCAAAATAGTTGTCTACTTGAACAATTTGTGTATGCCCTCCAGAAATGGTGAGCGCAAGAAAAGGAAAGGTAGGCTTGTCATATCCTTTTTCATCAATAAAATGAGCTAGTATGTGAGCTTGCATATGATTGATGTCTATGAGAGGAATGTCTAACCCTAGTGCTAAAGAAGTTGCAAATGAAGTTCCCACAAGAAGGGACCCTAATAAACCAGGACCTCTAGTAAATGCTATGGCACTTAGGTCATTTTTATCGATATTTGCTTCACGCAATGCGGCACTAACAACAGGCACGATATTTTGCTGGTGTGCACGTGAGGCAAGCTCTGGCACAACACCCCCGTATTGCTGGTGTATTTCTTGATTTGCAACAACATTAGAGAGTACGCTATCGTTGAGTAATACGGCAGCAGCAGTATCATCACAAGAAGACTCTATAGCGAGTATATAAATTTTTGTTGCATTTTTTATCATAAGGGCACATATGTTGTAGAAGTAACAAAGTTAAAACAATAAGACGTATCAAGAAATTTAAAAAAATAGCATTGCGAGGGATTATAGTCCTTATTCTTTTATTGGGAATGTTGGTACTTCTTATTTCTATTCCTTCTGTGCAATCTAACCTTGCTAAGCGTATTACGAAGAGTGTAAATGACAAATATGGAACATCTATATATGTAGATAAGTTGGGTCTTAAGTGGAATGGTGATCTTAATCTTAAAGGTGTATTTATTAAAGACCATCATCAAGACACTCTTATATATGCACAATCTATTGCTACGAGTGTATTAAGTTTTAATAAAATACTCGAAGAAAATTTTGATCTGGGGACTATTACGTTAACCAAGGGAAAATTTTTTTTAAAAAAGTATCAAGGAGAAATTAGCGATAATATTTCTATTTTCTCAAAAAAATTTGCTTCTAATAAACCCTCATCAGAGAGTATCTTTCTACTTTCTTCTTCAAGAATTAGCATAGAAAATGGGCATTTTAAGTATATAGATGAGAATCTTACTCAAAAAGTCCCTGTAGATTACACAAATCTTAATACAACACTTACAGATTTTGACCTTAAAAATGATATAGTTTCTACCCACATTAAAAAACTTTCATTTAAAGCAGCAAAAGGGTATGAGATTGTGTCTTTGCGAGGTGATTTTCATTATGATGACACGGCAATTATGCTCAATGAATTTAGTGCACAAACTGAACATTCGAGTATAAGGGGTGATGTAGAAATGGATATTTCTGGCGAAAAGATGAGCGACTTTAATAATCTGGTTGAGATTGAGGCCGCTTTCGCGAAAGCAGAAATATCTACTAATGATTTAAAACCTTTTTATGATGGATTTGGTAAAGATATCGTCTTCTATCTGGAGGGTAGTATGCAAGGAACGCTTAATGATTTTAAAGCAAACGATCTATGGGTTCGCAGCTTAAGTAACTCAAGTATACAAGGAGATCTTAACTTTAAAAATCTGCTTAACGAAAAAGAAATTGAGATAAGCGGAAATTACAAAGAAATCCGATCGTCTTATTTTGACCTCAAAAAGCTTATGCCCGAAGTTTTTAGAACCCTGCCAAGTGAACTGTCAAAGCTAGGTGCTGTTAGATTTACTGGAAGTAATACTGTTACAGAAAACACATTGAATACAAAAGGGAAACTTATTACCAGCTTAGGGAATGGCAAGCTGGATCTTACGTTATCAGACTTTCAGAACACGAAAGATGCAATATATAAAGGACGTGTTACTTTGGATAATTTTAACCTTGGAAAGTTTATAAACGATGCTCGCGTGGGAAGAGCATCTATGGATTTAGAAGTAAAAGGGAAAGGGTTTATACAAGAAAGTCTAGACACAAAGCTATCAGGTACTGTTTTAAATATTGACTATAATGACTATGTGTATAGAGATATTACTGTTTTTGGAAACCTAAACGCACCTAAATTTAACGGAGAAATACTCATTAAGGATAAAAACTTAAAAGGTAAACTTAATGGTCTTATAGACGTCTCTAAAGACATTAATAGTTATGATTTTGAAGCAGATATAGATTATGCAAACCTCAAAGCTATCAACCTTATAAATGATAGCATATCTGTGCTAAAAGGTAGTGTAATTATGGATATGAAGGGTACCGGTATAGAAGATGCCTTTGGGACTCTAAGATTTACAGACGCGAGTTATGAGACAAAAAATGATACGTACTTTTTTAAAGATTTTGATATAACATCATCTTTTGATAAAAAAAATGTACGCACTATAGCGATCAATTCATCAGATATTATCAATGGTTCTGTAGAAGGGGTTTTTAAGTTTAAAGAAGTGGTTCCTCTCTTTAAAAACGCTATTGGAAGTTTGTATACAAATTATCAACCGGAAGTACTTACTGAGAATCAATTTATGTACTTTGATTTTAAAATCAATAACAAAATAGTAGAAGTATTTGTTCCTGAAATACATATAGAACCCGAAACGATTATTAGGGGAGGAGTAGTATCTGATGATTCTGAGTTTACACTTACTTTTAAATCACCTAGGATTGAAGCTTATGGCAATATGGCCGAATCTATAGAAATTCGAGTTGATAACCAAAACCCTCTTTTTAACACCTACATTGCGGCAGATAGTATTGATGCAGGTTTTTATGCCGTTTCAGACTTCAATCTGATTAATGTAACTTTAAAGGACACCGTATTTATGAAGTCTGAGTTTAAAGGAGGGAAAAGAAATGATGATACGTATGATCTTTCTTTATACCATACAATTAATGAAGATGGCAACTCTGTTCTAGGATTTAAGAAGTCCAATGTTGTCTTCAAGGATAATCCATGGTTTATTAACGAAGAAAATAACAAAAGCAATAGAATTGTTTTTGATAATAATTTTAAAGATATCGCTATCGAAACCATAGCATTGACACACTTAGATGAGAGAATAGATGTAAGAGGAACCTTAAGAGATTCTACCTATAAAGACATAAAAGCTCAATTCACTAATGTAGATTTGCGTAAGATAACACCAGAGATAGATAGTCTCAAGCTAGAGGGTCGGGTTAATGGAAAACTAGATCTCCTACAAAAAAATGGAGCCTACTATCCTAACTCCTCTATTACTGTAGATGCCCTTACCATTAATGATTTCCTCATGGGTGTTTTAGACTTAAATGTAAAAGGAGATGCGACTTTAACGCAATATGAGGTGGCTTCATCACTTACAAATAACAATTTTGACGCTCTCGAAGCAAAAGGGTCTATAAATGCAACCGGTGGTAATGCAAGTATTGATCTAGATGTCACTCTTAGGGATTTGAATTTGAAACCTTTTGACCCACTTGGGCAAGGTGTGATTTCAAATATAAGAGGGCTTGTAAGTGGTTCAGCAAAAGTGAGTGGAGACTATAAAGCACCCGACATAGACGGGAAGCTAACTATGAAAGATGCAGGGATGAAAATACCTTATCTCAACACAGATTTTGATTTTAAGGGAATATCACAAATAACATTAGATAAGCAAGAGTTTGTTTTCAAGGCAGTTCAGTTAGAAGATGTAAAATATAAAACCCTAGGAGCGCTTAATGGAAGCATATCTCATCAGGAGTTTTCTAAATGGGAGTTAGACCTTACTATTAGTGCAGATCGACTTTTGGTATTAGACACACAAAATGAAATTGGAGCCCTTTATTATGGTACGGCATTTATTAATGGAGAAGCATCTATAAAAGGCCCTACAGATAATTTAGTTATTGATGTCCTTGCAGAAACAGAGCCAGGAACCGTTTTTTATGTACCTATAGACGACTCTGAGGCGCTAGGCGATATTTCTTACATTCATTTTTTAAGTCCAGAAGAAAAAGAAGCAAGAATCAAAGGAGAAATTGTTGAGGTAGAAGAAATAAAAGGACTTTCTGTAAACTTTGACCTCGATATAGATACAGATGCTTTAATTGAAGTTGTTGTAGATCAAGAAAATGGAAGTGTTTTAAAAGGCCGTGGTGCAGGTCTTTTATTGATTGAATTGGACACCAATGGAAAATTTAAAATGTATGGTGATTTTGCAGTGTATGATGGTACTTTTCTCTTTAAATACGGAGGAATTGTTCAAAAGGCATTTAAAGTAAAAGAAAATAGCAATATACGCTGGGATGGAGAACCTACGGAAGCTCAACTCGATATCAGTGCCGTATATCAAACCAATGCTAATCCCAGTATTCTATTAGAAAATGGCTCAATTAACAGAAAAATACCCGTAGATGTCGTGATCAATCTCAAAGAACAATTACTACAGCCAGAGATTACTTTTGAGATAGAATTTCCCAATACAACAAGTAATGTGATATCTGAGTTGGAATACAGGCTTGGAGATAGAAATACAAGGGAGCTTAACGCTATTTCATTAGTTTCTCAAGGGGTTTTTCTAAGTGAGACCTCCTTATCTGCGGCAGCAGCCGTTAATAATCTTTTAGAAACAACTTCGTCGGTTTTGAGTGGACTACTTTTCTCTGATGATGACAGTATTTTTGATGTGGGTCTAGACCTTGTACAAGGAGATAATACACCTCAGACTCAGTCTGCTGGTCGAGTAGGATTTACTTTATCAACCCAAATCACAAATCGTGTTCTTATTAACGGTAAAGTGGGAGTTCCTACAGGAGGACTCAGTGAAAGTGTAATTGTGGGAGATGTAGAAGTAGATTTTCTGTTAAATCAAGATGGTACTTTGAGAGCAAAAGTATTTAATAGACAGAGTGATATCCAATTTATAGGTGAGACCGAAGCATATACACAAGGGGCGGGTATATCTTATTCTGTAGATTTTAACTCATTTAAAGAGCTTATCAGAAAGATTTTTAAGGGTAAGACCAAAGAAGCCATCCAAACACTTAATAAGGAAAATGAAAATGCTACAAAACAGGGTCCGGAAGGAGTCTCTTTTAAGCAATAATTACTTTTTTTAAAAAGAGTTTCTTTCGCTTTCGCGAAAGCATAAACCATCTTAGTTTTCTCAAAATGCCCCCTTATTTCTTTAGGCTAATTAAAAAGTTTTCAAACGAAAACGTTTGAAATTGCGAATACTTTGAAAAACCACCAAATTCATTGTCTTTTCTATAGTAAGTTTGCTACTTTTATTCTTTATTTGACTTCCATATGAGCCAAAAAATCAAGAAAATAGCAGTACTTACTTCAGGAGGAGATTCTCCTGGTATGAATGCCGCAATACGATCTGTAGTTAGAACGTGTGCATATCACAGTATAGAAAGTGTTGGGGTATACAGAGGGTATGAAGGGTTGATAGAAGGTGATTTTGTGCCACTTGATGCACGTAGTGTGCGAGGCATCATAAATAAAGGAGGTACTTTTCTTAAGTCTGCCAGGAGTAAAAGGTTTAGAACAGTAGAAGGAAGAAAACTAGCCCACGATCAACTTCTTAAAGAGGGTATAGATGCTATAGTTTTAATAGGAGGAGACGGAACATTTACAGGGGGACTTATTTTCAATACAGAATATGGTTTTCCGGTAATGGGAATTCCTGGAACTATTGATAATGATATCAATGGAACAGACAGAACATTAGGATATGATACTGCGCTCAATACGGCTGTAGAAGCAATAGATAAAATTCGAGATACTGCACACTCTCACGATAGACTCTTTTTTGTAGAGGTTATGGGGAGAGATGTAGGGCATATTGCCCTTAATGCAGGGGTAGGAGCAGGAGCAGAAGAGATTTTAATCCCTGAAGAAGATATGGGAATAGAACGTCTTGTAGAATCCTTAGAGCGAAGTAAAAAAAGTGGCAAATCATCCAGTATAGTTGTGGTTGCTGAAGGCGATAAAATAGGCAAAAGTGTTTTTGAACTTAAAGATTATGTAGATGCGCATTTAGAAGAATATGATGTGCGTGTTTCTGTGCTAGGTCATATGCAACGAGGAGGTTCTCCCACTTGCTATGATAGAGTTGTTGCAAGTAGGATGGGAGTAAAGGCAGTAGAGTCATTGCTTGAGGGAAAAAGCAATTATATGGTAGGTACCATTCACGATAAGATGACATTGTGTCCTCTTGAAAAGGCAATAAAAGGAAAATCAAAAATTAATAAAGAATTAATACGTGTGTCGGATATTATGACCACATAATCAATAAAAAAGAAGAAATGGCAAATTTGAAATTAGGTATCAACGGTTTTGGTCGTATAGGACGTATTGTATTTAGAGCGACTGTAAAACGAGATAATGTAGATGTTGTTGCAATAAATGATCTTTTAGATGTTGAGCACTTAGCCTATTTATTAAAATATGATTCTGTGCACGGGCCTTTTGACGGTACTGTAGAGACTAAAGATGGTCATCTTGTAGTAGATGGAAAAACCATACGTATTACTGCAGAGCGTGATCCTAAAAATTTAAAGTGGGATGAGGCAGGAGCAGATGTTGTTGCAGAGTGTACTGGGTTTTTTACTACTATGGAGACGGCTAACTATCACTTACAGGCAGGAGCAAAAAAGGTAGTGATCTCAGCCCCCTCTAAGGATGCTCCTATGTTTGTGATGGGAGTAAATGATAGTGAGTTAACAGGAGATCACAACATCGTTTCTAATGCTTCTTGTACTACTAACTGTCTCGCACCTATGGCAAAGCTTATCAACGATAACTTTGGAATTGAAGAAGCGCTTATGACAACGGTGCACGCCAGTACATCTACACAACTTACAGTAGATGGACCGTCAAAAAAGAACTATCGCTTAGGAAGGAGTGCAATTAATAATATTATACCTACTTCTACTGGAGCTGCAAAGGCCGTAGGAAAGGTAATCCCAGCATTAGATGGAAAGTTAACAGGTATGGCATTTAGAGTACCTACGGCTAATGTTTCTGTTGTAGATCTTACAGTAAAAACAGAAAAGGCTACTTCATTAGAAGATATAAAAGCTGTTTTTAAAGCAGCCTCAGAAAAATCTATGGCGGGTGTCGTGGGTTATACAGAAGATGGGGTTGTGTCACAAGATTTTGTGAGTGATGCACGCACAAGTATTTTTGATGCTGGATCTGGAATAGAACTTAACAGCAAATTTTTTAAGCTAGTATCTTGGTACGATAATGAGTTTGGTTACTCAAACAAGCTCGTTGATCTTGCAGAAAAAGTAAATACATTATAAATAATTGATCAAAAGGCGACATTGTTAATGGCAATGTCGCCTTTTAATTTTTTCAAGCTGTTCCTACCTATGATTCTAGTTGTTGATAGTGGTTCTACAAAGACAGATTGGATCGCGCTAAGTGAAGATGGAAAAACACTTTTCCAAACACAAACCTTAGGGCTGAATCCTCAAGTACTCTCTCAAGAAATTCTAACAGAGCGTATTGTAAATAATTTTGAGCTATACAAGAACAAACAAGAAGTTACTAGACTTTATTTTTATGGTGCCGGTTGTGGTGTAGAAAAGCCCCGTAGACTTATTCTGGAGGTGTTTGAGACCTTTTTTTCTCAAGCTAGTGAGATTGTAATAAAAGAAGATACCTATGCCGCGCTTTATGCTACTGCTACAAACGGTATTCCTTCTATAGTCTGTATATTAGGAACAGGATCTAATTGTAGCTATTTTGACGGTAATGATATTATTCAAAGAGTAATTTCATTAGGCTATATCTTAATGGATGACGCTAGTGGTAATTATTATGGACGTCAATTATTACGAGATTATAAATTTGGGAAGATGCCAGAAGAGTTATCAAATAAGTTTGATGATCAATATGATTTAGATTCTGAGAGTATAAAGAACCACTTATATAAAAACCCTAATCCTAATACGTATCTAGCCACTTTTGCGCGGTTTGTTATTGAAAATAAGGAGTACCCTTATATGCAAGAACTTATTAAAAAGGGACTACGTCTGTTTATTGATAATCAGGTACTACAATTTGAGAACGCTCAGGAGGTGCCTATACATTTTGTAGGGTCCATAGCCTTTTATCTTCAGCGTGAACTCCAGGAGATCCTTCACGAAAAAGGGCTTACTTCTGGTAAAATACTCAAACGTCCTATAGATGGTTTAGTATTGCATCACAAAGATTTTATATTGAGCTAGGCTACTCTTTAATAGCGATTGCAGAGATCTCTACGTTTACATACTTAGGTAAGTTTGCTACCTCTACTGTTTCTCTTGCAGGTGCGGTGGCATCATTAAAATAGGTGCCGTATACACTGTTTATTTTACTGAAATTTTCCATATCACTAATAAAAATAGATGTTTTTACAACGTCTTCAAAGGTCATATTTGCTGCCTTTAACACTGCTTCTAAGTTTTTCATGACCAGTGTCGTCTCGTCTTGAATACTTCCATTAAAAAGGTTTCCTGTCTCAGGTTCAATGGCTATTTGACCTGAAGTGTATAAGGTATTTCCAGATAAGGTTGCTTGATTGTATGGCCCTATTGGGGCAGGTGCATTGGTGGTAGAAATTATTTTTTTCATAATGAACTAGATATGTACAAAGTAGTAAAAGTATGTAAACTTCGTTAATTATTATTTGTGTGTTTTGCTTTCGCGAAAGCGTTACCGATTAACGTTCATCAGGAGCACGTCGTTTATCATATTTAATATCGCTTAGTAAACTACCAGAAATTCCAATAAAGAAATTCCATCCTACTCGATTTACACGGCTATTAACTGGAGGGTTCCAACTAAAACGCATGGTCCAACTTTCTAAATCTCTGCTAAAGTTTAATGAGGTAAATGTAAATCCGGAATTACGAAGATCATATCCAGATGACCCTCCTACTTTCCATCGCTTACCAAGCTCTACATCACCACTAAAAACTAGCGAATGTGTACTTATTTCATTTTGTCTTGAGTTGTTTGCATAGCTTATTTCGTAAGACATTCTAAGGTTCCAAGGAATATCAAAATTGTATAGGTTAATCTCCTGTTCTTCTCCATCTTCTTCTTCCTGATTGTTATCTCTTATGGTATTGCCGGTAATATCTACGCCGCTACCCAAAAGATCATCGGGCCTACCTCCGCCTGCAAAAGTTTGATTGTCTAGCCTGTCAGTATTTCTGTCATCATCCTTTTTATTACCTTCTTTAGAAAAATCTTTACTAGAAAAACTGTATCCAAAGTTTGCTCTAGCTCCAGTAAGTCTAAAAAGACTCCCCCCGTTATTTATGTTTAAAGTGTTTATTCTTCTATTATTATTATCAAGTGCATAAATATCCCAAGCTCCAGAAAAATTTATATCCAGTTTGTTTTGTACAATGGGTATAGCCCCGCTAAATGCAATTGGGGCAAGCTTTAACTCATCTGCAGTGAGGTTGTAAGAGGTTCTTAAATTAAAGTTGTTCAGGAGTGATATTTTTCTAGGTTCTGTTTCTGTGCTATCGCGTGCTCTTACTTTTGCTTCTATCACATTACTCAAGGCAAAAGATAGTGAGGCACTTTTATTGTTTCCGGGTGCTCCAAAAAAGCCATTGTCAAAACGAGAAAACGCCACTTCTTCCGTAAGATCTGTAGCTAGAGGATTTGCCGAATCTGGTCTTAAAAACGAATCGAAAAATTGATCAAATGCAGGCGAGTAGCTTATACCTACAGAGGGTCTCATCACGTGTCGTATGGTTTGAATTTTACTTCCTTTTTTAAAATTAAATGTCCCGTATAAAGTGGTTCCCATACTAGCGCCTCCGCTATAGGTTCTAAAGGAATCAAATCCATTTGTAGTATCTGTTACTTCTTCTTGAAGCTCTTCATCATAAAAGCGATCTATAGTCTTAAATACCCAGCTCTCAGTATAATTTGCATTAATAGAAGTGCTTATATATTTGAAGAGCTTAAAATTGGTTGCTACGGGTATGGTATGTCTTATTCCAGATTGTCCATCTTTAAACATTTCTTGTGTAAAAAAGAGACTATCTGTAGTGGTGTATCTATTGTCTGCTCTTACGGAGTAGCTTAGATTAATATTTTGCAAAGCACCTTTTTTAGATCCTGCTTTGGGAGCAAACGGGTAAACACGGTCTACGTTTACTTGAGCAGATGGTAAGGTCATATTGATCACCTCTGTATTAGAGTTCTGAGAATGTGTTGCGGCTAGCGTGATGTTCACTGGAGTTTTTCCAGGAAATGTTCTAGAATACGATACAGAGGAGCTAAAATTGTTATTTAAGAAGTTACCCGTATTGCTTTGGTTTATGGATTGCTGGAAAAAATCACTACTTCCTAGATTTACCGAGGCAGAAAATCTGCTATTAGGACTAGACTTTGTGTCTTGGCTGTGATTCCATCTTATATTATAAGTGGTTGTTTCAGAAAAATCTGGAAACCCTCTTTCACTAGCTAAAATGCGCTCAAAATTAAAGTTGAAACGTCCTCCAAACTTATATCGTAACTTATAATTCGAATCTGCTCTAAAGGCATAGCTTCCATTAGTATAATAATCTCCAGTAAGAGCAAGATCAAAGTACTTACTTAGTGCAAAATAGTATCCTCCGTTTTGCAGGGCATACCCTCTAAGGTTACTCTCATTAAAGGAAGGTATTAGAAAACCGGACACACTTTCTTCTTTATCCATAGGGAAAAAAGCAAATGGTAAACCTATGGGTGTTGGAACATCTGCAATGTACATATTAGTCAATCCTGCAACGAGTTTTTTACCTGGGACAAATTTTACTTTACGGGCATAAAAGTAGTATTCTGGATTGTCCAAATCCTTCGCCGTAGTAATCTTTACATTTTTCATAAAGACTACAGAGTCGTTTACTCGTTTACTAACCGCTGCCTTAAGGTTTATGGGTTGCCCTCCAGCTCCTTCAACTCTAGAGCCATAAATAAGTGCTTTCTGACTGTCAAAATTAAACTTTATGGAGTCAGGCTGAACCTCATTATTGCCTTGTACGAAAACTGGCGCTTGAGTGTAAGAATCTAATGAGTCTTTTATTCCTTTGGCAAATACCGTATTAGTCTCGTAATCAAGAATAATCTCTCCTGCATTTATCTTCATATCTTCATATACAACTTCAGCTTCATTGTAAAGATAGATTTTCTTAGTGCGCTGGCTTATTCTTTCGTAATCTGTTGCTTTATAGGTAACTTTATCTGTGAGTGGCTCCTTCCTGATTTTTATAGAATCTTGGGAAACTCGCACACTATCTGTAAGAGTAGTGGTGGTGTCTTGGTTTCGCGTAAGCGGGACACTTATCTCTACAGCTGTTTTAGAACTATCTGCGGGTTTTGCAGGTATGGCACCATTGTTGGATGGTAGTTCTTGTGATACAGCAGTGTTAATGCAAAGCAAGTATACTCCTAATAAAAGATAAAATGATAGGGTTTTTGTTTGCAAAGGGATTAGTCCTATTTTTGTGGTATTAGCCTCAATTAAAGTGCCAAAATTACATATATTTTTTGGGTTGAAATCCAATTCTTATAAATTTGAAAATATGGTCACTGTTTTAACGTTGTAATTAGGTAGATTAGACTTCATATAGCTAACTAACGCTTAAAAGATTAGATTTTGATAAAAAGGATGCGTATTCTTCTTTCATTTAGTATTTATTTAACGCTACTAGTGTTTACTGTTAATGTTGAGGCAGGTTCTTTAACAAAAACACCACAGTCTGAAAAATTTAAGGTAGTGCTAGATGCAGGACATGGAGGTCACGATAGTGGAAATAGAGGGAATGGTTACTTTGAAAAAAATATTGCCCTTAGTATAGTTTTAGAAATTGGTAAAGAGTTAGAAAAAATTCCCGATGTCGAGGTTATCTATACTCGTAAGAAAGATGTTTTTTTAGAATTATGGGAACGGGCAGATATCGCAAATAATGCAAATGCAGATTTATTTATAAGTGTGCACTGCAATTCTCACTCTTCTCAAGCCAGCGGTACAGAAACATTTGTACTTGGATTAGACGGAAATGCAAAAAATATGGCTATTGCCAAAAAAGAGAATTCTGTAATTTTTCTTGAAGATAATCACCAGGAGCGTTATGAAGGCTTTGATCCCAATGCGCCAGAGTCATCTATAGGTCTAGAATTGATGCAAGAGGAATATTTGGATCAGAGTATTAGTCTTGCAGGTTTAGTAGAGAATGCCTTTACAGGAAAAGTAAAAAGGAAAAGTAGAGGTGTAAAACAGGCTATATTTTGGGTATTACATAGATCTGTAATGCCTAGTGTTCTCATTGAAACAGGATTCCTTACTAATAATAAGGAAGGGAAATTTTTAAATTCTAAGATTGGGCAGCAGAAAATGGCAAAAGCTATTGCAGTCGCTGTTACTGAATATAAAAACAATTTGAGATCTAACGATGGCCAAATAATCCCAGTAAATGAAGAGCTTAGCGTTAAAGCTAATGAATCTGTTGCCGATAGAGTATATAAGGATATAACATTTAAAGTACAGCTAGCTGCGAGTAAGCGCAAGTTGGATACAAAACCGTATAACTTTAAAGGACTTAATGATATATCAAGAAACAAAGAAGGCAGTCTTTATAAATATTATTCGGGAGCTACTTCTAATTATTCAGAGATCCAGCGTAAACTTAAAGAAGCGAAAGCAAAGGGATACACTTCAGCATTTATTGTATCCTTCAAGAAAAATAATATTAAAGTGCCGTTAAGCCAAGTGTTAAATTAATATTGTCATAAAATGCAACTAGGCATTTTATGAGTACCTTTGTAGTCTATTTAAATACTATATTTTTGAAAGTTTCTAAAGAAGTACGCACAGCGATATTAGTACTAGGGGCAATTGTCCTTTTAATTTTTGGATATAATTATCTCAAAGGAAATAATCTTTTGGATAAGGATAGAAACTTCTATGCGGTTTACGATAATGTAGAAGGCTTAGCTCCTGGAGCGAGTGTTACCATTAATGGATTATCAATAGGGAAAGTTATTTCAATAAAATTTGCAGATAAAAAGGGAAAGCTTATTGTTCACTTTAGTACGGATACAGATTTTGAATTTAGTAATAAAAGTACTGCGCAAGTTTATGGCACTGGTTTTATAAGTGGTAAGAATCTATCTATAATCCCAAACTTTAGTGAAGGACGTCCTGCAAAAAATGGTGATACCTTGCCATCCTCAGTAGAAAATGGAATCATGGACGTTGTAAATGAGCGTCTGGTACCATTGCAAACTACTATAGAGTCTGCAATTAATGATACTGATTCTTTAGTGAAATCAGTAAATTCTATATTAAATACGGGGACACAGCGAAACCTTCGAAGTGCTATTTCTGATTTTGCTCTTATAGCAAGAGAAATGAAAGGGGTATCAAGATCTGCAAATAGCCTGTTAGAAAATAATCAAGAGAAGCTTACAAGTACAATTTCTAATCTTGATAAAGTCTCTACAGACTTTACAGAGTTATCAGGTAAACTTTCTAAGATTGAGATTGAAACTCTTATTGCTAATATGGAAAAATTATTAAGTGATTTTGAAGGAATTGCTAATAATCTTACATCGGGAAAAGGAACGGCAGGAAAGCTTTTGCAGGATGAGCAAGTTTATGTAAATTTGGAACGTACCAGCAAGCAAATGGAACTGCTTCTCGAAGATATGAGACTCAATCCTAAGAGATATGTACATTTCTCTTTGTTTGGAAAAAAAGCAAAAGAGTACACACCGCCTAAAGATTCATTGCGTTAGGCGGATTTCTAACTAAATGAATTATGCAATATATTCCCAATCTAATTTTTGTTCTCATCCTTGCTGTAGGAGTTGTCTTTTTTGCTAAAAATGTAAAAAGACTTCTTAGAAATATACATCTTGGTAAAGACATAGATCGAACAGATAATAAACCCCTCAGGTGGCGTAATATGGCAAAGATTGCCTTAGGGCAATATAAGATGGTTACAAGACCTATATCTGGGATACTTCATGTTGTCGTTTATGTAGGGTTTATAATCATTAATATAGAGGTTTTAGAGATTATTATTGATGGGATCTTTGGAACACATAGAATATTTGGTTTTCTAGGAGGGTTTTATGATTTCTTAATTGGTAGTTTTGAGATTCTTGCATTCTTGGTTTTTGTAGCTGTTATTGTTTTTTGGGCACGTCGTAATGTTATAAGAATTAAGAGATTCTTAAGTCCAGAAATGAAAGGCTGGCCTAAAATGGATGGAAATCTCATTCTTTATTTTGAAATGGTGCTTATGACACTTTTTCTAGTAATGAATGCTACAGATTATCAGTTGCAGCTCAATGGAGCAGCTCATTATGGGTCTGGAGAGGGTATTGTAGGTTCTTTTCCTATCAGTCAGTATTTATTACCTTTATTTGATGAATTATCTAATGATACGCTTATTCTTATAGAGCGCAGTGCTTGGTGGGTTCATATAGTTGGAATTTTAATATTCTTAAACTATTTATACTATTCTAAGCATTTACACATTTTATTAGCCTTTCCTAATACGTGGTATGCAAAGTTGAAGCCTAAGGGAGAGTTAGATAATCTCCAGTCTGTAACAGACGAAGTAATGCTTATGATGGATCCCAATGCAGACCCTTTTGCCGCGCCACCAGAAGGAGCAGAAGATGCTGGAGATCCAGAGAAATTTGGAGCGAGCGATGTTACAGACCTCAATTGGGTACAACTTATGAATGCCTATAGTTGTACAGAATGTGGTAGATGTACGAGCGAATGTCCTGCAAATCAAACTGGAAAAAAATTATCCCCTCGTAAGATTATGATGGATACAAGGGATCGTTTGGAGGAAGTAGGGAAAAATATAGAAGTAAATAATGGCGTTTTTAAAGAAGACGGTAAGCAGCTACTTGATGATTATATATCTAAGGAAGAGCTTTGGGCATGTACGACGTGTAATGCTTGTACAGAAGCTTGTCCAATAAGTATAGATCCCTTAAGCATTATTATGGAGATGCGCAGGTATATGGTGATGGAAGAGAGTAGTGCCCCTACAGATCTTAACAATGCAATGACTAATATTGAGAATAACGGAGCTCCATGGCCATTTAACCAGATGGACAGAGCAAACTGGGTTCATGAAAATTAATTGGAACATATCATTTGTAATACTATTCTTAATATCAGCTAGTAACGTGACACTCGCTCAGTCTAAAGATTATAGAAAAGACTCCTTGCAGTTTAAAATGTATACGAGAATGTACGTAAATGAGCAGTTAAGAGTAGACTCTATAACCGTAAAAAAGATATTTTGTGATTTTTGCTCAGACGAGCAGATGGAAGTTTTAGAAAGTGAAGCATTACGACAATCTAGACTAGAAAGACACAATCCAAAATATAGAAAACCTGGAGAACATAGACTCGCACTCATAGTGAGGTTTAGAAAAGAAGATTTTAGAAAATTGAACATAAAAAATGAATAAAGAAGACGTAAATAAGCTATTGAATCAAAAGTTAGAAGAAGGAGAGCACGTAAGTCCTGTATTACCAGAAGGAGTTAAAAACTACTTAATAGATATAGACGGGACCATTACAGAAGATGTACCAAATGAGGAGCCCGAACGTATGGTTACTTGTGCGCCATTTCCTGATGCGCTCAAAACATTAAATAAGTGGTACGATGAAGGTCATATAATCTGTTTCTTTACTTCTAGAACAGAAGAACATAGAGAAGTAACCACTACTTGGCTCAATACACACGGCTTTAAATTCCACAGTTTACTTATGGGTAAACCTAGAGGGGGAAACTATCATTGGGTAGACAATCATTTGGTAAAAGCAACTAGATACAAAGGGAAGTTTACAGACCTTGTAGACAAGGAAGTGACGATTCAAGTTTTTGAAGAATAAAAATATAGGATGTACGCTTTCGCGAAAGCAAACTATTGAGACTTGCCTGCCGGCAGGTTCACGACCAAAGAAAGAGTAAAGCGTTAAAGCCAATCACCGAGACCAGCCTGCGGGTAGGTAGATTTACAGCTAATGGGTAAGTGGATTAGAACAGCATAAAAAGAAACTATGAGTGAAGTATTAAAAGTGCCTACAATGGCAGAATATATGGCACAGGGCAAAAAGCCAGAGGTGCTTTTTTGGGTAGGATGTGCAGGAAGTTTTGATGATAGAGCAAAGAAAATCACCAAAGCGTTTGCACGTATTCTCAATAAGGCAAATGTAGACTTCGCCGTATTAGGAGCCGAAGAAAGTTGCACCGGAGACCCAGCCAAAAGAGCGGGCAATGAATTTCTGTTTCAAATGCAAGCGGTAACCAATATTGAAGTCCTTAATGGTTATGAGATAAAAAAGGTAGTTACAGCCTGTCCTCATTGTTTTAACACGATTAAAAATGAGTACCCAACGCTTGGAGGAAATTACGAAGTAGTACACCATACAACGTTCTTAAAATCTTTATTAGAAGATGGAAGACTTACTGTAGAAGGTGGTAAATTCAAAGGAAAGCGCATTACCTTTCATGACCCTTGTTATTTAGGGCGTGCAAATAATGTGTACGAAGCACCTAGAGATTTATTACGCAAGCTAGAAGTAGAACTGGTAGAAATGCGCAAGTGCAAGTCCAAAGGACTTTGCTGTGGAGCTGGAGGAGCACAAATGTTTAAAGAACCAGAGCCAGGCAACAAGGATGTAAATATAGAACGTACAGAACAAGCACTTGAGACCAAGCCAGATATCATTGCTGCTGGATGCCCTTTCTGTAACACAATGATGACAGATGGCGTTAAGAATAAAGAAAAAGAAGACAGCATAGAGGTCATGGATGTTGCCGAAATGATTGCTTCGGCGCAAGAATTGTAGTATGTTAAGTCCTATAACTATATTGCCAGAAACATCTCGTGTTTGGATTTACCAGAGCGACACTAAGTTTTCTGAAGATCAAGTAACAAAAATCAATCAAGACCTCACGAGTTTTCTAGAAGCTTGGACGGCTCACGGAGCTGCTCTTAAAGCAGGTTTTGAAGTAAAGTACAATCGTTTTATAATTATAGCGTTAGATCAATCTCAAGCTGCAGCAAGTGGATGTTCTATAGATAGTCAAGTGCGATTTATCCAGTCTTTGCAGGAAGAATTAGGTGTTGATCTCTTGGATAAAATGAATGTTACCTATTACCAAAATGATAGGATTCATTACAAGCCATTATTAGATTTTAAGAAAATGGCAAAAGACGGCGCGGTTGGTAAAAACACCATCGTATTCAATAATCTAGTAACCAATCTTGGAGAATTTAATGAGCACTGGGAAATTCCAGCCAAGGACAGTTGGCATAGTAGATTTCTTAAGAAATAGTTGATGTATTTTAAACTAATCATAATTGCTTTAATATTTCTATCGTATCTCCCCACTTTTGGGCAATCCCTTGAATGTTGTAATACCATAGATGAGATTGAAAATGTATTAGAAGGAAGTTGGTTGCTCACTAGTAAAAAAGAATTAAAACGAGTTGATTTTAAAATTAACGAGGGTAAGGGTATAACTCAAATGTTTTCTAAAAATGAAGATAAGTGGCAAGAAATAGATAACAGCTTTGCTCCAATTAAAATCATTCAGGAAAATGAGGTTTTTTTTATAATGTATGATAGACTAGGTTTGAAAATTAATTCCTTAATTAAAGAACTAACAAGGTCTAAACTCGTCCTAGAAAGATCTGACGGTAAGCAGTCTGTTTTGACTAAACACACCATTGAATCTAGTCACTGATCTGTTACCAACCCGTTAATAACATTTTGTTAAGCTTTCGCGAAAGCGGTTTCATTCTTCATAAATTCGTATGTATTCTTGATCGTTTTATACGTTTGGTATAAAATATGAGTTATCAATAATCAGATACTTTTGATTACAATATGTTTATAAAACACTATTTCTCTATACTCATAGGACTGTTTGTCACTGCTATTACTTTTGCACAGCAGTCATATCCTTTGTATGTAAATGACATTCCTGCACAGCGTAAATGGGTTGATAGCTTGTATAACAATATGTCTGTAGATGAACGAGTAGGTCAACTTTTTATGGTAGACTTGTTTTCTAGCGATCCCAAGGCTAAAATTGATAAAGTACGCGCTCTTGTAAAAGAGCATCATATAGGTGGTGTTATTTTTTCTAAAGGAGGCCCTTTGCGACAAGCAAAACTTACCAATGAATTACAGAAAGCGTCAAAGACACCATTATTAGTGGCTATGGATGCAGAGTGGGGTCTGGCAATGCGTTTAGATAGTACCTATGCCTTCCCGTGGAATATGACACTAGGCGCGATACAAGATAATAAGATCGTAGAAAAAGTAGGAGAGCGTATAGGGTTGCATTGCAAGAGGCTTGGTGTTCATATTAATTTTGGCCCAGTAGTAGATATAAATGTAAATCCAGCGAATCCTATTATTGGAAATAGATCTTTTGGCGAAGACAAGCAAAATGTTACAGATAAATCCATTGCCTTTTTAAAAGGAATGCAAAGCGCAGGTATCTTAGGAAGTGCAAAGCATTTTCCAGGACACGGAGACACAGATAAAGACAGTCACAAAACACTTCCCACTCTAGATTTTACAATGGATAGACTTAAGGATATAGAAATGTATCCCTATAAACCCATAATAGAGGCAGGGATTTCTAGTGTGATGGTCGCACATCTCAATGTACCTGCCATGGTACCAGAGTTGGGGTATCCTACTTCCATATCCCCTACGGTAGTAACGAAAGTACTTAAAGATAGTCTCCAGTTTAATGGACTCATATTTACAGATGCTTTAAATATGAAAGGAGCCGCAAATTTTAAAGATCCAGGAGATATAGATCTTGCTGCTTTTAAAGCGGGGAATGACATATTACTCATTAGCGAAGATGTGCCTGCGGCTATCAATAAAATTAAAGGATCGCTTACCTCTGGTGAGGTCACAGAAGAACGACTGGCGCATTCCGTAAAAAAAATTTTATATGCCAAGTATAAAGTAGGTTTACATAGCCACAAACCTATTGATAGTAAACATCTCATTAAAGATTTAAATAGCTTAGAAGATGATCTTGTTTACAGCGATGCTATTGAAAACGCTCTTACCATCACAAGAAACAAAGGGAACATACTTCCCGTAAAAAATCTTGAGATTAAGAAAATTGCCTATGTGCCTTTAGGAGATGATTTTGGGAAAGACTTTTACAAAGAGTTAAAAAAGTATGCGAATGTTACTAAAATAACAGCAAAAACGAAGGAGGGGTTACTTACAAAGTTAGAGAACTATAACTATGTAATAATTGGTTTTCATCGTTCTAATGCAAACCCTTGGAAATCTTATAAATTCTCTGCAGAAGAAATTGCTACTATTAAACAAGTAGCAGCTACAAAAGATGTAGTACTAGATCTTTTTGTGAGACCCTATGCGATGCTCGACTTAGAAGATGCAAATATTAAGGGGGTGATACACAGTTATCAAAATAGTAAGATTGCTCAAGAAAAGAGCGCCCAGTTAATTTTTGGAGCAATCCCAAGCAAGGGAAAGTTACCGGTTTCCCTACACTCAAATAAAGCAGGAACGGGTTTTGAATCTGGAACCTTACGAAGATTGTCTTATGGCCTTCCAGAAGAGGTAGGAGTAGATTCAGATAGTTTGAATACAAAATTGGACTCCCTTGTAAAAATAGGCTTACGCAGTGGTATGATGCCTGGGGCTCAAGTACTGGTAGCTAGAAAAGGGAAAGTGATTTATAATAAATCATTTGGGTATCATACGTATAATAAGAAGAGAAGAGTAGACGATTATGATGTGTACGATATTGCTTCTATGACTAAAATTCTTGCTTCACTTCCGTTGTTAATGGAATTAAAAAGTAAAGGGTCGGTTAGTTTAGATAATACACTAGGAGCGCTTATCCCAGAATTAAGAGGTACGAATAAATCTAATATTACTTTGCGTAAGGCATTGTCTCACTATGCAAAGTTTAAAGCTTGGATCCCTTTTTACATCAAAACGCTAGACTCTGTAACCCAAAAGCCTTTACCAAAATATTACAGTAAAACATATTCAAACGATTTTAATATCAAGATTATAGATAATATGTATTTACGTAGTGATTACTCAGATACGATAGTAAAACTCATAGGCGAAAGTGAATTGAGGGATAGACTATCTTATAAATATAGTGATCTACCATATTATCTAATAAAAAAGTATTTAGAAGATTATTACGGTTCTAATCTAGACAAGCTTACAAGATCTCACTTTTATGAATCTATGGGAGCTACTAGGATGGGATATAAACCTCTTAAGAGATTTAAGAAAGAAAACATTGTGCCGTCAGAAAATGATACATACTGGCGTAACCAGCGAGTACAGGGGTATGTACATGATATGGGAGCAGCTATGCAAAGTAATATGGGAGGGCACGCAGGGCTTTTTAGTAATGCAAACGATGTGGCAAAAATGATGCAAATGTATCTTCAAAACGGATACTATGGAGGTAAGCGCTATATTACAAAAGAAGCACTAGATGAATTTAATACATGTCATTATTGCGATAATAATGTAAGGCGAGGCGTAGGTTTCGACAAACCTCAATTGAGTGGAGATGGCCCTACGTGCGGATGTGTGTCTATGACCAGTTTTGGCCATAGCGGTTTTACAGGCACTTATACATGGGCAGATCCAGAAGAGGAGTTAGTTTATGTGTTCTTGTCTAATAGAACTTTCCCCACTATGGATAATAGAAAGCTCATTAAATCAGGATTGCGCACACAAATACAAGAGGCTATTTA
Organism: Dokdonia sp.; assembly: GCA_020630915.1. Taxonomy (GTDB): domain Bacteria; phylum Bacteroidota; class Bacteroidia; order Flavobacteriales; family Flavobacteriaceae; genus Dokdonia. The sequence goes on from JAHDIF010000003.1 coordinate 200,144, forward strand.
TGAGTCTTTAATTGAGTAAGTTTGCTTTCGCGAAAGCATACAAAACAACCTTTAAAAATGAAAATTGCAATTGTTTGTTATCCGACCTTTGGAGGTAGTGGAGTAGTTGCCACAGAGTTGGGCATCGCACTATCTAAAAGAGGGCACGAGGTACATTTTGTGACGTATAAACAACCTGTGCGTCTTGCATTACTTAATGAAAAGATACATTTTCACGAAGTAAATGTTCCAGATTATCCTTTATTTCATTATCAACCTTATGAACTGGCACTTTCTAGCAAGCTTGTGAATATTGTAAAGAAACATGAGATAGATATCTTACACGTGCACTATGCAATACCGCACGCATATGCGGGATATATGGCTAAAGAGATGCTCAAGCAAGAGGGTATACACATACCTATGGTAACGACCTTGCACGGTACAGATATCACGCTTGTAGGAAGTCACCCTTTTTACCGTCCAGCGGTTACCTTTAGTATTAACAACAGTGATATCGTTACTTCTGTGTCTGAGAGTTTAAAAACAGATACGCAACGTTTATTTGACATCAAACGGGATATAGATGTAGTACCTAATTTTATAGATACGTCTCAAATTCATCAAGCACATACAGATTGCCAGCGCGCTCTAATGGCGCAAGATGATGAACGTATTATTACGCATATTAGTAATTTTAGAAAAGTAAAACGTATACAAGATGTGGTGGAGATTTTTCACCGCATACAATTAGAAATCCCTGCAAAGCTATTGATGGTAGGTGAGGGTCCAGAAAGAGAACCTGCAGAAGCGTTAGTAAAAAGCCTAGGTCTTGAAGATCGAGTGCGGTTTTTAGGAAACAGTAACGAAATAGATAAAATACTTTGTTTTTCAGATCTATTCTTACTTCCTTCTGAAGCAGAAAGTTTTGGTCTTGCGGCTTTAGAAGCAATGGTAAATAAAGTGCCTGTAGTATCAAGTAATGCAGGAGGCATTCCTGAAGTAAATGTAGATGGGGTTACCGGTTACCTTTCTAATGTAGGCAATATTGCAGAAATGGCCCTTAATGGAATTAAAATTCTTAAAGACGACGATACACTTAATGCCTTTAAAGAAAGAGCAAGAGAGGAAGCGACAAAATTTGATATAAATCATATTGTACCGCTTTATGAGGAGCTTTATGAAAAAGCACTGGTAAATGTATAATTAGAATTGATATCTAATTCCTAGTGCTAGGTCAAATTCAAAACTATCATCTATATCATTTAAAATGCCTATTTCAGGTCTAAAATCTAACGATAATAGTAGAGGAAAGTCAAAATTGTATTCAATCCCTATGTTACCTGCAGCGTTAAGGAAAAGGCTATTGGCATCGTCATCATCAAAAAAGTCGTCTTTAAAGTCAAATGATCCAATCGCCGCTCCAGCTCCAGCATACCAGTTAAAACCTCCATCTATATTCCATACCCATTGGTAAATGCCTGTTAGACGATATGCATTAAAGCTTCTGGCATCTCGCCATCCTAGACCCAGTTCTAGTCTCTTATTATCTCCTAAGCCGCGCTGGTAATTTACTTCAGTCCCAAACCCATCATTGTCCCCTACTCTTAATCCTATTGCGTTTGGCGAAATATCCTGCGCATTTACAGTACATAATCCTGTAATAATCAATACAAAAAGTAAAACCGTTTTCTTCATAAGTAATAGTTGTTTGTTTATGCTACTAAGAACGCAAAAAATAGGATTAAATTTTAGTGTATTTTTGAATTAATGAAGGAGCAGTTAAAGATTTTGTCCCAAAAGTTACAAGGAGAACTTCACTGGGATAATTTACATAAGACGATTTATGCGACAGATGCATCGGTGTACCGTATAATACCGCTAGCGGTGGCTTTTCCTAAATGTGAAGAAGATATTGTGGTTTTGTGCGCTTTCGCGAAAGCAAACCAAATCTCCTTCATACCAAGAGCAGCGGGTACTTCTCTTGCTGGTCAGGTAATTGGCAAGGGGATTGTGGTCGATGTGTCTCGTTATATGAATCAAGTACTATCCATAGATAACAGGACAATTCCTGAATGGGTGACAGTACAGCCTGGATTAGTTCGTGATGAATTGAATAGGTACTTAAAATCTTATGACGTTTATTTTGGCCCAAACACCTCGACATCTAACCGTGCTACGCTAGGAGGGATGGTAGGAAATAACTCTAGTGGTACTACGTCTATAAGTGAGGGAACTACACGCGATTGGATACAGAAAATAAGAATGGTGCTATCTGATGGTTCTGTTGTAGTTTTTGAAGATCTAACGATGGCAGAACTGGAGGAAAAGTGTGCTTTACAAACCTTAGAAGGCAAGATTTACAGGGATCTCATAGAAATGCTTACTCCTGAGGAAATACAACAAGAAATAAAAACTCAATTTCCTAAACGTAATTTACAGCCTCATAGATCTGTGATGCGTAGGAATACAGGCTACGCACTGGATGAGCTATTAAGACTATCTCCATTTATTAAAGGAACTGATTTTAATTTATGTCCACTCATAGCAGGAAGTGAAGGTACACTTGGATTTATTACAGAAATTACCACCTATGTAGAAGAGCTAGAATTAGTACAGACCACGAGTATGGTAGCCGTACATTTTGAAAGTATTCAAGAATGTATGGAGGCGGTAGTGCCTATTATGAAGCATCGCCCTGTGACGTGTGAGATGATGGATAAGATCATTTTAGACTGTACAAAAAGTAATAAAACGCAAATAGTAAATCGATTTTTTATAGTGGGAGATCCTAAAGCTATTTTATTAGTTGAACTTAAAGGAATAAATGAAAATATACAGCAGTCTAATGCTCAAAAGCTCATAGATGAGCTTAAAGATCACAATGTTGGATATGCATTTCCTATTTTGGTAAACGGTCAAATTAATCAAGCATTAGAACTGCGCAAAGCAGGTCTTGGATTGCTAGGAAATATTGTTGGTGATAAAAAAGCAGTGGCTTGTATTGAAGATACAGCAGTGGCTATAGAAGACCTCTCTGCCTATATTGCTGAGTTCTCTAAAATTATGGAGCGCTACGAGCAACAAGCCGTTTACTATGCACATGCAGGGGCTGGAGAGATACACTTGCGCCCCATTCTTAATCTTAAGAAAGGAAAAGATGTACAACTTTTTAGAGAGATCACACAAGAGGTAGTCGACCTTGTTAAAAAGTATAAAGGCTCATTAAGTGGGGAGCACGGTGATGGTATCGTGCGATCGGAATTTATAGAACAGATGGTAGGGCCTAAAGTGTATGCACTTTTTAGACAGGTTAAAACACTCTTTGATCCTTCTAATATTTTTAATCCAGGTAAGATTGTAAATCCTTTACCAATGGATCAAAATTTACGATACGAAGTAGACCGTATAGAGCCAGAAATCAAAACATTACTTGACTTTACAGAAGATCAAGGAATCCTGCGCAGCGCAGAAAAATGCAATGGAAGCGGAGACTGCAGAAAATTACCTGCTGCAGGAGGCGCCATGTGTCCAAGTTATCGCGCTACTCGTGATGAAAAGGATACTACTAGAGCTAGAGCAAATGCGTTACGTGAAATACTTACTACGTCTCAAAAGTCTAATAAGTTTGATCATCCAGAACTTAAAGAGGTTTTTGATCTCTGTATAAGTTGTAAGGCTTGTGCTAGTGAGTGTCCTAGTAATGTAGACGTAGCCACACTAAAAGCAGAGTTTGAGTATCAGTATCAAAAGGAAAATGGGAGTTCAATTAGAACGAAGCTTTTTGCTCATAATACTAAAATTAATAGAATGGGAGCTCGTGCTCCTGGTATATATAATGGGCTTTTAAGCGCTACTTCAGGAATAGCAAAGCAGGTTTTAGGAATCGCTAGAAAGCGAAGTATCCCCAAACTCAACACTTTTAAACCTACTAAAGATTTACTCCAAAAAAAAGGTAAACAAGATAAAGAAGTAGTTCTTTATGTAGATGAGTTTAGTCAATATTTGGATGGACATATAGCAAACGATGCACACGTTTTACTCGTTAGTTTAGGATATAAAGTAATGCTGCTAGATAACCTAGAGAGTGGAAGGGCTTACCTTTCCAAAGGGTTTTTAGATCAGGCCCAAACGCTTGCAAATAAGAATATCAAAAAGTTTAAAGAGTTGGACAATGATAAAGTGATCGTTGGGATAGAACCTTCTGCCATCTTAAGTTTTAGAGATGAATACCTCAAACTCGCAGATGATAAAGAAGCTGCAAAAAAACTCGCAAATCGCTCTTTTATAATAGAAGAGTTCTTACATCAAGAAATTAAAGAGGGTCATATCACCTCAGATTCTTTTACCGATGAACAACGCAAGGTAAAAATACACGGGCATTGCCACCAGAAGGCCTTATCATCTATAGAACATACATTTGCGATATTAAATCTACCTCGCAACTATACCCCAACGATCATTCCATCTGGTTGTTGCGGTATGGCAGGAAGTTTTGGTTATGAGAAAGAGCATTATGAGATCAGTATGCAAATAGGAGAACAAACTTTGTTTCCTGCGATACGTAAGGCATCAAGTGATGTGATTATAGCCGCAAATGGCACAAGTTGCAGACATCAGATTTTAGATGGCACTTCTCGCAAAGCACTGCATCCTATTTCTATTTTAAAAGAGGCCTTACTTTAACCAGATTATGCAAAAGAAAATCTATTCCGTTTTGAAACATCCTCAAAATAGACCGCTACGCTGCATATTTGAGTATCACTATAGCGGTGCTATTCCAAAACTAAGAAAATATGCTATTTTATTGCTGTTTCAAAACTCATCACGAAGTTCTATTGTATAATCCTGGTTTAATCATCTGCTGCGACCTCATAACTAACGATAAGTTGTTGAGAGCTACCATTACCTGTTTGTGGAAAAGGTAGTGTAATACCAAAAGGAGAAAGGTCTACGAATTCATAATTAAAAGAGAAGTCAGAGGCTACCAAACCTACATTTTGTGCATACATATTCTCTATTACCGCGATATCTTGTGCTTCTAGTATGGTAACTGGAATTCCGATTATAGTTGCCGTTATAGTCGTGTTTATAAGTAAGTTTCCTTTTATTACTTGATTAAATGTATTTCCATTAATAGTCACATTTTGATCTATCCCAGCACTATAAGTAGAGGCTGCAGTGGTTATTGTTACAGGGATATTATCTATATCTTGAGTAACCGTTTGTTCTACTTGATCTAGAAGGATTCCAGCGGCAACAGTCTCATCATAAAGAGTTATTAGAGGTATCTCTATAGTTATTTCATTAATATCATCTATGGGAAATACAAGGCTTCCTGTAAATTCTAAAACGGCATCAATTTCTCTTAGTCCACCAGTACTAAAGAGCCCTGTCATAAATCCACCATTGCCCATATTTACTTCTAGATCTGTAAAAGTGTCATTATTTATAACAACATCACCTACCACCACTAGAGTGTCTTGAGTAGTTTCATTCATAGATGTGGTACTCTCATAATTCCATTGATCACCTTGGGTACGAGAGAAATAGGAGTTAGGTGTTACGGTATCAGTAGTATCTGTGGTATCATCTGTAGAACTATCTGTGTTATCAGTTTGATTGGTATCATTCGTACTGTCTGCTACGTCATCATTTGTGCTACAGGTTATAAATAGAAAGCAAGTTGCAATAATTAGAAAGGTGAAGTATTTTTTCATTACTAGGTATGAATTATTATATGAAAGCCTACTCAAATATATCAATTTTGAAGTTGTAAGTTTTAGTACCTTTGTTTTAAAACCTTTTTATGGCAGGAAATAGCTACGGAACGCTTTTTAAACTCACCACTTTTGGCGAATCTCACGGTAAGGCAATAGGTGGGATTATAGACGGCTGTCCAGCTGGTTTAGATGTAGATTTTGACTTTGTTCAATCTGAACTGGATAGACGCAAGCCAGGACAATCTAAAATTGTTACGCAACGCAAAGAGCCAGATACGGTGGATTTCTTATCGGGTATTTTTGAAGGAAAAACGACTGGCACCCCTATTGGTTTTGAGATTGTTAATACCAATCAAAAATCTAAGGATTATTCCCATATAAAAGATACATACAGACCAAGTCATGCAGATTATACGTATGCCCAGAAGTATGGTAATCGTGATTATAGAGGCGGTGGCAGATCGTCTGCTAGAGAAACAGCAAGTAGGGTAGTAGCAGGAGCTATTGCTAAGCAAATGCTAGGCGATATGAAAATTACGGCATATGTTTCGGCAGTAGGAGATTTGGTTTCTGATATTCCATATCAAGTACTAGACTTCTCTGTAATTGAGAGCAATGATGTGAGGTGTGCCGATAGCGCTTTCGCGAAAGCGTGTGAAGAAAGAATTAAAGCGATACGTAAAGAAGGTGATACCATAGGCGGTGTGGTAAGCTGTGTTATTCAAAATGTACCCATAGGTTTAGGTGAACCGGTTTTTGATAAATTACATGCAGAATTAGGAAAGGCCATGTTGTCCATAAATGCCGTTAAAGGTTTTGAATATGGTAGTGGCTTTACTGGCGCTCAGATGAAGGGAAGCGATCATAATGATCTTTTTAATGAAGATGGATCTACTGTTACAAATATGAGTGGTGGAGTACAAGGTGGGATTTCTAACGGCATGGATATTTATTTTAACGTAGCCTTCAAGCCAGTTGCTACCGTCATGCAAAAGCAACCTGCGCTGCAAAGCGATGGTGCCATTACTGAGATGCAAGGTAAAGGACGTCACGACCCTTGTGTAGTGCCTAGAGCTGTGCCTATTGTAGAGGCAATGGCTGCGCTCGTTATGGCAGATTTTGTGCTACGAGATAAATCTATTAGATTGTAAGTTTTTAACTATAAATCATACATTAAATAGGTGTGTTTCTTATCCTATTTGACTTTAATAACAGCATATATGAAGAAGTTAGCATTGCATTGGAAAATATTGATCGGGATGTTACTCGGTATTTTATTCGGGTTTATTATGACTCAAATAGAGGGAGGAGTGAGTTTTGTGGGAGATTGGATCAAACCTCTAGGAACAATTTTCGTAAAAATGCTCAAGTTAATCGCCATTCCTTTGATACTAGCTTCCTTAATAAAAGGTATTTCTGATCTTAAGGATATTTCTAAATTTAGAAATATTGGATTGAGAACTATGCTCACGTACATAGGAACGACTGTTATTGCTATTACCATTGGTCTTGTGCTTGTAAATATCATGCAACCGGGAAACGGGGTGTCTGAAGAAACTATCAAACAGTTAACAGAAACCTATGCAAATGATAGCGGTGTTACTGGTAAGATAAGTGAGGCGAGTAAACAACAATCCTCTGGGCCACTTCAATTTTTGCAAGATATGGTGCCAGACAACGCCTTTAAAGCATTTAGCGATAATGGCTCTATGTTACAGGTAATTTTCTTTACCATTCTTTTTGGGATTGCGATGCTCTTAATAGGAGAAAAGAAAGCGGAGCCTATTAAAAGAATTTTTGATTCCTTAAATGATGTTATTTTAAAAATTGTTGATATTATTATGCTTACAGCTCCTTATGCAGTGTTTGCATTGCTTGCAAATGTTGTTGTGAGTTCCGGTGATCCAGATTTGTTACTGGCATTATTAAAGTATGCTGGAACTGTAGTTTTAGGACTGGCATTAATGATAGGTTTTTATATGGTTCTTATCTCTGTTTTTACAAAGAAAAACCCAATGTGGGTATTAAAACAATTAAGCCCTGCACAATTACTAGCTTTTTCTACAAGTTCTAGTGCAGCTACACTACCAGTAACTATGGAACGTGTAGAGGAACATATAGGTGTAGACAAAGAAGTTTCCAGTTTTGTATTGCCCGTAGGAGCTACTATTAATATGGATGGAACGAGTCTGTATCAAGCTGTCGCTGCTGTTTTTATTTCTCAAGCACTTGGTTTTGAACTTACTATTGGAGCACAACTTACGATCGTTTTGACAGCGCTTCTTGCCTCTATTGGGAGTGCTGCGGTGCCAGGTGCTGGTATGGTGATGCTAGTAATTGTATTAGAATCAATTAACTTCCCTTCTGAATTGCTTGCAATAGGTCTGGCTCTTATTTTTGCAGTAGATAGACCTCTAGATATGTGCCGTACCGTCGTAAATGTAACAGGTGATGCCACAGTATCTATGCTCGTTGCTAAATCTGTTGGAAAACTGGGAGATCCTAAACCTAAAAATTGGGATGATCATTATGATGAGGTCAAGTAATTAATTGAATAGGTTTTACACCTTTTTATTAGGCGTTTGAGTTTGTTTTAATATTTGGATAAAGCTTAGTTTATATAAATGTTTTAATTTTATATCTGCAGAATTATAAACACTCGTAAAAAAAATACAATGAGGATATTGGTTGCTATTTTGTTATTATGCCTGGGAGTGCAAGCACAAGTAGGAATCAATACAACGACTCCAAGTGAGGCAACTGTTCTTGAAGTAGCAAGTACTAGAAATAATACTGATTACGGTGGTTTTATGCCTCCAAGGGTATCAGCAGCACAAAGAGATGCTATTCCTGTTACGACTGCAGATGATGGTTTGCTTATTTTTTTACAAGAAGGATCAGAACGCTGTGTTCAAATTTATGATGGCGTTGTTGGCGCCTGGAAAAATGTATATTGTATGCCTGTCAATGCTGCGCCTGTAGCATCTAATGCACAATTTACAGGAACTTTAGATCTAGGAGAATCACTTACAGCCTCTTTTACATATACCGATCCAGAGGGCGATACAGCTGGAGCTCATATTTATACCTGGTATCGCGCAGATGACACTTCTGGAACAAACCAAACTCAGATACAAACGGGCACGGGCAGTACTTATTCCTTGACATTAGCAGATGTTGGATCATACATAGCTGTAGAGGTAATTCCTGTAGCAGTTACTGGAAGTTCTCCGGGTGTTGCATCTACCTCTAGTTTTAATGGACCCGTATTTGATCCTGCTATTGTGCCTTGGATAAATGAAATTCATTATGATGATGTAGACGCAGACGAAGAAGAGGGTGTTGAAATTGCAGGCCCCGCGGGATTGGATTTAAGCGATTACACCTTAGTTTTTTACAATGGTCTAAATAATCAAGTATACGACTCATTAACCCTATCAGGATTAATTGATAATGAATCCAATGGTTTTGGGGCTGTCTGGTTTGATAGAGCGGGGATACAGAATGGTAGCCCTGATGGAATTGCATTAGTGGACAATACAACAAATACAGTACTCGAGTTTATCAGTTATGAGGGTAGCTTTACTGCTGCAGATGGAGCTGCTAACGGGCAGACATCTTTTGATATAGGTGTTTCTGAAACAAATAGTACTCCCAATGGATCTACTTTACAACTTGTAGGAGGCCCTGGAAATCAACCTGGAGATTTTTCTTGGACAGGTCCTGTAGCTCATTCAAGAGGAGATTTGAATAATGGTCAGACAATTATCAATTAGAAAAAAATGAGAGTGTTTTTTTCATTAGTAATGGTTAGTTTCTCTTTAAGTCTCAATGCTCAGGTAGGCATAGGTACTACCGCTCCAAGTAGTGCCGCTGTGTTACATTTAGAAGCTCTTAACCCTGTCACCACAAATTATGGAGGATTTTTAATGCCCGTTGTTACAGAAGCTCAGCAAGCCGTAATACCTGTATCTACCTCAGATAATACAGATGATGGTTTAATGGTTTATGTGTCGGATCCCATATCTGGAAAAAGATGTTGGGATGTTTATGACGGTCAAGACCACATCTGGAGGAGTATTAATTGTAATAATCTCAATTGTACTGGAGAAATTCTATATCAAGAAAATTTTGATAGCTATGTAGATGGCTCAGGAGTATCTGGAATTAGTTCGGTAGGGGGTGACTATCCTTCAGGAGTTGCAAATTGGTCACTCACTTCTTTTGAAAGTTTTGGATCATCCATGCCAGATTTGCCTGGCACATTAGTAGATGGAAACGATTATGCTCATACGTCAGGAGGAGAATTAGAATTTAGAGATACTAATGGAGCATTTCAATTTTTGACATCTGCAATTGCCATAAGTGGATATAATAATATCCAAATAAGTGTAGATGTAAGAGCGACGGGGGTTTTTGAATATATACCCACAGATCATAAGAACGATTACAATTGCGGTGTTGATGAGTCAGATTTTATAGATATAGCATATTCTCTAGATAATGGAAGTACTTTTATTGAGCTACCTAATTATTCATCTTTGGGAACCAATAATCATACTATAGTTTTTGATACTGCAACAGTAGGCTTAGGAAGTGATGGAAATCCCGTGTCGGTAACTCAAGGTGGTATATCAGGAAATACAATGATCGTTAGGATATTAGTACAAAACTGGGCAGACGGTGAGCGTATTTTTATTGACAATATTTTAGTAAGTTGTAATTAATCATTGATCTTTATAACTTACATTATTCGTTACGAGGATAGCTATTCTCTTCTTTTGATTACTCGATTATACAAAAATTAGATTATGAACGTATGTTTTATTATGTATCCTTGGGATACCATCAAGCCAGAAGATGATACCACATTAGCCTTAATACATGAGTGCGCAAAACGCAATCACGGTGTGGCTATTACTACACCTGCAAATCTTACTATAAGAGATAGCGAGACTTTCGCATTTTGTAAGGCCATAAATAGAATGGAAAAGGTTCCTGCCACGCTTAAGTCTTTTCATAACAAGGCAATCCTTAGGGAGGAAATGTTGCCTCTAGCTGGATTTGACGTAATTATATTACGCAGTAATCCGCCGTTAGACATGATCATGCTTAACTTCTTAGATTCGGTAAAAGATGATGTATTTATAATGAATAATGTAGATGGCATAAGAAGAGCAAATAACAAATTATATACTGCTGCCTTTGAAGATAATACGAGAGATTTTATACCACGAACTCATGTAACAAAGAACAAGGACTACTTGATTAAAATGATTAAGGAATCTGATCAAGACAAGATGATATTAAAGCCTTTAAATGGTTTTGGGGGATCTGGTGTGATCCTTATTGAAAAGCGTGCTATGAGCAGTATTAGGTCACTTCTTGATTTTTATATAGACAATAAAGATGGTACTACTAACTATGTCATATTGCAAGATTATATACCAGGAGCTGATCAAGGTGATGTACGTATTTTAATTCTCAATGGAAAACCTATTGGGGCTATGAAACGAGTTCCTGGTGATGATGACCATCGTTCAAATGTTTCTGCAGGAGGAAGTGTACAAAAACACACCTTAACAAAGCAAGAAAAAGAATTATGTCGTCGTATAGGTCCTAAACTTGTGAAAGATGGTCTCTTCTTCGTGGGTATTGATGTCATTAACGGTATGCTGGTTGAAGTAAATGTGATGAGTCCAGGAGGAATTACCTACATAAACCGTGTGTATAAGACAAAACTTCAAGAAAAAGTAATCAATTTTGTAGAAGATAAAGTAATTGAAAAAGTAAGTAGGCTTGAGCGCCGTGCAAAATTGCGTAAAACTGTAGAAGATGCTTAGGTTATCTATTAATGAAATAATTTCAAAAATAGAGCGTCAAGAATGTTTTGAAGCTGTATCTGAGGATTACTCCTTTACTCTTAAAATAGAGGAATATACTTATTTTTTATGTGGTGCCGTGCACGATGGACATCAGTTCAGAAAAGAATTGTGGGATAATTGCTTGCATACAGAATATGAACGCTGGTACGAAGAAGATCCCTGCACAAAACAAATGGTGCAGACGATGCCTATGGTCATAGCTGGCTGTGATAGTAGATTTGAATACGATTTGAATCGAGCTCCAGAAAGCGCAATTTACGAGGATGCTTGGGGTAAAAAATTGTGGAAAGACTCACTTAACGAAACTTCTAAGGATAAAAGTTTGAATAAACATTATAATTTTTACAAGGTAGTTTCTGCTCTTATTTTTAAGATAAAATCAATATATGGAGCTGCTATAATCTATGATATGCACTCATACAACTGGAAGCGATGGGACAGACCTGTACCTGTTGTAAATCTTGGAACCGCAAATATAGATGGAGAGCGCTATACCGCTTTCGCGAAAGCGTGGTGCGAATCATTAGCTACCATAGAGTTGCCAAACGACATAGAAACCACCACAGCCATAAATGACACCTTCCAAGGGAATGGATATTTCCTCAAGTATATCACTCAAAGTTTTGATAATGTATTAGTGCTCGCCACAGAATTTTCAAAAATTTATTGTGATGAATATAAGTATATCATATTTCCAGAAGTCGTTTTTGCCATTGAAGAGCAACTTAAATTAAAGATTAGAAATCATGCACTGGCATTTTATAACGACTATATTCTTAAAAACAATTTGCTGCCTACCTAAGACTTATGAATTGCTTATTTTTGTGATCTATGTATTTTAAAGCGATAGACAAGAATGCTGCTCTCTTTGAAATTGATCAAAACCTGGATCGGTTAGTTCATAATATTGAGCTTCTTAATTACCTTAACCCTCTTAATATTGAACAAGAAAAGAGGCGTTTTTTTGCATCTAAGTATACTGAAAATCCACAATTTAAGTATCGAAAGATTAAGTTTAGCCCCTTTAAATTACAAAGGCTGTTCTTTAACCAAAGATTAGAACGTATAGAGGATGAAGATATTCAGAAACTATATCGTGATATTATTTATGAATACTCAGGACTTATAGAGTGTATTGAAACTATAGGTAAAGGAAAAAAATTCTATTACAATTCCCTCAAAGTTTTTGGTACCCCTAAAGAACGGGATGTTGAAAATGCAAGATTTATTTTACATTTTGCAGATGAAGAGGAAGGGACAAAAATGATTGACCTCTATACTGCAAATGAGGCGCAAGCTTTTTTTGAAGATTTTGGAGAGAGGTATGATTTTGAATTTAATATAAAACAGAGCACCAACATTTCTGCAGCTGCGATGGTGCTTAATGCAACAAATACTTTGCTGCTTAAAAAGAATACTAAGTTTTCAGAAAATCAACTTAAGGTACTCGCAAATCATGAGATTGGGGTTCATCTTGTCACAACCCATAATGGCAAATCTCAACCGCTTAAAATTTTTTCTAATGGTTTTGTAAATAATACAGAAACCCAAGAAGGGTTGGCTGTTCTGAGTGAGTATATGAGTGGTAATCTAACGCTTACGCGCATGAAGGAACTGGCTCATCGTGTTATTGCGGCAGATAGTCTTATAAAAGGATATAGCTTTTCTGATACGTTTGACCTTCTCTTTAATCAATACAAAGTAAACAAGGATAAAGCTTGGCAAATTACACTAAGAGTACATAGAGGTGGAGGGTTTACCAAAGATTTTTTATACTTGACTGGCCTTAAAAAGGTGTATGATTATTATCAAAAAAATAATGACTTATCATTATTACTTACTGGAAAAGTAACTTTAGAAAGTTTATCAATTATAAATAAATTGTTAGACAAGGGACTTGCCATACCTAGTTTACATATGACGGATTCATATTTTACTAATTTGAATACAAATTCAAAACTAGATTTTATCCTTAAAAACCTTAAGTAAGTAATAAGAACACAACTGCAATTGGTATAGTATACCTTAGAAAATTGACACCTTGGTTTGTGGTTTGAAATCCAACTCATTTTATGAAGTCATTACTCTACTATTTTTAAACTAGTGGTTATCAAATAGCGCTGTTTCACAAGAAAGCCCGAGGACATCTCATATATTAATCCTGATGTAATTAGTCCCAATTAAAAAGCTTCGGTACCGTTGAGTGAATACCGAAGCTTTCAATAAGTACTAGATAAAGGGGGACTAGTACATACCATTAAATAATAATATCACTATAAATCACGGATTACACGGCTAACGGCGTGTATAACTCCATTACTAGCTTGAACATCTGTTACTATAATTGGATTTGCATCTCCATCTGGATCGATAACTGCAGCGGGATCAGCCTGTATTATAATATCTGTTCCTCCTAATGTTTCTACACTTGCACCATCTAGACCAGGAAGCGCACTGGCTCTTACATTTGCTCCTGCAACCACGTGTAATTCTAGTGTTGCGGCTAAAGTGGCTACTGGTATTTCAGATAATTCTGTTAAGCCTAAATCGGTTAAAAGAGCGTCGAAAGCACTGTTAATAGGCGCAAAAACTGTAAAAGGAGCTGGACTTGTTCCGTTAGGTGTTTGTAAAGCAGCTACGTACCCAAATGAAGGGTCTGCCGTAAGACCAGCAACTAATGATGTAAAATTAGGATCTGCTGTCGCAAAAGTTGTTATGTCAGGTAGACCTATAACAGTATCTACAACATGTACAACTCCATTAACGGCTACAATATCAGCAATAGCTACATTAGAAACTCCATTAAGAGTTACTCCATTATCTGTATTAATGTACATGCTTATTGGAGACATCGCCTCTCCATTAAAAGTAGCAGCCGTACTCACATAACTATTAGAGAGCCCTGTTGATAGCGCTACAGCTCCTGGAACTACGTGGTTAGAAAGCACCTGTGCTAAAACATCATTGTCAATATCGTCTAAAGACGCTCCATCTAAGAATGTTGTAAATGCATCATTGGTAGGTGCAAACACAGTAAAATCTTGCTCTGTATCACTCAATAGAGTCGTAAATGTTGTATTACCTTCATCTGTTAAAGCAGCTACAAGAGAAGTAAGAGCAGGATTAGTGGTTGCAAAAGTTGCTATGGTAGGCAATGCAATAACACTATCTACAGCGTGTATCACCCCATTATCAGTTGTGATATCTGCAGTGGTAACAGTTGATTGCCCATTAATAACTACACCAGAAGTAACATCTATATACATATCTAGATTAGCACCAGTAGACAACTCTGTGGCTAGATTTTTAACATAACCTGTCGAGAGTATATCAGAAGTTACCGCCACATTTAAAACATGATTTAAAAGTAGTTGAGTTAATACATCATTATCAACATCGGCTAATGCAGTTCCTCCAAGAAAAGCGTCAAACGCGGCATTATTTGGAGCAAAAACAGTAAATGTTCCGTTGCCTGCTAGGGTGGCATCAAGTCCAGTTTGTTGTAGCGCTGCTAATAGTGAACTGTAATCCTCGTTGTTAGACACAAAATCTGCGATGGTGTTAGACTCACCATTGTCAATAATATTTCCATTGTCATCATCGTCTGCACAAGAAACAAACCCTATAAGCGTTATAGCAAAGATTGCTATTTTCGTAAAGTTTAATAAATTTTTCATATGGTAGTTTTTTTTTATTATACAAGAACAAAATTAAAAGCTTTCTTACTAAAATTGTTTAAAATAAAGTTAAAATGATTAAACAAAAATTAATTTTTATCTTTTTGATTATCATTTTTCAAAATGATACTTCTGCGCAAATTGTTAATAAATATGATTCTCAGGGCTTGCGACACGGCTTGTGGCAAAAATTTTATGAGGGCACCAAACAATTACGATATTCAGGCACATTTGATCATGGTAAAGAAATAGGTTCTTTTAAGTTTTACGATAAAAGTGGAGGGCATCCTACCGCTGTTAAAACATATACGTCTGGAAGTGATCTTTTGGATGTATCATTTTATACAAAATCTGGAAATTTGATAAGTAAGGGCTTTCTTAAAAACAGGAATAAATATGGAGAGTGGTTATATTATCATCAGGATGGGACCACTCTAATGACAAAGGAGTCCTATGTAGATAATAAGCTTACTGGTATGCGTATTGTTTATTTTCAAAATGGACAAAAAGCACAAGAAACACAATATAAAAATGGAGTTAAAGAAGGTAAAGAAACATTTTATAATGAAAAGGGTATAGTCCTTAAGGAGTTCTTGTATGTTAATGACATGCTCGAGGGCCTCGCAAAATTATATGATTATGATGGTACCATATCTAAAGAAGGTTCCTATAAATCTAATCGAAAACATGGTGTTTGGAAATATTATAATAATGGTAAAGTGAATAAAACCATTACGTTTCCTCAAAATAAAATAGGAGTTTCAAATTAATCAAGTATTTGCAAAGCATCCCCAAAAAAGACTAGCATAAATTTACTCGGTATAGGTAAGACAGAAGGCTTTTATAGATCATTAGATGCATTGGAGTACTCTTTTATAATTTTTATCGGGCTATTCGTAGCTTGTATCTAAGCTCTAATAATTAGATGATCATATATTAATAATTCCTACGTAATATTTCTTTAGAGTCACAGAAATTCCTTTTATAATTTAATATCAAATCCTTTTGAACGAAGTAGATTGGGTGCTTCTATATTATAATGGTAATGGTCTAAATAATTAATCTCATTGATAAGAATTCTAAGAGATATAATTTGAGACAAACTAAACGCGGGAAGAATGAACTGTAAAAAGAAAGACATCATAGCTTAATAAAAAGATAGAATTACGTCATTGCGTATCCTTCTCTTTTAAACTTAAGAGCATAATAAATTCCGTAATTTTGCTGTGTCTTTTACGACTTAAAAATAAAAAGAAATGGAAACTGTTGTAGTTGGTCTTAGTGGAGGGGTAGATAGTAGTGTAACTGCTTATTTACTTAAAGAGCAAGGGTATAATGTGGTTGGGCTTTTTATGAAGAATTGGCACGATGATTCTGTCACTATTTCAGATGAATGTCCTTGGTTAGACGACAGTAATGATGCGATGCTGGTAGCCGAAAAATTGGGCATCCCATTTCAAACAGTAGATTTAAGTGAGGAGTATAGAGAACGTATAGTGAACTATATGTTTAGAGAGTATGAGATGGGGCGCACTCCTAATCCAGATGTTTTATGTAATAGAGAAATAAAATTTGATGTTTTCTTAAAGATAGCACTTTCTCTTGGTGCAGATTATGTAGCAACGGGTCACTATTGTCAGAAAAGAACCACTTTAATACATAATGAGGAAATACATCAACTCATTGCTGGTGCAGATAAGAATAAGGATCAATCCTATTTTTTGTGTCAATTGTCGCAGGAACAATTGGCCAAAACATTATTTCCAATAGGTCATTTACAAAAATCAGAGGTGCGCGATCTTGCTTTACAACAAGAGTTAGTTACTGCAGGAAAGAAAGACTCTCAAGGACTGTGTTTTATAGGTAAGGTGAGACTCCCAGATTTTCTACAGCAACAATTAAAACCCAAAGAAGGTGTAATAGTGGAAATTCCCGAGGGAACCACTATTTTGGTAGAAGATGCTGAACAGACTAGTAATGCTTTCGCGAAAGCAGACTTACCCAAACTCGTATCAAAAACATCCTATAAAATTACCGATGGTAAGATTGTAGGAAAACATCAAGGTGCACACTTTTTTACCAAAGGACAGCGCAAAGGTTTAGGTGTGGGAGGTACGGTAGAACCTTTATTTGTTATAGACACTGATGTAAAAGAAAACGTAATTTATACTGGGCAAGGTAAAAATCACCCTGGACTATATCGTAAAGGGCTTTTTGTAAAAAAAGAAGAGATCCATTGGATTAGGGAAGATCTTGCGCTTGAGGTAGATCAAAATATGGAAGTACAAGCCCGCATTAGATATAGACAAGCATTAGAAAAAGCTACTTTATATAGGGTAGATGAAGGATTGTATGTGATTTTTGACACTGTACAAGCCGCTATCGCAGAAGGGCAATTTGTTGCTTGGTACCAAGGCGATCAATGTTTGGGGTCTGGTGTTATTTCGTAACTTGATAAAAAAACTATGGATCGTTTATTTCTGACTATTTTTCTGGTAATGAGTAGCCTCTTATCTTGGTCCCAACAAGATGCTTGGGTCTATTTTACAGACAAAGAAGATGTTGCAGCAAGTATTGCTAATCCCATAACCATTCTAACTCAAGACGCAATTGATAGAAAGATGTTGCATAATACACCTATAGATGATCGAGACGTCCCTGTAAATGAAAATTACATATCACAAGTTAAAAATGAAACAGGCATTACTGTTATGGCAAAGTCTAAATGGTTTAATTGTGTTCACGTAAGAGGTTCTGAAGAAGATATAAATGAGTTAACATCTTTAAATTTTGTATCGAGTATTGAATTTGCAGATGATAGTCTAACTAGAACTAGCGATGGATTTGCTTTTGAGAAACAAGATCCAAAAGAACAGCAACAGCGTGTAGATTATAACTACGGAGCGACAGACAATCAAGTAACCATGTTAGGTGTTGATTTTTTACATCAGCAAGATTATGTAGGAGAAGATATGGTTGTTGCTGTTTTAGACTCTGGTTTTCCAGGAGTTAATATTAATGGAGGTTTTAATGATTTACAACTTACAGGTAGATTGGGCAATGGTTACGATTTTGTTGATAGGGAAGATAATGAGTTTGCCTTCGCAAGCAGTAGCCACGGTACGAGGGTTGCCAGTGATATCGTAGGGTTTATAGAAAATCAATTTGTAGGCACTGCTCCTCAAGTGACATTATACTGTTTTAGGACAGAAGATGTTTTTAGTGAAAATCCTGTGGAAGAGTCTTACTGGGTAGAAGCCGCAGAGCGTGCAGATAGTTTAGGAGTAGATATTATAAATACTTCTCTAGGTTATAGAACCTTTGATAACCCAGCATATGATTATACCTATGCAGACATGAATGGTGAAACAGCTTTTATCTCTCGCGGAGCCACGCAGGCTTTTGAAAAAGGAATGCTTCTTGTCACTAGCGCAGGGAATTCTGGCACAGGTATGATTAGTGCCCCAGCAGATTCTCCAGGTGTTCTTACCGTTGGTGCTGTAGATAGCGATGGTAATTATGCGGGTTTTAGTAGTATAGGACCTTCTAGTGATGGACGTGTTAAGCCGGATGTGATGGCAAAGGGTGCGAGTAGTGCTGTGATAGATCAAAATAATACTATTACAACAAGTAGTGGTACCAGTTTTAGTTCTCCCATTATTGCTGGTGCAGTAGCGAGCTTATGGCAAGCATTTCCTCAGAGAACAAACGCTCAGATAATGCAAGTGGTTAGAGAGGCTGCACACCTATATCCTAACAACACGCCGCAAATGAGTTATGGTATTCCAGATTTTTCTGAGGCATTAAGCTTGTTGGGTGCAGATGATAGCGCTTTCGCGAAAGCGTATACCATAGCACCAAACCCCGCTACAGACACTATTGAAATTAACTTTAGTACGAACGACGGAAATATGGAGATATCCATTTTTGATATGCTTGGTAAAAAAGTTCTAGATGTACAACTAGAGAATACCTCTACCACTTTAGATGTGAGTAACTTACAAAATGGTGTCTATGTTGTAAAAATTTGTAAAGGAGGAACCACTTTATCTCAGAAATTGATTGTAAACTAATGGGACGTATTACAGATTTATTTGGAGTTCAGTATCCACTAGTTCAGGGTGGTATGATCTGGAACAGTGGTTGGAAGCTTGCTAGTGCGGTTAGTAATGCAGGTGGGTTAGGATTGATAGGCGCTGCTTCTATGTACCCAGAAGTATTGGTAGAACATGTGCAGAAGTGTAAGAAAGCTACAGACAGACCTTTTGGAGTAAATGTACCTATGCTGTATCCTAACATAGAAGAGCATATGAAAACCATTATAGACTACAAGGTCCCTATTGTATTTACAAGTGCCGGAAACCCAAAACTTTGGACAAAGCAACTTAAAAGTCACGGAATCAAAGTGGTACACGTAGTAAGTAGTGTGAAGTTTGCATTAAAATCACAAGAGGCAGGAGTAGATGCTGTAGTTGCCGAAGGTTTTGAAGCGGGAGGGCATAACGGGAGAGAAGAGACTACAACATTTACCTTGATTCCCATGGTGAAGAAAAAATTAGAGATCCCTCTAATAGCGGCAGGTGGTATCGCAACAGGTAAAGGAATGCTTGCGGCTATGGTCTTAGGAGCAGATGGTGTACAACTAGGCAGCAGATTTGCTGCTTCAGAAGAGAGTAGTGCTCATCAATTATTTAAGGAAGCGATTATTGATGCTAAGGAAGGTGATACTGTATTAACCTTAAAAGAACTTGCCCCAGTGCGATTAATTAAGAATGCTTTTTATGAAAAAGTTGCAGCGCTATATCAAACATCTCCGTCTTTAGAAGAACTTAAAAACCTATTAGGACGAGCCCGCGCAAAACGCGGAATGTTTGAGGGAGATATGATAGATGGAGAATTAGAAATAGGTCAAATATCAGGACTAATAGATGATATACTACCCGCTTCAACTATTGTAAAGAATATTA
This sequence comes from Dokdonia sp., assembly GCA_020630915.1. GTDB lineage: Bacteria > Bacteroidota > Bacteroidia > Flavobacteriales > Flavobacteriaceae > Dokdonia. The sequence goes on from JAHDIF010000003.1 coordinate 220,375, forward strand.
TTGAAGAGTATAATATAGCTAGATCACAAGTCACCACACTACCTAATCTATAAATGAAGGCTGTTTTTCAAGAGGTACATCCTGTTATCCCGGTGAGGGATATAGTACGATCGCTGGTATATTATGTTGATAAGCTAGGATTTACGATTGTATTTGTTGATAATCCAAACCAACCAACATATGCTGGTATAAAAAGAGATAGTATACAGCTTCATTTGCAATGGCACCATGAAGAGAACTGGAAACAAATGAATGCTTGCTCTTTACGCTTTGTAGTAAGTGATCTTGATTTATTGTTTGAAGTGTACAAGGATAAGGGAGTTTTTCACGAGCACACAAAATTGAGAAAAACTGATTGGAATACAGAAGAGTTTGCGTTTTATGACCCAGATATGAATGGCCTTACATTCTATAAAGATTTATAAATCATTCATTTTATTTGCTAAGGCATACTCATAAAATTCCCTTCCTAATTGTGCGAGAAAAGGGATACCTATTTCTTCATACTCATAGATATCATCATTAAAAATACCGTTGCGGTTTACCAAAATTGTAGCAGATAGTATGAATTGCACATTTTCCCTCTCATCCACAATGTATGCAGTTTCTGTAAGAGTGCCGTATGCATATCCTACTTTATTATAAATTTTAATGTACTCTGGTATGCGTTCTTTACTATCACCATAGATAAAAAATTTGCCGTAACTGTCGTAATAGATACTGCTATCGTAGCCAGCATTTTTGGGTAGTGTAGCCATTGCTTTTTTAATCCGTATGTTTTCTAAAGAATCTATTTTAAAGTGTTTGCTCTTGTCAAATTTTCTTGGAAAGAAAAACTGTTTCATCAAATCATGTTGATCTTGCAATGAGAAATAGTTTTTTAAGCTAAAATCCATAGGAGAATCTATAAGGCTTCTGTTTTTTATAAAGCCTTTTCCTTTAGAAAGTGCTTTAAGTTTTAAAGGAACGATATCGCTATCGGGTAGTGATTCTGGGATAAACGTAGGTGACTCATAGGATGGGTAAAATTGTAATTCTTTCCTATTATGATCGGCGGCGTTTGGGGTAGACAGTCTGTGACTTATTCTTGTATTTATTAGTCCTTTTTCGCGTAAGCGGTCATTTATAATATCTCTACCTAAGAGTTCATATAATCTGTTATATGCCTCATTATCGCTTACAGCAAATATTTTAAGTATATCATCTGCAATGGTATGGGATACGGAATCTCCTTGTATACTATATGGTGTATCCAGATGGAGTTCTGGATTATGAGAAACATATTCGGCAGCTAGAAGGGCAACGGGGAGTTTTACGGTGCTAGCTGGGTAGAAGTAGTCGTTTTTGTTAGATTGGAAAGAGTGATCCGTAAAGTTTATTCCGTTCTCTGTACTATCTATTTGTGTAAATAGAATTTGCACTTCATATTGTGGCAAACTATCCATTACAGTGGTAATACTCTTGGAATTACTCTGTAATACATTTTCTACAGGATTGGAGCATCCTACTGCAAATAAAACTATGAAACCTAACCATATTCTAGCCATAGAATAAAGTTACAAATTTGAGAAGAGTATTTGGTTTTATAATGAGACTATATCCTCCAGAGGGATTTGATGATGGAGTAAATCTTCAAAAGTTTCTCTTTTACGTATCAAAATAGCATTACCATCTTTCCATAAAACTTCGGCCGGGCGTAATCTACTATTGTAGTTACTGGCCATTGTAAAGCAGTAGGCCCCTGCATTATCAAATGCCAGCACATCACCTTCAGTAATTTCTGTAATACGTCTATTGTTTGCAAAGGTGTCTGTCTCGCATATATAACCTACTACGCTGTAAAACCTTTCTTTACCCTCAGGGTTAGAAATATTATGTATCTCGTGCCTACTCCCGTATAACATAGGTCTAATAAGGTGGTTAAAACCACTATTTACTTGAGCAAATACTGTTGAGGTTGTCTGTTTAACGGCATTTACTTGGACTAAAAATTTACCAGCTTCACTCACCAAAAATTTACCAGGTTCGAAGGCTAATGTTAGGGGTTTGTTATACGCTTTCGCGAAAGCATTAAAACGATCCCCCAGTTTTTGTCCTAACTCTTCGATATCAGTCTCTATATCTCCTTCTTTGTAAGGCACTTTAAAACCGCTACCAAAGTCAATAAATTCTAGATCATTAAAATGAGTTGCATTTTCAAATAAAATTTCTGACGCATACAAGAAAACATCTATATCTAGAATATCACTTCCTGTATGCATATGAATGCCATTAATGGTCATTTCTGTATTTTCAACGATACGCAGGACGTGCGGCATTTGGTGAATGCTAATCCCAAATTTACTGTCTATGTGCCCAACAGATATATTGGTATTACCTCCAGCCATCACATGAGGATTGATTCGTATGCAAACGGGTGTTTTAGGGTGTTTAGTCCCAAATTGCTCTAGAATAGACAAATTATCTATGTTTATTTGAACTCCTAAGGCAGCAACGTTTTCAATTTCTTCTAGTGAAACCCCATTAGGTGTAAATATAATATCGCTTGCTGCAAAACCAGCTGTTAGACCTAGTTGCACTTCTTGAATAGAAACCGTATCCAGACAAGCACCAAGTCCTTTAAGGTGTTGTAAGACTGCTATATTGTTTAGAGCTTTTACCGCATAATGAATACGAAGACTAGACACATTTTCAAAGGCGTCTACAAGGCGATTGTATTGGGAAGTTATTTTGTGAGCATCATATATATATAATGGACTGCCAAATTCATTAATTGCGGCTAGGAGTTCATTAGGTTTCATAATTCTAGAATAAGTGAATTTGTAAAATTATAACAGAAATGGGCTTTCATAAAAGGATAGCCGTAAAAAAGTTGAACAAGATGGTTAAAGTTTGTGATTTATATAACATAGAAAATCTCGTTTTGTACATTTCCTTAAAAAACTATGATTGACATACTCCCTTTGTTTCCTTTGCAACTTGTTGCATTTCCTGGTGAGAGACTTGCTTTACATATTTTTGAAGAACGGTACCAACAGCTTATAGGAGATTGTGAAAAAGAAAGTATCACATTTGGCATACCTACTTATGTAGATGATGCTCTTAAATTTGGTACTGAGATGACTCTCGTAAAAGTTGTAAAAAGATACCCCAATGGAGCAAGCGATATTATTTGTAAAGGCAGCAGGCTTTTTAAAATAAAGGATTTTATTTCTCAGTTACCATCTAAACTATACGCGGGGGGTCATGTGGTATTTCTCGAGAATAATTTTGAAACTATTGACAAAAGGAGCTTGGAATTGCTAAAACTCATAGAATTGTTCTATAAAAGGCTAGAAGTACAGCCTCCACCATACGATTCTTATGCCTTTAATAGTTACACGCTAGCTCATAAACTAGGACTTTCTATAGATCAAGAATACGAGTTACTCCAATTACGTTCAGAAGAAAAAAGAATTACATTTTTAAAGAACCATCTGGAGATTATGATTTCAACCTTGTCAGCCGTAAGTAGGACCAAAGAGTTAATAGCCCTTAATGGTCATTTTAAACATTTTGATCCTTTGGATTTCAATAATTTAGAAATATGACTATACTATTTAGGTTTTATAATGATTTTGTTATATTCATATAATTAATAATTTATCCAACTTCCAGAGTTACATATCTTGGAACATTATATGAAAGAACATCTGGTGGTTCGATTAATTTAGGTCCATATTAGCATTTAAGACTTTCGTAAGCTATATTGAAATGGCAGTTTTTTGAAGCTGTTATTTTTTATTTTACCTCTTCGCGTCCATCTGCGTGTAGCGCAAATCTCCCTCTATTTTTGTCGTGTGTATGATCGTGAGTAGCCCAAGGCCAACCGCCAAATTCAGTCTCACGATATTCCATAATCGCTTCATTAATTTCTTGGTATGAGTTCATTACAAAAGGGCCTTGTTGAGCAACATGTTCATTGATTGGTTTTCCTTGCAAGAATAAAAAATACCCTTTGCGGTCACCATTAGTAATAGCCACTTCTTTATCTGAAATTAAGTCGATAGCGTGTTCTTTTGGAATTTGATACCCTTCTACATCAATCTCGTTTCCATCATAAAAGTAGAGTGTTCTGTTAAGACCTGTGTTTGAGACAGGAATTTTCCAAGTAGCACCAGCCTCTAGTTGCACCATCCATATCGCTACCTTGTTTTTTGGATCTGATGCCCACGAATCAGGAGCTGCCTTTGGAGCTTTTTGGTTTTCATAATCTCCGGAGATAAGTTTAATTCGTATTTCTTTATCGTTATCATCTTTAAATGTATAAACAGGAATATCTTCTGCCCATAACATTTTGAAGTGTGGAGGGACCATTTTATTCTTAGCCGGCAGATTAAGCCATAATTGAAATAATAATAGAGGATTTTCCTTATTCTTATTTAGTAAAGGAAACATCTCACTATGTTGCACTCCTTTTCCAGCTGTCATCCATTGCACATCACCGTTACCAAAACGTCCTGCAGCTCCTAGGCTATCACTATGGTCTGCTAGTCCTTCTTCTACAATAGTAACTGTTTCAAAACCACGATGCGGATGTGCGGGGAAACCGGGTACCGTCTTCCCATGGTACATACGCCACCCATCTTTTATTTCGAAATCCATCCCAAGATTGCGACCTTCTAGCGAGGCGTCTGGGCCCAATTGATCATTTCCTTTGGGATATTGATCTTTGTGGTATGCACAAAACAAAAAGGGATCTTGTGTCTCCCACTGAAAGCCTAATTGTTTAATTTTTTTGATTGCTGTCATTTAATTTAATTTAGGAGAAGGCGGAAACTTGCCTACCTGCAGGCAGGTCTCATCCGCACATTCACTTTGTTTATGTCTATTTAAAGTTTCTCGTCTTCACGTAGAAAATTGAATTGCTAAGGCGAAAATCTCTTACATTGAGTTACCCTAAAGTTGAAACTCGACTTTGTACATTTTAAAGTATATTAAGTCGTAAAATAATGTGTCTAATTATGCTTTCGCGAAAGCATAAAACCTTTAATACTTCGCTCCCTGACTAATCTTAACGGAAGACTTTACAATAAAATCCCTGATATCATCATTGGCTTTTATCAAATCTTCATTGCGTAGATACATCATGTGCCCACTGCGATAGCCTTTAAAGCTTAGTCTATCCGAGAGTTTTCCAGAAGCGTTGAGTTGCCACATCACATATTTTGCATTAAAATAAGTGGTAGCTCCATCAAAGTATCCACTCTGTATCATCACGTGAAGATTTGGGTTTACTCCCATCGTTTTACGTAGTTGAGCACCCGTATTATTTTTAGAACGATCCCAGGGACGCACAGGACCAAACATATTATAACTCAAATCTGTTTTAAGGCCTAGCTCTTCTTGGTAATAATAGTTAATCGCTGGCGTAAATGAATGTAACCAAGAGGTCAGTTCGCTATTGTAATCAGGACTATCACCGGCTTCTTTTACGTCTAGACCCTTATATCTTGAGTCAAGTCGTCCTATAGTTAAGCCATCACGATCTCTTAAAAGGTCTTTCCAGAAATAGTTTTTGGGTACTTCTAGATTATGCTGGCGTATTGTTTTTTCTGAGAGTCCAGAGTAATACGCCATCTTTTTAATGGCTGCTTCCTTTTTTGCAGGGTCTAAATAGCCAGACTTGACAATCATAGGTAGTAGCTGGTTTACGGTATAGTCTTCACTTTCTGCCAAGACTTCTGGTAAATCTTTGTTTTGTAAGGCTGGAGGTAACATGTTGTGATACCAAGCCGCCGCCGTAAAATAGGGGAGACGGTTCGCTACTTCTACAGGGCCGTCAAACTCAAACCCTATTTCTGTAGGCGATACTAAAATCACACCATTTATATACATCCATTTGCGCTCCTGCAATGCCGCAGCAAGGCCAGAAACGCGTGTTGTACCGTAGCTTTCTCCTATGAGGTATTTAGGCGATCGCCATCTGTTATTGCGAGTTACAAAGGTATTTACCCAATCTGCGAGATAGGCAACATCTGCATTTACCCCAAAAAATAGTTCTTTATCGGGCATCTTACCCTCTTTATTAGGTAACATCCTGCTATAACCTGTATTTACGGGGTTTACAAACACAATATCGGCTACGTCCAGCACAGAGTTTGGGTTGGACTTTATGCCGTACGGTTGTACAGCAAAACCTTCATCATCTATTTTAAGGATGCGTGGTCCCGTGTAGGCTATGTGCATCCATACAGAGGCAGATCCTGGTCCGCCGTTAAAGGAGATGAGCAATGGTCTATTCTGATCATCTTTGATATCACTTCTTTTATAATAAGTATATAATAAAGTCGCGATAGGCATTCCCTCCTTGTCCCAAACGGGTTGGAACCCTGCAGTGGCCGTAAAGGGTATGGTTTTGCCTTTAATCGTTGTGGTATGAGTAGTTACGATAGTGGTGTCTACAGGAACGTGTACTTTTTGAGCATACGCTTTCGCGAAAGCGAAAACACATAGAATTACGAAAGCTTTTGAAATTTTCATATATAACTTGGGTTAAATGATGTATCGATAAAATAATGCAGCGGCAATTGCTAGTGAAAAACTAAGCATCGTACCTATTAGGACATACTCTGTCTTAATGAGATCTCCATCTTTAAAACGTAGGATGGACTTTGCGGCAATAAGAAACCCAACGGCGCTAAATTGTCCAATAAGCACAAACACAAGTACCATCCAGCGTTCGGTGATGCCTATAAGCCGTCCAGCATTGGGCAAATCTTGCCCTTTGCTATTGGAAAATGAAATGTCAAAAAGGTTAAAAATCTCCCTAATAATGATATTAGCAGGTTTAGTAAGAAATAAAAATAACCCCACTAGAACAATAAGTTTTAGAGAAACTTCCGGATTGAAGATGATATTCCACTTCGTAGTATTGTAATAAAGCACGCAAGCAATACAATACATCGCAATGTGCAGTAGCTGATCTATAAAAAAGGCCCCTTTATGCAGTTTACTTTTTAAGAGTAATGGTTTGCAACCATCTATAAGCCAATGAATGAGTGCAATTCCAATGGAGTAGGGGATGAATTTATAATCAAAAGCGAGTATTGTATGGCAAACAAAAACAATGAGTATGTGCCACTTAAGGTATTTACTTTTAAAACCTTTTTTATCCTTAGATATCGCTATTTTTTTACTCTGGAAGGTATAGTCTGCCAGTAGGTGTGCAATGGTCTGAAGCGCTATAAGTTTATATAATTCCATTAGGAAACAGGGCTAAATAAAGTACTATAGTAATGTACGGTTTTATCAATTGCATTCCAACCACTGGCAGTAGAGTGTTGATTTACTGACGGCTGACTGATATCTAGATGGGCAGCGATCTCTTTTTCACTCTTTCCTAAGAGTTTATGATACAGGATTTCGCTCTGTCTAGTAGTAATTTTAGATAATATGTGATCGAGTAAAGCAAGTAAGGTTTCTAGAGTATTTGTAAGAGATACATTGTCTGCGCTCACAAACATCGTATTTTTAATAACGATACGATCTTTATTATGCGTACTTTCTTTACTTATCGCTCTCCCACTTTTATAAATAGCGTCACCGTCTATAATTCCTTTTTCTGGGTCGTAACGATCTAAGGTTCCAAATCCTAATGCAAGGCGTATGCCATAAGTTTGGAATGCTTTAAGACGCTCATCATCACTATTTCGGTCTATTTCAAAAGAGGTAATTGCGGTTTTGATAATAAGCGCTACCTGTAGCGCTTGTGAAGGGTCTGGCACTACACACTCTAGATAATCCCCTTTTACTCTGCGTCCATAGGTTTGAAAACGTTCTTTAAGAACAATAAAAAGTTGCTCTAACTGTTTTTCGAGCAGTTCTTTTTCTGTAGCAGTAAGACTGGTGTAGGCTACTAAATCTCCTGATATGACGGTATACATCTTCATGATAAGTAAAATCGCTTATGTGGTGCAAATATAAGTAAATATACTTATAAATATAATTTATAAGTGTTTTAGCTTATAAATATAGTTTATAAGCTTTTAAGCTTATAGATCTTACCATTTTTAATGGTAAGCTGTATAGACATCGTATTTTTAATATCCTCCAGCGGATTTTTTTCTAGTAACACTAAGTCTGCTGTTGCTCCTGATTTTAGTCCGTACATATCCTTCTGTAAGAATCTCGGACCGTTACCAAAACTGGTTTGTAAAGCTTCTTGTGGAGCTAAGCCTGCCTGCACCATTTGTTGAAGCTCTTTGTGTAAGGATGGTCCTGGATATACATATGAGTTATAGGCACCGCAATCCGATCCTGCCAGCAATCCCACGTCTGCCTTATAAAGACTTGCAGTCAATTTTACAAAGAATTTTTGAAGGTCTTTTCTATCTTGCTTTGCTTTATTGGTTGCTGTTAACGCGCGTTTGTTTCTTCCTTCAAAGGTTTTAATAAAGGTGTCAGATAGATGCGATAGGTACCTATCATTAGTATGATCTAACTCATCTAGATAACTCAGGATATCACCTATATGCAAGGTAGGCGTCACAAAAACATTTTGATCTTTTAATCGCTTGAAGGTTGCTTGTGCGGTATCTTCATCATAGGTGGTTATGAGCTGCGACATACTGTCCCAAAAACCTAACTCGCCCGCTATGATTTGTTGAGTAATCTCTTTTTCCTTAGAAGAGCATCCTTTTAAAATGTAATACAAATGCTCTACGTTATCTAATCCAGCGTTAATTGCTTCATTAAGCTCTACGGTAAACGGCATATGACCAGAAGTAATCATAGATCGTTCTTGAGCCTCGGCGATGATGTCTAGATAATGCTTTCGTGAAAGCGTACTATCATACAACTTCACATAATCTACATTTAGGGATTGAAGTGAATCCAGTGCTGTAGAAATGTCCTTGTCATTTGCTACCGGAATAGATCCTTCCCAACGGGCATTGGGGCCATCTAGCTTAGGGCCTGAGGTATAAATGGTAGGGCCTACGCGTTGGTTATTTTGTATTTCTTGATTCCATTGTTGGATTAGAGGTGTAAGATCGCCACCTGCATCTCGTACTGTAGTGATCCCGTACTTTATGTATTGTTTTAAGAAGGCTTCGTTTTGTTTGATAAGTTCGTTACCACCTCTAAAATGTACGTGATTGTCCCAAAATCCGGGTAGGAGGTATTTTCCGTCTCCGTCTATTAATTGCTTATAGCCAAATTCATACTCTTCATTTCTTAACGAAATACGAGCAATTGTATCTTTATTAATACAAACAGTTCCTGTTTCAAAAATTCCTTTTTCTACATTGTAAATCTCTGTACAGCATATCACTAGATCATAGACTAATGCCTTCTCATTGTTGCAACTTACAAAACTTAGTGCGAAAAGAACGATAAATAAAAGCCTCATAAGTTATTATATTTATAAATCTCGTGATTTTACATTAGCCTTACAGCGTTTGATAATTTCTGATATACGCTTATCTCTGGTAACCTGACGTTTTGCACTATACAGCCAAGAGAGGTAGCTTTTACGATATCCTGGTGCAAAGTTGAGATAATTAGTATACGCTAGGCTTGAAGAATCAAAGGCTTTTTGCAAATCAGCGGGAATGACCCCGTTTTCTACATTATCCATTGCCGTCCAAGTGCCCTTTTCTTGGGCTATAGCAATCATTTTATAACCAGATTCTTGTATTTTTCCTTCAGCTTCTAGCTGGGCGACATGTGCTTTGTTGAGCTTACTCCAAGTACTTTTAGGATTACGCGGGCAGAAGTATTGCTTGCGTTTGCCATTGCCCAAACTTTTAACCGTACTATCTATCCAACCAAAACATAATGCCACTTTTACTGCTTCTTCCCATCGCATGGTAGGTATACCCGTATCTAGTTTGTAGAAAATCAAGTCTATCCCCTGAGGATACTTATCGTAATTGATTAATAGCCAGTCATACCACTCAATATCTCTAGGAAAATAGTATTCTTCTCTCGCCTGCATTTCATTTACTTTTGCTCGATATAATAGTCTTTTGGAACAATGAGTTCTAAGCTGTTTTGCGGCACAGATATTTCTTGCCATTTGCTTCTTACCACCAGATCTAAAGCAATTCCATCCAGAAAGACCGTTATAGGCATCTCTAAGTGGGCTACTGCATTCGTAAATCTATATTTCAAAGTGTTTTTTTCTAACATATATTCTAATACGGGTACATCTTTTGTGCGCAAGTACTGATCAAAAACCCCTTCTAGATTTAGGTTTAACGCCTTTATAAGGTATGCTTCTACTTGTGTACTTGAGACTGTCTGATGATAAAACTCTGCATTAAGACCTCTCAAGGTCTTGCGCCAAAGTTTATCATCATTTACCATAGTCCTAATGGTGTGGAGCATATTTGCTCCTTTATAATACATATCGCTGCTGCCTTCATTATTGAGACCATATTTGCCTATAAGGGGTTTATCATTTCTTATATTTTTACGTAAGCCTATTACATAGGTGGCTGCCGCCTCTTTCCCAAAATGATAGTCCAAATATAAATTCTCAGAATAGCAGGTAAAGCCTTCGTGAATCCACATATCGGCTACATCTTTGTTAGTAATATTATTTGCAAACCACTCGTGCCCGGCTTCGTGTATGATAATAAAATCAAATTTTAATCCTTCTCCGGTACCAGAAAGATCGCGGCCTCTGTAACCGTTGTCAAAACCATTTCCATAGGTCACAGAGCTCTGATGTTCCATCCCTAAATATGGGGCTTCTACAAGTTTAAAACTGTCTTCATAAAAAGGATAGGGGCCAAACCAATGCTCAAAGGCTTCCATCATCATAGGAGCTTGTTTAAACTGTTCTCGTGCTTTGTCAAGATTGTAATCTAGTACCCAATAGTCCATGTCTAGCGGTCCTTTTTCTCCTTGGTAAGGGTTTATTTCTTTAAAGTTCACATAATGCCCAATATTGAGATTTACACCATAATTATTTATAGGATTTTTTACAGTCCAGTGAAAGGTAGCGGTTTCTTTATCTTTAGTAACATTTACCAATCTACCATTAGATACATCTATAAGACCTTTAGGAACAGTCACGTGCATATCTAAACTATCTACTTCATCTGCAGGATGGTCTTTGTTAGGCCACCAGACACTGGATCCAATACCTTGATTAGCTGTGGCAATAAAGTGACGTCCTTTTTTATCTTTTTGCCAGACCATGCCACCATCCCAAGGGGCATTTTTTGCAACTCTAGGCTTTCCTTCCCATTGTATAGTAAGTTTTTGTGTGGTACCTTGTTTTTGTTTCGTTTTAAGCGAAATAAAATAAGCACTCCCATTACGCTTAAATTCTAGTTCTTTATCTTCTTGTGTTACACGCGTGATGCGCATAGGTTCTTGCAGATCAATTTGCATTTCGTGAAACTCATCAAGTACCGTATAGGTAACGACATTTGTTCCAGTAATCGATTTGTTATCTGGAAATACTTCTACGGAGAGGTCGTAATGCACCAAGTCCCACCAAGCACGTTGTGGCGTAATACTACCTCTTAATCTAGCTTGTTCTTCAGATTGTTGTGAGCAGGCAATGAAAGGAACTGTGATTATTATAAAAAATAGTAGTCTCATACTTTTCTATCTAAATATACTATTAGGAAACACTACAGGACTCTCGTGACCATCTTTACCAATAGCGGCCACGCCAAAAAAGAAGTTGTCAATCACGATACCTTTTAGCGTGTACTGAGTTATGTTACCCACAAGGCGTGCATGATCCCAAGTAGGGGATGTGGTATCTCGCCAATATATCCTATAACCTATGGCACCTTCTACAGGACTCCATTTAAACTTGGCGCTAGGCGCTACGATTCCTCCAATGCTTACACTTTTTGGAGCAGGTGGTGCCCACGCTATACTGGCAAGATTGATAGCATTTACCGCTGTAAGTTTTGCAGCATACGGGAAGTTTACGTGTTCAAAAGTGTCTCCGTAATTAATACCATTTTCCGTACGGATATCTTGATGCTGTTGGGTGTAGTTTTCGTGTGCCTCCATAATACGTATTCCTGCATACCCTGCATCATTAAATGGACGATGATGCCCACCTCGTCCAAAGCGGTCTAAACGATATACCATCATAGGGTTCATTTCTGGCATATAGGTCTTTACGGTTTTGTGGATGTATCTAGCTAGTTGTCTGGAGATTCCGTCTACTTCACCGCCATAAAAACGACGGGCGCGACGTTGCTTATCGGTTTCGGTAGGAGGGACGGGCTCAGAAAAAATACGGAAGGTTCTATTATCTATCACGCCGTCTACACCTGTAATATTCCCTATCATATCGTTATTGAGGATTCCTATGATTTCCCATTCTTTAGCTTTCGCGAAAGCGGCCAAACCCTGTCCACCAAAAAGACCTTGCTCTTCTCCAGAAAGCCCCACGTAAATTATAGAATTCTCAAACTTATATTTTGAAAGTACCCTGGCAGCCTCCATTGTTCCAGCCATTCCGGTTGCATTATCATTAGCACCTGGAGAATCTGAAGTGTAGTCTGTAGGGTCCGACACGCGACTGTCTATATCACCACTCATAATAATAAAGCGGTTAGGGAATTTTGTGCCACGTTGTATCGCGACTACGTTTACAACCTCTACATCTTTTACGATGCGATTATTGGTTCCTTTTTTTACCAAATCCTTTTGATAGAAAACTTCCAGACATCCATTACAGTCGTTAGAGGTTTTGTCAAATTCTGATTTTATCCATCGTCTAGCGGCTCCTATACCTCTTGTTTGAGAAACAGTATCACTTAATGTATGCCTTGTCCCAAAATCAGCAAGTTTCTTAACATCGTGTTGAATACGATCTTGTGAGACGGCTTCTATAATATCATAAATTCTCTGGTCTGTTTGTGCAAAGACTGCAGTGGTACATATAAATGTAAAAAGTGTAAGTATATTTTTCATTTGTTTTATTTATTCGGTTAATTGAATAGTTCCAAAAATACCAGCATCAATCCATCCTCTATTTTTATCTTCTCCAGGCACTGGTACAGATCCTATAAAGTTCTCTCTAGTTTTACTTGCGTCATTATCGCAATAGGCAAGGGCAAAGCCTATTTTCTGTCCAGCACTAAGTATTTTCTGATCATTCACGCCTCCATCTTTATAAGTATCATCATACAGCGTGATTTTGCACTCCCATAAAGACGTGTTTTGATCATTCACGCTTATTTTAGATTGTACGTGGCTATTGTATAAGGTGGGTACATTGCCAGGCGCAAGGTCTACTACATTGCCATCTAGGGCAACATGGTATGCAAAAGCATTGTGGTTAAACTGATGTTCTCCACCAGAGTTATCTGCATCTACAAATATCTCAAGACAGTCATCATCCCACCATAGCTTTAAGGGATCTTCATTTTGATCGTAGAGTTTATCATCTGTAATTTCTGCTAGGAGATATAAACCTTCTGGAGTCCAACTTAACTTATAACGACCAGAAAAGTCATCTTTTGTATAGGCCTCACCAAGCCAACGCTGATCTAATGGTTGCCAACTCACGGCACTCCATATTGGGTCATTTGCTTCTCCGTCAATAGAAGGCGCAATCGTAGCTTTAGGCACTTCCCGCAACTGGTGATCTACTTTGTTATCTGCAATTAGGGATTCCTTTTGTTCTGTTATTTCATGTTTACAGCTTATACAAATACTTAATACGATGAATAAAATGCAAGGTAGTTTCATAGAGCAGTTAAGATGGTTCTTACTATTCTCTAAAAATACGTGAAAAAAAGTTGCTTCTGATACTTGTCTTAACAGAGTATTTAACAAAAAAAGAGGTCATCATAATCTATAACCTCTTTTAGATGCTTTTGAATGTGTCGTAATTATTGTTTAATTACCTTTATTGTGTTCGTACCTCTCTCTGTAATAACATTAGCAAGGTATACTCCACTTGTTAAGTTAGAGATATCTACACTTGTTGTGTTTTTTGAAGACTTTACTTTCTTCCCTAAAATATCAAAAAGATTGATTTCTTTGATCACTTCAGTACTTAGAATTGAAAAAGTATTTGTGGCTGGATTTGGGAAAATCGAAATCTCATTTTGAGCCCCTTCGTTATCATCTATACCAAGTGTTTCCTCTACTACAAAATTGAGGGTAGAGGTAGATTGTCCTCCAGTTTGGTTGAGCCATATAGTATAGGTCCCCGCTTGCAGTGGTGGCGTAAAGCCGTCTGCTCCACCTAGGTTTCCCATGGCGGGAAGTATATCATTCCCAATACTAGCCGTTCCATAAGAAGTACCGCCTAGAAGATCTCCTGCTGATGGATTTGTAAAATCTACGTCTGTCATCGCTCCACTGTCTATGCCAATAAAAGCCACATCATCTACACCATTGTAATCATTTACAATTAACTCCGTTAATTCCATACCATCAGGTATTGTAAAGGCAAAGAAATCTACATCTCTTGGATTACCTCTCTGGCTTGCAATAATAATGTTACCATCCAAATTAAAAGTAAAAATGCCAGAAGGAGCAGTACCATCGTCTGATAAATCGCCATCATTGGTTTCATCCCAAACTTGGGATTGTATAGTAGTACAAATAAAAACCACAAGCGTGGTAAAAAGTAGTTTTGTTTTCATAATAAGGGATATAGGATTTATTGTACATAAATATACAAACTTAAAAGAAAGTAACAGTGTTAATTTTACCTTCTTTAACAATGTATAATGCAAGTCCTCGCCAATTGCTTCCTCGACCAGATAATTCTTCAAGGTCTATAACATAGTTACCCAGGGCTATTCTATTAGAAATGGTACACTTTAAATCTGGCACTCGCTTAAATAAGGATCTATAGGTTTCTGCCATTTTTTCTTTTCCTGTTGTGGTGACATTATTTGGATACTCTAAGAGCTTTATGTTTTCACTGTAGTTACTCATAAATTGATCAATTTTACCACTATTGTATGCTTTTAGTTGGGTATCAATAATGGCAGCAACATCATCTTTGACTTGGGAGTTTCTTAAAATATGAATGTCACTTATTTTTCCACCAGTTACGGTGTATATTGCTATGAGCTCATAATTTTTTCCTTTAGCAGTAATATACTCGTGATCTATTACTTTATTATCATAAACGATTCTATTCTTAAGGGTACTGTGTAAATCAGGAGTAGATTCAAAAAAGTCTCCATATCTTTTTTTTACAGTTTCAAAACCAATAGCGATGGTATCATTAGGAAAATTATAGAGTGTTACATCTGCACTCATGGTATCCATAAATCCATCTATGTCTCTAGCGTTATACGCATCTAATTGTTTTTGTACAATGCCTTCTGGAGAAACTTCAGATACCACAGCAAGTTTTGCACCATCAGGGTTTGCTGCTATTCTGGAAATAGCTCTTAAATTGTCATCAAGAAAAGAATGAAATACTTTCCACCATTTTGTAGTGGTATCATATTTAAAGATAGTATTGTTCTTTGCCAATAAGAGGGAACCATTAGGCAGCCAACAAATATCTTCACTTCCTTGCACTAAGGGTGCTATAGATTTAATTTCTTTAGTTTTTGGATTTATAGATTTCACAAACCATTGTTTATCAGATTTATCTATAAAGCTTATGAGGTTGGTATTTGGAATTTTATGAAAAGAACGACCCACATTAATTTTTAAGTCTTCTGTTGTTCCTTCTTTTATACTATGTATTGTAAGATGAAGATTGTTCTCCACAATATCTGCTCCCACAATGGTATTAGCATCAGCCCAGGTGTAATAGGCAACAACGGCATCCTTTATAAGCTCAGATGATGCAGATTTATCGGCATCATATTTATACAATCTTTGATATCCGTTGGGGTCGAGCCTTACTGCAGAATAGGAGGTAGTTTCAGGAATAGGCTGTGGTGAATATTCACCACCTTCTGTAGTATGATTAAACACAGATGATCTAGCTAGACTACGAACAATTATTTCCGTTTGACCGCTTCTTGTTCCTGCGTAGGATAGATCATTGTTATTGATAAAGAACGGCTGACTGTCATATCCCTCATTATTAGAGATATTCAAGACATTTTTGAGTTTTATGGAATCTTCTAAGTGAATATCCATTACATAAATTTCGGTATTGGGTTGAGCAGCCATTAATCCTGTGTAACCCAATGCTAGTAAAAGTAAAAATCTCATCTCAAAATTTGTAAGTTGTTGTTTCTCGTTTTATCCATTACTTGATTTAGTTGTGAATCTCACAAGTACGCTTTAACGCGATGCTCTCCCTTTAGTCGTGAATCTCACAAGTTCGATTTCGCGAAAGCATATATACTAATAATCACATTTCTCTAAACCTAGGAGTGGAGTCGTAGTCTGCGTCTAGATCTGTTTGTCGCCTTACTATTTTTGGCTCGTACAAATACATATTAATGGCATCCCAATATGGAATACCAATAAAGTCTGCAATAACACGAGCATCTTCTTTTATTTGATCTAATTTGCTGTGATCGATAACATTGACACGACTGGCGTCTTTAAGTACGAGATTAAGTTCATAGCTACTGTACGAACTATTTTTTGTTTTTACTCGCTCTTTTATAATTTGTATGGCTTGCACGTCATCAAGCTTCGTCCAGTATTTTGAATCTGGCACTTCTCGCTGGCTGGTAGGCTTTTTAAAACTTTTATAATGATACCCTAATTGTTTACTAAACCCGTGAGGTTTTAATGTTTTGTAAGCGACAAAAATTCCAGCACCTACAAAAATCGGTATCACCAGAACAAAAGGAAATTCTAAAAACTGTTTTATTACATCTTTGGAATCTGTCACATAAAAAATTGCAAAATATATCAAAGGACCGAGGAGAAAAAGACCACTAAAGATGTATGCCATGGTCGTGGGAACATAGACTATCGTTCTACTATCTTTGGTTACTAGCTTAACGTTTTTAAAATTATTTCCACCTCTTTTTTGGGGTTCCCAAGAAACCTTAAGCGCTAATGGATGATTAAACACCTCTGGACGGAAAGGTTTTTCTGGAGCTTTTTTAAATAAATTTTTAAGTTGCGACAGCATATTTAAAGTTACACTTTCTCTTTTAAATAATATCCTGTGTATGATTCCTTATTTTTTGCAACTTCTTCGGGAGTACCTTGGGCAATAATATTGCCCCCATCTTTTCCTCCTGTAAGCCCTAAGTCAATAACATAATCTGCGCATTTTACTAGATCCATATTATGTTCTACAACTATAACGCTGTGTCCCTTTTCTATAAGGGCTTCAAATGAAGCAAGTAGCTTTTTTATATCGTGAAAATGAAGACCTGTAGTAGGCTCGTCAAAAATGAATAAGGCTTTGTCCTTTGTTGTTCCTTTTACTAAAAAACTGGCGAGTTTAATACGTTGTGCCTCGCCTCCAGATAGAGTAGAAGAGCTTTGACCTAATGTTACATAGCCTAATCCTACATCTTGAAGCGGCTTAAGCTTTCGTGTGATTCTTGTCTCTTCATGCTCACTAAAAAAAGCAACAGCATCATCAATAGTCATTGTGAGAATATCATCAATATTTTTATCGTGAAAAGTAACCTCGAGCACTTCCTTCTTAAAACGCTTGCCTTTGCAGGTTTCGCACTCTAAATGCACATCTGCCATAAACTGCATTTCGATGGTTACTTCGCCTTCTCCTTTACAAGTTTCACAACGGCCGCCATCCACATTAAAAGAAAAATGCTTGGTTTTGTAGTTCCTTATTTTACTTAGCTTCTGGCGTTCGTATAACTTTCGTATATCGTCATACGCCTTTATATAGGTAACAGGGTTAGATCTAGAGGAGCGACCTATCGGATTTTGATCTACAAACTCTATGGTTTTTACATTGCTGTAATTTCCTTTAAGTTCTGTAAACTGCCCAGCTTTTTCTCCATAACCACCTACCGCTTTTAGCAGGGAAGGATAGAGTATTTTTCGTACTAACGTACTCTTACCACTACCTGAAACTCCAGTAACCGCCGTAAAGGCGCCTAATGGAAAAGTAACATCTATATTTTTTAGATTATTTTCTCGGGCTCCTATTATCTGAACGTTATTCTTACTCTTTCTACGTTTTTTTGGAACATCTATGGACAGACTTCCATTTAGATAGCCCGCGGTAAGAGAGTCGCTAGAAAGTATTGCATTATAATCTCCTACCGCCACGACCTTTCCACCATAGGTACCCGCTTCTGGTCCTATGTCAATAATCGTATCTGCTGCCTTCATAATGTCTTCATCGTGTTCCACCACGATTACGGTATTGCCTAGATCTCTTAATGATTTGAGAACCTCAATCAATTTCTCGGTATCCTTAGGATGCAGACCTATACTAGGTTCATCCAGAATATACATACTTCCCACTAGGCTACTTCCTAATGAGGTGGCTAGATTAATACGTTGTGACTCTCCACCAGAAAGGGTGTTACTTTTTCTATTAAGTGTGAGATAATCTAACCCTACTTTTGATAAGAATTCAAGCCGTGTATTTATTTCTTTTAAGAGGCGCTTTGCAATGGCTTGATCGTGTTCACTTATTTCTATCGTTTTAAAAAAAGCGGCGATCTCATTAAGAGGTAGTCCTACAAGATCTACAATATTTTTACCGCCCACTTGAACATAGGTAGCCTCTGGGCGTAATCTTTTTCCTTTACAGGTGGCACATTTAGTCTTTCCTCTATATCTGGAGAGCATCACTCTGTTTTGAATCTTATAGGCCTTTGATTCTAAGTAGCTAAAGAATTTATGAATCCCTTCGAAGTGTTCATTTCCTTCCCATAACAATGCTTTGTGCTCTTCACTTAATTCAAAATAAGGTTTGTGTATGGGGAAATCAAACTTATAAGCACGGTTTACAAGCTGGTCTCTATAATGACTCATACTTTCACCTCGCCAAGGGAAGACACAGTTCTCATAAACAGATAATGCTGTATTAGGAATCACAAGATCTTCATCAATCCCTATTACATCTCCGTATCCTTCACAGGTAGGACAGGCACCGTATGGATTATTAAAACTAAATAAGTGCACATTAGGCTCTAGAAAGGTCATCCCATCTAGCTCAAATTTATTGGAGAATTCTCGCTGTTCTCCAGAGTTCATATTTTCTACAAGCAGCGTTCCTTTTCCTTCAAAAAAGGCCACTTGAGCAGCATCTGCAAGCCTGTTTGCAAAGTCTTCATCTTCTGGATTAGTCACAACTCTGTCTACTACGAGATATAGGTCTTTAGGTTTTAGTTTTGCACCCGTTTCGATAACGTCGTCTATTCTTGAGACTTTATCCTTCACCTTTATACGGGCATATCCTTGTTGTAATAATGCAGCAAGTTTATTATCTATTTTTCTGCCTTTTTCAAGAATAAAAGGAGCTAGTAGGAGTAGTTTTTCTCCTTGATCAAAAGAGTTAATGTAAGAAACCACATCGGTAACGGTGTCTTTCTTTACTGGATTTCCAGAAATAGGAGAGATGGTTTTTCCTATCCTTGCATATAAGAGTTTTAGGTAGTCGTAGATTTCGGTTGTGGTCCCTACGGTACTTCTTGGGTTGGTACTATTTACCTTTTGCTCTATGGCAATGGCTGGGGCAATACCTTTAATGTAGTCTACCTTGGGTTTATCAAGTCTTCCTAAAAACTGTCGTGCGTATGAGGAAAGACTTTCGACATAGCGACGTTGTCCTTCGGCATATAAGGTGTCAAATGCAAGGCTGGATTTTCCTGATCCAGAAAGCCCCGTGATTACTACGAGCTCATTTCTGGGTATAATGACATCAATATTTTTAAGGTTATGTAGTTTTGCACCTTTTATGATGATATTTTCCTTGGGATTGGCCGTTGCAATTGCGTCTGTCATTAAGTTGTATTTGATAGGAAATGTAAAAATACGAAGGGAATTACTAATAATGTGGGATTACGCTTTCGCGAAAGCGTAAATCTTTTAAACCCATTAAACTTTAGGAAAATTTTCACAAGGCTCGCTGTAAGTTTAACATAAATGGAACAATAAATGGTCTTAATATTTGGAATTGTAGAAATATTTACTTTATATTAGCCATATTATTAACACAAAAAGTGCTTGCTTATAGACATAATATTACTTTTTAGATTTTATTAAAACAGCCCCAGGTTGTAAACCTACAAAAAGTATATTATGAATAAAGTGTTAATAGACGACGCAACACTCGTTAGCAATTACATCAAAGGAGACGAAAATTCACTAGCCATTCTTATTGCAAGGCACAAGCAGCGTATTTATAGTTTTGTATATTCAAAAGTATACGATCGTGACGTAGCCGAAGATATTTTTCAAGATACTTTTATAAAAGTAATCAATACCCTTAAAAAGGGTAGATATAATGAAGAAGGTAAATTTCTTCCTTGGGTAATGCGTATTGCACATAACTTGGTTATAGATCATTTTAGACGTAACAATCGTATGCCTAAGTTTGATAATAGTGGAGAATTCAGCATTTTTTCAATATTGAGCGATGATAGTCTTAATGCAGAAAAACGTATTATAAAAGACCAAGTAGAGACAGATGTAAGAAAACTTGTAGATGAACTTCCAGAAGATCAAAAAGAAGTACTCTTGATGAGAATTTATAAAGACATGAGCTTTAAAGAAATTGCAGAGCGCACAGACGTTAGCATCAATACGGCATTAGGAAGAATGCGTTATGCACTTATCAATTTACGCAAGGTGATCGAGAAGCATAATATAGTTTTAACCAATTAATACAATAAACTAAAAATAGTAGCGTTAGAGATGGACTAACCCATTAAAACCGCTACATGGCAAAAATTTACTCAGAACCCTCGCCAGGTAAACAGGCGAACAATTTTGGACCTAAGAATGAAACAATTGCGTTTCTTCTTAATTACTCTAAGGCTTTAAGTGTTATATCATATAAATCGATGAAGTTTGAAGCACTCATCAACTAAACTTTGGTAAAAGCCCGATCGTGAGATCGGGCTTTTATGTTTTTGGTTCTTACAGAACTATTTGTAAAAGGCTAATGATAAAAATGAGTGTCCAGAGTAGTGTACGGGTCCAGTTTTTTGTAACGAGGGTTTTAGGTATGCTTTCTCGAAAGCCTTCTTTACTAATACTCCCGTGAAGGGGAACAAATATAAAGAAGGTCAGAGCCCAGATACTTAGTACGAGTAACAAATAGGCAATGCTAAATGTGGCTGCGTTATTGATAACTTGATACACCGCAATACCTAGTTGAACGATCATTAAAGGCCCTACAATTTTTGCTATAGCAGGAGTATATCGTTTGTGCCACTCAATCAATCGCTCTTTTGAATAGTATGTAAAACTTGGGTAAATAATGGTCTGTACTATCCATATTAAAATCAGCAAACCAAAATCCACAATTACTCTAAGTAGATCTAAGCTCATTATTTTTTCTTATTTCTTTTTTCAAGGAGTTTGTAATACTCATTAATGACTGTCTTACGACCTATAGTTTTAGTAATGATATCTTTTTCTAGATCCCAACCTCTTGCTGGCGAATATTGACGTCCATACCATATAATCTGAAGATGTAAATCATTCCATATATGTTCTGGAAAAAGTCGTTTTGCATCCCGTTCTGTTTGGACCACATTTTTACCGTTAGTAAACCCCCATCGATACATCAGTCTATGAATATGTGTATCTACAGGAAAAGCAGGTATACCAAAAGCTTGCGAAACGACTACACTAGCTGTTTTATGACCTACCGCAGGCAGCTCTTCTAGCAAAGCTATATCTTTAGGTACCTCACCGTTGTATTTATCTATAAGTATATGTGATAGCCCGTGTATCCCTTTAGACTTCATAGGGGAAAGGCCTACAGGTTTTATAATCTCTCTTATCTCCTCAACGGAGAGTTTTATCATATCATACGGATTATCTGCTACTTCAAATAGGAGTGGTGTAATCTGATTGACACGTACGTCTGTACTCTGCGCACTTAGTAATACAGCAATGAGTAAAGTATATGGATCCTTATGATCCAATGGAATTGGAATTTGAGGGTATAATTCTTTTAACGTATCTATAACGAAATCTACTTTCTCTTGCTTGTTCATTTTGTTTAAATTTGATGTAACTTAATTAAACAAATAAAATTTTATACCTAAATAACGAATATAATGAATACACTCCAAGTAGGGGACACAGTTCCTAATTTTACAACAACAGATCAAGACGGCAACCCAGTAGCACTTTCTGATTTTATAGGAAAAAAGTTAATAGTATTTTTTTATCCAAAAGCTTCTACACCTGGATGTACTGCAGAGGCTTGTAATCTTAGGGACAATTATAAAGAATTACAAGATGCTGGCTATACGCTGCTAGGTGTTAGTGCAGACTCAGAAAAACGTCAGAAAAATTTTGCAACTAAGTATGAGTTTCCTTTTCAACTACTGGCAGATGAAGATCATAGTGTGATCAATGCTTTTGGTGTTTGGGGACCAAAGAAATTCATGGGAAAAGAGTATGACGGTATTCACAGAATGACTTTTAAAGTTGATGAAAATGGCATTGTTACCGATGTGATTTCAAAAGTAAAAACCAAGGATCACGCGGCGCAGCTTTTATAAGCCGCCGTTTGCTTGCATATCTGCAATGCATAAAGGATCAAAATCAGGAATACTACCTATATTACTTGTATTAAAAATATTAGTTACTGTCTCAAAGTACATCAAACATTCTTCTACATTGCAATGTCTAGTATTTACTTGATCTTCATGATCAGAAGTAAGAGGTGTTCCTACGTTTACCAAGCCTAGTATGTGACCAAACTCGTGCCTTAAAGTTGAAGTCTCAATAAGCGACCTATTAATAGGAGTAGGTGAATTATTTGCTAATTCTATAAACGTACGTTCAAATATGACTATAGAAGTATTTCTATAGGCAGAGCCTAGGACAACAGAATTTCCTGAATTGGAAGAAGATTCTTCTCCAGAAAAAAAGATCCATACGCCTATTTCATCACCATTATTAAATATCGTTCTGTATTCGTCTTCTATAGCTACTATTTCATTTATATCGTAAGGTCCAGGTTGAGAAGGAGTTTCAATCAGGTTTTCTACTATTGTAATACCATCTGGTTTGTTTAATCGTTCTTGTAAAAAACCTTCTATTAAGTCAATCGTGTTTTGTGTAGGCCTATAACCATCTGGGTATGCAAGTTCTACTCTTAAACTAGAAAAATTGTCAACAGATAATAAGTCATTTGCAGATGTGCCCAGCGGTTGTTTATTTGCCATATTCTCCTCTGTATCAGGATTATCTGGATTTGAACTTTCATTATCATCTTTACACCCAGTGAATAGTACAACTACAAGAATTGTTGTAATTAACGCTTTGGTATATTTATTGTAAATCATTATATATATCTTTATCCACTAATTAATCGTAAAAATGATGAAAAAATTACTTACAGCCATATTTATTTTCACTTCTTTAAGCTTTTATGCGCAAGAAGCAAGTTATCAAGAGATTGCTTTAAAGTATTTACAAACAAATGGTACAGCACAACAGTACGAAGGTGCCATAGATCAATTATTCGGTCTCTTAAAACAACAATATGCTGGTCAAAATATACCTGATGAGACTTGGGCGACTTTAAGGACAGAGTCTTCGGGAGAAGTAAATAAGGTGATGAGCATGCTTGTTTCTGCTTATAGAGGCACCTATGAGAAGGAAGATCTTGTAAATATGCTTGCCTTTTATGAAACTGATGCAGGCAGACAACTTTTAACAGATAAAACTGCTTTGGACTACGAGCAAAGAAAGGATGCATCAGTATTTTATAACTCTCCTACGGGGCAGAAAATCTTAACTTCTGAGCAACAGATTGCTGCCAGAGTAGGTGAGGTTTCAGAGATCTGGAGTAGAGATTTATACAGAAGTGTTACAGATAAGTTAGCAGCAAAAGGATTTACATTACACTAGTAATTCTCGCTAAATATTCATAATGAGTACCTTTTAAAATGAGCTCACAGTTGAGCTCATTTTTTTGTGCTTTTGTTTTGAGGGTTTCAAAATCTAAGTATAACCAATCAAATTTTAAACCCATATTTTTCTTATAGCTCATTGCCATCTTGACCTCTCCGTAATAATCACTATTGAGATCTTGCCAGTAGCTTCCATCTTCAGCTTCATACATATACTTAATGTCAGATCCATCTATAAGTATCTGACCTCCATTTTTTAGCAATGTTTTTAAATGCTTTAAATACAAATCTATTTTGGCTATACTCTCAAATATTCCAGTACCGTTCATTAGTAATAACAGAGAGTCATATCTATCTGTATGATGCAATATGTGACGATGTATAACATTTTTGAGACCACGCTTTCGCGAAAGCATAACAGCACCCCCAGAAATATCCAAGCCCGTAACATCAAGTCCCGTTTCTTGCAGCCAGAGACTGTGACTTCCAGCACAGCACCCTATGTCTAGGGTTTTTCCTTTACAAAGCTTTAGGGCTTTCTGTTCTATAAGCGGCATTTCTTCAAATTCCCTAAAGAGATAGGGTATAGGCATCTCATCATCTTCTGCAATGGAAGAATGCACCGTGATATCTTGAGAATAATCTCCGTTGTGGTAATCCCAGAGTGCCTGGCCTAAAATATCTGTACTTTCAATCATTAGGATAGTATCTTTGTTCTATGGAGGAACTACTAAAAAATCTACCACAGCTAGCCAAAGATAAACATAACGAGAACAAAAAGTTCTTTGCTAAGTTGCGTAAAAAACCGCCTAAAAAGCTCGATTATTTAATGCAAGAGTTGCACCAAGAAGAATTTGAACGCACTGATTGCCTTGAATGTGCAAACTGTTGTAAAACAACAGGTCCTTTATTTACAGATAAAGATGTAACACGTATTGCCAAACATTTTAAAATGAAAGAACAGGCCTTTGTCTCTCAGTTTTTAAGAGTAGATGAGGAGAATGACTATGTGTTGCAAAGTGTACCTTGTACTTTTCTAGGTGCAGATAATTATTGCTCTATTTATGAAGTGCGTCCCAAAGCCTGTAGAGAATTCCCGCATACAGATCGTAAGAAATTCCAGCAGATAAGTAACCTTACGTTAAAAAATGTCGCAATCTGTCCAGCGGCATTTAATATCGTTGAGGAGATGAAGAAGAGGATACCTTAAACCTATTGGTTTTTTTTCTTCCCCAGTGAGACATTGTAATCATCAATATTTCCTTTAATCTTAAGATTAAGGTATTTTATTTTTTTTGTAGGATCTAGTTCTACAATCTCATCTTCTTGTGACGTATTAAGGGCAGTGGTATCTTTCTTTTTACCAAATAATTTTTGCCACGACGCTTTCCTAACTGTTTTCCAAGGAATGCGGAGATAGTAATCTATATTTTGGTTATTATCGTGTGTTCCCGATAATTCCATATGCCCCAAGGAAGACTCTATATTCATTGCAGGTATTGTTATCCTTCCTTTGTTAATCTGTAAACTATTTTGAAGCGTATCGAACTTAATATTTTGTAAGTTTTTATCACCCATATAATCAGAAAGTGCTAACATCGGGTCGTAGTTTTTTAATCTACCATTGAGCACTTTGACGTCCATTTCTAGGATAGATTGATCTAAATCTGGAACCATATCTGGATAGACTCTAATTTTTCCCTTTATTCTAGATGAGAGTTGTCCTTGCAAGTTTTCTGAGACAAGGTGGTCTTGGCCAAAATTTTCAAATTTAAAAAGTAATTTGTCTATATCAACTTGATCCATCACTAAATCGGGCTGTAGGTAGATGTTTTTAGGATCACTACCATTAAAGTATCCACTTAATTTAATAGATCCTCCAGCCGCTGCCATCGCTAGTGTGTCTACATAAATGTAATGGTTGGTTGTTGTTCTTAAAGCTGCTTTAATATTTTTAAGATCAATTTTATGATATATAAAGTGATCTACGTCTGCCTTAAATTGCATATCTGTAAACGGCAATTCGTATAGGTTAAAAGCTTCTGTGTGTTCTTTTACATCATTAGTTGTAACTTGAGTAAAATCTGCTCGTTTTGGAGCGTCTAGATTAAAATTGAAGAGTGCATCGTAGTCTATGTAGTTGGCCTTAAGAGAGAGGTAATTGTCTCTTTTCTTTATAGCCTCATCCTCACCTAGATAGTAATTTAGATCAAAATTAAAATTGGTCTTTCCTATTTCGCCGTGAAAGTCCTGTATGACTAGGTGTTCATCTTCATAATGGATATTCCCTTTAAAATTGTCAAAACGTAGCGGGTGCAATTTCATTTTAGTATCTAACTTATCCAAAGCTATATCTATTGAATGTAGCGCAGAATCTTTGTAATGCATATCAGAAGTCACGTGCAATGCCAGATTATCAAAAACTTCGTGTCTGTACTCTTGTGGCACATAATTTTCTCCTTTATAAGAAAAGAGATCTTCAAGTTTTAACTTCTTAGAGGTAAGGTTGATATCTAAATCTACATCTCCATTAAGTTCAGGTTGCATCCAGAAGGAATAGTTATGCACAAGCCCATCAATACGAAAATCACTGTCATCGATGAAACCCTTAAAGTCTACTATTTTTAAATCTTGATTATCTATGAGCACGTCTGCGTGAAAATCATGAAGTGTATGTGGGTAATGTTTTAGATCTGCATATAGACTGTCTATAAAAAATTCTCCTTCGGGGAGGTACTTTGATTCTGTAAACGCTTTCGCGGAAGCGTTAAATGACAGTCCTAAACTTAAATCTTTTAACTCTTCGTCAATACCCTTTGGAATACTATCTTGCTCCGAAAAACTAGTTAACTGAGCAATATTTAGGTTTTTAGAACGAATATCTAAATGAACATTTACAGGGCTATCTGTATGGTGTATAATAGCTGGTAAGTCTGAAAGAAAACCACTTGCTGAAAGGTCTGAATCTCCCACCAGGACTTCAAATTTATGAAGCGTAGCTTCTTTACCTTTCATTATCAAATTAACATTGAGATCCCGCAATGGTGCAGGGAGTTCTGGGGAGTTAATATGTAAGTTGTTTATTAGTAACTCTGCAAAGTATGCTTGATTAAGTTTCTCCAGGGCTTTTTTAGGGTTGTCTATATCAACAATATCATGAAAATTCATTTTGAGCGCTACTTCTCCAGAGGCGTCTTGTACTTGATCTAACTCAAAAAAATCTGCAACAAAATCTAAACTGAAATTTGATTGCACCCGCATATCTATTTCTGGTGACTCAAAATTCTTTACATAAAGAGTTCCTGTAAACTTTCCTTTATCTAAAGTGGCGGTCATATCTGTGAGCGAAAACTCCATGGTACTTGCATCTCTGTTATCACCATTTGTAAAACGACCATTAAATCCCATATTATCAATTTTCTTACCTCTTTGTGTATTTTCTAAAAAGGCTTTTCCTGCTCCAAATTGGGCATTGATAAAAGGGCGATTTCCTTTGTTTGCCGCTCCTTGGATCGTGGCATTAAAATATATTTCTCCTGCATTTTTATACTTTTCTAAAACTGGGAGTACATCTGCCGGAGCAAAAGCAATAAGCATATCAAAATTGGGCTTAGTTCCTTTAATAGACAGGTCTAAGTCTACATCATTTTTTGTGTCTATGGAACCTTTTAATTCAAAGTCTCCATTTTCCATGACGATACTGGAAGGCTCAATATCAAGGATCCCGCTAGCTTCATTAAAGACAAGGTCTGTCTGAAGTTTAAAATGCTTTTTATGGATGAATGTAGTATCTCCTTCTTTGATAACATTGAGTTCAAAACTGGTCTCTACGTGCCCTGCGATGAGATTGTCTTCTCTTTTAAAACCACCTGTGCCTTCGTAAATAAACTTCTCTACGTCTGTGTTAGTCGCCTCATCAATAGTATGAATGTCTAAATTTTTAAATTTTATTTTTTTGAGATGAATATTAGTGGTAGGCGTTTCTGTTTCAGAAGTGCTGGCTATGGCGTTTTGAATATTGGTGGTATTGTCTTCGTGAATAATAATATTAAAAATACCGTCTTCTAAAAGTACTGATTGGATGTCGTAGTTCTGGTTTACAATATCCCATAGGTTAAAACCTACATATAGATCTTGTACATCCATAATAATAGGCGCGCCAGATTCTTTTGATTCAAAAATTTGTACGTCTGCTACTTTAATTGAGATATAAGGGAAGTTGCTAAAAAGAGATAATTCACTTTTACCTACTTGGATACGACCTTGCGAATCTTTGTTGAGCTTTGCAAGCTCTCCCTTAATAATATCGGTCTGATTGCTCTGTATGTAAAAAATAAGACCTGCGACTAACATTATGGGTACTACGATGAGTAGCAATGCAAGTCGTTTCCATATTTTTTTAATTTTCAAAATAGAAGCTATTTAAGTAAGCACAATGTGGCACTTTAAAAATAACGAATTAGGTTGGGAAATTGTTTTAAGTTTGAGTTATAAATGTTTTTTTTGAAGCAAAACATACCGGTTTATATAATAAAAAAGGGCAAGTCAAAAAACTCACCCTTTGTATTTTTAATCTCCTTGTTCGGACGTTTCTTTATTCTTCTTCACCTGTTCTCTCATCTTCATTTCTAAAGACCAACTGCCCATCGAAGGCGTCTAGTAAGATAATACTGTTTGCCGTCACGCGACCACTTAGGAGCTCCTTAGATAATTGATTTAAGACCTCACGCTGTATCGTTCTCTTAACAGGTCTTGCACCGTATTCTGGCTGAAACCCTTTTTGTGCTAAGAAGTCAATAGCTTGTTTTGTGGCGTCTAGCGTGATCTGTTGCTGAGACAACATCTTTTTGATTCCCTTAAACTGCAGTTTTACGATACTACGAATATCTTTTCGCGTAAGCGGGCTAAACATCACAATATCATCTATACGATTTAAGAATTCTGGTCTAACTGTTTGTTTAAGTAGTCCCATCACATCTTCTCTTGCAGCGTCTGTCGCTTCTTGCATATCGTCTATTTGCTCAAAGCGCTCTTTAATCAAATGGCTTCCTATATTAGAGGTCATAATGATGATAGCGTTTCTAAAATCTGCTGTACGCCCTTTATTGTCTGTAAGACGTCCTTCGTCTAGTACTTGTAATAATACATTAAAGGTGTCCGGATGTGCCTTCTCAATCTCATCTAGTAACACTACAGAATAGGGCTTACGACGTACAGCTTCTGTAAGCTGGCCGCCTTCATCATACCCCACATAACCTGGAGGTGCGCCTACCAAACGACTCACACTATGGCGTTCTTGATACTCACTCATATCTATGCGCGTCATCGCACTTTCATCATCAAATAAGTAGGAGGCAAGTGTCTTTGCTAGTTCTGTTTTACCAACCCCTGTTGTACCTAAGAACAGGAAGGAACCAATAGGCTTTTTCTGATCTTGCAATCCTGCACGACTGCGTCGTACTGCATCACTTACGGCAATGATGGCTTCTTCTTGTCCTACAACACGTTTATGGAGTTCTGTTTCTAGCTTTAAGAGTTTCTCACGCTCGCTTTCCAGCATTTTAGTCACAGGGATTCCTGTCCATTTTGCAACAACCTCTGCAATATCATCTCTTGTAACTTCTTCTTTAATTAAGGCAGTCTCTTGTTGTGCCAGGAGCTCTTTTTGCAATGCTTCTAGCTTTTCTTGCGCTTCTTTTATCTTCCCGTAGCGCAGCTCTGCAACGAGGCCATAATTGCCTTCACGTTCGGCTTTTTCGGCTTCTAGCTTAAAGTTTTCTATATCTGATTTAGTGGCTTGTACACTTTCTACAACTTCTTTTTCTGATTGCCACTTTGCGTGTATATCATTACGTTGTTCTTTAATATCTGCAAGTTCTGATCGTAATGATTTAAGCTTAGTCTCATCTTTCTCTCGTTTTATGGCTTCAATTTCTATTTCTAGTTGCATCACTTTTCGGTCCAATACATCTAGTTCTTCTGGCTTAGAGTTGATTTCCATGCGCAGCTTTGCTGCGGCTTCATCCATTAAATCTATGGCTTTGTCTGGAAGAAATCTGCTCGTGATATAGCGTTGTGATAACTCTACAGAAGCAATAATAGCTTCGTCTTTAATACGCACTTTGTGATGTGTCTCGTATTTATCTTTAATACCACGCAATATAGAGATCGCACTTTCTGTATCTGGCTCATCTACGAGTACTTTCTGGAAACGGCGCTCTAAGGCTTTGTCTTGCTCAAAGTACTTTTGATATTCGTCTAAGGTGGTAGCGCCTATAGCTCTTAATTCTCCTCTAGCAAGTGCAGGCTTGAGAATATTTGCAGCATCCATCGCTCCTTGACCGCCACCAGCGCCTACTAGTGTGTGAATTTCATCTATAAACAGTACGATGTCTCCCGCACTTGTGGTGACTTCTTTAATAACCGCTTTGAGACGTTCTTCAAACTCTCCTTTAAATTTTGCTCCAGCAATAAGAGCACCCATGTCTAGGGCAAAAATCTGTTTGTTTTGCAGATTTTCTGGGATGTCACCATCTATAATACGATGAGCAAGTCCTTCTGCAATGGCGGTTTTTCCAGTGCCCGGTTCGCCTACAAGGATCGGGTTGTTCTTGGTACGGCGTGATAGAATTTGTAATATGCGACGTATCTCTTCATCACGACCAATCACTGGATCTAGCTTGCCATCACTAGCAAGTTGATTTAAGTTTTTTGCATACTTATTGAGGGCATTATAATTGTCTTCGGCGCTTTGTGAGGTCACGCTTTTTCCTTTGCGGAGTTCTTGAATAGCTGCAATAAGGTGTTTCTCTGTAACGCCTTGGTCTTTTAATATTTGTGCAATCTTACTTTTACTTTTAAAAATAGCAAGGAGTAGGTGCTCAATAGAGACGTACTCATCTTCCATTTTTTTTGCAACAATGGTGGCTTCGTTTACTGTTTTCATTGCCTCACGACTCAGCATAATGTCTGCTCCAGAAACTTTAGGAAAGCTTTGCAGTGTGCTCTCGAGTATTTGCTGTAATAGTGGAAGATTTACATCTAATTTATGTAATAGAAAAGGTGTTACATTCTCATCTACCTCTAGTATGGCCTTAAAAAGATGCTCATTTTCTATTTGTTGATGTCCTAATTCTTGCGCAAGTAATTGTGCACTCTGTAAGACTTCTTGAGATTTTATTGTATAGTTATTAAAATTCATAACATTTAGATTTTACATGTAGTAGTCAATAGTTATTCCGTTGTGTTTAAGAAGACAGAATGGCATCTAAACACCTATTTTCACTGACTTTTTGACGCTTTTTGTGCTTTCGCGAAAGCATACTCAAAAACATTCGACTACCTTTGTAAAAAAGAACGCTATGGGATTATTTGATAAGGTATTTGGTAAAGGAACGCAAGAGCCCAAAGAAGCGCGTGTACTACCTTGGAAACATCTTACTTCATTAGATCAGTTGGATCAAATTACGAAGGATTCTAAGTCTAAGCCTGTCGCTATTTTTAAGCATAGTACAACTTGTGGAATCAGTAGGATGGTACTACGTGGGCTAGAAGCAGATTACAATATAGATACGTCTCAATTAGATTTTTATTACCTAGATCTTAAAGCCTACCGAAACATCTCTAATGAGATTGCTGCACGTTTTCAAGTGTGGCATGAAAGTCCTCAAATGATTCTTATTAAAAATGGGATGGCTGTGTATAATGCGAGCCACAGCGCTGTAAATGTATTGGGACTTAAAGAAAAAATCTAAGAGTTATTTGCATCACTCACCTTGCAGGTTACCCAATACCTGTAGGCAATAATAGCCAGCTGCCATTTTTTTGCTTTGCTTAGATCTAAACGTCTTTTACTAAAAGAGGGGAGTAGTATCTTATTTAATCTGGCTAATGTCGTGAAAAGCAATCTTTGCATATAGCAAACATATAAAACCTTTGGCAATTATGACCAGTCTAAGTTTACCTCTTAGAGTTTTGAGTTGAGGATAATAGTTTTGAGTCTTTGCTTTAGGTCTTCTCCCACATCATATACCATCTGTTCATTGGTAGGGAAGGGGATCGCTCTATTACGAGTGTATCCTAATAAATCATCATCTAAAGCGCGTCTATCACCATCGTAAGTAGCATAATAATGTTCGAATACAAATTCACTAGCAAGTGGGAATGCCTTGATAAGTTGCCCTGTTTTTTTTGAGTTGTACCTAACTTGACCTATTATATTTACTGCTTTAGACTGTAAAGACTCAAAATACTGGCAGGTGACATCTATAAATTTGTCTACTTCAATTTTTTCTCCATCTTCATCTAGAACGTACTCTCCTTCTTTGTCTTTCAGGTATTCGGTCCCGTCTTTGATACTCTTTTCTTTGATTAACTCTCTTTCATTAATGCGCTCTGGAGAAATATTTATTTCTCTTAATGACACATCCATCACATAGTCATAGTTTATTCCTTCTTGTGGAGTACTATGATAGACCTTCCAGAAGTCATTAAGACCGTATGTAGAGAAGTCTAACAAATCGTCTTGTAATGTTCTTGGAATAATCACATTTGAGTCATTATATAGTGCTACTTCTATAAAGTCTGTTCCTTTAAGATGTGTATTTTCAAGTAGTGCGGCTACCTCTTTATAATTAGGCGAGAGTGACTGTACACGTTCTAAATTTCTATAGATATCCCTATACTCTTTTTTTGATTTAGCTACTTCTAGATTAGTTGTTGCCTCTGCATAAAGATGTTCTGTAAGTTGTTCTTTATATGAAATAAGCTCATCATCGTAGTTTTTAATATCGAATACGGCCTCTCTTGATGGATCGGTTAATCTTAACGGAAGTAGAGGTTTAATACTTTGCTGTCTCTTGTTAAGATCTTGATATAACCTATAAATTTCATCTAGGCCGTTAGGATTTCCTTCTTTAGCTAAAAATTTAATTCTTTGAAGATCTCTTGTGGTAGCTTTCGCGAAAGCTTCTTCTAATAATAAGATGTGTGATTGTCCTTTTTTCTTAGAAGGGTTTTTACGTAATTTATCTATAGAGGTATATATGGCATCGTCGTAGTTACCATTTAACAACGATGTAGTAGACTTTTTAACCGAAGAACAGCTTGTAAGACAAGCAATAACAAATAGTAAAGAATATAGATGCTTCATAATTTCTACCTTTTAATGGGTAATTTCAATATTAATGCCAAAATAATCTGGGTTTCATACTGCAATACTACTCTTTTGTATGATAAAGTTCAATAAAAAACCTCCCAAATCGATCAAGAGCTGGGAGGCATAAACTAATCTAGAAAACGCAAGTGATTAGTTTTTCTGTATACTCAGTCCATTATTGTTAACGGATGGCTATTTGAGCAACGACTGCGTTCGTCTAGTGAAAGGTCTGTTGTGTTATCCAAAGATAACTTCGAGGGCAGTAATTATTAATTGTACCATGTTAATTGAGATTTTGGTTGATTATTAATTGAGTTAATTGAATGGTTTAAATAATGCTTGAATGGTTAATGGTTTATATGTTGTATCCAAGTAGACACTATATACGATATTGAAAGAGAAACCATAAATACTGTGTAGATTCCTAAAACTTTGTTTGTCTGTACGTTAACTGATGATGTTTCTTGCGTTTTCATAATTAAAATATTTAAAAATTAATACTGGTTGTTTGTTATTGATACAGCAAAGAAGTGGCGTTTTGATCTACCCACAAAATAATTTTAATTGAATCTGTGAATTTGAATTCAATATTGTAACTAAAAAAATGTATATGGTTTTAGCATATACAATTAAGTCTACAATAAAGTTAACATATTTAACTATAAATATGTATTGGTGTTAATATATGTAATAATTGAAGGGGTGTTTTGAGTGTTTTTTTTAAACTCTAGGGAAGTTTCATTGTGAAAATGGCGAAAATGAGCCTTTTTATCTTTTTGATGTGATTTTGTACAAGTGCTAGTTGTAAAAAATTGGTATATAAAAAGGTCGTTTTCTAGCACTAGAAACGACCTTTAATAAATTACAGAGTGTTTAATTTTTTAATTGGATGACTACAACACCGTTTTTACCTTCTTTACCATAACCATCTAAAGCTGCTTTTCCTTTTAAAACGTTTACACTTTCAATTTCATCGGGAGTAAGATCTTTAATTTGATCCTTTGAGACTTTCTCGCCATTAAGATAATATAGAGGCTCTTTATCATTGTTATCAGACCTAAAGTTAAAATGAGTTGTGTAACCATCTTTTTCTGAGTCTTTAAGTTTTTTCTTCATTTCCTTTCTCCTAGCTTTGAGTTCTTCTTTCATCTCTTTTCTTTTTTCATCCATTTGCTCACGCATTTCTTCACCACGACCTTTCCTTTGAGATTTCATTTCTTCCTTGAGGGCTTCTAGCTCTTCTCTTCTTTTGTCTCTTTCTACAGTGGCTTCTTCTCTTTGCTCATCTAATTCCTTGCGACGTTCTTGCATTCGCTTTTCTCGTACTTTTTCCCACTCATCAATACCCATAGCAGCCTTCGCGCTATTACCTCCAACTTGTACTCCAAAAGCACCTTTACTAGTACGCGAAATAATAATTGTACCTATAGGTGTATCACTAGCAATGCGATTATTTGCTGTATTACCAGTTACATTATCCACCGCTTTTATAGAGATACTTGTAATTTCTCCTGCATTGTTAAAGTTTATATTGCTATATGAAAAAGTCACATCGTACTCTTTTTTAAGTTGTACCACCAGGGCATCTAGTTGCTCTTTTGTATAATCTTTTGTGATTTTTACGCGGAAGGGATCACTGTCAACGTTTTGTGTAACCAGTTGTAATCCTCCTAGTAAAGAAGCGGGTTCCATCTCTAAGGCATCATCATTTATATATAGCCCTTTTGAAGAACTGCGCATTTCAAACCCTTTTGGACCTAATTCCTTTAATTGAATTACAGAACCTGGTAAATACTGAAATTGAATACCTTGAGAAACAGAATTTTTGTCATTAATCCCTAAAATTTGATGCCATTCGGGAGTATTCTTAAACTTTGTCTTTACTTGATACGACGTGATTTCTCCTTTGTTGTCTCGTTTTATGTCGTGAATATCAATTAAGGCATCTGGATGATTTTCTTTAAAGTAAATCTCTAAAGCCTCAATTTGAGTATCTGCTGTCGTATGATTGATCACAAAGACGGGATGCTGTGATTCTTGTGTTTTGCTTACGAGTACAGGGGTATTCCCTGTATTAGTATTATCGGAATCCTTGTCGATACTATTTGATTTAGCACTGTCGGGATCTATTTCAGTTCTAGTAACAAGGGTTTTATCAGATGTATTTTCTTTTATAGGTTGGGAGTTTGAAACCTTAATTAAATTACTTTTAGAATTTAAGGTTCCTGAGTCTGCTTTCGCGAAAGCGGTTTCCTCAACTCCTGCTACTTCTTGATACTTTATGACTTCTTTTACATTAAAGCTATACATAAATAGCGCTAAAAGAGGAAGAATAGCTCCCAGTTTGAATAGGTTACGTCTACGTGACGTTTCTTTGTTTAACATAACGATTCGTTTTTTGATTAATGAATGATAAAATTGATTCGTAAGCGCTGGTCGTAACGCGGTTGTTGAGACCTTAACAAGCGTATATTGATATGCCTTAGAAGAATGAACAGCCTGTAATGCACCAGAGTCTGCAAGAAATTCTAAGTTTTGTTCTAAGCTTTTTTTGTAAAACCAAGCCAATGGATTTACCCATTGAAAGGCAAGTACTACCTGCGTAAGCAATACATCTATGGTGTGCAGTTGACTTGCGTGCACTTTTTCATGAGCTATAATCATTTGTAATTCTTCCTGCGTGTGAAGTGCCGGATTGTAGCATATGTATCTAAAAAAGGAAAAAGGAGTCATAGTATCTGCAATCTGTACATATGTAAATTTGCCTACGGTATTACTCGGATATTTAGTTAGTAATGAATAAAGTGAATATAATTGTACAAGCAATCGTCCTATCATAAAGCTTACGCCTACACCATAAATGACTAGCGCAACTTTCGCCCAATTGATCACAAACGCTTTTTCTTCTAAAGCTGTTTCTAGAAGTATAGGCACAAAATTATCTGTATCCATAACCGTATCAGAAATGACGGGTATATCTATGTAAATGGTTTTTGTAAACTCTATAAAAGGCAAAATGAGTGCAGCTATAATGCCTGCCAGTAAGTAATGTCTATTAGCAGCATAAAAAGTATCCTTTTGAAGTATAGCCTGATACAACACATAAAATAGCGAGAGTATCGCAGTACTTTTTACAAGGGTGATTAGGATGTCCATAATGGTTTGCCCTAGTTAGGCGTTATTAAATGATACAATACGGGGGAGATGTGTTTTACTTGTTCTCTATGATAGCAAGAATTTCTCGCAACTCGTCTGCACTTATTTTTTCCTCTTTGGCAAAAAAGGATACCATATTTTTATAGGAGCTATCAAAATAGCGTTGGGTAGCCGTTTGCATAAATTCCTTACTGTAAGCTTCTTTAGTCACTATAGGGAAGTACTGATGTGTCTTTCCAAATGCCTGATGAGAAACATATCCTTTGTCTTCTAGATTGCGCACAATGGTAGATATGGTATTGTAATGGTTTCCTTCCGGCAGTTGGGCAACCACTTCTTTTACAAAACCTTTCTCTAATGACCACAATGCGTGTAGGACTTCTTCTTCTTTATTTGTTAATTTTTCCATATACTTAATTTCCGCGTAGGTGGAAATCTTATCCACCCAAGCGCTGTTTTTGTTATTCTTTAAATCTTTCAAGTAGGATGAATGATTTCTATAGTACAAATGTATAACTATTTTTATAGTTATACAACTATTTTTATAGTTTAAGTGATACTTATTCTTGAGCTGTTGCATAGTTAGAAAGTGACATTTTATTCTCAAGAAGTTGTACTAAGCCTTTCATAAAAGTATCTTTGCACCATCAAAATAAACATATGGATTACGCCGAAAATATATTAGGAACCATAGGGAATACACCTATGGTTAAAATGAATGCCTTAGTAAAAGATGTACCTGCACTTGTACTTGCCAAGTACGAAACCTTTAACCCAGGCAACTCAGTAAAAGATCGTATGGCATTACAGATGATAGAAGATGCAGAAGCAGATGGTAGATTACAACCTGGCGGAACTATTATAGAAGGAACTTCTGGTAATACTGGAATGGGATTAGCACTGGCAGCTATTATTAAAGGATATAAAATGGTATGTGTAATCTCAGACAAACAGTCTAAGGAGAAGATGGATATACTTCGAGCGGTAGGGAGTGAAGTAGTCGTATGCCCTACAGATGTTGAGCCAGATGATCCAAGATCATACTATTCTACCTCTAAAAGACTGGCAGAAGAAACTCCTAATAGCTGGTATGTAAATCAATATGACAATCCAAGTAATGCTAAGGCTCATTATCAAAGTACAGGGCCAGAAATTTGGAAACAAACAGAAGGCAAGGTCACTCACTTTATTGTAGGAGTTGGAACTGGAGGTACCATTTCTGGCGTTGGGAAGTACCTTAAGGAGCACAACCCAGATATAAAAATATGGGGAATCGACACCTACGGTTCTGTGTTTAAAAAATACCATGAGACAGGCATTTTTGATGAAAATGAGATCTACCCCTACATTACAGAAGGCATTGGAGAAGATATTCTTCCAGAAAATGTAGATTTTGACATCATTGATGGATTTACCAAGGTAACTGACAAGGACGCAGCTATTTATACTCGTCGCCTAGCCAAAGAAGAAGGGATGTTCTTGGGGAACTCTGCAGGCTCTGCCATAAAAGGCTTGTTGCAGCTTAATGAAGAAGGGAAGTTTGGTCCAGATGATGTGGTGGTTATCTTATTTCATGATCATGGGAGTCGCTATGTGGGTAAGATGTTTAATGACGATTGGATGCGTGAAGTAGGTTTCTTAGAATAAGCAGTAGTAATTAATTATCTTCACATCATGCGGGAAGATTTTTTACATTACGTCTGGAAATTTAAGAAGTTCGCTTTCGCGAAAGCGCACACAACCACAAATCAAGCGATCACCTTACATTCCGTTGGGCAGCACAATCACGGTGCAGGTCCAGATTTTTTTAATGCTAGATTGTCGCTTGATGATCAAGAATGGGCTGGGAATGTAGAGATACACTTAAAATCTTCTGACTGGTATGTACATGGCCACGAGACCGATGAAGCCTATGATAATGTCATACTTCACGTGGTGTGGGATCACGATGTAGATATTTTTAGAGCAGATAATACGCCATTGCCCACATTAGCTCTTAAAGATTATGTTTCTCAAGAACAGTTAACCGGCTACAAAAACCTTTTTGCCCACCAAGACAGGCGATGGATTCCCTGTCAAAATGAACTTCCAGAAGTGCCTTCTCATATATGGAATCACTGGCAAGAACGCTTATATTTAGAACGCCTGCAACATAAAACCCAACGCATTAATATCTTGCTTGAGGAGTCCAACAACGATTGGGAGCACGTACTTTTTATAATGCTTGCGAGAAATTTTGGCACGAAAGTAAATGGCGCTTCATTTGAGAGTTTGGCAAAGGCTATTGATTTTAGTGTGATACGCAAGTGTGCCCAAGAACCTTTTAGGCTAGAGGCATTGTTATTAGGAGCTGGTGGATTGTTACCAGAGGAGAGCGTAGACAGTTATGCCTTACAACTAGAAGGTGAGTATGAGTTTGTGCAACATAAGTTTACGTTGAATAGGGATGGCGTATTACCCATTCAGTTTTTTAAGTTGCGGCCGGCTAATTTTCCTACCATACGGTTATCTCAACTAGCCATGTTGTATCACAGGGTCCCAGGTTTATTTCGGCGGTTGATGAAGGAATCGTCACTGGAAGGTATGTATGAGATTCTTTTGGTACAGGCATCTGCCTATTGGGACACGCATTTTAACTTCGGTAAATCACAAACCAAACGTTCTAAAAAACTTACGAAAGCATTTATAGATTTACTGCTTATTAATACGGTTATTCCCCTCAAGTTTGCCTATAATCAACATCTTGGTAAAGATGATCACGAAGAGCTATTACTACTCATCGAACACATCAAACCAGAGAAGAATACGATAGTTCAAAAGTATGATGATTTGAGGTCTAAGGCTACTTCGGCTATACAATCACAGGCGCTTATTCAATTAAAAAATGAATACTGTTCTAAACATCAATGTTTACAGTGCAGTGTGGGCAATTGGTTGATGGGGAAGGGTTGAGAGATGTTATTATACCTTTTGAGAAGGCCATAAAAAGTATCCTAGCACAATTCCTGCGAGAAGAATAATCAGTTTAACGCCTACAGTAACGTCTTTTTTAAAGTGTACATTATCGTTGCATTGTAACTTCGAGCAATCACAGTTTTCATATTCCGTAAGGCCTTTAGTATAGTCTTGGCAGAGTACTCTAGTGAGATAGGGTGTTTCTGCTTTTGCGATTTCTGTATGAAAGTTTGTGCAATTGATATGTGCGGGTTGTTCTATTACAAATCCCGTTGTACCCAGCGCTAGAGAGATGAAAAGTAAGATAATAAAATTTCGTTTAAAATTGATAGTAGTTGTTACTTCTCGCTGAAAAAATACGTTGGTCACAAACAACCCAAATAGAAATATCAAGATGATAAAGGTAGGAGAGGAATCATAAACTACTTGGCTTATTGTTGGATAGCCATTTGGGAATACAAATACAATATCTAAGGCAATGAGTCCTATAAATACAAATAGGATTATCATTTTAAAACGTTTAATCTTTTTGGTATCCAGCTGCTTTACTATTTTTTCGGTAAGTGCTTTCATGTTTCTTATTTGACCAAATGATTCATAGACCATACGAAGTGTCCTACTAGCAATCCTGCTGTAAATAGGATCACTTGAAAGGTTTTATTAGTTCTCTTTTTTTGAAAAATTAGCCCTGTAGCGAGTAATATAAGACTGAGGCTAGCTACGATAATCACATCAAAAATGCCACACTCCATACTCATCCCAAGCTTTTTACAATCTACAAGTCTAGAGGTGCCACCTAAAAATAGATGTCCTGCAACCACCCCAAAAAAGAATGTGATAAAGTAAAACTTATGGTATGACCATTCTCTTATAATAACATTTACGTTATCGTTTGGGATATCATTAAGTTTTGCTGAGATTTCAAGAATGAATAACACGATCACCGCCAGAGCAATCACACCCATAACCGTATAGTATAAAGTGTCTAGTAAAGGAGCTTCCAGTCTAGTACAGAGTGCATAAATAAAATTCACGTCGTAAATAAACTACCTTTTATTTATATGATCTAAGGGTAAATAGTGGTTTTAGTTCGGGGTAAATACCCTAAAAGTGTCAAGCAATAATAACCAAACTAGGTATTAGACTTTATTTTGAAATCTTCTAATCGCCTCAAACATATGTCTACATCTAGCTTTATAAGCAGCACTTCCAGAGGCATAGCCATCTTCCATAATGCGTTGTAATTCAGGATGTACCCAATCTATCTCTGTGCCTAGCCAGAATAAAGAGGTCATTGTATAAGCTTTTACGGCTACTTTTTGCTCGGTAATCATCCAGTCAAAGCCTGCTTCTACGAGGCGTTCTTTGTGGGTAGGAGTGAGAAATTTTCGCGTAAGCGGGTCCTGTATTTTATAATAAGATAGTGCGAGATATTCGGTGATTTTGGCTACGGGTCGCAAGGCCGAATCCTGATATACGGTATTCATTTTTTCTGTAAAAACATCCAGATAAGGCAGAAGGATAGACAAGTCTTGCTTGCACACAAACTCACATAACCAACCTGCACGATTGGAACGCTTATCATCTACCAGAAATAGGATGTCTAAAGCGTGAGGGAATAGGGCAGGATTGTCCAGTACGAGTTGGGCATAATACGCGCGTTTCTCACGACTATGATTTACATAGTTTAAATGCTCATAGAGTTCCCGTTGTGTCACTTTATTTTTTACTTTTGAGTTCTTTAAAAATATAAAAATGAAGTGGATTAAAAGGTTTTTGATGTTAGCTTTAGTAGCATTGGTAGTAATGCAGTTTATTCGTCCAGATAAGAATGAAGGTGGTTATGAATCGCTGGCAACTTTTCTTGCAGAGACAAAACCTACACCAGCAGTTGAGGCTACGCTGCAATCTGCCTGTTATGATTGCCATAGTAATCAAACCAACTATCCTTGGTATAATAATATTGCGCCTGTTTCTTACTGGTTAGACGAGCATATTATAGATGGGAAGAAGCACTTAAATTTTGCAGAGTGGGATACGTATTCTGTAAAGCGTAAAGACCATAAACTAGAAGAAGTAGCAGAAGAGGTAGAGAAAGGAGAGATGCCTCTTGATGAGTATACATGGACACACGGTGATGCTAAGCTGAGCGATCAACAGGTGAAAGAACTTATCCAATGGGTGAGTGCTGCACGATTGCAGTACGGGCCTCAATTACAGGCTCAATAGTTTAGTGACCACTTTAGGAACACCAGTCGTCGCATTTTCGGCATAGATTTCTAGGTTTTTTCGTGGACTTACTGATGGACGTGGGTCTATAAAATGTATGCTAGCCTCTGGTTGAGCATAATCTATAAGCCCTGCTGCGGGATAGACCTGCATAGAGGTGCCAATGATAAGAATATAATCTGCCTGGCTTACCAAAGCAGCTGCAGGTTCTAAGAGCGGTACCATCTCACCAAACCATACAATATGCGGTCGCAACTGATATCCACCTTGCGACAGATCACCAGTTACCAGATTTTTAGTCCAATCCTGTACATCTGTCTCATTATGGGTACAGCGCACTTTGCATAACTCGCCGTGTAAATGCATAACATGCGAGCTTCCCGCACGCTCGTGTAGGTTGTCTACATTTTGGGTAACGATATGAACGTTATATTTTGTTTCTAAGTCTACCAGTGCCTTATGAGCCTCGTTAGGAAGTACTTCTAGTAATTGCTTGCGTCGCTGGTTGTAAAATTCTAATACAAGCTCTTGATTTGCCTGCCATCCTTGAGGAGAGGCTACTTCCATCACATCGTGACCTTCCCAGAGACCGTTTGCATCTCTAAAAGTTTTTAAACCACTCTCTGCGCTTATGCCTGCTCCAGTGAGAACCACTACTTTTTGTTTCATAGGAATAAAAATACGAAGTAAAAGATAATAGGAATTAGGAAATAGGTGTTAGGGAGTAGGAGTGTTGAGAACAGAGAACAGTGAAAATAGAACATAAAGTAAAGTATAAATGGTCTAAACTATAATAACCCAACACCCAACACCCAACACCCAACACCCAACACCCAACAACCAACAACCAACAACCCATACCCAACTTTATTTTAAAAATCTCCAATCAACAATCGTTAATCTTCAATCAACAATCAACAATAGTTAATCTCCTTATCTTTACCCTCCAAGCAATACCTATGGATCACAAATTATTGGAGTATTTACAATCTTTTCTTACCGAGAGGCGTCGCAGCCTTTTTGATAAAGTTTTAGAAGGACGTACACGCCATATTACGGTGGCTGTAGAAGATGTGTACCAATTGCACAATACCAGTGCAGTGATACGCA
Source organism: Dokdonia sp. (assembly GCA_020630915.1). Classification (GTDB taxonomy): domain Bacteria; phylum Bacteroidota; class Bacteroidia; order Flavobacteriales; family Flavobacteriaceae; genus Dokdonia. The sequence continues at coordinate 262,927 of JAHDIF010000003.1, forward strand.
GTTGTGAATCTTTTGGTGTCCAGGATTTGCACGTGATAGAAGAGGTAAATGCTAAGCGTATAGATCGTGAGATCGCTATGGGTGCTCAAAAATGGGTAGATGTGCACAGACATACTAATACAAAGGATTGCATAAGCACGCTTAAAGCGAAAGGCTACCGCATCATTGCCACCACGCCACATAAGAAAGCACATACCTTACAAGAATTTGATGTTACAGAAAAAGCGGCTATTTTCTTTGGACGAGAGACAGAAGGTCTTAGCCAATCTGTTCTGGATGCGGCAGATGATTATATCTATATCCCAATGGTAGGATTTACAGAGAGTTTAAATATTTCAGTTTCTGCGGCAATAACCTTGCAACATCTAATGTCCAAAGTAAAATCGTCTGATATACAGTGGCAATTTACAGAAGAGGAACTCTTTGAAAAAAAGTTAGACTGGACACGTAAAATGATTAAAGATGTGGAGCGTATAGAATCCCGCTTTACCGCTTCACAAATTAGGAAATAGTGGTTTATAAGTACTTCTTTGTATTGCGCTCTCCCTGCGGTCGTATATCTGACTGATGGTAGGCAAGTCTCACAAGTTTGCTTTCGCGAAAGCGAAGTAATTTAAAAAGACCTTAATTGAATGACAATCAATGTGTTATTTTTGTATATTACCCTATGAATATTCCAAACGAAGCATACGAAATTCTAATTCTTGTAGGTATAGTAGCAGTGGCAATGGGCGTGGTGAGCTATGTAACCAAAAGTAGTAGTAACTTTAGAAGTAGAAGAAATAAAAGAGCAAGGAGATAGTAGTGCCTGGTAAATTTCTTTAGTAAGATAGCGTAAGAGTTTAGTACTGCTCTATCTTCTTTTTCAGTTTTTAGTAAATAGCACCTACACGTAATTTTATTTTTTTCTTAATTTTAAGTATGCAACTAATTCTTTTTTTGCAATGATGACTCTTATTTATAGTATAGCGGCTTTGATTGTAATAGTCATTATTCTTGCAGCAATAGCCCCAAAATCTTATAACGTACACCGTAGTATTCTTATTGATAAGCCTAAGGAAATGGTTTTTGCGCATGTTAATATGGTTAGAAATCATAAAATATGGTCTCCTTGGAATCTTAAAGATCCTAATATGAAACTCACTTACCAAGGAACCGATGGTGAGGTAGGGTTTATCTCAAGATGGGATGGTAATAAAGAGGTAGGTGCGGGTTACCAAACAATTGTTAATGTAGTGCCTAACGAGCGTATGGATAATCATCTAGTATTTTTACGTCCGTTTAAGTCAGAAAGTGAGGGGTATTATCTTTTTGAAGATGCTGCTCCAGGACAAACTAAAATTACATGGGGTTTTAAAGGAACTAACAAGTTTCCGGCTACTATATTTATGCTTATGTACAATATGGATAAAGTGGTGGGGAAGGAGTTTCTACAGGGCCTTACAAACTTAAAAACACATCTTGAAGAAGGATGATTATTGTCGTTTTAACACACGATACTCCTCATAACACTCGCTTATAGCATCAAGAATCTGGAGATCATTGGCCGTATTGATAAAATTATCTGAGTAGTTACAGTTATTTAAGATTGCGTCTATATCTAACCTACTTATTTGCAATAAGGCAGTAAGTGTTTCTCTATCGAACTTCTTTTCAAGTAAGGCTCTTACATTGTCATCTTCTTTCATCTTGCGCAACTTACTGAGCTGCTGTCCCTTTTTACTAAAAAGGTTGTACAAGAAGTCTGCAGGATTAAAAATAGCACTTAGTACTTTAGTCACTGCACCAGGCTGTGATTTGCCTGTCTCATATCCCGTATTCAATCCCGAAATACTGTAGCGAGAATTGTTGTAAATAGGAATACGTTTTGCATCAATCTCAAGATATCCTGTAAGTTGTATTTCTTGTACTAAAACTTCTTCTAAGGCAATACCAATCTCCGTCATTTTAATTTTTACACCACCAAACTTCACCCAGTCTGCACTCACACGTACTTGTAAAGACTTATACCCTAAATATGAGAAATAAAGTGTGTCATCTACTTTTGCTTCAACCTCAAAACGTCCTAGAGCGTCGGTGGTTGCTCCTTTTACATTATTGAGGTTCACAATATTTACATTTTGCAACGCAATGTCTGTAGATGAACTCAAAACAGTTCCTTGAATAATCCCTTCTTCAAGAGTTACGGGATCTGGAGGACTTTCAGCTATATCGCCTTCTTGTCCAAAAGCAATTAAGTGAAGACTACAAATTAAAATGATTAGTACTAGTTTTTTCATAGGGATTACAAGTTATGGAATCCGTCGTAAAAACTGTGCCAAAACAACAGTTTTAGAATAAAAATAACATTCTACTTAGCTACGACGACGTCTTTTTCCCGAAAAAGGACTGTTTCCAGACTCTCCTGGACCTCTTTCTGCGCGAGTAGGCTTTCTATCTCCTCTAGATCTATCATTTCTATCTCTACGATCGCTTGATTCGTTGCGGTCACTGCGGCGATCAGACCTGTTATCACTTCTTCCACCTCTACGATCCGATCTATTGTCATTAGAACTACTTCTACGGTCACTGCGTCTATCAGAAGATCTTCGTTCGTCTCTACGACCTCCACCGCCGCCTCTGCGACCATCTCTGCCGCCACGGCTGTTTCTGTCTCGGCCACCGCCACCTCGTTTTCTATCTCGACCGCCGCCGCCTTGGGTTTCTTCTACACTTACTCTACGACCATCTAACTGATAGTCTTCAAAAAGGGCCAATACCTTTTCCTTATGCTCAGTATCTGTATTAAAGAATGAAAAGCTGTCTTTACAGTCTACACGATAAATACCGTCTTGACCTAATCCAGTCATTTCTTTCAAGAAGTCCTTGAGCTTCATCCAGTCAAAATCATCCTTGCGACCCACATTAATGAAGAAACGAGTGGTATCACCAGATTCCTCTTTAGCCGCTGCGGTAGCATTTTGATTAAGATCCTTAGCTTTCTGGTAATAGTTAAAGAAACGCGTAAATTCTACAGAAAAAACCTTTTTAATAAGCTCTTCCTTTGTATTGTTTTCTAATACTTCTTCTATAGCGGGTAAATAAGCATCAATATCGTGATTGATCTCTGTATTATTTATACTATTTGCCAAGTGAAAAAGTTGTACCTGAGTTATTTCTTTCCCGTCAGGAATTGTCTTTTGCTCAAACTTCTTGCCTAGAATTTTTTCTAGCTGCTTGATTTTACGCATTTCACTTTTAGTAACAATGACCATGGAAGTACCAGATTTACCGGCACGACCTGTTCTTCCAGAACGGTGTGTATAGGTTTCTATCTCGTCTGGTAACTGGTAATTAATTACGTGTGTTATGTCGTCTACATCAATCCCGCGAGCAGCAACATCAGTAGCAACTAACATTTGAATTTGTCTTTTTCTAAAGCTCTTCATAACCAGGTCACGCTGATTCTGACTTAGATCACCGTGAAGTGAGTTTGCATTATATCCATCTTGGATAAGTTGTTCCGCAACTTTTTGAGTATCTCGCTTGGTACGACAGAAAATTACAGAGAATATGTCTGGATTTGCATCAGATAGTCTCTTAAGAGCTGCATAGCGGTCTCTTGTGTGTACTACGTAGTACTCGTGAGATACGTTTTTTGCTCCTTCATTTTTACTACCCACTGTTATTTCTAGAGGGTTGTGCATAAAGTCTTTTGCGATACGTGCTACTTCTTTGGGCATCGTAGCACTAAATAACCAGGTAAGTTTATCTTCGGGAGTGTCTGCAAGAATGGTAGTTATATCTTCATAAAAGCCCATATTAAGCATTTCATCTGCCTCGTCAAGTACACAATAGCTTAGCTTTGTAATATCTACTAAACGACGACGCATCATATCTTGCATACGTCCAGGTGTAGCTACAATTATTTGAGCTCCTCTATCTATTTCGCGAGCTTGCTCATTAATGTTTGCTCCACCATAAACTGCTACGACACGTAATCCTTTTACGTGCTTTGCATATAGCTTCATTTCATTTGTAATCTGTAAACAAAGTTCACGAGTAGGAGCTATGATAAGACCTTGTGTAGTCTTACTCTGAGCATCTACGTGTTGTAATAGAGGAAATCCAAAGGCTGCTGTTTTACCAGTTCCTGTTTGTGCTAATGCTACAAGATCTCTATCTTCTTCTAGTAATGTAGGGATTGCTTTTTCTTGAATTGCACTAGGAGTTTCAAATCCCATATCTGCAATAGCTTGTAGTAAGGGCGCATTTAGGCCCAATTGATCAAATGTCATTGTATTCTATTTTATACGTTAGGTGCTGTAAGAAGCGCAACGACGTATAAAAAACCACTTGCTTCGATCAACACGGTCGCTAGTATTTCTAGCGAAACCTCACCCTGAGGTTGTGAAGGTGCAAAAGTACTATTAATTAATGGATTGTAAATTTTTAAGACAATTATTCTTTTTATAAGGCATCTAAGAATACTTTCATAGCCTTACCACGGTGACCTATTTTGTTCTTAAGAGGCAACGCCATTTGTGCAAAAGTGGCTTCATATCCTTCAGGTTGAAAGATAGGATCGTACCCAAATCCTCCATCACCCATACGTTCTTTAGTAATCTTTCCTTTACAAATACCTTCAAAGGTTGTGATGGTATTTGCTTTCGCGAAAGCGATAACTGTTTTAAACTGGGCGGTACGCTCAGATCGCGTTGCAAGTGCAATAAGAAGTTTGTTCATATTGTCTTGCGCATTCTTTTGTGGACCTGCATATCGAGCCGAATACACTCCGGGAGCACCATCAAGTGCTAACACTTCAAGTCCTGTGTCATCTGCAAAGCAATCATAGCCGAAATTCTCTTTTACATAGCGCGCTTTTAGAATAGCATTACCCTCAATGGTAGGAGCATCTTCTACAATATCTTCTGTACAGCCTATATCTTTAAGTCCTTTAATCTTAATGTGATCAGGCACTAACGATTGTACTTCTTTAAGTTTGTTTGGGTTGTTGGTGGCAAATACGAGTGTCATCTATAGTATGCTAAAAATGGCTGCGCCATAGATAGCAAATCTAACAAAACGCAATAAACCAAAGAGTAAATAATAACTGAAATTAAAGCGTATCATTCCTGCAGCAAGGCTGGATATAGCAAAAGGTATAGGAAGTAAAGCACCTACTACAATTAAAAAACCACCCCATTTTCGAGCGTTTTTAATGTGTTTTGCCATTTTTACTTCTAGGTATTGGTAAATGCGCTCTATTTTAAGAGCGGCTCTACCTGTAAAGTATGACACTATGCCTCCGGCATAGGATAATACTGCAAGCAAACTTAGGTATAGTGTAGGACTGTCTGTCTTGCCACTCCAAGCGATAAATAACTCTGGCGGAATAATACCAAGAATAGATTCTGAAAGGAAAAAGAGTCCAAGAATTAATGCCGATGAATAGTTCTCTATCACATACCCAAGTGCATCATTAATATCTATAACAAAATAGTGTATGGCAAGTAAAATACTCACCACAAGAAGTATGGGCGGGACAGCCTTTTTTAATGCATCACCAAGAAACCTATAAAACCCTGTGTAAGAGTAATATTGATGCACGAGTTGTATGCGCGATTTTTTTCTTGTTTTTGTAATTGACATTATCTAGTATACCTAATAGCATAATAGACGTAAAATTACGACGGTGGTTACAATTTTATAGCCAATTGTTTCTTAAAAGAAATCAAATCTATTTCTATCTATGATGATAAGGTTCTCCTTTTAGAATAGTAAAACCTCGATATAGCTGTTCTGTTATAAAAAGGCGTATCATCTGGTGGCTAAAAGTCATTTGGGATAATGCGATTTTGCCTTGTGAAGAATTATAGACGGCATCAGAAAATCCGTAAGGACCTCCTATAACAAGCACCAAGGTTTTATAGCCTGCATTCATTTTTTTCTGAAGGAATTTAGAAAAGCCTACACTTGTAAATTCTTTTCCGTTTTCGTCTAATAAAACAAGGTGATCTTGAGAGCCTACTTTAGAAAGAATGAGTTCACCTTCCTTTTCTTTTTGTTGTGCTTCACTTAGGTTTTTTACCTTTTTGAGATCAGGAATAACTTCTATAGAAAATTTTATGTAATGGTTCAATCGCTTGCTATATTCTTCAACGAGTGCGAGCAGCTTTTTATCATCTGTTTTTCCTATGCAAAGGAGCTTTATATTCATATACCAAAAGTACAAATAAGCGCTTTTATTTTTCCCAAGGTTGATGTGCATTTGTTATTTTTACAAAAAATGATCTATATGATATCAAAAGAGCAATTTGATTTTGAAGTACAAGGCATCATACAAAATGCAATTAGAGAAGATGTAGGAGATGGAGATCATAGTAGTCTGGCCTGTATTCCAGAGACGGCAACGGGTAAAGCAAAACTACTTGTGAAAGATGAAGGGATTCTTGCTGGGGTTGCTTTCGCGAAAGCGGTATTTGCCTACGTAGATCCTGCGCTAGAAATCGAAGTGCTTCTTGATGACGGCGCTTCAGTAAAGTACGGGGATATTGCTTTTTATGTATCTGGTTCTTCACAATCCATCTTAAAAGCCGAACGACTCGTTCTAAATGCGATGCAACGAATGAGTGCTATTGCAACAAAAACTGCTTTTTTTGTAAACTTACTAGAAGGAACAGGCACTAAAATACTAGACACACGTAAGACCACTCCGGGATTAAGAGCCCTAGAAAAATGGGCGGTAAAAATAGGTGGCGGAGAGAACCATAGGTTTGCATTGTATGATATGATAATGCTTAAGGATAATCATATTGATTTTGCAGGAGGTATTGCTCAAGCGATATCACAAACCGTTGCGTATCTCGATAGAACAGATCGTGACCTCAGAATTATTGTAGAAGCTCGCGATCTTACAGAAATTAAAGAAATCCTGCAAAGTCACGAGCATGTATATCGTATTCTTATTGACAACTTTAATTATGAAGATACTCGCAAGGCTGTAGAGTTAATTGGTGACAAGTGCCTTACAGAGTCCTCTGGCGGTATAAATGAAGAAACGATAAGAGATTATGCACTATGTGGAGTAGACTATATTTCTAGTGGCGCTCTCACACACTCTGTTTATAATTTAGATCTAAGTCTTAAAGCAGTTTAATGAAACAAACGCTGGAAGATAGATTAATGCGTTTTAAACCCTTTAGGTTTATCATTTCATTGTTACAGAAAGTAATTCTGCCAGGTTTTGAAGGATTATCGCTGTACGTTTTGCTTAAAATTTATCTTACAGGAATTTTAGAAGGTGCGTTTTCTGCCAGAGCGGGGAGTGTAGCTTTTAGTTTTTTTATGGCTATTTTTCCAGCCTTACTATTCTTGTTAAACTTGATACCTTACGTTCCTATAGATCAGTTTGACCAAAAATTTCTTACGTTTATTTATGATTTAATGCCTAGTCAGTCTGAAGTGTACTTTAGGCCTATTGTAAATGACATATTTCATAATCAACGAGCGGGGCTGTTATCATTTACAGGTATTCTTACCTTGTTTTTAATGGCAAATGGTGTGAATGCAGCTTTTAGTGGATTTGAAAATTCTTTTCATATTACGATGAATAGAGGTTTTATACGTCAGTATATCATTGCCATAGGCGTATCTCTTATTCTGGCATTGTTATTGGTTACTACTATTGTAGTGATTATTTATTTTGAATATTTACTCAATACACTAAGAGATAGAGATTTGATGAGTAACGATACAGACATTACGTTATTAGGCATAGGGAGTTATGTATTTTTTGTAGCGATGATTTATATAGTAGTGGCTACGCTCTATTTTTTTGGAACAAAATCTGGTAGAGAGAGTCGGTTTTTCTCCCCTGGAGCTTTTATGACGACCCTATTAATTATGCTTACTACGTATCTCTTTGGGATATACATTGACAACTTTTCTAATTATAATGAACTATATGGCTCCATAGGAGCACTTTTAATAATGATGTTATATATTTGGCTAAACTCTAATCTTTTATTACTAGGTTTTGAGCTTAATGCATCATTACATCAATTAAGACGGATAAAGAATTGAAAATTAATACAAACCCTAATTAAATAAATAAACAATGAAAAAATTAATTTTAGCAGTAATAGCAATAGCAAGTATTACATTAGGACAAGCACAGACAAAAGTAGGTGACGTAACAATGCCTAACACGATGACATTAGAAGGCGCAGAACTTGTATTAAATGGCGCAGGAATTAGAGAAAAAGTATTTATCGACTTATACGCTGTTGGACTATATGTGCCTCAAAAAACTAAGAAAGCAAAAGATATTATTAATGCAGATGAGTCTATGGCGATGAAACTAGAGATCATCTCCTTTTTGATCTCAAGTGATAAAATGATAAGTGCCATTAATGATGGATTTGATCTTTCTATGAGTTATGATACCTCTTCTTTAAAGAGTGAAATCGAGACTTTTAAAGGTTTTTTCTCTGAAAAAATAGTGCAAGGAAACGTTTTTGATATTATGTATGTAAAAGACAAAGGGACTGTAGTTTCTAAAAACGGAAATGAAGTAGGAGTGATCAAAGGATTAGAATTTAAGAAAGCTCTTTTTGGGATTTGGTTAGGTTCTCAGCCTGTTGATAAGGATCTTAAGAAAGGTTTGCTTAAGGCTTAATAGAACTTCTAGCATACTTTCCTTTTAAAAGTATAAACTTTCGATATGAAGAAGTCCACCTTGCTTGTAGCACTAGTTTTTGTGACGCTACAGTCTTTCGGTCAAGGTCCCGCTTCTATTTTAGGTAAATGGAAGACTATAGACGATGAAACTGGTGAGGCAAAGTCTATCATTGAGATCTATGAAAAAGAAGGTTTGTTTTTTGGAAAAATCGATCACATCATAAACCCAGCAGATAGGGACAAAACTTGTATTTACTGTGAGGGTAATGAAAAAGACCTTCCTCTTATAGGTTTAACTATTATTAAGAATCTTAAAGAAGAAGATGGAGAATATAGTGGCGGAACCATCTTTGATCCAGAAAAAGGAAAAAAGTATAAAGCAAAACTATGGGTAGATGAAGACAATAAAAGCCTACTCAATGTAAGAGGTTATATAGCCTTTTTGTTCAGAACGCAACAATGGGTTCGCGCCGAATAGCAAGGTATTTACGATAAACAAAAACCGTTCATAAATTGAGCGGTTTTTTCTTTTTAACGCTTTCGCGAAAGCGCACTAAATCCTACATTTGATAACGTGTTATATTTTATAGATGTCATACTGCCCATACCTGTAGAAAACGATTTTACGTACAGTATTTCTAAGCAAGAATTTGAGTTTATAAAACCAGGAATGCGTGTGGCTGTTCCTTTTGGAAAATCTAAAGTTTATGCAGCCATTGTTACAAGAATTCATAATGAGACGCCATTAATTTATGATGCAAAAGAGATAGAACATATCCTAGATGAGACTCCCATAGTTACCGAAATTCAGCTTAAATTTTGGTCCTGGATAGCGTCCTACTATATGTGTACAAAGGGAGAAGTAATGCGTGCTGCTTTGCCATCTGCTTTTTTGCTAGAAAGTGAGACTATTATACAGCGTAAGGAAGATGTAATTGTAGATGAGGCAGATTTAAAAGATGATGAATTTCTAATTTATGAAGCTTTACAGCATCACTCATTGCTTAAAGTACACGAGGTAATGGACATTCTGGGTAAACGTAAGATTTTGCCTGTGATACAAAGACTTATTGATAAGGAAGTGCTTTTTATTAAAGAAGAAATTTATGAGCAGTACAAGCCTAAATTACTCAAGTTTGTGAAACTCAATGAGCAGTACAGAAATGAAGAGGATTTTAATGTACTTTTTGATCAATTAAAAAGAGCTCCAAAACAACAGGCTATAATTCTTGCTTTTTTTTCGCTCGAATCCAAAAGTAAAAAGCCTATTCAAGCTGCGCAACTCCAGAAAAATGCCGGAGCCACCAGCACACAAATGAAGGCTCTCTTAGAAAAGGGTGTTTTTGAGATATATGAAAAACGCGTAGATCGTGTTTCTTTTGACGGTACAACAGGTGATACGAAAAGATTAAACTCACATCAAGAAGTTGCACTTAGTCAAATTGAACAAGTATTTGAAGAAAAGGAAGTTTGTTTACTTCACGGCGTTACGGCTTCTGGAAAAACAGAAATTTATGTTTCGTTGATAGAGGAGTTACTTAAAAACAATAAACAAACATTATATCTCCTTCCAGAAATTGCGCTTACTACGCAACTAATAGGAAGGTTACAGGCTTATTTTGGTGATAAGGTAGCTGTATTTCATTCCAAATACTCTATGCACGAGCGGGTAGAGGTGTGGAACAACGTTATTTTAAATTCAGGCAAGGCTCAAGTGGTTATAGGCGCCCGTAGCGCTTTATTATTACCTTTTAGAAATTTAGGGCTTATCGTTGTAGACGAAGAGCACGAGAGCTCTTTTAAACAATTTGATCCGGCACCTAGATATCAAGCAAGAGATGCCGCTATAGTACTTGCCAGACTTTTTGATTCTAAAGTATTGCTAGGTTCTGCAACGCCCTCTTTAGAAAGCATGTATAATTCTAAAACAGGAAAATACGGCCTTGTAAGTTTATCAAAGCGTCATGGAGATATCCTTATGCCACAAATAAATCTTGTAGATATTAAGGAAAAGCAACGTAAAAGGGAAATGACGGGCCATTTTAGCGATACGTTACTGCGAGCCATTACGGACGCATTATCAGAAGGAGAGCAGGTTATTCTATTTCAAAATAGAAGAGGCTTTTCACCTATTTTAGAATGTAGAACTTGTGGTCATGCACCACAATGTCCCAATTGTGATGTAAGTCTTACGTATCATAAATACAGAAATCAATTGCGTTGTCATTACTGTAGTCATCATATTGCGATGCAGTTAAAGTGTATGGCTTGTGGTAGTCCAGAACTCACGACCAAAGGCTTTGGGACGGAGCAGATAGAAGCAGAGCTTAGAGAATTATACCCAGAGAGGAACATTGCTCGTATGGATTCTGATACGACTAAAGGAAAGCATAGCTTTGAAAAAATTATCACAGCTTTTGAACAAGAAGAGGTAGATATTCTTGTAGGTACACAAATGCTTACAAAAGGGTTAGATTTCAGAAATGTTACTCTTGTAGGGATACTTAACGCAGATAGTATGCTGAATTTTCCAGACTTTAGAGCGCACGAACGGAGTTATCAATTAATAGCTCAAGTATCGGGTAGGGCAGGAAGAACAGAAAAGCAAGGGAAGGTTTTAGTCCAAACATATAATCCTTATCATCAAATTCTCCAGCAGGTATCGTCTAATAAATATGATGAAATGTTCCTAGAACAATTAGAAGAACGACATAATTTTAAGTACGCCCCTCTCTATAGATTAATTAGAATTACACTAAGACATAGAGATTATCAAAAAATAGATGAATCAAGCGAGTGGCTAGCAAGAAGTCTTAGGCAAGGTTTATCTAATGAAAATGTTTTAGGACCAGAAACACCGTCTATAGCACGTATTAGAAATCAATATAGGAGAAATATAATGATTAAAGTTTCGCGTAAGCAATCATTACAAGAGGTGAAGTTATATATCGCAAGGGTAAAAACTACCTTTAAAGCAATTCCTCAATATAGAAGTATACGAATGATCATAGATGTAGACTGCTACTAAAAAAAAAGCGTCAGTTAAAGGAATAACTAACGCTTTTTTTGTAGGTGTTTAATTGATGTTATGCGCTAAGAGCTTCTATAAGTTCTGTTTTCTTATGGCGGCTAAGCGGTATCTTTTCTCCGTCTATTTCTATATTACGGCTATTGTACTTATCTACCTTGTCAATATTGATTATATAAGACTTGTGTATTCTCATAAATCTTTCTGGTGGAAGTTGTGCAACGAATGACTTCATAGTAGCTAGTACTACGATAGGATCATGAACTGTTACTAACTTCACATAATCACCTAGAGCTGTAATATACTTAAGCTCATTGAGCATTACTTTCTTCTTTTTAAGATTACTCTTTACAAAAATGTAGTCATCATCATCAACAGAACCTTCTGTTTTTAATTTGTGAAGGCTAATTGCTTTGTACACTGCGTTTGCAAATCTATCTTTTGTAATAGGCTTACGTAAATAGTCTAAAGCATTGTAATTAAAAGCTTTGTATGCATATTTAGTCTTTCCAGTAACAAATATGACTTGAGGTTTATGAATTAGGTCGTCTAATAGATCGAAGCCCGATAGAATAGGCATTTCAATATCTAAGAAGATTAGATCTACCTTAGTTTCAAGAAGTCCATTTTTAGTCTCAATAGCATTATTGTATTCTGCTACTAGTTTCAAGTTAGGATGATCGTTAATCATCTTCACGATTGCCAACCTTTGAAGACTTGAATCGTCTACAACGGCACACTCAAGTATAATTCCTTCCACAGTTATTTGGGTTTACTTGTGATTTATAATAGGTTAAGACTTCAATATTAGTTAAAAAAAATGGTATAAACCAATAAAATTATGATTTTCATCGGTTTTTTATGTTTTTTATCGAGGTTTAAAAAGGTTTGTAATACTAAAGGTCTTAGATTTTAAGTGTGCCACAAGGGGATATTTTAGTGGATTTTAAGTAAAAATAAATTATAGTCTATTTCCTTTGTTATAAGAATGGATTATTAGTATTTTTGCAGCCAATTTTTAATTAAACTCATTTTATATGAATCACTATGAAACTGTTTTCATCTTGAATCCCGTTTTATCTGATGAGCAGATAAAGGAAACAGTTCAGAAGTACGAAGATATTCTTACTTCTAAGGGTGCTAAGATGATTAGTAAGGAGAATTGGGGGCTTAAAAAACTAGCCTATCCAATCCAACACAAAAAAAGTGGATTTTACCACCTTTTTGAATTTACTGTAGATGGCGATGCTATCAACGAGTATGAATTAGCTTTTCGAAGAGACGAGCGTATTATGCGATACTTAACGGTAAAATTAGACAAGCATGCAATTGCTTGGGCAGAGCGAAGAAGAACTAAACTCAAAAAAGAAGCGTAACATGGCATCATCTATCGAACAACAAGCAAAAGGTAAGAAGGATGGAGATATCAGATATCTAACGCCTCTTAACATTGAAACAAGTAAGCAAAAGAAATATTGCCGTTTTAAAAAATCTGGAATTAAGTATATTGATTATAAAGATGCAGATTGGTTAGCTTCTTTTGTAAACGAGCAAGGTAAGTTGTTACCTCGTCGTCTTACAGGTACTTCGTTGAAGTATCAACGTAAGGTAAGTGTTGCTGTAAAGCGAGCGCGTCACTTGGCACTAATGCCTTATGTAACGGATCTTTATAAATAAAAACTAGATAATAATGGAACTTATATTAAAGAAGGACGTTGAGAATCTAGGATTTGCAGACGATATTGTAACTGTAAAAAATGGTTACGGAAGAAACTTTTTAATTCCTCAAGGAGCAGCTGTTTTAGCGACACCAAGTGCAAAAAAGGTACTTGCAGAGAATTTAAAACAACGTGCATTTAAGGAGCAAAAGTTAATTGATGATGCTCAAAAAGAAGCAAACAAGTTAACAGGTTTAGAAGTGAAAATTACTTCTAAAACTGGAGACGGTGACAAGCTTTTTGGATCTGTAAATAATTCAGATTTAGCAGCGGCTTTAGAAAAAGAAGGTATAGCTATTGAGAAGAAGTTTATCTCAATACCAGGAAACAACATTAAGAGAATAGGAAGTTATGAAGCTTCTATTCGTTTTCATAGAGATGTTGTAGTTGCTTTTGCTTTTGATGTAATTGCAGAGGCAAAGTAAGAACACTTTATCATAAATAACATCCGCTTTCTACTGTAGAAAGCGGATTTTTTTTGTTATAAAAATGCTTTCGCGAAAGCTATAATAAATACATATGCAATACGCCAGACTTACAAAAGAACAACTAGAAGAGTTGCACCAAGAATTTATTAATTTCTTAGCTACTCAATCCATAACTGCACAGGAGTGGAAAGAAATTAAAACAAACAAACCTCAAGTCGCAGAAGAAGAACTGGACATTTTCTCAGATATTGTTTGGGAGCGAGTACTTACAAATGCTTTGTATTTGGAGCACGTATCTCCTAATCAAATACATCTTTTTGAGTTAAAAAAACATAAAATGCATCTTATTGCTATAAAAGTAGAGAAGGAGGATGTAGATATATCGACTAAAGAGGGTTATGCTTGGCTACAGGAAAATCTAGGCGATGAGCAGGTGGTATTTTTTAGTGCTACAAAGGATTACTCAGATAAACCTAACTTGGATAAGTTTAAACTTATCCAACAGGGAGCCACAATTACAAAAGGAGCGTTATACAATTGGTTTAGTCGTTTTGTTGATGTAAAAGGATAATTTAATCTTTTACTCATACCTCAAACTCTCAACAGGATCTAGCTTCGCTGCTTTAAGTGCTGGGAATAAACCAGATATGATCGCTACACAGAAGGTAATGATAGTAGCGGCAATAATAGCAGTCCACGGTGTTGTAAATACAAAATTTGCAACGTTTGCGATTAGGAGCCCTATGAGTATACCTAAAATAATTCCTACTATTCCGCCAAGTTGCCCAACAATAATTGCTTCATACAAGAATTGAAATGCAATGGTAGATTTCTTTGCGCCTAATGCTTTGCGAACTCCTATTTCTCTTGTTCTTTCAGTGACTGACACTAGCATGATATTCATAAGTGCAATACAAGAACCAAAAATCGTAATAATACTAATGACCCAGGCAGCTACACCAAGAGTTCCTGTAATTTGAGTAATTTGATTAATAAGATCATCGCTTCGTCCTATTCCAAAATTATTATCCTCTACGGGTGAAAGTCCACGTATATTTCTAAACAGTACAATGGCCTCTTCCTCAGCGGCATCCATATACTCGGCATCATCAACCATTACACTAACATTATAGTTTATATTAGGTTGTGTAAACATAGTGCGTGCTACTTGAATAGGTATTAAAACTCTCAAATCTTGATTATTACCAAAGGTAGCTCCCTTTTCTTCTAAGATCGCAATTACTTGAAATTTTGTACCACGTATACTTATGGTCTTCCCAACAGGATTATCATCTTTAAATAAGTTTTTAGTAAAATCACTTCCTAAAACACATACGCGTGTATTGTTGGTAATATCAAAAGATGTAAAGTTTCTTCCATTTTCAATTTTTAAACCAGAATTTTGTAAAAAATTTTCGTTTACACCAAGAACCGTAACTTCAGGATCTGTTTTCTCATTATCATATTTCACTTCGGCACCTCGTGTCCCCGTAAAAGATACTGCTGTTCTGGATGTTGGAAATTCGTAAGAATCATTAAACTCTTTAACCTGTCTATATCCTATTACAGGATTGATAATCTTTCTTTCGCCACGTCGTTGTGTAGAAAATTCATACCGTTGTAGATTAAAAGTATTACTTCCCATAGAAGCAAAGTCACTGCTAATTGTGTTCTCGAGAGCCGTTACTAAACTTAATATCCCTACAAGAGCTGTAATACCGATAGCTATAATAAATACAGTGAGTATGGTGCGCAGTAGCTGACTTTTAATGCTGTCAAAAGCAATGCGAAGATTTTCTCTAAAGAGTGAAAACATAGGACTTCTATGAATTAGTTTACAGTTAGACTACTAAGTTGGAATAAAGTTACCAAAGTTTTGTATAAATTACTCATTACCTATTTAATCAAAAAATAATCGGACAACGAGATTCGATGTAAACCCAAGAGATTCTCGATTAAACTCTTGTAGTTGTCTATTAGAATTAATACGATAATAGTTATTGATGGTGTTGGTTTGATTAGTGACATTCCATATTGATGCTCCTATTTCTGAACGTAGTCTTGTACTCAATTTAAATTTATACACGCCAGATAGGTCTATTCTAAAATAGTCTTCGAGTCTTTGATCATTTGCCATCCCAAAGTTTATTTCTTGATTTATAATCTCATTTCCATCCTCTGGAATTGTAGTAGGAGCTCCTGATCGCCAGTTTAAGCCTGCGGAGACCTTATAATTTCTACCAGTATAGGTACTTCCAAAACTTATCGAATGACTACTGTCAAAATTACTAGGGAATCTATAATCTTCTAATGAAATGAAGGTATAGTTGTTATCCATATATGAGTAACTTAACCAGGTGTTTAACTTTCCTATTCTTTTTCGCGCAAGGAAATCTATTCCTACCACGTCATAGCTTCCTTGAGCTCTAGAAAATTCATATTTTGTAGTAAATCCTTGACTTTGGCTTGTGATGCCGTCAACTGTTTTATAATATCCTTCTAGATCTAGTAACCAGCCGTTTTTAGAATAACTAGTACCTAGAGAGACTTGTTTGCTTTTGAGAATAGGGATGCTGTCATTGTCTGTTAATTGCCATCTCCGTTTTTCTACACCTAGAAAATCGTTTTGAAAATTTATCACTTGTGAGGTGGTTTGATGTTTAAACTCACCTTGAAACTCAATTTGGAGTTCCTTAGTTATTTTTTTTGAGGCGTGTAATCGAGGTTCTATAATGAACACGCCGAATTTATCTACGTAATTTGCACGTAGTCCTGGGTTGAGTTGTAAAGATTTGTCACTGCTGTTATAGTATAATTGGCTATACAATGCATGAGTGCGCACAACATTAGAGCGTAGTTCTCTAAAACGTGGGATATCAATATCATTTAAGTTTGTAATTTCTGTCTCGATGCCTTGATATCCCTGAATCCATTCTAGATTTTGATTTAGCTTAGTTGCGTTTTTTATACGAATTCCAGTCTCGGATACTTTGTTCTCTTGAAAAAATCGCTGTGAAGCGATTACATTCGCATTAATTGCATTAAGTGTATAGTCGGTATTATAAATTTGAATACTTGAATTCCAAATTTTACTCCAATTCTTCTTGTAGAAAAGACCACCAGATATACTTGCTTGAGTGAGCTTACTATTTCTGCTCTCTTGGATGTTGTTTACTATAGCATTCTCTGTAAAGGTGAGATCATTACTATTTGCAATAAAATTTACTCGCAATAGATCACTATCGGAGATTTTGTATAAATACCTCAAGGAAGTATCGTAAAAATCAAAAGTTTGCATTGCATTGATCACATTTTCTTCATTTGTAGTAACCTCTGTAGATTGGGTTATTCTATCAAAATAGCTGGTGTATGTGGGCGTTTCCAGTAGTTGGTTAATAGATTTCCGTACCGCGAGTTGTATTGAAGAGTTGTTACTTACAGGAATGTCTGTAAAGGCATTTGCACTCAGAAAATTAAGGCTCATACTGGCTTTAAAATGTGGGTTAACCTCTTTTGCAGTTTGCATCGAGATCATTCCAGAAACACCATCGGAATATGATGCCATTGTACCATTCGTATTTAAAGTGGCGCTCTCCGTAATTTCTGGGTTAAAACTGGAAATTAGTCCAAAAAAATGGCCAGTTTGATACATTTTAATATCGTCCCAAAGCACAAGGTTTTGATCATTCGAGCCTCCTCGAATATTAATGTTTGATACGGTTTCATCTACACTAAAAATACCAGGTAGGGCTTGAGTACTGTATAGCACATCTGCCTCTACGAGTCCTGGTAATAGTGTGAATTTAGAAAAGTCAATAGAAGTACTACCATCACTTAATTTATCAATTCCTTTTACTAAATAACTTGAAATAATTATGGAAGCTAGTTGTTCTTCTTTTGGATAAAGAACAATGTCTCTGCAAGATTCTTGACTAAAAAATTGCGCTTTGCGTTCAATGGTTTTGTATCCTATAAAGCTTATGGTAATTTTTTCTTCAGTGCTGGGTACAGTAGTCTGGAAATATCCCGAAGAATCTACTGTGGTATACTCTGAGTTGCTATAAATACTAGCGTTATTTAATATTTCTCCTGTTAGACCGTCCTTTATGATCCCGCAAATCTTTATAAGTTTAGTAATACTTATGATACTTTCATTTACTTTAGAAAAACGAAGTAGGGATTGTTTTTCTATCTGTGAGAGAGATTGTTGTAGTGTTTGCTTTCGCGAAAGCGGACGTATTTCTATATCCTCTAGTATAGAACTGGCATAGTTAAATTGTACTAGATGTTGTTTTTGCAAATTCTCCAAAATTTGCACTACAGGAATTGCCTCCTGCGCAATAGTGAGTCCGCAGAGAAGTATATTTAAAAGTAAAAAAGTAAAAAGTTTTCTACTCATTTATTTTCTTAATATGAACCTTATTGTTTTTAATAGTGTAGGCCAAATTAAGTGGTTCGCATATTGATTTTAGGGCATTATCTAAGTTATCATATTTAAAGACGCCAGTAAATAATAATGTCGTGTCTATATCCGATACTGACACTTTTGTTTTGTACTGCTGCTCAAGTTCTTTTATAACTTCTTGTATTGTAGTACGGTTGAAAACACTCATCTCTTGTGTCCATTGGGGCTGAGATACTGGAATGTATAATCTATTTGCTACTGAATTTGATATTGCAACTCCTTCACTAGGAGAGAGCTTTATTTTATGGATTCCGCTGGTTACGAGAACGCTTCCTTCGTAGCAAATTACTTCAATGGTATTATCTCTTGCGTTTACATTAAATTCTGTCCCGAGCACTTGTACGGTACCTTGAGATGTAATTACATCAAACTTTTCTCCTTTTGCTACCTCAAAAAAAGCTTCGCCTATTAAAGTAACTTCTCTATTTTTCTCCCAGCGACTCACATTATATTTGAGTTGGGAATTTTCATTTAAAGTCACTTTAGAGTGGTCCGGAAGCAAGATATTTTCTTTCAAGGCAAGACTTGTATTAATAGTAGTTGCAGAATCTCGAAGGCTTACATACAAAATTCCACATCCTACAATAAGAATAGCAGCAATGCGCAGCAGCGTTTTGCTAAGGGGGCTTGACTTTTTGATTTTTCTCTTATCTAATTTCTCTTTAAGTTCAGTAAATGGAAGCGCCTTGACCTTTTCTGGCTTCTTAAAACGTTGTGCTTCTTGAACTAATTCTGTATAAAATAAAGCATCAGGTAACTGGTTAAAAGCTTCTTGCTCTAACTCAGTTAACTCATGAGATAACCATTTTTCTATTAGGTACTCTTTTTCCATGTCTTGTTATTCAACTATATAACAACCTTGTTTTTTAAAATCCTGAAACTATTTTAATTTAAAACCGTCTAGCTGTGATTTAAGAATGTTAAAGGCGCTGTAAATTCTGTACTCGACAACTTTCTTTGTAACGCCTAGCATATCGGCAATTTCACTATGTTTTTTTCCCTCGGCCTTATTTAGTAAAAATGCAGTGCGCTGCTCTACGGTAAGACGTGCAAGGGCTTGTTGATATTGCTTCATAAATTCTTCTTTTCGAAGAATAAATTCAGGATCTTCATTTGTATAATCTATAGGATTAATACTTTTATATTTCAATATTACTTTTTGATGCTTTGTAGCATTAAGCATCATGTTGTTTGCGGTTGTAAATAGATATGACTTAGCCTTATTAGGGGCTATTTTTTGACAGTTTTCCCAAAGTTTAATGAATGCATCTTGAGCTTTATCACTAGGATTTAAGATTTCTCCATATTGATAATAGAGAAAGTCAGTCAAGCTTTGTGCATATTTTTCATAAATTTTTGAAAAAAGTGTTTTGTTACAAATATCCGTATGTAATTCCTTATTCACTAGGTTGTTTATTATGAGCCGAAAGTTAAAACAAACTTTTTTATTTTATTTTCAGGATTTTTCCAAATCAGTTTGTTGTATAGTTAAAAGCACTTAGAATGTACTAGTGATTCATATGTAAGCTTTGAAAATTATTAACTTTATAAAACTACCATTATGAAAACTTTTAAATCAATTTTTGCTATAGCTTTATTGGCCTTAGTAGTTTTAAATTCCTGCCGAACAGAGGATGAGGAGCTTATTTTGCCTCCAGAAGAGCAAACCTTAGATATTAATTCTAACGTGGCTGACTTAATAACTCGAACGGCATTAAATGACGGGTCGATAGACAATATTCTAGATAGTGCAAACTGTTTTACAGTAGTCTTACCTGTAACGGTATTTATAGATGGTCTCGAAATAATAATAGATAGTGAAGAAGATTTTCAAACTATAGAAGACCTTTTTGACGAAGACGATACAGATATAGATGAATTAGATTTTCAATATCCTATAACTATTGTTTTAAGTGACTTTACGGAAGTCGTGATAAATAATGATGAAGAACTAGCTACGTATGCAGCGCAGTGCCAAGGCGATAATGTTGATGATGATGATATTGAGTGTATTGATTTTCAATACCCAATAACTTTTTCTGTTTTTGATCAAAATAATGAACTTATTGATACGGTTACGATTAATAGCGATGTGGAGTTGTACTTATTTATTGATGGTTTGGATGACGATGATATTGTGAATCTCAATTTCCCAATAACATTAATACTTTTTGATGGTAATACAATCACTGTAAATGATCTGGACGAATTAGAAGATGTTGTAGAAGAAGCTATAGATGCTTGTGATGAAGATGATGATAATGACTACGATGATGATGATTGTGAAGAGTGCACCCTAGAATCGTTTGAAGAAGTATTAACAGATTGCTTATTCTGGACCGTAGATAAGCTTGAATTAGATGATGAGGATTTAGACGAGGTATATACTGGCTATCATTTTGTATTTAATGAAGACGGTACTGTTTTTGTCGAAAGTGATACCGAAACTTTTAATGGAACATGGGAAGCAGAAGGCGATGGAAATGATATCACCTTGACACTTAATATTCCGGGTCTTTCTGATGTAAATAATATTTGGGATTTATATGAAATTGAAAATGAAGATGGTGAACTCCAAATAGATTTAAGGGATGGTGAAGATAGATTACGTTTTGAATGTGGAGAAAATGATGATACTACCGATAGCGAGTTAACAACCATATTATTAGATGGTGAATGGGTGGTTGCCCTTTATGAAGAAGAAGGGGTTAATATGACTGCACAATATTCTGATTTTGTATTTGATTTTCAAGAGAATAATGAAGTGATTGTAGACAACGGATCGATTATAGAAGGCACCTGGAATGCGTTTAACAACGATGAAGAAATGAGCCTGGACTTTGGGGTCATAAATAATCTGCTAGAAGAGTTGAATAATACTGATTGGGAAGTTGTGCAGGTTGAAATAGATCGTGTAGAACTTATAGACGTTTCTGGAGGCGGAGGCGGTACAGATATACTCGTTTTTGAGAAATAATAAATTTAAAACAAGGAATATGAAATTTCAATTTGGAATAGTTTTGTTGGCATTTCTGTTGTGTGCAAACTGTACTACAGACGATGATAACAACAGCGATAGTATGCAAGAGCAAATAATGCAAGCGCAAAATGTTGCACAAACTGGATCTTGGAGAATTACTAATTTTAATGATTCTGGGCAGGATGAAACCTCAGATTTTACTGGATATTCATTCGTGTTTGGTGACGACGGAGCTCTTACAGCGAGTAATCAAACGATAACTCAGGCAGGAACCTGGTCTATTACCGAAAGTAGTAGTAGCTCTTCTTCTGATAGTGATGATGATTTTGATGATGTAGATTTCAATATATTTTTTCAAGTTCCAGACAGTAGTGATTTTGAGGATCTCAATGATGACTGGGATATTTTTTCACTAACAACCTCCAGAATAGAACTAAGAGATGTAAGTGGTGGAGATGGAAGTTTAGACATTTTAGTATTTGAGAAAATATAGATTGTAGGGTAACACTTTTTTTGCCTCCAGCGAAAAGCCGAGATATATTCTCGGCTTTTTTAGTTAATAACCAAATAATAGGTTGGAACAACTACTATTGATATTAGTTTGAATTAAGTTTTACTCTCGACCTCATTTTTAAGATATTTGCATGCATAAGAATTTACCATGACTCAAAAACCTTCCATACCTAAAGGCACTCGCGATTTTCCTCCATTAGAGGTGGCAAAGCGCAAGTTTATTATGAATACCATACAATCGCAGTTTGAGCATTATGGTTTTCAGCCTATAGAGACGCCTAGCTTTGAGAATAGCAGTACCCTTATGGGGAAATATGGTGAAGAAGGAGATCGATTGATTTTTAAAATATTAAATAGTGGGGAATATCTTAAAAAGGTAGATGAATCCGCTTTCGCGAAAGCAAACTACAAAGAAATCACACCTCGCATTTCCGAAAAAGCCCTGCGTTACGACTTGACCGTGCCTTTTGCACGTTATGTCGTACAACACCAAAACGATATTGAATTTCCTTTTAAACGCTATCAGATGCAACCTGTATGGCGTGCAGATAGACCGCAAAAAGGACGTTTTAGAGAATTTTATCAGTGTGATGCAGATGTTGTAGGAAGTGATTCTTTATGGCAAGAAGTAGAGTTTGTGCAGTTATATGATGCAGTGTTTACCGCTTTAAAACTAGAAGGTGTAATCATCAAAATGAATAACCGCAAGATCCTTTCTGGCATCGCCGAAGTAATAGGAGCAAGCGATAAACTTATTGATTTTACGGTAGCTTTAGATAAGCTGGATAAAATAGGAGAAGACAAAGTAAAGCAGGAAATGCTAGACAAAGGCATCTCTCAAGAAGCGATAGATAGTGCTTCTATCTTGTTTTCGCTTTCCGGAAACTTTGCCAGCCAACTAGAGGCTCTTAAAGAACTTCTCTTTACTTCAGAAGTAGGAACAGAAGGAATAGAGGAAATGCTCTTTATAAACGATGCAATACAAACCTTAGGATTGTCTACTGCGAGGTTACAGCTCGATGTAACCTTGGCTCGTGGTCTTAATTACTATACGGGAGCTATTTTTGAAGTTTCAGCGCCAGAAGGTGTACAGATGGGAAGTATAGGAGGCGGTGGTCGCTATGCAGACTTAACCGGTATTTTTGGTTTAAAAGATGTAAGTGGTGTAGGGATTTCTTTTGGTCTGGATCGTATTTATCTTGTTTTGGAAGAGTTAGGCTTGTTCCCAGAAGAAGCCACACAAGGAGTGCAAGTGATCTTTATTAATTTCGGAGATAAGGAATCATTATATGCTATGCAAGCAATTAAAGCATTGCGAGCTCAAAGCATTGCAGCCGAATTATATCCAGATACCGCCAAAATGAAAAAGCAAATGACACACGCCAATCGTCGCTCTATACCTTTTGTAATTCTGGCTGGCGATCAAGAAGTCGCAGATAATACCTATACTTTAAAAGATATGGTTACGGGAACTCAAGATACAGTAACGCTTGAAGAGCTGATAAAAAGGCTAACAGCAAACAGCTAAAAGTCAACAGCTCATGAGCACCCTTGTCCAAATAAACGTTCTCCCGCATCAGGCAGAAGATGATGATTATATCGCTGAGAAAGCTTTCGCGAAAGCAAGACTACGCGCAGACGATGTACGAGAGTGGGACATTAGAAAACGCTCTATAGATGCTCGTAAATCGCCAGTAAAAATCTCACTACAGATTGAGTTTTGGAAAGTAGGAGAGGAGCGTAGCAGTTTACCACCTTTTACACCACAAAAAGTACACAACGAACAAGAAATAGCAATTATAGGCGCAGGTCCAGCAGGATTATTCGCGGGTTTACGTGCTGTAGAAGCCGGTTTGAAACCTATTATTTTTGAGCGTGGTAAGGATGTGCGTGCACGCAGGCGTGATCTTGCGGCTATTAATAAAGAGCATATTGTAGATCCAGATTCTAATTACTGCTTTGGAGAAGGCGGTGCTGGTACCTATTCTGATGGAAAGCTATACACGCGTTCCAAAAAACGAGGCAATGTGCTCAAGGCGATGGAATGGTTTGTTCATTTTGGTGCAGTAGAAGACATATTGGTAGATGCTCATCCGCATATTGGCACCAATAAATTGCCGAAGATTATCACTACGATGCGTGAAGCGATTATTGCCGCTGGCGGCGAAGTACGGTTTGGTGCTAAACTCACCGATATTAAAATAACGGAACAACAGATTCAGAAGATACAGATTAACGATACCGATTGGCTCGCTTTTGATAATGTAATTCTAGCGACAGGTCACAGTGCGCGCGATATATTTTATTTACTGCACAAACGCAAGGTAAAGATAGAGGCAAAGCCCTTTGCGATAGGCGTTCGTATCGAGCACCAGCAGGATCTTATTGATCATATACAATATCACGGCGATAGTGATAATCCTAATTTGCCACCAGCTTCTTATAGTTTGGTGCAACAAGTAGATGGCTTAGGCGTTTATTCTTTTTGTATGTGTCCTGGCGGAATTATAGCGCCTTGTGCAACGGCTCAAGAAGAAGTAGTGACTAATGGTTGGAGTCCGTCTAAGCGGGATAATCCCTATTCTAATTCAGGAATTGTAGTAAGCGTGACGCCACAGGATTTACCCAATTATAAAGAAGGAGATCCTTTTGTATGTCTTGATTTTCAGAAATCTGTAGAGCGGGCTTGTTGGGAAGCTGCGGGCAAAACACAAGCGGTGCCTGCGCAGCGTATGCAGGATTTTGTAAATGGCCGCGTGTCTAAAAACTTCCCTAAAACCTCCTATCAACCTGGAATTGTGTCTGTAGATCTTAATAATGTATTGCCACCGCTTATCGCGAAAAGGCTCAAGAAAGCCTTTATAAGTTTTGGTAGGAAGATGAAAGGGTATCTCACTAATAATGCGGTTTTACACGCTCCAGAAAGTCGCACTTCTTCCCCAGTGTTGATTCCGCGAAATCCAGAAACATTAGAACATATCGAAATAAAAGGACTCTATCCTTGCGCCGAAGGAGCTGGCTATGCTGGCGGAATTATCTCCGCGGCTATAGATGGAATGAACTGCGTAGATAGGGTTGTGGAGAAGTATGCTTTCGCGCAAGCTTAATGAAGATTTTACCCTTGTCCGTTCGAGCGCAGTCGAGAACTATTGTATAGAAACCCATCACACTTTAGTATAAGAAATATCGATACAATGATAATTTAATAATTGTTTTTGTATATGGTTAGCCCTATTTATGTATGTAACTTTATGCTTTAAACGTACTACAACTTAAAAATAGATATACTATGAAAGATCATACTGGCGATGCAAGCAATTGTCCTTTCCTAAGCGGAACGCAAGTACAGGCAGCTGGCGGCGGAACAAGCAACCGTGATTGGTGGCCTAACGAACTAAAATTAAATATACTACGTCAGAACGGAGTGTCTTCAGATCCAATGGAAGATGATTTTGATTATGCGGCTGCTTTTAAGACGCTTAATCTTCCTGCGGTAAAAGAAGAGCTTACACAGCTTATGACAGATTCTCAACCGTGGTGGCCAGCAGATTATGGGCATTATGGAGGATTTTTTATCCGTATGGCTTGGCACAGTGCAGGAACCTATAGAGTAGGAGATGGTCGTGGTGGAGCAGGTTCTGGAACACAACGTTTTGCGCCGCTTAACAGTTGGCCAGACAACGGAAACCTAGACAAGGCTCGTTTATTATTATGGCCTATCAAAAAGAAATACGGCCGGGCACTTTCTTGGGCAGATTTGATGATTTTGGCTGGAAATGTAGCCTTAGAATCTATGGGCTTTGAAACCTATGGTTTTGCAGGAGGTCGTCAAGACGTTTGGGAACCAGAGCAAGATATTTACTGGGGTTCTGAGACAGAATGGCTAGGTGATGATAAGCGTTATGCGCAAAAAGAAGAAAGAGAGATAGAAGGTCATCTTGGGGCAGCGCATATGGGACTTATTTATGTAAACCCAGAAGGACCAGGAGGAAAACCAGATCCTGTAGGTTCTGGTCACGATATCAGAGAGACTTTTGGTCGTATGGCCATGAATGATGAAGAGACCGTTGCCCTGGTTGCTGGAGGTCATACCTTCGGAAAAGCCCACGGAGCGGCAGATCCTGATAAATATCAAGGTGTAGAACCAGCAGGCGCTTCTATAGAAGAGATGAGTACAGGTTGGAAAAATACCTATGGTACAGGCGTACTCGATGACACGATTACTTCAGGTATCGAAGGCGCGTGGACACCGAATCCTACGCAATGGGATCACGATTATTTTAGAGTATTGTTAGATTACGATTGGGAACTTACAAAGAGTCCAGCAGGAGCACACCAGTGGACACCTACAGCGGCTTCTAATGCAGATATGGCACCTAAAGCAGGAGATGCAAATGGTAAGCAAGCCCTTATGATGACTACGGCAGATATGGCGCTTAAAATGGATCCTAAATATTTAGAGATATCTAAGCGTTTTAGAGCCAATCCAGAGGAGTTTGAGAAAGCTTTCGCGAAAGCGTGGTTCAAATTAACGCATCGTGATATGGGACCAAGAAGTAACTACCTAGGACCAGAAGTGCCTCAGGAAGTATTGATCTGGCAAGACCCAATTCCTGCGATTGATTATACATTAGTAAATGCCACCGAAATAGCTTCTTTAAAGAAAATTGTACTCGCTTCTGGACTTACAGTATCAGAAATGGTGAGTACGGCTTGGGCTTCTGCTTCAACATACAGAGGTTCTGATAAGCGTGGTGGTGCAAACGGAGGACGTATCGCACTGGCACCGCAAAAAGATTGGGAAGTAAATAACCCAGCACAGTTAGCCAAAGTTTTGGATGTGTATAGAGGCATCCAGAGTGAGTTTAATGGCAAAGCGGGTAATACTCAGATTTCGCTTGCTGACCTGATCGTACTTGGTGGAGCTGCAGGAATAGAAGAAGCAGGGCGCAAAGCAGAGAGAACTGTAAGTGTACCGTTTACTCCAGGACGTGCAGATGCAACACAAGAGCAAACAGATGTGGAGTCATTTGGCTATTTAGAGCCATTTGCTGACGGATTTAGAAACTATCTTAAAGCAGACCTTCAGGTATCTGCAGAGGAATTGCTTATTGATCGTGCGCAGTTAATGAAATTATCTATACCAGAAATGACGGCCTTAGTAGGAGGAATGCGTGTTTTAGATACAAATTATGATGATTCTACTCACGGTGTACTTACGGCAAATCCAGGTGCTTTATCTAATGATTTCTTTGTGAATATTTTAGATATGATGACTACTTGGGAAGCGATTTCTGATGATGACCGTACCTTCTCTGGACGTCACCGTATTACTGGAGATTTATTATGGACAGGTACCAGAGCCGATCTTATTTTTGGTTCTAATACTGAACTAAGAGCCATTGCAGAAGTTTATGCTAGTGATGATGCAAAAGACAAGTTTGTAAACGACTTTGTTGCCGCTTGGACGAAAGTGATGAATGCAGATCGCGCATAAACACAAATTTTTATAGACATTCTGAAAGAGCAGCCTTTTGTGGTTGCTCTTTTATTTTGTAAACAATCCAACATTTAGTGCTGAAAATAGTCTTAAAATTCTGTACCTTTACGCCCCGTAAACGTATCACAGATATCCCTTAAATGGCTACTACAAAATACATCTTCGTTACGGGCGGAGTATCTTCTTCATTAGGAAAAGGCATTATTGCAGCATCTCTGGCAAAACTTTTACAGGCTAGAGGTTACAGGGTGACTATTCAAAAATTAGATCCTTATATCAACATAGATCCAGGTACGTTGAACCCTTATGAGCACGGTGAGTGCTATGTAACGGATGATGGTGCAGAGACAGATCTTGATTTAGGGCATTATGAACGTTTTCTTAACGTAGCAACCTCACAGGCAAACAATGTAACGACAGGCCGTATTTATCAAAGTGTTATTGATAAAGAGCGTCGCGGAGAATTTCTGGGCAAGACAGTTCAAGTGATACCGCATATTACTAATGAGATTAAAGAACGTATTCAAATACTAGGGAATAGCGGAGATTATGATATCGTAATTACAGAAATAGGTGGAACCGTAGGGGATATTGAGTCATTACCATACATAGAGAGTATACGACAACTCAAATGGGAATTAGGAAAAGAAAACTCACTAGTTATTCATTTAACACTCATTCCTTATTTGTCTGCGGCTGGAGAGTTAAAAACAAAGCCTACACAGCATTCTGTAAAAACGCTTATGGAAAGCGGTATCCAAGCAGATATTCTGGTTTGTCGTACAGAACATCACCTTAATGATGAGTTACGAGGTAAACTTGCACGTTTTTGTAATGTAGAGCAAGAAGCTGTTATTGAGTCTATAGATGCAAGTACTATTTATGATGTACCTAACTTAATGCTAGAAGAAGGTCTTGATATGATCACGCTTAAAAAATTAAGACTAGATGACCAAACGGCCCCTGAGCTCTCTAGATGGAATGAGTTCTTAAATAAGCATAAGAACCCTAAGTCTACCGTTACCATAGGACTTATTGGTAAATATGTAGAATTGCAAGATAGTTATAAGTCTATACTAGAGGCATTTATACACGCTGGAGCTGAGAATGAAGTTAAAGTAAATGTAGAGAGCATACATAGCGAGTTTATTACAGACAATGTGATTGCAAATACCATTTCTAAATTGGATGGAGTTCTTGTTGCACCTGGTTTTGGGGAGCGTGGCATCGAAGGTAAAATAAAGGCGGTTCAGTATGCTCGAGAGCATAAGATCCCATTTTTAGGAATCTGTCTTGGGATGCAAATGGCAGTGATAGAATATGGAAGGAATGTGTGCGCTTTCGCGAAAGCAAACTCAACAGAAATGAATCCAGAAACACCACATCCAGTGATTGATATTATGGAAGCTCAGAAAACTATTAAGAATATGGGCGGGACGATGCGTCTAGGAGCTTGGGAGTGTGAGTTAGTACCAAATTCTATTGTAAGTGCTGTTTATGGACAAGAGACTATTTTAGAACGCCATAGACATCGTTATGAATTTAATGATGAATATAGACGTCAGTTAGTAGCAGCAGGCTTAAAAATTACCGGAACGAATCCTGAAACTGGATTGGTAGAGATTATTGAGTTAGAAGATCATCCTTGGTTTGTGGGTGTACAATACCATCCAGAATATAAAAGCACCGTTTCTAACCCGCATCCATTGTTTGTAGCCTTCGTGAAGGCAGCATTAGATTTTTCTAAAACGAAACAGAATTAAATTATAAGTGCCAGTATGGCATACACTAAGATTTTGGATACACAATTGATATATCCCAATCATAATTAAATAATCCAATGGCAGAACAAAAGAAATTTGATACTACATCTATAATAGGAATGCTTCTTATGGGAGGAATACTATTATGGATTATGTATTTTAATAAACCTACCGAAGAAGAAGTAAAAGTAAAAGAAGCTCAGCAAGAACAAGTACAAGAGACTAGTACGAAGTCAGATCCTGTGCTTACTGATCCTACAACGCAAGTGCCAGTGTCAGACTCTATAGCTTCGGCACAGCTACAAAATAAGTTAGGAGCCTTTGCATTTTCTGGTACTACAGACGGTATTACGACTATTGCAAATGATGTCTTACAGCTTAAGGTAAGTAACAGAGGCGGTCATATTGTAGAAGCGATGCTACTGCAAGAAAAAACCTTTGACTCAATACCAGTATATCTTATTAAAGATGGCAATAGTGTATTTAATGTTTCTTTTAGTACTTCAGATAACAGAAATTTAAACACAAAAGATTTATTTTTTGAACCATCTGTTACCCAAAATGGCGATAATCAAGTACTGTCTATGAAACTAAAAGTATCGCCTACACAGTTTCTAGAGTACCGTTATGAGTTAAAGCCTGGTGACTATATGTTAGACTTTGGGATGCGTTCTCAGGGATTGTCAAATGTATTTAACACTTCAAATCCTATGCGTTTACAATGGGATTTTAAAGGAATTCGTCATGCAAAGAGTGCCGTTTATGAAAACAGGTACACAAGACTCACCTACGAATATGAAGGTGATAAGACAGATAAGCTTGCGCAGGCAGGACAAGATGATGAGACTGAGAAAGATGTAAGTTGGATGAATTATCGTCAGCATTTCTTTAGCTCGATGTTACTTTCAAATACACCTTTTAAAGAAGCAAGACTTTCTTCGTCAGACTTGCTACAGCAGGCAGATGAGGCAGATCAAGAGACTAATTTTACAAAAGAATATAAGGCAGATTTATTACTAACGCCTAATAATGGTGAATTAGGCTATGTTATGAATATGTATTACGGTCCTACAGATTATAACATTTTCAAATCATATGATCGTGGTCTTGATGAAGCAATGCCGCTGGGTTGGGGTATTTTTGGGTTCTTAAATAAGTACCTAGTGATTCCTTTCTTTTCATTTTTATCTGGATTCTTACCGGCAGGTATTGCCATAGTAGTAATGACGATCTTAATAAAATTAATGCTTTCTCCTGTGCAATACAAACAATATGTATCACAGGCCAAAATGAAAGTTCTAAAACCAGAGATTGCTGCTATAGGAGAGAAGTATAAGAATAATGCAATGAAAAAGCAACAAGAGACGATGGCACTTTACAGTAAGGCAGGAGCCAGTCCCGCAGCCGGATGTTTACCTGCATTATTACAAATACCTGTCTTTTATGCGCTTTTCACATTTTTTCCGAGCGCCTTTGGATTAAGAGGAAAGAGCTTCTTATGGGCAGACGACTTATCCAGCTATGATGAGATTGCAAAGCTTCCTTTTGAGATTCCTTTTTATGGAGATCACGTAAGTTTATTCCCTATACTAGCGGCTGTAACGATTTTCTTTTCTATGAGATTAACAACTAGCCAGCAAACAATGCAACAACCTACGCAAGAAGGGATGCCGGATATGGGTAAAATGATGAAGTATATGATGTACTTCTCACCACTTCTTATGTTGTTCTTCTTTAACAACTATGCGAGTGGTTTAAGTTTGTATTACTTTATTTCCAATCTTATTACAATAGGAATTATCCTTGTAATTAAAGGTTATATTATTGATGAGAATAAGATTAGAGAGAAAATAGAAGTGAAAAAAGCGCGCCCTAAAAAGCAAGGTCGTTTCCAGAAGAAAATGGCAGAGATGATGGAACAAGCAGAAAAGCAGCAAAAATCTAAGGGGAAATAATTATAATATCCTTACAAAAAAAAGAGCCTAATCAGAATGATCAGGCTCTTTTTTGTAGCATAATCCTATAAGAAAAGATTTAGTATTCGTTAAGTGCTTTTACGTATTCTCTAAGCTCTTCTTCATTAGCTTTCTTATCTACATCTCTGATAAGGCAGAAAAAGTAATGCAAACTATCTTTTGGTTCAAATTCTAGTTTTTCAACAACGTCGTCTTCATCTACTGGTTCATCTTGAGGAATTGGTATATCAAAATTTTCGTGAGCCTCAATATGCTCCGCGGCAAGCCTTGTAGCTTTAGCCAGTAAAGGCAACTCTTCTGATATTGTATGAGGCCTTAATGTTTTAAGATCTTCAACCACCGTATTGGTAATGATGCCATTTGTAGCTACATCATCAATAAGTTTATTGAGGAGTTTAACAGCTTTTGAATTTTGGAGTGTATTCATAATTGGTTCGAGAATTTTCTTTCAAAGACAAAGTTAGTTTTTTGATTAACGAATTACCAGTATTTTTTACGTTAAATTAGTTTTTTTTAGATACCTATACTATGAGTAAGAGAGCTCTCAAAAAATATCTTGCAGATCTTGAGAAAGAAGCACTAGAGGAGCAAATAATAGACCTTTACGAGCGTATACCGCAAGTAAAAGTTTTTTATGATTTTGTGTTTAATCCTAAAGAAGAAAAGCTAGTGGAAGACGCAAAAATTAAAATAAGCAATGAATATTTTCCTTTAAAACGAAAGCGCCCCAGAAAAAGACGCTCTGTTGCCCAAAATTACATCAAACAATTTAAAACGTTAGGAGTAGATCCTAAGCTAGTATCAGATGTCATGCTTTACAATATTGAAATTGCGCAAACATACACGGCTTCTTATCCTATTAGACAAGAAGCTTTCTATAAAAGCATCTATAATTCTTTTCAAGATGCCCTTCAATTTATTACGTATCATCACCTTTTAGAGGAGTTATCTTCTCGTATTGAATCTATTCTTGATAATGTGCAAGCTCAAGATTGGATAAATGCGCATTACTTTGAAGAACTAATGGATCGATATGTTGATTAGTTGTTTATAGATCGGATAAGTTTTTTTAAGTATGCTTTCGCGAAAGCATAAAAATCTATTAGTTTTGTAAGATTCTCAAAAAAACTGCTTAAAACCCAACAATTTGACCCAAGTTACTGCTTCCAATCAAACCACAGAAAAAGAATTATACGATTATCAACTTAAAGATCTAGACGCTGTTTTTGAGTGTATGGATCGTGAGTCTGAGGATTATAACTTACTCTATCAACTACCTACTGGTGGTGGGAAAACGGTCATTTTCTCAGAGATAGTGCGCAGGTATATCGCAAAGAACACTAAAAAGGTAGTAATCCTAACCCACAGGATCGAACTTTCGGCACAAACATCAAGAATGCTGTCTGAGTTTAATGTGCCTAATATGATTATCTCTAGTGATGTAAAAAATCTAGATGATGCAGAAGATTTAATGTGTTATGTAGCGATGGTAGAAACCTTGACCAATAGGTTACAAGAAGAGCAAATTACTCTTGAGGATGTAGGTCTTGTGATTATTGATGAGGCTCATTATAATTCGTTTAGAAAGCTGTTCAGTTATTTTCATAAGTCTTTTATATTAGGAGTAACCGCCACACCGCTTAGTTCTAATATTAAGCTCCCTATGAAGGATCATTATCAAGAACTTTTAATAGGAGAGAGTATTCCAGCACTTATAGATAAAGGATTCTTAGCAAAAGCACAGACTATTAGTTATAATGTAGGGTTGTCTTCTTTAAAATTGGGTATTAATGGTGATTATACAGTAAAATCATCAGATATTCTCTATACAGATGCAAGTATGCAAGAAAAGCTTCTTGGAGCTTATGAAGAAGAATCTGAAGGCAAAAAAACCCTAATCTTTAATAATGGTATTAATACTTCTAGATACGTCCAGGAGACCTTTAGAGAAGCAGGATATGCCATTAGACATCTTGATAACACGAGTAGTGCGAAAGAAC
This sequence comes from Dokdonia sp., assembly GCA_020630915.1. GTDB lineage: Bacteria > Bacteroidota > Bacteroidia > Flavobacteriales > Flavobacteriaceae > Dokdonia. Next base: position 295,959 of record JAHDIF010000003.1, read on the forward strand.
GTAAAGAGATTTTAGAATGGTTTAAACATACGCCTGATGCTATATTAACATCTGTGAGTATTCTTACTACAGGTTTTGACGAGCCTACGGTGGATACTATTATACTTAACCGTGCTACAAAATCCTTAACCTTGTACTTTCAAATGATTGGTAGGGGATCAAGAATATTGCCTCATAAGAAAACATTTAAGGTATTGGATTTAGGAAACAATGCTGCCCGTTTTGGATTATGGGAAGCACCTATAGATTGGAAAGAAATTTTTGCATATCCAGACTTTTATCTTGAAAACTTGATAGGTGACGAAGAGATAGAACGCAACTTTGCTTATGTAATGCCGCCAGACTTACGTAAAGAATTTAGCAATACAGACAAAGTGTACTTTGATATTAAAAAGGAGTACAAAAGAGTTGTTGCTGCGGGACAAAAAGCTAAAACCGCCTTGGATAACGCCGTAGAGCAACACGCGCTTATGGTAGTAGATAATAGTGAAGATGTTTTTGATGCACGTATCTTGGCTCGTAAACTACGCGAAGATATTGCATATCGAGTGCGACAGTACTCTTACAGTATTATGAATAATACACAAAATTATCGCGATTGGTTACAGGAAGACTACGAAAGAAAGCTGCGTCTTCGTATCAATCAAATATGTACAGAAAGGGATATGTAATTATCCTTGTATTCCTTTAGCCACTGCTTGGACTTCATCTAAAACTCTGAGTAAATTACCACTCCATAGCTGTTCTATTTGTGTTTGGGTGTAGCCTCTTCGCACCAACTCTACAGTAACATTGAGTGTCTCTGAAGCATCACTCCACCCTTCAATACCTCCACCACCATCAAAGTCTGAACTAATGCCTACGTGGTCTAATCCAATTTTCTCGACCAAGTAATCTATATGATCTACAAAATCTGATACATCTACAGCAGGAGGGAGGTTATCCACTGTTTTAATCTTAGCCTTGAGTAGAGGTTGCATTTTAAGGTAGTCTTCATAATAAGCCATGCGCTTATCAATTGGCAATGCCATTACTTCTTTACGCTCTAAATAGGCAATACCCATAGAATCTGCCACTTCTTTTGCGATTTCTTTTTCTGCCGCATCTCGTGCTTCGTGTTTTTCTGTATTGAGATAGCTCTTAAAAGCAACCGTTTGCACAACACCTCCGTTTTCTTTCATCCAACCCAGCTGTTCATCATCTAAATTTCGGCTATGATCACATAAGGCTCTAGCAGAGGAGTGGGAAGCAATAATGGGTGCCTTGCTCAACTCAATCATTTGTCTCATCGCCTCTTTACTAGGGTGAGAAACGTCTATCATCATACCTAGGCGGTTCATCTCTGCGATGACCTCTTTGCCTAATTCGCTCAATCCATTGTGTAGCCATACATTATCTGCCTCACCTGTATTACTATCACTCAACTGGCTATGACCATTATGCGCTAGAGACATGTAACGACCTCCTAGGTTATAAAATTTCTCAACGTTCTTGATATCTTCTCCTATGGGGTATCCATTTTCAATCCCAATCATGGCCACTTTTTTCCCAGACTTCCAGATATCTCTAGCTTCTTGAGAAGTGGTGGCAAGTTGTATCTGTTCTGGCGCAATTTCTTCACACAACTTTCGGATGGCTGTAAACTTAGACATTGCATTATCAAAAGCTTTTGCATAGCCTTTTGCATTTAAAGAATCTTGTCCTGTATAGACTATAAACCATGGCACATCTAAACCACCTTCTTGCATCTTAGGAAGATTTACCTGTGAAGTTAGTTTTTGAGTATAGTTAATGGAGTCCGTAAAGTTCTTGACATTAATATCGCAGTGCGTGTCTAGAGTCATTACGTCCCAATGAATTATTTGGGCCTTTTCAAGTAATTGTTCTTCGGTCATAGGTGTTTCAGTTTGAGCGCAACTGGTTACTAATAGGATTCCTAAAAAAGTGTATGCTAGTAATTTCATAGTGTGGTCGAGTTAAGAAGCTCTAAGATAGGAAAATGAAATAGGTTAGGTGCGCTTTCGCGAAAGCAAAAAAAGAACCCCGCCCCAGTATGAAAACTGTGACGGGGTTAACTAACCAACCAAAAATCTAATTTTTATCCTCTTCTAGAACTTGATGTTCTGTTAGCAGATTTTGAACTGCGGTTGCCGCCGCTTCTTGTCGCTTTATTAGTTCTAGTAGAACTACTTCTCTGTGTTGCTCTAGAAGGAGTACTTCTTTTAGTACCTCTAGTAGCTGTTGTACTACGCCTTTTGCTACTAGGGCGACTTTGAGCTTTATGATCATATCCTCTTGAAGGCTTAGAAGCTACAGCCTTTCTAGACGTTGACTTCTTACTTGCTACAGGTCTTGAAGGTCTACCTTTTGAGTTAGGGTTTGTTCTACTCGTTAGTGGTCTTCCTTTTGCTACAGTACCTCTTGAGGGTTTGTTATATGATCTTTCTTTACGATCTCTTTTTTGAGCAATACCTCTGTCATTTCTATTATTTGAGATATAGCCTCTATTTGTTTTGGGATCTTTACGACCATCTCTAGAAACGTTGTTTCCCCTATTATTTGTTCTTGTTCTCTCGTTACTTGCAATAGCGCGACGTCCTCTATTATCTGTACGCTCTACGCTTCTAAAACGCGCATTGTTGCGATCTACATTATCACGACGACCGTTATTGTGAGCTACGCGCCCTGTTTCTGGACGTCTAAAGTCTCTTCTTGCATTACGGTATCCATTTACATATCCTCTGTAATAGTTGTTTCTATGGTATGCATAGTTGTAACGTACAGGAGTATAAAATCTTCTGTATGGTGTTGTCCATACAAGACATCTGTTAAAGACTGGTCTGTAAAAGAAGTTGTGATACGGGTGAAACACATAGTTTCTGTTATAAACATTCACAAATCCTGTATAGTGACTAAATACGCCAAAATTATTATAGTGTATAAAAAGACCACCTACGTTTACAATACGATTTCTTCTGTAATTGATACGTACATCTCCAGCCTGCACAAGTCGTCCATAGTTATCATAAAATAAAGGTGTGTCTTCTATTTGGATAACCGCACCATACTGGTCATACTGTACATAAGGATCATAATCATATCCCGTATTAAAGCTTATTCCTACTGGCCCAGCATTTACTCCTACACTTACCCCTTGTACATAATTAGGGATGTAGAAATCAAACTCTCCATCTGGAAATACGGAGAATTCAATACCGTTCTCAACAAAAATATATTTGCTACCATCGTAAACGGCGTTGTAACGTGTTGCCGTACTTTCTACGCTTTCATTAGACATTGCTAATGTTGTGCTGCTTAGGGTGATGAGTCCTATAAGTAAGAATGCGAGCTTTTTCATAATACTTGAATTTAAATTATAACTATTGTCATTATTTTGATTGACATTGTATAGGAATCAACTAGCGTGCCAAATTATTTAAAATACTGATTATCAATAATTTAATAAATATTTAAATTGAATAGGATCTCTTTTTTTAGATATTTTATACACGTTACTGAATTATATAATTCCTTTTTTTATCATGAAACATCTATATGCCTATCTATAATTTATGTAACAAATCATAATTGTCTTACACCAATAACTTATAATCAAACAAAAAACAATAATGGAAGCACACGAAATAGATTATGAGATCTTAGGGGAAGAAATGCAATATGTAGAAATAGAACTAGACCCGCAAGAAGGGGTTATTGCAGAGGCGGGAAGTTTTATGATGATGGAAGAGGGTATACGTATGGATACAATTTTTGGCGACGGATCTCAAAAAGATAACTCGGTAATGGGTAAAATCTTTGGAGCAGGTAAACGATTACTTACGGGGGAAAGTTTATTTATGACTGCTTTTTATAATGATGTACAAGGAAAGAAAAAAGTAAGTTTTGCATCTCCTTATCCAGGAAAGATAATTCCGATTGATTTGGCTCAGAACGGAGGTAAATTCATTTGTCAGAAAGATGCGTTTCTTTGTGCTGCAAAGGGAGTATCCGTGGGTATAGAATTTTCGCGTAAGCTAGGCAGGGGGTTATTTGGTGGAGAAGGGTTTATTATGCAAAAACTAGAGGGAGATGGTGTTGCCTTTGTGCACGCAGGAGGAACAACTCTCAAAAAAGAGCTAGCTCCAGGTGAGCGCTTAAAAGTTGATACGGGTTGTATTATAGGTTTTGATCATACAGTAGATTATAACATAGAATTTGTCGGGGGAATCAAGAATACCATTTTTGGTGGTGAAGGATTGTTCTTTGCAACCTTGTCTGGTCCTGGTACTGTTTATATACAGTCGTTGCCTTTTAGTAGGCTGGCAAATAGAGTCCTTGCACTAGCTCCTAGAGGAGGTGGAAAATCTAAGGGTGAAGGCTCTATTCTAGGCGGGATAGGTGATTTATTAGATGGTGATAATGGATTTTAAAAGTTACTTGTTTAACTCTAGAGTGTTAAACAAAAGAAAAAAATGTAAAATGTATAAACAAAATGTTTATCTTTAAGAAGACTTAAAACTTAGAGCTTATAAAACAATTTTACTTTTTAAAATTAACCTAAACCCTAGTTTCGAATATGGCGCGAGCAATGTTTGAATACACGAAGACTGTACTTAAAAAAGTAAGTTTTGACAGCGTATTGTTTTGTAAAGAATTACAAAAAGCTATTAAGCGGCTTCTTCCTTACGAAATTGAAGAACTGCGGATCTGGATAAATAATCTTATAGAAGAGAATCCAGATCTTAATCAATGTTTAATCTATTTAAAGTAAAAAAAGACTCCTTCTGGAGTCTTTTTTTACTTTTGTAAGGGGCTTATAATCTGCACATTTTGAAAGAGTATGGCTCCCTTTATAATTCCAGCAATAGTTGCTCGTAAGGCTTCTATAATTTGCATTTTCAACTCGCTTTTTGGATAGATAATACTTACCTCTCTTGCGGGTGAAGGTTCTTTAAAAGACTTAATATATATTTTTTCTTTTTCTGGTAAGTCTAATGTATGTAAGTATGGTAGTAGGGTCATTCCTAAACCTTCATTTGCCAGTTTTACTAAAGTCTCAAAACTGCCGCTTTCTAGTGCAAATGAGTCCTCATCATAATCTCTGGGAGCTTTACAAAGATTAATCACTCCATCCCGAAAACAATGCCCATCCTCTAGTAATAACATGTCTGACAAGTCCAAATCTGAAGTTTCAAGGTCCTTTGTATTGTATAACCTATGATTAGAAGGCACATATGCCATAAATGGTTCATAATACAGAGGTCTTTCCTTTATATTATCGTTTTGTAAAGGTGTTGCGGCAATTGCGGCATCTAAGTGACCTTCTTCTAGTCGTTCTATGATGGTCTCGGTGTTTAACTCTTCTATTTTGAGTTTAACCTTTGGGTACTTAATTATAAAATTTCTCAAAAACATAGGTAAAAGTGTAGGCATAACAGTGGGGATAACACCTAATCTAAACTCACCGCCTATAAACCCTTTTTGCTGGTCTACAATATCGTTGATGCGATTTGCCTCATTCACAATATTTTTAGCTTGGGTCACTATTTTCCTGCCTATCTCTGTGAGTTCAATGGGTTTTTTACTTCTATCAAAAATGAGAATGTCTAACTCATCCTCTAACTTCTGTATTTGCATACTAAGAGTGGGCTGAGTGACGAAAGTTTTATCGGCAGCTTTGGTGAAATTTTTATATTCTGCAACGGCAAGAACGTATTTTAATTGAGTAATTGTCATAAAATTGCTATTGGATGAACAAAAATACAATTATCAATTTAACTTATAGCTATGTCCATTAAGTTAAGCATTTCTTATACAAAGAAAAGCACGCTTATAAGCGTGCTTTTCTATAATTTATAACTAATTAGTTACATTTTTATATGTAGTGTCAAATCTTCAGTTCCCACAGTAAACTTTGCATCTGCAAAGTTAGGAGGCCCCATTGCAAGTACATTACCAGAAGTCCCATAGGGTTCTTTAGGCATACCTGTTGGTTCAAAATCCATACGACCATTTTCATTAAAGTCGTGTAAAGTGATGATGCCATATTCACCCGGTGTAACATCTTCAAGAATAAGGGTAAGGGTTTTATTTTCTGGTTTTCCTTCTACACTATCAAGAGGTGCTGCTTTCATAAAAGTAGCCTCATCGTATAATGCTGCAGATACTTTTCCTTGATCATTAAGTAAATTGTCAAAGACTACTGTAATTGTTACTCCTTGCTCTTCTTGAGCAAATGCAAAAGATGATATTAGAAGTACGAATAATGTGGTAAGAGTTTTCATAATAAATTATTTATGTTATACTTGATTGATGGTGTAAATGTATGTACACGCTTTCGCGAAAGCGAACAATTCACACCCAACTGTCATTTTTTAAGTGTGAATTGTATGGTTGATGCATTTGGAACAACTTTTGGCTTGATTATTGGCTGTTCATTACTATGTTGACAACTATTAACTTGGAAAAGGGGATGGGATGTAAACATTATTAAATTTATCAATAGCTAATTCTAAGTAAAACTTATATGGGATTTCACCCTGAAGGAGAAAATGTATCGATTAGTCGCTTTGAGTCTATGCTCAAGACCAATAACGTACTATTTTTTGATGCAGAAGAATTTGAGTCTATTGCAAATCATTACATCGAGACAGGTAAAATAGCCTTAGGAAGAAAGGCGGTAAACCTAGGCCTTGATCAACATCCATCATCCTTTAACCTAAAGTTGTACAAAGCAGAGATATTTATTTTTGAAAATAAGTTCGATCTCGCAAACGATCTATTGACAGAACTTTACGAAATGGATCCTCATAATGAGGAGATTTATATTCAAAAGGCTAACATATATAGTAAGCAAGACAATCATAAAAAGGCAATTGAACTTTTAGAAAGTGCTATAGATCTTACCGAAGATCCAGCAGATGTCTATTCTCTAATAGGTATGGAGTACCTATTCTTAGATGATTTTAAGAATGCCAAGTTTAACTTTATGAAGTGCCTTGAGGTAGATGATCAGGACTATAGTGCGCTGTATAATGTAATTTATTGTTTTGATTTTTTAGAGCAGCATAAAGAGGCAATAGATTATTTAAACATGTTTTTAAATAAAAACCCTTACAGTGAAGTGGCTTGGCATCAAGTAGGGAAACAATATTTTGACCTTAAGAAATATGATAAAGCGCTTTCTGCTTTCGATTTTGCTATTATAAGTGATGATCGCTTTGTGGGAGCTTACCTAGAAAAAGGGAAAGTACTCGAAAAATTAGGCAGATTTAATGAAGCTCTTGAAAATTATCAAATTACCCTAGAACTTGAAGATCCTACATCTTTTGCACTCTTACGAATGGGAAAGTGTTATGATAAGTTAGGGAGCGACGAGCTAGCCATAAAATATTACAGCCGTTGTGTACACGAAGATCCTTTATTAGATAACGGTTGGATAGCTATTACAGATTTCTATGCTAAGAGATTGAATTACCAGAAGGCTCTTTACTATATAAATAAGGCCATTAATATAGATGGTGAGAATGTTTTATACTGGAAGAGATATGCAAAAATTAATAATCGTCTCAAGTTTTATGAAGAAGCAGAACGTGGATACAGCAAAACACTTGAGTTAGGTAATTATGAGTTGGATACTTGGATTAATAGAGCAGATATTCTTCTACAATTGGGAGAACATGATGCGGCCATTATTAATCTCACTCAAGCGATGGAATTCTATCCTGAAAATGCAGAAGTTGCCTTCAGACTATCTGGTTTGCATTACCTCAAAGGAAACGATATTCAAGGTCGATATTTCTTAATAAATGGTCTGAAATTAGATCCGGATTATGTTATAATTTTAGAAGAATTATTTCCGTATCCTTTTTCAAAAAAGGAAGTGGTCTCACTTATCACGAAATATTCGAATTGAGTTCGGACATTCTGACCAAAACAAGTTATTTTCGTGAGTAGAATTTCTTGTTATGTCTAGAAGCTTATTTTCTTATCTTATTATTTCCTTTAAAGGAATGGCTATGGGTGCGGCAGATGTTGTCCCAGGGGTTTCAGGTGGAACCGTTGCTTTTATATCTGGAATTTATGAAGAGTTGTTAACTACAATAGACAATTTGAATCTCGGTGTTTTAAAAAAAATGAAACAAGATGGTTTTAAGGCTATGTGGTCTTCATATAATTTAGGATTTCTGTTTAGTCTTTTTCTGGGCGTATTAATCAGCATTTTTTCTTTAGCAAAGATTATTTCCTATTTGCTTGAGACCTACCCCATAATGATATGGTCTTTTTTCTTTGGTTTAGTGGTAGCTAGTGTATTGTATATAGGTAAGCAAATTAATAGATGGAATATTTGGACTATCGCCGTCTTATTGATAGGGATTCTAATAGCTTATTATGTGACCATTGCGGTTCCTGCGCAGGCTCCTGATACTATTTATTTCTTCTTTATATCAGGATGTATAGCTATTATTGCGATGATATTACCAGGGATATCTGGATCATTTATTTTGGTTATTCTGGGCTCTTATGGACTAGTTTTAGGCTCCCTTACAGATTTTATTAATGGTGTATTACAAGGTGATTGGGACGCGGTTCGATCAAATTTTTTTAAGGTTTCGGTCTTTATCCTCGGATGTGTTGTAGGACTGAAGGTATTTTCTAAGGCATTAAAATGGATGTTTGCACACCAGAAAAATCTTACCCTTGCAATATTAACAGGGTTTATGATAGGTTCTTTAAATAGAATATGGCCTTGGCAGGAAGTAGTAAGTACAACATTAGATAGACATGGGGTTGAAGTTCCACTAAAACTTAATAGTGTGTTGCCAACTTCTTATAATAGTGACCCTCAAATAGTTTTTGCTATTAGTTGCGCTATAATAGGTTTTGGACTCATTCTCCTTTTAGAACGTTTTGCAAACGGTAAAAAAAGTTATGCAGGCACAAACTAGAACAATTTCAGATAAGATATGGCTAGTTCTCAAAGGACTTGCAATGGGTGCTGCTAACAAGGTGCCTGGAGTCTCTGGTGGTGTGGTAGCGTTTGTAGCTGGTTTTTATGAAGAGTTTATATATTCTTTACAGAAAATAAACGGTAAAGCCTTTCGCCTTTTGATAAGTGGTCGTTTTAAGAGTTTCTGGACATATATAAATGGAAAATTTTTAGGGCTTCTAATTTTGGGAATGCTCATTAGTTATTTTAGCGTTTCTTTGGTATTAGATAGCGCTTTGGAGCATTATCCATTACTAGTGTGGAGCTTGTTTTTTGGGATGATAATAGGGTCTATTTATTATATAGCCAAAGATTTTGGAGATTGGAATAGAAATAATGTACTGCTTCTTATGGCTGGGGTAGTACTAGGGATAAGCATTAGTTTATTGGAGCCTGCCCAAGAAAATGATCAGTTATTATTTGTGTTTTTCTGTGGTATTATAGGTGTTTCTGGAATGACGCTACCCGGCTTATCTGGGTCTTTTATTCTCATTTTATTAGGGAATTATGTTTTACTTCTTGTAGATTCAGTTAATGCTCTCTATGAAACGTTAATAGATATAGTCTCACTAGATTTTGGTTTTACGAATAATGCTGAGCAAATGAGACTTTTAAAAGTACTGTTTGTATTTGCAGCCGGTTCACTTACTGGATTAGTCACCTTATCACATGTATTAGGATATCTACTCAAAAAATTTAGAAATAATACGAATGCCGTTATTATTGGGTTTATAACAGGTTCTCTTGGAGTGGTTTGGCCTTGGAAAAAGGAGATCTTTAAATATGATTCTAATGGTAATGCATTGTTAGATATAAATGGCGCTCAAATTCTTGACAATTACGATCGCTTTATTCCTACCTCTATGAGTCTAGAAAATTTGCTTGCTTTACTCTTTATAATTTTTGGATTTATTGTAGTAGTAGCATTAGGAGCTTATGGAGAAAAAACAAGAACGCGTGGATAAGTACGGATTGATAGGGAAAGATATTGGTTATTCCTTTTCTAGAAGTTTTTTTAAATCAAAATTTGAAAAAGAAAGGATTAATGCAAGCTATCAAAATTTTGATTGTGTTGATTATAATGAGATAAGGGAGGTGCTCAAAGACAAGAGAATAAAGGGTTTTAATGTTACTATACCATATAAGGAAAAAGTGATATCCTTAATTGATGAATTGGATATTGCTGCTCTTGAAATAGGTGCAGTCAATACGATTAAACGTTTGCCAGATGGGCGTTTAAAAGGATTTAATACAGATTATATAGGTTTTACCGCCTCCCTTTTGGATAGTGAGGATGGGAATCTTTTTAAAAAGATTTTAGAGGGAGGCAGTATCAAACCCCAAGCCCTTATCCTTGGAACAGGAGGAGCTTCTAAGGCAGTGGTTTATGCTCTTGAGAAGATGGGAGTGAAGTGTCAATATATTTCGCGAAAGCGATCTAAAAGAGCTATTACTTACAATGATATAGACGAAGAACTCATTAAAAATAATTGGCTTTTTGTAAACTGCACACCTTTAGGCACTTTTCCCGATGTTGACCTATTTCCAGATATTCCTTATGAGTATTTAGATCTGTCACATATTGTATATGATCTTATCTATAACCCACCAGAAACTACTTTTTTGCGTAAGGCAAGAGCACAAGGCGCTTCGACTTTTAATGGGTTAGCTATGCTGGAAGGGCAAGCCCTAGCTTCATGGGAAATTTGGCAGTCTTTATAATGTCTATTGTATTTGCATTAGTAGTTAGTATCTTTAACCCATAAAATATGAACCTTAACATTGAAAGAAATGTCCGAAGAGAATAGACCTAAAGAAGAAATAGCTACTACAAACAGTGAATCTCACGAAGAAGAGGTGTTACACACTTCTGAAAAGGGTCTCGCCGAAGAAATTGAAGCACTGTCGCAAGAGGCAGAGAGTGTTGCCTTACCCTCTGAAGAAGAAGTGGAGGCAGAGATCATATTAGAGACTGAGAGTACGACTAATTTTAATGAAGAAGAAAAGGACACTACTGCGATAGAAGATAATACACCAAAAGAAATTGAAAGAAAGGATTATCCATCTATGTCTATTGAAGAGTTAATTTCAGAGCTTGAGAATTTGGTGAAGAATGAGCGAGTTCAGGATATTAAAAAGCACGTAGATGAGATTAAGACGGCTATTGACACAAAATTTGACGCAGAACAGGAAAAGGCAAAAGGAGAATTTCTTGAACAAGGAGGAAATGTAATTGATTTTAGATTTTTCTCACCATTCAAAAAGTCTTTTAATGAAGTATACTACGAGTATAGAAATAAAAGATCAACATACTACCAAAATAAGCAGAAAGATCAAAAGGCCAATTTAGCTTTTAGACAAAATCTTATTGAAGAATTAAAAATTCTAAGAGAAGAGCTTGGTGGTGCTGAGAGTGTAAATAGTACATTTAATAAATTTAGAGAAATACAGGAGCGATGGAATAATGCGGGTAACATACCTAGAGATAGATATAACCTGGTGTGGAACAACTATTATCATCACGTAGATAGCTTTTATGAATTATTGCATTTAAACAGAGCATTTAGAGACAAACACTTTTCAGATAATCTTGCTCAGAAAATGCAACTCATAGAAAGAGCTGAAGAGCTTGATGATGAGCCTAATATTGGGAAGGCTTTTAAAGAGCTTCAATTACTGCATCGTATGTGGAAAGAGGAAATAGGACCTGTTTCTAAAGAGTACAGTGATGCTATTTGGGATCGGTTTGGACTTGCCACAAAGAAAATACACGATAAAAGAGATGCTCATTTTAAAGAAGTTGAGAAAGGATGGGATCAAAACCTTGTCGTAAAAAATGAGATTATACAAAAGATCCAAGAAGTTGCAAATAGCACTATAGACTCTCATAAAGTAATACAACAAAAGATAAAGGAGGTAGAAAGCTTACGAGAAAGCTTTTTTAAGGCTGGTAAAGTGCCTAACGAGGTTAACGAAGCAACTTGGGCTTCCTTTAAAGATGCCGTAAGAAGCTTTAACCATAAGAAAAATGGTTTTTATAAATCACAAAAGCAAGAACAGTACGACAATCTAACTAAGAAAAAAGCGCTTATACAGATTGCAAACGAGCATAAGGATAGTGATGATCTTACAGGTACAATGGATGTCATGAAAAAAATCCAGGCAGATTGGAAGAAAATAGGCCACGTACCAAGAAAGGATAGTGATAAGATCTGGAAAGAGTTTAAAGACGCCTGTAATCATTTCTTTGATAGATTGCACGATTCAAAAAAACAATCAAATGCAGAGCAACAGGAAGCGTTAGTAAAAAAACAAGAACTTCTTGCTTCACTAGACTCTATTAAATTAGAAGGTGAGCATAGCGATAAGTTACAAATGATCACCTCTAAGATAAGTGAGTGGAAATCTATAGGAAAAGTACCCTACGCAAAGAAAAAGATTGATGAACGGTTTAATAAGGCACTAGATGGACTTTTTAAACAACTGGATATAGATAAGAAAGAGGTAGAAATGATTAAGTATGAGAACAGACTTGAGAGTATGGGAGGTTCTGATACTCGAGATCTATCTAAAGAACAATTTTTTTTAACTAAGAAAGTACAAGAAGTAAAAGCCGAAATTAATCAGCTCGAAAATAACTTAGGTTTCTTCCAACACGTAAAGGATGATAATCCTATGGTTGTAGATGTTAAGAAAAATATTGAAAAGCATAGAGGAGAACTAGAAGTATGGCAATCTAAATTAAGAAAGCTTAAAACTTTTATTAAAAATCAAGAATAAATAGAATTCAATCTCTATTTCTAAAAAACCAGCGGTAACACGCTGGTTTTTTTATACCCTTATACCTACAATTGAGCCTAATAAAATGACATCTGAGGCTGTAAAATGTAAAAACTTGTAACAAATTAAAATGTGTAACGTCTTTTAAGTATCAATCAATAAATCAATCAAATATTATGAAAAGTTCTAACGAAAATTACAGCTCAAACAATTACAAATCAAGGCGTAACGTAGCGCTTGGTATTTATGTAATACTTACAACTACTTTAATAAGTGCCTACACAATGGTTCAATTATTTCAAGTAGTACAATAAAAAAATCTGCGAGCGATCGCAGATTTTCTTTCTTCTTCATAGCAGATTTTTAGCACTTTTGAGATAAAAGTTGAAGACTTATAAGCTGTAAGTCGGAACATATGTTTTCTCCTTACATTTGTTTTAAATTATTTTATTATGAAGAATGCTCACAAAGGAGGTAAACTAATTTTTGTTGCGGTTTTATTTTTTTCGCTTTTCGCGAAAGCGCAACAAGAAACAACCACGTATTATTTTATAAGACACGCAGAGAAGGATAGAAGTGATAGCTCTAATAGAAATCCGCACTTAACGGAACAAGGTCTGAATAGAGCACAAGATTGGTCTACGATCTTGAGAGATGTGCAGCTAGAGGCCGTGTACAGTACGGATTATAACAGAACAAAAGAGACCGCTCAACCTACGGCCGAAAGTCATACACTTAATGTGCAAATGTACAATCCTAGAGAGCTTTATGATGCTACTTTTGTCAAGGCTACTAATGGAAAAACTGTTCTAGTTGTTGGCCATAGTAATACCACTCCATCTTTTGTAAACAAGGTCTTAGGAGAGAAAAAATATGAAGCTATAGATGATTCTAACAATGGAAATTTATATATAGTAACCATTATTGGAGATAAAAAATCTGTACAATTGCTACACTTTAATTAGTAGCAGCAGTTATTGTTACATTTTCTAAATCAATGGTAGACAGTAAGTTTAGTTCATTATTTTCAAATAATATATCTAGGCTATCCAGAGGTGGGTACTGGTTTTTGGGCTTGTAGTTTTTGTAATCTACAATTCGCACCCCATTTACAATGCGCTCATTGTAGGCCTCTCTAAAACGTGTACCACCTTCGGCAGTTTGATAATTGTAGGCAAGGTAGTCTACATTGTATGTTTCTTTATGAATCCAGTATAAGTATTCATCTTTAAAATCGTCGCCTCCACCTTCTTGTTTAAAAGTAACCTTAATACGATAATACGGTTGATTTTTAACCGTAGTCTCATCTAAAAATGTCTTTTTTACCGCAGGATCATTCAATCCATAGGGTAGTACAGAAAAGTAATGTACGGAGTTGATACTATTCCCATAGCGGGTTTTCATACTATCTGGAACTGTAATGAGTTCGCTTTCGCGAAAGCGTATAAACTCCCCATTTTCATTTAGAACATCTTGTTGCACCTGACATTCTTTATCTGTACAGCGCTCTAGAGTTCGTAAGTTTTTAGTTCTTGTAGCTCTATAATAGTAATCTCTAAACTTAAAGTGTATGCTCGAGTTTGCAATGGTATTTCCTCCAGCCACAGCTATTGCTTGGTCCACAATTTCTTGGGCTGTGTGAACATCTTCATTTTTACAGGATACAGTTAAAAATAAAGTAGATAAAATCAGCAATTTAAGCACACGCATAGATCTAGTTTGGGATTAATTTTAAATTACTATACTGGACATGTTCAGTTTGCTTGATGGCACCAGTGTTTACATAACTTACCATCTCTTTATGATTGTCTGTTCTTTTTAAGGGAATATAGGTTTTAGAATCTGCAATAATAACCCCATCTACATCATGTCTTTTAGTATTTTCTGTCCATAATAGTCTATTGTTATCTCCGTATGAATAGCAAATGTAGTCTGGAAGTAAACTTGATGGATTTATGTAAACTCTCACATTTCGCATTTGATCACTAGGTAATTGATCATTATAGTGAACTTGAAAAACACGATAATCGATATTCTTAACTTCAGTTTGTTCAATCAATTCTAAAGTAATACTATTATCGTTTTGAAATATTCTTGGGATAGCTAATATATTATTATCAAAAATTAATTTTTGTTCTAATAAGGTATTTTGACTTCCATAAGAAACGGCTTCTCCATTTTCGGTGTAATCAAAAGTTCCGTTGCTTGCTACAGCTCGGTATGCAATATTTTTTTTTGTTCTCTTCATTACATACTCATATGTATAACCATCTCGTTTTGCACTATATTGAGTTTCTTTTTTTTCAAAATACAAAGTCGCATTATATAATTTTTCCAACCCAGCGGCTTTTACCGATAGATCGACAAGCTTTTCAGCGGTAATGGTCTGTTTAAATCCTGGCTCTGCTTGTTCTGGGTTTAAAACTTCAGTTTTTTTGCAGCTAGTGCATACTAGTATGACTAATAAAATGTAGATATTTCTCATACCCGTAAAAATAATAAAATGAATATAGTAAAATTGTTAATTTAGGTACATTTGTTAGTATGAATAATCGAGTTAGCATTCTCAATAAAAAGGCCCGTTTCGAATATGAAATTTTAGATCGACTTACTGCTGGTATTAAGTTAGTAGGAACTGAGATTAAATCTATTCGAGAAGGGAAAGCTTCTATTGCAGAGAGTTTTTGTGAGTTTAATGATCGAACGGAGTTATTTGTTGTAAATATGACGATACAAGAATACTCCCACGCGACATACTTTAATCACATGCCCAAAAGCGTTCGTAAGCTACTGTTAAATAAAAGAGAACTGAATAAGTGGGAGCGAGAGGTTAAGAAATCTGGTCTTACGATTATTCCATTAAGGCTTTTTACAAACGAGAAAGGTTTTGCAAAACTGGAAATAGCCTTATGCAAGGGTAAAAAGAATTATGACAAGCGCGAGGTCATAAAAGATCGCGACAACAAGCGTGACTTGAGCCGAATTAAAAAGGCTTTTAATAACTAGTGTTCCTTAATGAATTCATAATTAATATGCCTTTAATAGTAGTTTATTAGAGAATGTTGTTTCTTTAAAACGACTAACTATTTACCTATTGTATGCGTTTTTATATACTTTTCTTTCTATTTCCATTTGTAACATTTTCACAAGTTTCTGGAGTTGTTACAGATACAGACGGGAATAACCTACCTTTTGTAAATGTATATGTAGAAAACTCTACCGCCGGAACCACTACAAATGGCGAAGGTTTTTACGAATTGGAGCTTGACCAAAGTTGGAGTGATAAAACAGTCACACTTACTTTTCAATTTTTAGGATATACAACAGTAAATAAAGAAATTACCCTGAAAGAAAAACAAGTTCTGGACATTACGCTAGTTCCAGAGACTACCTCTCTAGATGAAGTGGTCGTTACCGCAGGTGTCAATCCTGCAGATGCTATTGTAAAAGCAGCAATAGCCAAACGCAAAGAAAATCTCAACGCAATCTCTTCGTATACTGCTAGTTTTTATTCCAGAGGATTGTGGCAGGTAAAAGATGCTCCTGAGAAAATACTAGGTCAAGAAGTGGGAGATTTAGGAGGCGCTTTAGATTCTACAAGAACAGGCGTTATATATTTGAGTGAGACCCTATCCGATATCGCTTATGAGCGTCCTAATAATTTTAGCGAAAAAATAAAAGCTAGCAAAGTAAGTGGTGATGACAATGGTTTTAGTTTTAATACAGCTATAGACGCAAACTTTTCATTTTATGAAAACACCATAGATCTTAATGTCCAGATGCTTTCTCCCATCGCCACAAACGCGTTCACTAATTACACGTATAAATTAGAAGGGACATTTATAGAGAATAATCAAATTATAAATAAGATTAGTGTAACTCCCAAAAGGCCTAAAGACAAGGTATTTACTGGAACCATATATATAGTAGAAGATGAGTGGCAGCTTTACGGAGTAGATTTAAAAGTAACGGGTGAAGTCATTCAAGTTCCCGTAGTAAAAGATCTAAATTTTAAGCAAAGCTTTAAATACGATAAGACGCAACGTCGTTGGATTAAAATTTCTCAAGTGATTGATTTTAGTTTTGGCTTTTTTGGATTTAATGGCGACGGTAGATTTATAGCGGCATATAGTGATTATAATTTTGCCCCTCAATTTGAAAAAGCCTCTTTCTCTAATGAGGTGCTGTCTTTTGAACCAGAGGCAAATAAGAAGGATAGTTTATTCTGGATAAACAAACGTCCAGTACCACTTACAACTGTAGAGCAAACAGATTATATTAAGAAAGATAGTATCCAAGTAATCAGGAAATCCCAGAAACACCTTGATTCTGTAGACGCAAGAGGCAACAAATTTAAAGTCTGGTCGCCTGTTATGGGTTATACATTTAGAAATACTTACAAGAGGTATTCCTTTACCTACGACGGCCTTATTTCTAATGTAAATTTCAATACCGTTCAGGGTTGGCACGGAGGGACTGGGTTCAATTATTTTAATTGGAGTGATGATGATTATCAGAAGACTTTCTACGCTTTCGCGAAAGCGAACTACGCCTTCTCAGAAGATAGATTACGATACACCGTAGGAATCTCACGAAGATTTAATAGAACTAACCGATCTCGACTCTCTGTTACTGCAGGAGTAGAAACGAGACAGTTTAACGCAGAAAACCCAATTTCTGAAAACATTAATACTATTACCTCGTTATATTATGAAAGGAACTACTTAAAAATATATGAACGCTCCTATGCAGAAGCCGCTTATAGCCAAGAAATTTTTAATGGATTGAGAGGATTTCTAAATGTAGCCTACGAAGATCGAAAGGCACTCTCAAACACTACAGATCAAACTTGGTACCCTAAGGATGATATAGTCTATACAAGTAATAATCCCTTAGATCCTCTTAATGAAGGTACGCTCTCTTTTGAAGATCATCAGATAGTGAAAGCGCAGCTTACCGCTCAAATTAATTTTGGACAGAAATATTATAACTATCCTACAGGAAAATTTAATATTTCTTCAGATCGTTATCCAACGGTTTTTCTAACCTACGAGACAGGATTAGGAGCCTCTCAAGAACAGTATAATTTTAATCAATTAAGGATTAGATTACGACATGGGTTTAATATTGGGAATAAAGGACGCTTTAATTACAACATCAAAGCAGGAACGTTCCTTAATGATGCAGGAGATATAAGCTTTGTAGACTACCAACATTTTAACGGAAATCAAACCAGAATAGGAACAGAGGGCACGTATATCAATAGATTTAACTTGTTACCCTATTATGAACGAAGTACTAACAATAATTACCTAGAGGCTCACGCTGAGCACGATTTTAAAGGTTGGGTACTTGGGAAAATTCCAGGACTCAATGCGTTTAATTTTAATCTGGTTGTAGGAGGACATGTTTTAAGTACCGTTGAGAATAAACCCTACACAGAGTGGTCTATAGGATTGGATAATTTGGGATGGGGTAAATACAGGTTTTTACGTTTGGATTATGTGCGCTCTAATGGCTTAGATAAACCAGATGGCGCGTTTATTTTTGGTTTGAAGTTTTTAGATCTGTTTTAATCTGGCAGGATGATACTCTGGTATGCTCCAAGATCTGGCGCTCCAGTTCTATCTGTACCCACGATGTCTACAGGAAACAAAATAGCAGCACTATTAAGCCCGAAATTGTTACCAGCGCTTTCTTCGCCTATACGAAGTCTATTATTTTCTGGACTATCAAAGTCAGGTTCTTCATTCAGAATTATATTTTCATATAACATAGTGTTAGAAAAATCATATTCAGGAATTCCTTCAAATTGACCAAAGGTATCTTCAAAACGTATCAAAGTATTCGTAAACTTAAAATTGAAAGGCGCAGCCTCGTCATTATTAAAACCTAGCTCTTCTGATTGATTACCATAAATAATGCTATTGGTGAAGTTTGCTTCTGTAAGTTCACCTACTATAATGGCTTCAGGAGTAGTAAGTGTATTATCTAAAAATACTGCTGGAGTACTTCTAAAACTGTTTGTCCAGTAGTTTCCAAAGGAGCAATGAGTGAAATTATAGGACCCTCCTAGTTGCACAAGAAGTGAAAATTGTCCACAATTATTAATCACAAGGTTATGAGCAGTTACATTAGAGAATCTGTTTAATAGACCCACAGCAGATGCATTGTAGATTTGAGTATTAGATACCGTTAGGTTAGGAGTTCCAGTTACTACGTTACTTTCATTTAAGATGCCTACAGTAGCATTTTTAATGGTCGCATAATTAATGCTGTTATTTATACTTCCATCTGTAAGTAATAGCGTTCCCCATTGTCCAGGGACCTCAGAGAATGCGGTCTCTAATCGATCACCTTCTAAGATTACTTCATTTTCTAAAAGAGTTTCATCAGTACTTATTGCACCATTAATAGTAAGAGTAGCGTTATCTGTAACAATTAGACCACTCTCAGAATGAAAATGAACTCGAGCACCGGGCTCCATCGTTAACGTTTTAGGTGTATTTCCGTTAGGATCTCCTACTGCCATATAGCCGTAAACAACATAGGGCTTTTCGTTAGTAAATGTTAGTTCGTCATCCATAAGATAACGACCCTGTAAAGACGTTTCAACACCATTTATAGTAAGTGTTTCTATAATACCTGTAGCATCATCTCTATCTGGGAATAAGAATATAGCATCTTTTACAAGTGTTACAAGTTCGACTTCTTGAAGATTTCCAGCGTTATCAAATTCTATGGCATCTGTATATAAAAACTCCTCACTACCATTACCAGTGTCATTTATATCTACGGTAGTCTCTATAAAGACAAAAATGCTATCATTTGCTAGAATCTCTACGTTTTCAAAGGTTCTTCCAGGAACTCCATCTACATTTAGTCGGTAATTAGAAGCTTCACCTTGTGCTAATCTAACAGTAGGAATTGATATGGCTTCATCACTATCATTGTAAACTTTAAGGTTAAACGTACTTGAACCTATATTTGTAAATACCGTATCTAAAAATATGGTATCCTTAGAAAATCGTAAGTCCCCAGTACTCAAAGTGGTTTCAAAGTCATTACGACAAGAACTAGCGGTAATAATTCCAGCAAGAAGGAGTAAAAGATATAAACTGCGCATGTAAACGTATTTGATACAAATATAACAGTTTCAAAAAGGCATTATTGTGAGATGTAGTATTTCTTTTAATGCTTAGTTGGGATAGCTTTTAAACCACCCATAACTTCTATTATAACATCTCCCATGAGCTCGTCGTGTTCTAGATGTACTCGGATACTCTTTTGAGAGGTAATTTTTATTTCTAAGGGCTTATAACCCACATAGGAGAATACAAGAACCTCTCCTGGAGAAACTATGATCTCATAATTACCGTCAAAATCTGTTTGGGTTCTTCTGCTAGTGCCTTTAACTTGTACTGTAGCACCTGGTAGGATATTTTCTTGTTGATCTGCAATTACACCTTTAATTAGTAATCCTGACTTTGCCTGTATCCTTCCTAAAACATGTGGTTTAATCACAGGTTTGGTCTGAGTGTTTATGGTTTGCTCTACAGGATTTTGAGTGGTTTGGGCGCTCACTTCGTGCGTGATTCCTATGGCCAACGGGATGAGCAATGCCGCCGCGTAGGAGGGAAGAGATTTATGTTGCTTTTGCGCAAGCGTAATCTCTCTATCTACTTGATCAATTCTCATTCTTCCACAAATATTAGAATGGGATTGTACCAATTTTGCAAGTTCTCTATCTGTTTTTGTGGTGAAGTCTATAATTTCTTTTTTACACGATGCGCAGTGTCTTCCTTTTTGAGTAGGTGTCATTTGTGCCCAATTCTCGTGACACGGTTCTGGAATTGTAATTTTAAAAGAACTTTTCATACGGTTTGTTTATACTACAAACGTATGGGAGATAGAGGCTCAATAAAATGATAAATGAGGGAAGCTACCTTTTGAGTGAGTTAAACGACTTATTTCTCTACTATTTTAATTTCGAACATCGTATTCCAATGTTTTCCTGTAACAAAGAGTCTATCTTCATTTGCTTTGTAGGCGATGCCGTTGAGTACTTCGTTAGCTTTGTCTAAGCCGTCCTGCACTTCGTTTACAATAGGTCTTAAATCTACAATTCCTTCTATGGCACCAGAAGTAGGATTGATAATGGCAATGCTAGTTACCTGGTAGGTATTTGCATAAATTTTACCGTTTATATATTCGAGTTCATTAAACTTTGACTTCACCCCCGTATGGTCTGTAGGTTCTATAAAGGATTGTTCTTGAAGATTTTGAGCATCTAACGTCCATATTTTACTGGTGCCATCAGATTTGTAGATGTTTTTGCCGTCATTACATAGACCCCATCCTTGCTTACTATTTCCATAAGCAAAAGTTCCTGTTTTTTCAAAGGTATCTTTGTTATAGATGAACCCTGTGTTTTCCTTCCAAGTAAGCTGGTATACCTTATCGTTAAGTACGGTTAATCCTTCTGCAAAGTATGCGTTGTCTAATATTACCTCATTTAGAACTTCACCAGTTTTATAATTTACTTTTCTCAATTTAGATTTGCCATATTCTCCGGCACTTTCATAAAGCTCATCACCTACGAATTCTAATCCTTGCGTATAAGAGTCTACCTGATGCGGAAACCTATTTACAATTTCATATGAATAAATTTTAGGAGCTTGCGTGTGTAATAGAATTAATTTTCCATTTACGGTAATTGGGCCACTAGCAGTATGTACAATTGCTTTTAGATCTTTATGTCCTAACTTTTTTGATGTTGGGATTATCTCATAATTAGATAGGGTAGTGGTTGTACCCATTGTTTTTCCATCTATTTGATAGGATACAGAGTCAATTGTGATGTTTTTTTTCGCTTTAAGCGAAAGCTTAATAGTATCTCCATTTTTAACAGCATTCTTTTTTGCTGAAGTCGTTATTTCAAAATCTGCGGGTATTGCTTTTTCTTCACCGCAAGATTGCAATATGAAGGCTAATGAGAGTAGGCTCAAGAGGTTATAAATATAGAATTTCATCTGTGTAACTTTATGGCAATTTATAACAAAAATTTGGCCTAAAAAACCTTGTGAGAGTTTACAAATGATATATCTTTGCAGCGGCAAGTCCTACACAACTAGCTCCTGTTGAATCCCCCAGGGTGGGAACGCAGCAAGGGTAGACGGTCGTAGCAGTGTGATGTAGGTAGCTTGCCTTTTTTTGTGCCTTATAGTGAAGTATTGCTTCCTTTTTATATAGATCTAAATGAAGCCGTCCAAAAAGTAATTGTTTTCGTGAAACTGAACTTGTTTCAGTTTCACATAGTTCTGGTAAACAGTGTGATGGGATTCCGAAATAAATTCGGAATGACGAGTTTTCTAACTTTTTAGACAGTCTCTTTTAATAGTAAGAGTTAATACGCTCACTAGTAATTCACGCGATCTACAATCTCTAATCCATATCCTATCATTCCCACACGTTTTGCTCCGTCACTATTAGAGAGAAGTTTTATCTTAGAAATATTCAGGTCGTGTAAAATTTGTGCTCCTATGCCAAAATCACGGTTATCCATGATAATATTTGGGGCTTTCATAATACCTGATTTTTGTCGCTCTTTGAGCTCATTAAGTCTCCCTAAAAGATTGAGCGAAGCATTATCTTGATTAATGAATACAATGGCACCTTTTCCTGCCTCGTGAATAGCTTGGAACATATCATCCAGCTTCTTATCAGCATTGTTGGTAAGCGTTCCTAATATGTCATTGTTGATCTGTGTTGAGTTTACACGAACTAATACAGATTCATCTTGAGCCCAACTTCCTTTGGTTAGGGCGATGTGTATTTGATCGTTTGTAGTTTGTTTGTATGCTCGCAACCTATATTCTCCAAAGCGTGTCTGGACATCAAAATCTTCTTTCTTTTCGATAAGGCTATCGTAATTCATACGATAGGCAACGAGATCTTCAATAGACACAATCTTAAGATCAAATTTCTCGGCTACTTCTAAAAGTTGCGGTAATCTGGCCATCGTCCCATCTTCATTCATAATTTCAACGATCACTCCTGCGGGTTGGAAACCAGCGAGTCTCGCAAAGTCTATAGCCGCTTCTGTGTGACCTACACGACGTAGGACGCCTCCTTCTTTCGCTTTAAGCGGGAAAATATGTCCAGGTCTACTTAGATCATAAGGCTTTATAGCGGGGTTGGTTAGTGCTTTTACTGTCTTTGCTCTGTCTGCAGCACTTATCCCTGTAGTGACTCCCTGTCCTTTTAAGTCTATAGAAATAGTAAATGCAGTTTCCATAGGATCTGTATTGCTATTTACCATCATGTCGAGCTTAAGCTCTTCGCAGCGGTCCTCAGTAATGGGCGTGCAGATGAGACCGCGCCCGTGCGTGGCCATAAAATTGATCATTTCTGGCGTTACTGCCTCTGCAGCGGCTACAAAATCACCTTCATTCTCTCTGTCTTCATCATCTACAACAATAATCACCTTACCATTTTTGATATCTTCTATGGCTTCTTGGATGGTGTGTAGCTGGGTAGTGCGTTCTGCGGTCATTTGCATAGCTCAAAGTTTATGGTACAAAGATACGCAAAGTGAAAAAGAAAGAATTTAAGAAGTGATGAAATGTACTTTTTTTTGACTAAAATTTATTTATCAAGATAATACCCCTGCACCTTTAAATTCTCCACCGTAATTCCAAGCTCACCCAACCTATCAATAGCGGCATTCCGCATATCTTCTGAATACCCATATTGTTTATAGTTTTTAACAATATCCTTGAGCTGGTTAGCACTTCTATCTGCAAGCATTTTTTCTTCTTCCAGAGTAATAGAGTAGGAATAGTCTACAACTGGGACATCATTATGGGTTTTCTTTTTAGAGAAGAAGCGTTTTATAGGGATGAGAATTCCATCAAGGTCAAATAGCCCTTGATCTGTAGTGGCTCTATAGGTAAGGTATACTCCTATGGGTAACATTATAACCGTACTTAGCCAGGCAGCAACCATAGGAGTAATTGTCCCATCTTCTGCACTATTTTTTGCAAAGATGCCTATAAAGTGAAAGGTTAGAAAGGACACTACACCTAAAACTATAGGCAAACCCAATCCTCCTTTGCGAATAATAGCACCCAGAGGAGCGCCTACAAAAAAGAGTATAATACAGCTAAACCCTAGGACATACTTATCATGAATGGCAATCTCAAATTTGCTTATCCTGCGCACATCTACAATAATGCGTTTACGCCTATTTTCTAATTCTGTAATAGAATTAGACAAGTTGCTTTTAGCAATTTCTAAAATTTTTACCTGTTCATTTGTTTTGAAATTCTCCATAAAAATAGGAGATATACTATCCTTTACCGTGGCTTTAAACGTAGTATTAAGCGGTTTTAAGCCTGCTCTTGCAACAATGCCTTCACCGTATTCTTGTCGGTCTTCAATAAAACGATTTCCTAATTCTATAAGAGACGAGTCTAATTCTCTTATATTGAGCATTTGATAACTGTTGTCAATGTCTTTATCATCTAAGTCTACGTCATCAAGACTACTTAAATCTATATTTAATGTATAGGTTTCAAATTCACTCTTAGCAAAGGGTTCACGTTTACGTTTTTTAAAGTCTTTTTGGTATACTTCACTGTAGTAATTGCCATCAGAAAGCTTGAGCGAAAGAACAGGAGAGTCTAGCGAACTAATAAGCTCTCCTTTTTTTGCATTAATCACTGTGTAGTTACCTATACGACCTTTTTCTTTTTGATGTATGATTACATCTGTAAGGTATTGATCCCGTTCTCCATACTTTTCGGCCACACGAATATTAATGTCGTCTCCTATAGGATTAAACTGCCCAGATCGTATAATCATAGCAGGTTTTAGTTTCCCTATATTTCTTCGGAGATTTCTAAATTCGTATTGAGAAGCTGGAATCACGTGGTTTGCAAAAAGAAAAGAAACAACTCCCAGAAAGACAATAAAGACAATGAGACTTTTCATAGCTCGCTGTAGTGAAATCCCTGTAGATTTCATTGCTGCAAACTCATAGTTCTCCGCAAAATTTCCAAAAGTCATGATACTCGTTAGCAGGACAGAGAGTGGTAGGACAAGTGATACTAGGCTAGGAGTGACGAGCACCAAAAATTTGAGTATCACGCTAAAGTCTAGATCACGACCCGCAAGCTCTTGTATATAGAGCCATACACTTTGTAAAACAAAAATGAACATCAATATGGTAAAGATGCTCAAGAATGTTTTTACGTATGTAAAAAGTATGTACCGATCTAAAATCTTCATTATAGCGAAACCTCTAAGTGCAAATATATCTGAATCGCGTCATAAAAAAGACAAAAAGATCGCTAAGACTTTGTTATAATCTATTGATGTAATAATCTGCATATTTACTCTTATCAAAAGTAAATACGTTTTTAGCTAGTGGCTGATTGGTTTTAAAGGAGTTTACCGTAATGGTTATCGAAGTGCCATTATTTTGGTTAATGATCAGTTTATAGATATGCTTTGTTTGCTTATCTACTCCTAAAAGCGAGTACTTAATCTCACTATTAGAATCCATAGGTGTAAGTTTTATAAACTGTATTGTTCTTCCTTTGACGTTTTGAGTGATGTCCATTTTCTGAGTGTAGCCTTCGTTAAAGAAGCTTAACATTCTTGATGGAGTGATTGCGTCTTCATCTTGATCACTTATAGCACTTATAGTAATTTCCTCATCTTCTGGAACAATGGTATACACATCTGTTCCGTCAAAAAGTTGAGTGGTTCCCATTAATTGGAGGGAATATTTATCTCCTTGCATAACCACACTCCCTTTGGTTTCTTGATTTACACCTTCGGCTTCGTTACTTAGGGCATACTTAAAGTCTATCCCAATGTTTTCGTAAGAACTAATCTTAGCATTTACCTCTTTGAGTAAGTCTTGTGCAGATTGTGCTTTCGCGAAAGCAAAACACATCATCAGTAAACAAACAACTACTACATTTCTTCTTCCTTTGGTCATTTTATTCATTATTTAAAAGTTCATCAAGAGCTACGATATCTTGCACGAGTACTTGTCTGGCCTTACTTCCTTCAAAAGGTCCGACAATTCCTGCGGCTTCTAACTGATCTATTAATCTACCGGCTCTATTATAACCTAGTTTGAGTTTACGTTGTAATAAAGAGGCACTTCCTTGTTGAGCAATTACCAATACTTCGGCGGCTTGCCTAAAGAGGGCATCTCTATCGCTTTTATCTATATCAAGACTTGTGCCACTTTCTTCACCTACGTACTCGGGAAGTAAGTGTGCATCTGGATAAGCCTTTTGTCCTCCTATATAATCAACAATGCGCTCTACTTCTGGCGTATCTACAAAGGCACATTGTACACGCACTACGTCATTTCCTTGGGTGTAGAGCATATCTCCACGACCTATTAATTGGTCTGCCCCAGAGGTATCCAATATAGTCCTACTATCTATCTTGCTGGTTACTCTAAAGGCTATACGTGCTGGGAAGTTAGCCTTTATAATTCCTGTAATTACGTTTACAGAAGGACGTTGTGTGGCAATAATAAGATGTATTCCAATGGCTCTTGCGAGTTGTGCTAGTCGCGCTATAGGGGTTTCTACTTCTTTACCAGATGTCATTATTAGATCTGCAAATTCATCTACAACAAGTACGATGTAAGGTAAAAATCTGTGTCCGTTATTAGGATTGAGTTTACGTGATTTAAACTTAGTATTATACTCTTTTATGTTGCGACACATCGCATCTTTAAGAAGATCATAACGCGCGTCCATTTCGATACACAAGGAATTAAGTGTGTTAATTACTTTAGAATTATCTGTAATAATAGCTTCTTCTGTATCGGGAAGTTTTGCGAGGTAATGGCGCTCTATCTTATTAAAAAGTGTAAGCTCTACTTTTTTAGGGTCTACGAGCACAAATTTAACTTCGGCAGGGTGTTTTTTATAGAGTAGGGATGTAAGGATCGCATTTAACCCTACAGATTTTCCTTGTCCCGTAGCTCCTGCCATTAATAAGTGGGGCATTTTTGCTAGGTCTACTACAAAGGTTTCATTAGAAATAGTTTTTCCTAAAGTGAGTGGAAGCTCCATTTCTGCCTCTTGAAAACGCTTAGCTGCCACCGCACTTCGCATAGACACAATACGCGGATTTTTGTTAGGAACCTCTATACCTATCGTACCTCGACCCGGAATAGGAGCAATAATTCTAATTCCTAAGGCGCTCAGAGATAATGCGATGTCGTCCTCAAGGTTTTTGATTTTTGAAATACGCACGCCAGCCTCTGGAACAATCTCATATAAAGTAACAGTAGGACCTACGGTTGCTTTAATA
Source organism: Dokdonia sp. (assembly GCA_020630915.1). GTDB lineage: Bacteria > Bacteroidota > Bacteroidia > Flavobacteriales > Flavobacteriaceae > Dokdonia. The sequence continues at coordinate 323,077 of JAHDIF010000003.1, forward strand.
TTTGCAATGCCTATTTTATAATTGTTAAGAGTCTCAACAATCTTATTCTTATTCTCTTCAAGTTCTTCTTGATTTATGGTGATACCTTGACCTCCGGTATAATCTTTAAGCAAGTCAATAGGGGGGAACTTAAAATTACCGAGCTCTAGCGTAGGATCAAACTCACCAAAATCTGCAACGAGCTTATCACTCAATGTTTTTTCTACGACAACTTCCTCTTTCGTTGCTTCAACTTCTACTTTTATTTCATCTGCGGTTGACTCTGGTTCTGGATCTGGCACTTCTATCTCCATTATCATCTCCACTGGCGCAGGTTTGCTTTTAGGTTTCCCTATAGTAGGTTGGAGGTTTTCTATGTTTTTTTCAAATGCAGTTTTTGTTTTTTCTGTAGCCGTGTTTAGCGTTATTTCGGCGGGAGACTCTTCTTCTTTGTTTGCTTTTGCGAAAGCGTTATCCACCACCACACTATCCTGCACAGAATCTTTTACATCTGTTTGAGTGGTAAACTCCTCTGTAAACTCTTTCTTTTTGGATGCAAAGAAACTACTCACTTTTTCTGGTGTAAGCTTTAGGCGTATGACCGCATACACAACAGCAATAAAAGCGAGTAAAAAAGCGGCTCCTATAAAACCGAGATAGTCTTGTAAGAAGTCATTAATTTCAAATCCTACCATCCCGCCTAGCAGGTCGTTTGTATCACTAAAAAAACCAAAAAAGACAGCAAGCCACAACATTACAATAATACCCCAAAACCAGAAAGAACGCAATTTACCACGAGTAAAATCAAAGAAATAATAAACTCCGGTTATCGCAGTAAGTGCTGCTAGAATAAAGGATGAAATTCCAAAGCCTTTATACATTATCACATGGCTAATTGCTGCTCCAAATTTACTAAGCCAATTGGCCGCAGGAACTTCGCGATCTGTAAGATCTGTAAGTGTGCTTTGATCTGCCTTCCAAGTAAATAAATAGGAAGCAAAAGAAATAAAAAGAGCGAGGCCTAAAAAAAACAGAAAACTACCAAGCAATATCTTTTGCTGTTTAGACAGTTTAAAGGATATAGGTTTACGAGGCTTTTTTACAGCTTTAGGTTTGGCTGGAGTTTTAGTTTTCTTTTTGGCCATTTACGGTTGGTTTGTAAATATTAAAAATACAACTATGAAACGTGAAAAAAGGGAGTTTCTTACTACTGTTTTACGATCTTTTGAACAGGGTAATTAACAGTTATAAGATGGATTTCGTATAACTCTACGAAGTTTTTATTCATTTTTTGATTAAATCCTGTGCTCTTTTAATTCCGCAGCCGATTACAAAAATTCGGGTTCTCCAATCATTCATTCCACCATATGGAATTTTGTCAGTCCAGTATTCAATGCTGCGCTTTTTGAGTTCAGATAATATTTGCTCTATTTCTTCGTCGGATTTGTACATTCCTATATAATTCCGATTTGCGTGTTCGTCCAATTTGATTGTTTTTAGAGCGAATTCAACAGCTTCTTTTTCGGATGCAAAGTACTCCAAAGTCTGTTTATCTCCTCTTTCTGTATAAAACCATTGAAAAAGTCCTCCATTGTTTTCCAATCCAAAACCTTCATATATTGGATTTCCATTAAAACTATAACGATTCACAGGATAGCAATTAGCTTTCAGCCATTTTTCCAATTCGATGATTGTATCTATTTGTAATTCAGTTTCGTTCATTTTTAAATTGAGTACAACTTAGGACCATAAATAAGGCAAGCAACTATAATAGCAATAAGGGCTGTAATACCCACAGCTCCAGCCGCTATGTCTTTAAGCCTCCCAATGGTAGGATGTCTTTCTGGGTGTATAAAATCTGCGACCTCTTCTATGGCGGTATTAATACCTTCTACGCCCATCACAAGACCAATACACAACGTTTGTGCGATCCATTCCATCCGAGAGATTTTAAAATAAAAACCAGCGATGGTAATCGCGATTGCAATACCCAATTGTACTTGTATACTAGGCTCTGTACGTAATAATTCTATCCCACCTTTTAAAGAATAAAAGACGCCTTTAATTCTACCTTTTATAAATTTAACAGGCATTATAAGCTGTTAAGTGCAGCGTCATAGTTAGGCTCTTGACCTACTTCTGGAACTTGCTCTGTATATAATACTTTTCCGTGCTCATCTATCACAACAATGGCTCTAGAGTGTAGGTGAGCAAAGGCACTGTCCTCTATCATTACACCATAATCGTTACCGAAAGACCCGTCCTTAAAATCTGATAATGAGATTACATTATCAAGACCCTCTGCTCCACAAAAACGAGCCTGCGCAAATGGTAAATCTCTGGAGATACATAATACATTGGTGTTTTCTAAAGAAGCTGCTTTTTCGTTAAACTTCCGCACCGAAGTTGCACAAACTCCTGTGTCAACACTAGGAAAAATATTGAGAACTAGTTTTTTACCTCTAAAATCATTGAGGGTTGCTGTACTCATATCGGTACGAGTAAGCTTAAAATCTGGTGCTGGTTGTCCAGCTTTGGGTAAGTTTCCTATTGTATTTATTGGGTTTCCGCCTAATGTTATAGATGCCATAGTTAGTATGTTATTGGTTTCTTAGATGCTATAAAAGTACGATTTGAAACGGGTTCTTACTTTATGATTGGTGTATTTCTAGCGTTAATTTTGTATTAAAATATTTGCTTTATCCCTTCGCTCTCTCTTCACTCTTGAACCTTGCCTGCCGGCAGGCAGGTCTCACAAGCTCGATTTCGCGAAAGCTTAGGAAACAGGTTTACCTGCAATCATTCTAATCTTAATTCTCAATGCAGCAAAAAGTAAGGTCATAAATGGACTAAGCCAGTTAAAAATTGCGTAGACAAAGTATTCTGCTACATTCACTCCTAAGACACCGCTTTGGTAGGCACCACAGGTATTCCAAGGAATAAGAACAGAAGTCACAGTTCCAGAATCTTCCAAAGTTCTTGAAAGATTCTCAGGGGCTAGCCCTTTATCTTCATAGGCCTTTTTAAACATTTTCCCAGGAATAACAAGGGCGAGATATTGATCTGATGCAATCGCATTCAATCCTAAACAGCTTATTACGGTACTTGCAAAAAGTCCAAATACAGTGTCTGCAACACTTAAAAGTGCTTTTGTAATTCGAGATAGAGCGCCTATTCCATCCATAACTCCTCCAAAAACCATAGCGCAGCATATTAATAAAATAGTCCATAACATCCCTATAATCCCACCAGAACTAAAGAGTTCATTAAGTGTCTCATTAGGCGTCTCTATGGCAGTATCTGTCCATATAGCTGTAAGTACTGATGAGAATTGAGAATCAGAAAGCCTGTCTAAAATTTCAGATTGAAAAATAAAAGCAAATACTGCTGCAAGAATGACTCCAATACTCAAGGCTATAAGAGGTTTAGTTTTTAAAACAATTAAAGCGACAACGACTGCAGGCACTATAAATAGTAGTGGAGTCGTATTGAACGTATCATCTATAACTGCAAGTAGTGAAGTTACATCTGCAGTTCCAGTAGTGTCAATGTTCATACTTATGATCACAAAAACTAGAAGTGTAATCACAATGGTAGGAACCGTAGTAAATGCCATATACTTGATATGCGTAAACAAGTCTGTTCCAGCCATAGCAGGAGCGAGATTGGTCGTGTCGCTTAAAGGCGACATTTTATCACCAAAATAAGCACCAGAAATTACGGCTCCTGCAATCATACCAGGATCGATACCCAATGCTTGCCCTATTCCTATAAGTGCAATACCCACAGTGGCAGATGTTGTCCAAGAGCTTCCTGTTGCAATGGATATAATTGCCGCTATAATAACAGAGGCAGGTAAAAATATAGTAGGATTCAAAACCTGAAGTCCATAATATACCATCGCAGGAATAATACCACTTACTAACCAAGAGCCGGCTAGTGCTCCCACAAGAAATAAGATCATTATGGGTACAAATACACTTTTAAGATTCTCCCAAATCTCCCTTATCATGGTACTTAAGGATGTTTTATTAAAAAAACCGACTATAGCCGCAATCACGCCACCTATTAACAGGATGTATTGATTAGAATAATCACCTAACCAAACCCCTTCTTTAAAAGCCACATTATAATAGAGTAATGCCATTAATATAATAACTGGAATCAGTGCCTCCCAAATATTTAACTCTCTATTTTCTACAATGTGTTCATCTTCTCTGTGATTGCTCATAAGTGCATTTTATTTACTCACGTAATGTTACGATTTTGAAATGTAGCTTGCAAATACAATAGTATAAAGAGGGTTGCGTATAATAAATTGATAAAGTAATATCAATTTATTATATTTGAACTTCCCCCATTTTTTTTAACTAGATAACAATTAAACGTTTATGAGGGGTTCAATTGGTTTTTTTATATTTTTTAGTTTTATAATCTCTGGATTTTCGCAGGTTGGGATTGGTACAACTTCACCAGATCCATCTTCAATTTTAGAGATTTATTCTGATGATAAGGGTATTCTTATACCTAACGTAAGTCTTTCATCCATTCTCACTACACAATTAGATGGAGTCAATACAGCCGTAGAAGGTTTATTAATTTATAATACAAATCCTAGCACAACTGGTGGTGATGGTGTGGGATATTATTATTTCAATGCAAGCAATAGATGGGAGAAATTAATGACACCTTCATCTAATATTGGGCTAGCACCTATAGGAAGTATTATTGCTTGGCACGGATCTCTAGGTGGGGTGGGGGCATTACCAGATGGTTGGCAACTTTGTAATGGATCAGCAATTACTGATTCTAACAGTCCAATAGCAGGTAGTACAACCCCTAATCTTAATGGTAGCACGCTTTCTACCTCTGGCGATACTTCTTATGGTAGGTTTTTGAGAGGGTATACCAATAGTGGGGTTTATCAAACAGATCAAACAAATAATTTATATCGAATAATTGGTTCAGGTACTTCAAGCACAGCAAGTAGTTTATTTCCTAATCAAAATGGCACGATAGGATATATTTCTACAGATGATAGTTACGGAGGTGATCGGTACGGATTTCAAATGAGAGGGGTTGAGAATAGAGTTACCAATATGACGGTCATCTGGATAATCAGAATTAAATAGCAAATTATGTTTAAATATAGTTTTGCATTTTTATTGGCCTTTGTACAGATAGGAGTCGCCCAAGTAATTATTAATGATACTTCTACAAGTCCAGCATCTGCATTTACAATTTCATCGGATGATAAAGGGGTTTTAATTCCAAAGATAAGCTTGTCATCAGTAGATGATACTCAAATAGATGGAGTGCATATTGCTGCAGATGGATTACTTATTTATAATACTAATGCTAGTGTGATAGGAGGGGATGGTAATGGATATTACTTGTTTAGTCAATCCTTAAACAAATGGGAGAAAATTTTAACACCAGGTTCAACTGTAGGTATTCTACCAATAGGTAGCATTATCGCTTGGCATAATACAGTTGATATTCCCTCTTTAACTTTGCCGGATGGGTGGGTATTGTGCAATGGTGCTACTATTATTGATTCTGAAAGTCCGTTAAATGGCATAGTCACTCCTTCTTTAAATAATACTACAACAGCCACATCTGGTGATTCTTCCTATGGACGCTTTTTACGCGGGGGGACAACGAGCGGAATATTTCAAAGTGACCAGACTAATAATTTACAACAAATTATCGCTTCTGGCACTAGCAGCACAAGTACCTCATTATTTCTTAATCAAAATGGTTTTATGGGTTACATATCTACAGATGATTGGAATGGTTTGTTTGGTAGGGATCGGTATGGATTCCAGATGCGTGGTGTTGAAAATAGGGTTACTAATATGACCGTACAATGGATAATGAGAATTAAGTAGCTTACAGGATTGCTAGTTGTTTCATACAGGATTTCATTTGCTCATAGGTACGTTTAATATCATTGTCTAATCCTATAGAAAAACGAATTAATCCACCTGTTAATCCCATTTCTTTTTGCTCATCTTCAGGTATTTCTGAAGAAGTGGAGGATCCAGGTGCACTAAACAATGTTTTGTAAAAACCTAAGCTTACTGCAAGGTACCCTAAGTTTCTCTCTTGCATTAATTCCATAAGTTGGTTTGCTTTTTCTAGAGATCCAACATCAATAGTAAGCATTCCGCCGTATCCATATTCTTTATTCATCATAGAGGTAAAGAGTTTGTGGCTAGGATGAGATTTTAGTCCTGGGTATACTGTTTTTAAGCCATCTTCTTCAAATTTTTGAGCGAGAAAGTGTGCATTATGGCTGTGTTGTTTCATTCTAATATGCAGCGTGCGCATGTTTTTTAAGATAGAAGATGCTCGTAAACTATCCATAGAGCTTCCTAACAGCATGCTCGCACCATCATTAACGTTACGTAAGTTATCTATAAACTCTTGAGTCCCACAAATAACACCACCCATAGTATCACTACTGCCATTAATGAATTTGGTAAGTGAGTGCAACACCACGTCTGCTCCAAGGTTAGCAGGAGTTATAGTTAATGGAGAAAATGTATTGTCTACCAATAATTTGAGGTTGTGTTTTTTGGCAATTTGAGCGAGTCCTGAGATATCGGCTACCTCAAGTAATGGATTGCTTACAGATTCGCAATACAAAACCTTTGTATTTTTGGTAATAGCAGCTTCTACAACGTCCAGTTTTGTTATGTCTACAAAACTTGTCTCTATGCCCAAACGTGGTGTAAAATTCTTTAAAAAGGCATATGTACCGCCGTAAATAGTTCGGCTTGAAACTATGTGATCACCTGCTTGACATAGTTGCAATAATGCTGGTGTAATGGCTCCCATACCTGTTGCAGCAACATTAGCTGTTTCGGTACCTTCCATAGCGGCTAAGGCTTCTCCTAAGTATAAATTGGAGGGGGTAGTATGACGAGAATACAGATAGCACCCATCTGCGTTTCCTTCAAAGGTGTCAAACATTGTTTTGGCACTTAAAAAGGTATAGGTCGAGCTGTCTGATATAGATGGATTCACCCCACCAAATTCGCCAAAATATTGTAAATCTTGGATTTCGTTTGCAGGCTTAAAAGACTTCATAATACAGGATTAATGATTAATAGTCTTCAAAATTACAATTAGATAGATGATATATCAATGAATGTTGTTATATTTAGAAAATAAAACTAAAAATATAGAATAGTCTTGATAATGCTTTCGTCAAAGCACACAAAAACAACTATTTTTTGAAAATATGTCATGATGAAATTAGATGCCGTAGATAGGTCCTTACTGAAAATAGTACAAGAAGATTGTAAACTTACTAATAAAGAGCTTTCAGGTAAGTTAAACCTATCTGTAACCGCTGTATATGAACGCATAAAAAAGTTAGAAAGAGAGGGCCTCATACAGGATTATGTGGCGTTATTAGATACAGAAAAGTTGCATCGTAATTTTATGGTGCTTTGTCAAGTACGATTAGAACGCCATAGTCGTGAGTTCTGGGGAAAATTTGAAGAAGATGTTTTGAAACTTGAAGAGGTTACGGAGTGTCTTCATATAAGTGGGGATTATGATTATATTCTAAAAATACGTGTAAAAGACATGAATGCTTTTAGAGAATTTTTAGGAGAAAAATTGACTACTTTAGAGCATATAGGAAGTACGCATAGTACTTTTGTAATCAACGAAGTAAAAACAACTACAGCCATTCCAGTATGATGTCTAAACAATACAGAGCGCTTGAGTTCTTTTTATTATTCTTTCTATTGCCTGTAAGTTTGGCATTTCCATTTGATTATAGGATAAAAGGGATTTTTGTTTTAGTGGCGTTTTTGTACTTATTATTCATCCTTTTTAAAATGACGCCTGTTCGCTTCAGGATGCAAAATGCTATCGATTGGAGACTATTTTTTACAAGAGTTTTAATGCAGTTTCTTGTCATTGCTGTAATAACAACACTTTTTGTGTTGTGGCGACAGCCACAAGCGCTGTTTTGTGTCCCTATTAACAAACCCTTATTATTTGTAGCTATTTTAGGAATATACACGTTTCTTTCTGTATGGCCTCAAGAAGTCATTTATCGTACTTTCTTTTTTGCTAGATATCGGGATTTATTCCCATCCAAGAATCTTTTGATTTTTGTAAATGCTATCGTATTCTCATTAGCTCATATATTCTTTAAAAGCACCCTTGTTTTAGTACTTACTTTTATAGGTGGACTTTTGTTTGCTTATACTTACGTGAAAACTAAATCTACCACTTTAGTATCTATAGAGCACGCTTTGTACGGCAACTGGCTCTTTACTGTTGGAATGGGAGAGATGCTTGCCTTTCCTGGGCAGGAGGCGTGTGGGTAAAAAAAAAATGGAGATTTTGTAGAGTGCATCCCACAAAATTTTTAAAAATTCGCGTTAATATCATTAACAATTCCAAATCAGAAAGTGTGAGTATATTGCTCGATTGGAGATTAACGATTATTGATGTAGGATTTTTGAATTCCTAGTAACGAATATTGAGTGATGAAGCAGGTAAAGGCTATAGTCCTACAGCTAATGACTAATTTAATTTTGAGAATTTTTGTCACTCACTAAACTTTTAAACTAATCTTACCCTTTGTATCTTTGCACAACGAATTAAAAACACACTATGAGTTCATACGATGTAGCCGTGATAGGCTCGGGTCCTGGAGGATATGTAGCAGCCATACGCTGCGCACAACTAGGAATGAAAACTGCCATTATAGAGAAGTACGACACCTTAGGCGGCACTTGCCTTAATGTAGGTTGTATTCCATCTAAAGCCCTATTAGATAGTTCGCACCATTATGAAGATGCTATCAAGCATTTTGATGAGCACGGTATTGAGCTAGGCGATGTAAAATTCTCTCTTGAGAAAATGATTGCCCGTAAACAAGGCGTGGTTGATATGACTACCAAAGGCATTGATTTCTTAATGGATAAGAATAAGATAGACGTATATCACGGTGTGGGATCTTTTAAAGATGCTACGCATATTGATATCGCTGTCGCGAAAGAGAAAGCCCAAACCATAGAAGCCGCTAAAACCATTATCGCAACCGGTTCTAAACCAAGCACACTTCCTTTTATTACTTTAGATAAGGAACGAATCATTACATCTACCGAAGCTTTAAAGCTTCCAGAAGTACCTAAACATATGATTGTGATAGGTGGTGGTGTTATTGGATTGGAATTAGGACAAGTTTATAAAAGACTAGGGGCAGAAGTAACTGTGGTTGAGTATATGGACCGTATTATTCCTACAATGGATAAGGCGCAGTCTAAAGAATTGATGAAAGTCTTTAAAAAGCAAAAAGTAAAATTTGCCTTGTCTCACGGAGTTACTGCTGTAGCGCGCAAAGGTGATGAAGTTATAGTGAAGGCAACCAATAAAAAAGGTGAAGAAGTAGAGTTTAAAGGTGATTATTGCTTAGTATCTGTGGGGCGTCGTGCTTATACAGATGGCTTAAACTTAAAAGCTGTTGGCATCCCTACAGACAATAGAGGTAGAGTAGAAGTAAATGAACATTTACAAACTAATGTTTCTAATATTTATGCTATTGGAGATGTAATAAAGGGAGCAATGCTTGCGCACAAAGCAGAGGAAGAAGGCGTTTTTGTTGCCGAAACAATGGCAGGACAAAAACCACATATAGATTATAACTTGATTCCAGGTGTTGTCTATACGTGGCCAGAAGTTGCTTCTGTAGGAAAAACCGAAGAACAGTTAATAGAAGCTGGTGTAGCTTACAAAGCAGGTTCTTTCCCAGTGAGAGCATTAGGACGTAGTCGTGCTTCTGGAGATATCGATGGATTTGTAAAAATCCTTGCAGATAAAGCTACAGATGAAGTATTAGGAGTGCATATGGTAGGCGCTAGAGCTGCCGACCTTATTGCAGAAGGTGTGACCGCTATGGAGTTTCGCGCAAGTGCCGAAGATATTGCTCGTATGAGTCATCCGCATCCTACCTATACCGAAGCCGTAAAAGAAGCTGCCCTTGCTGCTACTGGAGATAGAGCGTTACACGTATAAAGCGTATGTTTAGATATTAAAAAAGTCCTTCAATTGAAGGGCTTTTTTATTCTATTTATTTGTTAGTTTATTAATAAGCTCCCTATCCGATTTTCTAACGGCAATAAAATTGGGTCCTAAGAAATCTTCTTGCTTATGGGAGTATTTTTTGAACTCAACCGTTTTAGGATAAATTTTTCCTAATTGATACCCGACGCTTTCAAAAAACTCGTGATAGTCTACCAGAAGTTTTTTTGTAGTGATATTAATATAGCCATATTCAAACTGTATGGCACGTATGTTTCCTGCCAAAAGGCTCTCTTTAATTCCCAGTAGCACCTCATATTCTGCGCCTTCCACATCTATTTTGAGAAGGTCTATATGAGTAAGGTTATATTCTTTCATAAAGGCATCTCCTGTAGTAAGAGATATGGTAGTAGTCTCTTTAGACTGATGTTTCCACCCTTTAATGTCATATAAAGAAGAGTGCGTACTAGACGGAAATAAATGAATTTCTTGTTGTTTTGTCTCGCTATACAAGCCTTTTTGTAAGGCAGTGGCTGTTTTGCAATGAGCAATATTTTCTGAAAGGGTTTTAAAAGTAGTAGCTACTGGTTCAAAAGAGTAAATAATGGCTTCGGGATTTTGAGCATAAATGGCCTTCGTATAACCGCCCACATTGGCACCGCCATCTATAACAATGGCTCCCTTATGCGAAGCTACTTTTTTGATTACTGTTACTTCACCATTACTATGTATGTCGTAATTTTTGTTCTCATACATTCGGTTCAAAGCTTTTCCAAAACTTGCTAAACCTTTAAAAAAGGCATTGTGAGTATTCCTTTTAAAGAGTCTTTTGAGTGTCCCCATTCATGTCTGTTATGCAGTAAAGATACTAAAACAAATACTCCTTTTTGTTTGCCTTTTCAGCTGCTATTAGGGTGGAAATATACCCTTAGAGTTGTATTTTTGCAGGGTAAAATCAACCTATTATGTGGTATCGTCGCGGCCTTAAAATTTCTATCATTTTCTTGTATCTTATTATCATCGCAGGTGCTGTGGTACGTATGACTGGAAGCGGCATGGGATGCCCTGATTGGCCACAATGTTTTGGGTATTTGATCCCCCCAACAGAAGCATCTGAACTTGAATTTAAACCTAATCATTCGTACGAAAAAGGACAGGTAATCATTCTTGGAGAATCTTTACGTGTAGCTGCATCCAATTTTACGTCTGGAAGTATATATCAAGAAACAAACTGGAACACCTACGACAAGCACGATTATGCGGCTTTTAATGTATGGCATACCTGGATAGAATATATAAATAGGTTGGTTACGGCGCTTGCAGGAATTCCTATCCTACTTATGATTATTATGGCATTTTGGTATTGGAAAGGCCGTTTCTGGCTCATTGTGGGGAGCTTTATGGTATTGCCACTAATGCTTTTTCAGGCTTGGCTAGGTAAACAAGTGGTAGATTCTAATCTGTTACCTATTAAAATTACGATTCATATGATAGCCGCATTGGTTATCGTAGCGCTACTGTTATGGCTTTGGTTTAAATCTCAACAAAAAGAAAGACGTTTATTAGGAGAAAAGGTTGCGATGAGTACGCTTTCGCGAAAGCGTAATACATTAAAAAAATATGACCTTATATTTAAGAATTTAATGCTTCTTGCCGTATTCAGCACATTAATTCAAGTAGCTTTTGGGACACAAGTACGACAATATGTGGATGAACGTGTGGCAGAAGTAGGCTACGAAGCCAAAGGTTTATGGTTAGAGCCAACTACAATTATGTTTTACGTGCACCGTTCTTTTTCTATTTTGATAACACTGATTAGTGTCTATATTTTTTACCGTAATAGAAAGCTATTGCTTGGGCACACTTCACTTTTAAACTGGGTGCTTATTTTTATTGGTCTTGAGATTATGACAGGAATACTTATGTACTATGTAGATTTTCCTTTTGGGACGCAGCCGTTACATCTTGTTATAGCTTCGTTGCTTTTTGGGGTACAGTTTTATCTATTATTACAAAGCAGTAGAGGTACTGCAGGAGAAGAAGTATTTTCGTAATTTCTTAATAACTCACAACATATTGTCTCTATAAATAGCCAAACTTCTCCCTATCTTTATCACCCTTAAATAACACCAAGATGATATATCGTTTTCGCATCATATTAGACACAGAAGAAGATGTTTTTAGAGATTTAGAGATTGATCAAGGTGCGACCTTAGAAGACTTTAATAATGCAATTACCCAATCCTTTGGATTTGATGGAATTGAAATGGCTTCATTCTATATTTCTAATGACTCTTGGGAGCAAGGAGAAGAGATCTCACAGTTCGATATGAGTGAAGGAGTGGATTCTGTGCGTCTTATGAATGAAACTTTAGTGGAAGATGTGGTTAGTGAGTCTCAAACTAAGTTGTTATATGTTTATGATTTTTTAAACATGTGGCGATTTATGATAGAGCTGGCAGAGATTGCAGAACCAGAAGATAATATTCTTTATCCTAATCTTATGTTTGTGCAGGGGCAAGTACCTGATCAAGCACCAGATGTGGCCTTTGAAGCAGAAAAAGATGAATATGATGATGAGTTTGAAGACGACATAGATATAGATGATCTTGATGACCTTAATTTTGACCAAAACTGGAATTAACTCCAACGACTAGCATTACATTTTATGATTAATTTATATTCGGCGCAAATTGAGTCGCTTTCTATACATCGCGTAGGTAATAAGAGTAAGGCCGAAGGTCTTTTTGTATCACAAGATCCGTATCCACTTTCTGATGAGCTTACACCTTTAATTAAAGAGTTTTTTTTCAAAAGCTTTCGCGAAAAAGAAGAAAACTATTACAAATTTGAGCACGAAGCAGATTTAGAATTCCATACCCTATTTGGGATTGCAAAGAAAATATTTGAAAACCCTAGCGCAACACATCTCCTGTCTGAAGAGATTGCTAAGCACCTCTATGCGCAGAGTGAGCATCCACATATTAAGGCGGGAGAGCTGTATATTGTACACCTAGATAACGTACTTATAGATAACAATAAGACAGACGCGATAGGTATCTTTAAAAGTGAGTTAAAGCAGGACTTTTTACAGTTTCGCGAAAGCGGAACCAACCTAGAAATGATTCTAGAACAAGGGATCAATCTTAATAAACTAGACAAAGGCGCTTTAATCTTTAATCATAAAGAAGAAGAAGGATACAAGGTACTTTCTGTAGATAGTAACCGTTATGATACAAAATATTGGTTAGAAAATTTCTTGGGTGTAGCAACCTTTGAGGATGATAATTTTTACACAAAAAAGTATCTTAAATTTTGCCAAGACTTTGCAAAAGATGTAGTCCTACCGGCAGAAGATAAGAAAGAAGAAGTTTTATTTATGAATCGTGCTGTGAATCATTTTGCAAAGAATGACGCCTTTGTAGAGAGTACTTTTGTAAATGAAGTGATTGATAATCCCGATCTGATACCAGAATTTAGACATTATAAGACGGAGCAAGCTCCTAAGTATAAGATAGAGGACTTGACAGAATTCCCTATATCTAATAAGGCTGTTACAGCACAGCGCAAGAAGATCAAAAATGTTATTAATCTAGACACCAATATCCAGATAAAAATGGACTTTATTAATCCAGAAAGTGCAGAAAAATTTGTAGAAAAAGGATGGGATGAAGAAAAACAGATGTACTATTATTTGGTGTATTTTAATAAAGAGCAACTGTAATTTTAAATAATATCCTTGGTGATATTCTTGAGACTAATGTCTTGATAATTACGTTTTACAAAGTCTAATGCAGCTTTAAGTACGTGCCCCATAGATGGTGCTCTTTTAAATGAGACATCAGCAGTGTATTTATATATTTCTTCCCGTAATAATTTGACGTTTAGATCGGTAGAGATGGTATCATTAGACATTACTTTAAGAAGCCTATACAATCTTTTTTTACTGGTAATAATACGTTTTGCAAGTAAGGCACGCTCTTCATTTCTGTATTGTTCTATTGATCTTTGGTCAAGTTTTTCTCTTACAAGACTTACAAAAGAAGTGTTTTCTTTAAAGACGAAAGGTTGGTATACCATAAATTTCCCTTCAAAACATTGTTGATCAAAATCTATAGCACGTATTTTATACCGTATAAGGTCAAAGTCATGTGTAGGTATAATTACAAAGTTATATGATCGCATATCACCTAGAAGCGTTATTGTACAACGTTCATTAAATTTTACAAACTCTTTTGCAATTTGAGAAATTCCCAGTTCGTCTACCTCTGAGAGATTTTTTGCAATAAATTCGTCACCTGGAATTCCCGATATATGTTCTTCTATTAGTGTGCTTCCATAGGCAAGGAAGTTTATTCTATTAGGCGATAGGATATGTTCTAGTTCTAGGCCATAAATCCTACTAGCATCTGCTTTTTTTACATAAAAATAAACGTAGTTGTTATTGAAGAGATTCATGACCTTAATTCGAAACGGTTTAGAATTACCAAATGTGCAAAAATCTATAGCAGCAATTTTTAGATAATCAAAAATCTCTTCATTACCATCTGAGTGTAATTGGGTGTAGATACGCTTTAGGCTATATTCAATCTCATTTTGCTCAAATTCTGGGTAGAATACCCTAAGCCACAATGTAGGATTCCCTTCTATATCTTCAAGATCTACTCCCCCCGAAAAACGTAATAAGTCATCATATGAAATAGCAGATTTTGTTCGCCTTTCGTATTTTTTTAAATACTTTTTGAGCTCATCATTAATAGGATAAGCAGGCTTTTTTTTCGACATTAAGCGTTGACTCATTATAGGCTATATTTCTAAGTAAAGATACTAAAGGATGTAACAAAAAGGGTGTGCAATCGTCTACTTATAACAATTAAAAAACAACTGACCACTTGGAAACAATTCTCACACTTAAAAATCTTACAAAACATTACGGTAGGGTAAAAGCTGTAAACGATCTCTCGTTTACCATAGAAAAAGGCAATGTATACGGTATTTTAGGACCTAATGGCAGTGGTAAATCCACCACTTTAGGGATGGTGTTAAATGTAGTAAATGCGACAAAAGGTGATTTTCATTGGTTTGATGGGAGTGATTCTACACATAATGCACTTAAAAAAGTGGGGGCCATTATAGAGCGCCCTAATTTTTATCCTTATATGACTGCTGCTCAGAATCTTGCTTTGGTTTGTAAAATTAAAGCAGTACCTACAGATAAGATAGATGAGAAGCTAGAGATTGTAGGACTGTTAGATAGAAAAAATAGTAAGTTTAGAACCTATTCATTAGGTATGAAACAGCGTCTCGCCATAGCTAGCGCATTGCTCAATGACCCAGAGATTCTTATTCTTGATGAGCCTACAAATGGTCTTGATCCACAAGGAATTCATCAGATACGAGAGATTATAAAGAAAATTGCGGCCAATGGTACAACTATCTTGCTAGCATCACATTTATTAGATGAAGTAGAGAAAGTATGTAGCCACGTTGTCATCCTGCGTAAAGGAGTGAAGTTGTATTCTGGAAGAGTAGACGCGATGAATGCAAGCCATGGCTTTTTTGAACTCAAATGTGATGATGAAGAAAAGCTCAAAACATATCTAGAGAATAATCCATTATTTGGCGAAGTGACCACAGAGGGAGATTTGATTACAGGGTATTTAAAGAGTCCGCTTAGCGCGAAAGAACTTAATTCCCAACTGCATAGCCAGGATATTGTGTTAACGCATCTAGTGCAACGCAAAGAAAGCCTGGAAGAGCAATTCCTTCAATTAACTAACAACCTAAACTAAGCCCTCATGTTACGACTTTTAAATATAGAATTTCAGAAATTAAGATATAGTAAGTCTGCTAAGGTATTGACCATCGCATATTTCGTTATCCTTCTTTTTATAGCTTTAATAGTTTCAATAGAGTTTAATATAGGCGATATTAAAGTTCGCATTGCAGACCAGGGAATCTTTAATTTCCCTTTTATATGGCACTTTAATACCTATATGGCTGCTATTCTTAAATTCTTTCTAGCCGTAGTTATAGTTTCTATGATGGCGAATGAGTATAGCAATCGGACACTCAAACAAAACCTGATAGATGGTATGAGTAAGAAAGAATTTGTTTTGAGTAAATTCCTTACGGTTACTGTATTTGCATTAATTTCGGCCTTTTTTGTTTTGATAATGACGCTAATACTTGGGTACAGTTTTTCAGACTTTACCGAGTTTAGTATTGTTATTCAAGATACTGAGTTTATACTTGCTTATTTTCTTAAGCTTACTGCCTTTTTCTCTTTTTGTTTATTTCTAGGGGTTCTGGTAAAGCGATCAGCATTCGCACTAGGATTTCTTTTTATATGGTGGATTATTGAGAATATAAGTTATGCATTACTTAAATGGGAGCTTTTTAAAGATACAGATATAGCAGATAATGTGGTACAGCTCTTCCCACTATGGTCAATGAGCAATCTTATAGACAGACCTTTTGAACGTTTAAATTTCGTTCAGAGTGCGGCGAGCCAGCTCAATGCAGATATAGGTATAGACTATGCCGTTCACTGGTATGAAGTAGTAATTGTACTCGTATGGATCTTTCTCTTTATCTATGGTTCATTTGCTTTGCTCAAAAAGCGAGATTTATAAGCAGTTTTATGAGTAATAATTTTATAGTTGTCAATACCTTATGTAAGCGCTAATAGCTTCTCTATTTTTAGGGTAGAAGAGTATGCTTTCGCGAAAGCATACTCAAAAGCAACCATCTCTTAAAAACATGTCTTACATTTATAGAGACTGTTTTTTAGTGTATGCGTAAATCCTACTACATTTTATTGTGTTTTATTTTTTGTCCTCAATTAAGTTTTGGACAAGAAATCACGCAATTTGATGTTTTTGCAGGAAGATATGACTATCTCGCCATAGGAAATACATTAAACGCTCAGGAAAATGGCAATAATAATCCTTGTGAATTGTTACTTGAGAGCACAGCAACGCTAGATTTAGAACCTGATCAAACGATCATTGCGGCTTATTTGTATTGGGCAGGTTCTGGAACAGGTGATTTTGAAATTGTTCTAAACGATCTTCCTATTACGGCAGAACGTACTTTTGCAGACGCTATAGACGATACACGCCCTTTCTTTGCGGCATTTACAGATATTACTACTCAAGTTATTGAGACGGGTATAGGTGATTATACCTTTGGCGGCTTAGATCTCAGTGATGTGTTGCCTACCTATTGTCCATCTGGAACCAATTTTGCAGGATGGTCTATAATTGTTGTTTATGAAGACTTGAGCTTACCCCTGAATCAAGTGAATATTTTTGATGGACTAGAGAGTGTTTCACAATTTGATAATAACCTTACTATAGAGCTGAATAACCTAAATGTCTTGGATAACGAAGATGCAAAAATAGGCTTTCTTGCTTGGGAAGGGGACGCAAATCTGGCAGTTGAAGAGACTCTAAGTATCAACGGGAACTTATTGAGCAATCCGCCGTTGAACCCTGTCAATAATCAGTTTAATGGAACCAATAGTTTTACAGAGGCAAACGATCTCTATAACATGGATATTGATGTCTATAATATTGAAAATAACATCGATGTAGGTGATACCTCTGCCATTATAGAACTTACTTCTGGTCAAGATTTTGTGATGATCAACACAATTATTACGGTTTTAAATAGCCAGCTACCGGATGCTATTGTTGAAATAAATGACGTAGAAACCAGTTGCGACACTCGGGATATACAAATAACATATACAGTTACGAATCAGGGTACAGATGTACTGCCTTCTAATACATCCATAGCTTTTTATGGTAATGGTATAAATACGGGGACTGATGTTTTAATAGCTGCGATTCCTATGGGGGAATCACAAACTAACATTGTTACAATTGCCATAGACACCTTAATTCCAGAAGTTTTTAGTCTCATTGCTATCGCAGATGATCCTGCTACTGTAGTAGAAAGTAATGAAGAGAATAATGAGTCTTTACCCTTTTCGGTAAATCTAACCTCTATTGATTTATTAGAAATAATTCCACTAGAATTGTGTGATGATAATTCTAACGATGGGATTACTATTTTTAATTTAGAACCACCAGCACAGACTGCTCTTAATGGCCAAGACGATATTTTAGTGAGTTATTATATTTCTGAATTAGATGCTCTAATCGAAGAAAACCCAATAGTTGACCCCACCATATATGAGAATATAACCAACCCTCAAACAATTTTTTTAAGATTTCAATCAACTATTGATCCTAATTGTGTGAGAATAGAGCCATTGGTCTTAGAAGTATTGTATCAACCAGTAATACCTTCTCTAGATCCACTGGAGATATGCGATGATAGCGCTAATGATGGGATTGCCACTTTTAATCTTTTGGAACAATCTGCTAGTATTACAAATGGACAGACAGCAGTTTCTATTTCGTATTATACTTCACTGCAAGAAGCTGAGGATGGAGTAAATTCGATTGTAGTGCCCGATATGTTTACGAACACTATCAACCCACAAACAATTTATTGTAGACTTCAGAGCGAAACGAGTACTATCTGTTACGATGTGAACTTTTTTGATGTAATTGTAAGTCCTATTGGCAGTGTGATTGCCTTACCTAACCTTATCGCTTGTAACGAAGGCTTTGGCATTGGGACTTTTGATCTTACTCAGATTGAGGATATAGCAAATCTAGGGCCCTATCAATTCATTACTGGATATTATCTCAATCCACAAGATGCTCAACAACAAGTTAATGCTATTAGTGATCCTTTTTCATATACAAACACTATGGAGAATGAGATAATATACATAAGGATTGAAGATGATGATATACTGGATTGTTATGAACTTGCACAATTTGTGCTTGAAATAGAAAATTGTCCACCCTTTGTGCCACAAGGTTTCTCACCTAATGGCGATGCAATTAATGACACTTTTGAAATTACAGGTCTTAAGAATGTATTCGATTATGATTTATTAATTTATTCAAGACTAGGAAATTTAATTTACAAAGGTGACAACAATGTTGATTTTTGGGATGGCATCCCTAACCAAGGACTAGGAGGGACGCAAGCTCCTACAGGAGTCTATTACTGGGTATTGTATCTTAATGATTCCAATTTTAAGGATATGACTGGATGGGTGTATTTAAATAGATAACTCTCTGAAATTCACTAGTTAATTCGTGCAAAATTTCATAGTTTAGCCGCCCATTAATCATCTATGACTTTTAAAGATTTAAATCTCGACAAATTTTTGTGGAATGCCTTAGATGATCTAGGATTTAATTCTCCTACACCTATCCAAGAGCAGGCTTTTGCACCCGTAATGTCTGGAAAAGATGTTGTAGGTATTGCGCAGACGGGTACAGGTAAGACCTTTGCATATTTACTTCCTATACTAAAAAGTCTTCCATATTCAAGACAGGAACACCCTAGAGCTATAATTTTGGTGCCTACTCGTGAGCTTGTAGTGCAGGTAACTAGTGAATTAGAAAAACTCACTGCTTACTTGGATACAAGAGTAGCAGGAGTGTATGGTGGGGTAAATATTAATAGACATAAAGAATTAGTCGCTCAAGGTCAGGACATTATTGTGGCAACTCCAGGTCGTTTATTTGATCTTGCTGTAAGTCGAGTGTTACAGCTTAAATCTATCCAGAAAGTGGTAATAGATGAAGTAGATGTGATGCTGGATTTAGGCTTTAGACCACAGCTTCTCAATATATTTGACATTTTACCTCCTCGTAGACAACATATAATGTTTAGTGCAACAATGACGGAAGACGTAGATGCACTTATCAATGATTTCTTTCATAGACCTGCTCATATTTCGGTAGCAGCCAGTGGTACACCTCTTGAAAATATAGAACAGAAATGTATTAAAGCCCCTAATTTTTATACCAAACTCAATTATCTTCTGGAGGAACTCGCTTCCGCGAAAGCGTATCCCAAAGTATTACTTTTTGCCAAAAATAAGCGAATGGCAGATAGGCTCTTTACGAACTTAGATGAGGCTTTTCCTGGTCAATGTAATGTAATACACTCTAATAAAACACAGAACTATCGTCTTAATAGTATAAAAGAGTTTACCGAAGGTAAAATTAGAATTTTGATTGCTACAGATGTGATGGCCCGTGGTCTCGATATAGATGATATCTCTCACGTTATAAATGTAGATGTGCCTTTATTTCCGGAAAACTATTTGCATAGAATAGGAAGAACAGGTAGGGCAGAACGTCAAGGTACTTCTATTGTATTGTGCACTCCTCAAGAAGAGCGACAAATACAGGAAATCGAGAGCTTAATGCAAATGGAGATTGCTGTCGAGAAATTGCCTGAGAGCATTGAGATTTCTAAACAACTTACACCGGAAGAGCGACCAGAAGCAAAAGAGATTTACAATCCTCTTAAAAGAAAAGATGATGAAGATGCTCCTGGGCCAGCGTTTCATGAGAAGAAAGACAAGAATAAGAAAGTAAATTTAGGAGGTTCTTACCAACGTACGATTGCTAAAAAGTATAAGAAGCCTAAAACAAGAGGAGATAAAAATTATAATCGTAGAAACAAGCGTAAATGAAAATTAGAAGTTTTTTTTATTTGTTGTGTTTAGTGGTGACTATCACATTAACTTCGTGTTTTGACAGAGATAAGTATGCTCCCAAACCTTATGAACGTGCACTAGAAATCGTAAAACTTTCTGATAATGAATTTCTCCATATTTCTTATTTAAAGGATGGTCGAGGTGGTTATATCCCTTGTAACGGATATATTTATGCAAACTCAAATGAAGCTCTTATTTTTGACACGCCCATAAATGACACACTTACAGATCAATTAATTTCATTTATTAATAATGAATTAAAGTTTTCAATTAAAGGAGCAGTTTTAAACCACTCACATAAAGATGCTTCTGGAGGGGTAAAATTTTTGAATAGAAATAGGATTCCTACTTATGGGTCAATAAAAACAGCTGAAATTCTTGCGAAAGATTCCTTGTTTATTACACATCCTTTTGAAACAAAACAAGAAATTGTATTGGGTGATACTACTGTTGAGAATACATATTTTGGAGAGGCGCATACAGTAGATAATATCGTTTCTTACATACATAAGACAAACACCGTGGTAGGAGGGTGTATGATCAAGTCTCTGAATTCCCAAAAAGGAAATTTGAGAGATGCAAACCTTCTCACCTGGTCAAAAACTGTGTCAAAAGTAAAAGATACGTATCCAAATGTTTCGTTCGTCATCCCAGGACACGGTGCCGCCGGAGATGCTACTCTACTAGATTATACTGTAAATTTATTTTCTGCAGATAGTGGGCAAGAATCTGCCGTTTCTAATTTAGAATAAATCCAAAGTTTCTTAAGAGTATATTGTAACCATTAAGTTAATATGGATGATATAATTATGGAAAATAATAAGAAACGAGGAGGTGATGCTCCAATCGCTTGCGAATTAGAAGAAGGAAAAAAATATTCTTGGTGTACTTGCGGTCATAGTGAAAACCAGCCGTTTTGTGATGGCGCGCATAGAGCTGCGGAAAGTACACCTAACTTGCGCTTTGAAGCAACTGAGACGAAAACAGCTTATTTATGTACTTGTAAACTTACTAAGAACCCACCATACTGCGATGGATCGCATAAATAGGGCAAGAATAAAAATCTCTTTTAAAAAAGGGATTTTTATTTTATACGATAGCCTGCTAGTGCTTGACTTCCAAAATAAATTATTAATGATCTTGCATTTTCATTTTCCCTTAAGTCAACCTTAAATGAGTACCCTGTCTGCGTTTTTATAATTGGAGGATTGACGTTTTTACCGCCAATATTGAAGGAAATCCAATCTTCTTCTAGATCTGTTTCTATTAAAAAATTATATGTAGATTTTTTCACTTTCCTTTCCAGCATCCCATTTTTAGGATTATTTATTGTGACAACTTCTATTAGTGGGCTATAATATATTGGCAAATATGAAAATTCCTTTTTACTCATAAGGGGAGACAATAAGGCGTTTTTTGGGTTATCAGGATAATGACTAAGGGCCAATAATTCAGGTGGAGAACAGAAATATAAATAATTTCTTTCCTTAATAAATTTTCCATTCCAACTTCCTGCACCCCAAGTTGCATCTATTAAATACTCTTTATTGTCAATGGTTACGATATTCCAAGCGTGATTCGAAGAAAGTGACCTTCCAATATCCTCAACATCAGTTTTAGCATTTCCAGTTATCACTCGCGATGGAATATTGAGCTCAATCATTATGTTTTGAAATAATTGTGAGTATCCGGAACAAATGGCTTTTTTAGTCTTTAAAACCCTATGCCCCATATCTTGGCTTAATTTCAAATCGTTTACATAACGTTTATAAATTTCTCGAGTGGGTTCTTGCTCTTCAAATGAATAGGCAATGTGTTCCGTAATCCATGTAAATGTAGCTCTCGTTTTTTCCAAATCCGTATCGAAATCTTTATCGATACGTTGTGCTAAAATTTTGGGAGACTTAAATGAAGATGGGTAGTTTAAAACTAGGGAATCTACAGACTCTAAGTTTTGACCAAAAAGAATGCCTATTTGTCCAAAAAGCAATAGTATTAAGAAGTGTCTGGTCATATAAACAATGGAACAATTACTGTACCGAAAGTCCCATTTTTTTCCCTTTTTCCATCATAAAAGAATAAGCGGCCTCATACTCATTTGGGATTTCTCCTTCAAGAATAGCTTCTTTAATGGCTTCCTTAATAATACCAATCTCTCTACAGGGCTTCAGGTTAAATGTTTTCATGATCTCCTCTCCAGACACTGGTGGTTGAAAATTACGAACGTGATCACGCTCTTCAACCTCCTTGATTTTATGACGTACTACCTTAAAATTATTATGGTATTTCTTAAATCGTTTAGGATTTTTAGTGGTGATATCTGCCTCGCACAAAATCATTAAGTCCTCAATATAGTCGCCAGCATCAAAAACGAGTCTTCGCACGGCGCTATCTGTCACTTTATCAGTGGCAATAACAATGGGTCTCGAACTCATAAGTACCATTTTTTGAACAAATTTCATCTTCTCATTAAGAGGCATACGGAGTCTCTTAAAAAGCTTGAATACCATTTTGGACCCAACGAATTCATGACCGTGAAATGTCCACCCTACTTTTTTGCTAAATTTTTTAGTAGGTGCTTTACCAATATCGTGAAGCAAAGCGGCCCAACGAAGCCATAAATCATCTGTATTACGTGCGATATTGTCAACAACTTCTAGCGTGTGATAAAAATTATCTTTGTGTGTTTGCCCTTCTTTTTCGTCAATACCTTTCAATGCGGTAAGTTCTGGAAGGAAATAGGGGAGAAGCCCTGTTTTCTCTAAAAGTAAAAACCCCTTAGAAGGTACAGGACTCATCATTATTTTATGGAGCTCTTCTACAATACGTTCATTGGTTATAATCTTTATGCGGTGTGCATTTCGCGAAAGCGCCTTAAAAGATGCTACTTCGATTTTAAAGTCTAACTGTGTTGCAAACCGTATCGCACGCAGCATTCGTAGCGGATCATCGCTGTAGGTTATATCTGGATCAAGTGGGGTTCTAATAACTTTAGTATCCAAATCTGCAATACCCCCAAAAGGGTCTAACAACTCTCCAAAGGTGGCATCGTTAAGGGATAATGCAAGCGCATTAATGGTAAAATCTCGTCTATTTTGATCGTCTTGGAGCGTGCCATTTTCTACCTGGGGGTTACGGCTATCTTCTGTATATGACTCTTTACGAGCACCCACAAACTCGACCTCTATAGTTCCAGACTTGAGCATCGCTGTACCGTAGGTCTTAAATACTTGCACTTTGGGATGATTAGGTAATAGAGATGCAACTTTATGAGCTAGTTCTATGCCACTTCCTACGGTTACGATGTCTACATCTTTTGCGTCTCCACGTCTTAAGATATAGTCTCTCACAAATCCTCCTATGACATAGGTTTCTAGGCCCAATGCTTCAGATGCTTTGGTGATGGTTTTAAAAATGGATAAGGATAGGGCGTTCTTATAATTGGGCATTACTCTCGTATAACAGTCACTTTTCCGCTATTGGTCAGTTTAATGATAGCGCTAGGTTTAGAAGATTTTTTGTCTCGATCTAAGTTTACAACATAGTCTACACCTTCTATAATGGCTTTATCAATGTCTTTAAAACTTTGCGGTGTGGGGCTTCCATTTATGTTTGCACTTGTAGAGACAATAGGCCTTTTAAATTTTTTTAATAAAATATTACAAAAAGTATTGCGACACACTCTCATAGCAAGTGTGTTATCTTTTGCTATCAGATTTTCTGCAACTCGTATAGGTTCGTCATAAATGATCGTAGTAGGGCGGGCCGCATATTTTAAGATATCGTAGGCTACTTCTGGAATTTCTTCTACATACTGCTGTAACATTCTAAAATCACTTACTAAACAAATAAGACCTTCACTTTCTGTTTGTTTTTTTAATTTGCACAAACGTTCTATAGCTCCAGGATGCGTAGAGTCACATCCAATACTCCATACGGTATCTGTGGGGTATAGTATGAGGCCACCGCGTTTTAAGACAGCCAGTACTGCTTCATGTTCTTCTCTCATCTTAAAGATTTAAATAGTCAAATGCTTTGTCTGCAAATTTACGATTGATAGATCTACATTCGGCAAGAAGAGTGGGGAAAGTTTCTGCTTTCGCGAAAGCGCCCACAGCATTCTCAAAACTACTTATCACTGGCTTATGCTTAAAATCATAAAATTTTGAGGAGTTAGGAATGACAACCACTTTTTTACCCATAAGCATAGACCAATACATCGCATGGTAGCTATCCGTCACGATCTTTTGAGATGCTCCTATAAAATCTATAATTTCTTTAAGATCTGTTGTGTTGGAGGTTGTAGGGTAGTCCTTAAAGAGATTAACAACTTCTGGTTTTTTTACAGTGTCTTTATGAAAAATAACTCCTATTTCTTGTGTTTCTTCATAGTCATTATCAAAAAGTGAGTGCATACAGCTTACACAGGGTACATATGCTCCGGGCATAGTATAATCTCGTGTTCCTACGAGACCAAATTTTGATATGTCAACATTGTAATCGCTTACGTTTCCATAGGTGTTGGGAGATTTAGAATTATGTCCCACACCCCAAAGTACGACTTTCTTGCCTCGCTTAGCAATAGCCTCAAAAGCGTCCATTTGTAGTTTAAAACCATTTCTATTGAGAAGTCCGCCACCGCCTATAATTAGAGCATTATTAGAAATTTTATCTATAAACTGGTTGCGCACTTCTTTTTCGGTACGTTTATAATCAAAAATATCGAGACCAGTGCCCTTTAACTCTGGGAAATAGTGATGCGGTGCACAATAATAGTCACCTATATTTTTAGTGTCTAGTCTGTGTATATTAACAACACCATTATTGTATTGTGTATTCTTTTTGAGATCACTCTTAAATCTATACTTCATGAGTTTTCTCGTAATCGTGCGCTGGATTTTATTAGTACTCATAAGATCTATTTAAAAGATTATTGTATACCTCTAAGTATTGCTTTGCTGCAATATCCCAATTAAAGGAATTTGCTCTTTTTATCGCTTTGGCCTGATATTCTTTCTTATTGATTTGTATACCTTTTAGGCCTTCTAATAAAGCATGAGCCATGTACTTTGGGTCATAATGGTCCCAATACCTGGCGATATCACCACCTATTTCTGGTAATGAAGTGTTATTAGATGTAAATACTGGTTTTCCAAAACGCATAGCCTCAATTATAGGAAGTCCAAAACCTTCGCGTAGTGAAGGAAATACAAATGCTTCACAGTTTTGATAATACCATTGTTTATCTTCTTCTGAGATTTTTCCTGGAAGCACTATTCTATTCGATAGGCCTTTGTTTGTAATTAGGTCCTTGATTTCTTGAGCTTCTTTTGTAGTATTCTTACCAGCAATTACTAGATGCATTTTAGGTATTAACTCTAGCATGCGTATAAGACTCTTAAAATTTTTGCGAGCCGTAAACTCTCCGATACTAAATAGAAAGGGTTCATTAACAGCTACACTGGGAGAGTAATTACTAGATATTGTTATATCAGAAATAGGATTACCGTTATAGATAACATACTCTGGCACCTTAGGAATATCAAAAAAATCGTGAGTAGACTTCTTCGCATACTCAGAAATATAGGTAATGGCGCTACTTCTGCTTAGTTTTTTTTGAAAACGCTGGTGTACGTCCTCTTCCATATAATTTTTTGTATTCTTTATGTAGGTAATATTATGCACGGTAAGCACGTAAGGAATATCGTGATAGGGCTCTATTTTTGTGTTTTGGTTCAAAGAGTGCCATATATCATACTTTTTGCGCGTACGAACAAGAGGGTATCTAGAGAGCGGCCTGTATTTCTTGTACACATAAGCAGCACCAAATTCGTTCCTCCACTTTTCGGGGTTAGCGGTATTTAATGTAATATTCAAACCCGAAACGTCTTGTTCTTTTAACGCTTTAAGTAAGTGGTAATTAAACTGACCAAACCCAAAAAATGGATTTTGTAAGTGGTGACTTTCTAGAAAAAGAGTCGATTTTTTACTCATTGTCACAAATATAGTTATTTGCTGTGATGGGTCATTATGTAATATACCTTAGTTTTGCATTGTGAAAGCTATCTTTTCTAGCACATATAAGGGCGATAAAAGGGCCATAAAAAGATTTATCCAAGAGTATACCACTCTCGGAAGAAAATTTGATGAACGAAATCGTAACTCTTTAAAATTATTCGATCTAGAAGAGCGCACGATTAATGTCAAGTCCTTTAAGAAGCCACATTTTTTCAATAGTATCATTTATCGCTATGTAAGAACCTCTAAGGCACAACGTTCCTTTGAATATGCACATAAATTGCTGAAAAACGGAATTGGAACACCACAACCTATCGCTTATTTTGAAGAGTATACCTTTTTAGGCCTTGGTAAAAGTTTTTACGTGAGTGAACATCTAGACTATGATTTGACCTATCGCGAGCTAGTAAGAGATAGTGCTTATGCTGGAAACAAAGAGCTTCTAGAAGCTTTTGGTAAATTTACATATGCGCTTCACGCGAAAGGGATTCACTTTCTAGATCATTCTGTAGGAAATACATTAATCACTTTAAATGAAGGAAAACCCCGCTTTTACCTAGTAGACCTCAACCGAATGAAATTTTGCACAATGAGCTTTAAAGCTCGGATGAAAAACTTTGAGCGTCTATCTAAAGTTGAAGACCATATACGTTATATGGCAAAAGGATATGCACAAGAGAGTGGAGAAGATAAAGATACTATCTTCAAGGCTATCTTTAAATACACCAAGAACTATCAACAGAAATTTTATCGGAAAAAGCGCTGGAAAAAACTACTTAAATCATAGAATTTGTAGAAGGTGATCAATCTAATAATTGATCTGTAATGATTACTGTATAGGTATACTCAAATCCAGAGACGGTAGCAAACTCCCAATTTGCATCGTTTATTGGATCCTGCTCATAGGCAGTTATTAAGTTTCCGCTTGCATCTGGTTTGTAGAGTACCACAGTATCAAAGGCTGTATTTTCAGAAGGGGCAATGCTGAAAGATTCATTTGTGCTCATAGCAATAAATTGACTAGAATTGCTTTCAATCACAAATTCTGTAGCACTTTCAGTGAGGTACGTAAGATCAATGCTAGAATCATTTTGAATGTAATACTCAGTTGAAACTAATGGATCATTGTCGTCTTCACATTGTGTTGCCATTAAAATAGGTGCAATCAGTAAAATCAGTAGCTTTTTCATAATAGTAGGATTTGTTTATTACAAAACACTTACAGAGAAGTTTGTCCCACCAGTTACGCTTATTTTAACGCTATTTTAAGATAAACTAGGGTTTAGTATTGCCTTTAAGAATAGTAGAGAAGCTTTAATTATTGTAGATTTCTTAGTATTTTTAAATGTCCTTACGAATTATACATAATACCACTTAATATGAAACTAATTTTTAAAATAGCCCTAGTTCTAGTCGTATCCA
This sequence comes from Dokdonia sp., assembly GCA_020630915.1. GTDB lineage: Bacteria > Bacteroidota > Bacteroidia > Flavobacteriales > Flavobacteriaceae > Dokdonia. The sequence continues at coordinate 351,152 of JAHDIF010000003.1, forward strand.
TTACAAGTTTGAATGCACAGACGGATATGCCGGTTGCCAAAGAAGGAGATATCTACTTAATAGCAGAAACTATCAATGATAATTATCTTTATATAAAAGTACCTAAAGATAATTTTATTGTTAAAAGAGGGGGCATTAGAGATTATAAATCTTTTGCAGGTAAAAAGGTGGTGCTCTCAAAAATAAAAAAGAATAATAAGGGAGAAACTGTTGCCACAATAAAACTGGCTTCAGGAAAACGTTTTTTTAAGAGTCATAAGTACCTAAAAGTATTGCTGCCACAAGCCATATCCGAAGGGGAGCTTGTAAAAGCTTAACTTTTCTTGTTGATCTCAAATACTACCACATGTTTAGATTGAACCCTAAGTTACTCTAGATTAATCGCGACTCGTATTTCTAAACGTTTTACATCTCTCCGCCAAAGAAAATAGCATTCATAAGTAACTTATTAGTTCCATACCAGAAGGCTCTAAAGTTAGTATTATCTGTAAATAAAATTACCTCACCGCGACCAGAGTTTTGATGCACAAAAGGTCTTGTTTCTCCAATTGCTTCCAAGTTTATTTTAGAAATATAGCCCGCTTCAAGAGGGTTTTTTGTGTATTGAATGGGGTTCTTATAGCTCGTAGAATCTGGCTTAACAAATATGGTAGTATTTCTAAAAAGAGATAGTTTATCATCAGTATATCCGAAGTTTACAGGATGTGATCGATCTTGCTTCGCTTCAAAAATGGCACCTCCAATTACTTGCGCACCATTAAAATCCCTACGTTGTTCAAAAGTTATATTCTTTGCAGGGTTTTTTGTCGTTTCAAACTCAATATCTAAAAGCTTGTTGCTTTCCATCCAATTTGCTGCATTGCGATAACCTATTAGAGTCCCGCCATTCCGTACCCAGGTTTTAAGTTTATCTGTATTACTTTTCGTAATTGCTCTAAAATTATGAGGCACTATAATATCTGTATAACGCGTCAAATCTGCTCTGCTCAAATTTTTAACATCTAGCTTGGTGATTTTCATATCATATCTCGTGTCAAACAAATGCCACATTTCACCCGCATCATAAGAGTTTGTTCCTTGACCAACTATAAGTGCAACTCGCGCTGGTTCTAAAGCTCTAAACTGGTTACTTCCTAAATCTATACCCTCAGTAAGACCTGTAGAAACCGCAGTGATATCTATCGCTGTGTCTTTAGAAACAGATGATAAGAAGTCCGCCAGATCATTAGCATCCATCTTTTGATTTTGAACGGGTATTAATATTGTACCATAGTCATAGCTCTTTCCTTCTAGGGAGAATTGTTGCATACCCACTTTTGCTCTCAATCCTTCATTTAGTATTTTGTTAAGCGCTTTAGGGGAGTAGTACTCGTGCCATTCCATTAAATAGGCGTATGTACTTGTTTGTACGGCATTAGGAGTTCGTTTTTTGAGTTCTGAAATAGCGGGTCCCGCATTCGATAAGGACGCATTTTCGGTAAAATCTACCCCAAAAGACAATGGGAATGACCAGGCAGAAATATCATAAAACAAACTATCTGTAAAAGTGGTACGTTTTTCAAACATCGCTTTCACAAGCCTAGACTGTCGCTGATTTTTGGGAACAATATAACTATATCCTTTTTTGAATTCTTTACCGCTTTCGCGAAAGCTTTTCTCTACAGAGTGTATAACTATTTTATGACGTTTAAGCACTTCTGCTAGATGAAATGATGTGCCGCATCTTTGGTATTTCCAAATGCATAAGCTCCGCCTTTTCCTTCTGAGCGAGCTTGCGTAAAGAAATCCTTTTGGTAATTTAATAGTTGTGTGCGCATTCCCTGAGCTGCTTCCAGCGTAGAGAGAATTGCCGTAAATTGATTACGTATTGTAAATGGAAATTCCAAAAGTCCGTTATCTGTTTCTTGGGCGTGTCCCCTTGAAGACCCTTGTTCAAATAGGATCCCGATGCCACCGTTTATATCTGGAAAAGTCGAACCTTTACCATAATAAAAATCATCAAAACTCTCTTCGGTATAGTAAAAGCTTCCTATTTTATCTAATGCTTTTGCGTGGTAGTTTCCTATTTGTTTTGTGAGTTCTTGATTAAGTTTTGGTGTTAGAGGGTGTGTGCGAGACTGGATGCCTGGTTGAAAGAAAAAAGAAGCGTTGCTACCCATCTCGTGATGATCTGTTAGAATGTTCGGGTACCACTTATGAAATGTTTCTATGCGAGCTCTTGATTCTGGCAATTGCACAGGGAGCCAATCTCTATTCATGTCAAACCAGTAATGATTAGTTCTACCTCTAGGCCATACCTCGTCGTATTCACGGTCTTGTGGATCTGGGTTGATATTGATACTTTTATTAGTATTGGCCCAGTAAGCAAAACGCTGCAAGCCATCTGGATTAAAGGATGGGTCAAATAAAATAACAGTGTTATTTAAAAGATCATTTATCTGACTTCCTTGTGCAGCTGCTAGGTAATAGGCAGCTACGAGTCCTGCATTTGCACCGCTAGGCTCATTTCCGTGTATAGACATACCTTGATAAACAACAATAGGCATTTGTTCTGTACTACTTGCACCACCATCTACTAATTTGAGATGGTTCTTTCTAATGGCGTCTATACGTCCATGGTTTTCAGGTGATGTAATTGTTAGTAACAATATAGGACGCCCCTCAAATGTTTTCCCTCTATTTTCTATGGTAATTCTGTCACTTGCAGCGGCTAGTGTACGCATGTACTCAGATAACTTGTCGTGACTTACGTGCCATTCTCCTGGGACATAGCCTAAAACACTTTCTGGTGTAGGTATAGAAGCGTTGTAAGAAACATCTTGTGGTAAGTAATATGACATATCTACATCACCGCTTTGTGCGAAAATTATAGATGTGATACTTATTAATAGGGTAGTTATGTATAGTTTATACATAGGGTTGGCTTTTTGGTTTGTTAATTGAGTCCTTTAACTTAATAAGGGTTTCTAAAAATACTACTTTTTATGTCCAAGCCCCAAGATTAAGAGCCCACGAATATGTTAATTTTAGACCTAGACATAAAAATAAACGGACCAGAAATGGCAAAAAGTTCCGGCGAGCACAAATACGTGAAAGATGGCGTGGTTGTATGGTATACGTTTGATACTATATAAAACGGCGCCTATAGTATATGAAACACCACCCGCAAAAAGCCATTGGACACCTTCTGGGGCAAGTGCTTCTAACAAAGGATTATAGGCAAAGACAATGAGCCAGCCCATTGCAACATACAATATGGTCGAAACGATGTCAAAACGTCCCGTAAAAAATAGCTTTAAAATGATACCTACTACCGCAAGGCTCCAAGCAGTAATAAAAAGCGGTATTCCTATAGAATCTGGTAAAGTAACGAGGGTAAACGGAGTATACGTACCTGCAATAAGAACATAAATGGCTGCATGATCAAAAATCTTGAGACGAGCTCTCTTTCTAGGATTAGCAGATTTATGATAAATGGTAGAAGCCAGATAGAGCGCACACATGCTTACTCCAAAAACGATCGTACTCCAGAAATATGTGGATGAAACACTAGGTTTTTTTAAGATAAAAAGGAATAGAGAGAGTACACTTCCTACAAAACCTAAACCATGTGTATAGATATTGAAAATTTCTTCTCTTTTAGAATATTCAAATAAAGGGTCAGGAGTCGCCATAAAATTATTCAGCTAGAAGATAATCTATTTGCTCTTGCAAAGGTTGTACAGCGGCTTGCGGTTGTGAGGGGCTATTTCCTGCTAGTTGAACTCCATTTTCTACAAAACGAACATTTCCTTGCTTGTCTAGGAGTATAAGTTTAGGGAAAGCATTATTCTCAAGATCTTTAGAAAGATACTGTCCAGCATCTATCAAATGTTCAAATTTAAATTTTTTACGATCTAAAAATCGCTCTACAGTTGCTTTGTTGTCAAATGTTATCGCTACAAAATGTACACGGTCTGCATAGATGTCTTTTAAATAATTGAGATAGGGCATCTCTGTGATACAAGGGCCGCAAGAAATAAACCATAAATTTATAAAGGTTACTTTGTCTTTATAATCTTCATTAGTCTTGATTTTATTGGATAATGTTTGCAGCTCAAAATTTGGTAAATTTTTATTAAGATGTTTTTGAAGACCGGTATTTATATCAAGAGGTGAGGAGTTAGATTGCGATAATACGACCTCTACATTTTGGATTATAGAATCCTGTCGTATTTCGGTTGAACGGACTTTGTAATTTGCAGTAGTATACTTAAAATTACTTGTCTCACTATATATTTGTTCAATACTTTTTAGCTTTTCGCGAAAGCTATCTTCTTCATATAAATCTCCTTGAAAATTATAAAAAGTGCTTTGTGCAGAACATAATGTCGTTACAAATAAAGTTAAAAGGATAAGGTGTCTCATATCAATAAATAAAAGTACGAAGTGTTCTTCAAAAATAGTGCCTTAATCATTACGGGTTTTGTAAAAGCAAATTCCAATACCTAGTGTTATGTACTCCTTTAGCCTACTAGCTCTATATCTGTTCTCAAACAGGGTGTCTTTTTAAAAATTCTTATTATATGATGGGTCTCTATTGATAAAATTGTGGAATAAAATAATAGGCATTCTTTCACCCTTGATCCGTCTGTGCAATCCTTGTATTTTCAAACAATTATTTATCCGGAGTACGGCAATAAATTATTGATATAGAGTAACCTCTGTATAATCGCTATTAGAAAGCTTTTCGATAAGTACGTCTACGTTTATGAAGCTCATGTTCATAATTTTTCCAAAGTTGTTGTATTGCCTTGTTATCTTCCAGTTCTGGATTTGTTTCTACATCTGTAATCCCGCGTTTGTTAAAGAGTTCTTGCATCATCTGGAAAATAATAGCTGTCACACCTTTATTTTGATATTCTGGGTCAATTCCTATTAGGTAAAAAGAGGCTCTGTGATTTTTCTTTTTGGCTTTTAATAAGTGGTAAAAACCTATAGGGAACAAAGAGCCATTTGCCTTTTTAAGTGCCTTAGAGAAAGATGGCATCGTGATTGCAAAGGCAACAATGGCACCAGATTGATCTTTTACACACTTTATAAAATCTGGATGAATAAATTTTAGATAAGTCTCTTTGTAATGATCGATTTGGTATTGTTGTATAGGAACAAAAGTTTCTAGCTTGTCATAGGTTTTGTTAAGCAAGCCAAACATTTCATCAACATAAGGTCTTATGTCATCTGCTGTTTTAAATTGTAAGGGAGTAAGATTGTATCTTTTAGCAATTATATCTGCAAATTTCTTGACTTTGGGATTCTGATTTTCTGCATCATCTATTTTGATTTGATACTCAACCCATTCTGAAGCTTTTTCAAAACCTAATTTCTCAAAATGTTCTTTATAGTACGGAAAGTTATACCACGTGATCATTGTATTTAGGTGTTCGAAGCCTTCTATAAGAATCCCGGCTTTTTCCATATTAGAAAAACCTACTGGGCCTTCCATATATTCTAGTTTACGAGCCTTTCCTATTTCTGCCACCTTATTGATCAGTGATTTGGTGACTTCTATGTCATCTATTGTGTCAAACCAGCCAAAACGCATTTTAGGTTTCCCTTGCTCATTTATTTCGATATCATTAATAATAGCGCATATTCTACCGACGGCCTTATTATTTTTATATGCTATAAAGAATTGTGCTGTTGCATTTTTAAACACAGGATTTTTTTGAGCATCCATACTGTCTAATTCATCCTGCATGATGGGAGGAACCCAATTAGGTTCATTCTTATACAATGTAAAAGGAAACTTAATAAATTTTTTAAGTTCCGTTTTGGTCTTCATTTCTTTTAGGGTAATCATCTAAGCAATATAAATCTTTTAATTTGCTCCACCATCCGTTCCATCAGGATCTACGGCATCTTTGCGTTTTCTATTTTTCTTATTAATCTTATCAGATTGTCGTTTTGCTGATCCCTTTGTAGACTCTTTGATCTCAAGTTCTTGATCTTTGTCGTGTAAATCTAATCTGTAAGAGAGGCCTATACCTAAATTCCATCTGGATGGCGTATCCTTAAAGTTTATAAGACCGCTTAGGTCTACCTGAAAATCTTTTGAAATGAGATATGCGCCTCCTAGTCTTGCAAGGTAATCTGCATAAAGGTCCCCATCAATAAGCTGAAACTCTGCAAATCCTGAAACCTTAGTATTAATTGAATGGGTTAGAGTAGTTATCCAAATGTATGAGGGGAAATCTGTCGAAATCCTATCTGCAATGATATTATTTACCAAAACCCATCGTCCCCAATTGTGCTGTGTAATTAGCGCTATATTAGGACTTATTCCATCCTCTATAATAGGTAAAAAAGGGTTTGTAGTAAAATCAAAAACCGCACTAGCATATACAGAAACTGCTGGTATGAGGGTTTTCCATTTAAATTTATGGTTTGCGTGGTACGAATATAAATTCACATCATCTGTCGCATACTTATATGGATCATACACGAGATACTTTACTCCTAGTTGCGCATTTTCCAGACCACGTAAAGGATCTGTTTGCGCATTACCAGTGGTAAAACTTACGTTATTACGCTGGTAGCGCAAGTTTCCATTTATTTCTAATGTTTCCCAAAGTAAACCATATCTAAGCCCTAAGTTAAGCCCAAATATATCTGTATCTGTATTAAGAAGACTGTGTGTGTCATTCCCAAAATCTACACCAGTTTCTACTTGTATTACTTGCCGTCCTACAGAAAATGCACCTTGAGAAGCACCCGGTCTATTAGAATTTATAGTCTCGGTATATTGCGAAAAGCCGCAAATTGAGGTACTCAACAACAGTATTATAAAAAGAATATGTTTGGTTTGATACATAGGTAAGAGGTGAGCATCAAATATAGGAGAATTTATCATTTTTTTAAGCTTACGTTATTATATGATTTAATTAGTTATGACTAATTTTACTCTTCAATTATGATAATTTAATATGATTTCTTTTTTAAAAACGCTCGCTATCATCTTATTGGTATATTTTGCACTGCGTTTTTTAATCAAATTAGTTACGCCTTACTTAGTACGCTTTATTACTAAAAAGGCAGAACAAAAAGTGCAACAAGCATTTAAAGGATTTACTGAGCAAGCAGGGAGAAGTGGTCAATCAGAGGAGCCAAGTGTTACTAAAAAGTCTTCAAAAATAGTAGGGGAGTATATTGATTTTGAGGAGGTAGAGTAATGGTAACAAAAAATTACGCTTTCGCGAAAGCGTATATACAACACCTTCATATAGCTTATAGTATAATACCTCGTCTTTTTTCCGTTATTTTGTGAGTATCAACTAATATTATTTTATGGCATTCTCTGCACGTAAGTTTTTACCCCACATTCTTGTTTTAGTAGGGTTTACTATTGTCTCTCTCTTATATTTTAGTCCAGTTCTCTCGGGTAAAAAATTATACCAAAGTGATATTGTGCAATATATGGGTATGGCAAAAGAGCAAATCGATTTTCGAGAAGCAACAGGAGAAGAACCTTATTGGACAGATAGTGCTTATGGTGGGATGCCTACCTATCAGTTAGGTGCAAAGTATCCTCATAATTATATTAAGAAATTAGACCTAGCTATACGATTTTTACCTAGACCTGCAGATTATCTTTTTCTCTATTTTACAGGTTTTTACATTTTCTTACTCACCTTAAAAATTAACTGGAAATATGCTGGTATTGGTGCGTTGGCCTTTGGTTTCAGTACATATCTAATTGTTATACTAGGAGTGGGGCACAATGCAAAGGCCCACGCTATTGCCTATATGCCATTAGTTTTGTCAGGCATTATACTGGTGTTTAGACGTTTTTATCTTTGGGGTTTTGTGCTTACTGCTGTTGCCCTTGCTTTAGAGATAGTAGCAAATCATTACCAAATGACGTATTATCTATTGTTGCTAGTAGTGGTTTTGGGTGTTGCGTATCTTATAGATGCTTTTAGAAAAAAACTCCTGCCACATTTCTTTAAAAGTGTAGTAATCCTTTTGGGTGCTGTCTTTGTAGCAATAGGTCTTAACGCAACAAATTTACTAGCTACAAAAGAGTACGCAGATTTTAGTACACGTAGCACTTCAGAAATTACGATTACTCCAGAAGGAGCGCCTAAAGAAAATACGAGTGGTTTAGATAAGTCCTACATCAATATGTGGAGTTATGGAAAAGTAGAAACCCTTAACCTATATGTTGCCCGTATTTTTGGCGGATCAAACTCTGAGCCTTATGATAAGGATAGTGAGATTGCAAAGTTTTTAAAGGAAAACCAAGTGCCCATAACCCAACGAGAAGAGATTTACGATCAGTTTGGGTTGTATTATTGGGGTGATCAACCTGGTGTTTCCGGACCTGCTTATCTGGGAGCGGTAGTGGTCTTTCTTTTTGTTCTCGCATTATTTATAGTAAAAGGAAGATTAAAATGGTGGCTTGTAGGTGGCGGTATCTTAACTTTACTATTGAGTTATGGCAAAAATCTATCTTGGTTTACAGATTTTTGGATAGATTATGTCCCGCTTTACGATAAATTTAGGGCGATTACCTCCATACAAGTGATTACAGAATTATGTGTTCCAGCACTTGCTATTGTTGGTCTCTATACATTTATGCAATCATTTAATAGAGATGAGATACGACTCAAGGCATTATACTGGGCCTCTGGAATATCCTTGGGAATCCTTGTGCTTTTATTATTAGGTTCTGGAATGTTTGATTTTACTGGTGTAAATGATCAACTGTTTATGGAGCAATTAGGGCTTGATTTTGTAAGCGCGATGAAAGATGATAGACGGAGTCTATATAATACAGATGTTATTAAAAACATTGTGTTAGTAAGCATGACAGCGTTATTACTATATCTCTTTGTTAAGAAAAAGATTAAAGAACCTGCAGTACTTATTGTAATTGCCTTACTGATATCAGGAGATCTTATCCATATTGATCGAAATTATGTGAATAATGACAACTTTGTTCCTGCTAGAGTAATGGATAAACCCTTTGACTCAAGAATTACACAGGCAGATAAGCAAATACTTGCAGATAACGGCCGTTTTAGAGTGTACGAGGAGCGTACAGGAATTTCTTCGGCTAGATCTAGCTATTTCCATAAAAGTATAGGGGGATATCATGGTGCTGTTCCTAAGCGTATTCAGGATATTGCAGATTTCTATCTTTATAAAGGAAAGATTGGTCCTCTCAATATGCTTAATGTAAGATACTTGATTAGAGGTGGTGAAAGTGGCGACTATGCCCAGCGCAATCCTGGAGCGTTAGGAAATGCCTGGTTTCCTAAAAAGATAACTTTTGTACCTGATGCAAATGCCGAGTTATTAAGTCTAGATGGACTAGATTATAAAAATGAAGCGATCGTTCATAATGATTTTAATAACCTCATCAATTCTAAGGAATTTCCTGCTGATTCTACAGCAACGATCAGGCTAGTTAAGGAGCAACCTAATTTTTTAGAATATAACTTTTCTAGTACCACATCAAGGTTTACGGTTTTTAGTGAAGCTTATTTTGATAAAGGTTGGAATGCGTATATAGACGATGTTTTGACACCACATTTTAGAGTAAATTATATGTTGCGTGGTATGATCCTTCCAGAAGGAGCACACAAGATTACTTTTAAATTTGAACCTACTGTAGTAAAAACCGGAAGTGCGATCACGCTAGCTACGAGTATACTGCTCACGTTGTTGATAGTAGGGGGATTATGGTATTCTTACAAGGAGCGTAAAAAAAATGAGCAAGCCTAAAAAGGTACTTATCGTCTGTTATTACTGGCCTCCCGCAGGAGGACCTGGTGTACAGCGCTGGCTTAAATTTGTAAAGTATTTGCCCGAATTTGGTATAGAACCTATTGTTTATGTGCCGGAAAATCCTTTGTATCCCATAGTAGATGAACATATTTCACAGGAGATTCCTAAAGGGGTAACAATTATTAAGCGCCCAATAAATGAGCCGTACAGGGTTGCTAGTATGCTTTCGCGAAAGCAAACCAAAGATATTAGCGCAGGTATTTTGCCATCACAAAAGAAGCAGTCCTTTATCCAAAAGGTGTTGCTTTATATTCGAGGTAATTTTTTTATACCCGATGCGAGAGTGGGTTGGGTAAAGCCTTCCATAACATTTTTATCACAATATATAAAAACGGCGTCTATCGATACAGTGATAACATCTGGACCGCCACATAGTATGCATTTGATAGGCTTAGGGTTGAAAAATGAAAATACAAACTTACGATGGACCGCAGATTTTAGAGACCCCTGGACTACCATAGGATATCATGACAAGCTTCGTATGACTTTAAAAACCCAAGAAACCCACAAAAAAATGGAGCGCGAGGTTTTAGAAAGCGCAAATCAAATTTTGGTGACAAGCCCAAAGACTAAAGAAGATTTTCATCAGCTATGTAATACACCTATTGAGGTGATTACTAATGGTTATGATATTGAGATAAACGCTAATTCAATATTAAATGATAACTTTACAATAGGACATATAGGCTCTTTATTATCGGATCGTAATCCTAAAATTTTATGGAAAACACTTTCAATAATTATTAGTGAAAATTCTGATTTTAAAGATTCATTTAAACTCGTGCTTGCAGGGAAAATAAGTGAGGAAGTCATTAAAAGCATTAAGGAATATGGACTAGATTCATATCTAGAATTAAAAGGATATATCTCTCACAAAGATGCCATTATATTACAAAGATCATCTAACATTCTCTTACTTATAGAAATTGATTCACACGAGACACAAAGTATTATCCCAGGTAAGGTGTTTGAATATCTAGCAGCAAGGAGGCCTATTATAGCTATTGGCCCCCAAAACAGTGATATTAAAAATATTCTAGAAGAAACGGAAGCAGGGAGCTACCATACGTATCAAGATGAAAAGACTATAAAAAATGCTATTCTTGCGCATTTTGACCTATTTCAAAAAGGTCAAGAACGACTTACTACGGGAGATATTTCAAAATATCACAGAAAAGCACTTACAAAACAACTTTCTGATCTTATCTTGAGATAACTATGGGAATTGTAGCTAAACAGTCTATTAAGAACCTTATTACAACCTATTTAGGGTTTGCTATTGGGGCTCTTAATACGCTGTATTTATATGTAAACTTTATGTCTGAGACCTATTATGGTCTTGTAGGCTTTATTGTTTCTACGGCTATGATTGTCATGCCATTTATGGCCTTTGGGGTGCCCAATAGTATTATAAAATTCTTCTCTAGTTATGATAAAGAGCTGCAATCTAGATTTCTATCTTGGATATTGTGGTTACCTATGCTTGTTGCAATTCCTGTAGCGGTTATCTGCTATTTTTTTTATGCAGAAATTGCGGGATTTTTATCGTCTAAAAATGAGATCGTATCTGGTTATGTTTGGCATATATATATCATAGCCGTTAGTGCTGCCTATTTTGAGGTGTTCTATGCTTGGTCTAAAGTACATTTAAAAAGTGTTTTTGGTAATTTTATGAAAGAAGTCTTTCATAGACTAGCAATACTTCTTTTGCTTATTTTATTAGCGCTCAATTGTATTCAAGTTTCCTTTTTTATAAATTGTCTGGTTGCTGTTTACATACTTAGAATGGTGATTATGAAAGGGTATGCATATTATTTAAAAATGCCAGAAATTAAGCTTTTGCTAAAGTCCCCTCATAACGCAATTGAAGTACTAAAATATACTTTTCTAATTATTATTGCAGGTTCTGTGGCAACCATGCTATTGGATTTAGACAAAGTAATGCTTGGGCTCTACAAAGAGATTGACAATGTCGCATATTATGGTGTGGCTATATATATCGCAACGGTAATATCTGTTCCTTTACGTGCAATGCATCAAATAACCTATCCTATGGTAGCTGCTATGCTTAATGAAAATAGGAAGGAAGAGATGAGAGTGCTGTATAAAAAAAGTTCTATAAGCCTTCTTGTTGTATCTGGGTTATTGTTCCTATTAATCTCTTGTAATATTCAGAGTTTGTATGAGATACTTAATCCTAATTATGCAGTAGGCTTATATGTGGTATTGCTTATAAGTACTGCTAAATTGTTTGATAATATGTTGGGAGTAAATAATGCCATTGTTTTTAATAGTGATTATTATAGGATTGTACTATTTGTAGGTATTTTATTAGTGCTGGTCGCTATTGTTCTTAATATGCTTCTAATCCCGCGTTATGGAATCTATGGCGCCGCGACAGCTACACTTATAGCGTCGGTATCTTATGCTATTGTAAAGCTTATGATTGTTAAAAATAAATTTAATATGCAACCCTTTACAGTACATACCGCAGTTACTGTTAGTGTAATTTTCGTGTTTTTTCTTGGGTTTTATTTTTGGGATTTTGGCATACATACACTCTTATCAATTGTTGTTAAATCAATTATTTTGAGTGTTCTATATGTGTTGGTAGTTTATAAGCTCAATGTGTCAGAAGATATTACACAAGCTATACAAAAGGTCTTAAAAAGGGGAAACCCCGCATAGCAAGAGGCTATACGAGGTTCCCAACTAACCAACCAAAAAATTTATTTTCCTTAACGTGATCTTTCTATAGTTCTATTTCTAGAAACTACACGTCTGTTATTTGTATATACATCACCATGAAGTTTATAGGATCTTCCGCGATGGTTGTAAATCACGTGCATATTACCTACTCTTACGAGCCTTCCATTGCGATATCGTAGGTTTACATTACCTATTTGATTCACCTGTCCTCGTCTATTGTAACTTATATAATTACGCCCTATTTTAGAAATATTGCCCCATCTGTCGTAGGCTATAATACCTCTATTACGGTCTGGAAAGGAAAATCCATAGGTCTGTCCTGGCGCATTTGTTATAAACCCTCTACGACTACGGTACTGTGTTCTTGTAAAATCGAATTCACCATTAGGATAGACATAAAAAGTAATTCCTTTTTGAACAAATGTTATAGGTTGTGCATTTATGTAACGTATCCCTCTTTTTTTACTGTGATCGAGATTCGTCACGTTTGCCTGTGCAGTAATTCCTCCTAGAAATAATACTACTAATATTGCTAACTTTTTCATACTTAAAAGTGTTAGGGTTCTTACGTTACCGTCTTTCGGCGTACGCTTGTGGTTGTTATAAACCAATGAGCGTGCCAAACTTTTAAATATTTGTAAATCAATATGTTATGTATATTCAATTGCGCTTTCGCACAAGCATAAAAAGAAAAAGGACTGTTCTAATCCAAAAATTTTGCCTTTAACTCAGGAGTAGGAATCATACAGGCATCTTTCTTGCCGAACCACTTATAGCGATTTTTAGCAATGTAATCGTACACCCAATTTCTAAGGAATGCAGGAAGAATTAAAAATACCGATAGTAACGGCCAGAGTCCTGATAGTTTTTGAGCTATTTTAAGAGCAGCCGTACTCTTTGCATAAGCTTTATCATCTCGTATGAGGATGATAGAATCTACTTGAGAAGTATCTATATTGTGCTGTATTGTTAATCGCTCACCCGTTGCAGACTGCAGTGGGGCATACATAAACAAATCGTTGCGATCTCTTTTGATCACAAAGGTAATGGCGTTATTACACAGGTTGCAAACACCGTCAAAAAGGATGATATTTTGAGTCTTTTCTATCACTTTTTCTTTGCTTCGACTAGATCTAGTTGTTCTAATGAAACGTTAGTCGTAAACATCCCATAATTAACAATAGCCTTTCCTTTTTCTATAGCATCAATGCTTCCTACGGCTTTACCATCGAACATACGCACGCGATCACCTACTTTTAAAACAGGTCTTGGCTTTGCGGGTTTTGCTTCTTCTACCTTTTTGGCCTCTTTCTTTTTCTTTCTAATGACAGCTACTTTCTGTTCGGCCTCTTGTTTTACTTTGTTTTGGGCTGCTTTTTGAGCTTTATTTTGTTTTGCAGAAAGTTTTTTACGTTTACTGTTCTCTACTTGTACGATCTTAAAGAGTTCGGCCAACAGTTCGCGTTTCTTTTTACTGTGGTAAAACTTCTCGCTGGCGCTATCTATTTTTTGGCCCAAGTATATCAAACGTTGATTACTATCATATAGCTCCTGATAGCTTTCTAGTTTTGCTTGTACCTTTGCGTTGATCTCCTGCAATTTTTTATCTTGTTCTAACGCTCTCTGTTCTTTGTCTTTAAGATTAGAGGTGGTTTTTGCGAGTTTGCTGCGCTCTTTTTGTAGGTTTGCAATACTCTTATCAAACCGTATTTTACCGCGTTCTACCTTTTTCTTAGAACGATTGATAAGCGAGTAGGGGATGCCATTTTTTTGAGCCACCTCAAAGGTAAAAGAACTTCCTGCCTCTCCTAGATGCAATTTGAATAGGGGCTCTAGCGTACGAGCATCAAAAAGCATATTAGCATTGACGATTTCCTTAGTCTCATTTGCCATCATCTTGAGATTAGCATAATGCGTCGTTATAATACCATAACTGCCTCGCTCGTGAAAAACCTCGAGAAAGGTTTCTGCCAGTGCGCCACCCAATTCTGGATCTGATCCCGTTCCGAACTCATCAATTAAAAATAGTGTGCGTTCATCACATTTCTTTAAGAAATAGTTCATATTCTTAAGCCTATAACTGTAGGTACTTAAGTGATTTTCTATACTCTGATTATCACCTATATCTGAGAGTATTTTATCAAATAGACACATTCTAGAATACTCGTGTACTGGAATAAGCAAACCGCATTGCAACATTACCTGTAATAGACCAACAGTTTTAAGGGTAATACTCTTACCACCGGCATTAGGGCCAGAAATCACGATAATACGTTTCTCTGGATCTAACTGGATATCTTGTGGGAATGTCTTTTCCTTTTTAGCATTATTGGTAAGTAATAACAAAGGGTGATACGCATCTTTAAGAGTTATCTCTCTTTCTTTTGTAATTGTAGGAAGTACACCATTCAGTGCATCTGCATACTTTGCTTTGGCGGCAATCACATCTATCGTGCTCAATAATTCTTGATACTCAGAAAATAGTAGAATAAACGGCCGCATTTGCTCCGTAAGCATTTTCAACAACCTCTTTACCTCCTCATCTTCTTCATATAAAAGATTATTGAGTTCTCTTTGAGCTTGTAGCGTGGCCTCTGGCTGCACATATACGATACTTCCCGTCTTAGAACTGCCCATAATAGAGCCTTTTACCTTACGGCGGTGCATCGCTGTAACGGCAAGAACTCTCACATTATCTACTACGGACTCTCGTATTTCATCCAGATAGCCATAACCGCTATATTGCCCTAAAGCACTAGAAAAACTAGAATTAATCTTCCCTTTTACTTGATTGATGGAACGTCTAAGTGACTGTAACTGTACTGAGGCGTCATCTCGCAACTCTCCATACCTGTCAAAAATTCTGTCTATCGCTTCTATGATCTCCTTTGTATATTCTGTCGTGGCGACCGTAGCGTGCAAAGTAGGGTAGCGCTCTTGGTATTTTTTAAAGAAGCGCAAGTGTGTATTTACAGTGTCAGAAATACTGGATAGTTTCTTAAAACTTCCCTTATCAAGAATACTATCTTCTATCCCAAGAAATTTAATCTCACGATCTATGGTATCATATCCGTGATTAGGGATCACTGTCTCGTGAAATTTTGACGAGACATACTCATTGGTTTGTTGCAACCCAAAATTCACCTCTTTTTCTGAAGTGTAAGGAGTAATGTCCTGTGCCTTGATCTTTCCTAGATCCGTATTACAACGTTCGGCAAGGTGCTCACAAACGGTTTTAAACTCTAGATCTTGAAGTGTCTTTTTATGAATTGATATCATAGGTGTCTCGCTTGCGCGAAATTGTCCTCTATAAAATGAGAATAATTAATCTTTTTCTTAATAGCTTTGACTACAAAAATAGCGAATAAATGGACGTTAAAATAGCCGAAAGCTGGAAGAAAGAACTAGGTGCGGAATTTGAAAAGGAATATTTTAAAGACCTTACCTCTTTTGTAAAAAAAGAGTATTTAGAACATACTTGTTATCCACCTGCAAATTCCATTTTCTCAGCCTTTGACCATTGTGCGTTTGAAGACGTTAAGGTAGTTATCCTAGGGCAAGATCCTTACCACGGTCCAGGACAGGCAAACGGCCTATGCTTTTCGGTGGCAGATGGTATACCTCACCCTCCGTCACTCATCAATATCTTTAAAGAAATAGAGACAGATGTAGGGACGCCAGTACCTAATTCAGGAAATTTAGAGCGATGGGCTTCACAAGGTGTTTTACTTCTCAATGCAACGTTAACCGTTCGTGCACATCAAGCAGGTTCCCACCAGCGCAAAGGTTGGGAGCAATTTACGGATGCGGTTATAGAAACGCTTTCGCGAAAGCGCACTAATATCATTTTTCTACTTTGGGGTGGCTACGCTAAGAAAAAAGGAGTAAAGATAGATACTTCAAAACATCATGTGCTAACTTCAGGACATCCATCACCGCTCAGTGCCAATAGAGGCTACTGGTTTGGGAATGGACATTTTAGTAAAACTAATGTTTTGTTAAATAAGCAAGGTCTCAAACCAATTTCTTGGTAATCTTTTGGATATTTATAATATAATACTTGTTAAATTTTAGAAAAATACCTTTTGATTTCTCCCAGCTTACCTCATAATGAAAAGGAACGTCAAAGAGCAGTAGAAAAATACAAGCTATTAGACACATTGCCTGAAGATGTTTATGACACGATCACAAAAGTAATATCTAGTATATGTAATACACCCATATCTCTCATTACATTATTAGATAAAGAACGTAATTATCTTAAATCACATAATGGTGTACCCTTTAATGAGTCTCCAAGAAAACTCTCTTTTTGTGGTCATGCAATCAATTATGAAGGCCCCATTATGATTATCGAAGACGCTCGGAAAGACACACGTTTTTATGATAACCCTTTGGTTACTGAAGCAAATGCTATATTCTACGCAGGAGTACCACTAGTGAATCCAGAAGGATATAAATTAGGGACCTTATGTGTTTTTGATACTAAACCCAGAAAGCTCAACACAAAGCAACAAGAAGCACTTAAAGTTCTTGCAAAGCAAGTAGTATATTTATTTGAACAACGTGTTAAAAATCAGGAATTAATACGTTTACAACAAGCAGTACAAGAGCGTAATCAGAATCTTGAGAAATTTGCTGCACTAGTATCTCACGATTTAAAGTCGCCATTAGCCCAGATATCGTCGTTAATTCAATTGATTGAAATGGAGTTTCCTGATATACTTGGAGATTCAATTGAGGAGTATTTAAGTTATATTAAAGTTGCTTCTACTTCTCTTAGGAAATATATAGATGATATGCTTGCGTTCTATAAGTCTAATGAGCAATCATATGAACAGAAATCACCTTTCTCCATAGATAATTTTGCAAATGAATTAAAATCTATCTGTAGCATAGGTAGTAACGTAGACTGGGAAGTAAATACTACATTAACACATATAGTTACAAATAAACTAGCCCTAAAACAAGTGCTAGTAAATCTTATTACAAATGCTATCAAGTATAACCATCGTTCCCATCCTTTGGTAAAGCTTACTTTTAAAGAAGATGTAGACAATTACTGCATTAGTGTTCTAGATAATGGAAGGGGAATACAGCAGGATCATCTGGATAAAATTTTTGATATGTTTTACACATTAAAAACTCAAGATCTTAGTGGAAATCAAGGTACAGGTGTAGGTCTGGCTATGGTAAAGAACATTGTAGATAAACTTAATGGGGATATACAGGTAGAATCAAATGAAGGAGAAGGAAGTAACTTTATTGTAACAATTCCAAAATAAAAAACGACGCCGAAAATTTGAATTAAGCCTCAGCGCCGTTTTGTGTTATATCATATAAGTAAGAAGCTACTCTTCGGCTTCTTCAGCCTCAGAACCTTTGTTGCAACTAAATTGCAACAGGAGAAAATTTACTAACACTAGTATCCCAATAACGATAAAAAATGTAGTCATTAACTCTTAGTTTTTTTCTTCTACATCTGGTAGATGCAACAACTTCTAATAGGTTGCGTACAAAAACGAGAAATTTTACAAAATGTTGTACATCTGTTCTGGGAGTAATTTTTTCTCAATCATTTTGAGATCAAAAAGCCGGTCTTGAACTCGCATGATTTCTTCTTCAGAAATCTGTTCTTGCGACCACGTGGTCATCGCAAGCCATTTCTGAATGTCCTCTAGTTTTTGCTCATACCTATGAGCCAGTGTGCGGTCTATTGAAGGTATGTTCTTAAAGTCTATAGTGACTCTATTAATGATATCCAAAACATTTTTTAGTGCGCCACCGTTATTTTCTATTACTTCATCGTGAGCAGCAACCACAAAACAACTCCAAGGAGTAGGGAAGTCCCCCAACCTTCTAAAAACACCTGCATCTACAATAGGTTTGGTTGTAAAGTGTTCCCACATAAAATAATCTGCAGTTCCTTGTGTTAACGCTTCCACCGCATTTTCGAGGGTATTTACTACTTCAAATTTTAAGGTGCTCGTGTCCCATTCACGCTGGCTAGCTTGCACGTGAGCCATTACGTGAGATCCAGATCCAAAACGACTAATAGCCGCGGTAGCATTTTCTAATTGGTCTATTTCTGTAAAATTACTTTTTGCCGAAACGTGTACACCCCACTGTAAAGGTGAGGAAACAAATAATTGAACAATTTTAGAAGGATTGCCATTAGCAATGTCTTTAATCACACCTCCAGTAAGAATAACAGCTGCATCTATCTCTCTTGCTCGCAATGCTTTATTCATAGCGCCGGTTCCTTCAGGAAACTCTACCCATTCTACATGCACTCCTTTTTTTAGAAAAAGTCCTTCTTCTAGCGCAAGATGCCAGGGCAAGTTAAAATGTTCTGGAACACCACCTATTTTAAGTGTTGGGATTTCTGTCGTCATAGAGGTCAAAAGTACTAATTTTCTAATGTGATGATACGATCTAGGGCAAATTCAATGAGTGCCTTAGTCGTTTCGGCAGGTGAATTACTAAAGGTTTTAAGAACTCTATTTGCCAGAATGGCATTAAGAGAAATCGCTCTGTGGCCCATAAGTGCCGAAAGTCCGTAAATACCTGCGGTTTCCATTTCGAGGTTGGTGATTATGCTTTCGCGAAAGCGGAATGACTCCAATTTGCTATTCATACCATCATCAGAGGTTTCTAAACGTAGCTTTCGGCCCTGTGGAGCATAAAAACCGATGTTTGTTGCCGTACAACCAAGTATCACTTCTTCTGATGAAAAATGCTCAAGTAATGTTTGATTAGCTTGTATAACGTATGGTTCACTTTTTTCTTTGGCCCAATTCATATGGTTTATAAAAGCTTCTTGAAATTCCTTTTGCTGGATGTGCTCACCTTTGTAAAAATGCAATAATGCGTCAAGACCAATCGCAGTAGCGCTTATTAAAAAAGAATCTACAGGAATATCTTTTTGAATAGCGCCGCTAGTCCCTATGCGTATGATATCTAAGGTAGTATGATCTTCTTTGACGTGTCTATGTTCAAGATCAATATTAACCAAAGCGTCTAACTCATTAAGAACGATGTCTATATTATCTGTACCGATGCCTGTGGAGATTACAGTGAGTCGCTTTCCTTTATAACTTCCGGTGGTCGTTTTAAACTCTCGTTTATGAACTGTGAACTCTATGGTGTCAAAGTAAGCAGCAATTGTGTCTACGCGATCTGGATCTCCCACGGTAATAATCGTTTGGGCAACCTGATGTGGTAAGAGGTTAAGATGGTATACACTACCGTCTTCGTTAAGAATAAGTTCTGAAGATGGGATATGCATCATTAGCCTCCTACACGTTTTGTTTTAAAGCCTTTGTCTTTTAAGTAGTCCATAATCTGGGTACGGTAGTCTCCTTGTATAATGATCTGTTCATTTTTAAAACTACCACCTACACCTAAGAGTTGTTTTATCTCTTTGGCAAGAATTTTAAAATCTTGAGTGGCACCCGTATAACCTTCTATAATCGTAATAGGCTTTCCTTTGCGTTTCTCATACTTACAGATAAGCGGATCATCTTGTATCCAAAGTGTATCTTTTGCATCAAGAATTTCTTCTTTTTCTTCCTGCACTTCGTGATCTGGGAAAAGGTTCTTAAGCTGATCTTTTAAATCCATATTATTTTTTAATAAGGCCTATTTCTACAAGTCTTTGATGTAAAAAATCACCTGCTGTAATGTCTTCAAACGCTTTTGGGTGGTTTTCATCTACACATTCTTCTAGGCAATTGAGTTTCATATCACTTCTAGGGTGCATAAAAAACGGAATCGAATATCTAGGCGTATGCCATTGCTCCTTAGGAGGATTAACCACCCTGTGTATGGTAGAGCGTAACTTGTTGTTGGTATGCCTTTCTAACATATCTCCCACATTAATAACAAGTTCGTCTTCATTAGGGATGGCGTCTATCCACTCTCCATCCTTACGTAGCACTTGCAAACCTCCAGCAGAGGCACCCATGAGTAATGTGATTAAATTGATATCACCGTGAGCTCCTGCTCTTACAGCTCCTTTAGGTTCTTCTGTAATAGGAGGGTAGTGGATGGGGCGTAAAATACTATTTCCATTACTCGCCCAATGATCAAAATAATGCTCGTCGAGCCCAATATAAAGAGCCAGCGCTCTGAGCACATAAATACCTGTTTTTTCAAGCATTTTATAGGCTTGCATTCCCGTTTCATTAAATTTTTCTAATTCTTCTACCTGCACGTTTTGAGGATACTCTTCAATAAGATTAGCATCCTTATCTGGTTCTTGACCAAAGTGCCAAAACTCTTTAAGATCGCCTTCTTTTTTTCCTTTGGCGTGTTCTTTCCCGAAAGAGATGTATCCACGTTGACCACCTAAACCTTCAATTTCATATTTAGACTTTGTTTCAACAGGCAATGCAAAGAATTGTTTTATTTCGCTGTAAAGCTCATCTACAAGCGTGTCGTCAAGAAAGTGATTTTTAAGAGATACAAATCCAATATCTTCATATGCACTCCCTATTTCTTGGACAAATTTTTGCTTACGTGCAGGATCATCACTAAGGAAATCTGCTAGGTCTACACTTGGGATATTATTCATGTTAATAGCTATTAATATTGTGATACAAAGATATTCATTCTGTTCTATTTAGGCTGCTCGAAGTGATGTTCATAAAAATATTGATTATTTCTAAAGTACCACTATTACGATTGAGTTTCATTTTTGGTACATTTGAGATGGTTTATAAATCCTAATATGGCAACTTCTAAAACGACCCAACATTTTAAATTTGACAGAAAAGACCTTACTGATGCAACTTTGTTGCAGCTGTTTAAGGGAATGCTCAAGCCAAGACTTATTGAGGAAAAAATGCTTATTCTATTAAGACAAGGTAAAATCTCAAAATGGTTTGCGGGTATTGGTCAGGAAGCTATTTCTGTTGGGGTTACCTCCTGTATGCAATCTAATGAGTACATTCTCCCTATGCATAGAAATTTAGGTGTTTTTACTACTAGAGAAATACCTTTATATCGCCTATTTGCTCAATGGCAAGGGAAAGAAAGTGGTTTTACTATGGGTAGAGATCGTAGCTTTCATTTTGGGACTCAAGAATATAATATTGTTGGGATGATTTCTCATTTAGGCCCCCAGTTAGGTGTAGCAGACGGCATTGCTCTGGCTCACAAATTAAGAGGAGAGAAGGCAGTTACAACGGTTTTTACCGGTGAAGGTGGTACAAGTGAAGGAGATTTTCATGAAGCTTTAAATGTAGCTTCGGTATGGCAATTGCCTGTGCTTTTCTGTATAGAAAACAATGGATATGGACTCTCTACACCTACGAGTGAGCAATACAATTGTGAGCATCTTGCAGATAGGGCAAAAGGGTATGGCATGGAGAGTCATATTATAGATGGAAATAATATTTTAGAAGTATATACTAAAACCAAAGCAATAACAGAGGATATTCGCGAGAATCCTCGTCCTGTGCTTGTTGAGTTCAAAACATTTAGAATGCGAGGTCATGAAGAGGCGAGTGGCACCAAGTATGTACCTCAAGAGCTTATGGAGGCTTGGGCTGCAAAAGATCCAATTTCTAATTTTAAAGACTATCTTATTGAAGAAGGAGTATTGAGCGAAGCACTTTACGATGAAATGTCCGACCATGTTAAAGAAGAAATTAATAAACATCTCGATATTGCATATGATGAGAATGCTATTGTGCCTAATCTGGAGAAAGAACTATCTGATCTTTATGCGCCATACGTTTACAATGAGACAATACCTTCTAGTCGAAAAGAAGAATTACGTCTGATAGATGCTATTGCTCAAGGCCTAGAGCAGTCTATGGAAAAGAATGGCGATATCGTTATTATGGGGCAAGACATAGCAGAGTATGGTGGGGTGTTCAAAATAACCGATGGTTTTGTAGAGAAATTTGGTAAAGAAAGAGTACGAAATACACCCATATGCGAAAGTGCTATTGTGGAAGCTGCTATGGGCTTAGCTATTAGCGGGAAGAAAGCCATTATGGAAATGCAATTTGCAGATTTTGCAACTTCTGGTTTTAATCCCATAGTTAATTATCTAGCAAAATCACATTACCGATGGTCACAGCCTGCAGATGTTGTAGTACGCATGCCTTGTGGGGCAGGTGTGGCTGCAGGACCATTTCATTCTCAAACCAACGAAGCTTGGTTTACCCATACTCCAGGTCTTAAAGTAGTCTATCCAGCCTTTCCAACAGATGCAAAAGGATTACTAGCCGCTTCCATAGAAGATCCTAACCCAGTCCTTTTCTTTGAACACAAGGCCTTATATAGAAGTGTACGTCAAGAAGTCCCTGTAGATTATTACACTATTCCTCTTGGAAAATCTGCGATTCTTAAAGAAGGAAGTGATGTTACTATTATTACATACGGAGCCGGCGTGCATTGGACCTTAGAGTTATTAGAAGTGAAAGGAAATATCAAAGCAGACCTAATAGATTTACGGACATTACAGCCGCTAGATACTGAGGCCATATATACTTCGGTAAAGAAAACAGGTAAAGTACTCTTACTTACAGAAGATTCAAGTTTTGGTAGTGTGATGTCGGATATTTCAGCAATGATTATGGAGGAGTGTTTTGAGTATTTGGATGCACCTGTGCGTAGGGTTGCGAGTTTAGATACACCTATTCCTTTTGCGAGTCAGTTAGAGGAGCAATATCTTTCGCGTAAGCGTTTAGAAAAAACATTGCAAGAGTTACTAGATTATTAATTCAAAAGAGATAGCTAAAGAATCTAAACTGCTAGAAAAACCGTATATTTAAAATAGCATCCTAATTTTAACTTGATTGATATGAAAAAAATAGTTTACTTAAGTATTACTATTCTTATAGTTTTATCCTGTTCTACAAATAAAGTTATTAAAGAATCTCGAAAATCTCTTAAAGGGTATTGGAATCTTAATACAGTTTCCTACAGTGAATCTGGAATCTATAATGTAAAACTGTTTAATGATGTTTCCTCAGAATGTATAGCAGGAAGTACGTGGCGTTTTATACCAAATAACAATTTTGGTAATTATGAAATTACGGCCTCAGACTGTAATAGCGGTGTTCGTTATTTTGTATGGGATATTCAAGATTCTTCTGGCGATGCATCAAATTATGATATTTTACTAAAACCTACGGATGCAAAAATGAAGAGCATTATGAATAATAAAGGGTTTAGAATACGTGTTTCTTATTTGTCTGATACTGAATTAACAATGAGTCAGACGGTACAATCTGATGGTAAACCTTTTACAATTACGATGAATTTTTCTAAAAACTCAAATTAAAAATATACTTATGAAAACATATATTAAATGGGGCATACTGTTTTGTGCAGCACTTATTCTTTTACCTAGTTGTGAAGCCACTAAAAATGCAAATAACAAACAAAAAGGAGGTGTTATAGGAGCTGCTGGAGGAGCAATTTTAGGCGCTGTTATTGGCAATAATGTTGGTAGTGGTAATAACTCAGAGTTAGGCGCGGTAATAGGAGGTGTCGTTGGAGGAACCGCAGGAGTGCTCATTGGAAACAAAATGGACAAACAAGCACAACAAATTGAGGAAGAAATTCCTGGCGCTACTGTAGAGCGCATAGATGACGGGATTGTAGTTACATTTGACGAAAATTCTGGCGTTTATTTTGAAACAAATAAGTATAACATCAATAGTGCCTCACAAGCGTTGCTTAACAAGTTATCTGGTGTCATGAAGGAATATAATCAAACTAATATTATAGTGGCAGGACATACTGATAGCACAGGAGCAGAGACCTATAATATGACCTTATCTGAAAATAGAGCAAATAGCGTAACAAACTATTTAGTAGGAACAGGTCTGTCTAGTGCGCGTTTTACAACGGTGTGGTATGGAGAAACTCAGCCTATTAGCAGTAATGACACCCCAGAAGGAAGAGCCGCAAATAGGCGTGTGACTCTGGCAATTGTTCCTAATGAGCAGATGATAAAAGATGCTCAAAATGAGGTAAAACAATAATAGAATGTACTAGTCGCACATTAAAAAAGCCTCAATAAATTGAGGCTTTTTTAATTTAAAATTTAGAATTATAGCCTTTAACTCTCAAGAAATAAAAGTATATCAAGTCATCATTATAGGTGGCGGTCTTGCTGGTTTGACAAGTGCAATTCATTTATCTAAACGTGGAGTGCAAACACTTCTCATAGAAAAAAACAAGTATCCAAGACACAAGGTTTGTGGAGAGTATATTTCTAATGAAGTTCTTGATTATCTAGAACAATTGGATATTGATGTTTGGGAGGCTGGAGCAAAAAAAATAGATACGTTTGAATTTTCGAGCAAAAGTGGCGCTGCAATCCAAGTGAGACTCCCTTTAGGCGGATTTGGGATTAGTAGATATACGTTGGATAATCTGCTTTATCAGCATGCTATATCTCTTGGTGTGACCGTGTATAAGGACACTGTCGTTAATGCGCAATTTGATAAAAAAGAGTTTCAAATAACAACTAAGTTAGGCGAGAATTATAAAGCCTCGTACGTACTCGGTGCTTTTGGAAAGCGCAGTGGTATGGATGCTACGCTTTCGCGAAAGTTTATCAAAAACAAATCTCCTTGGATAGGTATAAAGGCCCATTATAAAGCAAATTTTCAAGAGAATGTGGTCGCACTTCATAATTTTAAAGGAGGTTATTGCGGTTTATCTCACGTGGAAACTGGAAATGTAAATGCTTGCTACCTTTCACATTATGATGTTTTCAAAGAATATGCAGATCTGGATGCTTTCCAAAAAATAATTGTAGAGAAAAATACTGCGTTAAAAACTTTTTTTGACAATGCCGAAATAGTATTTGAAAAACCATTGGCCATTAGTCAGGTATCTTTTGAGTCTAAATTACCTGTAGAAAACCATATCATTATGATAGGGGATAGTGCTGGTTTGATACATCCTCTATGTGGTAACGGTATGGCAATGGCCATACATAGTGCCAAAATGGCCTCAGAAGTTCTTGTAACGGCGATACAAAGTAAGAGTTCAAGACAAGATGTAGAAAAACAATATGCACGACAATGGAAGAATTCTTTTGCCAAAAGATTAAAAGCGGGGAGAATCATACAAAGGGTATTATTAAATGATACGCTCACCAATATTGGTGTATCTGCCGTAGGCAAATCTCCATTTATATTAAAAAAAATCATCCAATCTACACACGGCAAGCCCATATGAGAGACCTGACACATAGATGTACAGAGAATGAACTTATGGACGATCCATCGCTCTCTGAAGTTAAATTAAACGAGGCTCTTAAGGATATCTCTTTTGTAAATAAATGGTTGGGAGGTAATGGGATTACGGTAAACGCCGTGAGAAATATCATTAATCAATATCCCACAAAGAAAGAATGGACCATTGCAGATGTAGGCTGTGGAGATGGTGAGATGTTGCGTATTCTATCTAATTGTTTTAATGATCGTGATATCACGTTTAAATTTATAGGCATAGACATTAGTGATAAGGGACTGCAAAGAGCTAAGGAGTTATCTGCAGATTTTAATAATATTAGGTATCAGAACGTTGACATTTTTAAAATTAAAGAGAATAGTCAAACCTATGACCTTTTAATAAGTACACTCACATTGCACCATATTAAGGAAAAAGAGATACTTAATTTTTTAAAAGGTATGATACAAAGGTCTCATTACGGTATCATCATTAATGATCTGCAAAGAAGTCCAATAGCTTACCTTTTATTTAGCATTTTTAGTCGTATTTTTATCAAGAGTCCTATTGCAAGAAATGATGGCTTGATTTCAATTGCGAGTGCATTTAGGAGAAAAGATCTAGAAAAGTATTCTAAACAACTCGGGCTTATAAATTATAAAATTACCTGGAAATGGGCTTTCCGTTATCTTTGGTACATACAACTTATATGAGCGTAAAAATCACGACTGTTTCTAAAAAATTACCACAATATTACAGGTCTACAGAAGATATCTTACCTTTTCTTGACGTATGGTTGGATGGACAAGAAGATCGGTTTAAACGCAAGGTGAAGAAAATTTTTGGTAATGCAGGGGTTGATAAGCGTTACAGTATCATGTCTCCAGAAGAAGTATTTACTGCAACTAGTTTTCAAGATAAAAATGATATTTATAAGCGTGAAGTTGTAAAGCTAGGCAAAGATGCTTTAGAGAAAGCCTTGCAAAAAGCTGCATGGCACGCATCTTCCATAGATTTTATCATTACCGTAAGCTGCACTGGAATTATGATTCCGTCACTGGATGCATTTTTAATAAATGACTGTGGCTTGCGACAAGACGTGGTGCGTTTACCTGTAACCGAAATGGGGTGTGCTGCAGGAGTATCAGGTATTATATATGCAAATGAGTTTTTAAAAGCTAATCCTAATAAAAGAGCAGCTGTAATAGCTGTAGAAAGCCCCACTGCTACGTTTCAGCATCAGGATTATTCTATGGTAAATGTGGTGAGTGCTGCTATTTTTGGAGACGGTGCTGCTTGCGTTTTACTGTCTTCTAAAGAAGAAGATTCTGGTCCTGTTATCAAGAGTACTAAAATGTACCATTTTTATGATGCTCAGCATATGATGGGGTTTAAACTAGTTAATACAGGATTACAAATGATCCTAGATCAAAAAGTGCCAGAAGTAATTGCAGAAAAATTTCCGGATATCATTTACCCATTTCTTGAGGAAAATGGTTTGTCTATAGAAGAGGTAAACCACCTTGTATTTCATCCTGGTGGTCGAAAAATAGTAGAAACCGTGGAGAACCTATTTGGTGCTCTAGGAAAGAATATAGATGATACAAAAGAAGTACTAAGATTGTATGGCAATATGAGTAGCGCCACTGTTTTATACGTTTTAGAACGATTTTTAGAAAAAAATATACCCAAAGGCGACTCTGGGATTATGCTTAGTTTTGGCCCTGGATTTTCTGCACAACGTATTTTGTTAGAATGGTAACTAAACAATCATATATAGGGAAGTGGGCAATTATTCTTGGCGGAAGTAGTGGTCTAGGTTTGGCTACAGCAAGAAAGCTGGCTGTAGAAGGAATGCATATTTGTATAGTACATCGCACTCGCAGGAGTGCCTTGCCTCTTTTTGAGGAAGCGATTTTAGAAATGAAATCCCAAGATGTATCGGTTATAGAATATAATATAGACGCGCTTAGTCCAGATAAACGCAGCACATTAATAGAAGAATTACTGGAAATTATAGGTGCAAGTGCGGTAAAGACTTTAGTTCACAGCATAGCTCGAGGGAATTTGAAACCAATGATGTCTCTTGATGCGCTGGTTTTGAGTAACGATGATTTTAGCCGTACGTTAGATGCTATGGCGATAAGTTTTTATGATTGGGTAAGCGCTTTCGCGAAAGCGGGATTATTTACCTCAGATGCCAGGGCTATTGCGTTTACAAGTGAAGGTAGTTATCGTTCGTGGAAGCAATATGGAGCAGTTGGAGCCGCAAAAGCTGCTCTTGAAAGTATCACTCGAGGTATTGCGTTAGAATTTGCACCGCTGCAGCTGAAAGCAAACTGTATTCAAGCGGGCGTTACAGATACTGAAAGTTTACGCCTAATTCCTGGAAGTGAAGAAATGAAAAAACGTTCTATAGAGCGTAATCCTTATAACCGCCTTACAACACCAGAAGATGTAGCAAATGTGGTTTATTTAATGAGTAGGGATGAAGCAAGTTGGATCAACGGAAGCGTGATTCCAGTAGATGGAGGAGAACACATACGATGAGTACTGAAGAGATCATAGCGTTACTTCCGTATAGTGAGCCGTTTCTGTTTGTAGATGAAATCACGAAGGTGTCTAACAAAGGTATTACGGGCACCTATACTTTTAAAGAGACAGAATCTTTTTATGAAGGTCATTTTAAGAATAATCCTGTGACGCCAGGAGTTATACTTACAGAGTGTATGGCACAAATAGGATTAGTAAGCCTTGGAATTTATTTATTAAAAGAGCGAGAAAATTTAATAGATTTAAAAGTGGCTTTCACTAGTTCTGATGTGACATTTTTAAAGCCAGTTTATCCAAAAGAAAAAGTTACCGTGATAGCTGAAATAGAGTATTTTAGATTCAATAAATTAAAGTGTTTAGTTAAATCATATAATACCCATAATGAAATTGTTTGTAAAGGGGTTTTATCTGGATTATTAAGTGTATGAAAAAACGTGTAGTAATCACCGGTTTAGGAGTTTGTGCTCCTAATGGTATTGGACTTAAAGCCTTTACCCATTCCATTAAAAATGGGGTTTCTGGAGTGCGTTTTTATCAAGAACTTGCAGACTTAAATTTTGGATGTCATATTGCAGGACAACCAGAAATCCCAGACGGTTTGCTGGAAAAGTATTTTACACCCTTGCAATTGCGAGACATAGAAGCCACAGGCATTAAGTACGGCATGATTGCAGGAATAGACGCCTGGCAAGATGCCGGTCTTACTGCTACTGACAGTGAAACGGTAGATTATGATAGCGGTGTCACTTTTGGCACTTCTCTCTTGGGTGCAGATAGATTCAGAAAAGCGATACACTCAACAGATGCTGGTAAGGTTAAACGTTTAGGAAGCACTACGGTTATACAAACCATGGCTAGTGGGATAAGTGCTTATTTAGGGGGCTATTTAGGCTGTGGAAATCAAGTAACCACAAACTCTAGTGCCTGCACTACAGGTACAGAAAGTATTTTAATGGGTTATGATCGTATTGTATCTGGAAGTGCAAAACGTATGCTAGTAGGCGGATGCAATGATTCTGGGCCCTATATATGGGGTGGTTTTGACGCTATGCGGGTACTTACTAAAAAGTTTAATGATGCTCCGGACAAAGGAAGCAGACCCATGCAATCTGATTCAAGCGGATTTGTGCCAGGAAGTGGGGCAGGAGCATTAGTATTAGAAAGTCTTGAAAGTGCGCTTTCGCGAAATGCAATTATATATGCCGAAATATTAGGAGGACACATTAATAGTGGTGGTCAGAGACAAAATGGAAGCATGACCGCACCGAATAGTGAGGCTGTCCAGAAATGTATAAAAAATGCTCTTAAAGCGGCGAACATTAAAGGAAGTGACGTAGACACTATTAATGGACATTTGACTTCGACAGGCATGTGCCCGGTAGAAGTTACTAACTGGGTTGCTGCACTCGATAGGAAAGGAGATGATTTTCCCTACATAAATTCACTCAAGTCAATGACTGGACACTGTCTAGCAGCTGCGGGAAGCATAGAAAGTGTGGCTTCTGTATTACAAATAAGAGATCAATTTATTTTTGGCAACATTAATAATGAATCTATCCACGAGGATATAGTATCGGTTGTATCAGAGGATAAAATACCTGGTAAAACATTTAATCATCCTATAAACATTGTTGCTAAGGCTAGTTTTGGTTTTGGAGATGTAAACGGATGTATCATTTATAAAAGATTTAATAATTAAATAATAAGCACCATAGATTATGGATCAAAATACATTTGACAAGTTAAAGGAGATTATAAAAATTTATCTACCAGAAGATGTTTCTGTAGATGATATTACATTAAACAGCCATCTAATAAATGAGTTAAATATAAACTCGGCTAATTTAGTAGATGTGGTTTTAGACATCGAGGACCACTTTGATATTACAATTGAGGATGATGAGATAGAAAAAATGGAAACTGTAAGCAGTGCAATTGAAATTATTAAGGGCAAAATGTAGAATAAGCTTCTTAGCTTAATGAATTAATTTAAAATACTTTCCGAATAAAATTTACTCATACTTTATATTTTACCGATAATAATTTACTTCATAACTCACTGATAAACATTAATATATCCTAGAATGGAATTGTAATGGATATTTTAAATGATTAATTTTTAAAGGTATATTTTTATCGGGACATACCTACAGCACTGATATTCAATTACAAATTCTTACTTTTAAGTATTCTTATCATTCTAAATCAACCAATTATGAGAGTGAATACTGTAAAATGCACCCAAGTTTTATTTTTATTTATCGGACTTATATGTACCTCTATGTGGGGAAGTCCAGAGGATAGCTCAAAAAGACGCATTCTTCAGAGTGATAAGGCTTCTTTTTATGAAGAAGAAGCGATTAGGTATACAGAAGATGGAGATTATGAAGCCGCTATTCAAAATATGAAATACTATATATTGGAAACAGGTGATTTCTCAATTCTAGATGAATCAGAGTTCATAGATTTGAGTAATGAGGCTACTTTTAAGGAATTGGTGGACCAGTATGTACCAAAATTCAGTATTTCAAATTTCTTCTTTTTATATGTTGGTTTAATTGGTTTATTCATTGCTTTCATCCTTACTGTAAGAAGGAATACAGATCGAGTTGCAAATGGCTTGATAGGGCTGTTTGTTTTTATGCATTCCTTCTTTTTGATTCATGTGTCACTCTATTTGTCTAACTATACTTATGAAATGCCGCACACACTATCAATGTCGACATTTCTATCCTTTCTATATGGACCCGTACTATATTTTTATTTTAAAAGGATAAGTGAAAATTATGCATTCAAGAGAAGTGATCTACTTCACTTATTGCCAACTCTAGGCTGTATCGTTCTTTTTATTCCCATATACACTCTTTCTGAGGCCGATAAATTGCAAATTATGCTGGGCGTAGGAGCGTATGGGAAACATCCGTTTCTAACACCCGTAACTATAATTAAATTACTTTCTCTTGGGGTGTACGGATTTTTGACTTTTAGGATTTATAGGAGAAGTGCTGCCAAAAATTTTGAGAGTACTCCTAAAAAGGTAAAACTGCAAAAGACTATAATGATCATACATACTGTATATGCTTTGAGTTATGGTTTATACGCTATTGTAATCATACGGGATGTATGGAGTGGTATCTTCTTTAATGGCCAGTTGTTTGCAATGACTTCTTTAGTTTTGTATATAGGATATATCGCTTATTCCAATCCCCAAGTGTTGGTAGGTATAAGGCCCAAGGTACTCACCGTTGCTAAACCTAAATATAAAAACTCAGGACTTACTCCAAGCTTTTCACTAGAATTAAAAGAACAGTTAATTGCTTTGCTTGAAAATGAAAAAGTCTATCGAGAGAGTTCTATCAAGCTGGAATCTATTGCAGAGAGGTTAGGAACTACTAGACATAATGCCTCTCAAGTAATTAATGAACACTTTGATTTGAACTTCTTTGAATTGATCAATAAGTACAGAGTAGAAGAGGCTATGGAATTGCTCAAAGACAATGAAAACAATTTAAATATTATAGACATTGCCTACGAGGTGGGTTATAACAATAAAGTAACCTTTAATAAATCTTTTAAACGCTTTTGTAATCTTACTCCATCTCAGTTTGTAAAATTGGGACAGGCTTCTTAATCTATAGTATAATTACTGTAGAAGTAAGTTGCCCGCAAATAAAGAATTTTTTGATTCTTATCTGTGCGATAACTTTTACGCTTTCGCGAAAGCGTAAACCCATTTACTTCTGTCATTTCTTCATTAATAATTAAACTATAGTGATCTGATGTGGCTACCCAATACCCAAGCCAGGACAGGTCATTTACTGTAAAATAAAAAAACCACGAATCATTAGAATTTTTAAAATTTGCTTTTAAAACATGACATAATTGATCCTCAAATACTGTATCTCCTTCATAGGTTAAATGCGCATTTTTATCCTTAAGTGAGAAAGGAAGATTGATCACAAATTGCGAGGCATTAAGCATAGAGGTAAGCTCTTCACTGGTTTGAGTAGTATCTAATGAAGAACCTATTAATTGATAAATGCTGTCTTGATCTTTTTTAAGTAAAAAATCGTACTTCTCTTGTTTCCATTGTATTGTGCTTATTGGAGAACGGGACATGGTATAATTGTGAACTTCTATCTGATCTATAGAAATTGAGCCATCCTCTTCGTAAAGCTTAAATTCTTTGGTAAAAATCAGGCTTTTGTTTTTGTTCCAGTTTTCTATACCTCCGTGTGCTTTTGTCACATCTTGCAGCAATGCGTGACCATCTGTATAGACCATTTGATCTGGTAATATATATTCAATAACTTTCCAGGCAATCAATAAGATGATTAGGCTCCCTAGAAGTAAAGAAATTATATCAGATTTAGAATTTGTTTTCATAAGTGTTTATATGAGATAGTACTGATAGATGATAGAGGCGCTTACAATATACAAAGGGAAGGTAAATAATAGCGTCTTGGTGAATAAAGCAATCAACATTTAACGTATAAAATTGTTGATTACTTATTAATTCTACCATTTCAAGAACATTTACTAAATCTTATATTTACTACCATAGCAAGAGTGTATGGCACAAGAAACACAGTATAACGAAGACAACATTAGATCACTTGACTGGAAAGAGCATATACGTATGCGTCCAGGAATGTATATTGGAAAATTAGGGGATGGATCGAGCGCAGATGATGGGATCTATATTCTGGTAAAGGAAGTGCTAGATAATTGTATTGATGAGTTTGTTATGGGAGCTGGAAAGACCATAGAGATTTCAATACAAGGAGAACGGGTGATAGTGCGTGATTATGGTAGGGGCATTCCTCTTGGTAAGGTAGTAGACGTTGTTTCTAAAATGAACACGGGAGGAAAATATGACTCACGTGCATTTAAAAAATCTGTTGGACTTAATGGTGTAGGAACGAAAGCTGTTAATGCGTTGTCAACTTTTTTTAGAGTAGAGTCTACCCGTGATGGAAAAAGTGCCTCTGCTGAGTTTGAAAAAGGAGAGCTTACCAATCAGGAATTACTAGAAGAGACTTCAAGGAGAAGAGGGACAAAGGTCACCTTTGTGCCCGATAATGAAATTTTTAAAAAATACAAGTTTAGAAGTGAGTATGTAGAGCGTCTTATTAAAAACTACGTATACCTTAACCCAGGTTTAACCATTGTTTTTAATGGAGAGAAGTTTTTCTCAGAAAACGGATTAAAAGACCTTCTTTCAGACAGCATTGCAGAAGGGGATAGGCTTTATGATATCATTCATTTAAGGGGAGAGGATATTGAAGTCGCTATCACGCACAGTAAAACGCAATACTCAGAGGAGTATCATTCTTTTGTAAACGGACAAAATACCACACAGGGAGGAACGCATCAAGCTGCTTTTCGCGAAAGCATCGTACGAACCGTTAGAGAATTTTTTAATAAAAACTATGACGCATCAGATATACGTAAGTCTATTGTTTCTGCTATAAGCATAAAGGTCATGGAGCCTGTTTTTGAATCACAAACAAAGACAAAACTTGGAAGTACAGATATGGGAGGAGGACTTCCAACAGTAAGGACCTATATTAATGATTTCTTAAAAACGGCATTAGATAATTATTTACACAAAAACCCAGAGGTGGCAAATGCTTTACAGCGAAAAATTCTCCAAGCAGAGCGTGAGCGAAAAGATTTGTCTGGTATTAGAAAACTTGCTAGAGAACGTGCTAAAAAAGCAAGTCTTCATAACAAAAAACTTCGTGATTGTAGAATACACCTTACAGATAGTAAAAAAGAACGGAATCTGGAGAGTACCTTATTTATAACTGAGGGGGATTCTGCAAGTGGGTCTATTACAAAATCTAGAGATGTAAATACGCAAGCCGTCTTTAGCCTTAAGGGAAAGCCACTTAATAGTTATGGCCTTTCTAAAAAGATTGTATATGAAAACGAAGAATTCAATTTATTACAGGCAGCCCTTAATATTGAAGAATCCATTGAAGATTTGCGTTATAATAATATTGTTATCGCTACAGATGCAGATGTAGATGGAATGCACATACGATTATTACTAATTACTTTTTTCCTACAATTTTTTCCAGAACTCATTAAAGAAGGGCATTTGTTTATTTTAGAAACACCGCTTTTTAGAGTACGTAATAAGAAGGAAACTATTTATTGCTACAGTGATCAAGAAAGGCACGACGCAATGGAAAAATTAGGTGCAAAACCGGAAATAACTAGATTTAAAGGTTTGGGGGAAATTTCTCCAGATGAGTTTAAATACTTTATAGGTGAAGATATTCGTCTTGCCCCTGTGATGCTCGATAAAGCATTAATGATAGAAGAATTGCTCTCATTTTATATGGGTAAAAATACACCAGACAGACAGAAATTTATTATTAATAACCTGAAGGTAGAACTAGATAGAGTAGAGGATTAATATGAACGAAGAACACCAAGAGCCAGAAGATCTCGATAATATTAATGATGAAACTTCAGAGCCTTTAGAAGCTCAAGAAACAATTACCCGAGTTTCTGGAATGTTTCAAGATTGGTTTTTAGACTATGCATCTTATGTTATTTTGGAGCGTGCTGTTCCAGCAATAGAAGATGGATTTAAACCCGTGCAGCGTCGTATTATGCACGCATTAAAGGAGTTAGATGATGGGCGCTATAATAAAGTCGCAAATGTAGTAGGGCATACTATGCAGTATCACCCGCACGGTGACGCGAGTATTGGGGATGCCATGGTGCAAATTGGGCAAAAAGACCTTCTTATAGACACCCAAGGTAACTGGGGGAATATACTTACGGGTGATAGAGCTGCCGCATCAAGGTATATAGAAGCACGCTTGTCAAAATTTGCACTAGATGTTGTATACAACCCTAAAATTACGGATTGGCAATCATCGTATGACGGTCGTAAAAAAGAGCCTATAAATTTACCTGTAATGTTTCCGCTTTTGCTGGCACAAGGAGCCGAAGGGATTGCTGTAGGTTTAAGCACCAAGGTATTACCACACAACTTTATTGAACTTATAGAAGCTTCTATAAAGCATTTAAAAGGCAAACGCTTTACAATTGTGCCTGACTTTCCTACTGGAGGTATTGCAGATTGTTCAGATTATAAAGATGGTGTACGCGGCGGTAAGATAAGAGTTCGTGCGCGCCTGAGCCAGCAGGATAAGAATACCTTAGTGATTACAGAGTTACCTTTTGGTCAGACAACAACATCTTTAATAGATTCCATACTCAAAGCAAATGACAAGGGTAAGATTAAGATCAAAAAAATAGAGGATAATACCTCTGCTAATGTTGAAATTCTGGTTCATTTACCTTCTGGTATATCACCAGATAAAACAATAGACGCATTATACGCATTTACCAATTGTGAATCTTCCATTTCTCCATTAGGTTGTGTAATTGAAAACAATAAACCTTTATTTGTAGGTGTAACAGAAATGTTACGTCGTAGTACTGAGCGTACTAAGGAATTACTACGAGAAGAGCTAGAAATACAACGTAATGAGTTTGAAAACCAGTGGCACTATGCTTCTTTAGAGCGCATATTTATAGAAAATAGAATATACCGTGATATTGAAGAAGAAGAAACGTGGGAAGGAGTTATCAAAGCCATTGATAAAGGTTTACAACCGCATATAGGCCACCTCAAACGGCCTGTAGTAGAAGAAGATATTGTACGCCTTACAGAAATACGTATTAAGCGCATCTCCAAATTCGATATTGACAAAGCGCAACAAAAAATTGACGCTTTAGAAGATTCTATTGCGCAAGTAAATCACCATTTAGCGCATCTTACAGAGTATGCTATAGACTATTTTACGAGACTTAAAAAGGACTATGGCAAAGGGAAAGAACGTAAAACTGAGTTAAGAATATTTGATGATATACAGGCAACCAAAGTAGTGTTGCGTAATCAAAAATTATATGTCAATAGAGAAGAAGGGTTTATAGGTACTTCCCTACGTAAGAACGAGTATGTAACAGATTGTGCAGATATAGATGATATTATTGTATTTACTCAAGAAGGTAAAATGATGGTGACTCGTGTAGACTCTAAAACTTTTATAGGGAAGAATATCATACACGTAGCAGTCTTCAAGAAAAAAGACAAACGTACCACCTACAATATGATTTACAAGGATGGTACTGGCGGTGCGACATATGTAAAACGCTTTAATGTAACCTCTATTACGAGAGATAAAGAGTATGATCTTACCACAGGTAAAAAAGGGTCTTCTGTCTTTTATTTTACGAGCAATCCTAACGGCGAAGCAGAAATCGTAAATGTATATCTAAGAGCAGTAGCCAGCGTAAAAAAATTGAGGTTAGAAATAGACTTTTCGGACATTCTTATCAAAGGGCGAGGTTCCAAAGGAAATATAGTCACTAAACACTCTGTAAAGAATGTAGAACTTAAGGAAAAAGGGCTTTCTACCCTCAAGCCCCGTAAAATATGGTTTGATGAAACTGTGCAACGTCTCAATGTAGATGAGAGAGGTGATCTTTTAGGAGAATTCAGGCCAGACGATAGATTACTTATTATCAACCAGCACGGCAATGCTCGTACCATTGTGCCAGAGGTAACTGCCCATTTTGACAGTGATATGATTGTGCTCGAAAAGTGGAATCCTACAAAACCTATTACAGCCATTTATTGGGACGGTGATAAAGAACGATATTATGGGAAACGTTTTTTAATTGAAAATCCAGACAAAGACGAAGTGTTTATATCTGAACATCCTGATAGCCAGCTAGAACTTGTTTCTACAGAGTATAGACCTGTAGCCGAAATGGTTTTTTACAAAGCAAGAGGGAAAGACCAAAAACCTAACGAGCAAGTCTCTATGGAAGATTTTATAGCGGTCAAAGGAATAAAGGCACAAGGAAATCAATTCTATGGAGAAAGACTTAAACAGCTCGATTGGATAGAAGCATTACCGTATGAAGAGCCTGTATCTATGGAAAAAGAAGACATGGAAGTTATAGGGGAAGAAACAGTCATTCCAGAAAAAGATGCAAAAAATATGGATACCCAAGATTCAAATGTCTCAAATAAGGATGAGGGAGATACGACTGAAGATTCTGACGATGCAGATGAAGGGCAGATCACCTTATTTTAACAATCCTTAGGTTTTGTTAATGATCGCACGACTCTTTCTTTTTTAAAGTATCTTAGAGGCATATAAGGAAAAGAGGAGTTTTGTGAGACTACGTAATTACATAGCTGTATTTATAATGTGTTTTTACGCTTTCGCGAAAGCGTATACCGCTAACCCAGACATCATGCCTTGTGCCATTTTATCTGCGCCTGTTAATGGAGCTATTAACGTGCCTGTGGAATCTACTATAAATTGGACACCAGAGCCAGGCGTATTTGGATATTCTATAAGTTTAGGGACCACAGTAGGCGGGACTGATATTGCAAATGATGTCTCAGTAGGAGTAACACCTTCTTTTACACCACCATTAGGGCTACCTGAAAGCACTACAATTTATGTTACGATTACAGTGCTAGTAGATCAAACCACGAGCGTTGTTTGTGACGCTCAATCTTTTACAACCCTAGATGTCATAACTCCGCCAGAATGCACCCAAGTTACCTCACCGGCAAATGGGGCTATCGATGTGGCAATAGACGCCTTTATACTATGGACATATGCTCCTAGAGCAACAGCTTATCTCATTAATTTGGGTACAACACCTGGCGGTACAGATGTTTTAAATGGCGTAGATGCTGGCAACGCCCTTAATTTTAATATCCCCTTTGATCTTGATCCCAATACCACGTATTACGTAAGTATTATTCCTTATAATGAAAATGGCCAGACTTTAGGGTGTACCGAAACTAGTTTCACTACAGAAGATATAGCCACAGAGCCACCTCCGTGCACGTCGATAATCAATCCCGAAGACGGCGCGACAGAAGTGGCTCTCACTCCACTTGTCTCCTGGAACCCCTCACCAGGCGCAACGGGATATCGTATTACAGTGGGGACAACTCCAGGGGGCACAGATATATTGGACAATGCAGATTTAGGAAATACCATATCTACACTAGTACTAGACTTTAATGAAGGCACGACATACTATATTACAATATTCCCTTATAATGAGGCGGGTGTAGCGCAAGATTGTACACAAACTAGCTTTACGACAACCTTAGGTTGTGGGCCGTATGAAGATGCCATCACAGGAGAAATCATAGATCTTAACCCTATAATTACCTTAGAAGAGAGCTATAATATATGTACGAACGATGCACCTCTAGAATTACAACATCTAGGAGGGGGAGATACTTTCTCTTGGATCAAGGTAGAAGATGATAATAGTGAGATGACAATTTCTACTAGCTCCTCTGTAAGTATTACAGAAGGAGGGACGTATCGATTATATGTTACTGAGGAAGTCTTGGTTGAAGCAGGTTTCATCACCTGTGATGCTGCCGCAGAGTTTGTGGTATTTCAATCTGAAGCCCCAACCATTGAAACCATTAGTTTTCAAAATCAAGGTCTTAATGCAAGTGTAAATGTTGTGGTTTCCGGGGGTGGAGATTATGAATATGCCATAGGGAATATAGAAGGTCCATATCAAGACAGCCCTCTGTTTACAGGAGTGAGTTTTTCAAATATAGAGCTCTTTGTACGAGACAAAAATGGCTGTGGTTTTGCCACGCAGCGCATTGATCCCGATCTAGGATTTCCAAAATATTTTACGCCTAATGGTGATGGTATTAACGATTACTGGCAGGTGAGGGGTGTCATTATTGATGGTGAGCAAATAGACAGAATAGAGGTCTTTGATCGTTATGGAAAGCGAGTGGCAGATTTCAGTCCATTTAGTATTGGCTGGGATGGCACCTTTAATGGGCGTAGATTATTAGATACAGGGTTTTGGTATAAGGCTACTATGGAGTCTCAAAAGATACTTACGGGCTATTTTGCTCTTAGAAGGCGATAGGCAATAGAGCCTTCGCGAAAGCGAATTACATCCATTTATAACCGAGAATGTATAAAACCAAAAAACCACATCCTAAGAGAATGTGGTTTCTGTTAAGTGAGCCCTGAAGGATTCGAACCTTCGACCGCCTCCTTAGAAGGGAGGTGCTCTATCCAGCTGAGCTAAGAGCCCCTTAGCTTATAAATAAGATCCAAAGAGATCTTGTAAAGTCGGGGTAGCAAGATTCGAACTTGCGACCTCCGCGTCCCAAACGCGGCGCGATAACCGGGCTACGCTATACCCCGAAAATCAATTGTTAAACAACAATTAATTCTAAAATTGCGGAGAGACAGGGATTCGAACCCTGGGTAAGTGTTTCCACCTACGACGATTTAGCAAACCGCTCCTTTCGGCCACTCAGGCACCTCTCCAATACGTCACAATGACCATCACAATAAATTGCGGATGCAAATGTACATTTCTATCTCAAAGAAAACAATACTTTTTAGAGAATAGTTCGCATTTTTTTCTAACTAATTTTATTTTAACACAATAGATATTCTATTACTCTTTTAATTTTTATAATTTTTTAAAGAGAAAAAATTAAGTACATAATAAATCTTAGTCTAAAAAATAAAGATGTAGGACTTTGTCTTCGTAAATTGTTTAATAAATAGCGGGGTAGTGGTAGGCATATTTAACATTTAAATATAATTTTAATATTACTTTAGCGTTTAGACAAGACTAACCTACTTTCTTATGAAAAGATTACTACTACTACTAGTACTGCCTTTTACAACATTTACTTTGTCACAAAGTATATCAGTCAATGATCCAGCAGATCCTGAAACAAATTTTACGGCAGAAGAGCTTATTCAAAATGTTCTGATTAGTGGAGGTTCATCTTGCGCAGAAATAGAATTATTAAACCTTCAAGAGAACCCTGCGGGAGTAGGAAATATTAATCAACGCAGTTGGGGTTATTTTGATGCCAATGGTAGTGGTTTTCCTTTTGATGAAGGCATAATATTATCATCTGGGTTTGCAGTTACAGCTGAAGGTCCAAACTCAGCCGCAGGAAATAGCGATGGGAACTGGATG
This sequence comes from Dokdonia sp., assembly GCA_020630915.1. Lineage (GTDB taxonomy): Bacteria > Bacteroidota > Bacteroidia > Flavobacteriales > Flavobacteriaceae > Dokdonia. Next base: position 391,499 of record JAHDIF010000003.1, read on the forward strand.
GGTGATGCTGATCTTCAAACTATTTTGGATAATCTATACGGCACAACTATAACGACTAATGATGCTACAGTATTTGAATTTTCCTTTTCATCTTCAACTGACACTGCCGATTTCGAATTTATTTTCGCATCAGAAGAATACGAAAATCAATTTGAATGTGACGATCAATTTAGAGATGGTTTTGCTTTTTTAATTGCTGGACCAGGTATTCCCAATGATTCAGGAACTGCTTTTGGAGGAACAAATATTGCTGCTATTCCAGGTTCTGCAAATATTGCTGTTAGTACTGCTACTATTCATTTGGATCCAGGAGATGACCCAACTAATGGATTTCTATGCGGCGGAGAAATCCTCGGGGACAATTATTTTCCAGAATTTTATGTAAGTAATTCAAATGATAATCTAAATGATGTTCCTATAGAATTTGATGGACTTACGACCGTATTAACGACAACAACCGTAAATATTGTACCCAATGAGACATATAGGCTTAAGTTGGTAATTGGAGATAGACAAGATAGCGGATTTGATTCTGCAGTTTTTCTTAATGGAGGGAGTTTGAGCTTAGGTGTTGATTTAGGTGATGACTTTACTATTGCAGGAAATAATGCAGCTTGTGACGGAGAAACAATAACGCTAGACGCTACTGATAATGCTACAGCTGGCTCTACATTTGAATGGCAGTTTTTTAATACAACCTCTGGGGTTTATGAACCTTTTGTACCTGCTGAAACAGGAGGAACCTTAGATGTAATGGTTACTGGAGATTATAGGGTATTTGTAGATAATGGCACAGGTTGTGTAGGTGAAGATTCAATAATTGTAGAATTTAATGCTGCTACTGCTACACAACCTATGAACATAAGTTTGTGTGATCAATTAAATGATGGTACAGAAATTTTTGATTTGGATTCTACCATTCCAGAAATTATAGGCACACAAGATCCTGCAACAGTTATCGTAACTTTTTACCTGTCTGAAAATGATGCAGATATGGCAACGAATGAATTAACGATGACAAATGCATATGATTCTGGCAGTGATGTCATATGGGTTCGTGTAGAAAGTGCTTTTGATGATATGTGTTTTGCTACAACTAATTTTGAAATTATTTTGGATCAATCAACGATGGCAACTGATCCAGGAACATTCTTTGTATGTGATGATGCTGCCGATGGTGATGACACCAATGGTTCTACAACATTTGATCTTAGCATCTTAAATAATCCTATTCTTGATGGTCAAGATCCAGCAGATTTTACAGTTAGTTATCATAATAATCCTGCAGATGCTACAGGAAATGTAAATCCTTTGCCAGTAATTATTGTGAGCACTGGCCAGGAGGTTACTGCCAGAGTAGAAAACAATCTAAATCCAGACTGTTTTGCTATAGTTACTTTCGATATTGAAGTGGCACCGCTACCTGTTATACTTAATACACCTGTGTTATTGACACAATGTGATGATGATACGGATGGTTTTTCTTTATTCAATCTCAGACAAGCAGAGCCACTATTAAGTTCAGATTTTGGCAATGAGACTTTTACCTATAGTGATGCTGGAGGTACTCCTATTGTAGATCCTATAAACTACACCAATCAAATTGTAAATAACGAGACGGTAAATGTCACTGTTACAACCGTAAACGGTTGTTTCCGTCAAGCGCAGATAGATTTAGAGGTAGACACCTCTCAGATTCCACCAGATTTTTTATTAGAGTATACAGAATGTGATACCGATAGTGATGGGGTAGCTGTTTTTGATTTTAGTGATGCTACCGCACAAGTATTGGCTATTTTTCCAGCGGGACAGATGCTCACGGTTACCTATTATGAGACGTTACAAGAAGCTCAGACGGAAGTAAATCCCATAACAGACATTGGCACCTATGCAAACAACCTTTCTTTGACCGATACTAATGGCGTACAAGGTATATGGGTACGCGTAGATGGAGATACAGCAAATGACTGTTTGGGATTAGGAGTTCATATAGAACTAACTGTTTCTCCCAATCCCGTTCTGAACACAGACGTTACCGATCTAGTAGAATGTAGCCCGATTG
>JAHDIF010000015.1:130-37714 GCA_020630915.1 Dokdonia sp.
GTTCGAATCCCTTCGCGCCCACAAAGGCTTCCAGAAATGGAAGCTTTTTTTGTTTATGCGTTACTATACTTACATATTATATTCAAAAGCGCTAGATAAATATTATGTAGGGTATACAAAAGATATAGCTACACGTTTAGAAAAGCACCTTTGGAATCACAGAGGATTTACCTCTCGGGCAAAGGATTGGGAGTTGTGTTATTTTGAGAGTTTTAACACGAGATCAGAAGCATATGCGCGCGAGCGAAAAATAAAATCTTGGAAAAGCCGAAAGGCCATAGAGAAATTAATAAGCGAAGCGTAGAGGTGAGAATTTCAGAGCATCCCGATTGCATCGGGAGGGTCAGGGGTTCGAATCCCTTCGCGCCCACAAAGGCTTCCAGAAATGGAAGCTTTTTTTGTTTTTAAAATAGGTTTCTTAGTCACTACTGTTTGCCACAATAGATTGTATGAGTACTTATGACAGATGCTTATTTAGTAATTATAAAGTGTAATGTCATTTACTTTCTAGTTTTGTATGATTATTTTTTTAGTAATTCTTTTTTCCCCAGTGTCAATTAAAGCTAGATATACACCGTTTGGTAAGTCTAATTGAATCGTATTTGCCTTTTTAGGATATAGGATACGCCTAGATACTAGTTGCCCTATAAAATTATAAATTTGTAAGTCAGATTGATAGGCTTGTCTAAATTTTAAAGTAAAGGTGCCATTAGAAGGATTGGGGTATAGGCTTACATTTTGATCCAAATAGGGTGAATTTACGCCTAACACTTCTGAAACATTTTTATACATAAATGATACGCGTACTGGACTCGCTGTAGTGGTTCCCCCTATAACAACATCAAGTAAATTGTCACCATCCACATCTGCCGCGGCATGTGTTGATAAATAGCCTCCTGTAAATTCTGAAGAAAGTATAAAGATGTTATTACCTAAGTTCTCATAAATATGACTAAAGATGTTAGGTAAGCCGCCATTGGCAGATCCAATGGCAAATAAATCTAGGTCGCCATCATTATCAAAATCATTCAAAGAAGTCTCGCCATCAAACCCAAGACCTAAAAAAGGGGCCTCAGTTAATTGATTAAAACTGTTATCACCTTCATTGATATAGAGTTCTGTTACTATTTGCCCTTCTTCATTACCGCCAGTAATTACCACATCTAAATCCCCATCTAGGTCGGTATCTCCGGTTGCAATATCACCAAAGGAGATATTATTAAACCCGGCATCTGGTACCATTGAAAAATTACCTGTACCATTATTTAAATAAAGACGTGTGCTAATATTGCCTGAGGTATCTTCTCCAGAAACCAGTAGATCCAGGTCATTATCACCATCTAAGTCGGAGAGATCTAATACGCCACTTACATTAGTAACCCCAATGGTGCTGTCTAAACTAAAATTACCTGTGCCATCATTAGAGTATTTTACTACATCGTTTATGCCGTTATGACCACCTGAGAATATTATATCTAAATCCCCATCATTATCGAGATCTCCAAAATTAAAGTAGCCATTGTCAATATCTTGAAATGATGAGTCTGCTATTTCTGTAAACTCTCCAGTTCCATTATTTGTATACAGTTTTGTAAGTGGGGTTCCTCCGTGGGTGAATCCCGAAATTAAAAGATCTAAATCGGTATCATCATCAATATCACCTAGTCCTATCTTGCTCAATCGAATATTTTCAATAGTATTATCTGTTACGGCTACAAAATTACCAGTACCATCATTTAAATATAGCGTGGTTCTGGCAGTGTGAACAGTTCCGTCACTCATATTTCCTGAGCCCGTGATTATTAAATCCATATCTCCATCACCATCTAAATCTCCAAATTCCATATCACCCGTATCTGAACCTTGTAAAAAAGGTTGGGGGTCTATAAGCTCCATTGTAATGTTTTGAGCTTTGATACTTGTTATGGCCGAAAGTATTACAATGACTGTTATGTATATATTTTTCATACCTTTTATTTTAATTTGGCAAAGATTAATTCAAAAACTACTGTCTGTTACATATATAACAATTGTAAGATCTTTAATCCCAGCACAAATGAAAAAAATGTGTTTGCCCTGAAAAAAAGGGATTTTAAAAATCTATAAGAATGAGAAGATGGCTAGGCATTTTACAATACTAAGAATAGAAAAAATAAATCCGAAAATTGTTCTATAAAGATGTAATAATATTTCATATAAACCTGTTAGGAAGATAGGTATTTCTAATCTGTACCAGATTTTTTCATCTTTATGGTAAGCGTCATTAACTCAGTTGGTTCAGAGTGTTACCTTGACAGGGTAGAAGTCACTGGTTCGAATCCAGTATGACGCACATCAAGCATAATCCTGATGCCAAAGTATCAGGATTATTTTTTGAAAGAGAACTGAAATATATTTCAGTTCTCTTTCAAAAAATAATATATAACAACGCAGTTGTTAGGATTGTATTTGCAGTAGTAAGGAGATTCTGGATCATCGCTAGATAATCCAATTTAAAAGCTAAAGATTTCTAATTTTTTGTTCCCATTTCCAAGCACTTGCCATCGCTTCATCTAGCGTGCTTTTAGATTTCCAACCTAAGTCCTCATTTGCTTTAGTCGTATCAGCATAAGCGGCTGTAATATCTCCTTCTCGTCTGTCTACAATTTTATAATTCAGCTCTTTTCCAGATACTTTTTCAAACGATCTGATTACTTCTAGTACTGAGCTCCCTGTTCCTGTGCCTACATTAAACACCTCATAGTTGGACTTGTTGTTGCCTTTAAGTAAACGTTCTAAGGCTACTACGTGCGCTTTGGCGAGGTCAACAACATGTATATAATCTCGTACTGCCGTTCCGTCATTTGTAGGATAATCGTTTCCAAAAACAGAAAGTTCCTCTCGCAATCCTGCACCTGTTTGCGTAATGAAAGGAACTAAGTTTGCAGGAACTCCCAGAGGTAATTCTCCGATTTCTGCAGACGAATGCGAACCTATAGGATTAAAATAACGAAGTGCTACAGACTTTACATTAGGGTGAACTCTGCAGGTATCTCGTATGATTTCCTCTCCTATTTGTTTGGTATTTCCATAGGGTGACTCTGCAGGCTTTACAGGAGCGTTCTCAGTAATAGGCAGCTCGTCTGCCTGCCCATATACCGTGCAGCTGGAACTAAAAATAAAAGAAGCTTCTTCCATTTGAGATAATTCTTGCAAGATATAAACCAGTGTTCCTAAATTGTTCTCATAATATAATAAGGGTTTTTGGACACTTTCCCCCACAGCTTTTGAGGCAGCAAAATGAATGACACCTTTTATATCTTGCTGTCTTTTAAAAAAGTCTTGCACTTTAGATTTTTCTCTAAGATCAAACTTTTCAAACTGAGGTGTTTTGCCCGTAATAGCCGAAATTCCTTTCAGTACTTCTTGAGAAGAATTAGAGCAGTTGTCTATTATAACAACATCGTGACCTATATTTTGTAGTTCCACAACTGTGTGAGAACCTATGAAACCTAAACCTCCAGTGACTACTATTTTCATGAATTATTTTAAAAAATTAAATAGGTACTTAAAACAAGTAGTACGATTAAAATTCCTACTACAACCGCATATTTCCAAGGGGTTGTATCTATAGCTTCTGTTTGTTTTGGAATGTATTCATCTGTTTTAGGCTTTAACAATCCTATTACAAGCATGATAATGATATTAATAAAAAACAGCCATGCCATGGTTTCTAGAAAGTGAAAAGGGAAGGTGTCAATTTTTATTTGAGCTAGTTCTAGGGTATCAGTAATTCCATTGGACTTGGCACTTGCAAGCGCATTTTCCCAATTCCCTGGACGGATGAATACTGTAAATATGTACATCACAACACCGCTTATTAAAACCACTTTTGCACCTAAGGCAGGAACTTTTTTAGTTAATATCCCTATCAATACCACAGCAAGTATAGGAACACTTAAACTTCCTAGAGCCTGTTGTATGTAGTCGAAGAGCCCATCAGGAGCATTCGCTATGAAGGGAGCGATGATCATAGAAACTATCGCCAGGCCCAAGCCAAAATATTTACCCGCTTTTACGGCTTTTCGCTCAGAGGCCTCAGGGTTAAAGAATTTTTTATACAAGTCAAAACCAAATAAAGTGGCACTACTGTTTAATAGACTGTTAAAAGAACTCAATACAGCTCCAAATAGCACAGCTGCAAAGAAACCTACATACGCAGGTGGCAGCACTTCTTTTACAAGTTGTGGGTATGCCTTGTCTGGAGATTCGAGATTGCCGTCAAATACATGCCAAGCTATTATTCCAGGAAGAACAACAACAATTGGGATTACAAACTTTACGAAAGCTGCAACCATCATGCCTTTTTGACCTTCCTTGAGACTTTTTGCTCCAAACACGCGCTGAAGTATGGATTGGTTGGTTCCCCAATAATATACTTGGGCAATCATCATTCCTGTAAGTATCATTCCCGTAGCGGGTATAGAAGAAGCGGCGTTTCCTGTTAACTCAAACTTATCTTGATTTTCAGTCCAAAGTGTATCTAATCCTGTACCTACACTACCGTCTCCTATCAATTTTAGACCGAAGTAAGGAATTAACAATCCTCCTATAAGTAATCCAATTGCATTGATCAAATCAGAAACAGCAACTGCTTTTAAGCCTCCAAAAATCGCATATATAACACCTATTAAACCTATAATCCATACGCATAAGGCAATTACTGTGTTTTCCTGTAAACCAAGCATCTCCGGCAGGTCAAACATAGTGCTAAACGCTAAAGATCCAGAATATAAAATAGTAGGCAAAAGAACAACCCCAAAGGCTATTAAGAATAATATAGAAAGTATGGAGCGCGTCCAGCTATCAAAACGTTCTTCTATAAACTCTGGTATGGTCGTGATTCCCTTGTGCATATATCTTGGTAAGAAGAAAAGAGCGGTAATCACAATAGCAATGGCAGCAAGTGTTTCCCAAGCCATAACGAGTATTCCTTCAGAAAAGGCCTGCCCGTTGAGTCCTACAATTTGCTCTGCAGACAGGTTCGTAAGTAATAATGATCCAGCAATGGTAATAGCACCAAGACTTCTGCCTCCTAGGTAAAATCCATCGGCACTTTTTTCGTCAGTGCCGCGTGTTTTCCACCAAGCAAAGCCGGCAACAAGTAATGTAAATCCAAGAAATGAAATGAGTCCCATAGGGTTAGGTATTTATTAGTGTATGCTCTAAAATATGACAATTTAATAAAATAGCAGGGATTCTGTTAACAACCTTATAGCTATAACGTTTTCGTGGGTTGAATACGCTTTAACGCTTCGCTCTCCCAGAGGTCGTGAATCTCACAAGTTCGATTTCGCGAAAGCGTATTCCTACATAAATTCTTCTTCATAATAGTGACTGGCATCTTGAAGGAGAATGTCTAAATAGTCATTTTCTTTTTGTAATCTCGCTTCGTCCCAGCCTAGGTATCTGACCATATCTTCTTGTACCAAATTTCTGTACTGATGAACGGAGTGTATGTCAAAATAAAGACGTCCAGTTCTTCTTACAAAAAAGTCGGTGAGACTATTGGTCATCTCGTGATGGACGCTATACCATATTTCTGCACGAACCAAACGCTCTTCTGGATTTCCATTTAAAAAGTAACTCATCTTATCAACAATAGTATCACTTTGCTTGCCATAGGTAGTTGCTAGATACCAGCTTTGATACTCATTTAAAATTCCAGATGCTTTAAGACGTTTTGCAATTTCTTGTTGGTAAGCATCTACCTCCTTGGTGTTTTGTAAAGGCTCTGAGGTGAGGGGTATTTTTTCCGTATAGGATTTTACAAGGTGTTCTTTTTTCTTATAGGGGACATTTTTAATAACTCTATCAATAACGCGTTGCGCCATCTTGCGATAACCCGTTAATTTTCCACCAGCTATAGAAATAAGACCTGTTTTAGATTCAAATATTTCATCTTTTCGACTCAGTTCTGATGGATCCTTTCCATCTTCGTGTATCAATGGACGCAGCCCTGCCCAGTTAGACTCTATATCATCTATCGTGAGATTGAGATTTGAGAACATATTATTTGTGGCCTCTAGCAAGTAATTTGCATCGTCCATTGTGGCCACTACACGATTAAGATTGCCACTATAGTTGGTGTCTGTAGTGCCTACATAGGTAGACCGTCCTCTTGGAATGGCAAAAATCATACGTCCGTCTGGCACGTCAAAATAAATGGATTGTGTGAGCGGGAAGCGTTCTCTTGAAAACACAATGTGCACACCTTTGGTAAGGTGTAAGTACTTGTTGTTTATAGACTTATCTTTCTTTCGAAGTAAATCTACCCAAGGCCCCGCAGCCGAAACATAATGCTGTGATTTAAGTTTGAAAGACTTTTGAGTGTTGTGATCAAAACATTGCAGGCTTTTAATCTTGCCGTTATCATCATATTTAAAAGATTTCATCTCACAATAATTTATGATGGTCGCATCAAAAGTTGCTGCCTTTTTAAGCAGTTCTATAGTGAGCCGTGCGTCGTCTGTGCGGTACTCTGCATAGTATCCACCGCCTACAAGATTTTCTTTATTGAGAAGGGGTTCACGCGATGCGGTTTCTTCTACACTTAGCATTTTGCGTTTATCATCGCCTTCTACATTTGCAAGAAAATCGTAGACTTTTAATCCAATGGCCGTCATCATCTTACCATAGGTACCCCCTTCAATAAGAGGGAGTAACATTTTCTCTGGAACCACTAGGTGAGGAGCGAGGGTGTGTACAATTGCACGTTCACTCCCAGACTCTTTCACGAGTCCAACTTCCATTTGCTTGAGATATCGCAAACCTCCGTGTATAAGTTTAGTAGATTTGTTGCTTGTTCCAGAGGCAAAGTCGTTCTTTTCTATTAGACATACATTCATTCCTCTCGAAGAGGCGTCTAATGCGATACCAGCTCCTGTGACACCGCCTCCTATTATGATGAGGTCAAATTTATCTCTTTGCGCACGAGTAATCTGCCTCTCTCTGTCCAATACAGAAAAACGCATGGGAGTATCATCTTGAGTGGCAAGCATTTGGTTTGTAGTGCTCTTTGTGCGTGCTACTGCATTTTTCCACCCCTTGTACTTTTTATTTCTTTCGTATTCGGTAATGGCTGGTTCAAAAACGGTGCCTACCTGGCGTATGTTTGCAATATCTTTTTTATTCCAAATACCTGATTGTATCCCTGCGAGGAATGCAGCGCCCAGTGCGGTCACCTCAAGCATTTTAGGGCGATCTACTTCTACATTTAAAATGTCAGATTGAAACTGCATTAAGTAATTATTGGCTGTAGCGCCTCCATCTACTTTAAGTGTTTTCATTTGTTTACCAGAATCTTCAATCATAGCATCTAGAACGTCTCTTGTTTGGTAAGCTAGTGCATCTACTGTAGCTTTTATGATATCGTTTTTACCCGAATCTAGCGTAAGTCCGTATATCGCACCTTTTGCGTCCATATCCCAATAGGGAGCCCCTAATCCTGCAAAGGCAGGGACAACATAGAGATCATCACTAGAAGATGTGGTTGTACATATTTCTTCTGTTTCTTTAGCACTGTCTATTACTTGAAGTTTATCCCTCAACCATTGTACGGAGGCTCCTCCTACAAAAATAGATCCTTCTAGGGCATACTTCACTTTTCCATCTGGTAAACTGGCACATAAAGTGGTTAGTAATCCATTTTTAGAATGAAAAGGCTTTTTCCCTGTATTCATTAATAAAAAGCAACCTGTGCCGTAGGTGTTTTTGGCCATTCCAGATTTATAGCCTCCTTGTCCAAAAAGTGATGCTTGTTGATCACCTGCTACACCGCAGATAGGTATTGTATGTCCATCTAATTCAATTTCCCCAAAATCTGATGCAGAGTTCTGCACCTTGGGTAGCATTGATTGTGGAATGTTAAGCGCTTCGAGCATCTTTTCGTCCCATTTAAGAGCTATAATATTATAGAGGAGTGTTCTGCTGGCGTTAGAGTGGTCTGTAGCGTGTACTTTTCCATTAGTAAACTTCCAGATTAGCCAGGTATCTATGGTGCCAAAGAGCAGGTTGCCTTGTTGCGCTTTCGCGAAAGCGCCCGCTACATTATCCAATATCCACTTTACTTTGGTTCCTGAAAAATAGGAGTCTATAATAAGACCCGTATTCTTTTGAACGTAGTCTCCTAGGTCTTGGGATTTGAGTTGCTCACAAATATTTTTGGTACGTTTATCTAGCCAAACGATAGCGTTGTAAACAGGTTCTCCTGTATTTTTATCCCAAACTACGGTAGTCTCTCGTTGGTTGGTAATCCCAATTCCTGCTATCTCTTCTATAGAAATATTGGATGTTTTAATAACTTCTTTAAAAGTGGCTTGCTGCGCTTTGAATATTTCAATAGGATCGTGTTCTACCCAGCCATGATTGGGGTAGTACTGAGTAAGTTCCTTTTGAGCAATATTTCTTATAGAACCTTGATTATCAAAAATGATAGCTCTTGTACTGGTAGTACCTTGATCAAATGCAATAATATATTTTTTGGTCATAACAATTTTACCTTCTAAAGGGTCTTCTTTAAAAATACAAAAACATACGCATTAAGGTATGTAAATCAGAACTTAAAGAGCTAGCTAGTCTGTAAAGATTTCTAAAATGCGTTCCATTTTCATGCCTCTAGACCCTTTGATAAGGATGGTGCATTTATTGGGAAGGTTGGAAGGATACGCTTTTGCGAAAGCATCATAACTCTCAAAAACATTTTGTTCGTCATTTTCTGGTGTAGATTTCCCAAATGATGGGCCCATGGCAAATACTTGTTTGATTCCAAGGGTATGCGCAAGATGGAGTATTTGTTGGTGCTCTTCTATTGCTCTTTTGCCTACTTCGAACATATCCCCTATAAAGGCTACCGTATGTTCTTTTTTTTGAAGGTGGAGGTTCTGAATTGCGGCGGCCATACTGGTAGGGTTGGCATTATAGGCATCTAGAATAATTTTATGTCTGCCCTTTGTTACTAGTTGAGAGCGGTTATTATCAGGAATATAGGACTCTAACCCTTTTTTTATTTGGTCTGGACCTACCTCAAAATGAGAACCCACTGCGGCTGCTACAGCAATGTTCGTAAAGTTATAAGCGCCAATAAGTTGAGTGGTAATGTGCTCGTTTTGATGCTTTATGCTAACGGTGGGATTTGCCTTTTCTAAAACAGTTGGATAATCACTGTCTAAAGAGCCAAAGGTTTTAATGGTCTCTATACCTTTTGATTGTGTTACTTGTAAAGGGTCTTGGTCGTAAATAAAAGCTGTACCTTTCCTTTTTTTAAGATAGGTGTAGAGTTCACTCTTACCTTTAATAACTCCTTCAATGCCTCCAAAACCTTCTAAATGTGCTTTCCCAAAGTTGGTTATTAGGCCATAATTGGGTTGGGCAATCTCGCATAGCGCTTCTATTTCTTTCTGATGATTTGCCCCCATTTCTACAATACCTATTTCTGTTTCGGCATTTAGAGACAATAATGTGAGTGGTACTCCTATGTGATTGTTATAATTTCCTTGTGTAGCGTATGTTTTGAATTTTTGTGATAGGACGGCATTGATAAGTTCTTTTGTGGTGGTTTTACCATTGCTTCCTGTAAGACCAATGATAGGAATGTTTAGATAATTCCTATGGTAGGTGGCGAGCTCTTGCAGAGATTTTAATACATCTTTTACAAGTATTGTATCTTCATTTTTATACGTTTCTTCATCAATGACAGCTTTTAGGGCTCCTTGTTTTAAAGCTTGATGAGCAAATCTGTTACCATTAAAATTATCTCCTTTAAGAGCAAAATATAATTGCCCCGATTGTAAAGATCTAGTGTCGGTACAAACTCCTGTACTTTTTAAAAATAGGGAATGAAGTTCTGGTAGGCTCATATTTTGGGTATTAAAAAAGCCCTACGAATAGGGCTTTTAAATATAAGTATCTTTTATATTATCTCGCTGTTTTAGCTTTTCTAGATTTAGATCCTACTCTGGACATAGCACATCTAAAACCAATGTCGTCTGTTGCCATTCCTTGTGGTAAAAATCTTCTTTGTGCTGGATCTAACCAGTAAGCTCTATCTCTCCAAGAACCACCTTTGTACACACGTACTTCATCATTGATGAGCGTGGTACGCTGGCTGGACTCATCATACTGACGATCTAACTTTCCAGAAGCACTATCTAAAGCTATAGAATGTTTAGGAGAGTCATACATACGTTTACCAGCTTCTGAATCTTCTTCTTCATCATCAAACGATTCAAAATATCTTGTAGATCTTCTATCACCATCTCTGTAGTTACGGTTGTCACTGGTAGAGAACTGAGTTCTCATATACGTTTCATCGTCATCTACTGGAATTTGTAAAATTTCTCCTGGAAGATTTCTTGGTACTATACTTCCATTTGCAAGAGTATCATACACAATAGAATCTACAGTTACTACTTTAACTTTTCCATCTTCTCCGATAGCATTTTTTGTGTAAACGTTTCCTCTGTAGTAATTAAAGTCATTAAACTCATCATCTACTATAGGTCTGTAAACATCTGCTACCCACTCTGCTACGTTACCAGCCATATCATAAAGACCAAAATCGTTAGGCTCGTAAGATTTAACTTCTGCAGTAATATCGGCATTATCGTCAGACCATCCTGCAATACCTCCGTAATCTCCATCGGCTTGCTTAAAGTTTGCTAAATGATCTCCACGAGTTCTTCTGCTATCTGATCTTGTATATGAACCATCCCAAGGATATTTCTTACGACCTCTATAAACATTATAACTTCTTAATTCAGAAAGACCTAAAGCTGCATATTCCCATTCTGCCTCTGTAGGTAGTCTGTACTTAGGTAAAAGAATTCCATCTTTACGCTGTACAAATATGTTTGTACTATCGTTACGTTTCATTCGAGACTCACTCGCTCTTCCTCCTCTTGCAAGACTATCACTACCGCCATAGGTAACAGACGGTGCGTTCAAGTAGGTTTCAGTGTCAAAAGTAGAAGATGCATCTACATCATTTCTTGCACCACGTGCGGTAAATCCTTTTTCTTCTAGTATTAACTCATTAACACGGTTAGATCTCCAATCAGAAAACTCTACAGCCTGTAACCAGTTTACTCCTACAACAGGATAGTTTGCATATGCAGGGTGACGCAGGTAGTTCTCAGTCATTGTTTCGTTAAAACCTAAGCGGTTTCTCCAAACAAGAGTGTCAGGAAGTGCTCCTTTATAAATATTTTTGTAGTTATCTTCTTCTGGGGGAAACACTTTTTTAAGCCAGTCAAGGTATTCTAGATACATTACATTGGTTACTTCAGTTTCGTCGATGTAAAAAGACTGCACATGCTGTTGGTTAGGAGTGTTATTCCAGTCGTGCATAACATCATCTTGAACTTTACCCATTGTGAAGGTTCCACCTTCAACAAAGACGAGTCCAGGGCCTGTTTCTTGTTCTTGATAATCTGTGTTTGCTTTAAAACCTCCGTTTTTGCCGTCGATTGACCAACCAGTTCCTCTAGAACTGTTTTTGTAATCATTTGATTTGCTACAACTCGTTACAGTGAGAGTTACTGCAACGAAAGCAAGCATTTTTAATGCAAGATTTAGTTTCATGGGTATTCGCTTATGTACATTTGGGATTGCAATATAATAATTAAGAACTAATTGTCAACAGTTAAAACTTATTTAATACAGTAATCACAAAATTTTTAGTGGTTAAGGTTAACTCATAGGTAACGACTGTTTTTGTACTTTAGTATTAAGGTATTAAAAAAAATATAAAATTTAATTTAGGATTCATACTATCAAAGTACCTTTGGCGTTTGCTTAAATGATGAGAAGACTTATACCTTTAATCGCGTTGCTCACGTTTGCGAATATTTGGTCCCAGCAAAAGCCCTTAATACTTGATTGGGACCAGCTGGTAACCTTGCAGAGTGGGGAGCTCTTGTTAAATGAGAAGTATTTGACCAAGGATCAAGAGGATCAAGCAATTACTTACATGGAGCAATGGGAGGTTGCAGGTTCTTTTCAATTTCAAAATGTACAGATTGCTTCTGTGTCTTATGAATCTATCCCAGCAGAGGTATTGTCTAAACTCGAAAAAAGTACAATACCGTCTTCGTTAAAATTTAGACTAAATTCTAGTAAAGCCCGTAATACAAATTATGCGGTCTTAGAAATGAATCCTTTTGTAAAGGATAATGGGCAATATAAAAGAGTAAAAGAGATTCGTTTTGAGTATGCTTTCGCGAAAGCGCAAACCCAGCAAAGCGCCTTGCCTATCTCAAATTCTTTACTTGCCACAGGCAGCTACTATAAGTTTTATGTAGAAAAAACGGGAGTACATCGTATAACACGCAATTTTATGCAAGATTTAGGGATGTCTCTTAACGGTATTGATCCCTCTAAAATTAAGGTGTATGGATACGGAGGCTCGCCTCTGCCTTTACTGAATAGCGATAACACTCTTTTTGACCTTAGAGAAATCCCTATTAAGGTAGTGGGAGGAGAAGATGGTTCTTTTAATGGAAATGATCACGTGCTATTTTATGGTGAAAGCACGAGGAAATTGCACGAGGAGTTAGATACTCACGTAAATCCCTATGCAGACAGGTCTTACTATTATATAACTACGGGAGGAACTAATGGGTTGCGTGTAGCACCTATGGTAGAGCCAGGAGGAACCCCAACCACTACATTTACAACTTTTGATGACTATCAGTTTTATGAAGAAGATATCAATAGTCTGGTAAAGGTTGGTAGAAGATGGTTTGGTGAAGAGTTTTCTTTTGAGAATGAACAGTCGTTCGATTTTACATTTCCTAATCCAGCTGTAGGTCAAATGGCAACATTAAAGGTTGTAGCTGCTGCAGTTTCTGAGTCTGTAACCTCCTTTGATGTCGCTGTAAATGGGGGTAATGTAGGTTCAATAAGTATTGGTGCCATAGGAGCAACCGTACTGGCCAGAGACAACGAGTTGGTTGTAGAAATTCCTGCGCCATCTCCAGAGACTACGATTACCCTAACCTATAATAATAGCGGAAACCCTGCAAGTTCAGGATATCTAGATTACATAAGCTTAGAAGTGCCAAGAGGGTTACAAGGCACAGGAGAGCAAGTGGCTTTTAAAAATAATCAAAGTGCTGTTTTGGATGGAGTAGGATCTTATGTTTTTACGAACGCCAGTGAGTACTCAGAAATTTGGGATGTTACGGATCAAGCAGCAATTTCTTCATTTATCAATGAAGGAGGCCAGAGTAGTATGAGTTTTAAAGCTTCGTTAGGGACGTTGAGGTCTTATGTTGCGATCACTTCTAGTGATTACTTTACTCCTCAAAGAGAAGGAGGTAGTGCACTTGTAGCAAATCAAAATATTAAGGGTACGATTTTTAATAATGCCAGCGGGCAATTTGAAGATGTAGATTATTTAATGATTAGTGGTCAAGCATTGCTTCCTCAAGCACAAAAACTTGCACAGCATAATAGAGATGTGCGTGGCCTTAACGTTAAGGTAGTGACGCTAGATGCTATTTATGAAGAATTTGGCGGAGGTAAACAAGATATTGGGGCTATTAGAAATTTAGTGAAATATGTGTATGATAATGCTTCTAATGATTCAGAGCGATTAAAATACTTGTGTCTTTTTGGAGATACTTCTGTAGACTATAAAGATAGGTTGATAGGTAATAATAATATCGTTCCCACCTTTCACGCGTTTAGTAGCTTTAGTCTTGTTAATTCATTTATGTCTGATGATTTTTATGGATGTCTAGACCCAAGTGAAGGAAGATTGATAGGATCTGATAAGTTAGATATTGCTGTAGGAAGAATTCTAGCAGACACGCCAGAACTTGCAAATACGGTAGTAGATAAAATTATAGCGTATGACGCTAGAGACTCTTATGGTAGATGGCGCAATAATTTTGTGCTCATATCCGATGATGCAGACGAGCCAGGAGCAGCTCATTTTGAGCTACAAGTAAATCTGGATGCTTTAGGTGATGAGATAGAGAATCAAAAACCATTTATAAATGTAACAAAAATACATGCAGATTCTTTTCAGCAAGAATCTTCGGCTGGTGGTGATCGTTATCCGCAAGTAAATGACGCTATTTCAAATGCCATAGAAGTAGGAGCGCTTGTGGTTACGTACTTAGGTCACGGAGGTGAAGAGTTATTATCCTCAGAGGCCATAGTAACTCAAAATACCATTAATGATTTGATAAATGAGGAAAGACTTCCCTTGTTGGTTACGGTTACTTGTGAGTTTACAAAATTTGATAATCCTTTAAGACCTACTGGTGGAGAAGGTTTTATATGGAGTCAAGAAGGAGGTGTTGTTGGTGCGGTAGCAACAACAAGAGAAATAACGGTGACCTTGGGAGTGAATTTTAATGATGCACTCGCTGCGCAGTTATTTTCCTTTGGGACAAATGATATTGTGAGTGTTGCAGAAAATGTGAGAGTCTCAAAAAATGCCATTTCAGATTCTAGAAGGAGAGTGATTTTTTTTCTGGGAGATCCGGCAATGACACTCGCATTCCCCTCACCAGATATTAGACTGACGGCAATTAATGATGTTCCTGTAACTTCAGAACTTCCTAATTTACGAGCCTTAGATAGAATTAAAGTAAATGGAGTAGTGACAAGTGAACTTGGTCAAGTTATTTCTAATTATACAGGAACTCTTGCGGTAACTCTTTATGATAAGGATATTCAAAGGCAAACTTTGGGGAATGATGGAACTACAGATCCGAATACGGGAGAATTGCTATTGTTGGACTTTAAAACGCTAGGGGCTGTTTTGTACAGAGGGCAAGCATCAGTTACAAATGGACAATTTGAGTTTGAGTTTGTAATGCCTAGGGACACAGCGATCCCTTTAGGAAATGGTAGGCTTAATTTTTATTCAGAAAGATTTGGTGTCTTAGAAGATCAGACGGGCGTTAATAAAGACATAATTATTGGGGGGCTTAATGAAAATGCACCTCCAGATAATCTAGGGCCTACAATACAACTTTTTATGAACGACGAGAACTTTGTGAATGGAGGTATAACAAATGATTCTCCCATCATCTTAGCAAAGTTAGAAGATGAAAATGGGATCAATACAGCAAGTGGTATAGGTCATGATATTGTTGCCATAATAGACGGAGATGAGACAAACCCTCTTATAATGAATGACTTTTACGAGAGTGATATAGATGATTTTATGCGAGGAACAGTCACTAGAAAAATTAGAAATTTAGAGGAAGGACCTCATACACTTACGTTTAAGGCATGGGATGTGTACAATAATTCTTCTACTGCAGAGCTGCAATTTGTAGTAGTAGGAGATGGAGATCTTAAACTAGAAAATGTTCTCAATTATCCTAATCCTTTTGTGAATTATACGGAGTTTTGGTTTAACCATAATCGTGCTCTTGAGCCCTTAGATGTTCAAATTCAAATTTTTACGGTGAGCGGAAAGGTTGTAAAAACGATCAATCAAACAGTACTAAATGAAGGGTTTTTATCGCGCGATATTACGTGGGATGGGTTGGATGATTTTGGTCAAGCGATAGGAAAAGGAGTCTATGTATATAAGATAACTGTCAAATCTACGTTAACCAACAAGCGAGTAGAGAAGTATGAAAAGCTCGTGATACTATAAATAAAAAAGTATAAAAAGTCTATATTTGTTTAAATCAATATTTTTTATGAAGAAAGTTATTTTGCTGTGTTTGGGAGCTTATGTTGCCTTTTCTGGAACCTTAAAAGCTCAGGATGAAACAAATACAATTACAACGGCAGTGCCATTTTTGAATATTGCAGGAGATGCAAGAGCATCAGGAATGGGAGAGCAGGGAGTAGCGACGAGTCCAGATGTATATGGAGTACAGTGGAATCCTGCAAAATTAGCCTTTCTTGATAGGAAGCACAATGTAGGAGTAAACTACTCTCCTTATTTGCAACAACTTGTAGATGATATAGGTATAGGTAATCTATCATATGCTAACAGAATTAATGAGAAAAGTGCCTTTGGAGCAAGTTTGCGCTATTTTGGACTGGGTACGATTACAACAACAACAGGGCCAGATGATCCAGGTGTAGATATACAGCCTAATGAATTTATAGTAGATGTAACGTATGCTCTCAAATTGGATGAAAGGTTTTCTATGGCTGTTTCTGGGCGTTACTTACGCAGTGATTTAAGAATACAACAGATAGATCAAGATGCATCTG
Organism: Dokdonia sp.; assembly: GCA_020630915.1. GTDB lineage: Bacteria > Bacteroidota > Bacteroidia > Flavobacteriales > Flavobacteriaceae > Dokdonia. Next base: position 16,364 of record JAHDIF010000015.1, read on the forward strand.
CTGCGAGTTCTTTTGGTGTAGATATTTCTGGATACTACCAGTCTGAAGAAGTTGTTTATAACACCTTTGACGGTAGATGGAGAGCCGGCTTTAATATCTCTAATATTGGGCCAAAGGTTAGATATGATACCTCTGGACAAGAAGATTTTATTCCTACCAACCTAAAGCTAGGAGGTGGATTTGATTTTATACTAGATAGTTATAACAAGGTATTTGTAGGATTAGAATTTAATAAATTACTAGTGCCTACACCGCCTATTAGAGACGAAGATGGAAATGTAATTGCAGGTAAAGATGATGATGTAAGTTTCTTTTCAGGTATTTTTCAATCTTTTGGTGATGCGCCAGATGGATTTAGTGAAGAAATTAAGGAAGTTACATGGTCCTTAGCGACAGAGTATACGTATGACGATGTTTTTTCTTTACGCCTTGGATATTTTAATGAAAGTGATATCAAGGGTGCGAGAAAGTTTGCCACTTTAGGGGCAGGATTTGAGTATAGTTCTATAGATATCGATCTCTCGTATCTTTTCTCTACAGGTTCTGTAAGAAGTCCGCTAGAGAACACGCTGCGATTTGGGCTTACCTTCAAGTTTGGCGATGAGTACGATGAGTATTAGATCACTTAAAAGTAGTATTTTGTATGCTATTGCTTTCGCGAAAGCGTAACTTATGAAAAAAATAAAGATAGAATCGTTTCTGGAAGTGTATCCTAGTATAAAGGAGCTCCCAGAAACGATTTTTTCTTTAATGCAATCTGCCATTGCGGCAAGAGATAAAGCATATGCACCCTATTCTGACTTTACGGTGGGAGCAGCCTTACTTTTAGATAACGGAGAGGTGATTGCTGGAAGTAACCAAGAAAACGCTTCATATCCCTCAGGCCTTTGCGCAGAGCGTACTGCGATATATTATGCAGGAGCCACTTTTCCAGGTGTCTCGATACGTTCTATAGCCATAAGTGCAAAATCACGAATAAAGCCTACGCTTACGCCTATTCCTCCTTGTGGTGCTTGTAGGCAAGCCATTGCCGAATATGAAATAAAGCAGGGGACTCCAATAGCGCTTTATTTTATGGGTGAGGAGGGAGAAGTAGTAAAAAGTGATTCTCTTGAGAATTTATTACCACTACTTTTTACTTCAAAATATTTGTAAGATTAAATTTAAGAGAGACCATTCTCTCGGGATGATGATGTTTTAATGAGACTAGCGTAGTATTAGTTTTTTTACAACTTCTCTGCCTAAGGATTCATTGAGTCGTTGTATAATTTGTACTTTCCCATAACTAAGTTCTTCTCTAAAAACGGAAGAGTTTAAATTTATATATAGCGTTTCTCTGTCAAAGCGTAGGGAGGTCGTGTAACTTTTAAAAGCTGGGTTTAATGCATACCAAGCTTCTGCGACATCTACCTTATCTATTCCTTTCTTTAATTTGTTCTTATCTACAAATTCGCCTAGTGCATCACTTAAAGAGATAGGGTCTGTGTTTCTTTTCATCCTTCATTAAGTGTTAGTGGTTCGTATCTTCTATAGGTATAGATGTAGTTGTCTTTATTTTTGAGGATAAGTTGTATAGCGCTAATGGAGATAATCTCTTCTTCCCAAGTGTCAAATTCCGTACTATATTTAAGTACAACCGTATTTTCTCGAACTTCAATATCAATATTTTGACTAGATTGGGATGTGGTGAAGTTTCCGTTTAGGTCTGGTTGCACTTTTTTTCGAACACCTTTTCCTTCTTGAGTGATTTCAAAAAAATCAATATTTTGACTTATACTATATTCTTTAGTTGAGCCGTGGCTATTTTCTATTTGGGCAATTTCCCAATACCCATTGAGTAGCGCTACCTGCTTTTCTGGAGATATGTGTGTGCATCCTATTACAAAAAGTGCTAGAAATAGATATATACTATGTCGTTTTGTTATTGTCATACCGTGTGTAGAAATGTAAAAGTACAATAAGTGTATGTTTTATTCCAGATGGAACAACTCATATGTCTGACGAATATTTTTTACAATATTTTCTGTGCGCTCTGGATGCGTATCACTTATAAAAATTTGTCCAAAATGAGCCGTATTTACGAGCTTAATAATTTGACTTACTCTATGCTCGTCTAATTTGTCAAAGATGTCATCTAGCAGGAGTATAGGGGTCACTTTGTTCTCTGCTTTTATAAAGTCAAATTGAGCTAATTTCAAGGCAATTAAAAATGACTTTTGCTGCCCTTGAGACCCGAATTTTTTTACCGGATAGCCATTAATCTCAAACTGTAAATCATCTTTATGAATTCCTGTACTTGTGTATTGCAATGCACGATCCTTGGCTACTGCATTTGTGAGAAGGTGCTCTAAAGGCATCTCGCTTAGCTTACTGGCATACGTAACAGATACTTGCTCAGTACCGCCGCTTATGGCTTCATAACGCTCTTGAAAGATAGGAGAAAAAGTCTCTATAAAGAGTTTGCGTTTCTCAAAAATGGGATTTCCATAGTGACATAATTGATCGTTATAAACGCTTAAAGTATCTTGATTAAAAGTGTTATTTGCACTAAAATATTTGAGTAAGGCATTGCGCTGGCTCAATGCCTTAGTATACTTTAAAAGATCGGATAGATAGGTTGTATCGCTTTGAGATATCACACCATCTATAAACTTTCTACGAGTATCACTGCCCTCAGTTATAAGATCTCGATCGGCTGGAGATATAATTACAAGAGGAAGAAATCCTATATGGTCTGCAAAGCGTTCGTAGAGTTTTCCGTTTCGTTTGATGACCTTTTTTTGTCCTTTTTTTGCACTCAGGAGCACCTTTTCTGATCTATCTTCTTTTTCATATTGCCCGTCTAAGACAAAAAAATCTGTGCCGTGATGTATGTTCTGGCTTGTTACTGGATTAAAGTAACTTTTCCCAAAAGAAAGGTGGTAAATGGCATCCAATACATTGGTCTTTCCTACACCATTATTCCCTACAAAGCAGTTTATTTTTGCATCAAAATCGAACGACTTGGAGACAAAATTTTTGTAATTAATAAGTGATAGAGATTTTAAGATCATAGGGATGTATGGAGAGGACACTTTTATAGCTTTACTCTCTTAAAAGTTGTGAATCTAACGAGTTCGCTTTCGCGAAAGCGTAATAAGTCTCATAAACGTCTGCAAATATCGAAAATTAAGGGCTTTTTTCCCTTTCATAATTGAATAAAAATTATATTTTTGCGCCACTAATGACAGAACCATATGGCAACGTATAAGAAAAGAGGTCACAAGCCTAAAGTAAAACCAGCTAAGGAGTTGGTAGATGAGTTGGAAGGTGCAGAAGACAGTACAACGGCAGAAGTGTTTGCATCTTTAGATGAAGGTGCAAATAAAACAGAAGAATGGGTAGAGAAGAACCAAAAAGCTATTCTAGGGGTAGTAGTAGGAGTCTTAGTGCTTGTTCTTGCATACCTAGCATACACCAGATTTGTTGTGGAGCCTAATGAAAAAGAGGCTGCAAATGAGCTTACGCTCGCGCAGGAAAGCTTTACTACGGCATTAGAGACGACTAACTTAAATGTTAAGGACTCTCTTTATACAGTGGCTTTAGAGGGTAAGAATGGTAAGTACGGGCTACTTGAAATTGCTTCTAACTACGGAGGCACAAAAGCCGGGAATCTTGCAAACTACTATGCAGGAATGTCATATCTAGAGCTTAAAGATTATGGGAAAGCTATAAGTCACTTAGAAGATTTTTCTAGTGATGATATGATGCTAGCGCCACTTGCAAAAGGAGCGATAGGAGATGCTTTTGTACAATTGGGACAGCCAGAAGATGCGCTAGGATATTACGAGGCAGCTACGAGCTTATCTTCAAACAACTTTACAACACCACGATTCTTGTTTAAAGCGGGTGTGACAGCATTAGATCTAGGTCAAAATGATAAGGCGATTACATATTTAACTCGTATAAAGGACGAGTTTTCTAAATCTGAGTATAGTAATCAGGTAGACTTATACTTAGGAAAAGCGCAAGCAGCTAAGTAAATAAAATTTTATGGCAACAGCAGGAACTAATTTATCTGCTTACGACAAAGCAACAATCCCAAACGCGAAGAATTTTCGGTTTGGGATTGTTGTTTCTGAGTGGAATGGTACCATTACTCAAGGGCTGTTTCAAGGTGCTTTTGATGCGTTGTTAGATTGTGGCGCGATTAAAGAAAATATCGTGCGCTGGAACGTGCCTGGAGCTTTTGAGCTTATCTACGGATGTAAGAAAATGACCGAGAGCTATGAGATGTTAGATGCTGTAATTGCTATTGGTACGGTTATACAAGGTGAGACTAAGCACTTTGACTTTGTATGTGAAGGAGTAACTCAAGGGATCAAAGACTTAAATGTACAGGGAGATATACCCGTGATCTTTTGCGTGCTTACAGACAATACGATGCAACAATCCATAGATCGCAGTGGTGGTAAGCACGGTAATAAAGGTACTGAAGCGGCTATTGCGGCCATAAAAATGGCGCAGCTCAAAAAGGACGCCAAGTTCTAAAATCAAGACCGTCATCTTCTTTGCATATTGTTAAAACGGCATGCTTTTTGCCTTCAAATACCGTATATTTGATAAGCAAGAATTATGGGACCGACAAAATTCACTTTAATTAAGAAGTTGCCTACTAATAAGAGGTTTAACTACACTCCAAGGTTTTACAAAGGTAAAGATGGTGTGAAGGAAGAAAAGTATGCCACTAAGCTAGATGCCTACAACGAGTCATACAACAAAAATGATTTTGGTTCTCACTGGCACGAAGCTAGAATCTCAAGACGTAACAGAGGAAATGGAGGACTTAATTTGACCATATTAATTATTGCGGCAGTTTTAGCATTGGTTTTTTTGTGGATAATAGACTTTGACTTGTCTATATTTTCTTAGTCTTTCTATGGCAGACATCATTAAGCTTTTACCGGATCACGTTGCAAATCAGATTGCAGCGGGAGAAGTCGTACAACGACCTGCTTCTGTAGTGAAGGAATTATTAGAAAATTCTATAGATGCTGGGGCGAGTACTATCAAGCTCATTGTTAAAGATGCGGGTAAAACGCTTATCCAAATTATAGATGACGGTAAAGGAATGACGGATACAGACGCTCGGATGAGTTTTGAGCGTCACGCAACCTCAAAAATTACAAACGCAGATGATCTTTTTAATTTAACTACAAAAGGATTTAGAGGGGAGGCACTAGCGTCTATTGCCGCCGTTGCTCACGTAGAGTTAAAAACAAGACCTGAGGGACAAGACTTAGGGTCTCAAATAACTGTTGAAGGTAGCAAAGTAATACAGCAAGAACCTTGCGCTACACCTAAAGGAACTTCTCTGGCGGTGAAGAATTTGTTTTTTAATATCCCAGCGCGCAGAAATTTCTTAAAGTCTAATAACGTAGAGATGCGTCATATAATAGACGAGTTTCAACGAGTTGCCCTCGCGCACCCTGACATCGCAATGCAAATGTATCATAATGATGGTGAATTATTCCATCTCTCTTCTGGCAAACTAAAGCAACGCATCGTGGGTATCTTTGGAGGAAAGACTAATGAGAAGTTAGTACCCGTAAAAGAGGAGACCGATATCGTAAAAATAAGTGGGTATGTAGTAAAACCAGAATTTGCCAAGAAAACCAGAGGAGAGCAATTTTTCTTTGTAAACAATAGATTTATAAAAAGTGCATATCTCAATCACGCAGTCTCAGCAGCCTTTGATGGGTTGTTGCCAGATAGAGCAAGATCGAGTTATTTTCTGTATTTAGAGGTAGATCCTGGCAGTATAGATATTAATATCCACCCAACAAAAACCGAAATTAAATTTGATGATGAGCACTCTCTGTATGCAATGCTTAGAAGTACGGTAAAGCATAGTTTAGGGCAGTTTAACATCGCGCCAGTATTAGATTTTGATAGAGATAGATCACTAGACACACCCTACAACTACAAAGATAAATTTGCGGCTGCACCACAAATTAAGGTAGATAGAACTTTTAATCCTTTTGAAAATGTTGCTCCTCCTAAAAAAGGAGTGCAAATGCCGCATTTTGAAAAACCACAAACTGAAGGTTGGGAACAACTGTATGAGGGACTTCAAAAGGAAAATATACAAGCAGAAGGGAGTAAACTTACTTATGAGAGTGAGCAGGTAACTGGGGATCTTTTTAAAAGTGGAGATACTGCTCCTGCCGGCCGAGCAGGCGGGTTTGCGAAAGCGGAAGCCACTACCTACCAGCTTCAAAATAAATATGTTGTGACGACTATAAAGAGCGGCATGGTGATCATCCACCAGCACAGGGCGCATCAGCGGGTGTTGTATGAAGAGCTTTTAAAGAATATTACACTGGCTTCTTCTGTGAGTCAGCAATTACTTTTTCCGTTAGTGTTGTCGTATAGTCCTAGTGAATTAGGATTGTTATTGCAGTTAAAAGAGGGATTGGAAAACACAGGATTTCTATTTGGATCTATTAAGGATGAAACCTTAGAAGTTACAGGAATCCCAACGGCACTTACGGAGGCCGAAGTACCTATTATATTAGAACAATTGTTAAGTGATCTAGAAAACGAAGTGCCAGATGTTGGGTTTAGTCAGACCGATGCCTTGGCAAAAAGTATGGCAAAAAGTATAGCGGTAAAAACTGGAGAAAGACTGGATGAAACATCTAGAGAACATCTTGTAAATAGTCTTTTTGCCTGTAAAGAGCCTTCTTTTTCTCCCTCTAATAGAACTACTTTTATTACCATTACAAGTGACGAACTAGAAAGAAAATTTCAATAAACGATGGGAAAAATAACAGATACGGTTAAAATATTACTCATTGTAAATGTGTTGTTTTATCTAGGTTCTCAATTTGTGATAGGGAACGTACAGGCTATGGAGTTATTTGCTCTCTGGTTTGTAGAGCATCCAGCTTTTCAATTGTGGCAGCCTATTACTCATATGTTCATGCACGACTTATCGAGTCCTATGCATTTGATTTTTAATATGTATGCTCTATGGATGTTTGGAAGTCCCATAGAAAATTCTTTGGGGCAAAAACGTTTCGTATTCTTTTATTTTTCTGCAGGTTTGGGAGCGGCTTTGATACATACCTTAGTTAATTACTACCATTTTCAAGCAGGATATCAGGTGCTTATGGACGTAGGGATCACGCCAGATGAAATTACAGATATGTTAAGCAAGACTTTGCAGCCAGGAAGCTATATGGAGTCTTCAAGAATACCAATAGAAGCTGCAGAAGATCTTTTTGGATCTTATAATATACCAGCAGTAGGTGCCTCTGGAGCGATATACGGAGTGCTAGTAGCCTTTGGAATGCTATTTCCTAATGCGTCTTTGGGACTTATTTTTGTGCCTATTCCAATTAAAGCAAAATATTTTATTCCTGGATTGATCTTAATTGATTTATTTTCTGGAGTTACAGGCTTTTCTATTTTCGGTCAGAATATTGCCAATTGGGCTCATATAGGAGGTGCTTTATTCGGTTTTATAATGATGTACTACTGGAAGAAAAATAGTTTTAACGATAAACGCTGGAATTAGTATGACAGATCCATCTCTTGCATATCGATATATAACGGCAAACATTGCGGTTAAGTTAATCGTGATTAATGTGGCGGTTTTCCTTCTTTTTAATGTACTACCATGGATCGTACAACTAGATAACGGATTGTTTACTAAGTATTTTGTGCTCCCTTCAGACCTTATGCATCTTATTACGCAGCCGTGGTCTATAGTGAGCTATGCTTTTTTACATTCAGGTGTCTGGCATTTATTGTGGAATATGCTATATCTCTATGTTTTTTCTAGATTTATACTCAATCTATTTACAGAAAAGCGACTGCTGACTGTTTATTTATTAGGAGGCATTTGGGGCGGTGTAGCTTTTGTATTTATGTATAATATCTTGCCTGTATTTACTGGTAAGAGTGTATTACTGGGTGCGAGCGCAGCCGTAAACGCGATAATTTTGTTTATAGCTACCTATTCTCCAAATACTGAAATACGCATTTTCTTTTTTAACTTAAAACTATGGCATATTGCGCTTGTCTTAGTGCTTATTGATCTTCTGGGATTACCTTCTTCGGGCAATGCAGGAGGTTCTATTGCACATCTTGGAGGTGCAGCTTTTGGGTATATATATGCAAGACAATTAGCCAAGGGAAAGGACATAGGAGAGTGGTTTGAAAAATGGATGGATACGGTTGCTGGTTGGTTTTCTAAAACACCAAAACGTAAAAAGGCGCCACTTCGTACAGTACATAAAACTAAAAAAGCAAGTGCCCGAAATACAACAGCTACAACCTCTAAATCTGCCCAGCAACAGCAAATAGATGCTATCTTAGATAAGATAAGCAAGAGTGGCTACGATAGCTTATCTAAAGCAGAGAAGGATTTTCTTTTTAAAGCGGGTAAGGAATAAGACAATGAAGAAGTTGAGCTTTCTAAATAAGTTTGTTTTTATTTTGAATAGCTTTTGTGCCGCTCTTCTCTTGTTTGGGTATATGCTACCTTATATATCGCCCAGTATCTTCCCTAAGTTATCTGTATTGAGTCTGGCTTTGCCTGTTTTGTTGGTTCTTAATCTTGCCTTTTTAGGATATTGGCTACTACGTGTTAAAAGACAGTTTCTACTATCTGCCCTCGTACTTATGCTTGGAATACATCATATCACGAGTCTTTATAAAATAGGGAGTCCTCCTAGTTCCACAACGGAGGATTTTACAGTATTAAGCTATAATGTAAGAACCTTTAATCATCAAGGGTGGGTAAATAGGGAGAAAGTGCAATCTGCCATATATGAGTTTATTGAAAGCGAGCAACCATCTATTGTAAGCCTACAAGAGTATAGCGATACGGGTCATCCTCTAAAGTTAAACTATCCCTATAAGTATAAGGAGATGAAGCCATTTAAGAAAAGCTTCGGACAGATTATATTCTCTAAGTACCCTATCATAAATTCTGGAGCATTTAACTTTAAAGGGACAGGTAATAATATTATATATACAGATATTGTAGTTCATAAAGATACCTTGAGAGTGTATAATGTACATCTTCAATCTCTTAAGGTTTCTTCTCAGTTTACTGAGTTGCAACAAGAGGACTCAAATCGTCTTTTAGGAAGAATGGGAAGCGCATTCCAAAAGCAAGAGCAGCAGGTAAAGGTGTTTCTGGAGAATGAAAATAATTGTCCGTATCCAGTGGTTGTAACTGGCGATTTTAACAATAGTGCCACGTCCTATGTGTATCGCAAGATCAAAGGTGAGAAGGAGGACGCTTTCGCGAAAGCGGGATCAGGAACGGGGCATACGTTTACATTTGATTTTATACCGCTCCGCATAGACTTTATATTAACAGATCCCGAGATAGAGGTAACACATTACAAGAATTTCTCTCAGGAGTGGTCTGATCACAAACCTATTAAGGCTTCATTTACGTTAAAGAAGGAGTAAGTGATATATTTTCTAAATAGGTAATGGCATTAGGGCCTTCGTTAAAGAGCAGGTCCAGTACAGATAGGTTAGGGAGGTAGCTATGCTTTTCTTTAAACAGCTGGTGATATTCAGGGAATAGAATTTCTGGTTTCTTTTTTGCCAGTGCAAGATGTCTAAAGTCTAATTTATCTATAGGTAATTTTTCGTAGGTATCGGTATATTTGATCTCTTTTTCTAGCTGTAAGCACTCCATAATCACTTCGTGCAGTTTAAGAATAAAATCTACGAGTTTGCTGTATTCTGCATGGTAAAGAGGCTCAAACGTATCCTCATAGTACTCAAAATAGGGAGAGGTCTGATAGGCTACTTTAAGAGACCGCCAGTGATCACGCTGCCAGTGAAATTTATTCTCAATATGCACGTCAAAGGTTTGCTGTCGCTCTTGAGAATATTTGTTGTGTAAAATGGGTATGTTGAGCTGTAATATACCTAGAGAGGTTGCTATTTTTTTACGATTGCGGTACGTTTGCTTTTGATAGTTGTCCTTAGCTTCAAAAAAGACCGTATCTGCTTGCGCGATGACGGCATATTGACTAATAGGGCAACCATACGTAGGATGTAGTAAAACCGATCTCAAAAGGTACTATTTAGTCGCTGGTTTTTTCTTCTTAAAAAAGCTCGCTACGAAAAGACCCACTAAAATAAATAGTACCCATTTAAAACTCGTAGGTTTTCCCGTGCCGCTTACGGTTGTAAATACACGATCCCAGCGGATTCTACTAAAAAAGCCAGTTTTATGTGGATTGTTATCCATGCTAAACCAAACAAATACAGGCTTTCCTACGACGTGGTTATACGGTACATATCCCCAGGCTCTAGCGTCTTGCGAGTTATGACGATTGTCTCCCATAAGCCAGTAGTAATCTTGTTTAAATGTATACTCTGTTATAGGGTTGCCATTAAGTAAAACTTGTGTGCCAGAAACATCTATCGTGCGTTCTTCCCCCATTTCATACCCTTCGTATACTTCTATAATACGTTTGTAAAAGGGAATGGATTCTGGGGTGATAACAACGGTTTTTCCTTTTTCAGGGATATAAATTGAACCATAATAATCTACTGTCCAATCATTATTATTATGAGGGAATAAATCACGACTTCCATTTTCCTTCTCAAATATATTTTTCTCTACTTTAATAACATTTGTATTGTTTTTAATTTTTTTATATGATTCATCTGTCATATGAACCGTTTGATAATAAACTCCGGAATTTGAATCGCGTATGCCACTTATATCTGAAATTTCATATCTGCTAAAAGCGAGATCTGTGGGTGTATACTGATAGCCATTTTTATCTTTAGGACCAGTAATGAATGGTGTTTTCGTTATTAATGTATAGCTATATTGTAATCTAGTTCGATCAGGTAACTCATTCTGTACACCATTAATATACACGTATCCATTACGCACCTCAAGAGAATCTCCTGGCATTCCAACACAGCGCTTGACATAGTTAGATTTTTTATCTACAGGTTTACGCACACTTCCTCGCATAAACCCTGGTCTAATATCTACCAAGGTGTCTACTGGCCAACTGAAAACTACAATGTCGTTACGCTTAATTTTTTGAAAACCCGGTAATCTAAAATAGGGTAGTTGAGGTTTGCTTAGATAACTTTTAGTATGAATTTTGGGTAATGAATCGTGTAACATAGGCGTCCCTATGGTTGTCATAGGCGTACGCGCTCCGTAATGAAATTTACTAACTAATAAATAATCTCCTACAAGTAAGGTTTTTTCTAAGGACGAAGACGGGATTACAAAGGGCTGCATAAAATAGGTATGCACAATCGTAGCCGCCACTACTGCAAAGATGATAGAGCTCACCCACTCACCATTACTACTTTTGGGTTGTAAACTTCTATCTTTTATATAAGGAGCGTCCGTCGCATAATTAATGTAAAATAGATATAAACCACAAGTAAGTACAACTAATGCGGTGTCTTTATAGGTGTTAAATCCAAAGCTTCTAGCTGTTTCTGTCCAAACAACAGGAAACATTAACAGGTTTACAATAGGGATAAATAGCAAAAACACCCACCACCATGGACGGTTAATTATTTTCATGAGAACTACGGCGTTGTATACAGGTACTGCTGATTCCCAGGCTTTTCTCCCTGCTCGCACATATAATTTCCAAGTTCCTAAAAAGTGAATTACTTGTATCACTACGAAAAAAAGAAGCCATTGTGTAATTGTCATAATCTAGTTGCTTTTGCCTTGATTAGTTGTTGCTTTGTGTCTGGTGTTACGTAATTAAGATAAGTTTAGCACATCACGCATCGAAAATACGCCTTTTTTCCCAAGAAGCCACTCGGCGGCTATGACTGCTCCAAGGGCAAAGCCCTCTCTAGAATGTGCTTCATGTGAGATAGAAATGGTATCTATATTACTTTTGTATGTTACGATATGTGTTCCAGGCACCATTCCTTCTCTTTTGGAAGTAATAGGAGCGACATTGGTTTCAACTTCTGGGGGATCACTTTCGGTAAGTTGCCACGTATTGTAATGTGAATTGTCAATAATGTCTTGGGCAACGGTAATGGCTGTACCACTGGGTGCATCCAGTTTTTGAGTGTGATGAATTTCTTCAATACCTAATGAATAGGCATCTTGTTTGTTCATCAAGCTTGCTAGTTTCTTATTTAGCTCAAAAAACAAATTAACGCCTACGCTAAAGTTGGATGCGTAGATAAAAGCGCCATTTTTTTCCTTGCACAGAGCAACTACGTCGTCATATGCATCGAGCCATCCTGTTGTTCCAGATACAATAGGAATGTTATTTTGTAAACAAGAAGTGATATTTGCTACAGCAGATTCTGGAAGACTAAAATCAATAGCGACATCTACTCCTTCTGGACTAAAATTAGTATCTCTTCCTACTTTTTGAGAGATCGTATGCCCTCTATCTAAGGCAATTTTCTCAATAGTTTTACCCATTTTTCCATATCCCAAAAGTGCAATTCTCATTAATCTATTTTGTAGGTTATTTTAAAGCCGTAGTGCATAGCGACCCCTAGATCATCAGTATGAATATCTGGTGCAAAGGTAAGATCGTCATCTACATCATATTGTGTTAGATGTGCATCTACATTTGCTTCTATTATTTGTAATACATACATCCCAGCGGTCACCAAAATGGCGAGTTCTTTTCGTCTTCTAAAGACATCTTGACCTCTTATCAAGGCGTCATTAGAAAATATTTCAGTGATCTCACCAGTTTCAGGATCTTCCGTAGTAAATTCATCTACTCTCCCGGCAAGACGGTCTTTAAAGGCATTTCTAAACCTTTTAAATTCTTTGTCACTGTCAATAGCAACAAATACTCCCGACCCCAAAGCGCCGTAAACAAGCGGTAATTTCCAGTAGTCTTTATTGTATACTTGTCCTAAACCTGGCAAGGCGGCTGCATAAAATGCTGCTCTAGCCGGTCTTAAAGGATCATAGGCTTCTTTCGAGATAATAGAGTCTCCTGCAACAATGGTATTTTCTATATCATTTGTGGGGGTCTGCGCTTTCGCGAAAGCACAAACAAAAACAAACAATATAAAAACGATTTGTTTGTTACTTAGCACGTTTTATTAATTTCTGGATACGATTAAAATCCTCTTCTGAGGAGAAGGGTATAGTAATTTTTCCTCGCCCGTTTTTTGCTATCTGGACATCTACTTTTGCCCCAAAGTAAGAGGCAAAATCTTTCTGCCCTTTTTTAATATACTTAGGTGTTTGGCTAGGTTGAGGTATCTCTGTCGAAGCTGTATTGTGATAATTTTTTACAAGGGCTTCAGTTTGTCTCACAGAGAGTTTGTCTGTAATTATTTTTTCGTAAATATCAAGTTGATCCGAAGTGTCTTCAATATTAATAAGCGCGCGACCGTGTCCCATAGAGAGAAAGCCATCACGCATTCCAGTTTGCACTATTGGATCTAACTTGAGAAGTCGCAGGTAATTTGCAATGGTAGATCTGTTCTTCCCTACACGTTCACTCATTTGTTCTTGAGTAAGCTGTATCTCATCAATTAAACGTTGATATGACAATGCAATTTCTATAGGGTCTAAGTCCTGACGTTGGATATTTTCTACCAGCGCCATTTCTAGACTTTCTTGATCGTTTGCAATTCGTATATAAGCTGGGATCGTCTCATTACCCAAGAGTTTGGACGCTCTATAACGTCTTTCTCCAGAGACTAATTGATATTTCCCAAAGCTCAGTTTACGTACCGTAATAGGTTGAATAACGCCAAGTTCTCGTATAGAAGAAGCTAGTTCTCTAAGGGTTTCTTCATTAAAACTTGTACGCGGTTGGAAAGGGTTTACTTCTATATTTTGCAACTCTAGTTCAACAATGTTACCTACTACCTTGTCTGCATTCTTATCGTCTGCACTTTTGATATCATTTGCTGGGTCCTTAAGTAAGGCAGAAAGTCCGCGGCCTAGGGCCTGTTTTTTTGTTGCTTTAGCCATTGGTGCTACTGTTTTTCGTTATGAGTTCTTGTGCAAGGCTCAGGTAATTACTCGCACCTTTGCTTCCAGCGTCATAATTAATAATACTCTCCCCATAACTAGGCGCCTCACTCAATCTTACATTACGCTGTATAATGGTTTTAAATACCATTTCACTAAAATGTTTTTGAACCTCTTCTACCACCTGATTCGATAGTCGTAAACGAGAGTCATACATAGTTAGTAACAATCCTTCTATATCTAATGCTTCGTTATGAATTTTTTGCACACTTTTAATAGTGTTTAATAGTTTTCCAAGTCCTTCTAATGCAAAGTACTCACATTGTATAGGAATAATAACACTATCTGAAGCCGTTAAGGCATTAAGTGTGAGCAGTCCCAAAGAAGGAGCACAATCTATTAGAACATAATCATAGATTTCTCTTAAGTGACCTATAGCCTGTTTTAGCATGTACTCACGCTTGTCCTTGTCTACTAGTTCAATCTCTATAGCTACAAGGTCAATATGGGCGGGAATCAGATCTAGATTGGGAGAGTCTGTTTTGATAATAGCCTCTTGGGCACTACTTGCGTGCTCTAGCAATTGGTAGGTCCCTATCTCAACACTTTCTACATCTATTCCTAACCCAGAAGTTGCATTGGCCTGTGGATCTGCATCAATAAGCAATACTTTCTTTTCTAAGACACCTAAAGATGCCGCTAGATTAACAGAGGTGGTCGTTTTTCCAACACCGCCTTTTTGGTTTGCGATAGCAATTATTTTACCCATATTAGTTTGAGGACTATTAGTAGGTAAAAATACAATTTATAATGGGTTTATAAAATGACACTAGACCAAATCAAAAACAAATAATATCATTTCATTCTAGAAATAATAATTAATACCAATCCCTATATTTTGATTGCCAACTTCTAGAGGTATAATAGCGTCCTGTGTCGGGAACGTAAGGTCGTTCTCATAGGATGAAATATATTCTATCATTACTCCAATATGTTTATTGTTTTTCAACGTAAAGCGTGCTCCCAGTCTTGGAGCTATAAACGGGTTTCCGCCATTTATATCAAAGGAGTTGCCCGTAATACTTCCTGAGAAGGTATCTGAGGTTGCTCCCAATCCTACTCCTAAAATGGGCTTTATCGTCCCTGTTTTGTTAAAAAGATATTCAAGACCCAATTGTGCTCTATATGAATTTATACTAAAGTTTACAGGATCTTCATTGTTAGAAAATGTTTTGTCATCGGTAAAATTTGCTGAGCCTTCCAAAAAGAAATGAAGGTTTCCTTGTAAATTGCCTAAGAAACTAGGGCTTGCTATAACTCCTATCTTTAATCCACCTCCTAAAACACCTTCGGTATCATCTCGATCAAAGAAACTTATGTTGTTAAGGTTTCCTCCTGCTCCTACATAAAAACTGGCTCGGTCTGTATTGTGATTGTTGGCTCTTTTTATTTCTTTTTCTGTTGGTGCGTACGTCCCGTATGAACAATTATTGTATTGGTTTGTAATGTTGAGAAGATCTTGTTTACTATAACTGTCTTCTCTTTCGACAGTCTGGCGTATCTCATTACAGTCATTAAAAAGAAGCGATAGCGTGCCCGGAATTACCGTCTTATCTGAGTCAAGATTGAAACTCTTGGATTGATTGTTTACAGTGATTAGAAAATGATCTTCTCCCAAACTGTATAGAGAAGCTTTTGCGGTAGTCTCATTAAGTTGCTGAGCGAGGTAATTATTATCGTTTACAGTAAGTAGATTGTAGTTTTTCTTTCCAATTTGAGCACTGCTCACTTGATCAAAATCATATGACTTTAAGTCAAAACCATTCTTGATTAACAGCGTCTTGGTTGTGTTGTCAATTCTTAATTTTCCCTCTAGAGATTGTCCATTTTTAAGTATGGCTGTTCCTTTAATAAAGATTTGTGCAGATGCAATAGTTGAAAGCGCTAGAGCGCAGAGTAGGATAACATTTTTCATAACATAGTTTTTTTATAATGAGTATCAAAAATCATTCCTATGTTATGTCTATTGAAGGGTAATTTCCTTACAGCTACCTAAGTTCTGCCTTGTAAGTTTTAACTATTACTCAGTCATTATTTCAAGCAACCCAATGGCAGCGTCACTTATCTTAGTTCCAGGGCCAAAAACAGCAGCAGCCCCTGCGTCAAAAAGAAATTGATAGTCTTGTTGAGGGATTACTCCTCCTACGATTACCATAATATCTTCTCTACCCAGTGTTTTTAATTCTGCAATCACTTGTGGTACTAATGTTTTATGTCCCGCTGCAAGCGAAGATACACCTAAGATGTGTACATCATTTTCCACTGCTTGCTTAGCGGCTTCTTTAGGTGTTTGAAAAAGAGGTCCAATATCTACATCAAAACCTATATCTGCATACCCCGTAGCCACTACTTTGGCTCCGCGATCGTGACCATCCTGTCCCATTTTTGCAATCATAATGCGAGGGCGTCTGCCATCTTGCTCAGCAAATTGGTTTGCAAGTTGTTGCGCTTTCGCGAAAGCGGGATCCTTCTTTATCTCTTTACTATACACACCACTAAATGTTTTAATCGCAGCTTTATGTCTACCGTATACCTCTTCTAGTGCGTCTGAAATTTCACCTAAAGTTGCTCGCTCTCTGGCTGCAATAATAGCTAAAGCTAGTAAATTTTCTTTACCTGTCTTTGCTGCCTTTGTTAACGCTTCTAGTGCTTTAGTTACTTTTACAGTATCTCTAGTAGCTTTTATCTGTGCCAAACTCTCTAGCTGGCCTTCTCTTACTTTAGTATTATCAACTTCTAAGATGTCCAAGTGCTCATCTTCTGTAGGCTGGAACTTGTTTACACCTACAATAATGTCTTGACCGCTGTCTATACGTGCCTGCTTTCGGGCAGCTGCTTCTTCTATTCGTAGTTTGGGGATGCCGGCTTCTATAGCCTTGGTCATTCCGCCTAGCTCTTCTACTTCTTTAATTAAATCCCAAGCTTTGTGTGCGATATCATTAGTGAGCGATTCTACATAATAACTTCCTGCCCAAGGGTCTACAGTGCGCGTGATATGGGTCTCTTTTTGTAAGTATATCTGTGTGTTACGGGCTATGCGTGCCGAAAAATCTGTAGGTAAGGCAATGGCTTCATCTAATGCATTTGTGTGTAAGCTCTGCGTGCCTCCAAATGCAGCTGCAGTTGCTTCAATACACGTTCTGGCAACGTTGTTAAAGGGGTCTTGCTCTGTAAGACTCCATCCACTTGTTTGGCAATGAGTTCTAAGAGCTAGAGATTTTGGATTTTTAGGATCAAATTGTTTTACAATTTTTGCCCATAGCATTCTCGCGGCTCGCATTTTTGCGATTTCCATAAAATGGTTCATTCCTATAGCCCAGAAAAATGAGAGTCTTGGGGCAAATGCGTCTATATCCATTCCAGCAGCTAGACCTGTGCGTATATATTCTAGTCCATCTGCAAGTGTATAGGCTAGTTCTATATCACAAGTTGCTCCAGCTTCTTGCATGTGATATCCAGAGATAGAAATGCTATTAAATTTGGGCATCTCCTTAGAGGTATACTCAAAAATATCAGATATGATACGCATAGAAGGAGTAGGAGGATAGATATATGTGTTGCGCACCATAAACTCTTTGAGAATATCATTCTGTATAGTACCAGATAATTTTTCTGGTGCTACTCCTTGTTCTTCTGCGGCGACAATATAGAAGGCCATTATAGGTAGCACGGCTCCGTTCATAGTCATAGAAACACTCATTTGATCTAAGGGTATTTGATCAAATAAAAGCTTCATATCTTCTACGGTGTCTATGGCAACACCAGCTTTTCCTACATCGCCAACAACGCGGTCGTGATCACTGTCATAACCTCTATGTGTGGCTAGATCAAAGGCTACTGAGAGTCCTTTTTGTCCAGCTTCAAGATTACGCCTATAAAAAGCGTTGCTCTCTTGCGCAGTAGAAAATCCAGCATACTGACGGATCGTCCAAGGACGTCGCACGTACATAGTACTGTAAGGCCCTCTCAGATTAGGCGCAAGTCCAGCTACAAAATCAAGGTGCTCTAAAGGGTCAATATCTGCAGGCGCATATTCTTTTTTAAGTGCAATATTTTCGGCTGTAACAAACGTGTCTTGATTGAGAGTAGCTTCTTGCTTCGCTGCTGTGCTCTTCCTTTGGTTGTGAATCTCACGAGTGCTGTTTCGAGAACTTACCTCGCCGGCAGGCAGGAGCGCGTCTAGGGTAATATGTTCGAGATTTTTTCTACTCATTTGCCTCGGGTGTATCGAGCGTCATGCCTACAAGATTTTGATAATAACTATCTAGAGCTATGTACAATGCTTGATTTCTATTTTTCTCTGCCTGACTTCCAAAGTTGCGCAGGCGAGAGTTAAAAAGTGTTGGGTCCATGCTATTTACTTCTAGCAAGGAGCTAATTGTTTTCTTTATAGCGGCGTCCTCAATACCATCTATAATGCATTGTACCGCTGGGTGATTATAATTAAGATTGCTTTTTACTCCATTGGGTATTAGAATGTTTTCTTGGAGTAACTGATCTCTTATGGCAAGAGAGTGATCTGAGACAATTTCTTTATACGGTGCGGTCCCTGCTATTCCTTTAAACATATATTGCCCGTAAGACGTTACTACGGTTTTAGTTTCTGACATACTATGGTTGTATATGTCTTGCTCAAAACTGTGTAAAGCTTCATTGAGTAGAGCATTGTTCTGATCTGGACAGGTAATGGTTTGTTCTTTATCGCTATACTTATAAGTTAATTTAGGCGTTTGAGTACAGCTTATCACGCTTATTAAAAGAATTGAAAAAACAAAAGGTTTCATAGTGTTACTAATGGTGTTTGAAATTAAACTTCTGATTTTAATCGTTCTTGTTCCATAACCTCTGCTAGTCGTCTAGCAATTATGGGTTCTATAATAGTTTTTCTTGGTTTGTGTTTTACAAAAGGGTAGAGCTCTAACTCATTTTTCATGAGATCTTTTTTGTTAGGATGTATGTTTGTTCCCAATAAAAGGGTATCTCCTGTGTTAAATGCACTCTGCTCTTTTTGAGCGCTTTCTTTTATTTTACGCTGTATGGTTCCTTCTTTGAGCTGTTTTAAGAATCCGCCTGAGTTTTCAATTTCTTTAAATAATTTTAGCGCTTTTGTTGAGAGTTCTTTGGTCAACTCTTCTATATAGTAGGCTCCGTCTGATGGATTACTCACAATGTCAAAATAACTTTCTTTTTTTAGGATGATTAATTGATTTCTGGAGATGCGTTGTCCAAAATCATTGCGCTTATGATAGAGGTCATCATAAGGTCTATTAATGATAGTATTTGCTCCACCTAAAATAGCACTCATACACTCCGTAGTGGTACGCAACATATTTGTGTTGTAGTCGTAAATAGTTTTATTACGTCTGGTAGGTCTGGCCATGATGTGACACTGTGCGTTTTTTGCTAAAGCATATTCTTGAGTAACTAATTCAAATAGTTGTCTAAGCGCCCTTAATTTTGCAATTTCAAAAAAGTAGTTAGACCCTACATCTACCTTAAAATTTGTGGACTCTAAGGGTGTCTCTTTATTTTCGGCATAATTGAGATACTCATTTACATGGCATAAGCCATAAGCCAGTTGTTGCACTATTGTGGCACCTGCATTTTGATAATGTGAAGTGTCTACAGATAGTACATTTCCTCCTTTAGCTAGTATCATTTCTAATTGCTTATGATCTTGATCTAATGACGCATACCAGTTTCCGTCTTTGACAAGGTTGCCTATGATATCTGTATTGAGAAAAATAGTAAATTTCTTTGCAGTGGCTTTTTCTTGTAACGCTTTCGCGAAAGCGATATCTAAAAAATTTAACTGAAAATGTAAAGGGGTGTCATTATTTGTGAGTTCGCTAAAAAGCGGGTCGATTTCAAAAGGATTATCTGCTATAAAATGGATAGCTTCTGTACCGTTTTCAATAGCGAGTGCTGCTGTTTTTCCTGCGGCTGAAGGCTCAAGAATAAAAACATCCTCACCTATAAACCACTGCTCAGGTATTTGAGTGATGACTGCAAGAGATGAAACATCATCTCTATGGTAAAATGGTTTTACGTGGATACCTTCAGGACTTTGCCATATCAAAGTGTCATTGTAGTCTTCCCCTTTGAGATCTACCTGTATCTTTTGCTTATAGGCTTTAGAAGATACCGTGTCAAAATCTTGAAAAAGCTTGTTTTTAGTCATCTTTTTTTGAGATACTGTCTTCGTATTCTATGATGTATATTTCTTCGTTTGCCTTTTTCATAAAGTATTCTTCACGGGCAAATCGTTCTAATTCTACACTGTCTTTAAGCTTGCTTATTTGAGCTTTATCTTGACCAATTTCTTGGTTAAAGTACTCCTTGTTTCCTTCAAGTTTTTCTATCTCTTGGTTAAGCTCTCTATGGATGAGGTATGAATTGCCGTCAAAGAAAAACATCCAGACAACAAAAATGAGAATGATAAGTACATATTTGTTACTTATTATTCTGAACCATTTTTTATTTTTCAGTCCCTTTAAATTCATCCTTACGAAGATAGGAAAACGCTACGATAAACGTTCATTTATTATGGTCCTAACGATATCTACAGCTACTGTATTATATCTGTTATTAGGAATAATAATATCTGCAAAGGAGGCGGTAGGTTCTATAAACTGCTGGTGCATGGGTTTGAGGGTAGTTTGGTATCTGGACAAAACTTCCTCTAGGTCTCTGCCTCTTTCTGCTATATCTCTTTTTAATCTTCTTATAAGTCGCTCATCACTATCTGCCTGCACAAAGACTTTAATATCAAAGAGGTCCCGTATTTTTGGGTTGGTAAGGATTAAAATACCTTCAACCACAATAACTTTTTTAGGTTGTGTGAGTATTGTTTCTTTAGTTCTATTATGCTCTTTAAATGAATATACAGGTTGTTCTATAAAAGTTCCTTCTTTGAGTAATTGCAAATGCTCGCATAATAAGTCAAAATCTATCGCATTGGGATGGTCAAAATTTACTTGAACCCTTTCTTCCATAGACAGATGTGAGAGATCTTTATAGTAGGAATCTTGGGATATTACAGCAACCTCGCCTTCTGGTAATTCCTGTATTATATGATTTACAACGGTGGTTTTTCCACTTCCTGTGCCACCACCTATTCCTATAATAAGCATAATGTATGATTGTTTTAAACAAAGGTAATTAACGAGTAAAGAATATAATAGAGGCTATTTGTAAAATATTTTAGTAAAACGAATTTCTTTTTAGAAAGAAATATTATATTTGCACCCCAATAATTATTCGGGGTATAGCGTAGCCCGGTTATCGCGCCTGCTTTGGGAGCAGGAGGTCGC
>JAHDIF010000004.1 GCA_020630915.1 Dokdonia sp.
GGTGATGGGTGATGGGTGATGGGTGATGGGTGATGGGTGATGGGTGATGGGTGATAATGTAAATATTATACTTTAAACAATCAGTTTGTTCTCTTCTCTCTAATTTCGTGTCTCGTGTCTCTTCTTTGTACTTCGTAGTTCCTACCTCGTACTTATCTAATCCCTAAATTTATGTACATTAGAACTTACAAATTCAATCCATATGAGTGATCCCGCTTTCGCGAAAGCGAATGTTTCCCCAAAAAAAATAGTTGTAGGCTTCTATAACCTAGAGAACCTTTTTGACACTAAAGACGATCCAAGCAAATTAGATGATGATTTTACTCCAACAGGGTTCAAACAATGGAATGAAAAGCGCTATACAAAAAAGCTTAAGAAGTTAGGGAAAGTGATTTCTAAAATAGGCAAAAAGGAAACGGGCGACCCTCCTGCCCTTCTTGCCGTTGCCGAAATAGAAAACGCCAGTGTACTAGAAGATCTTATCAAAGTGAAAGCCCTTGTAGAGCACGATTATGGCGTAGTACACTTTGACTCACCAGATGAGCGTGGTATTGATGTAGGACTTATATACAGAAAAGACTGTTTTACGGTGAGTACCGCTGTAACGAAAACCGTTTGGCTAGAGACAGAAACAGGAGAAAGAGACTATACACGTGACATCTTGCACGTAACTGGTAATCTTATGGGCACAAAAATTCATTTGCTCATAAATCACTGGCCTTCTCGTCGCAAAGGAGCCAATGAAACTGCCCACAAACGAATTAAAGCTGCACAAGAAAACAGAAAAATAATTGAGTCTTTACGTGAGAAAGAACCAGATGCACGAATTATGATTCTTGGGGACTTTAATGATGGGCCCTATGATGTGAGTGTAAAAGATCACCTGGTGCAAAAAGACCTATACAACCCAATGGTGTTTCTCAACACCAAGTATGAGGGAAGTTTGAACCATAATTTTGAGTGGTATCTCTTTGACCAGATTATTTTATCTACCAATTTTATGCGTATCCACCAGAACAATTTTAAGTACTTATATTCTAACATTTACAATGAGAAATACCTTACAGAATTTAGAGGGAAATTTAAAGGAAACCCCTTTCGTACCTATGCGGGCAAACGCTATCTAGGGGGTTATAGTGATCATTTTCCTGTATACATTACTTTTAAGATACATAGTTAACATTGTAAATGTTAATTTTTTGCCAATCATCGGGTTTTTGAGGTATTATGTCTAAAACTTGATAGCATCCTTTGCAAACTTCTTTTTTTGTGTCAAATTCGTAAGATGGCATAAAACTACTTCTACCAACCAAAAACTATATACAAAACCTATCCTAGGTCGATCTAGTTGTTGTCATTGAACTAATAAGTATCGAAGTGTGCTTATTAACCGCCTAATTCATTTACATTATGACAGCTACACATAGCCCAATTAAAAAAATTGCCATTGTCTTATTATGGCTTA
Organism: Dokdonia sp.; assembly: GCA_020630915.1. Classification (GTDB taxonomy): domain Bacteria; phylum Bacteroidota; class Bacteroidia; order Flavobacteriales; family Flavobacteriaceae; genus Dokdonia. Next base: position 1,466 of record JAHDIF010000004.1, read on the forward strand.
TTCCTACACTCTCTTTTGCACAGATAACAGTTGATACGAGTATTACGACAGAGCAACTTGTTCAGGACGTACTTATTAACGGTACTTGTGCGGAAACATCCAATTTTTCTTCATTTACTGGAACTGCGGTTGGTATTAATGGTATAGCAGCCTTTGATGCTAGTGGTACAAATTTTCCCTTTTCTGGAGGAGTAGTGCTTACCTCAGGAGATGTTAATACGGTACCCGGACCAAACACAAATACAGCTGGTGGCGGCGGGTGGCCAGGAGATGCAGATCTTGAGGCTTTTACAGGGGCAACTGCAACAAATGACGCTTCTTGGATACAATTTGATTTTGTCCCGCTTACAGAGCAATTAAGTTTTGATTTTATCATGGCTTCAGAAGAATACAATCAGAATTTTGAATGTACCTTTTCGGACGCATTTGCATTTATACTCACTGATCAAACTACAGGAGTCTCGGAGAACCTAGCAGTTCTTCCTGGAACTACCACTCCTATCCAAGTTACTAACATAAGGCCTGAAGTTGTAGGTCAATGTGGCGCCGTGAACGAAGAGTTCTTTGGGCAATATAATTTTGCGCCTTTTAATGACGCAAACACCTCTCCTACCAATATGAATGGACAGACGGTGGAGCTCACAGCTACTTCTACTGTGGTTATCGGAAATACCTATACTATCAAATTAGTAGTAGCCGATTCTCAGGACACCGCCTTTAATATGGCAGTTTTTATTGAAGCAGGTAGTTTTAACATTGGCTCTACTGATCTTGGTGAAAATCTATTGATTGCCTCTGGAAACGCTCCTTGTGAAGGAGATACCGTAACACTAGATGCTACAGATCCAGATGCCACTTCGTATACGTGGTTTTTTAATGACGTTTTGATTGCTAGTGAAACAAACCCTACTCTAGACGTAACGGTAGCTGGAGAATATGGTGTAGAAGTCACACTTGTAGATCTTGAAGATTGTGTGGTTAGAGATGATATCATTGTCGAATTTATAAATGGTGATGCTGTCAACCTTGGTGATGATTTAGATGTTTGTGAGGGAGAGACAGAAACCCTATCTGTTGGACCATTTGGAGGAGATACCACCTACGTGTGGTTACTTGACGGAATGGAAATTGCAGGAGAGACAAATCCTACATTAGATGTTACAGCTGCTGGAAATTATACCGTGCAAGTAACATTCCCTGCGGGTTGTACATTCTCAGATGACGCGATGGCGACCATTGTTCCTACTCCTACTCTAGATCTTGGAGAAGATCTTAATAGTTGTTTTGATGAGCCTGTCACTTTAGATGGAACTCCGGATAATGTGGATCCCGCGATGGCAACCTATCAATGGTTCCTAGACGGATTTGCCATTGGTGGGGCGACAAATGTCACTTTTGACGCTACCCAAGCGGGTGTGTATACGGTAGAAGTAACTCTTGGAGACTGTACTGGGTCTGATTCCTTAACCATAAACCAAGCAAATCCTGATGGCACAAGCTGTATTGCAAATGATCTTTGCTTTGATGCAGAGACTGTAGCTTGTGGAGATGTGATTACAGGAAGTACAGAGGGTGCGACTACAAACGATGCTCCTGGAACGTGTGGTACTACTGGAGGAGCTCCTGGAGTATGGTATAGCTTTATAGGTACTGGAAATATAATAGAATTAGGATTATGTAATTCTAACTACGACACAAAACTTCAAGTTTTTGAAGGGGCTTGTGATGCTCTTGTTTGTGTAGATGGAAACGACGACTCCTGCGGATTACAATCTGAAGTGACCTTCTTATCTACCCCAGGTACAGAATATTTTATATATGTTTTTGGATTTGGATCTTCCCAAGGAGATTATGAACTAACAGTAAACTGCGTTTGTGATCTTAGTGTAGATGCTGGACCCGATCAAGTGTTATGTCCAGGGGGCGACCCATTTGTACTTGAGGCTATCATTTCGGGAGAAACAGCAGCTAACCCTGTTTATGAATGGAGTACAGGTGAGACAACCAGTACGATAACGGTTTCTATGCCTGGGACCTATACTGTTGAAGTAACTACCGATGGGGATTGTATTGCAACAGACGAAGTTATTATTGAAATGGGTAGTCCTGATGATCCAGAATGTAATATTCCTGATGGGGATACTTGTGAAATAATAGATGCAGGTCCCGACCAAGAAGTTTCTTGTGACGATCCTTGTGTAGACTTAACAGCAGCCTTTTTTGGAATCCCTAATATTACGAACACACTTCCTACCACAGAAACTAGTTCTTATACAGTAGGTATGGTAGATTGTCCGTTACCTCCAGTAGAAGGTGGAGATCCTACAAATATAACAACTGATGATATTTGGAGTGGGGTTATAAATATTCCTTTTACTTTTTCATATTTTAATACTGATTATACGAGCCTAGTTGTGGGTGCAAACGGACAAATTTCATTTAACACCACCTTAGCTAATAATGCAAATGGATGGAGCTTTGAGCCTGATGAATTACTTCCATTTAATGACGAGGCAGCGGAGCCTGGCTTTGCAGAGTTTCCATTTAACACAATTTACGGAGCGTATCACGATATTAATCCTGGAACAAATGGAGACCCAAGCGCCATTAACTATTTTGTTTCTGGAACGGCCCCATTTAGGACATTTGTTTTAAGTTTTAATGGAGTACCTCAATTTTCTTGTAGTGACTTGCTTACGACACAGCAAATCATTTTATATGAGACATTTAACGTAATAGATGTCAATATTATTAACAAGCCAGTTTGCAGCACTTGGAATGATGGTCTTGCAGTTATAGGGCTCATGGGTAATAATTTGACTGAGTTTAGCGTTCCTCCTGGAAGAAATACTGGGGCTTGGGAAGCCTCAGATGAATCTTGGAGATTCTTGCCTGATGGTGAAACTACAGATCCAACTGTTGTATTTGAATGGACAGACGAAGATGGAAATGTAATTAGCACAAACCCTACAGTGAATGTATGCCCTACGGAAGACACTGTTTATACAGCGACCATAAGCGTTTTAGATGATGCAGGCAATGTAATAGGCGGTGCTTCAGATACAGTAACAGTAACTGTAAATAGCACAGATGACTTTTCTGTAGATCTAGGTGAAGACCAATTATTCTGTGATGAAGACTCTTATGAAATTCAGGCAACATTAGAAGGGGACAATATTGCAAATGCTTCTATACTTTGGAGTACGGGAGAAACAACAGAAAGTATCACTGTTACAGAAACTGGCACTTACGATATAGAAGTTACTTTAGACGGGTGTATAAGAACAGGAAGTGTATTTATCCAGCTAGGTCAAACTCCAATTTTTGATTTAGGGAGTGATTTGGCTGTTTGTTTTGACGTACCTACTATTTTAGATGCCTCACCAACAAATGTAGATCCTTCTTTAGCTACATACAGATGGTTTCAAGATGGTGTTGAACTTGCCGATGTAACAGCTACTCTGGAAGTGTTAGAATTAGGAACTTACGAGGTAATTGTAGAATTTGAAGACTGTGCAGCCTCTGATTCTATAGTAGTGAGTCAAGGAAGCATTGCTGTGAGTTTACAAGATGGTTTCCAAACCTGTCCAGATGAAACACAAACACTGGTTGCCACAACAGATGGGAATAATGTCACATATGAATGGTCCTTAAATGGCACTATTATTTCTGGAGCTACCTCCTCTACACTGGACATCACGCTACCTCCTAACACTTTAGGTGAGCAATTATACCAAGTGCGCATCACTCAAGGTATTTGTGAAGGTTTTGCAACAGTTCCTGTTACCTTATACGATGTAGATAACTGTACCATAACACAAGGAATCTCTCCTTCTAATCTAGATGGTCTTAATGACACATTAGATCTCACATTCTTGGCTGATAGAACTGGTATAGAAAACCTTCAAATATTTAATAGACACGGACGTCTTGTTTTTGAACAAAGCAACTATATTGATCAATGGAGGGGACAAACTAATGAGGATGTTGATCTTCCAACTGGAACCTATTTCTATGTAATTAACTTTAGTGGAGAAGACCCTGAATACGGACGACAGTCTACAGGATGGATTTACTTAAATCAAGAATAATCAATTCACTAAAGAGAAACTACTAACATAACAACCCAATTATAATGAAAAGACTTGTTGTATTAACTTTTATTTGCTGTTTGCTTTGGGTAGATCAAGCCGAAGCCCAGCAAGACCCTCAGTACACCCAATATATGTATAATATGAATGTGGTAAACCCAGCCTATGCGGGTCTTAAAGAAGGGCTGGCACTCAACCTATTATATAGAAACCAATGGTCTGCTCTTGACGGTGCTCCAGAAACATTTACACTGGCGGCACATACTCCTGTAGGCGAGAAAACTGGCTTAGGGCTCTCCATTATCCGAGATGAGTTAGGTCCAGTTCAAGAAACAAATGCATATGCAGATTTTTCTTATACCATCTCAATAAGCAATAAATTTCAACTAGCCCTTGGGGTTAAGGCTGGAGCCACCTTTCATGACATAGGTCTCACAGGCCTGGAATTGCAAGATGAAGGAGATCCGTTTTTTGCTCAGAATGTAAATAGGACAAATCCCAATATAGGTACAGGTGCTTTTCTTTATAGTGACAACTTTTATGTAGGTGTCTCCGTACCTAACCTTTTAAACTCGGTACATCTCGATGAGAATGGCGTACGTTTTGGATCTGAAACCAATCATTACTTTGTAACTTCAGGATATGTTTTTGAGCCTACAGAAAATCTTAAGTTAAAGCCTTCTGTTATGGTAAAATCATCTTTTGAGGCACCTACTTCTTTTGACGTGAATATGAATGCGCTCTTTCTAGAGAAATTTGAACTTGGTGTTTCCTATAGACTTGATGATTCTTTTAGCGGCCTTGTGGGATTCCAAGCCACTCCAGATTTTAGAATAGGCTATGCATACGATGCAGTAACTTCTGAGATTAATAATGTGGCCCCAGCATCGCACGAGATTATTCTTACTTACAATTTAATATTTAACAAACGCGTACTTCGTTCACCGAGATACTTCTAAAATAAAACTAACTATACGATGAAGAAGTTTTACCCATACATCTTGCTTTTTGGACTTTTTAGTACTGCAGCAAGCGCACAAAACAAGGACACTAAAAAAGCAGATAAACTTTTCGAAAATCTTGCTTATACAGATGCTATAAAAGCCTATACATCTCTCATTGAAAAAGGCAAAGCAGATACGTACGTCTACACGCAACTTGCCAAAGGATACGCCTTTCTCAATGACACGAAACAAGCAGAATCTTTTTACAAAAGAGCCACCAAAGGAAAGAAAGTAGACCCTGAAGTAATTTACAACTATGCAGAAGTGTTAAAATCTAATGGTAAGGCAAGTGATTACACCTCTTGGATGCAAAAATTTTCACAAGCAAAACCTAATGATCCTAGAGCTAAAGCTTTTAAAGAAAATCCAGATTACCTAAGTGAACTTCTGTCTATGGAGCCAGCTTTTACAGTAGACAACGCAAAGGCACTCAATTCAAAATTTGCAGATTTTGGCGCCTTTATAAAAGATAACCGTATCTATTTTGCTTCGGCAAGAAATACAAGTCGTAAAAATCACAATCTTAACGGCGAGCCATTTTTAGATATCTACTCCGCTACATTGGATGGGTCTTCAATGGGCGCTCCAGAAATTCTGGCTGGTGATGTAAATACTAAGTATCACGAAGGTACAGTTGCTATTTCCCCAGATGGAAAGCGCATGTACTTTGACAGAAACGATTACTACAAAGGGGACTTAGATAAAAGTACTGCTGGAGTTAATCAGATTAATATGTACACCGCAGAGAAAGTAGGAGCTAACTGGGAAAATATACAGTCTGTGCCTTTTAACGACGATAATTACTCTACGGGTCACCCAGCGTTAAGTCCTGATGGAAAAATACTTTATTTCTCCAGTGATAAGCCTGGAGGCAAAGGAGGGTCAGACCTTTATATGGTAGCTGTAAAAGCAGATGGCTCTTTCGGTACGCCACAAGCATTGTCAGGAGCTATTAATACTAGAGGAACAGAAGCATTTCCTTTTGTAGATAATAAAGGAACGCTTTACTTCTCAAGTGACGGACATCTTGGAATGGGCGGGTTGGATGCTTTTTCCGCTTTCGCGAAAGCGGGATCTTTCTCAACTCCAGAAAACCTAGGTCCAGGGGTAAATAGTGGGAGTGACGATTTTGCCATTTATGTAAATCCTGATACGATGACAGGATATATATCTTCTAACCGTCAAGGTGGATCTGGTAGTGATGATATTTATATGCTAGGACAGGTACCTCCTTGTGATGTAGACGTTGCATTAACGGTAGAAGATGAAAGTGGAACAGGAATTAGTAATGCGCTCGTAGAGCTTGTAAATACTACAGAAGATACTACAGATTCTGACACAGCAACCACTACTGGAAAATACCTATTCAGCTCAAAATGTAATAGAGCCTATACCGTAACGGTTAGTGCAGATGGGTATAAAACTAAAACACGTAATCTTACTGTAGGAAAAGAAGGGTCTGACAATACAATTACGCTTGAAGCTATTGTGGAGGCGCCAGTAATTACTGAGACAGAGGTTATCTTAAACCCTATATATTTTGATTTTGACAAAGCCAACATCCGTCCAGATGCCGCGGCAGAGCTGGATCGCCTGGTGAATGTAATGAACACATACCCTACCATGGTCATTAGCGCAGAGAGTCATACAGATGTGCGTGGTCCCGAAAGTTATAATGAGCGTTTATCTCAACGCAGAGCAAACTCAATGAGTGATTATATCATAAGCAAAGGAATTGATGCAAGTCGTATTTCCGGAGTAGGAAAAGGAGAATCAGAACCTGCTGTAACTTGTGGATCTAATTGTACAGAAGATGAACATCAACTTAACAGACGATGTGTATTTAAAATAGTGAGAAGATAAACTCCAACTAAAAATCAACCAAAAAAGAAGAGCCTCCTATTTAGGAGGCTTTTTATTTGAGGATCAAAACGAACTAGCTCCTCCTTATAATTATTAGAAAGTTTTAGGCCTTTTAAATATTTTGAAAGGCTTTTGTCTACTCAAATTTAATTAATACACATCCCTATTTAGAGCTTGTTAGGCAGATTAAAGTGACCCCTACTGCTTGATAAAATTGAAATATTCTCAATTATATCGCATAAAACTTCTAAAACTTAATAAGTCTCTTTATCATTAACAAGAGTGCTAATTTTAAGTGCAACCATTTCCGATCTATACAACTTATAGGTTCTTACAAAAACTATTAATCTTTTTGTTAGCGCGGCAAAATAATTTTAAAACAAAAAAAATCCCGATACATATAACGTATCAGGATTTGATTATTTATATAATACTTAATGCACTCTTTACTGAGCATTAATCTGTATTTCATCTAATTCATACGTTCCATCAAAATCCGAATCTCCGCTTCCTATATACCTAAATCCTATGTATCCAGCACCTTCTATACAAGATAGATCTACAATACCAGAAGGGATCCAGTCTCCAAAGAAATCATCATCTTGAACAAGCACTGCTGCCGGTAATACGTCCCAACTTGCTGTAGGGATATTTTCTGGCGTTCCGTCCCAATCGCTTGAGAAAAGTAATTCTAGCGTACTTCCATCTGAGAAACTATTAGATGTTTGAAATTGCAGCGTTTCTCCATCCTGCCCGTCAAAGTTGATTTGAGGTGTTACTAACCAGGCAATAGACGAATCATCCCCAGACATAAACGACCCAACATTTGCAGAGATACCTAAAGAAGCATTTGTTCCTCCAGAAGTGTACGCTTCCCAAGCTTGCGTTCCTTCTTGCACAAAATTAGTCCATCCATTACCAGAGATTGGTTGATTGGTACTTTGTGTTTCAAAGAAATCTTCAAATAAAACCTGAGCTCCGGCACTATCAGCAACTCCACAATCTATTTCTACAGGATCACAACGCTCTGTGTTATCAAAGGAAATACCATCAAGGTCATTCAAGACTAAGTTAAAGGTGTCTCCAAAGAAATTTCGCGTAAGCACCCCTGTGACAGTTCCTCTTTCTACGGGTAGTGCTATAGATTTAAAATCTGCGAAAGTACTGGTAGCAAGAATAACCGTCTGGTTGTTTGCACAAGCAATAAGAGTTCTCTCTCCATCAAACTGATCTAAAGGCTCTCCAGCAAACGTTAACGAAGCGTCTATAACTTCATCTTTTGCAAATTGCACATCAGTAAGACTTACCAATACATTCTCCAGATCTTCACTAAAATCACTAATACTTACTTCTAAAGGAATAATCTCTGCAACCTCTGTTGAACGCTCAACAAAGTCAAACTGTAAAGGTGCTGGTATTTTTTCTAGATTACTTGTAATACCTAACGTGAGAACTCCATTACTATCTCCTACGTGTAAGCCACCAAGTTTTACAAAAATCTTACGCCCCACCTCGTAGGTAGTAAATAAAGGACTATTGTCTATAAGCACCCTTAAACCAGCTGTAGGGTTACTCGGTGAATCTTGTATAATAAGCTCTTCAAACCAGTTACCAGATTCATCGCTACTTACTACATAACCTTCGACATAGGCGGTAGATTCTGTAAGGTCTACGGTTTCTCCTTCCTGTAAAAATAAATTTCTTAGCGCTGCAACAGAAATTACCTCTCCATCTATTTGAGGTTCTTCTATTGTAAGGTTTGGCAATGAAAAATCATCATCGTTTACACATGACGTAATCGTTAGTAATGCTAATACCGCAACGACTACTTTTGTTAATTGTATTGTTTTCATATCTGTATTTATTCTATATTCTAATTTTATTTAAAAGCGTACATACAAGTTAACGTAGTACGTTGTCCCATTTCCAAAAAAGTAACGATTCCCAAATACTGGAGTGCCTCTTTGTTGTTCTTCTAACTGTGATCTATAGTTAGACCTCCTGCTGTCCTCAAATCCTCCGGTTACATATTCCTGATTTAAGACATTATTAATGGTAGCAAAAAAACCTATAAAGTAATCGTCTACTCTCCAGGATTTTCCTCCAGTGACATTTACTAGCATATAATCATCAAACTCTTCTTGTTTTAAAAGCTGTTCTGCTATTACTGGATCGACATCATTAAATGGAAGACCGCTGTCACTATCTATAAAAAAGTTGCCGGTTCTTCTTAAATTACTTGGATCTACATAAGCATTTGAAAAATAGTTTACAGTAAGTCCAAAGTTCCAGAATTCTGGATCACGATACTCAAACCCTAACTGATAAGCTCTTTCTGGACCACCTGCTACGTGAAGATTTTCTAAAGCCACTGTTCCATCTCCAGGTATAAAACCTACTCCCTCACCATCATTAGATTCGAAACCTGGATTAGGTGATGTGTAATAAATATTTGGATTGTTTGAGTAGGTATATTGTCCTACAGATGCTGCTGCTTTTAATTTTAGGGTAGGTAATACTTGTGCTTCTAGACCTATCTCTGCTCCAACATTTCTTCTTCCTACATTAGTCAAAACTTCTTGTACAAATGCCCCACTAGTAGCTCCTAATCCATTTTCCGTAAAGAAAAATGCAATATCGCTACCATTTTCAAAACCTGTATAAAATCCAGTTACTCTTGCTTTAAATAGTGGTGCTCTAAAAATATAGCTTGCATCTACAGATTGAACGGATTCACTCTCGAGGCCAAATACTACATCATTATTTTGACGCGCATTACTAAAGCTATTACGTATACCTGGCGCTCTAGTAAAGTATCCTGTATTTACATCAATCAAGTGTCGTCCGGTTACCTTGTAAGTGGCACCAGCCTTTACCCCTCCATTAGAAAATGATAGCTCTTCACTCAAACCAAAAGACCCTGAACTTGAGCCATCATTAGGAAAGTTACCATTTTCATACAACCCATTGCGTTGATATGTCGTACTAGAAACATTAGCCCCAACGTAAAAATCTACCTTGTTATATACAAACTGTGCCTGTGCAAAGCCTGAGATCACATTTGCATCGATCTCATAATTATACTTATAGCGATCTCCTACAGCAACAACTCTATTAGGATTACGAAGATCACTCTGAGCGAGTGCTCCACTCTGTCCATCTTGGCTTTCGCTTACTGCAAAATTATCTATATCAAGAAATCCTTGAGCCCCTAGTAGATCCTCTACTTCAGCATAATTTTCACTAGATAATCCTCGGTAGCTCACATTTCCATTAATGGCAATGTTATCTGTAATTTGAGAATTTACAATCACGTTTGCATTAATCTGAGTGTCTTCTATAACATCATTTTGTAAAATAATTTTTCCTTGCTCTCGAGGTCCTGCAGATGTAATATTGCTCTCATAAGCTTTATTCCAATTAAACTGCCCATCCTCTAAAAATGCCTGCTGCAAAACAAAAGCATTTTGAAAATCAAAGGTTGTTGGGTTTAGATCTTGTAATGCAAAACTAGGTAACAACTGGTAGTAATTAGGAGCAGGATTACGCAATCTACCATTATCAATACGGCTATTTTTAATGGTACCTGTTTGATAAGAAAGGTTAGTATTTACGGTTGTTTTATCAGAAACCGTCCAGTAGTGATTTAACATAATTACTGGCTCCTCAATCTCTCTCGTCCTTGTATTACGTTGGCTTCCATTTTGAAAACCCCAGAAAGGATTATATCGTCTCCCCTTTAAATCAAATACTTCTTGAGTAATAGCTGTACTCCTACCTCTTCTGTTAGGAGTAAAAAAAGAAGTTAGATTAATACTATGCTTATCATTAATTTTCTTTTCTACAGAGGCATAAAAAGAATTTGCATCATAAAAAGTGCCATCAATATAACCCTCATCTCCAAAACGTCTAGATGCTAGCACACTAAAGGCCCAACCATTTTCTGTAAGCCCTGTATGATAGCTTCCCATCAATCTTCCTTCATAGGATCTATTAGCAGAGGCAAAAGACACTCGACCTCCTTTACGTTCTTGTGAAGCTCTCATCACAAAGTTAGTGACACCTCCTGGTCCTCCAAAGGTATATTCATTTGCCTTAAGACCTTGAGTAAACTCTCTATTACGTTGCACGTCATTAAGTCCTCCCCAATTACCCCACTGCGGCCTTCCGTTAAACTGCTTGTTCATCTCTACGCCATTGATAAGAACTTTACCGTCTGCATTGTCTAGACCTCGAGGTCTAAAAAATGTAGCGCTCCAATCAAAAGAAGCAGCACTTGCAAACACATCACGTCCTGCAGATAATAATCCAGAAACGTTAGCACTGCCATCATCGTCATCTCCATTGAGATCATTGTCATTAAGCGTAATCAGGCTAATGTTACGTTGCTCCTCAACGACATCTACAGCCAGACTAATCTCACCCATGTCTAAGGTAGCGCCTTCATTAATAATAATAGGCATACGTTTGGTTACAAATCCGTTCTTAACTAGCACAAGAATTTGTTCTCCTACTGGAATATCTTGATTAAGAACGAATACACCCAAGGCATTAGTCTGCCTAGTAACTCCTGCACCCTCTACAGATACTGTAACATCTGGTAAACTCTCTGAAGTAATACCGTCTACTACAATTCCCTTTACCTGCGTTTGCGAAAACACAGGAAGTGCTGCAAATACAAGTAATAGTTTAAAAATAATATTCTTCATTAAATACATAGTGTTTAGGCCTCTATTAAGAAACCGTTATTTCGCTGTGCAAAAGTAATCTTTTTCTTTACATTCCCTACCTTTGGCACGGCACGTGCCTATCTCTTTACGTAAAGTTAATATTAGTTAAAATTATGAAAACCTATTTTTTAGCAATTCTTTGTTTGTGTTACGCTTTCGCGAAAGCGCAATCAGAAAAAACCTATAAAGTACATACCATCGCATTTTATAATGTAGAAAATCTTTTTGATACAGAAAATGACCCAGTAACTTTTGACGACGATAGAACACCAAATGGAAAAGACCACTGGACGGAAGAAATTTATCAAGACAAAGTAAAGAAAATGGCAGGCGTTATTGCCGAAATAGGTCAAGAGGTCGCAAATAATGCTCCTGCCCTAATAGGTCTGGCCGAAGTAGAAAACAGAAAGACTGTAGAGGATCTCGCAAATAACGCTCAATTACTGGATAAAGATTATGGTATAGCTCATTTTGATTCTCCAGACAGAAGAGGAATAGACGTGGCGCTACTATATCAAAAAAGTTTATTTAAACCTACTAATATTAGCAAGCACGAACTTATTATTTACGACAATGAAGATCGTGACAAGCGAAGATTTACAAGAGATCAATTACTGGTTTCTGGCCTACTAGATGGAGAAAAAATTCACGTTATCGTAAATCACTGGCCCTCTAGAAGTGGTGGAGAAGCTCGCAGCAGAGCAAAACGTATCGCCGCAGCAGAGCTCAATATAAAACTCATAGATAGCCTCCAAAGTAATGATCCATATGCAAAGATTATAACAATGGGTGACCTCAATGATGATCCTACAAGCCCTAGTGTAAAAAAGACGATGAAGGCTCAAGGAAAAAGAGAGAAAGTAAAGGATCAAGGCCTTTTTAATCCTATGGAGTCTATGTACAAAAAGGGACTAGGCACCCTCGCCTATAGAGATGGCTGGAATCTTTTTGACCAGATTATCGTCTCTGAGCCTTTAATACGTAAAGACTTTAACTCCTACAGGTTCTATAAAGCGGGAATTCATAATAAAAATTACCTAAGTAATCCTAAAGGGAGATATAAGGGGTATCCTTATCGAAGTTTTGCAAATGGAGGGTATACAGGAGGGTATAGTGATCATTTTCCAGTCTATATCTATTTAATCAAAGAGGTAAAATAATTGAAGTATTGATACAAAAAGAGAGCCCGTGACTTGTTATTCACGGGCTTTCTTTTTTAATTTATCTATCACTCTAGAACCATTGGTTCCAAGGAATAATAGCTAATACCGCAAATAAAGCTATGGTATAAAAAATAGCTAGCTTCTTAAATTTAGGTGTAGAAAGACGTTGTTTTTTATGCTTAGAATATCCTATAGTAACTAATACTACCGCTATAATCATAAGTGTCGGGTGTTCTACAGCAAGTTTACGAGCTGTGCTAGACAATCCCCCCATGCCATTGGTAGAAATTGCATTTAATCCATTAGGAGAGACAAAAAACAATACGAGGCCAATGAGCAATTGTATATGCATGGTAATCAAAGTAAATAACGCAAGTCGCATATCTTTAGCACCATATTCTTTTTTCCCAAAGAAGCCTACAAGAGAATTAATAGTTGCAATTACTAAAACAACAAGAACTAGATACGCCCAAATAGAGTGTACAAATTGAAATATAGAATACATAGAGAGTTACATTTTGTGAGTACTCAAAGATAGTTTATAAAATCAAAAAAACCGCCACTCAAAAGAGCAGCGGTTTTTATATATGCTAACAATATGTAGCTTTTCAGAATGTAGTTCTTAGTTAAAGATATAACGTAGCCCTACCTGTGCTTGCCATCTTGCAGACTGAAGACCAGAATCATCAATAATTTCAATGTCATTGCCAATGATATTGCCATTATCATCAAATTCTAATAAATTACTTAAAAAGTTGAATTCTGGGTTTCCATCTGTCGTAGATACTGTTTGTAATGGTCTTACATTAGAACTTACAAATCTTCTTTGACCCCACTCTTTATTTATAAAGTTTGTGAAGTTAAAAATGTCAAAAGATAATTGTAATGTATTCTTTTTGTCACCTGTTTTTACATAAATATCCTGCAATAATTTAAAATCTACAATATGGTTCCAAGGACCTCTAGAGCCATTGCGCTCTGCATATTTACCTCTTCTTGAACTTAAATACTCATCATTTTCAATAAACGCATTAAATTGTTCCCACTGCTGCTCTGGAGTCACTAACACATTATCGTCGTTATCTAGTATTGGTGCAAATGTTATCTCACCAGCATTAGCTGGCACATAAATCAAGGCATTATCCCTAGAGTCGTCATTTAATATATCTCGCCCATCTCTGTAAGTAAAACTATAAGGTCGCGATTGAGCACCTTCGTAAAACAAACCAATTGTCGTTTTTCCTCCGAACTCACCTCCATAAGATATCTCATAAGAGGCATTGGCAGAAATACGACTTCCTAATGCAAAGTCAGATCTAGATAATGGGGGGTTTGCATTCTTACCATTAACCGTTTGTATATTTCTCCACTGTGAGCTGTTTTGAGAAGAAGTACCATCAAAAATCTTATTAGATTCTCCATAAGCATAAGAAACCTGTCCTTGGAAACCATTGTCAAATGGTTTTCTTAAGGTAAAAGAGGCGTTGGTCGCATTTCCTTCACTAGTATTAGAAAGCAATATAATTCTACCATACGTATCATCTATCTCGTCTCCTCTATTATAAAAAGGACGGTTATCTGCTCCATTGTACGTTCCTATTGCGTCTTTAAGGTTTAAGTTTTCATAAAAAACATCTTGTAACACATCGGTATATTGAAAATCAAGTGAGGCGATTAATCCCCAGAACGGTAATTTCTGATCGATAGCAAGATTGTACTTAGCTACTTGTGGTAATTTAAAATCTTTAGCAATTAAATCAATATTTCCTCCAAGTCCTCCTGTTCCAGGAGTTACATCTTCAAACTGAGAATTTACATCAGGATTGAAAGCTGGTGGAGGATCCCCAAAGAAAGCACTTCTAAATGTAAACCCACCTGTGACTCCATTATTGTTATATGTTCCTCCAGGCCATACTAAAGGTAATCTAGACGTAAATACACCAACACCCCCTCTTACTTGTGTAGTATTATTATCGAATACATCCCAATTAAATCCAACACGAGGAGCAATCATTGCTACACCATTAAGTCCTTGACCTACTTTTGCTCCTTGAAGATCTTTTCCTTCGGCTTCTAATAAACGAGCCGTTGTATTATCAAATGCAGTATTTGTGGGACCGTCTTCAAAATACGGTAAATCTACACGTACACCTCCCGTCAACTTAAAGTTCTCAGCAATTTGAACTTCGTCTTGCACATAAAATCCTGCTTGGAATGTACTAAAATCAGCTGAACCAGCAGACTCGTCTCCAACAACTCCATTCCCTACTAAAGAATATCCATGTTGATATTCAATAGGTAATGCTGGGTTAACTGGGTCTGCACTATTAAGAAAATCATTAAGGTTATCAAACTCATAAGAACCAAAGTTAAAGGCAAAGAATAAATTCTTAGCACTTGCCCATTCTAAGTTAGTTCCTAATGTTACGGTATGACGACCTGCAAATATTTCAAAGTTATTATTTATTGTAAAAATATCTTGGTCTAATAAATTTGCCGTAGAAAAAGGTTCTGCACCAAATTGTATACCGCCTGCACCATCATTAATATTTACCGTAGGGAAAGGATTCCCTAATGGATCACGATCATCACGCACGGCAGTGTAACCTACCTTAAGGTTATTTGCATACTTCTGTCCTATAGTAGAGTTCCACTCAAACGCACCAGAATATGTTTTTGTTACAAAAAACTCTGAACCGTTTAAAAATCCTATAGATCTATTTCCAGAGTTACGAGCCTCTAAGTTTTCTGCTTCAACTAGACCAAATCTTAGATATAATCTATTATTTTCATTGGCATTCCAGTCTAAACGAAGGTTAATCTTGTCACTATCTAAAGTTCTTGTATTTGCATCAAAAATTCCAGTATCGTACCCGTAAGTAGATTGTACAAAGTCTGACAATCCATTTATTTGTTCTAAACTTGAATCTCCTTGATAGTTACTAAACGTAAAAGGTTGCGGCGTCTCTTCTTCTTGTCTCTCGTAATTTGCAAAAAAGAATAATTTATCTTTTATAATTGGACCACCAATACGAACGCCGTAAGTAAGCGCGGTGAACTCATCGAGTTGCTCTCTATCATCACCTTCATTAATCAAATCCGTTGGCGTTTTTCCAGCCAAGCTTTGATCTCTGTAAAAACCATAAGCACTTCCTTCCCAATCATTAGATCCAGAACGTGTTACTGCATTAATAGATCCTCCCGAGAAACCTGACTGACGTACATCAAAAGGTGCAAGGTTAATCTGGAAAGACTCAATAGCATCTACAGAAAAAGGATTTACTCCTGTCTGCCCTCCGTTTGTGCCTGAACCCGCAAGTCCAAAAACGTCATTATTTACTGCGCCATCAATATAAACGGCATTATAACGGTTATTCTGACCTCCTAGAGAGATTGAGAAACCATCATTACCTTCGGTAAGCTGCGCTTGAGGTGTTACTCTGGCAAAATCTGCAATACTTCTAGAAACCGTAGGAAGCGTAGTAATATCTCTCTCAGAAATATTAGTCTCAGAACCAGTTTTGTTACTATTAAAAACCCCATTAGCCCCTTGAGCAGAGATTACAATCTCATCAAGAGCGTTAGAGCTCTCAGCCATAGTAGTACTAATTCTCTTAGACTCACCTAGGCTTAGTCTAAAACCATTCTCAGTAAAATCTTCAAAACCTACGTAAGAAATAGTCACGTTATAAGGTCCTCCAGATTTCATGTTTGTAATACGGTAAAAACCGTCAAAGTCTGTAATGGCCCCGTAAATAGAACCTGTAGGCACGTGCGTTGCAACAACATTAGCCCCTGGAAGAGGGTTTTCTGTGTTGTCTAAAACACGACCTGCGATCGAACTTGTAGTTACCCCTTGTGCAAATGACGTTGCTGTCATAAGAAAAAGAGCAATTACAGATAAAAAAGTAATTTTCTTCATAATTAAATAGATTGAATTTAAGCTTGATGCAAAATTACGCCTTACAATCGCGTGCTAAGTTTATGTTAATGTTAATTAATTAACACTTTTGCCGTTTTTGTAAACAATTAGCTAAAAATGAATTTTTTACAAGAAAAAAATTAAAATTTTACCATTTAAGATGATAATTCCCCAATTAATTAACGCTTTTGTAAGCAAGTATTAATTGTGATGTGGAGGCGTCATGATCCATAGCTGTTGTAGTATTAAAATCTGAAAGGACCTTCTTTGCTAGCTGTTTTCCCAGCTCTACACCCCATTGGTCGTAACTAAAGATATTCCACACAACACCTTGTACAAATATTTTATGTTCATACATAGCTACAAGTGACCCGAGAGAAGCGGGTGTAAGCTTGTCAATAAGTAGTGTTGTCGTAGGCTTATTTCCAGCAAATACTTTAAAGGGGATAAGTTGCTCTTTTTGCTTTCGCGAAAGCGTACTTTTCTCAAGTTCTCTTTCTACCTCCTCTGCAGTTTTACCATTCATTAAGGCCTCCGTCTGTGCAAAGAAGTTTGCCATTAATTTATCTTGATGATCCTTATTACCATGAAGTGCCGTTTTAAACCCGATAAAATCTGCCGGAATGAGTTTTGTGCCCTGATGTATTAATTGAAAAAAAGCGTGTTGTGAGTTTGTACCTGGCTCTCCCCATATGATAGTACCAGTCTGGTAATTTACCTGATCTCCATTTCTATCTACGCTCTTCCCATTACTTTCCATAATGGCCTGTTGCAAATATGCTGGAAGACGATGTAAGTATTGTGTATATGGGATTACCGCTTCACTCTCTGCTCCAAAGAAATTATTATACCACACACTTAAAAGTGCAGTAATTACGGGGATATTTTGATCAAAAGGAATTTCTTTAAAATGTGTATCCATCGCATGTGCACCAGATAGCATATCCTCAAAATTATCGTATCCTACTGCGAGTGCGATCGACAAGCCTACAGAGCTCCATAGAGAGAATCGTCCTCCTACCCAGTTCCACATTGTGAATATATTGTCTGAGGCAATTCCAAAATTTTGAACCGCTTCAAGATTGGTAGAAACTGCCACAAAATGGTTTGCCACTGCTTCTTCACCTAAATGCTCCACAAACCACTTGCGCACGGTGGTCGCATTACTCAAGGTTTCCTGTGTAGTGAAGGTTTTAGATACAATTACAAAAAGTGTAGTCTCAGGGTTCAATCCTTTAAGAGATTCCATCACGTGGTCTCCGTCTACATTAGATATAAATCGTGTATTGAGGTGATTTTTATAATACTGCAACGCCTCTACGATCATTACAGGACCTAAATCAGACCCTCCTATCCCTATGTTTACCACATCTGTAATGTTTTTTCCTGTAGCTCCTTTATGCTCGCCAGAAATTACTCGATGGGTAAAGTTTTTTATAGCCTGTTTAGATTTGCTTACTTCTGCTTTCGCGAAAGCGTGCTCACCCTCATCCCGCAACGCCGTATGCATCACAGCACGACCTTCTGTTGCATTAATAGGCTCTCCACCAAAATAGCTGTTAATCGCTCCTTTGAGGTCTACTTCATTAGCCAGATCAACAAGTAGTTCTTTTGTGGTGGCATCTATTCGATGCTTGCTATAATCTACTAGAAAATCTTCCCAAGTGATTGTAAAATTACTCGCACGATCTTGATCTTTAAAAAGCGTCTTGAGATGTGTATCTTTAATTGTCTGGTAATGTGCCTTAAGGGATTTCCAGGCGTTTGTTGTGGTTGGGTTGATATTTTTCAAAGAGCGTTAGTTTTGAGTGATTGGTGTCGTTTCTTCCAGTTCTGATATGATATTTTCCTCTCCCTCTTTTGGGAATGAAATAGCTTCTAATTGTCGCCTAAGCGGTCGCATCACGCTATCAAAAACAGGCATAAGTTCGGTCGTTAAGGGCTCTGAGGCTGGTAAATCTTGTTTGTAAGGATCTACCTGTTTTCCGTTTTTCCAGAAACGATAGCATACGTGCGGACCTCCAGTATTTCCTGTCATTCCTATGGTGCCTATTACATCACCTTGACGCACAAAATCTCCCACCTTTGCTAGTCGTTTTTGCATATGTAAATACTGCGTTTCATACGTGCCGTTATGTCTAATCTTTACATAATTACCATTACCACCGCGACGTTCTGATTTTGTAACGGTACCGTCTGCTGTTGCGAGAATGGGCGTGCCTACAGCCCCGGCATAATCCGTTCCTTTATGAGGTCTAATCTTATAGCCGTAATATTTGATACGTCGTTTAAGATTATATCTGGATGATATTCTGTTAAATTTTAAAGGTCCTTTTAAGAAAGCTCGTCGCAAGTTATTTCCATCTTCTTCAAAATAATCGTAACCAGAAGGTAAGGAATCGTGCTCAAATCTATAGGTATTAATCTCTTTGCCTCTATGTTCAAAATGAGTAGCTTTTATCTTGCCTATTCCCGCATATACAGTATCGTTTACATACTTTTCTTCATAGATTACCTTAAATCTATCTCCCTCGTCCAATTTATAAAAATCAATAGTCCACGCATAAATATCTGCCATTTTATAAGCTACGAGCACACTCACTCCTAATTTTTCGAAGGTGGATGAAGGATTACCTGAAATTGCCCCAGATATTTCTTTTTCTACGTAGTTTATAGGGTGCGAACCTTCTTGGGCAATGGGTTTTTCCTTAAAGTCTACAACTACAAAGTCTTGCCTGTTTTTTTCATAAATAAATACTTGTGCCGCTTGTGTAGTGTCTTTAGCTTTTAAAAGCACATACGGCTTGCCTTCTTGTATACGCCTTGTGTCAAACACGTCTTTAACCGAATCAGAAATACTTTGAATCGTAGGATAATCTACATGGTTGTCAGATAATATTTTCCCAAAACTGTCTCCTTTTTGCACGGTATCCCTTTGTACAATATAATTATCCAGCACATAGCCGTATTGCTCTACAACAGGTTCTTCTACTGGTGCCAAGGTATTGACCTCTAATTTTGCCTGGCGGTCTTTACAAGCAATTAGTGACAATAGTAAAATAATAAAGGTGGGTAGGTGATTAATCTTCACGAGTTGGTTCTATTCTCTTTTCTCTTTTTATACATTATGTCCCCAAGTGTCTAATTCTTCTTGCGTCCAGACATCTGGAAAAAATATACGACGTTGGTATTTAGGGTGCATATACTTTGTCCACTCACTACCTCCCGTAGCCTCTACAACTACTTTACCACTGTTTAAATAATGGTTTGCAGCATGATAATGAGACATTACCCAAGTAACATTTACGGTATAGTCATAATGACGCATTGCTTTTAAAAGAGTAGGATTTTCCTGTGCTTTCTTAGGCAATTTCTTAAAGGTCGCGTACAAATTTATGGTATTATATTCTTTTGTGAAGGCTATAAATTCGTTTTTATACTTTTCTTCAAAAGCCGAAAGTAAGTATGACTTTTTCCCTGTATGATAGTCCTTTCCAGCAGCTTGCCAGTATAAATGTTCTAGCGCGTGCTCATAAGGAGTGTTGCGGTCTATGCTTTCGCGAAAGCGGGCATCTATCAAATTAATTAAGTCTGTGCTGGCAAACTCAATCTTGCGGTATTGCGCACTCTGAAAACCGCTTGCAGGAGTTAATGTTTTCCTAAACTTCATATACTGCTCGACGTCCATCCCATGCTGCATGATACTGAACGAGCTGGTTAACATATCAAAATACCGACTTATGCGATCTAATCTAGAACTAAAAAACTCTACCGTGAGATTGGGATGATGACATACCTGCTCTATCTCCCAAAGAACCATTTTAAAAAGGAGTTCATTGATTTGATGATACATGATAAACACATTCTCATCGGGCACATTTGTTCGGGGCTGTTGTAGACTGAGCAAAGCATCTGTGTGAATATAATCCCAATACGTAATGGGTTTACTCTGTAAAAGTCCTTCTAAGTGATCATCCAGATCTTGATCTATTTTTTCATACTTATCATCAAGGGCGTTAATGATTTTTTCTATGTCTGGTTGGATCTTTTTGGTCATAGTTGTCGGTTAATCCATCACAAGTTGAAAAGGATGTTTCAGCCCTTTATAGGCATCAAGATCTGCTTTTATAGAACCTACTGCTAGGCTCGCCTTGATCCGTAATGGAATTTTATTATCGTCATCGCTCACCCATACGGTAAGACTTTCTTGTTCTTTAAAAACACGCCCCGCTAGAACCAAGGGCCTAAACATAAGTGCATCTGTCTTTCCAAACTTTGTTTTTATTTGTTCTTTCCCTAAATATCTTAACTTAAAAGGGTAATTTTTTTCGTCAAAAAACATGGTCACCTCTGTCTCATCACCTTCTTTAAGATGGGTCGTATCTACTGCATTTCGTAGATAATAGAATGTGCTTACCATATCCTGTACATCACCTGGAGTTTTGATCTCGTGTTCTTTGTTTCTTTTCTTATCATGAACATATGCTACGCGAGCACTTTGATCAAAGTCAATCACCTTGTTCTTTGTATGACCTCCTTCATCTATTTTTCTTATAAACTGATAGGGCAGAGCCGTTGTTTTATCAACCTTAGTTTCATAGTAATCTTCTACCTTAAAAAAGATTCTTGAAAACCCTGTAGTCTCCCCAAATCCTTTAATATGATAAGCATCACTTTTAGTTTGATCTTGAGTCACCTCGAGCGTTGCATAACCAGCAGTTACCAGACCGTAATGTATTCTAAATTTAAACCATTCTCCTACATCAAAAGCTTTCTTTTTTAATTCAATTTCGGAGGTAGAAACGGTATCTCTAGAGGCACTAAAATCTTGCGCATGACTATCTGTTGGAGGTGTGACTCCAACAAGCATAATCAAACCGATTAATAACTGTTTCATATTTACAATACCTGATACCATAACTGTACTTTTTTGAGGTTAGTATACAGTTAATTACAATAGTTATTCCAAAAATAAGGAACCTAAAAAACTTCGCCTTATAAAGGACGAAGTTTTCATATAATTATTGTGTTAAGTCTATTATAAAGTTCCGCGTTGCGCTTGTTCTCTTTCTATAGACTCAAACAAGGCCTTAAAATTTCCTGCACCAAAACCTTTTGCTCCCATACGCTGTATGATCTCAAAAAACAAGGTAGGTCTATCTTGCAAAGGTTTTGTAAAAATTTGCAGTAAATACCCGTCTTCATCTGCGTCTACTAAAATGGAGAGTTCTTGTAATTTTTCAATATCCTCCTTCATTACTTTCATATGCTCTCCCAATCGTTGTGGGATATCGTCGTAATAGGTTTGCGGTGGTGGTGGCAAAAACTCAATACCACGAGCTTTTAACTGCGCCACAGTTCTAATAATATCATCTGTTGCTAGCGCCAGATGCTGCACACCTGCTCCTTCGTAAAAATCCAGATACTCTTCTATTTGAGATTTTTTGGCCGCTTCTGCTGGTTCATTTATAGGGAACTTAATACGTCCATTCCCATTACTCATTACCTTACTCATTAATGCAGAATATTCTGTATGAATTTGCTTGTCATCAAAAGATAAAAAGTTTACAAAACCCATCACATCTTCATAAAACTTCACCCAAGTATTCATCTGGTTCCAGCCTACATTGCCAACCATATGGTCTATATATTTAAGACCTGTTGGTTCTGGGTTGTAGTCAGACTCCCAAGCTCTATACCCAGGTAAGAATACGCCATTATAGTTCTTGCGTTCTACAAACATATGTACCGTTTCTCCATAGGTGTAAATACCTGCGCGCACGGTCTCTCCGTCTTCATCTTTCTCTACAAACGGCTCGCAATACGATTTTGCACCACGCTTTGTAGTTTGTGCATAGGCGTCACGCGCATCATCAACCCATAAGGCAACTATTTTTACACCATCGCCGTGTTTTACAATATGTTCATTAATCTTAGACTGACTTCCTAGTGGAGAAGTTAAAACCAGTCTAATTTTATCCTGCTTAAGCACATAACTTACTTCATTTTTTGAACCTGTCTCTAGACCTCTATAGGCATAAGATTGAAAACCAAAAGCCGTCTTGTAAAAATGAGCTGCCTGTTTTGCATTGCCAACGTACAACTCTACATAATCTGTACCAAGAAGCGGAAGAAAATCCTGAGCTCCTTCAAATATTTTTTCTAGTCCGTAGTCTACGGATTTTAATTCATCTGCCATATTTATATATGTTTACGCTTTCGCGAAAGCGGTATTAGTTAATTTTAATGATCCAACCATGACTGGTGGTACTTTTCATCTGCTATAGGCATCGCATCTTTACACACCTTTAAAGGTTTAAATGTATCTACCATAACTGCCAGCTCTTCTGTCTTTTCTTTCCCTATACTTTTCTCTACCGTTCCAGGATGTGGCCCGTGAGGAATTCCTGCTGGATGTAAACTTATGTGTCCTGCATCTATATCATTTCGACTCATAAAATCTCCATCTACATAATACAACACCTCATCACTATCTATATTACTATGATTGTAAGGAGCTGGAATACTCAAAGGATGATAGTCGTATTTACGAGGCACAAAACTGCACACCACAAAGGCATCTGTCTCAAAAGTTTGATGGACTGGTGGTGGCTGGTGTATCCTACCTGTTATAGGTTCAAAATCGTGTATAGAAAATGCGTATGGATAATTATACCCGTCATATCCAACGACATCAAATGGATGTGAGGCATACACCATCTCAAAAATATCGTCTTGCTTTTTTACTTTAATTAGAAAATCGCCTTTCTCATCATTAGTCTCTAGCTCGTATGGCTGTCGCAAATCTCGCTCACAATATGGAGAATGTTCTAACAATTGTCCAAACCAATTGCGATACCTTTTAGGCGTATAAATGGGTCTTCTAGACTCGACAATAAAAAGACGGTTATCCTCTGTATCAAAATCTATTTTATAAATCACTCCTCGAGGAATTAATAAATAGTCTCCATATTTAAAATCCAGATTGCCTAAGTGCGTGCGCAATTTTCCAGAACCTTTATGGATAAAAAGCAACTCATCTGCATCTGTATTCTTATAAAAATAATCTTGAGTACGCTCTTGCGGTGCCGCAAGTATAATCGTGCAATCACTGTTTGTTAATACTGGTTTTCTGCTCTGTAGCCAGTCTTTTTCTGGCGCTACCTGGAAACCTCTAAAACGATACGACTTCATATTGTTTTCAATAGCTATCTCTGGTTTTACAGAGTACTGCTTACGTATTTCTTTTACCTGCGTAGGACGATGCACGTGATAACTATTGGTACTCATCCCATCAAAACCTATGGTTCCAAAAAGTTGTTCTGAGTACAACTCACCATCTGGTTTACGAAATTGTGTATGACGTTTAGGAGGAATTTCTCCTAGTTTATGATAAAAAGGCATGTGTAAATTTTAGATTGCTTATAAAGTTAGTCAATAAAAGGCAATCTAGTCTCACTCAGGATTCCTCTTAATTAGGAATTTGAGTTTTAAAGGCAAGTATGTCCAGCTTTTGTCTGACATTGGGGTAAAAATAGGGTTTATTATGCTTTCGCGAAAGCTAAACTAGGGATTAGGGATTAGGGATTAAAATACTACTTACTTGAAACTTCTAGCTTCCGACTTCCATCTCCCAACTTTTCGGTAATCTCGATACGTTGCTTCCTACGTTCGCAACACTCGATCACCTTAGTCTTGCTTCGTGCTTCGTGCTTCTAAACTTCCAACTCCCAACTTCCAGCTTCGTACTCCCAACTCCCTCAAAACTCAATGCGCATTTGCACATCTATTTCTTCTTCCTTCTTGGGCTGGGTTTTGCCCTTATCTTCTGTATTCAAGTTAGATAAAGAGATGCCTAAAAGACGAACACTGTTTTCTAGCTTTTCTTGATATAATAAATCCTTAGCTATTTCTAGAATAACCTCTTTAGAACGCACAAAGTAGTCTATAGTCTTTGATCTTGTTTTAAGTGTAAAGTCAGAATATTTGATTTTGAGCGTGATCGTTTTACCCGCCACTTGGCTCTTTTCTAGTCTTTTTGACACCTCCTCAGCAATATGGTCTAGCTTTTCTAGCATAAAAATCTCAGAAGTAATATTTTCTCTAAAAGTTCTTTCGGCGGCTAGCGATTTTCTGATGCGATTGGGTTTTACCTCGCTGTGTTGGACACCTCGTACAATATCGTAATAATAGGCGCCACTCTTGCCAAAATTATCAGACAACCATTCTCTGGTTTTAGTTTTTAAATCTGCTCCCGTAAAAATGCCTTTGAGATACATTTTTTCTGCCGTTTTCTTCCCGATACCGTAAAATTTACGAATGTCTAGTTGCTCTAGAAATTCGATCACTTCTTCTGGCGGAATTGTTTTCTGACCATTGGGTTTATTAATATCGCTGGCTACCTTCGCCACAAACTTATTAATACTAATACCTGCACTGGCATTAAGACCCGTACGCTCTTTGATCTTTTGGCGTATCCAAGTGGCGATTATAGTAGCGCTAGGCATTCCTACTTTGTTTTCGGTTACGTCTAGATAGGCTTCGTCCAAGGAGAGTGGCTCTACAAGATCTGTATACTCATGAAAGACAGCTCGTATTTGATCGGACACTTCCCGATATCTATCAAAATTAGTGCGCACAAATATGAGTTCTGGGCACAACTTTCTAGCAAGCGCACCTGCCATTGCGCTACGCACCCCAAATTTACGCGCCTCATAACTAGCTGCACTTACCACACCTCGCTCTCCACCACCACCTACGGCAATTGCCTTTCCTCTCAGATCGGGATTATCCAATTGCTCTACAGAGGCATAAAAGGCATCCATATCTACGTGTATTATTTTTCTAATGGGTAGATCTGTCATCGTACGCAAGGTACATATTTCAATAATCGGTATCTTTAAATTAATATAATTACCTGATGAACCTCAACCAAGTTACAATTCCCTCTTTAGATGTTGCAAAAAGTATTGCTTTTTACAAACTATTGGGTTTACAATTAATCGTGCATACCCACGACGCCTATGCTCGTTTTGAATGTCCTGACGGAGATGCGACATTCTCCATCCATCAAGTTGCAACATTACCCGAAGGAGAAGGAACGATAGTCTATTTTGAAACTAAACAGCTAGATGCAGAAGTATCTCGCTTACGCGAAAAAGGGATACATTTTAACCTCTTACCAACAGATCAATCCTGGCTATGGAGAGAAGCGAGACTCCAAGACCCAGATGGAAACCAAGTCATATTGTATTATGCAGGAGATAATCGTAAAAATCCGCCTTGGCGTATTACAGATGAGGAAAATTTCGAAGATTCCCGCTTACGCGGAAATGAAAACGAAACACTAGAAATAGAACGCAAATTCTTAGTGCTCAGTGATGCATATAAGCACAAAGCTCATAAAAGCACACGCATCACTCAAGGCTACCTCAGTACAGATCCAGAACGTACTGTACGTGTTAGAATAAAAGGAGACCAAGCCTTTCTTACAATAAAAGGGAAGTCCAACAAAAGTGGTACAACACGTGTCGAAATAGAAGAAGAAATTGCTATAGATAAAGCAAAGACATTACTTGACCTATGCCTTCGGGGAATTATAGACAAAACTCGCTACGAAATAGCCTTGGGCAATCACACTTGGGAAATAGATGAGTTTTATGGAGATAATCAAGGACTCATTCTTGCCGAGATAGAACTTACATCAGAATTAGAAACCTTCTTAAAACCGGATTGGATAGGGCAAGAAGTAACTGGTGATAAAAAATATTATAACTCACAGTTGAGTGAGCGTCCATTTAAAGACTGGAAATAACAATGAGATTTCCGCCTTCGCGGAAATATGATGAATAGTAAACAATGAAAAGCAAAAGAACACTTCTAACAAAAATGATAGGTACAAGTCTATGTTGTATCACAGCCTTTCTAATTCTAAGTTGTCAATCACAAAAAGAAAAACAAAACAAATGGGTTGAGCAAGACACTCATCCTTCTAAAGCGCAAGAGATCGCGCGTCTAAAAGCAAATGATTTTGAAATATTCGATTATTACGATGAAGAGATTAACGACACGGTCATTATGCAAAAGTACTTTGTGGCTTTTCTCATGAATGGTCCTAATCGTGATCATCCCAAAGAAATTGCAGATAGTTTACAAATACTACATCAAGCACACTTAGGAAGAATGTATAATGAGGGGTATGCAGATCTTTCAGGGCCTTTTGAAGACCCGGAAGGAGAAACAAGAGGTATCACTATTTATAATGTTCCAACATTAAAAATGGCAGACAGTTTAGCACACTTAGACCCTATGGTAAAAGCTGGACGTCTCAAGATTCATATAAAACCTTGGTGGGCCGGAAAAGGATATGGGTTGCGATAATCAGCCTCTAGAAACAGCAATTTTTTTCTTTACTTCATATCCATCTTCATCAACAATTGTAAGAACATATTCTCCCTCTTTGGGAGCGATTGCTAACTCATGAAACGTTTCTGTCTGACCCACGTATTCCTTATTTAGATACCAAAACACTTTAGAATCGGGATTGCGATGGGCAATTTTAAAAATCACATCATTAATCTCAGAGTCAAAATCTTTGGGTAAAATAACACCTTCGTTATCCTTAGGATATATAAATGCCATCGGCATTTCGCCTATAAAACTACAATCTGGATGAAAAGGTGGAGGCTGCATATAATCGGGATGTTTTGAAGCATAGTAATACTCAATTGTAGGCGGAAGCACAAAACGCGTTTCGGCCTTCATCATATCTAATTCATAACAATCAGAATTTACTTGATACTCCTCATTCTGGGTCACATAAAGCTGTTTATGAAACGCGCAAGAATGACTTTTAAAACCTGCTGCAGGCACCAATTGTGTTTCGGAAACTGGGCAAAAGGCACTCGCTTTTTTTCCACTTTTGAGACATACGTGCACAGCTACCAAATCGTCGTGAGGCATCTCAAACCAGCTCCCATCAGTAGGTAAACTACGCAAAACATCAAAAAACAAAG
The DNA here is from genome assembly GCA_020630915.1 of Dokdonia sp. GTDB lineage: Bacteria > Bacteroidota > Bacteroidia > Flavobacteriales > Flavobacteriaceae > Dokdonia. The sequence continues at coordinate 29,254 of JAHDIF010000004.1, forward strand.
GCGCTGCCGCTTGTATACCGGTAATCCCAGGTCGTCCTTCGCCATCTGCATTTCCTACCCAAACTCCTATGGCATATTGAGGCGTCACACCTACAGACCACGCATCTTTAAAACCAAAACTTGTTCCTGTTTTCCAAGCAATGGGCTGGGCATCTTCATAAAATTGCCAGTTTTCATCTCCATTCGGTCTATTAACTGTTCGTAAGGTTTCCAGCGTACTATATATAGCTCCTGCCGAAAAAACAGTTGGATCGTGTTCTAAAAGTTGATCTTCATTCAATTTCCGCGTAGGCGGAAATCTCAACAAGTAATTGTAGTCCTCAAAAGAATCTGTTACGTACTCACTAGACGTTTTAGTAAACGTATTGAGTGTATGTGCCATACCTGCATAGGTTTTGGTTAACTCCCACAAGCTACTCTCTGCGCCTCCTAATACCATGGCTAGACCGTAATGGCTAGAAGGTTTATTAATCCCTCCAAGGTTCATTTCTTTTAAATCACCATAAAACTTATCCAGTCCATACTGTCGTAACATCCTAACCGCAGGAACATTTAATGATTGAGCAAGTGCCTTACCAGCAGGAACCACACCTTGGTATTCATTATCAAAATTTTGAGGTTGATATCCATTAATACTGGTGGGAATATCTGGAACAAGCGTGTGTGGCAGTATCAATCCTTCATCAAGCATTCCCGCATATAAAAAAGGTTTCAAGGTGCTTCCTGTACTGCGAGATTTAGAAACAATATCTACATCTTTATGATGTGCTGCATCTGTAGGTGCATTCCCCACATACCCCAACACTTCCTTAGTCTGCACATCCATCACGACCATAGCAAGATTGTAAATTTCATTTTGTTTTAACTGCCCATAATGTTCTCTCGCCAGTCTATTTAACTCCTGTTGTACAGATTTATTAACCGTTGTTTGCACACGTTTTCCTTCATCTGTCTTCTTGATACGCTCTACCAGGTGAGGAGCAATCTGAGGTAAAGGATATGGTTTTCCAGGTAAGTCTTCTAGTAGTGCTAGCTTATATGACGTCTCATCTATTTCTCCTGTTTCCCAGAGTTTTTTAAGCAGTTGGTTACGCTTTCGCGAAAGCGTACTTACATTTCTTCCTGGACGCACCATACTAGGATTATTAGGTAGCACAGCCAGTGCGGCCATTTGTCCCCAACTGAGCTGCGTAGCAGGCACTCCATAATATCTCCAAGAGGCCGTTTCTAGTCCTACCACATTTCCTCCAAAAGGTGCATAGGTTGCATACATATTTAAAATCTGGGCTTTAGAATATCCTACTTCTAAGCGTGTGGCTTTAATGAGCTCTATAAATTTTTCGCCATAGGTACGCTTACTTCCTTTTCTAGAAAGCCTGATTACTTGTTGGGTGATGGTACTTCCGCCACGGCGCTTATCTGTGGTAAGATTTCCATACAATGCCTTACTCATTGCCACGGGATTGAATCCGGGATGCTTATAAAAATACTCGTCTTCAAAAAGAAGAATACATTTCTCAAATTTATAAGGTACACTGTCCAGTGCAGGAAAACGCCATTGTCCATCACGAGCAATTCTGGCTCCAAGCAACTCTCCTTCTACACTCTCTACCACTGTGGCGTGTGGCACTTTAAACAACTGAGATGGCAGACAAAAGAGCCAATACAAAAGCCCTATCAAACCAATAACAGTTTTAAATTTATGCTTGTTTAATATGTCTAAAATTCTTTTACCCACTACTTTTCAATGCTTATCCACTCACCTTTACTGCGAGCATAATAATTGTTGTCATACATGGCCTCTACTTGAGTACCCGGCAAATAATAGTTGCCTTGATAACTTGCGTTTAATCGCACCGTAAAGGTCTTTGTACTTGCCTTATTGAGATCAAAGTAAAAGTTCACTCTATCATCTCGAATATCGGTATAGCGCGCAGCACCTTGCGTTCCTCCAGCAGCTTCTGTAAATCGTGTATTTACAATCTCCCAACCGCTCGGAAAAATTTGAGTTAGTGCGATATTATCAATAAAGTCACGACTATCATTACTTACCCTAATCTTGGCTATAAACTCTGTCCCTTGTCGCAAGTTGGCCACATTAACAGGTTTACCATTACTGTCTACAAAAGCGGTGGTCACCTTTACATTCTTTTGCTCTGCAAGCTCTTGACCTAAAGGTAGTTTGCCACTTTGGACAAGGCGTACAAAGACTACATTTCCTTTTGTGTTGGAAAGGGTAATTTGGTTCTTTCCATATTGGGTAGTCAGGTCTCTTAAGGCAATGGCTTGTCGCGTATCAATAATAGTCTCGTTACCATCCTTTGTGAAGGACAGTTTCATTTCTTTTCCGCCATTCTTCACAACCATTTTTGCCATTCCTAAAAGTGCATAACTGGTTTCTTGCGTGCTCAACCATCTGCTCGAAGAAAGTGTTTTTGCCACTGAAACAGCTAACTCCTTTTGTTTCTGATCGCCTAGTACAACCGCCGTTTCTAATGCCATCGCGCGGTTTCTGAATACCGATCCATACGTATGATACGAGTAGCTGCGTGCTTTAAAGTCTATGTTTGCAGTAGCGCTCAGTTCTCTAGCTACTTTATCCTGACCAGCTAGAGCATAGGCTGCTGCTAGTCGCCATTTACTCTCGTTGGTAAGGTCTTGATTTTCGCGCAAGCGGTTCATAGCCGCAAGATCAGGTTGTCCTGCAAGCGCTAGCGTATAGAGGCGATATGCTTGTATCAAAGACGAGTTATAACGATGCTGTCCCGATCGCCACTCTCGCGCAGATTTTTTCTGAAAGCGAAGCCAGTTACTCATAAACGTAAGTGGCAAAGCATATCCCTTTTTTTGAGCTTCTATCATAAAGTGACCTGCATAAGTAGTTCCCCAAGCATCTGCTCGCGACTCTCCTTGCCAGTATCCTAAACCACCATCTGCATTTTGAAAATTACCAAGCTTGCTTATCCCTTGCTTGATGTTTTCTTGTGCCTCCTTCTTTTGCTCATAAGTGAGGTCAAAAATATCATCTAAAAATAACTGAGGAAATACACTAGAGGTTGTTTGCTCTACACAGCCGTGAGGATAGCGTATGAGATACTGCATGCGCTTTGCAAAATCCATAGGTGGCAGTGTCGAGAATTCTAAAGCGCTCTCATTGCTTCCTGGCTCTCCAAAGGTGTTGTAATCTATCGTGAGAGTTCCATTGACCGTTAACTCATAGTCTGTGACTTTTTGAGTAATTGGATTCGGGTTTTCTACATCTATTTCTACATCATAGGTAGTACGCTCTCCGTGACCTTCGGCTATGATTTGTAGGGTTTGCACTCCTGATGCTGCTTGCATATCAAACTCAAACGGAACAATTTTTTCTCCCACATTCGTGAAATTTACCGTTTTCGTATTTCCACCTATCGCCTTAAAAGCATTAGAAGTTTTGACCGTAATTTGAGCCTGTTTGATAGTAGGCTCCATGGCAAAAACAGTCACAGGTAAGGTTACTTTTTCTCCCGGCGACAGTTTTCGCGGAAGCGATCCCAAAACCATTAACGGTTTCCTTACGGGTACGGTTTTTTCTGCTTTGCCGTAGGCACTTTTTGTATGATCACCAGCAATTACCATCGCTCTTACAGAGCCTACATAGTTAGGCATCTTAATGGTATGTGTTTGTGTTTCATTTTCGCCTAAAGCAAAAGGCCCCAAGTAGGTAACAACAGGTTTAAAACGCTCTGCCTTTCTGTTTTTTGCTGCGCCTGCTGCATCTCCTCCACCTACAGCATACACATTATCTACACTTCCAGAATACGCACCAATAACATAGTCGTACATATCAAAAGACTTGACACCTAGTGCTTCTCTGCTATAAAAATGTTTATGAATGGCAGGCGTTTTAAAACGAGTGAGATCTAATAGTCCCTCATCTACCACGGCAATTGTATAGGTCATTGCCTTGCTATTTTTCTCACTTACCTTTACGGTATAAGACTCCTCTGGTTTTAGTACATCTGGCATAGTGATCTGAGGTTCTAAAACGGTATTCTGATCTTCTACCATAAGCGGTATCACACCGTACAGTCTTATGGGCAAATCATTTTTAGACTGCTCGTGAGGTTGCAATAGCGCTATGTTTACATACACATTAGGCGCCATAGCCGCAGTAACTGGAATAGAAACCGCTGTCTCTCCTTTTTGGGCATCTACCCACCAACTATCTAATACACTCGTACCATTTTCTATACTTATTAGGGCACGTCCAGTCGCACTAGATGGAAAAGTGACTACAGCGTTTTCTCCTACGGTATACTTGTCTTTATCTGCAGTAAACAATAGCATTTTTGCACTTTCGGGATCACTTTGCAATCCGCTCCAGTTACGGTAGAAATAGGCTATGCGTCCAGTAGCATGACCGCTCTCAGGATCCATCACTCTAATGAGGTAACGGCCGTTTTCTTTGTCAGGAATATTTACATTAAAACTGGTTTTTCCGTTAGCAGATGTAGTTATTTGAAAGTCTTTTACAGGCGTGTGCACCGTACTACTCTCATAACTAGAATAGTTATCTCTGCTGCGGTTCCACCACCAGCGCCATGACATTTTGTATACCTTAACTTGGAGCTTTCTATTTGCTGCTGCCTTGCCTTGAGCATCTGTTGTTGCAACGTCAAACTCTGTTTCTTGGTCTGTATAATAGCTGCCGTATGCTCTACTTTTTGGGGAGCGCAATCCCACAAAGTGATCAAAAGGAGCAACATCTTTAGTCACTACATCCAAGGAGAAATCTCCTCCACCTTCATAAGCTTTGGTCACAAAAGTTGCGGTAAGCATTCCAGGAGCTCGCTTGCTCAGTTCTAATTTTTTATTGATGGTTATGTTCCCTTCATTATCTAATTGACCATCCAGAATATTAAGATCTACTTGATTAAAACTTCTTATAGGATCGTAAAAGTTGTAGGTGCTAAAATCTGTAAACCCACCATACGAACTTCTTATAGTAGCGTCTGTTTTTATTGTAAGATTTCTGGCAGGCGCTCCGTGCAACCATTGTACGCTTGCAGACGCTTCTAGTTTTCCAGTTGCAGATATTACGGCATCCTTAAAATCTAGATTTACCTTTAGACGATTGGGCTTTATGGTTTCTACTTTGAGCGCTTTAGAATAAGTAGCACCGCCTACACTTACTACGGCATTCCAATTACCTGTAGGAGCTGTAGCTTGAGTTGCAATAGGGAAATAAAAAACGTTGTTTAGACTATGCTCACTGTTACGGGACATCCCTCCCCTAGTCCCTCCCTTCAAAGGGAGTGGATTGATAGTATTCTTAAGTACTTTACGATAGGTAAGTTTGCCACGTGCATCTGTAACCTCTAACTTAACGGGATGCCCTTTAGGCAATGGATTTGCCTTATCATTTAATACAAATGTATAATGGATTGTATCACCTGGACGATGGACGCCTCTTTCTGTATAACTAAATCCTTTTAACCCTTTTTCCAGTTGTTTTCCGGAAATATCAAACTTAGACATGGATAGAGAATTACCGTCTTCTAATTTGAGATAGGCATAATTATTTCCTTTTTGTGCTACGGCAAAAACAGGTTGTCCTTCTGGAGTAACGCGGGCAATTCCCGTTGCATCTGTAGACACAGATCCAATAGACTGCTTTTGATAGTTATAGAGCGTAACTTTTGTATTCGCCTCTGGAGTAGTCGTAACTATATCTGCTGCTGCAAAAACATAGCTATTATCCTTTCCTTTCTTAACTATCACCCCAAGATCAGAGCCTAAAATATTACTGTTTATAAACCTATTTTCTTGATAATAGGCTTGATGGCACGGGTTATCTTCTTGTTTCCAGTTATATACCTGACGACGCCAACTATAAATTCTATTATCCCAGTATTGCTCTTCGCGGGCATCTTCATCTTCACTTTGTGCTTCTGTATAGTCGTTTTCATAATACTCGTCTTCATAGTACTCCTCATAAGAGTCTTCTTCTATATTCTGGTCGTCATTATCTGTGCATTCGTATAATGCGTAGTCTTTTTTATAGCTTATTTCTATGCGATATAAAGCTCCCGGATCTGCCTTAAATATTTCTGACAGATCGACACCGTGTGCTTTCCACTGACCAGTGTCTAGATCTTGTTTTTGGGTAAGCGGAATGGTTTTCTTTGCCACCCTTCTTCCTACTTTTTTTAGATTGTAGGTATTTTGGTTATTGATATTGGTACTTTGCAGATATTCTAGAACATTGCTTTCATAAATCTTAATGATACGCACATCTACATGGCTTAGATTTACAGCCTCAAAATAAAAAGGGGTACTACTGGCATTAGGCAAGATAACGCCGTTTGTAATGGCTCGGACCGCTGGTTTGAGTTGCTCAAATGAGACGGTTTCAGAAAATTGCTGCTTGAGTTTATACCCATCTGTGCTTTTTATGCCTTGAAAAACCTCAACAAGGGCATTGCCTACAATCCTATTTTCTGGAAAGACGTTCAGCACATTACCATCTACTTCAAAGCGTACATTGCCTGCTCGCTGTACAGAGACCAATCCTGCAAAATTTTGTTTTTCTTGTAAAGGGTCAGAAAAATTAATAGAGAGCGAGGCATTTGCTCCTCGTGTTTGATCGATCGCAATAATTTTAAAGTTATTTCTACCAGGTATTGCTAGGGTATTATTTCCTTTTGTATCCTCCGCATTAATAGGATCCCCATCCCAAGAGATTTTAATTGTTGTATCATCTTCAGACCGCATAATGCTGTCTATTCTAAAAGGGTGATACTTTGCGAGCGGCTCTTTATTAAGCCACTTGATCGCTAGATTTTGATCTTTTTGAGTGGCACTTATGAGTTGTTGCGCTTTCGCGAAAGCGATCACATCACTACTTTCTATCTGCCCATCTACATATTGATAGTTTTTGTTATATGACTGCAGCGCACGCAGATCTACTTTAAAATCGGGAGTGATAGTTTTAAAGCTAAACTGAAATTGCTCCATCTCACGATCAAGATCATCATACAACTCTTTAAGTTGTACCGTTACAACATATTGGGTGTCCGGCTGCAAGGGTTCTGCTGGTATGAACTCTAATAATCGCTGATTTACCACTCTCAAGACGCCTGCTGTTTTTGGACTTACACGCACAATATCACTGGGTATGTCTTGGTCTATCTCAAACTGGGTGAGTGCCTTTGCCATTTCTACCCTTATAGGTGTTTGGATAGACTGCACACCACTGGTGGTGTAGGATATGTATTCCTTAAACTTAAACAGATTATCTGTTTCTGATGGTTTTTCTTTGCAAGAAAAGATTACAACAATTGCAAATAACGTAGTGATTTTGAAAAGGAGATTTCCGCCTTCGCGGAAATTAGATGAAGTGATGCGCATTGTGATGATGGTGTTAGCCCCTTTCCCAACAGAAAGGTGCTGTTAGGATATAGGTGGTTCTAGTCAGTCTAAAGTTAGCTGATTTTGAACAGATTAATTACTGATTGAAATAGAAAAAAAATGGAACTGGTTGTAAGTTAAACGAAACTGTTAAAATGAATCGTATTCTCATTTTAACATTTGGCAGATTTTTAACTTTTATACTCAAAATTAGTATCCTAATTAAATAATTATAAAGAATTACTTGCCATCACAAAACCTTTAGGTGAACTCTGTTTTAAAACATACCTTTATACTCTAATATTATCTTATGCGTCATCTTTACTTTCTTTTATTACTAGTATTGCTTGGTCTTGGACTTCACGCGCAGGTCGTCATAAACGAGATAGATGTAGACTCTCCTAGTACAGACACTATGGAGTTTATAGAATTGCTTACAGCTGCTCCTGAACAATCACTTAACGGGTATGTTTTAGTACTCTTTAATGGGTCTAATAATGGTGGTGACAGTAGTTATTTTGCCTTAGATTTGGATGGCCTTACGAGCGATATCAATGGCTTAGTACTCATTGCAAATCAAGATGTCTCCCCCGTAGGCGATTTTATTCTCTTTGATAATACCATACAAAATGGTGCAGATGCAGTTGCTATTTACCAAGCAAATGATACTGATTTTCCTGAAGGCACTCTAGCCACTACAGGAGATCTTGTAGATGCTATTGTTTATGATACTAACGATCCAGATGACACTGGTTTACTAGGTCTACTTGGCCTTACAGAGCAGGTTAATGAAGGAGTCAATGGTAACTCTGGCACAGAATCAATCCAAAGAGACACAGATGGTAGTTACTTTGTTACAACCCCTACACCTGGAGTGCTCAATGATGGATCGGGAGTTCAATTTAATGGGGTGTCTTATTCAGTCTCAAATGATATGTATACCGAGGGAGACACTTTTACCATAACTTTTACTACTCAAGAGATCGTAACAGACAACCTACAGTTTGAACTTACTTTGAATAACGGCACTTTCACCACAGCAGATTTTAATGCAGATTTACAAATTACCATCCCTTCGGGTGCAAATACGACAGATTTATCTGTAACTATACTCGATGATGAAGAGGATGAAGGTGATGAAGTGATGAAAATTACTTTTGGAGAACTACCTGACGGCTATAATAGACTTAATGATAATCTAGAAGTACGCATTGTAGATAACGACTTTACCTCTGCCGCTTGGGGAACTCCTTTAGACCCCACTTACGATCAAGTAGAAAGCACACAACCAGAAGATTATTATGCTCCTATAGATGGTCTAGCCGGAGATGAGTTAAGACAGGCATTGCAAGATATTATTGCAGATCAAGATGTGGTAAGAATGCAGACCTACACAGATGTAATAGATATTTTAAATGCCGCAGATCAAAGTCCGCTCAATAGTAATCAAGTGTGGCTGCTTTATACCGAACAGCAGCGTCCAAAATTGGATTTTCAAACCTCAGGAGGAAGCAACATAGGGCTATGGAATAGAGAACACACCTACCCAAGATCAAGAGGAGGCTTTAACAGTATAGACCTAGATGATATTGCAGATGGTATAGATGTATTTGTAGAGACCAATGCTGACTCGCTACGTCATGCAAATAGTGACGCACACGGTTTAAGGGCCACAGACGGCCCCGAAAATAGTAGTCGCGGAAATCAAGATTATGGGGAGTACATTGGCCCTGCGGGAAATGCAGGGAGCTGGCAAGGAGATGTCGCAAGAGCTGTAATGTTTCTGGCCGTCAGATATAATGATCTCGCGTTAGTATCAGGTGATCCGGACAATAGTACCGTGGGAGAATTAGGTGATCTTGATATCTTATTGCAATGGCACGAAAATGATCCTCCAGATGATTTTGAGATGAACCGCAATAACATTGTATACACCTGGCAGTTTAATAGAAACCCATTTATAGATCAGCCAGATCTCGCGGCGTATATATGGGGAGAAAATGTGGGAGAACCTTATTCTAACCCTCTTTCTCTAGAAGATTTTAATTCTCAGAGCACAACTTTTTATCCTAATCCAGCGATAAACAATATTACTGTAAAGAGCGTTGAAATACTTCAAGAAGTTCGTATTTATAGTAGTACAGGACAGCGTCTAAAGACAGTAAAGATGCATTCTAAAAATGAACGCATAGACTTTAACTTTTCTGCTGGATTATACATCTTACAAACAATATCTCAGGATGGAAAGAGTGAACGTCATAAACTTCTGGTGCGGTAATTAAGCCTTTCCTTATCTAGGTTATTTTTAAGAATAATGTGCCTTACAGGCTCACGCTTTCGCGAAAGCGTAAATCACTTCTCAAAAGAATAATCTCGCTCTACTTTACAAATACGTACTGTATAGCTTTCGTACCAAGCCTCTTTTCCCATGCGTTGCGCTCCTTGATGTTCTGCCTGCGCTTTCCAGCGTGCAATGTCTTCAAGTGTTTCCCAATAAGAAACCGTAATGCCCACTTTATCGCCTTCTGAATTACGGGCACCTTCTATGCCTAAATACCCAGGCATTTCTTGAGCAAGTTCTTCCATAAGGTGCGCAGCTTGTTTATAGCCTCTTGTCTGACTCGTTTGTGTAGAAGTAAAAATAACTGCGTAATAGGGTGGTTTCATAGTAAAAAATTACTGGACTCTTTGTGAAAACACTACCAAATAAACAATAGTATTTTTCTCAAAAATAGTAACTTCTTAGCACTATTACTCCTGTTCTACCTCAAAAGCCCGAATAGCAGCATTAGGCTCCATAATCGTATATCCTTTCCAAAAACTTGGATCATATGCTGGTAGATAGGTCGCTACTGCCTCATTACTTTCTAGTGCATTTGTGTATCCATCTTCTGAAATCACGTGAGAATTAAATACGACCAATTCTGATTTTGTAATCGCTGTTGTTCCCATATCTATGTTTAAAGAAAGTTCGTTTTGTTTGCGCCTTCCTTTTACATTTTTATTTTTCTCTATTACTTTTAAAGGTCTGTCAACCCCAAATTGTACTCCTTCTTCCAGCTCCATAAAACGCACTGAATATCCTCCATTCTCGTCTTTAGCAAAGAGACACTTACCACGGTTAATTGTTTCCCTATAGCTTATTCCTAGGAGTTTGATACCATACAGCTTTTTTACATTTGCATATTCTAGACGCATCACGGCATAGTCTTCGGTATTCACATACATGGTACCTGCAAAATCTTTACTTCCTTTAGGTTCGAAAGCTATTACATAATTTACAGCATCATCTATGGTTACGAAACCCGTAATGTCGAACTTGTACCTATTGGATTTATCAAATATATCCAACTTTGCGTTTTCTTGAAAAAAGAGCGCTGCATACAATTCATTAATATCATCTTTTACACCGCTTGTGATGTCTTGAGTTGTAGGATCTTCTCCAACTTTCACTTGAACTGGACCGCCGCCCTCTTCTCCCTCAGGAGTTTCATCAGAATCTATTTCGTCCAACTCCAATTTCGTTCCAAACAATCCGGACTTAATTTTTAAATACGAATCTGACTTCACGTTTTCTTTAAAAATTTTTTCAAGCCGTTTGCCCAATCCATCTGCAGAGACATCTTTGTTTTTGTCATATAATTTTGCAGCTCTTTCTACATTGAGTTTTTGTTTATTATAATTGCCAGAAAGAGTCGCGACAGACTCGCTATAATAATCAGATTTTCTTGGTATTAAATTTACCACGCTATCTATGAGCTCCTTGTCCAACTCTTTTATGGTAGATTTTTTAGTCTCTATATCCATTTTATTCATGGTATTATGCAAAGACTGTCTAAAAAAGATCTTCTTTTGAGTTAAAGAATTTGGATAATTTGTGGCAATATTTTCTTTTACACGCTCAATTATTTCTTCTGGCTGTAATGGGTTATTGGTAAGAAACACACTTGCTAATTCATTAGTCTCTGCTTTGAGTAGTACCACTCCGTCTACCACCATATTAGGGAGAATTCCTTTTTTACCATATCCCATTGAAGAAATATAGATAGAATCATTTTCAGGTATATTCTCTTCTAAGATTACAGAAAATACACCCTCTGTATTAGTTATAGTCCCTTTATTTTTTGCGGTTTGTACCGTCGCAAACGGTATAGGCTCTTGTGTCTTTGCGTCTAGAACCGTAGCCGAAAATGTTTGAGGATCTTCTGGTGTTGTTTGCCCTTGAGCATAATGGATAACGCTCGTACTCGCAAGTAACGCAAGAATGTACTTGATTAATGTGGTCATAAGATTGGATGTTTCTATAAGAGACGCCTAAAAATAACAGATGGTTGCCTGGCCTCTTCTACTTTTATGACGATTTTAAGGGAAAGATGTTACTCGTTCTACTGCTTAGTCTTAAGCTCCTTCATCTTTTCTTTTAGAGCAGCTAGCTTCGCTTTAGTAGCTTCTTTTTTCTCTCGCTCCTTTTTTTTCTTACGGTCCATTAACTTGGCGTGTTTTGCCTTATTCTTGGTGTTTTTTTCTGAGCCACGTTTTGCCATAATACAAATATAGTAAAGCTTACAAGGGTTCTTGCTCGAAAGCGTCTTTCATCTCCATAAATGCTTCAACAGGCTTCTCAGCATTCCAAACACCTCCTAAGGCGCCTACTCCTTTAAAACCTAAACGCAGTGCTTCTGGCGTAGTCTTTGCGTTAATGCCTCCCATTCCTACCACAAACTTATTGATATGCCGTACATCAAAACCGCGTCCTTGCATCTCACTTTTAGAAATCGCAGCAAAAACGGGGCTCAAGATCGTATAGTCAAAAACAACAGATTGTGCTTCCAAATCCTCTGGTTCGTGGTAAGAAGAAGAAACGGCTTTTTCTGCTTTCGCGAAAGAAGACACATACTTCTGCAAATTCCCACCTTGCCCGCGCCACTTTGCTTCTTCCAGATGGATGCCCTTTAAATCAAACTGTTCACACAACTCTGTATGGAAATTATGTGTCATAATATGATTGTGATATCTAGGATCTACTTGATCTAAATAGGCAATATGCGTTTCTAAACTCGCAGCAGGTTTTCTAAAATGAAAATGAGTTAATCCTGCTTCAAACAGCTTGTGCAAGATTGGTATTTCTGATACTGAAGTTTCTTCTGGAGAAATCAATAATATCATACTAGGCACTTTTAATTTTTTGGACTAAGTCTTCTTTCTGCACCACACCAGACTGTCTCCATACCTGCTTCCCTTCTTTATACAAAATCATCGTAGGCACTCCACGCACTTGATACTTATTTGCAAGTGGCTGATTTTTATCTACGTCTATCTTGATGATTTTTACGGCATCGCCCATCTCATCTTTTACCTGCTCAAGTATAGGTCCCAAGGTTTTACAAGGCCCGCACCAAGTGGCAAAGAAGTCAATGAGCACTTTGGGATGCGAGTTTAAAATTTGAGAAAATGAAGATTTCATAAGTTGTTTCTTTACTTGGTCTTACAAAGATACACTTCCTTGCTTGACCGCTTCTACCACCTCTGGATTCAACAAGGTACTAATATCTCCTAATTGGTCTCCTTCTCCAGTAGCAATCTTGCGCAGGATCCGTCGCATAATTTTGCCTGATCTAGTTTTAGGTAATCCTTTTGTAAATTGGATTTTATCCAGCTTAGCGATAGGTCCAATTTTTTCAGTAATGAGCTGGTTTATTTCCTTGCGCAAATTATCTTGATCTCTTCCTTCTCCAGTTTCTTTGAGGGTCACGTATCCATACAGTGCGTTCCCTTTAATATCATGTGGGAAACCTACAATGGCACTTTCGGCAACAGCCGGATGTTCATTTATCGCATCTTCTATGGGAGCCGTCCCTAGGTTATGTCCAGACACGATAATTACATCATCTACGCGGCCTGTAATTCTGTAATATCCAGTAGCATCTCGTAAAGCGCCGTCTCCTGTGAAGTACTTTTTCGCGAAAGCGGTAAAATACGTCTCTCTATACCGTTTATGATCTCCCCATATAGTGCGCGCAATGCTAGGCCACGGAAACTTAATACACAAACGTCCAGAAACTTGATTGCCCCTAATTTCCTTGCCTTCTTCATCCATCAAACAAGGCTGAATGCCTGGTATAGGCAGCGTGGCAAACGTAGGGATTGTAGGCGTTGCAAATGGAATAGGGCTAATCATAATGCCGCCATTTTCTGTCTGAAACCAGCTGTCTACAATCGGGCAGTTTTTCTTCCCAATATTATCGTTATACCAATGCCACGCCTCTTCATTAATAGGTTCTCCCACGGTTCCTAGAACTTTGAGAGACGATAAGTCATACTTCTCTACATACGAGAGATTTTCTTTGGCGAGTGCACGTATGGCAGTAGGTGCTGTATAAAATTGGTTTACTTGATGCTTGTCTACCACTTCCCAAAAACGCCCCCAATCGGGAAAACTAGGCACTCCTTCAAAGAGTACAGAAGTCGCACCGTTTGCCAGCGGCCCGTACACAATATAACTATGCCCAGTGATCCACCCAATATCTGCACTGCACCAGAATACATCTTCTTCTCGATACTGGAATACATTTTTAAACGTGTACGAGCTATACACCATATATCCTGCCGTGGTATGCAACATTCCCTTAGGCATTCCTGTAGATCCAGAAGTATATAGAATAAACAAAGGGTCTTCTGCCTCCATAGTTTCGGCAGGACAGTTGGGAGACGCTTGCTCAAGTAGTGGAGCTATCCAATGGTCGCGCTCTTCTTGCATATGTACCTTAGAGTAAATACGTTTTACCACAAGCACGTTTTCAACACTAGGTGTGTCTTGACAGGCTTCATCTACAATGCCTTTAAGGTCTATAGTTTTGCTTCCGCGAAAGGAACCATCGCTCGTTATCACCATTTTACAGCTAGCATCATTTATACGTGTTCTTAATGCAGTACTAGAAAATCCTGCAAATACCACCGAATGTATCGCGCCTATACGAGCACAAGCGAGCATAGAAACAGCAAGTTCTGGAATCATGGGAACGTAAATGCACACGCGATCTCCTCTTTTGATTCCTTTGTCTTTAAGGACATTTGCAAACCTACACACACGTTCATGTAAATCTTTATAGGTAATGTGTTCTGATGGATCTTTAGGATCGTTAGGTTCAAAAATAAGAGCTGTTTTATCACCTCTGTGATACAGATGGCGGTCTAAGCAGTTTTCTGTAATATTAAGTTGGGCGCCCTCAAACCACTTTACTTCTGGCTTCTCAAAATCCCACTCTAAAACAGTATCCCATCGCTTGCGCCACACGAAGTTTTCTTCGGCGATTTCTTCCCAAAATTGTTCGGGATTATCGACAGATTTACGATATACTTGAAAGTATTCTTCTAAGCCTTTTATATGATAATTGCTCATAACTCCTATTTATGGAGAAAAGGTAGGAAGGAAATAAGAATTATGGAAATAGTTTTGGTTTAGGTTTACTTATTTGCCTTGTTAGGTAGTGCACTTTACTAGTTCTCTTTAACGTTTTGCTTTTCCTGTGGTTGTGAACCTCACGAGTTTGCTTTCGCGTAAGCGTATTTACTATCTTATAATCCGTAATCCAGTGGCAATGCATCTCCCAGACGTTCAAAACCCATCATACCCATAAAAATAAGGGAGTTTGCTTTATGATTCCCGTAGCCGTCAATGGTAAAATAATCTGTAAGTTGCCGCATACTGGATTGCTCATTATCACTATACATAATGACCACCTCGTCTTTAAAAACTACTTTTTTGAGACCGTTTTCATTGGTAACGGTAAAAATGTCAAATGGGTCGACCTGTCTTCCTTTTGAGAAAAATTTATAGGATTTTGCGCCAAAATCTTCTTTAGCTATCGTGCGCATTAATTCTAATGTCGAGCCTTTGTAAGCCCTTCGCCTTCTTCTAGTATATTTTTTTACTCCAAGCTGTAGATCACGATAAAAACTCGTGCCTGCAAAATACGACTGCTTCTCATCTGACGGACTGATGGATTTTTTAAAGAAATCTACTTGAAATTTATACAAGTTGTATCTAATCTCGTAGCCTAAATAGGTGTTTTTAATAATTAAACTCTCGTCTGCGTTTGCTGTGAGCGAATTTGTATCTGTATCATAATAAAAGTAAAGCGCATCTTCATTTTCAATGGTGCAGGACCTACCTGCCGTAGTCTGGCCTAAAAACTGCTGTTTAAAAGCTTGTATCATTTCTTTTCTTGAGAAAGGTAAATTCCCTTGAATAATTACCTCTCCTAAACTCTCTAACTTAGGTTTAAGATAGACTTTTACAATGTCTGATTGATAAGGAATAATCTGATCTTGATATCCCAGATAACTTACAACGATATTACTTGTACTACGCTCTGTTAGGTCTATTATAAACTTACCATTATCATTTGTGATTGTACCAAAGGTTGTTCCTTCGTAGTATACCGCAGCACCCATTAGAGGTTCTTTACTAGTGTGATCATACACAAAGCCTTCAAAATGTTGCTGTGCACTTGCCCATCCCGATATAAAAAAAATTAAGAATATGTATTTTTTCACGAGCATGCGCTTTTAATCAAATGTAAAGAATAAAAGACTTACAAGGTAGCACTTGTAGACTCTTTACTAATAGAACAAATAGCCTAATGATTATGAGCTTTACTCGCTCCACTAGGTATTCTAATATTCTCTACGATTTCCTGTACTTCCTCTGGAGGTTCTGGCGTAAAAAAGTTAACCACAATGGCTACTATAAAGTTTACGATCATGGCTATACTACCAAATCCTTCTGGAGAAATCCCAAACCACCAATCTTCTTGAAGACCTGATACTGCCTCTTTACCTCCATCAAAAATGCCAAATTTAAACTTGAGCATATAAAAAATCATTAAAAGAATCCCGACTACCATACCCGAAACCGCTCCTTCTTTATTCATTTTTTTATAAAAAATTCCAAGAACAATTGCTGGGAAAAAAGAAGCGGCTGCGAGTCCAAAAGCTAGAGCCACCACCGCAGCGACAAATCCCGGAGGATTAATACCAAAATATCCTGCAATAACAACGGCTACAGTTGCGGCTCCTCGAGCTATCCATAACTCCTGCTTCTCATTAATATCTGGTCTAAATGTCTTTTTTATAAGATCGTGCGAGACCGAAGACGATATCACTAGTAATAAACCCGCCGCAGTAGAAAGTGCAGCCGCGAGTCCACCTGCAGCAACAAGAGCAATCACCCAGGCTGGAAGATTGGCTATTTCAGGATTAGCGAGTACCATGATGTCCCGATCTACAGTAAGTTCATTTTCTTTCGCGGAAGCTTTATAGGTAATAACCCCATCTTTATTTTTATCATCAAAGGTAATGAGCCCGGTCTTCTCCCAGTTAGAAAACCACGCAGGCATACTATCATAAGGTTGCTCACTTACGGTGCTAATTAAATTTGTACGAGCAAATACTGCCACTGCAGGGGCGGTAGTATATAAAATAGCTATTAATAGGAGTGCAATTCCTGCAGACTTACGAGCATCTCTTACTCGTTTTACTGTAAAAAACCGAACGATCACGTGAGGCAATCCGGCTGTCCCCACCATTAAGGCGAGTGTGATCATAAATACATCTATGGTAGATTTTGTTCCATTTGTATATTCTGCAAAGCCTAACTCTGTAGAGAGACCGTTAAGTTTGTCTAATAGGTATAGGCCAGAACCATCACTTACGGTACTCCCCATTCCTAACTGAGGGATTGCATTTCCTGTCATTTGTATAGAGATAAAAATTGCAGGAACCATAAAAGCAAAAATGAGCACGCAATACTGAGCAACCTGTGTATAAGTGATTCCTTTCATCCCTCCCAGAACTGCATAAAACAATACAATAGCCATCCCTATAACCACTCCGGTGTTTATATCTACTTCAAGAAAACGTGAGAACACAACACCTACTCCTCGCATTTGTCCAGCAACATAGGTGAAGGAAACAAGCAACGCACAAATCACTGCTACAACACGAGCTGTTTGAGAATAATAACGATCACCTATAAAATCAGGTACCGTAAACTTGCCGAACTTTCTCAAATAAGGCGCTAGAAGTAAAGCCAGGAGTACATAACCGCCTGTCCAACCCATTAAGTAAACAGAACCATCATATCCTCCAAAAGAGATAATACCCGCCATAGATATAAAAGAAGCAGCACTCATCCAGTCTGCTGCCGTAGCCATTCCATTTGCAAGTGGAGAAACGCCACCGCCAGCTACATAAAATTCTTTTGTAGATCCAGCACGTGACCAGATGGCAATACCAATGTAAAGTGCAAATGTTACACCTACCAGTATATAAGTCCAAGTTTGTACAGTCATTTTTTAACGTAATAAATTAATAGTTGAGTGTAATAATGAGGTTGATAATTACGCTTTCGCGAAAGCGTACTCCTACTCATCATAACCATATTTTTTATCCAGCTTATTCATGAGAAAGACATAGACAAAAATGAGAATGACAAAGACGTATATAGAGCCCTGCTGTGCAAACCAAAATCCAAGTGGGAAACCTCCTATTTTAATAGTATCTAATGCCTCTTTGAAAAGGATACCTGCTCCGTAAGAAACGACAAACCAAATAAGTAAAAGAATAAGAAGATATTTAAGATTCTGGCGCCAGTAAGCCCGTGCCGAAGGAGAGACTTTTTTCACAAAAGTTAAATTAAACAGTTAGTATGCTTCAAATTACAACAAAATTGGGGAATGACATTAAGAGAATTAAAAACCTATATATCAATATTTTATAATCGTTTACAAACGACTACAAACGTTTGTAAACGATTATAAACGAAAGTAAGTGCTTAAAAGTCGGTTATTATTTGCAAGTCATCTCATATTTGCACTGTTCAAATGAACAACGATTTTCTCGGGAACAACTCGAGAAAGTATTTAAAACAAGTTGGTAGGCATATCCTACTCAAGTAAAACACATTAACATGAACGCTTTAAGAAACAAAGTACAATTAATCGGACGATTAGGACAAGAACCAGAAATCACCACCTTCCCAGATGGAAACAAAATGGCCAAATTTTCTATGGCAACAGATGACTCTTACAAAGACAAAAATGGGCAAAAAGTAGAGCGTGCTTACTGGCACAATGTAGTTGTGAGAGGAGGCCTCGTTAAGGTGGTAGAAAGTTATGTGCAGAAAGGGCAAGAAATCGCCATAGAGGGAAAACTTACCAATCGCTCGTGGGAAGACAAAGACGGCAACAAAAGATATGTTACAGAGATCTTGTGTAATGAACTTCTTATGTTAAGTAAAAACAACTAATATCTGTAATTACTACAAAAGAGACGCCCTTATGAGCGTCTCTTTTTGTTTTGGTATTAATAACTTTGCGATATGCTCACAACGCCAAGATTACAAGAATTACTCAAAACCCACTTTGGTTACGACCACTTCCGTCCTAATCAAGGTGAAATTATAAATGCTATTTGCAATGGCGAAGATGCGTTAGTTATTATGCCTACGGGGGGTGGTAAATCTATGTGTTTTCAATTACCCGCTTTGGCATTAGAAGGAGTTGCTCTTGTGATATCTCCTCTTATCGCCCTTATGAAAGATCAGGTAGACGCACTACGAGCAAATGGCATTAAAGCTGCTTACTACAATAGCACACAACCGCCCGAAGAAACACAGCAAGTACTACAAGACCTAAGTGACAATACATTAGATCTCATCTATGTAGCACCAGAGAGTCTAGCGTTATTAGACAACGTTCTTTCTACTACAAAACTAAGTCTCATAGCCGTAGATGAAGCGCACTGCATCTCCTCTTGGGGTCATGATTTTAGACCCGCTTACACACAACTAGGCTATCTTAAAAAACGCTTTTTTGACACTCCGCTGGTTGCCCTTACCGCAACTGCAGACAGATCTACACAAGATGATATTGCAGAACAGCTAGGTATAGCTAACGCAAAAAAATATATTTCTTCCTTTGATCGCCCCAATCTGTATTTAGATGTGCGCCCTGGTCAAAAACGCAATGAACAAATTCTAGCCTTTCTTGAAAAACATCCTTTTGAAAGTGGTATCATATATTGCCTCTCTAGAAAAAGTACTGAAGCACTCGCACTCAAGTTGCAATCTAAGGGGCATACAGCAGCAGCCTATCACGCTGGAATGACCACCCAAGAAAGAACCCAAGTACAAGAAGACTTTATAAATGATACGACCCCAATAATATGCGCCACTATTGCCTTTGGGATGGGCATAGACAAAAGCAATGTGCGCTGGGTGATCCATTATAATATGCCTAAAAACCTTGAAGGCTACTACCAGGAGATTGGCCGTGCCGGACGGGATGGCCTACCTGCACATACCCTTCTCTTTTATAGCTATGCAGACACCATACAACTGCGCAAATTTATAGACGGCACGCAAAATGAAACCTACCAAATTGCTAAGCTAGAACGCATGCAACAATATGCTGAGGCCTTGAGCTGCCGCCGTAAAGTGTTGATTAACTACTTCGGAGAATTTCTATCCCAAGATTGTGGCAATTGTGACATTTGCAAGAATGCTCCAGCATATTTTGACGGCACTTTACTAGCCCAGAAAGTTCTTTCGGGTGTCACGCGTCTTAAAGAGCAAGAAGCTATGGGAATGGTAATAGACGTTCTTAGAGGCTCTCAAAACGCACAGGTGTATGACAAAGGGTATCAGCATATCAAAACATTTGGCGCCGCACGGGATGTAGCTTGGAGAGATCTTCAGCAATACCTGATCCAAATGATTAATCAAGGATTATTAGAAATACGCTTTCGCGAAAGCGGACGTCTCCTATTAACACCTCTATCTAGAGAAGTATTATTTGAAGGTAAGCAAATACAATTTGCAAACCTTACCCAGCCCAAAGCTGAACCTATTACTAAAGAACGTAAACCTAAAAAGCCTAAAGGCACGCTCTTTGAAAAGCTTCGTGAATTACGTGCAGAACTCGCAAGAGAGGCAAACGTACCTGCCTATATTGTATTTTCTGATGCCTCTTTAAAAAATATGGAAGATCAAGAACCGCAATCCTTAGAAGAATTTCTGGGTATCCAAGGAGTTGGACAAGCAAAAATGGAGAAGTACGGTGCAGATTTTCTTAAAGTAATTAAAGAACATCTCAAAACGACCACTGTGCAAAAGTCTGGAAAAACTGTGGAAGAAACTCGTACTCTCATAGAGCAGGGTCTATCGATAGAAGAAATAGCAGAAGCCCGAAACCTTACTGTAAGCTCTATTTACAATCACCTTATAAAACTACACGAGAATGGGATGGACATAGATTTTGATAAGTTTATTCAACAAGTTGAAATCCGGCAAATAAGGACTGCACGTAGTAAAATAGACAATCCAGATAAACTCAAATCGTATTTTGAATACTTTAAAGAAGAGTTTCCTTATTGGAAGATTAAACTGGGCTTGTACTTATCGTAGTCGTAGGTTTTACGATGAAGATAAAATAATTGATGATTAAATTTTAGTCCGAACCAACTCTCCTTTCTTTTTGCTATTTTTAAATCTGATGAAAAAATTTGCTCGATCAAAAAAATTAGGATTTATTGCTGGTCCATTATTTTGTGTGATCCTTCTATTATTTCGCGGAAGCTTTTTCAATACAGAAATTGACACCGTAATCGCAATTGCTTCTTGGATGATTATCTGGTGGATTACAGAGGCTGTGTCTATTTCTGTAACCGCTCTTATTCCTCTGGCGCTCTTTCCATTAGTAGGCATTGGGTCCATAAGAGATGTAGCTAGTAATTATGCAAACCCTATTGTCTATCTGTTTTTTGGAGGTTTTGTCATTGCACTCGCATTAGAAAAAGTCCAGCTACATAAGCGTATCGCGCTCTCCATACTAAAAATAACAGGCACTAAAGCTAACGGCATCGTACTAGGTTTTATGATCGCGACGGCATTAATGAGTATGTGGATTTCTAATACCGCAAGTACTGTGGTCATGCTCCCCATAGCCGTATCTGTTATTAACCTTCTCATAGATGACGCTGACGGCTTTACAAAAAACGATCAAAATTTTGCCTTGAGTATTATGCTGGGTATTGCTTTTAGTGCCAATATAGGCGGTATGTCTACCCTTATAGGTACTCCCCCTAATTCTGTCATGCTAGCTTTTCTTAATGAGAGTTACAATATAGACATCGGTTTTTTTCAATGGATGCAGATGGGTGTGCCGTTTGCGATTATAATGCTAGCTATTACCTACTTTGCTATCACTCGGTTATTTTTCCCCAATGGTCTTGGTAACATAGGGTCTTCTGGTGCTATCATACAACAAGAATTAGATAAATTGGGTAAAATGTCTAAAGGTGAAAAAACGGTTTTAGTGATTTTCATACTCACCGCGATTGCCTGGATACTCAGAAGCTATCTTAATGCCTTATTACCTAATATATCGCTTACAGATACAACCATTGCAGTGATTGCTGCCCTGCTCATGTTTATTGTCCCTTTAGATTTTAAAAATGGTAGTTTTCCTTTAGACTGGAAGGATACCTCTAGACTGCCTTGGGGAATTCTTATCCTTTTTGGTGGTGGATTAGCGCTAGCATCAGGTTTAAAAGATGCTGGGTTTATACGTATGATAGGAGATTATATTTCTAATCAAGAAAGCTGGAGTATGTGGCTTGTGACAGCAATCCTCATCTTCTTAATGCTATTTATGACTGAGCTAATGAGTAATGTTGCCTTAGTAACTATACTCGTGCCGCTCGTTGTGGGTATCGCTATGGGTATGGATGTGCCTATTTTACAAATGGTGATTCCGGTTACACTTGCCTCTAGTTGCGCTTTTATGTTGCCTATGGCAACGCCACCTAATGCTATTGTTTTTGCTAGTGGTCACGTGCGGGTAGATCAAATGGCGCGCATTGGGATTGTACTTAATTTTATTTCAGTTGGGTTATTATTTGTAATAGCCTATTATATTGTGCCCTTACTTTTTTAAGAAAACCCCAAACAGTTCTTTCCCTAGTCTAGGTAGAATAGAATTATAAGATCGTTCAAATAGTTTTGTTTCAAAATAGGGAGAAAAATACGTCAAATACTCCTCACGAGTCCCACCAAAGGGTCTCTTCTCCATATCTCCTGTAAGTGGAAAATCAAACCACAATCCTACCAGCTTGCCATATGGTTTGAGTAATTGAGACATTTTTTTTGCATACATCTTTCTATTTTCGGCTAACGGCACGAAGGAACAAAAAAACGTCTGCTCTATTATGAGATCATACTGACCCTCGTGTTCAAAAAAATTACCTTGTACTATGTTTGCTTTCGCGAAAGCGGGATTCCGTTTTTTAAAAGCCTTGAGTGGCTCTTGTGAAATATCCAAAACATGCACGTTTTTAAACCCACGCTCCCACAAATAGCTCGCCTCATACCCGTTACCTGCGCCAGGAATTAAGATTTTTACTTCCTTATCTTGGAGTTGATCTATATACTCCTTGAGGGGTCTAGACGGGTTTCCTATGTCCCATCCAGTACGCCTCTCCTGATAGCGTTGCGTCCAATACGCATTTTCTTTTTTTGAATTCATTTGTTTCTCCTAAACCTAAAATTACAAATTAAAAGGTTCATTTTCTTTGAACAGTATATACACTTAAAGATTATCCAAAAATTAAATCTCGTTTCTCCTATATATACTATTTTTGTAATCTAAAATCCATCTTATGAAAGCTATTTTTACACTGGTTGCATTATTCGCTTGTACAACAATATATGCTCAGGCATATCAAGGACAAGGAGATACAAAATTTCAAGTAGGAGCAAATTTTCAAAGTGAAGGAACGGGTATCACTTCTACACTCGATTATGGAATAGGAGAAAATATTTCTTTAGGGGTAAAAGGTATTTACTTACTAGGAGTTGAAGATTATAATGAGGGTCTGCCACAAGACGCAAGTGCATTTGAGAATCCAGAATTTGGTGATCGCTTTGATCTAAGAGTGCGGTTTAATGCACATTTAGGTAATGTAATTAATATAGACGAGAATTTTGACCTCTATCCAGGTCTAGACTTAGGACTTAAAAACTTTGGGGGACATCTAGGCGCACGTTATTTCTTTAGTGAAGGTTTTGGAGTGTTTACAGAACTAAACGTCCCTTTTGCAAACTACACAGCAGACGAAGATTTTAGTATATCAGAATTCCCAAGACAACAATTAAACAATCAGTTTACTATATCCTTTGGAGCGAGTTTTAATTTGTAGTAACAGATTACATTTTAAAGAAGATCTGGTTATTCTTTAAGGAAGTTTGAAGAAATACTATTTGGGGCATGCTCTTATCAAGGTTTCAATCCTTCTAATCTCTATATCTTGTTAGGTAATAACAGTGGTATTGTGAGCCTACTCAAGAAACTAGTTACCTCTGGCAAAAGCTTAAACTTATAAAACGTCAGGAATTTCCTAATGTTTTATCTTTTTTTTTTGCTTTCGCAAAAGCATAACTTGCACAGAATCATATTAAAAGATAATTTTAGCCCTACTAAAAATCAATCTAATGCTCCGAAGACTATTCTTAATAATACCATTCGTTTTATTTTCTTTGGTGATTTATTCTCAAGAGCACTCTGTCGCTAGAGAATGGAATGAAGAATTGCTGGAAGCTATCCGAAATGATTTTGCCAGACCAACGGTGCACGCTCGCAATTTATTTCACACGTCTGTTCTTATGTATGATGCTTGGGCTGTTTTTGATGATACAGCACAAACCATTTTTCTTGGAAGATCTTTTGGAGGTTTTGAAGTCCCTTTTGACGGAATTGCTGCGCCAGATGATCTTGATGCGGCAACCGAAGAGATTTTAAGTTATTCTGTTTACAGATTATTGAATCATCGTTTTGCATCATCCCCAGGAGTAGATGAAACCATTGCCTCATTACAGTTAGAACTTGAGGAACTAGGTTTCGATCCCGATTTTACAAGTACCGATTATTCTAACGGCTCGTATGCCGCTCTTGGTAATTATCTTGCAGAACAAATGATTGCTTTTGGTTTACAAGACGGTGCAAATGAAGTAAATGGGTATGAAAATGAGTTTTATCAAGCCAATAATGAGCCATTAATACTAGAGCTATACGAAGATAACACAGCGATCAATCCTAATATATGGCAACCTCTAGCTTTTGATGTTTTTATAGATCAATCTGGCAACCCCATTGCAGATGCTGTACCTGAGTTTTTAAGTCCCGAATGGGGACAAGTAATACCCTTTGCACTCGACCAAAATAACTTGGACATTTTTGAAATAGATGGGTTTGATTATTTAGTATATAACAATCCTGGAGAACCATCACTTATAGAAGATTCTAATGGTAATGGAATAGATGACCCCTATAAATGGGGATTTTCGTTGGTTACGTCGTGGTCCAAGCATTTGGATCCTAACGACAATGTAATGATTGATATCTCACCAGCGAGTATTGGGAACATCCAGAGCTACCCTACTACGTTTGAAGAGTATCAAGAATTTTATGATTTTGAAAACGGAGGTGATGCCAGCGTTGGACATGCTGTAAACCCATTCACAGGATCTCCGTATCCTGCTCAAATGGTACCCAGAGGTGATTATGCACGCGTATTAGCAGAGTTTTGGGCAGACGGGCCAGACTCAGAAACTCCTCCAGGACACTGGTTTACTATATTGAATTATGTAAGTGATCATCCAGAACTAGAGAAAAGACTAGGTGGTGAAGGCGATATTTTAAGTGATCTAGAGTGGGACATAAAACTGTATTTACTTCTTGGAGCAGCGATGCACGATAGTGCGGTAAATACTTGGGGAATTAAAGGATATTACGATTATATTAGACCTATATCTGCACTACGTTATATGGCCGGAAAAGGACAAAGTACGGATACTGCAGCTTCCAATTTTGACCCCCATGGATTGCCTCTTATCCCTGGATTAATAGAGACTATTGAACTAGGTGACCCTCTGGCTGGAGATATGGATGAATTTGTAGGAGAACTCAAAGTAAATACTTGGAAAGGCCCAGATTACATTACAGATCCAACAAGCGAAATAGCCGGAGTAGATTGGATTCTAGCAGAAAGATGGTGGCCATATCAAAGGCCTACTTTTGTAACACCTCCTTTTGCAGGATATATCTCAGGGCACTCGACCTTTTCTAGTGCCGCCGCCGAAATTCTTACGCTTGCAACTGGAGACCCTTTTTTTCCAGGTGGCGTGGGTATTTTCGATGTACCTCAAAATGACTTTTTAGTTTTTGAACAAGGACCCAGTGTCGATATGCAATTACAATGGGCTACTTACAAAGACGCTTCAGATCAGACGAGTTTATCTCGTATATGGGGAGGTATCCATCCACCTATAGACGATATTCCTGGAAGACTTTTAGGAACTACAATAGGTATTGATGCCTATAATAAGGGCGTTGCCTATTTTGATGGAACTCTCTCAGCAAATGATGTTATAATTTCTAGCTCCATATACCCTAATCCGTTTAAAGAGATATTTACAATCTCAGCAGGTTCTAATATTTCTAAAATCGATATTTTATCATTAGATGGAAGACTTGTTCATTCGATTACGTCAGAAAATCAAGATTCTCAAATGACAATCAGAGCAGAACAATTGAGCGCTGGAATGTATTTTATTAAACTATTTGATGTTTCCTCTAAAGCTATTGCTACTCACAAAGTAATAAAGCTCTAAAACTTATTTTAAATTTAAGTGGCTATGTGTTGTTAATATGGCCTTTTCATTTTTCTCATCTATCCATTTCTGTCCTTTACGTCTGCGCATAAAATTATCGTAGTAACGCATTACAAAAACATTGTATAAGGCATATCTAAGGTGCTTAAATTTTTGCGGTAGCGCTCGTAAACTCATACTAAAACCAGGTGTGATATACTTCATATAATGCCAGTAACCTTCTGGCATGTATAAGGTTTCCCCATGATTGAGGTGACAGATATATCCCTTAGTATTTTTTAAGGCTGGAAATTTTTTAAAATCTGGATTGTCAAAATCTATATCCTCACGCGTTATAAGACTATGCGGTACTTTATAAAGATATTTTGTTTCGCTTGGCGCGAAAAGTATACATTGCTTCTTTCCTTCAAAATGAAAGTGGAGGATATTAGCCCAATCGATATCATGATGCATAAAAACGGTGCTTCCTTCTCCCCCAAAGAACAACATTGGGATTTGCTTTAATAATCGGAGTCCAATCTTTGGAAATTTAAAATCATTTTTAAGAGCGGGAACTTCTTTCATTAGATTATATAAGAAGATTCTATAATTAGTGGGTTCTCGTTTTAAAAGATCTACATATTCCTTCATTTTCATGGTTGCATGAGCTTGGTTAAAACCTTCGTCATGCTTTACAGGGCGATCATCATACAACGGAACTTGTTTTTCTCCTGCTATTTCCTTTATGTAATTAAGATTCCACTTTGTATATGCCGGCCAATCTTGCGTAAGCTTTTCTATAACCACGGGCTTCTGAGCTCGGACATATCTGGCGATAAATTCCTTTTTTGAAATAGATGAGACTCTTTCTATTGTATTAAGCTTCATATAAATAACTAGATAGAATTCTTAAAGATAGGAAAAGCCCATTTTCTCTCAAAAATGGGCTTTATTAGGTCTATTTATGTTTTTAACTATTTTTTCTCGCTAGCTTTGCGGCTTCATTACGTTCAATCTTATGCTCTGGACGAGTCCACTTAGGCTTTTCACCTAAGGATTGGTACTGGGAATCTGTAGCTTCTACCGTTGCTGGTTGTGCTTTCTTCACAAAAGGTTTTTGAGGATTTAATCCAAGTAGCTCAAACATTTTCATGTCTTCATTCACGTCTGGATTAGGTGTAGTAAGTAATTTATCTCCTGCAAAAATAGAGTTAGCTCCTGCAAAGAAACACATCGCTTGTCCTTCTCTACTCATCTCAGTACGCCCTGCAGAAAGTCGCACTTGCGTTTGTGGCATTACAATTCTAGTGGTAGCTACCATTCTTATCATCTCCCAGATAGAGATAGGCTCTATGTCTTCCATGGGGGTTCCTGGTACCGCCACAAGTGCATTAATAGGAACACTTTCTGGCTGTGGATCTAATGTCGCCAGTGCAACGAGCATTCCTGCACGATCTTCTACCGCCTCACCCATTCCTATAATTCCTCCAGAACAAACCGTTACGTTTGTTTTCCTCACATTAGAAATTGTGTCTAATCGATCTTCAAAAGCACGTGTAGATATTACATCTTTATAGTAATCTTCAGAAGTATCCAGATTATGATTATAGGCATATAATCCAGCTTCTGCTAGACGTTGTGCTTGATTTTCTGTTACCATACCTAAGGTACAGCATACTTCCATATCGAGTTTATTAATGGTACGTACCATTTCTAATACATTATCAAACTCAGGACCATCTTTTACATTACGCCAAGCCGCTCCCATACAAACACGACTGCTTCCAGAAGATTTTGCTCGCAGAGCTTGAGCTTTTACCTGCTGCACAGACATCAAATCATTACCTTCTATGTCTGTATGATATCGCGCTGCTTGAGGACAATACCCACAATCTTCTGGACATCCTCCTGTTTTGATAGAAAGTAATGTAGACACTTGTACCGTATTAGGATCGTGATGCTCACGATGTATTGTCGCCGCATCATACAATAATTCCATCATAGGTTTATTATAGATAGCAAGTATCTCTTCCTTGGTCCAGTTGTGTCTGATTTCTGTCATAATTCAAAAATAATAAAAAGGAGGTATTTGCTTTCGCGAAAGCAAAAAAACAATTAATTAGTTATGTCATTAAACTAAGCTTTAGATACAAGAACACTCACCGCATTCCCTCCAAAACCTACAGCATTTATAAGAATATTTTTTAGTTTTTTAGACCCAGTAGGCTCTTTTAGATAAGATACTCCAATAAAAGTTTGCTCTTGTAACATGTGCACAGCAAGCTCTAGGCTTAACATGCCGCTTGCACCAAAGGTATGACCCACCTTCCATTTATTAGTCGTTAATAAAGGCAGTTCTTCCCCAAAAATTGTTTTTACCGCTTCCATTTCTGCAATGTCTCCTTTTATTGTGCCTGGTGCGTGCATCACAATAGCATCAATATCTTTTAGTGAAGTGTTACCTAGCGCCATTTTCATAGACTTCTGAAAACATATACCATCGTCTGATAATGATACGGCGTGGTCCAACTCTTCTGTAGCATATCCTATCCCTGTTATGTATGCAAGTGCTTTTTTATTTGTGCCTAATTCAAGGCAAGCCATACCCGCTCCTTCTCCTAGAACCATGGTGTTTTTCTTTTTGAAAAGATTTAAGGCTTGCGAGGGGTACGCAGAGGCTGTCTCTTCTTGCGGTGTGAGCTTCATAGCACGCATTTGTGCAATAGTAAAAGGTGTAAGCGCCGCCTCAGAACCTCCTACAAGAAATTTATCTACCATACCTGATTGCAACCAAGCTACACCATTAAGTAATGCGTGCAAAGAAGTACTACACGTAATAGAATGTGAGATATCTGGTCCAGAATTTTTAAGATCCTGAGCTAACCATGATGATATATTCCCCAGTGTTGTAGACGGTGATGTTTGGGTAGGTACGATCTTACGTTTTGTAAACGCTTCGTAGTATTTTTCAAATAATTGTGTGGCTCCTCTGGATGACCCCACATTAATACCAAAGTCTCCATCACTCCACCCTGCTTGCTCTACAGCCATTCTTCCTGCCACTATTGCATAAAGTACAGAAGGATCTAGCCGTTCATACTTAGCATTCTCTTTACGAAGTTTATTTGCTAGATCTTTGCCTTTGGAAGTTAATGGCGCCGTGTATGCCTCTAGATCTTCATCCCAAGATAGATAGGTTTTCTTTTCTAAGTATACTTTCCATTGTTCTGCGGGTGTTGTCCCTAATGGAGAAATGGAACCAAGTCCCGTAATAGCGATAGGTGTTTTCAAAAGTGTTGAAGTGTTTGCACAAAAATAAGCTTTCGCGAAAGCGTACAAAATGAAATTCCCCTTTTTTATCTAAAGAAATCGTAACTTCTTTCATTTACAAACTACTTATAGTAACTCATAACATCACTATGGAAGATCAAATACATCAAAGCTGGTGGAAACGCAACTGGAAATGGGCGGTGCCCGTAGGTGGATGCCTTACGATTATTGTCTTGTGTATAGCTCTAGCTGGAAGTATAGTTTTTGGGGTTTCAAAAATGTTTTCAGGTTCAGAACCATATGCTACGGCACTAGAAAAAACATTATCTAATGAACAGGTAATGGAGCTTCTAGGTGAACCTATTGAAACTGATGGACTCATGCAAGGCAGCATAAACTATAAAAATGATGATGCCGAAGCAGATTTTAGTATTCCTATAAAAGGCCCTAAAGGCAATGGAAAAATTTATGTGGTAGGCACAAAACACAATGATGTTTGGTCGTACTCAGAAATGGAAGTCCGTATTTATAAAAACAACGAGATCATTAATCTGCTAGATGAAAATATGGATGGTTTTGAAGACACAACCAACTTCTAGAAAACCGACAATGCCTCTTCTATCACCTGGTATGTAATATCCAATTGGGCGTTTGTAGTTACCAGTGGAGGCAATACATATACCGTATTGCCCAGTGGCCTAAGGCACACACCTCTATCCATAAAGAAGTTATAGAGTTGTTTGCGTAGCTCTCCATACCGTTCCATCGCGGTATCTATTTCTAGAGCGAGAATGATTCCTTTAACACGTATATTTAAGGCTTTTGGGTTTTGAGATAACGCTTTCGCGAAAGCGGTATGCTTCTCATAAATACGTTGCTTATTGCTTTCCATTTCCTGAGAGATAAGTAAGTCTATGCTCGCCTGCGCAGCAGCGCACGCCAGCGGATTTGCACTATACGTATGCGAATGCATAAACCCTTTGTGCACCTCATCATCATAAAAAGCATCATAAATTTTCTGGGAACAAGTGGTAAGACTCATAGGCAATAATCCTGCTGTGAGGGCCTTACTCAAACACATCATATCGGGTAATGTCTCTACTTGTAATGAAGCAAAATGAGTCCCTGTTTTTCCAAAACCCGTCATCACCTCATCTGCAATGGTGATAATATCGTGGGCTCGACACTTCTTGAGAATGGCATCTAATCCTGCGGCACTATGCATTTTCATTCCTGCGGCACCTTGCACTAAGGGCTCATACACAAAAGCGGCGCAATCGTGATTGGCAATAATAGCATCTAAGCGCGCACGAACCTCTTCTAGATTGTCTTGTTGCGGCACAGGAATGCGCTGTACTTTAAGTAAATGCTCTTCAAAAGGACCGTTGTATACTGATAGTCCGCTGGCAGACATGGCTCCAAAAGTATCACCGTGAAATCCATCTTCAAAAGCAATAAGCACATTGCGTTTTTGGTGCTTGTTATGATGGTATTGTAAAGCCATTTTTATGGCTGCCTCTACCGCTGTAGAGCCATTGTCGTTAAAAAACATTTTAGCTTGATTCTTAGGCAGAATCTTAAAAAGCTTTTCGGCAAGATCTGTCGCAGGTTTGTGCGTAAAACCAGTAAAAACTACTTGATCCAGTTGTTGCATTTGAGTACTTACCTTCTCTAGAATATACGGATGACAATGTCCAAAAATAGCCGTGTACCAAGAGGCAATTCCGTCAATATACTCCTTGCCATCTTCACCATAAAGTACAGCTCCTTTTGCACTGGAAATAGCAATAGGCTCATCACTCGTTTTGTGTTGAGTTAAGGGGTGCCAGATGTATTTTTTGTCTAGATGCGAGGTATTCATAGTTTTAACGTAGCTTCATATGTTTTGATTAAAGGTTGTTATTTCTAGCAAATTTAAAACTTATGGACTGAGTTATATGTGAGATTCTGAATCAAGTTCAGAATGACGTAAGATTTTCTCTAAATCTATCTGCATATTCTCGTACTACGTTCTGGTCAAAATAAGGTTCTTCATCTATACGGCCTAGGATAGTTACGCCTGCCATTTTTGTAATAACGGCCTCAGTAGTAGCGTGCTCTTCTCCAGAAAATATAATGGCAATATTTTCTAGACCTTTTTGCTTTAAGGTTTCTATAGTCATAAGCGTATGATTAATGCTGCCTAGGTAATGTCTAGAAACCACAATAATCTTATCATCTGGATAAATGAGGTCTTGTATCGTTTCTGTATCGTTAAGCGGTACGAGCAATCCGCCAGCGCCTTCTATTACCAAGGTGTTCTTTGTTTTGGGTCTTTGTATATCAGAAAGGGTTATTTCAACCCCATCTATTGCCGCCGCCGCATGCGGACTCATAGGTGTTGCTAATGCATAAGAATTATCGTGATATTGCGATATCTCATTAGATGCTAAATTATTTACTTTATTTGTATCACAATTATCGAGTTCTCCGGCTTGCACAGGCTTCCAGTAGTCGGCTTGTAAGGCCTCTGTAACAATGGCTGCGGCGACTGTTTTACCTACTTCTGTAGAGATGCCTGTAATGAAATACGTTTTACTCATAAGCCAAGTTCAGTTTGTAATAATTCCAATACCTCATGTAATTGTTCCTTTTTATTATAACTATGGATACAAAAGCGCAGTCTTTCGGCCCCCTCAGGAACCGTAGGTGATAGGATAGGTTTTACATCGTAGCCGTGCTCTTTTAGCTTTCGCGAAAGCGCCTTTACCCTATCTACACCAGGAATAATGGCACATTGTATTGCAGAAACGCTGGGAACAAAATAGGTATCCATACCCGTTCTTGGGATGTGGCTTTTAAAGATATTTATATTCTTTTTAAGTCTTCTTACATTCTCTACCATATGCGAGGTTTCCATCTTATCGAGCATCTGGTAAAATGCCAAAATACTGGCAACGGTATGAGGTGGCAATGCTGTTGTATAGATAAAGGATCTGGCAAAATTAATGAGGTACTGCTTGAGTTCTATACTTCCTACAACGGCAGCTCCGTGAGAACCACCAGCCTTCCCAAAGGTTAC
This sequence comes from Dokdonia sp., assembly GCA_020630915.1. GTDB lineage: Bacteria > Bacteroidota > Bacteroidia > Flavobacteriales > Flavobacteriaceae > Dokdonia. The sequence continues at coordinate 61,683 of JAHDIF010000004.1, forward strand.
AATTCGTGCAAATACACTTTCTGAAAGTCCGTACAATTGTACTAATCCTTGTCCTTTTATCCCCAAGACTCCCATTGCGTGCGCCTCATCTACAACCAGACGCACTCCGTAGGTCTGGCATAGTTGGGCCATCGCCACAAGATCTGGAGAATCGCCGTCCATAGAGAATACGGATTCTGTGACTACGTATACTTCAGTAGTTCCCGTCTGTTTATGCTTAAAGAGCTTTTGACTTAAATCTGCGAGTTCGTTATGGGTAAACTTATAGGCTTTTGCATCACTCATTTTAATACCATCTCGTATGCTCGCGTGACTGTACTCGTCATATAATATCACATCTCCTCTTTGCGGCACGCTTTGAAAGAATCCAAGATTTGCTGTATACCCACTATTGAAAATAAGGGCGCTCTCACTTTCGTGAAAACGTGCTATCAAACTTTCTGTCTCGTCATAAAGTGGATAATTACCCGTAAGTAACCTACTTCCTGTTGCTCCAGAAATGCCTTGCGCGACTTCTTTTAAAATCTTACGTGTGGCGGTTTGTAATACTCTTGCTAGTGCTGGATGATTGACAGCCCCCAAATAGTCATTAGATGAAAAATCTATCGCACCTTGAGAAGAAGGTAATTTCCTGACAGAATTAGTAGCCTGTCTTGCCTTAAGTTTTTGATGTAGTTTATCTGGTAACACAGGACAAAGATAGGCAAGTGAGGAAAGTTTTTGATGAAAATAGAGGTTCTAAAATGTCATATATGTATAGAGATACGAAATGAGAAAATATTATTTTATTATTGTTTTTCAATAATTTTTATATATTTGTTATTGTTAAACAATAATTATTATGAAAACATCTTCATTTAAATATGCTATTAAGGCGCTTCAAATCTTCATTGCCATAACTCTCGTTATTGGAATAGCTATTGTAGTACATTTATTGTATACAGGTAGGGTTTATTCTTTTATCACCGCTCCAGCACTCATGAAAGATAATTTTGAGATCAAATCTGGCATACTTGTTCTACTTAATTTAGCTTTTTTAATACCCTTACTTATAGGAATTAATTCTTTAGTTAAGACAATTCCGTATTTTGAGAAACAAAATTATTTTGCTCCAGTAATTTCAAAAAAATTTAAGTTAAGCTCAAAAGCCTTTATATTTTCTGGCATAGCAGCTCTTATCTTACAATTTATTAGTCCGCTTATTGAAAACTCAAGAGTCGTAGTTGGTTTGGGTATGAAAAGTCTGTTGTATCTTTTTATTCTAGTTGTTGGCTTCTTTTTTGGGTTTTTAGCTCAAGTTTTTACGAAAGCACGTGCTATGGAACAAGAAAACGACTTAACCATTTAAACTATGCCTATACTCATAAACCTAGATGTCGTACTTGCAGAACGTAAAATGAAAAGTAAGGAGCTAGCAGAAATAATAGGCATTACCACAGCTAATCTTTCTATTCTCAAATCTGGCAAGGCAAAAGCAGTACGTTTCTCTACCCTAGAAGCAATCTGCAAGGCGTTAGATTGTCAGCCAGGAGATATATTGGAATTTGTTCAAGATTGATCAAGATCGCCGTCCTCAGTCCATTCTAAATAAAAAATCCCAAACTCCTTTCAGAATTTGGGATTGCTATTTTGAAAATTGCCCAGCTTAATCCGCTAAGACGATTGCTTTATTATTATTCATTTCTAGTGTACCACTCGTAATTTCTAACGACCAGCTTCCGTCACTTTCTTTTACGAACTTATCTTCAAAGCCTTCGGCAATTGTTGGTGCTCCCTCAAATTTTACCTTACCCTCTACGAGAAGAGACACTACTGCGGCGTGATTACTCAACATCTGGAATTCTCCATTCACCCCTGGTACTGTAAGTGATTTTACTTCACCACTTACTAAAGATGCTTCTGGAGTAACTATTTCTAAATGCATAGTTGTTATTTTTGAGTACGCTTTCGCGAAAGCGTAATTATAAGTCTATTAGGCTTCTGCAAGCATTTTTTCTCCTGCTTCGATAGCTTCCTCAATCGTTCCTTTAAGGTTAAATGCTGCTTCTGGAAGGTGATCTAATTCTCCGTCCATAATCATATTAAATCCTTTGATTGTTTCCTTAATATCTACCAATACTCCAGGGATACCTGTAAACTGTTCTGCCACGTGGAAAGGCTGAGATAAGAAACGTTGTACACGACGTGCACGTCCTACGGCCATTTTATCTTCCTCAGAAAGTTCTTCCATACCTAAGATGGCGATAATATCTTGAAGCTCCTTATAACGTTGCAATAACTCTTTTACTCGTTGTGCACAATCATAGTGCTCATTTCCTAATATATCTGCGGTAAGAATACGTGATGTAGAATCTAGAGGATCTACCGCTGGATAGATACCTAGCTCTGCAATCTTACGAGAAAGTACGGTTGTTGCATCAAGGTGAGCAAAGGTTGTCGCTGGTGCTGGATCTGTAAGGTCATCTGCAGGTACGTAAACCGCTTGTACAGATGTAATAGATCCTCTTTTTGTAGAAGTAATACGCTCTTGCATCGCTCCCATCTCTGTTGCAAGTGTAGGCTGGTATCCTACTGCAGATGGCATACGTCCAAGAAGTGCAGATACCTCAGAACCCGCTTGTGTAAAACGGAAAATGTTATCTACGAAGAAAAGTACATCTTTTCCTTGTCCTTCTCCTGCTCCATCACGAAAATACTCAGCAATGGTAAGTCCAGAAAGTGCTACACGAGCACGAGCTCCAGGAGGCTCATTCATCTGTCCGAATACAAAGGTTGCTTTAGACTCTTTCATAGCCTCTTTATCTACCTTGGTAAGATCCCATCCTCCTTCTTCCATAGAGTGCATAAAGTCATCACCATATTTGATAATTCCTGACTCAAGCATCTCTCTTAAAAGGTCATTTCCTTCACGAGTACGTTCTCCTACTCCCGCAAATACAGAAAGTCCACCGTGACCTTTTGCAATATTGTTAATCAACTCCTGGATAAGTACTGTCTTTCCTACTCCAGCTCCTCCAAATAGTCCAATCTTACCTCCTTTTGCATAAGGCTCAATAAGATCGATTACTTTAATACCTGTAAAAAGCACTTCTGTAGATGTTGATAAATCTTCGAATTTTGGTGCTTGACGGTGAATAGGAAGACCTGCTTCTCCCGCCTTTGGTAAGTTACCAATACCATCAATAGCATCTCCAATTACATTAAAAAGACGCCCATATACATCATCTCCTATAGGCATCTGGATAGGTGCGCCAGTGGCTACTGCATCTACACCGCGGCTTAATCCGTCTGTAGAGTCCATCGATATGGTACGTACTGTGTTCTCACCAATGTGTGACTGTACTTCAAGAACTAATTTAGTTCCATCTGCATTTGCAATTTCTAGTGAATCGTAAATTTTCGGTAATTCAGAACCGCTAGTAAACGCAACGTCTACAACTGGGCCAATGATTTGTGCAACTTTACCTGTAACTTTTGACATTATAGATTATTTAATGTTTAGCATTTAATATGCGAAAAAACACCTCGTTTTTCACGGCGCAAAGATACTGTTTTCTTTGGTATTGAAAAGGGTATTTTTTTGTAAAATTTTATGAATTGGTTCTTGCTTTCGCGAAAGCATCATTACTCCACAGTAACTGATTTTGCAAGATTTCTTGGTTGATCTACATTTTTCTCAAGCATAACCGCAATATGGTATGATAATAATTGTAAAGGTATCGTGCTTAAAAGAGGTGTAAGAGGCTCTAAAGTTTCTGGAATCTCTATTACATGGTCTGCTAATTTTCTCACCTCTACATCTCCTTCTGTTACAATACCTATAATCTTACCACTACGAGCTTTTATTTCTTCTACGTTACTCACAACTTTCTCATAATGCCCCTTTTTAGTGGCAATTACAAAGACAGGCATCTGCTCATCTATAAGAGCGATAGGGCCGTGTTTCATCTCTGCTGCTGGGTACCCCTCTGCATGAATATAAGAGATTTCTTTAAGCTTAAGAGCTCCCTCTAAAGCAACAGGAAAGTTATATCCTCTTCCTAGGTAAAGGGCGTTAGTAGCGTCCTTATATTCCTTGGCTACTATCGCCGCTTGTTCATTAGACTCAAGCGCTTTTTTTACTTTTCCTGGTATACGTTCTAATTCTTGAAGATAGGTTCTAAATTCTGAAGCTGATAGTTTGCCTTTGTGTTTAGCAAGCTTTAAAGCTATTAATGTAAGTACTGTTATTTGAGTAGTAAATGCCTTTGTAGATGCCACTCCTATTTCTGGACCAGCATGGGTATATGCTCCTGCGTGTGTTTCTCTTGAGATAGAAGACCCAACAACATTACATACCCCAAATACAAAAGCACCTTGTGCTTTTGCAAGTTTTATAGCGGCCATTGTATCTGCAGTTTCTCCACTCTGAGAAATAGCAATTACTACATCATCCTCATATATTACTGGATTTCTATATCTAAATTCAGAAGCATACTCAACCTCAACAGGAATTCTTGCAAATTCTTCAAAGATATACTCCGCAACCAATCCTGCATGCCAAGAAGTTCCACAGGCTACGATAATAATACGCCTAGCATTTAAGAATTTATCGAGATTATCATCTATACCTGCCATCCTGATGATACCCTCTTTGGTCTTCATCCTTCCTCTAAAGGTGTCTGTTATAGCATCTGGCTGCTCATAGATCTCTTTAATCATAAAGTGATCATAACCTCCTTTTTCTATTTGCTCAAGATTAAGTTGTAATTCCTGCACATAGGGGTCTACTAAAGAATCATCCTTAATCTTTCTAATTTTTAATTTTTTGTGATTTCTCACAACTGCCATCTCACCGTCCTCAAGGTAAATAGCATTGTTTGTGTACTCGATAAAAGGAGTAGCATCAGAAGCTATAAAGAATTCGTTTTCTCCTACTCCTATAGCAAGCGGACTTCCTAATCTCGCAACAACTATTTCGTTAGGTTTGGTCTTGTCAAAAACCGCTATGGCATAGGCACCTATGGTCTGGTTAAGTGCTATTTGTACAGCCTTTCCAAGCTTTACATTTTCTTTAGTCTTTACATCTTCTATAAGATTAACTAACACTTCTGTGTCAGTATCTGAAGAGAAGGTGTAACCTCTATTCAAAAGTTCTTGTCTTAGTGGGTCATAGTTTTCTATAATCCCATTGTGAATAATTACTAGATTTCCAGAATTAGAGACATGGGGATGAGAATTAATGTCATTAGGAACACCGTGAGTTGCCCACCTAGTATGTCCTATGCCTATACTCCCTTTAGTAGAAATCTCTGATTCTAGGCGATTCTTTAAGTCTTCTACCTTACCCTTAGTTTTGGAAACTTTAAGATTAGAACCGTCGTAAAGAGCTATACCAGCACTATCATAACCACGATACTCCAAACGTTGTAATCCCTGTAATACTATAGGATATGCTTCCCTATAACCAATGTAACCTACAATTCCACACATAAAGTTCTATTCTATACCGAGAAGTTGACCACATGGACTAGCTGGGTCAATATCCTCTGTTAATGTATAATATATTTTTAATCTCAATTTCTTAGTTTCATCTGTGCTCAGATTTCCGTGAAGAATTGTACCCTCTGGAGAAATTACCGAAGATACCGGAACTCTTTGACCAGTCTCAAGATCACCTGTTCCTGCAATTAAAGAAGTATTATCTACTAGCACATTTTGAGAAACCGCAATAGCTAGTCTTACATTAGTAGAGTCATTCTTAATAATATTATTAATATGTTGCGTGAGTCTTATTCTATAACTAACTCCAGGACTGTCTAGGTTATCTTCATCTGTTCTTTCCAATCGCCCTAAATGATTGGTCCTAGAATCTACTGCGCCTAAAGCACCAATTGACGAGTCTATCGCACCATCCAGCAACGTTCTGTTATTATCTATATCGTAAATAAAGATTCTCTCAGGCTCTGCTTGACCTAATCCGGCTGCCGCCTCATCTTGGTCTACAAAAAAAGTAAGATTTGCCTCATTTACAATGATACCACAAGATCTTAATATTTCAAGCTCACTTTGAAATTCTTCACCATCTCCTAGATCAAATCGCGGTCCAAACAAATCTACCACGGCAATACTACCATCACCCCCTTTCAGATATAAATTTTCTTCTCCTTCAGTTTCATCTACTGTTTGATAAGCATCTTCTATCGTAGCATTAAAGTCATTTTCATAATTCACAAGACTGATACCCGACATAGAAAGTTCAATATTACCCTCTCCATCACTTGATAGACCTCCCAAATCTCCTGAGTCATCGCTTCCTTCAAAAGAATAAAATATATTAATAGATGCATTTTCTAGATTAAAGAAGGTTAAGTGACCCTCATCATTAATGCTTTCTACTTTAAAATAGAGCCCTCTAAAATAATCATTAAAAGAATTTGGATTTAATAAGGTAGTGTTCCCTTCTTGACCAATAATTGTGTCCTGCCAGTATTGCGTGTCTAGTTTCACCCTTAATGAAGGTGCTAATCTTGCTGTTTCTACAACACTCCCGTCGTCCAGAGGCTCTCCGTCATCATCTGTTTCTGGGGTTGTTAGAATAATTTCTGAGTCATCCGGCAAAAACATCTCCAACTTCGCAAGTTCTTCAGCATTTGGAACACCCATAGCGTCTAACTCAACTTGCAACTGTTCTCCTTCGACCAGTGATTCATTGATAGACCCGCTAGGGTTTGTGATGTCATCAGATAAGTATACCGCTAGGTCTTCAAAACCACTATCAGGGTCAAGATCATTTAAAAAGAAATTGGACCTGTATACTGAAAGTTTAACTGGCCCACTATTTGTAAATGTGGAGTCTATAGTATACGTGCTATTACCATCAGTATCTGTTTCTACTAAACTGGAAAAGTATGGCAATGTAAGAACTACACTGTCTACAACGGTATTATCACCAAATTCAGGACTAAAACGAGAAAGTGTCATCTGGCTCAAAAATGACGCCGTAGTCTTACCATATACAGCATCGTTATATACACCCAAAACACCTACAGGCACTCCATTTGTTTGCACCCCTTGTGGATAGTTTTTTGTGTACGAAACCAGAGAAAAATCTGAAGCTACATTTGTTTCAAAATTAACTTCGTTCACAATACCAGATCCTGTGGTATTCATCTCATCCTCACAAGCAAAAAATAAGCTTATTGCAAAAACACATAAAAGTCCTTTTGCTATCATTAAATATATTCTCTTCATGCTATTCTTGTAAAACTTTTGTATAGAACTCCTCATATGCCTGAGGAAACTCCTCTTTCTTTTTAAATGGAAGTACAGGAATTTTTGTAGTGTTTAGGATGTTTCCTAAATTCCCATCGAGCTCAGGAGAACCAATGATAGCTGCATCAGAATGCTTGATACTCACTTTCATTAAATTCTCATAAGTAGGGTCTTTCAAATCCCCTATTGCTTCGGCGTCAATACCATCAAAAGCGATCTTATTAATCATCTCTTTATTTAACGCGCCTTCGTAGCCTTGATTGTATACAGAGGTCACTATCTTACTTTGAGCAAATAATGGATCACTCGCATAATAGCTCCTTAGGTATACAGGAAGTAATGCCGCTAGCCATCCATGAACATGAATAATATCTGGAGCCCAGTTTAATTTTTTAACGGTCTCCACCACGCCTTTTGCAAAAAAAATAGCTCTCTCGTCATTATCTTCAAACAATTTTCCTTCTTCATCTGTAAACGTAGCTTTACGTTTAAAGTACTCTTCATTATCTATAAAGTAAACTTGGATTCTTTCTTTAGGAATAGATGCCACTTTGATAATTAGTGGCATATCAAAGTCGTTAATTACCAGGTTCATCCCTGACAATCTTATTACTTCGTGCAATTGGTGCCTGCGCTCATTGATATTGCCATAGCGCGGCATAAAAATACGTATTTGACCTCCTTTGGAATTAACCATCTGGGGAGCTTCAAATGACATAGAGGCAATTTCGGTCTCCGGTAAGTAAGGTATCACTTCTGACGACACGTACAATATCCTCTTATCTTTCATATAGGTTGTTCTTAAAAATTATTGATAAAAAACACGCAAAAATACGAAATTTTATGCACTTTGCCTTTAAAATAGTAAGTTTGCAGCCGTTAATTTTATGATAAAGTGTCTATAATTTTTACTAAAATTGAACTTAAAAATCTTGTTTCTAAAAAAAAGCAAGAAGGTAATACCGTGGGTTTTGTTCCTACCATGGGAGCTTTACATGAAGGTCACGCGTCATTAATTTCGCTTGCTCTTGAAAAGCACCCTTATGTCGTGGTGAGTATTTTTGTGAATCCTACACAATTTAATAATGCACAAGATTTAGAAAAATATCCTAGAGCTTTAGAGAAAGATGCTCAGTTCCTTTCGAATTTTAAGGATCGAGTAATTATTTACGCTCCTTCTCCCCAAGAAGTATACGGCACAAACATATCCTCTACTTCTTACAACTTTGGCAATTTAGAAAATGTTATGGAAGGTGAGCATAGACCTGGACATTTTGATGGCGTGGGCACGGTTCTTAACCTCCTTTTCAGACAGGTGCTGCCTGATGAAGCGTTTTTTGGAGAAAAAGATTTTCAGCAACTACAGATTGTTAGAAAACTCGTTCAATTAGAAAAATTATCCTTGAAAATTACAGGCTGTCCAATTCATAGACAAGAGAATGGACTTGCTATGAGCAGTCGCAATGCAAGGCTTACAGAAAAACAACTTGCTATCGCACCTTTTATTTATAAATCTCTACAAATAGCAAAAAAGCATTTTGAGACCAAAAGTGCACTACAATTAAAAAAAATAGTAACAACTGCCTTCGCAAATGAAGAAGGGTTAGAACTGGAGTACTTTGAAATTGCAAATATTAAAAACCTTAGTCCGCTTTCGCGAAAGCGTAAAAATCAAAAATATCGAGCCTTTATTGCTGCTTATGCAGGAGAAATAAGACTTATAGACAATATTGCCCTCAACTAATAATACCTATCTTTACACTATGTTAGTAAACGTTGTAAAATCAAAAATTCACAGAGTAAAAGTAACTGGAGCAGAGCTTCACTATATTGGAAGTATTACCATAGATGAAGACCTCATGGATGCTGCTAATATTATAGAAGGAGAACGTGTTCAGATCGTAAATGTGAATAATGGAGAGCGTCTTGAAACGTATGCCATTCCCGGACCAAGAAATAGTGGAGAGATTACCTTAAATGGTGCTGCGGCAAGAAGAGTGTCTAAAGGCGATATATTAATTCTAATCGTATATGCCTTTATGGAACTCGAAGAAGCAAAAAAGTTTAAACCCACTTTATGCTTCCCAAATGAAGAAAATAACTTGCTTACCTAATCTTGAATACAAAGCAATTCATAAAGATTTTAAAAATAGGACTCCCACTTTTGTTGGGAGTTTTTTTAATGTGGCTTTGGCTGGGTAAAATGACACCAGATGAAAGAGCAGATCTCTGGTTTAATATTAAAAATGCAAATCCCTTGTGGATCATACTCTCCTTCATTATGTCTATTTTTAGTCATATCTCAAGAGCATATCGTTGGAAGTTTTTATTAGAACCCTTAGGCTATAAACCAAAATTAGGCAATAGTCTTGCAGCAGTGATGACTGGATATTTTGCCAATACGTTTGTACTACGTTCTGGTGAAGTATTAAGAGCAGTGGCAATTAAGAGAACAGATACGATCCCTTTTGACAAAGCTTTTGGCACAGTGGTTTCGGAACGCATAGCAGATCTTGTGATGTTGCTTTTTGTAATGGTAGCAGCTGTAAGTCTTCAATCTGCAGAGCTCATAGATTATTTTAAGGAAGAAGCAAACCCCATTCCCTCCATTATAGGAATGGCAGTGCTTCTTATATCTGGAATTATCGCATTGCGCATTCTAAAAAAATCTTCTCATCCTTTTATTTTAAAAATTAGAACTTTTGGCCTGGGTATTCTGGATGGAGTAAAGAGCATTTTGAATATGAAAAAAAATGCAGCATTTATTTTTCATACGCTATTTATATGGACCATGTACATCTCTATGTTCTGGATTGTAACCTTGTGCGTTCCTGGTCTCCAGGATATTTCTCCAGGTGTAACGCTCGCGGCTTTTGTTATTGGAGCTTTTTCTATGAGCGCCACTAATGCTGGGATGGGTTTATATCCACTCGCCATGGCAGCAATATTTACATTTTTTGGCTATGCAGAGACAGACGGAGACACCTTTGGAGGAATTATCTGGGGCACCCAAACAATTTTTAACATAGTCGTGGGTGGAAGTTGCGCTCTTTACACCCTAGTTTTAAACAAGCGCTAAAATTTTAGTACATTAGAATTCTAAAAAATTCTACTATGTACTCTAGATTAGTCATTCTCTTTTCATTCTTATTTACTTTTTCTCTTTCTGCTCAGATACAATACGAAGAAATTCAATCTGCTCGATTAGGAGAAGCTAGACAGCTTAAGATACAGCTCCCAAGAAATTATGATAGTAATACTGAAAAAACATATCCGGTTCTTGTAGTGCTCGACGGTGACTACCTTTTTGAACCTGTAGCAGGAATGACAGACTATTACAGCTATTGGGAGGAAATGCCAGAAGTAATCGTTGTGGGCGTTATACAAGGTGATACAAGAGAAGACGACACCTTATATGATGAAATAAACTTTCTTCCCACAGAAACAGGCACTTCTTTTTTTGAATTTTTAGGCCTTGAATTAATGCCGTGGCTGGATAATAAATATCGTACCAGCAATTTCAGGATTGCTGTGGGCCATGATATGACGGCTAATTTTATGAATTACTACTTAATGAAAGAAACAGCCCTATTTCAAGGATATGTCTCATTAAGCCCTGATCTAGCGCCAGAGATGGATGTAAGACTTGTAGACCAACTTGGAAAAACACAGCAAAAAATCTTCTACTATCTAGCAACAGGAACAGATGATATTAAACCACTACGAGAAGGAACTGAGGTGCTAGACAGTCAACTTAAGTTGGTCTCTAATGACAACTTAAAATACTATTATGATAACTTTGAAGGAGCAACGCATTACTCTTTAGTAGGACGTGCAATCCCCAAAGCCTTAGAAGACATTTTCTCTATTTATAAACCGATTAGTAAGAAAGAATACAAAGAGGTGATTTTGAAACTTACAGGGTCTCCATATGACTATTTAGTAGATAAGTATGCTACTGTTAAAAACCTGTTCGGGTTGGATGATAAAATACGTGTAAATGACTTTACCGCTATCTCAAAAGCCTTGCAGAAAAAAGGTGACTGGACAGGACTTGAAAATCTAGGAAAACTAGCTCGAGCTAACTATCCAGATACTATGCTAGGCAATTATTATATGGCTTTATCCTTGGAAAGGCGTGGTGAGCCTAAAAAGGCTATGCGAATGTATCAAAATGCATATCTACTTGAAGAAATATCCTTCCTAACGAAAGATCTCATGCTAGACAAAGCAGATGATATTAAGGCAGATTTTGGGTATTAAAAAAGGGCACCCTAATGAGGCGCCCTTAAACTTTAGAAAGCACTTATTACTTTTTAATAATTCTTTTAACAGCTGTAGAACCGTTAATTGACACCTCTACAAAATAAACGCCTTTTGTCAAAGAAGAGATATTGATAGTAGATTGTACTGTACCAACATTTTGACGTAACACTTCTTGACCTATTACATTATACATCGCTATTTCATCTATGCTATTCTCTGCACTTATTTGAATAGTAGCATCTGCCACACTTGGATAAATACTAAAATTAGAAGTTGTAAACTCATCTGCACTTAAAAGAGAATTCTCATCCATATATACAAACAGGTTTGCTCTAAAGTTTGCTGCTTCTGCTAATGGACCATGAAAGTTTACGGTTGTCATACCTCCTACCATAATGAATCCTTCACCCCAAGGTCTCTCTGCCAAAACAACGTCTCCAGCTTGATCTAATCCTTCTACAATTGTCGTAAAATCTGTTGCTGTTATTGTTGCATGGCTATAGCTAGATCCCGTCATGGCAGTCGCAGTAGGCGTATTAGGACCTGCAATCGCAGGATGTGCTGCATCTGCCTCAACATTGCTATTAAAAGTTGGACCTCCATAATTCAGTACAGTTCCTCCAAAACCGAAATCCATACCGTCTCCTTCATTAGGCGCAGAATTTATGATCAAACTTCCCCCATCAAAAACCCATTCCTCAATAGCAGTCATATTTGCTGTAAGAAAAGTCTCTAGCTCATCTGCACCACTATCACTACCGTCTATAAATATAAATACTGTATCATCAGAAAAGACCGTTGCAAAATCTAAAGCTTCAAATGTATCTAAAGTCCATCCTCCAGCTCCAAAAGCAAGATCCATTGCCTCACCATTAGTTGCACTACCCCAAGGTTCTCCTACATTAGAGCGTAGGTAATACTTGTCTCCTGGAGCTGCAGCTGCTGTATTCTCAGGAAGGTTCAGAGAGATGGCAAATACATCTGAACACTCATCTGTAGGCTCAGAACTCGTTGAGCATTGCGCATTAACTTGATAAGAAGCGACTACAAAGAGTGCGCTCATCAATAATTTAAAAGTAATTTTTTTCATAATAAATGATTTTAGTTGTTTGAAATTGTCCCCTGACAAATTCTTCAGACAAATTTAATTAATATTCTCTAGGGCATTTACCCCTTTTTTTTAAAATCCTTAATACCTTGCTGAACGGTAAAAATTACCTTCTAAATTGTAATCAACAAGAAAACAACCTTGTATGGCCAAAACAAAAACCACCTTTTTCTGTCAAAACTGCGGAGCACAGTACGCTAAGTGGGCAGGTCAGTGCCATGCCTGCAAAGAATGGAATACCATTGTAGAAGAAGTTGTTCAAAAAGAAGATAAAAAAGATTGGAAACAGGGGACTTCCGCTTTCGCGAAAGCAGAAAAAAGAGTGTCCAAAGCGCTCAAAATAGATGAAATCTCCACCTCTCCAGAAAAACGCCTCAATACCAAAAACCAAGAGCTCAACAGGGTTTTAGGAGGAGGTCTAGTGCCAGGATCGCTCACCCTTTTAGGAGGTGAACCAGGTATAGGTAAAAGTACCTTATGCCTACAGATATCACTCAATCTACCCTACAAAACACTGTATGTTTCTGGAGAAGAAAGCCAGCAACAAATAAAAATGCGTGCAGAACGTATCAACCCAGATAGCTCGCAATGCTACATCCTTTCTGAAACTAAGACGCAAAATATATTTAAACACGTTTCAGAACTGGAGCCAGATATACTCATTATAGATTCTATACAAACGTTACATACCAACCATATAGAAAGTAGCCCCGGTAGCGTGTCTCAGATACGAGAGACTACCGCAGAGCTTATAAAATTTGCAAAAGAAACCAGCACTCCTGTTATTCTCATCGGTCATATCACTAAGGACGGAAACATAGCCGGTCCCAAAATTTTGGAGCATATGGTAGATACTGTGCTACAGTTTGAAGGAGACCGCAATCACGTATATCGTATTCTAAGAGCGCACAAAAATAGATTTGGTAGCACCAATGAGTTAGGCATTTACGAAATGCAAGGAAGCGGCCTGAGAGAAGTATCTAACCCAAGCGAAATCCTCATTTCTAAAAATGACGAAGATCTAAGCGGCACCGTAATAGCAGCTACTTTAGAAGGAATGCGACCGCTTATGATAGAGATACAAGCGCTCGTAAGTACAGCGGTTTATGGCACTCCGCAACGTAGCACTACAGGTTATAATGTAAAACGTCTTAATATGCTACTTGCCGTTTTAGAAAAACGCGCAGGCTTTAAACTAGGTGCAAAAGATGTCTTTCTAAACGTAACAGGCGGTATTTCTGTAGATGATCCAGCGATCGACCTAGCCGTAGTGGCCGCTGTTTTAAGCTCTAATGTAGACATCGCTGTAGACAAGTCTCTATGTTTTGCGGCAGAGATAGGCCTTGCTGGCGAAGTACGCCCTGTAAACAGGGTAGAACAACGCATCCTTGAGGCAGAAAAGCTAGGGTTTACCAGTATTATTATTTCTAAATACTGTAAGATTCCAGATGGAAATTACGGCATCAATATCATTAAACTAGGGAAAGTTCATGATATGGTGAGGCATTTATTTGGGTAGAATTACGCTTTCGCGAAAAAGTAATTAACACAAGAATTTAACTTCTATTAATTATCCCCTTCTACTGTTTTTCTCAGATTTAATGATGATATCGTATTCAAAATAGTTTCTTGATCAGAAATAAAGTGAGTTCGACCAGAGCCAACACGATCAGGAACTAGCAAAATTCCATTGCCCTTAACATCCGCAAACAATATGCCTGCATCATAAGCATACTCACTACCATCGTCTAAAGAATCTCGATATGAATAAATTTCAATAGTATGGATATCGATATTTGGAAAATGAATACTTGATTCTGGCCTATTGTAATTAAGTTCATCGAGCCTTTTAAAAACTTGCTCTTCACTCTGTTTTACTGCAGGTTTGAAATAGTCTAATAATGTTAAAGGATCTTCGTAATACTCAAAACTGAATTCTAAAAGTTTTTCAAACAAAGTTTCAGAATTCTTTCTATGACGCAAGGGTAGGTAAAATTTTGATGAAGTACTTGTTTTGCCTGCATTATTGACAGTAAGAGAATCGCATTGAAAATGACCCATAGTACGTCCTATGAGTTGATTTAAAAGTTGTAAATCTTCATTTCCTATTAAATAATTTTCCAAAGTTTTCACGTATTAAGGCGCCGGATTAGGAATTGCATTGTGCACTTCATTGATTGCCTTAAGGACTTCACTAGAAAGGTTTACATCAATACTTCCTATATTTTCTTTTAATTGTTTTACAGAAGTAGCTCCTATAATATTTGCGGTCACAAAAGGTCTTGTGTTTACAAAAGCCAGTGACATATGCGTTAAGCTCAAACCGTGATCATCTGCAATTTGCTTGTAACGTCTTGTTGCTTTAAAGCAGTTCTCATTGTGATATCTATTGTAATTAGGATATATACTCACACGACCATCTGCTGGATATTCCTCTAAGTATTTTCCAGTAAGCATCCCAAAACCAAGCGGAGAATAGGGTAAGTGCCCTACATTCTCACGGTGCATAATCTCGGTAAGTCCTACCTCATCTTTTCTATTAAGTAGACTATATGGATTTTGAACAGTACGCATCTTAGGAGCTCCTTTGCGCGCTTCTTCAAGATAACGAGATAATCCAAAAGGAGTCTCGTTAGAGAGGCCTATGTGTCTTATTTTACCCGCCTTGATAAAAATGTTGAGGCTCTCCAGTATTTCAGCAAAGTTATCCTTCCACGCTTCGTTCTCGTCGTGGGTATATCCTAATTGACCAAAAAAATTGGACTTACGCTCTGGCCAATGCAGTTGGTACAAATCTATATAATCTGTACCCATTCGTTTTAAACTTTTATGAATAGCATCTTCTATCTCATGTTTTGCAAAACCTCCCGTGCGAATATGCTTTGTATAGTCTCCAGGCCCGCATATTTTTGAAGCAATAACCACCTTGTCACGGTTGCTATGTTTTTTTAACCAAGAGCCTATAATGAGTTCTGTATGACCATAGGTCTCCGCTCGAGCATTAGGCACACTATATAGCTCTGCAGTATCAATAAAATTTACACCTTGACTTAGGGCATAATCTAACTGTGCGTGGCCTTCTTCTTCTATGTTTTGCTCTCCCCAAGTCATCGAACCTAGGCATATTTTTGAGACTTTAATGTCTGTATCAGGTATTGTGGTGTATTTCATCTTGAATAAATTTCCGCGAAGGCGGAAATCTCATCCACACAATCGCAAGGTTTTTTAATTCTATAGGTTTCCCTTGTACAAGAGAAACATTTATAAGTCGAAGGCGGAAATCTCATCCACACAATCGCACTATTTTTTTAAGATTAAAGAGGCCTCATTAGAAGAGACTTTTCTATTAATTAATATCCTTTAGCAGCGCAGTCACCTCGTCTAATTTAGGCGTGAGTACTACTTCTATTCGTCTGTTTTTTGCTTTGTTTTCTGCTGTATCATTTGGTGCTATAGGTGCATATTCACCTCGTCCGGCAGCAGTTAAGTTTTTAGGATCTATCTTATTATTTTCTCTTAGGATGTTTACAATAGCGGTAGCTCTTTTTGCAGAGAGATCCCAGTTTCCTTTTAGGTTACCACTTCCTGCATAAGGCACATCATCTGTATGACCTTCAATAAGTACCGCAATATCTGGGTTTTGAGCGAGTACTTTTCCTAGTTCTACTACAGCAGTTTTACCATTTGCTCCCACGGTCCAACTTCCAGAAGCAAACAGTAATTTATTTTCTAAGGAGACATATACCTTACCGTCTCTCTGCTCTACCGTAAGTCCTTTTCCTTCAAAGTCAGTAAGGGCTTTAGAAATCGCATCTTTTAACGCTCGCATCGAAGCATCTTTAGATGCGATCACGCTTTCTAACTCATCTACTCTTGAAGAACGCTCTGCCAGGTCTCTCTGTAATTGTTCTAGTCGAGTGCGCTCTTGTGTTAAGGCTTTTTCTTTTTGAGAAAGCTCTGCCTGCTTTGCTTCTAATTGCGCCAGGAGCTCTCTGTTTTTCTTAGAATTTTCGGCAATGCTTGCACTACTATTTGCTTCGAGTGCATCGTAAGAGGCTTGTAGGGTTTCTAGTTGCGCTTTCGCGGAAGCGTATTCCCTCCTCAAATCTTCTAGAGACAATGCCGCATCTGCAAGTTGAGCATCTGTAATTGAGTGTTCTTTTTTAAGTGCTGCCAGTTCTTTTTGAGCTGCCGTAAGGTCGCTAGACGTCGTCCTATTTTCCTTACGAAGTCTGGCGTACTTAGACTCAAGGTCTTCAAATACTTTTTTGGACACACAGGAAGTAAGTGTCATTCCTGCAAGGCATATGATAAAAATCTTTTTGATCATCTCTTTGGGTTATTCTTGTTATTCAAAATTTTAATTGCACCATATGAGGGCAGTGATCGCTATGCATCGCTTCTTTAAGGATAATGGCTCTCTCTATATTTGCCTCTAAAGGAGCACTTACCATATTGTAATCTATACGCCAGCCCTTGTTATTGGCACGGGCATTAGCCCTGTAACTCCACCACGTATAGTTATCGGGTTCTTTGTTAAGATGTCTGAAAGAGTCTATAAAACCGCTTCTCATAAAATTACCAATCCACTCGCGTTCTACAGGTAAAAACCCACTCACATTTTTATTACGTATAGGGTCGTGTATATCTATAGCCTCATGACAGATATTGTAGTCTCCTCCTATCACTAGATTAGGAATATCTTTCTTAAGTCCATCCACATAGGACTGTAACAAATCCATATACTCCAGCTTATGTTCTAATCTGGCAATATTGGTTCCAGAAGGGAGATACATACTCATTACAGACACTTGGTCAAAATCTGCTCGAATATTTCTTCCTTCAAAATCCATAGACTCGATTCCTGTACCGTACTCCACGTGTTTAGGCTCTTTCTTTGAGAGAATCGCTACGCCACTATACCCTTTTTTCTGGGCACTAAACCAATAGTGATGGTACCCAGCTTCTTCAAAGAGATGGGTCTCTACCTGATCTGGAGTAGCTTTCGTTTCTTGTATTAATACTACGTCCGGATCTGCGCTTTTAAGCCAGTCTATAAAGCCCTTGCGCAAGGCTGCCCGTATACCGTTTACATTGTAAGAAATGATTTTCATAAGGATATCGTTCTTCTTGTGGCGCTAATTTATAAATTAGGGTATCTAAAGTCGTTAAAAACGCCATAAAGTTTACCTTTGATTGATTGAAATATTTTCGGCTCTGGTGAGTTTTACTACTAATGCGCAATTTTTATATTCTCTTATGTTTGCTTTTTAGTGCTGCCCTGTGTGCGCAGGAGCTACAAACGAAAAAAATTGCCGTACGAGATACCATCCAAATAGACAGCGTATCTATCAACCCTAGCGGATTTAAATTGGCAGATACAAAGGGAGTTTTGCTAGATAGTACATTGTATCAAGTAGATTTTGCAAAGGGTATTATTACGCTTTCGCGAACCCGCCTGCTCGGCCGGCAGGAGCGTATTCCTCAAGACACCCTCCTTGTCACCTACCGCAACTATCCCGAATGGCTTACACGTAAATACTCCCAGTTTGATCCTAATAGCATCGTAAATAATAGCGGGAACATAGACAAGGTACTGCGACTAGGAAAGACAGGTAATAAACCAGCATTTGTGCCTTTTCAAGGTCTCAACACTAGCGGAAGTATTGTGCGAGGAGTTACTGCCGGAAATAACCAAAATAGTGTCCTTAACTCAGAACTGGACCTACAAATAAGTGGGAAATTGAGTGACAAAGTAAACCTGCGAGCCTCCATACAAGATGCTAATATCCCAAGCCAGCAGGGTGGATACTCTCAAAATCTAGATGAATTTGACCAAGTATTTATTGAACTTTTTAGTGATGACTGGAACATTAGAGCTGGTGATATTAATCTTGAAAATAACGACAGTTACTTTGCGCCTTTTGTAAAGAAAATACAGGGACTTTCCTTGCAAGGTACTATTAATCATACAGACGATAAACGAACCCATCTTTTTGCTACTGGTGCACTAGTACGAGGTATTTTTAACACCAGTATTTTGAACGGGCAAGAAGGAAATCAAGGCCCCTATAAACTTACGGGACCTAATGGTGAACTTTTTGTACTGGTCGTATCTGGTAGTGAGACGGTATATGTAAATGGGATTCCTTTAGAGCGAGGTGAGGCAAAAGATTATGTGATTGATTATAATGCTGGAGAGATCCGTTTTAACTCGACCTATCCAATCACGAGCGAAATGCGTATTACGGTAGATTATCAATTTACAGAGCGAAGATTTACACGTTTTGTTACGTACGGTGGTGGGAGTTTTCGCAATAGCGATAAGCTTACCATTTCTACCCACGTATATTCGGAGTCTGATGCAAAAAATCAACAGTTACAACAAAACTTAAGTGCTGATCAAATTGCTACATTACGTGAGGCTGGAGATGACCCAGAGCAAATGATCGCAGAGAGCGCGATTCCTGACACCTTTGGTGAAAACAAGGTCTTGTATCGTAGAATAGAAATAAATGGCGTAGAGGTCTTTGAATTTAGTACAGACCCTGATGAAGAGTTATTTACCGTGCGCTTTTCTAATGTAGGTGAAAATCAAGGAGATTATGTGATAAGCTCGACCAATACCTTGCAACGTACTTTTGAGTATGTTCCTCCTGTAAATGGCGTGCCTCAAGGGTCTTTTGCACCACAAGTAAGACTATTTGCACCCACTTTATTGCAAATGGCTGTGGTAAACGGCTCTTACACTCCTAACGAAAAAACCACGATTAAAGCAGAACTCGCTGGAAGTAAAAATGATCTTAATCTATTTTCAGACCTAGATGATGGTGATAATAATGCCTTTGCTTCACATCTAGAAGTAAAGCAGGCGTTGTTTAGAAAAGACACGATATCCAGACTTTCGGCCTTTGCAAATTGGGATTATGTACAACAGGAATTCGTAAACATTCAAGGCCTTTACAATCCAGAATTTAATCGTGATTGGAATATAGACCCCAACCTTTCTAACGTAAATGGTCTTCCTATAGGGGATCAAAGTTTTTTAAATACTGGGCTAGCATATTCAAATCAAAAGTTAGGAAGCATAAATTACTCATTTGAGAATCTTGACTTTGCTAATTTTTATTCTGGAACACGTCACTCCATAAATAGCACTATCCATTCAAAAAAGCTCAAAGGACGTGTGATAGCAAGCATTCTCAACACAGATGATCACAACTTTACATCAGACTTTTTTAGAGTCTCTAGTGTAGGAATCTATGATTTAAAAAAGAAATGGGTAGGAGCAAAATACTACAGAGAAGACAATAAACGTATTGCTAAAGTAAATGACTCCCTCACACCAGACAGCCAGCGTTTTAATATGTATGAAGGATTTTTGGGCGTAGGAGATAGTACAAAAGTATTTGCAGAAGTGGGTTACCGCTTTCGCGAAAACGATAGTTTAAGATTCAATAAAGTGCAACGTGTAAACACCTCACAGACGTATTTTCTAAAATCTCAACTACTTAAAAATAAGAAAACAACCCTAGGACTATTTGTAAATTATAGAACCTTAAATTTTCAAGAAACCGATAGAGAGAGTGAAAACTCTCTTAATTCTAGATTGCTCTATGACCAACGATTTGCAAAAGACATCATACAGCTTAACACCATTTATGAAACCAATAGTGGCACTCAGCCACAACAAGAGTTTACATTTGTTGCCGTAGATGAAGGACAAGGAACACATACCTGGAATGATTATAATAACGATGGCATCCAACAGCTAGAAGAGTTTGAAATTGCCCAATTTCAGGACGAAGCAGATTTTATACGGGTCTTGCTCCCTAATCAGATATTTATAAGAACCCATCAAAATAGGCTAAGCTCCCAACTTACAGTCAACCCTCAACAATGGAATGGCCAAAAAGGCTTGAAGAAGTTCTTATCTCGATTTTATAATCTCACTAACTACAGTATAGATAGAAGAGTTCTTAGAGAAGGGCAATCCTTTACAATTAATCCGTTTGAAAGTAGTACAAATGAGTTAAGTCTAGCATTAAGTTTTAGAAACGCATTGAGCTTTAATCGTGGTAAGCAACATTATACCACCACCTATAGTTATCTCGTAAATGAGTCTACTAATCTTCTGTCTACAGGCTTACAATCGGCAAATTTAGAAAGTCATCAGATTAACTTTCTTCATAAAATAAAGAAGAGTTGGATTTTTAATTTTAAGGGGACTCAGAGTAATACCCTTAGTACAGCAGAGAATTTTCCCTCACGAAATTTTGAATTGAATACCACGAGCGCAAATCCTAAGATTTCCTATTTGTTTAGCAAGCAATCTCGTCTTTCTGTATTTTACAGTTATCAGAATAAAGAAAACCAGTTATCTGGACTAGAGTCTTTGCTGCAAAATAGCTTTGGTACGGGCTTTGCAGTTGCAGATGTAGAGAAGCTGTCATTAACAGGAGAGTTTAGATATATTGATAATCGCTTTCGCGGAAGCGCATTTAGTCCTGTGGCCTATCAAATTCTAGAAGGATTGCAACCCGGAACAAATTTTACCTGGAACTTGATAGCTCAAAAAAGAATTACAAAATTCTTGGATTTAAATGTCTCCTATTTCGGGAGGAAAAGCGAAGGTTCATCGACAATTCATACTGGAAATATCCAGTTAAAAGCCTTCTTCTAAATTTTTACGATCTTTAAACAAATCAAAACTATATTATGAAAGCAACCTTACTAGTTACGGCAGCTTTATGCTCTTTGATGAGCCTAAGCTCTTGTAAAAGCACAAAAGAAACAAAGAAAGAAATGATCATCGCTACCAATAACGAGGCCCAAAAAGAAGTATTTATGAAAGAAGGATATACCTCAGGAATCATTGTTCACTCTGAAGAAGAGGGAGATTGTGAATGGACAATCAAATTAGAAGATGGACGACACTATGAAAGTATGTCTATGAAAGAAGAGTTTAAGAAAAATGATCTTAAAGTATATTTTAAATTTATACCGCAACGCAGGATGAGCAATTGTACAAAGGCGAGTCCTATTGAGATTACGGAGATAGTAATTGGATAATTACAAATTATAAATACAACAAAAAAAATCCCGCTTCACAGCGGGATTTTTTATTTCTATAAGTACTAGAAAATTACTTAATTAATAATCTCTTTACTTTGCCGGACTCAGCGTTTCCTACACGAACTAGATAAACACCTTTAGCAATATAAGACATATCTAAGTTGTAGTTAAACTCTCCTCCGTTGTTATCCATTTTGTAATACACCATACGCTGTCCTAACACATTAAATACTGTAAGTTCTAGCATATCTGTTGTATTTTGTGAAGTAAATGACACGTCAAAAACATTCTTAGCCGTTTCTGTAATTGTAAAATTACCTGCCGCAAAATCATTATCATCCACACCTAAAGGTTCTGTGATATTTACAGTATAATCTTCGGTCTCACCAAAAGTAACATCAGCACAAGCATCATCAGTATTTGGACCGTTCCAATTAGTCTTTGCTCTCATAATATGTTCTCCAAGAGCAGCATCTGCAGGAATTACAAAATCAATTGTTTCAGTATAGTTTCCTCCTGCTTGTCCATTTGCTACTTCAAAGTTATTTATAATTAACTCATTTGATTCAAAGACAAAATTATCATTAAAGTCAATCCAAACATGAACAAATTGATCTCCGTATCCTGTTGACATTGTAAAATCATACGTATCACCTTGTACTAAATCTGTAGACTGATCGGTAAAATCTCCATAACCTTCACAACCTGATGGATTATTAATATCCACTAAAGAAACTAAAGTAAATCCATCTCCAAAACTACAGTTTCCTGTAGGCTGGCAGAAAAGATTTTCTATTGTTACTGTAACTCCATCATTTTCTGCATCTATATCTCCCGGAAGAGAAGTAAAGGCACTTAAAGTATATGTTTGAAAAGCAGACAAATCAACCGTAGCAGTAAATGTATAATCTAATGTGCCACCAGATGCCAGAGGACCAGCAACAGTTTCTGTTGTTGTAGCGCCGTCCAAGTCAAATGTAACATCAAAGTTTGATTGATCAGATCCGCCAAAATTTGTAATGGTCACTGTAACATTTTCAGAATCAGATAAACTTTGACCCGTCGTAGGAGACGAGATCGCAGTTACTCCAATATCATTTGGATCAAGATGGGTAACGTCTCTTGTTACAGAATCGTTGGTAGTATCTAAATCTGCAGCATATACTGTACTTGCAGTAATGCTATACGTCTGACCTACAGTTGAGAAATCTCCTTGAGCTGTAAATGTATATTGAGTAGAAGTTGCAGAAGCAAGTGTTCCAGTAAAAGCTTCTGTAATGGTAGCTCCTCCGTCTATCTGATATGTAACATCAAAACCAGTAGCGTCATTTTCTCCAAAATTAAAAATAGTTACCGTTATATCCTCAGTTGCTGTTAGAGTTCCATCAACTGGCGTATCAATACTAATAACTCCTATATCATCTGCAAAATCAGGAGCAATTTGAAATACCCCAGCAACATTTGCTCTACCCCCTGCAGGACCGATATATTCAGTAACATACCAAAATCCTTTATCATTAGATGGGTCAACATCTATTTTACTATAATCTGAATATCTCAAGTTAGGGATATTACCATTTCCTTTTGCTATAAGTTCTTCTGATATTGTCATAGCTCCTGGGGCATCTGCAGCAAAACGACCTGTATAATACGAGCTCACCACAAGATCAACAGAGCCATCTGTAGGCGTAGTAGGACCCGCCATACCAACATATCCCATTCCTATGTTACCCTGAACATCCATTGCTAAACTTGCATTCCAAGCGTGTTTACCGTCTGGAGCCGTATAGGTTCCTTCTTGAAATAATGACCAAGGACCATCATCTGTTGCCTGTCTCATCTCTACCCATCTTACACCTGCTAATTCTCCTCCGGTAGCATCCGTATCAACAACCCAGTTAAAAACCATTGAGTTGTGTGTTCCAAATTTTCTAAATTGCCCTTGGTTCATAACCGTAGCTTGCATCGCATCTATATCTACACCGCCATTAGGCTGTGTGAGATTTGAGAAAGAACCATTATCAAATACACTTATAAATGGTGTCATAGCAACTTCTAATGGAGCAGATACTGTAGAATTTGCCGTATTATTCCAATCCATTGTTGCTATCCATACCTTAACGTGATCTGTTGCCACACCACCCCAAGCATCATCTTGTAAGTATACAATAGGACATCCTCCTGTTGTAGGGTGATTATCATCTGTAATATTCATTGCCTGTGGGCTATGGAAACCACTTGTTACAATTCCTGGTAATGCAAAACCAGACATTTGAGCCGCAGGATTCGGTACTCCTGCACCGTCAAAATCTCTTTCTAATACCCAAAGTTTATTACTTCCATTTGTGTTTTCTGTAATGTAGTAACCGTCTCTCCATACAGATAACTTGTTGTAATCTGATACTTGTGTGAAATTATAAACTGTCCAGTCCGTAGTTACAGGGTCTGGTCCATTAGAAATTGCTACTTGGATACCAGCTCCAGCTCCATTCAAGAAAGATACAATCCAACGATCTGCTAGATTATCGTAAGAAACTGTAAGATCACAACAACCCGCTGCTGGAAATATATTACCTACACCAAGCTGACCAGTGAGAGGCATCCCATCTTTATCAAATATTCTGAATCCCGTATTAAAAACCGCAAAATAGTGGTTAGGACCAACTGCTCCCGCTGGATCTGTAGGTGATGAGTTCGACTGCGCAGTTTCAAACACTAAACTTGGTGTTTTACCAGGAATAGCTCCCGCAGTTCTATGCTGATTCTGAGCTAAAAAATCATTATCACTTGATCCTTTCCCAGGAACAATAACATATTTGGATGCACGTCCATCTTGAACCTGACCTTCTTTTTCTGTAGAAGGGATAAGATTTGTACGAGATGCGATAGAAGGCATCACCGTAACAGACTCAGCTTGACCTGTCCAAAAAGGGGCAACGCCATCCGAGTTTTGCGCCATTGTATTGAAGCCAAAAGACACGAATACAACTAACGCCAATTTTAATAAATTTTTCATTGTGTAGTTTTTTAGAATAATTAAAATTTTAAAAGTTGTTGAAGTTAAAGAAAACTTAAAGATTTCGCAAAAAAAAGCCCACAATATGGGCTTTTTAACTATGTGTGCATCATACTTTTTAAGACATCCAAACTTTATAGCTTACTTGAGTTTCGATAATCTCCTTTACTTTTTCAATTAAAACACGCTCTTGCTTCATGCTATCGCGATGTCTTACCGTCACCATACCGTCTTCTTTAGTATCATGATCAATTGTGATGCAAAAGGGAGTTCCCGCGGCGTCCTGACGTCTGTAACGTCTTCCCACGGCATCTTTTTCATCATATACCACGTTGTAATCAAACTTTAAATCTTCCATTAGTTTTCTTGCAATTTCTGGAAGCCCATCTTTTTTAACTAAGGGTAAAATGGCTGCTTTGGTAGGTGCCAGAATTGCTGGCAATTTAAGCACGACTCTACTTGATCCATTCTCTAATTGCTCTTCTTGAAGAGATTTCGAAAATACTGCGAGAAACATTCTATCAAGTCCTATAGAGGTTTCTACCACATAAGGAACATAGTTTTCATTGAGTTCAGGATCAAAGAATTGTAATTTTTTACCAGAATGTTCTTCATGAGCTTTTAAGTCAAAGTCTGTTCTTGAGTGAATACCTTCTAGCTCTTTAAATCCAAAAGGGAAATTAAATTCTATATCTGCTGCTGCATTTGCATAATGGGCTAGCTTCTCGTGATCGTGAAAACGATAATTATCTTCACCTAAGCCAAGAGATTTATGCCAGTTAAGTCGTGTTTCTTTCCAATACTCGTACCATTTCATTTCTTCTCCTGGTCTCACAAAGAATTGCATTTCCATTTGTTCAAACTCACGCATTCTAAATATAAATTGTCTTGCTACAATTTCATTTCTAAACGCTTTTCCTGTTTGAGCGATCCCGAAAGGGATTTTCATGCGGCCCGTTTTTTGCACATTCAAGAAGTTTACGAAGATACCTTGAGCCGTTTCTGGTCGCAAATATAAGTCTGTAGCTGTCTCTGCAGACGCCCCTAATTTAGTCCCAAACATGAGGTTAAATTGTCGTACATCTGTCCAATTTTTAGATCCAGACAATGGGCAGGCAATTTCTAATTCTTCAATAAGTGCTTTTACTCCAGCAAGATCGTCTGCCTCTAACAGCCTAGCTAGACGTGCCGTTGCATCTTTTTGTTTTGTTCGATACCCTAAAACTCGTGGGTTGGTCGCTTCATATTGCGCTCTATCAAAGGATTCTCCAAAACGTTTTGCAGCTTTTGTAATTTCTTTCTCTGCCTTTTGGTTGAGCTTTTCTGCATAGTCTTCTACTAATACATCTGCTCTATATCTTTTTTTGGAATCTTTGTTATCTATTAAGGGGTCACTAAAAGCATCTACGTGTCCAGATGCCTTCCATGTTGTGGGGTGCATAAAAATGGCGGCATCCAGACCTACAATGTTTTCATGCATTTGTACCATGCTCTTCCACCAGTACTCCCGTATGTTTTTTTTAAGTTCTACCCCATTTTGTCCGTAATCATAAACGGCACTAAGCCCGTCATAAATCTCGCTACTACCAAAAATGTATCCGTACTCCTTTGCGTGTGATATTACTTTTTTAAAATGATCTTCCTGTTGCGCCATTATGTGTATGTGTTTACGCTTTCGCGAAAGCGTACTTAAACGTTTTAATAAATATGCTGACAAAAATAGCAATCCCCTAGAGAAATTAGAGAATCTATCGGGTTATTTTAAGGTAAGTCCTGTCGTCTCAAGAAGACCTTGAGTATTAAATATCTCAATCGTGTATGAGCCTTTACTGAAGGTTTGTATGGGCAGTACCAGCTCGCACACTGTATGTGCCTTCCCTTTATATTGAATCTTAGTTTCTGTGTTGTAAGAGAGCTTCTCCCCCGTATCTAATGTTGCAAAGCGTTCAACACCAATTAATTTTTTCCTTTCATTAAAGACTCTTACAAAAAAGGTTAATTGACTATTATCAATATCTTGATCTTCATTTACTTCATAACAAAGTCTCACCATTTGTGCCCTGCTAGCCCTGGAGGTATTTACAAACTTGCCACTATTGCGTTGTATCACTCCCTGAGCACTCACACTACTAATCTTTACGTTAGTTTTAGGTGTTACTGGCTCTTGAATTGACTCAACCACCGCCCTATTTTGCTCTTTTGTAATACTATCTAGGCTATTCTGAGTGCGTGCTTGAAGATCAGAAAGCCGCCTAGTTTCTTGCTGTAAACTATCGTTTTGTCTAAACAATACTTCACGCTCTTTACGTAGTTTTTTTAATTCTATCTGATATTGCCTTACAACACTTCTAGTTAAAGTGTTGCTATCAATCTTTCGTTGTAGGCCTTCTAATCGTTCTTTTGCCTCTGTTAATTCTAATGAAAGGCTACTATTCTCTTTTAACAATACCCCATACCTGTTAATTTCTTCATCTAACTCAGCTTTAAAAAGGGCTTTGTCTTTAATTAGTTGATTCTTAGTCTCTTTGACTTCGTTGTAAAAAGAATAGGTGTAAGCCCCTAGCCCAACAACAACTAGACACAAAAGTATCGTGAGTATTAATAAAGTGGTGTTTGTATTTTTATTGGGCATAAATTCCTATTTGGAAGGAAAGTGGTTAAATTAGAAAAAAAAATGAAACCTCGTGTTACAATCTCTACAAGACTTATTTTTTCCGCAGTCCTGTAAAAGCTGTTCTCGCCACTTACAATCTTCGGAGTATTTTATTTGCACAGATTGTAGGCATCATCTCCCTCTAACAAATTACCATAAGCATAACGATGATGCTATAAAAAAATTATTCTACGGCAGATTAAACTTAGAAAACGCTACTTCGCTATTTCACTTTGAAAAAAAAGGTGGCGTCCAGCAACTTATGCATAATCTTAAGTACAGAGGCGATTACAAGATAAGCTCTTTTCTAGGTGAGTGGTTGGGTTCTGAGCTTTCTCAAAATATTTTATACCATACTATAGATCTGGTTGTGCCCGTTCCGATACACCCAAAAAAGAAACGCACAAGAGGATATAATCAAGTAGACGGATTTGCTCAAGCTATTGCAAAACACCTTAAAACAGCATATAAATTATCCCTTTTACAAAAATCAAAAAATACGAGGACGCAAGTATTTAAAGGTCGTTTTACAAGAAGTGATGAGGTTTATAATGCATTTTCTATAGCTGACACCTTAACAGATGAAGGCAAACATATATTGTTAGTAGATGATATTCTTACCACAGGAGCGACACTGGAGGCGTGCGCTATACAGTTACTAAAAATTCCTAATATAAAGTTAAGTGTTGCCGTAATGGCAATAGCCTAGAAAGTATTACGTTTGGCTAAAAAAATAATTGTTTCTTTGCTCATATTTATGTCAAACTTTACGAAAGCACTTCTTAAATTTCATAAAACACTTAGGTATCTAAGTATGCTTTTATGTGCACTATTTCTACTTGTGAACTGTGCTAAAAGAGGTGGCGGGCCTTCAGGAGGCCCAAAGGACAGCATTCCCCCTGCTTTTGTAAAAGCTACTCCTCCTAATTATACCACCAATTTTGATGAGGAAGAAATACGTATCTACTTTGATGAGTATATAAAACTTAAAGACTATCAAAAACAGCTTATCATTTCTCCACCACTTAAAAATAGCTTGATCTCCCCCCAAGGTTCTGCGTCAAAATTTATTAAAATCACCATTACTGATACACTTGTGCCTAACACTACGTACGTATTTAACTTTGGACAAAGCATCCAGGATAATAACGAGAGTAATCCTTTTTCTTCATTTAAATATGTCATGAGTACTGGAAATTATATAGATAGTCTTACTATTTCTGGAGCTATAATAGACGAGTTATCAAGCAAACCTGACAATTTTGTTTCGGTTATGCTTTATGCGGTAGACAGCACATTGTCAGACTCCATTGTTTTTAAAGATCCTCCTCGATATGTGACAAATACCTTAGATAGTCTAACAACCTATGAGATAGGTAATGTCAAAGAGGGTGAATATATGCTTATCGCGATGAAGGATGAAGATGCAAATTTTACCTTCCAGCCTAAGAAAGATAAAATTGGATTTATAAGTGAATACATTACTATCCCAACTGATAGCAGCTATACTTTAAAATTATTTAAAGAAATACCTGCTCTTAAAACTTCAAGACCTCAACAAATAAGCAATGGTCACGTTGCTTTTGGTGTAGAAGGACCTATAGATAGTCTAGACATTCATCTATTAACAGACAAACCTGATAATTTTAAGGAGTTATGGACACGAAGACCCAATCAAGATTCTTTACATTATTGGTATAGGCCAGAGATAGCTATAGACTCCCTAGTGTTTGAGACTAAAGGAATGAATTATTTAGACACACTCATTATGCGCCTTAGAAAACGCAAGCCAGACTCACTATTTTTTTCTAACAGAAGCGGAAGGACTTTAGCACTAAACTCTCCTTTTAAACTCTCTAGTTCTATACCTATAACGGCTATTGACAAAGATCTTGTAAGGGTTTATAAAGACTCTATGTCCATTCCTTTTTCTATTATAAAAGACAGTATCTACAGCGCTCTAGCTATTGATTTTGAGCGCACAGAAAAAAGTAATTTTCAGGTCCAGCTTTTGCCAGGGGCGCTTACAGATTTTTTTGACGCCGTTAATGATACATTGACCTATAAATTTCAGACTAAAGAAAAGTCTGATTATGGAGGTATAGAGCTCATCTTGGAAAATGCAAAGAATTTTCCCTATGTCGTACAGCTCACAAATAGCAAGGGTGATGTTATCACTTCTATCCCTTCTACAAAAGAGACCACTTTTAATTTTGAGTATTTAGAACCTGGTAATTATATGATTAAACTCATAGAAGACGTAAATGGCAATGGTCTTTACGATACTGGGAATTACCTCTTGAAGCGGCAACCAGAAAAAGTGATCAATTACGAGAAAACTATAGAAGTACGTCCCAGTTGGTTTGCGTCAGAAACTTTTATACTTAAGGGTTAAAGGATTTTAAATTGATCTTTATCTTGTAGAAATGGCAACTTAGTCCTTGTTTGGATTATATGATTTTTTGATAAGGTGGTGGTGATTATTTCTTGTTGCGCTTTCGCGAAAGCTATCTCTTCCCCTAGTACATTATATACACCAGAGTGTCCTACATATTCCAGACCATTCCCATCTAGGCCTATGCGATTTACCCCAATAGTATAGCACATATTCTCAATAGCCCGAGCTTTTAAAAGAGCATCCCAAGCCGCTACACGAGGTTTGGGCCAGTTTGCCACATAAAGCAGCACATCGTACTCCTCTACATTGCGAGCAAAAACAGGAAAACGCAAGTCATAACACACCTGCAAGCATAACTTCCATCCCAGATAATTCACGATTATTTTTTCTTGACCTTGTTCAAAAACATCACCTTCACCAGCCATATTAAAGGTATGACGCTTATCGTAAAACTCAATGTGCCCATCTGGAGTTACAAAAACAAATCGATTATAGTATGTATCATTTTCCGTGATCATAATACTACCGCAAATAGCAATCTCTTTTTGTTTAGAAAGTTCTTTTAACCAGTATAGCGTATCTCCTTCCATAGTTTCAGCTAGGGACTGTGCATTCATACTAAAACCAGTGGTAAACATTTCAGGTAGTACTATAATATCTATATCTCCAGACACTTCAAGTATTTTTTGAGTAAAGTGACTTCTATTAGCCACCGGGTTTTCCCAGTGCAAATGCGTTTGTATTAAAGCTAGGTGTAATTGATCTTGCATACTCAAAGATACTTTAAAAATGAACTTCCTAACAAGCGCGTTTACATAGACAGCATAGTATATTTGCTCTAACAATTGCAGCTACTCATGAACGCACGACCTTTATACATTTTTGACATAGACGGCACCCTTACAGATAGTATTCCTACTTATCTCAAGGTGATTACACGGGTACTTCAAGACATAGGCCTTAAAGATATTGACACAGATTATGACAATTACCTCCATCATACAGATCTGTATGCCCTAGAATATAACTACAAGCGCAACTTTCGAACAACGCCACCTCTAGACCTCAAATTTGAGTTGGATAATTTACTCGGACAAGGGCTCGAAAGAGAACCCGCTGTCTCAGAAATTCCAGGAGCGCGCAAGACATTATTAAAATTACAAGAAAGTCATATTCCATTTGCCTATGGCACTGGAGGGTTTCCTAAAGCAACTGCGGTAAAGATGACACAAACTCACATGCCTTTTATAGAAGCGGTGCTGGCTACTTCATTATATAGTGTATCTCGCGTAGGGTTTGTACAACAAGCTATAGAAAAGGCCAAAACGTATTATAAACAAGAGTCGTTTTCTAAAATAATAGCTGTAGGTGACGGAGTATGGGATCTAAAAGCTGCTCAAGAAATGGATTTAGATTTTATAGGAGTTGGCTTAAAAAATAAAGAAGCTATGTTGGACCTAGGCTGTAAAACTTGGATAGAAGACCTTAGGAATTTCCCAATACTTCCATAAGTTTTTTTACGCCCTGCATTTTAGCATGATCATAAGCCGTATTTCCTTTACCATCCTTATGTAACGCATCTGCGCCATTGTCTAATAAAAGCTTTGCTATTTCTACCTGACCAAAAGTAGCTGCATAAATTAAAGCCGTTGCATTGTTAAAATTGGCAAGATTTACATCTGCCTTATGGTCTATAAGTAATTGTGCTATCTCAGGATATCCTTTAAAACACACCCCCATTAAAGCTGTATTACCAGAGCTATCTTGTGCATTAATATCTGGATTTTGAGCAAGAATAACCTTAGCTATATCAACATATCCATAATACGTTGCTAGCAATAAAGGAGTGGACCCTCGCACATCTTTAATATTTACCAATTCTGGGTGTGCGGTTACAATTCTTGAAACCTTATCTAAATCCTGCGCTCTTATGGCGTCAAACAACTCATCATTCATACCAGCAATATAAAAAAAAGACCTAACAAATCTTTCGTTATTTTTAATAGAAATATATTAGATCTAGCGCGGTAAGACATTATGAAAAAAGTAGCCCGAGTAATTATTAAGATTCTTTTAGTCCTTGTAGGGTTGCCTACTTTATACATTCTTGTCTCTCTCTTTCTCACCATCATCCCAGTCGCCGAAAAAGAGACCAGCGAACCTAAAATTCATACGATATACTTAACTACTAATGGAGTACACGCAGTTCTGGTACTTCCTAAAGAGCTTATTGATCCAGCTATTTTAAAAGATCAGATTTTTAAGCCCACTGATGGTTATTTTGACTTTGGGTGGGGAGAAGAAAATTTTTATATCAATACGCCTACTTGGGGAGATCTTACTTTCTCTACTGCTTTTTGTGCTGCTTTTTTTAAAGAGTAAGAGCTTAGTGCACGTGACCCGTTACAGAAGAAAGCGAAACTCTTGGATAGCTGTTACCATAACAGATACACAACTCAAAAAACTAAACGAATATGTCTTAAATACCTTCAATTTGAATTTTGGACATAAGGAACTCGTAGAGGGTGCTACCTATACTCCGGATAGAGATAATTTTTACCATGCTCACGGCAACTATATGTTTTACAGAACCTGCAATAGCTGGCTCAATAACGGTCTTAAAGAAGCTGGAATGAATGGAAGCCTCTGGACACCTTTTGATTTTGGGGTGTTGCGATGGTATGACTAAGTTTCAAGTAATTACTACTCTTTCCTCATTTACTTAAGGATGATCAAATCTTAGTTAAAATATCAGCCGCTCGCTTTAGCGTTTCATCATTCTTTGCAAAACAAAAACGAAGCATTTTAAAGTCTTGTTGATTGAGGTTAAATACAGAAGTGGGTATAGAAGCGAGTTTGTGTTTTTGGGTTAACGTTTTCGCGAAAGCGGTATCTGCCTCCTCCGTAATCTCAGAATAGTCCAGCATTTGGAAGTATGTGCCCGCAGATGGTCTTGCTTTAAAACGGGATCCTTTGATCAAGTTTAAAAACAAATCTCTCTTTTGCTCAAAGAAATCATTGAGTTCGAGGTAGTGAGATGGTTCCTTTAAATACTCTGCAAAGGCTTTTTGAGACGGATGATGTACTGAAAATACATTAAACTGATGTACTTTTTGAAACTCTTGCATTAACTCTTTTGGCGCAACTGTATATCCCATTTTCCAGCCTGTATTGTGAAACGTTTTCCCAAAAGAAGCCGTGATAAAACTTCGTTTTCTGAGTTCTGGATATCTTGCTACGCTTTCATGATGTTTCCCATCAAAAACGATGTGTTCATACACCTCATCACTTAGCAGTATAATGTCTGTACCTACAAGAATACGCTGTAATTCTAACATATCTTCCTTCTCAAGAATAGTACCCGTAGGATTATGGGGCGTATTAATAAAAAGCATTTTTGTTTTTGGAGTGATGGCATTTTCAACCGCTTTCCAGTCTACGCGGTAGTTTGGGGCTTTGAGTTGGATGGGCACTACCTTTCCACCGTGCACTTGGACAGCAGGCTCGTAACAGTCATAAGCGGGTTTTAAAACTATCACCTCATCTTCTGGTCTTATAAAGGCAGAAACAATGGTATAAATTGCCTGTGTTGCTCCTGCAGTAACTGTCACTTCTGTTTCTGGGTGGTAATTGCTGCCGTATAGGGTGTTAATCTTGTCTGTTATTCTTTCGCGTAAGCTATACACTCCTGGCATAGGTGCGTACTGATTATGACCTTCACTCATTGCATTTGTGACCAGTTGCTGCAATTTTGGGTCACTGTCAAATCCTGGGAATCCTTGCGCAAGATTAATCGCGTCATACGCTTGCGCCATCTTACTCATTACCGTAAAAATAGTAGTGCCTACGTCTGGAAGTTTGGAAGTAAAATACATTGGATTGTGGATTTACGATTTGAAATTGTGTATTGAAGAATTTTTTTCAATAAAGGTAGGAATTGTTATTAGAGGTTAGAAAGCAACGAACTGTAGTATACATTCCCCAATCAAAAATCTCCAATCATTACTTTTCGATTTCAACTTCGATTTCGATTTCAACTTCAAACAAAGGGCTCTATCACTTCCCCATCTCTTGGGCAGTTTTCTCCAGCTCTGTATACCACTCTTCTCCAAATTTTCTAACTAAGGCGTCCTTAGTAAATTTATATACGGGCACTTTAAGTTCTTGACCAAGTGTGCAAGCATCATCACAAATGGGCCAACGATGATAATTTACCGCCGCAAAAGAGCTGTACTTTTGAACCCGTACGGGATATAAATGACAGGATATAGGTTTGCGCCAGTCTATTTTACCTGCATTATAGGCATCCTCTATACCACAACTTGCCCATCCTTTTTCATTAAAAGTTACGTAGGCACACTCTGCTCCATTTACTAGCGGTGTCTCTAGCTCTCCTTCTCGCACGATGCTAGTGCCTTGAGCTTCTATTGCAGCAATACCCTCTGGACGTAAAAAAGGCTTTACATCCTGGTAAATTGATTGCATTATCTGTACCTCATCTTTTTCTAATGGAGCTCCTGCTTCTCCTGCTATACAGCATTCTCCCCTGCAAGCATTGAGGTTGCAAACGAAGTCTTTTTCTATAATGTCTTCTGAGACAATGGTGTTTTTAAGTTGAAACATGATGTAAAGATAATGCTTTCATAAAAGCATACTTGTTCACACAGGCTTTGCTTAAATTTTACAATTATTTGATGCATATTGTACAAGTTACATTGTGTAAAATAATCTAATTTTGCACGCATTTTAAAAATTAACAAGATGAGCTTTAATTTAAAAGAAATATTAACCGCAACAATGATTCTCTTTGCAGTGATTGATATTGTGGGCAACATTCCTATTGTACTAAAATTAAGAAAAAAAGCGGGGCATATACAAAGTGAAAAAGCTGCTCTTATTGCACTAGTTCTTATGGTTATTTTTGTTTTTCTTGGGGAGAGTATTCTTGGGCTAATAGGCATTAATGTGAATGAGTTTGCTGTAGCGGGATCTTTTATTCTGTTTTTTATCGCTCTGGAAATGATACTAGGTGTTACCATTTTTAAAGATGAGCAGGTAAGTCCTAAGACTGTGACTGTTTTTCCACTTGCCTTTCCTTTACTTGCTGGACCTGGAAGCCTTACTTCATTGCTTGCTTTGCGCGCAGAATATGCTATAGAAAATATCCTTGTTGCGATTGTAATTAATATCGTTCTTATTTACGTGGTACTTAAAACATCCCATAGAATAGAAAAAGCTATAGGAAAAAACGGTATTGCTGTGATTCATAAAGTTTTTGGAGTAATTTTGTTAGCCATAGCAGTAAAACTTTTTACGGCAAACATTCAAGAACTGTTTAGATAAAGGATATGAAAATTTTTATTTACATCATGATAGCACTAGCTATCGCATTGCTGGGGTACAATGTTTCTAAAATAAACTGGGAAAGTCCTTTACAGGGTGACAGTACTGTTGCACTTATAGGAGTAGTAGCTTGTGCTTGTGCGGTGTTATTACTTCTAATCTTGCTTGTATCAAAAAAGATCGCACTAAAAAATAAAGGAAAGTAATCTTTTAAAATAGGTGTATAAGTTGCGGGTTGTATATCTCATAAACAACCCCTATCACAAGTGTGAGTATTGATAATACAGTAAATATTTTATGTAGTTTTTGATACATGAGATTTCGCTGTAGCTTGCGCTTAAGTGTATTATTCGAACCTTCCAATTTTTCTATCTCCATTTTTATGGTGTTGGCAGGTAAGTAAAAGGGGCTTACAGAAATCCCATTTGCAATGAGCAATCCAGCACTGTTGTCTAGCAATCTAAAGACTACAGCAATAATAAACACAAAAACAGCTCCTAGTATAACCACTTTTTAATTAGCGCTTAGTTCGATAACTTTTTTAACCATCTCGTCATCTTTGTTAATCATTCTTTCTGAAGCGTTATTACCAAAAAGCTGCCCGGCTAGTGTAGCTTTTAAATATCGCTTGTATGCCGACCTATACTTTTGAGCTCTTAAGTTAATGCCCCTTACTTTTGCGAAAGATATAAAATCTTCTATAATTTCATCAGAAATATTAACCTCCTCATTAAAAGTAACTTGAGATAGTGAGTTATAATATGCTCTATTCTTATCTAATAACTCAAAAACAAACATACGCATATACCCCGATCTTGTTACATAATTGAGATGTTCTATCTCATAATCTATATTTTTAGGCACAAAGACATCTGGAATTATCCCGCCACCGCCATACACTACTTTTCCTAAAGGTGTCCTAAATTTTAGAGAATCTGCTACCCTGATACTATCTACACTTCTCAATTCACCGTTTTCATATCTTTCTAAGTATTCTTCAAAATAGGCTTTATCTCCTAAAGAATATGGCTTTTGTATGGATCTGCCCGTTGGTGTATAGTACCGAGCAATAGTAAGTCTAACTGCACTCCCATCTCCCAGAGACATTTCTCTTTGCACTAATCCTTTTCCAAAGGATCTTCTCCCTATGATTAATCCTTTATCATTGTCTTGCAATGCTCCTGCAACAATTTCACTTGCAGATGCACTGTTTTCATTAATCAAGATAAAAACCTCTCCCTCTTCAAAAATTCCGTCATCTCGAGCAAAGGTCTTATTTATTTTACCCGTTTTATTTTTGGTATAAAGTATAAGCTTCTCATCTTCTAAAAATTCATCTACTATATTTTCTGCACTAGATATATACCCCCCCGGATTGTTCCGTAAATCTAGTGCTAATTGTGTTGCGCCTTGCTTCTTTAATTTCAGCAAAGCTTCTTTAAACTCTTTATGCGTAGACTCTGCAAAACGATTGATCTTTATATAGCCTAATTGGGTGGTAAGCATATAGGAAGCCTCCACACTTGTTATAGGCACTCTTCCTCTAATTACTTTATAATTGAGTAACCCTTCTACTCCCTGTCGCTTTATTTTTAGATTTATAGGGGTGTTTATCTCACCTCCCAAGATAACACCGAGCGAATCTTCTGAGAAGTCTTTACCAAATAGTGGTCTGTCATCTGCATATACAATTCTATCACCTCCTTTAATGCCGGCGTTAGCACTAGGACCTCCTTTTATAGCCTGAATTACAGCTATAGAATCTTTGTAGGGATAAAAACTCACACCTATCCCTACAAAATCACCCTTCATATTCTCTTCATTTTCTTTAAACTCTTCCGGCGGGATATAAGATGAATGAGGGTCTAATCTATCGAGAATACCATTTACGGTTACATCTACAATACTATCTGTATTGACACTATCAACATACTCATAATCTATATAGTCAATAAGCTTATTGAGTTTTTCCTTTTTTGCATTACTCTTAAAAAATGAGGTATCATTGGTTCCAAAGTCAAGAAGATTCCCTAGAAAAATTCCTAAAGCAATGCCTATACTAAAGAGAAGTGGGATATATTTCTTTTGTGTCTTTATTTTCATTGTCCTATATCCTTTAAATGCACAATATCAACACCTGCTTTTTCTAAAAATTTAACACCGCTCTGATCCTTGTAAGCGTCTACAAAAACCACACGTTTAATTCCAGCCTGATGAATTAATTTACTACATTCCTTGCAAGGGCTCAAGGTTATATATAGAGTAGCCCCTTTGCAAGATTGCGTAGATGAAGCAACCTTTAATATGGCATTTGCCTCTGCGTGAAGGACGTACCATTTAGTATAACCTTCGTCATCTTCACAAAAATTCTCAAACCCAGTAGGAGTGCCATTATAACCGTCAGAAATAATCATCTTGTCCTTGACAATAATAGCACCTACCTGCTTGCGCTCACAATAAGAAAGTTTACCCCATTCTTGGGCCATTCTTAAATAAGCAATATCGTATTTATGTTGTTTTGGACTCATGTGATGAAAGTTACGCTTTCGCGAAAGCATACCTAATTTTATATATTACCACGAAAATAAGGGCATCCTTTTCTAAAATCTAAGGATTATTAAATATTTAACGACTAAAATACAGCTCTAAGTATAGGAATAGCGACTCCAATAACAATTGCAGAAGTAATCATAATCCAATCTCTTCTAGAAAATCTAAAAATAGACTGCCCTACAAAGCCTAGCACTAATACCGCTATAACAACAACTATTTGAGCTGCCTCTATTCCTAAAGTATATTCTATGAGTGGAAGCAATATACTGTCAGAACCCGCTGTCATCATTTTAAAATAAGTAGAAAATCCAAAGCCGTGTATCAGACCGAAAAAGAGTGTCGCGATAAGGTATAACCCTAATTTCTCCGCGCGCTTGGTTTTACCTGCCGTAAAAATATTATATAATGCCGTGAGCAGTATAGTAATTGGAATTAAAAGCTCTATAAGACCTCCATCTATTTTTACGACTTCGTAAGCGGCTAGGCCCAGCGAAATTGCGTGACCTAGAGTAAATATAGATACTAAGGAGAATAGCTTTTTCCAGTTGTTAAGTCCATATGGTACGGTTAAAACAATAAAAAAGAGAATGTGATCGTAAGCATCCCAGTCTAATACATGAAAGAGACCTTCCTTAAAATAAAACCAAAACTGATCCATGGTAAAAAAATTAGAGGTTTTCCAAAAGTACAAATTAATAATGATGGAAGAATAGCTATCTTTACAGCTCATTTTTTAAACTTAAAAACATGTCTATTTCCGATTTATATGATAGCGGATTCCGTAAACGCAATAAAGATCATTTTGCAGCAATTGTTAGAGTGGCTATGAGTGACGGTGTTATATCTGATGAAGAAAAAGCTTTTTTAGATAGACTAGCACGACGTTTGGATATTACTGATGCTCAGTATAAAGAAATCTTAAAAGACTATATGTCCCACCCTGTAAATCCACCTATAACATATGACAATAGATTAGAAAGGCTTTTTGATCTTGCTCGTATGGTATATGCAGATTCCGAGCTAGGGGAGAAACAAACAGCTATTCTTGAAAGATTAGGTGTAGGTCTAGGATTCTCTTCCCATAACGTGAAGTATGTTGTAGATAAAGCCCTGGCGCTGGTGAGGAGTACAGTAGATCTGGAAACCTTTAAGGAAGAGATTCGAACAATGAATCGCTAATCTAGAATATTCAAAAAGATAAAAAGGCGCTATGTACATAGCGCCTTTTTATTTTACTAGTTTTTCTTTTTATATCTATTGAGAAGTCTCTCTATAGTTTCAAACATTAAAGCTTGATTTATAGGTTTAGTCAAGTAGGCATTGATTCCTACTTCCTTTGCCTCCATTTTTTCTTCCTCAGTAGTTCTTGCACTAAGTGCTATAATTGGTATTTTTTGAATCTTTTTATTACTGTGATTTCTAATAGCCGTTGCTGCATCAAAACCATCCATCACTGGCATTGTAAGATCTAACAAAAGAAGGTCGTAAGGGTACCTCTCAAGATACTCTATCACCCATTCTCCGTTTTTTGCAATATCTAAACTATATCCTCCGTGTTCTGCAAAAAATTTAGTCATTAGAAGCTGATTTACTTCTATGTCTTCTCCATATAAAATGCGTTTCTTCCCCTTTGTCTTCTCTGCAGGAAGCGAAACTAATGGTGCTACCTGTTCTTGAGTCTTAGATCTTTGATCATGAGAAACTCCAAGGGTAATGGTAAACATAAACGAAGACCCTTCTCCTTCTATGCTTTTTACCTCTAGGTCACTATCCATAAGGTCCGTGAGTTGTTTTACAATACTTAATCCCAGTCCAGAACCTCCAAAAAGACCTCTCTTTTCAAGCTGCGTAAAGCTTTCAAAAATCTTGTCCATATTCTCAGGAGCAATCCCAATACCTGTATCGATAATCTCAAAAGTTATAGGTAATCTTCTTAGATTGCGAGAATCTGTAGAAATGTTCATTCTAATAGATCCTTTATGGGTATATCGCAATGCATTTTCAAGTAAATTAATCAACACTTGATTAATTCTCAAGCGATCTCCTACCAAGAAACGCGGGATATTTTCTCCTAATTCACAAGTAAACTCTAGCCTTTTTTCCTCAGCCCTCAAAGCATATGTTTTAGACAATACATTGATAAAACTCTTAAAATCAAAACGTCTATTCTTTATTTCTAATCGACCTGCCTCTATTTTTGAGATATCTAATAAATCATCTAGAATTGTCACTAAGGTTTCTGATGAGTCTTCTATAATATTTACTAAGTCTAGTTGTTCCTTAGAAATATTACTCATTTTTAGAACGTTAATGAATCCTTGTATACTATTAAGAGGTGTTCTTATCTCGTGACTAACATTAGCTAAAAACTTGTTCTTAAAGCCTCTTTGAACTTCTAACTGATTGTTCAATTCTTGAACAATATTAAATTGAATAATAGATTCGTTACGTACT
Source organism: Dokdonia sp. (assembly GCA_020630915.1). GTDB lineage: Bacteria > Bacteroidota > Bacteroidia > Flavobacteriales > Flavobacteriaceae > Dokdonia. The sequence continues at coordinate 101,803 of JAHDIF010000004.1, forward strand.
TGTTTGATCTGGTGAACATTTTTGTAATGCTCTGTCATATCCTCTAAAAAAAGATAAATCTTTTTTTCTAGAACATCTTTTTTTGTCCTTATGTCTACATACCGAGTCCTTCCAAGGTGATCGATTTGCACACAAAAAAAATGACGAGAAGCCTCTTCTTCATCAAAGAGCGTTGTGACTGTAAAGAAAAAAGGATGAAAATCAGTTATATCTGAACCATCATTGATGTTAAAAATAGTGTTGTCACTAGATAAGACTTTATAATCCTCCGATACAACTAACAGTTGATGTCTGTTTTCTAAAAATTCTTTACGGATGGCACTAAGCATTTTTTAAAAGTTGTGCTGCTACATTTTGAAACAGCCGTTCTACGTTTTCTCCAGTTTTTGCACTGGAAAGGTAGCTATGCTCAATTTCTTGCTGCTCTAAATCCTTTATCAACTGATCTTGGTCGACTAAGTCTACTTTATTGCCGATAACATGCACTGGGACGTTTGAATATTTCTCTTTTAAATGACCTAAATTATATTTCAAGTCAGAATATGTCACTGCCCTAGAAGCATCAAAAACATATATAAAACTAGATGCTCCCAATAAATAAGAAGGCCTATACTTTGTAAAATCATCTGTTCCTTCTACATCCCAAATGATAAGGGTAATATTATTGCCCTCTGCCATTATTTCCTTTTTCATAATATGTACACCTATGGTAACGGTATAATTTTCTGAAAAAGTATTCTCAACAAACCTTCTAAGTAATGAAGATTTTCCTACTCCAAAATGACCTAATAATACTATTTTTTTAGATACGCTCATCTGTGAAATATTCTTTTAACTTGAGGGTGAAATTTTCTTTATTCTTTAAATCTTCCTTATTCAAAACAAACTGTGCAAAGTCTAATAATACATCTTCTAACTTATCCTTAAACTCATCATCGTAAATTCCAGATATAACTACCGCAATATAGTAATTTGAAAAGTTTTGAAGGTGTATCGTATATAACTCGTAATCTATTCGTTCTAATTCTAAATTTGCTTTCGCGAAAGCATCCTCTGCAAAACTCTTAATAGCCGTTAACATACCCGCCATCATATCCTCATCAATATTCTGGGTTTTTGCATAATTTGCTGTTAGAATTCCCGATCCTTTCTCTATAACCATCACATTTTCTACAAACCCCTTATGTTCATTCTTTAAAAGCGCTGCTGCATTTGTTGCTCTTCCTTTACGGGTGTTAAATATCCCTTTCCAAGAAAAATTCTTGGTAAGTTGGGCGTTAATCTTATCATTAAGCTTTTTAATCTCAAATTGCACGTACTTTTTGACCATTTTCCCCATAATGGGAAAAAGTGCTTCTGCCAATGCCTCTTGGGACTCCTTGATCTCTTTTTTAAGGGTCTTTGTGATTGTTGGCCCTAAAGTTTCGGGCATTTCTCTCACAAATTTATCTAATCTTTCTTGTAATATAGGGTCAACACGTTCATTAAGAGATACTTGATTTTCTTTTAGTTCCTGAATTTTAAGCAAAATATCCTTATCCATCTCACGTTCCTCAGTGAGAAGAATTTCTTTTAAAATTTTTAACTTATCTTCAGATTTCATCAAGCGTTAGGAGCATATTATGACTTAATTTTTTCCCCCATTTTAATCAATAAATCTCCTAATTGCCCTCTATCCATTTTTTTGTTTTCGAGTGTTTCAGTTTTCTCGTTTAAAGAGTCTTCAAGGTCTGATATACGTATGTTTAAGTCAGTACTTAAATTATCTACAGCTCCCATTAATTCTTTCCTTGTGTCGTCTATAAAATCAGATAACTCTTGCCGGCGCGTGGCCAATTCTTTCTTGAGAGTGTCAAATTCTTGGCTGTACTCAGCCATATTTTCCCCAAAAATAAGTTGCTTAATCGCATCTATTTTAGAATTAGCATCCACACTAGTCGGTTCTGTTTTGAGGTCGTTTTTAGCCATTTCTATTGGTCTTATAGTGTTAATTGAGAAATCAAAGATAAACAATAAAGACTTCTTCTGCTGGAATTTACTTATTTACTCAGCAATTGCCAAGAATTTCTCGGCTTTTTCGACCATTTTTGTACTTCCGCAAAAGAAAGGTACTCTTTCATGAAGTTCTGAAGGCTTTAGATCAAGGATAGGAGAAAAGCCATCACTAGCCTTACCTCCAGCCTGTTCTGTAATAAAAGCCATAGGGTTGCACTCATACAATAAACGCAATTTTCCTTTCGCATTTAGAGAGCTTTTAGGGTACATATAGATACCCCCTTTTATCATATTACGATGTATGTCCGATACTAATGACCCTATGTATCGTGAGGTGTAAGGCCGGTTTCCTTCTTCCTTCTGGCAATATTTAATATAATCTTTTACCCCTTGAGGAAAATGGGTGTAGTTTCCTTCATTTACTGAATAGATCTGTCCATCTTCTGGAAATTGCATGTTAGGATGAGACATATAAAAAGTTCCTATTGCTGGATTGAGGGTAAATCCATTAACTCCGTGACCTGTAGTATATACCAGCATCGTAGATGTTCCATAAATAATGTAACCTGCCGCTACCTGATTACGTCCTGGTTGCAAGAAGTCTTCTAATGTAACCGGCGTTCCCGGTTCTGTAATCCTCCTGTAAATAGAAAATATAGTCCCTACGGAGACATTTACATCTATATTAGAAGAGCCATCAAGCGGATCTATCAAAACCACATACTTGTTTTGGTGATCGTCATTGTGTCCTTCTATCGTAATGAAATCATCATTCTCCTCGCTAGCGATACCACAAACAATTTCCCTATTCTTTAACGTATTGATAAAAGTATGATTTGCCATTACATCCAGCTTTTGCTGGTCCTCTCCCTGTATATTAGTATCTCCGACTGCTCCTAAAATATCTACTAATCCGGCTTTATTTACCTCGTGATTTACAACTTTGGCCGCAAGTCTTATAGAGTTAATTAATCGCGAAAGCTCGCCAGAAGAATACTTAAATTCTGCCTGATTTTCTATAATAAACTCTCCAAGTGTTTGATTTTTGCGTGCCATAAAAATAAGTGTAAATTGTTTTTGCAAAAATATTCATAATTACACTCCCACTACAACGTTTTCGTGAGATTTATTTTATGTAAATAGTTACCTTGCATTAACAATCTATAATAACCAGTGAATTTTACAATAAGACACGCTAGAAAGAAAGACATGCAAGCGGTGCACAAACTTATTTGTGAACTAGCCGCTTTTGAAAACGAACCAGATGCTGTTACTATTACAAAGGAAACCTTAATAGATCTGGGAACGGGCGAAAACCCCCTTTTTACTTGCTTCGTGGCAGAAGTTCACTCAAAAATAGTAGGAACGGCCATTGTATACTTCAGATTTTCAACTTGGAAGGGAAAATCACTTCATCTAGAAGATCTTATTGTTTCGCAGGAATTTCGAGGATTCGGGATAGGAAAGGCTTTATACAATAAAGTGATGCATCACGCATTTAAAGAAAACGTAAACAGAGTAGAGTGGGTTGTACTAGACTGGAACAAAAATGCAATCAATTTTTATAAAAAGAGTGGTGTCACCTTCTTAAAAGATTGGCACCTTGTACAAATGAACAAGCAGCAACTTGTAACTTATTTAGAAACTATTAATTAAACGTTCTACGCTTTCGCGAAAGCGTAAACCTATAACTATGCACATATTTAAATTTGGAGGAGCCTCTGTTAAAGATGCAAATGGCGTAAAAAACATCCTAGAAGTGCTGCGGCAAACGGGACTGGACAATAAAATAATTGTGGTTTCTGCTATGGGGAAGACTACCAATGCTCTCGAAAAAGTAGTGGACAATTACTTTAATAATAAATCAGCTTTACCTTATTGCATTCAAGATAGTGTATTGTTTCACGAGCATATTGCAACTGAGCTTTTTCCAAAAGGTCACTCTGTGTTTCATAAAATCCAAGAATTGTTTGATGAGCTCAAGGGCTTTCTTGCTTGGAACAAATCTCCTCAATACGATTTTGTATATGACCAAGTCGTATGTTATGGAGAGCTACTCTCTACAACGATTATAAGCGCATTCCTTACCGAAAAAGACATAAAAAACCATTGGATAGATGCTAGAGATCTTATCAAAACAGACAGTAGCAATAGAGATGCGAGGGTTCATTGGGAACAAACACAAAATAATATTAAACCCACAATTAAAAAGAAAACAACCTACATCACCCAAGGTTTTATAGGCTCCGATGAGAACAACTTCACTACCACTTTAGGTAGAGAGGGATCAGACTACACAGGAGCTATCTTTGCATATTGTCTTGGAGCCGAAAGTCTCACAATATGGAAAGACGTACAAGGAGTCCTTAACGGAGACCCCAGAGTCTTTGAAAATACACAATTACTCCATAAAATTTCCTATGAAGAGGCTATAGAGCTTGCTTTTTATGGCGCCTCTGTAATTCACCCTAAAACTTTACAACCTTTACAAAGAAAGGAGATTCCATTGTTTGTAAAATCTTTTCTCAATCCTAAAGAAAAAGGGACAGAAGTAAGTAAAGGACAAAAACTAGTTCCAGAAATTCCTTGCTACATCGTTAAGAAAAACCAAGTACTTATCTCACTTTCTTCCTTAGATTTTTCTTTTATGATGGAAGATAATATAGGGGAGGTTTTTCAATTACTTGGAAAATACAAGATGAAGGTAGATCTCATTCAAAATTCAGCTATTAGTTTCTCTGTATGCATACATAATAAGTTCAACAATCTAGACGCCCTACTCAAACATCTTAAAGCTAAATTTAAAGTTAAGGCAACGCAAAACGTATCTCTATATACCATTCGTCATTTTAATGATACTGTATTACGTTCTTTTGAAAAGGATAAAACTGTATTGCTTAAACAAGTAATGCAAAATACCGCCCAGTTAGTCACACAGAACTAAATTGAGACGGTCTGTAAGAAGTATGCCGTATAAGAAAATAGCATTATTCATATATTTGTTCACAAACCGACTAACTAAATTTTATGGGTCTTGTTACCGCCAAAGAAGTTGCCCAAGCGATTAAAGTTGATAAACTAGGCTTTATAGGTACATTCCTGGGGTGGTCACTTATGAAGATTTTAAAAATCTCCACAGCAAATAAAATTTATGACCGCAACAAACATCTTAAAGATCTTGATTTTTTAAACTCTCTACTAGATGAGTTCGAAATTGAATTTGATATCCCAGAAGAAGACTTAAGAAGACTTCCCAAAGAAGGTCCATATATTACTATTTCTAATCATCCACTAGGGGGTATAGACGGCATTTTGTTGCTTAAGTTAATGCTCGAGCAAAGAGAAGATTTTAAAATTATTGCAAACTTTCTATTGCATAGGATCGAACCGCTCAAGCCCTATGTAATGCCTGTAAATCCTTTTGAAGATCGCAAGGACGTAAAGTCTAGTATTACAGGTTTTAAAAATGCCCTTTTACATCTAAGAGATGGTCACCCTCTAGGGATTTTTCCAGCTGGAGAAGTATCTACCTATAAGGATGATAAATTAATCATAGACAAACCTTGGGAAGAAGCTGCCATTAAACTTATAAAAAAAGCTAATGTTCCTGTAGTTCCTATATACTTTCACGCAAAAAATAGCAGGCTTTTTTATCAGCTTTCACGCTTGAGTGACACGCTAAGAACTGCAAAATTGCCAAGTGAACTGCTCACACAAAAAAATCGAGTCATTAAGGTTAGAATTGGAAACCCCATTAAAGTTACCGCACAAAATGAGTATTCAGAAATTTCTGATTTTACAGAGTTTTTAAGAAAGAAAACCTACATGCTCGCAAAGTCTTTTGAAAAGAAAAGCATTCTAAAAAACATTCCTACTACTCTCAAAACACCCAAAGAGCCTAAGGAAATTGTTACAGAAATAAGCAGTGAACTCATAAGTGACGAGATTGCACGTTTGCGCAACAATAAGCGCCGTCTTTTAGAAAGTAAAAATTATGAGGTATTCTTAGCTCCTGCAAACGAGATGCCTAGTACCTTGAGAGAGATAGGCCGCTTGCGCGAAATCACTTTTAGAGCCATAGGAGAAGGCACAAATGAAGCTATTGATCTAGATAAATTTGACAGATATTACCATCATATGTTTCTCTGGGATACCGCTTCACAGTGCATCGCTGGCGCCTATAGAATGGGGTTGGGTCAAGAAATATTTGAAAAATTCGGGATAGATGGGTTTTACCTTCAAGACCTGTTTAGGTTTGAACCTGAACTCCATAAAATGATGAGCGAGAGTATCGAGATGGGTCGTGCCTTTATTATTAAAGAATATCAACTAAAACCTATGCCACTTTTCCTTTTATGGAAGGGCATTGTGCACACTACCCTGCGCTTTCCAGATCACAAATATCTCATAGGCGGTGTGAGTATTTCTAACCAATTCTCAAACTTCTCTAAATCATTGATGATTGAGTTTATGAAATCACATTATTACGACCCTTATCTAGCACAATATATACACCCTAAAAAAGAATTTAAAGTTCGTCTAAAGGATGCAGACAAAGAATTTGTTTTTGATGAGAGTGCCGCAGATCTCAACAAATTTGACAAACTTATTGATGAGATCGAACCTGGAGCATTACGTCTTCCTGTACTCTTAAAAAAGTATATCAAACAAAATGCCCGTATCGTGGCCTTTAATGTAGACCCCTTATTTAACAATGCAGTAGACGGTCTCATGTACATCCGTATTGCAGATCTTCCAGAAAGCACTGTAAAACCAGTTATGGAAGAGTTTCAAGCAGAGCTAGAAAAAAAATATGGGCCCCCAGAAGAGGGGTAGTTTTATAAATACTCTTTCACAAACCCCTCGCAATACGCTTTTATTTCTTTTCGCGCTTTCGCGAAAGCGGCCTCCGTATCCTCCTCACTTCCCACAAACTTAGACGGATCATAAAAGTTATGATGTAAACGTACAGCATCTGGTGCAGCTATAAAAGGGCAATTCTCATAAGCATGGTCACATACCGTAATGATATAATCCCAATGGATTCCCTCGTACTCTGTTATGTTATTTGAGGTATGGTGCGTAATATCAATCCCATCCTTTTTCATTGTAGCTGCGGCACCTGGATTAATCCCATGTGTCTCTATACCTGCTGAATAGATAGTTGCATTATTCCCAACCATTTTATTTAAATATCCGTGTGCCATCTGGCTCCGACAACTATTTCCTGTGCAAAGCACTAATATGTTTTTCATGTATAAATTATATATCCGCGAAGGCGGATATATCATCCACTCTATCGCAATTGTTATTTGTATTAATATGTTTCCCGTCTTCACGGAAAATATTTGAACCGCGAACCTGCCGGCAGGCAGGTAGGGGCGTCCCAAAACTTGGGGATCATCCCACTTTCTGTTCTATATTATTTTAAACTCGTTCTTCTCTCCATCAATACATTATCATACCATATGCCATCTCTCATCCCCAATTTCTCCCGAACTCCCACAGTCCTAAATCCGCAGTTTTCAAAAAGCCGTAAACTTGGTTTATTCTTAGAAAAAACCTTGGCTTGCAGCGTCCAGAAACCTTCTTTTTCACTTAGGTCAATGCATTCTTGTAATAATTGTTTTCCAACGCCCTTTCTGCGAGCATTACTGGCTATATACAACGTGACTTCTGCTACGCCTATATACACTTCTCTTGAAGAAAAGGGTGATAACGCGATCCAACCTACAACTTCATTATCTATACAAGCAACCAACCTACAAGGCGTTAAAAATTTCTGATCCCACTGTTTCCAACCAGGCACGCGTGTTTCAAAAGTAGCGATACCTGTAGCCATACCCTCTTCGTAGATTTTAGCGCAAGCAGGATAATCCTTTCTCTTAAAAGATCGTATGCTTAGGTTCTCTAGCAACATCCTGATCCTGGCGCACAGCTACCTGCCACCTCTGTAACCTCTGGCTGGATACCACAGGTCTCCTTTGCCTTGCAATCTGTAGGTTGCGATGCTAATTTAAAGATGAGATTTGTATCTCGTATTTCGTAATCATTAACAAATAGTTGCGCCGTATGAAAACGTGCATTGCTATACTCGATTTTAAGCTCTGCATCCATTACATAAGATTTCATCTGGCCTACCTTAGATAGGATACCCATTGCTTTGTAAGCACTCATAAAGGCAGTCTTTTCCAGTTCGTTAGGGTCTTCCCACAACTGTACCACGGTTTCTTTCCAGGCATCTACACCGGCACCGCAGTCTACAGAATCTACCGTTACATGTTTTACCTCTGTAATATGGTAATTTGCTCCTACTAATAGGCCTGGGGCATATTCAAAAAGGAGACTCTTTCCTTGATTAGATTTTAATACGTCTAAGAATTCTTGTGTTTTCATAGTCTTCAATGTCATTTCCGCGAAGGTGGAAATATTGTCCCACTCAATCGCCATGGTTCTTTTTATTTTTAAGTCTTCCGCCCTTGTGAAAGGGGTTTGAATTATTCGGTTATTTTCATTGCTACAACTCTCATCTTTTTTAATAACTCCTTCATATGTTCTTGTGTTGTAAATGGATTCATAAACGTAGTGCGTAAATAGTATCCCTTTTGTAACTGCGTGGCAACAATATAAAACTCTCCGTCTTCTAATAATGTCTGGCGTATTTTCTTGTTCACTACATCGTACTCAGAAACGTGAAGGTCTTTTACATATCTAAAACAAACAATATTACTCTCCGGTTCTAGGCATAACTCAAACTCTACTGCTTCCTTAACCAGAATTGCAAACTGTCTTCCCGCATCGTACAATGTGCTTACAAAATCATCAAAAAATTGATTTCCATATGCGTTCCAGATTGCAAAAAACCGTAAACTCATCATACTCTTGGTACACTCAAAGGTGCGTTTTGCCATATTAAACCACTCTGGGTCTTCATTTTGTTCCCAGAGATATTGTGCTTTCTGGCTAAAAGTAGCATAACTATCTGCACTATTTTTATAAAGCACAGCTGTCGTGATAGAAGAAGTACCCATCATCTTATGCCCGTCTATAACAACCGAATCTGCTTGGTCAATTCCCTTAAGTAACGATTTATATTTTTTAGAAAAAATAGCAGCTCCTCCGTGTGCAGCATCTACGTGAAACCATAGGTTGTTCGCTTTCGCGAAAGCAGAAATCCCTCCAAGATCATCATGAATTCCAGTGCTTGTGCTAGGCGCACTGCCTATAACAGCAATCACCTCAAGTCCTTGTGCACTCGCAGTATCATAATACTCTTGTAATAGGTCTGTTCGTATTTTAAAATTTGCATCTACAGGAACCTGTATGATCCCTTGATCTCCCAATCCCATAATTCGCGCCGCTCGATCTACACAGTAATGTGCTTCTTCTGAAACTAAGATGGCCAGTTTAGTATCGTGACCGTCATTCCAAACATCAGACTGGGCCTTTGCCTTTCTAGCAGCAAGTAAACCAGTAAGATTAGCCAGCGTTCCTCCGGAGGTAAGAAAACCATCACCATCTTCCCACCCTAAGGCTTCTGTAAACTTCTCGACCACCACCTTTTCTATGGCGGTACTGGCCTGCCCCATCTCATATACCGCCATCCCATTATTAAGTTGTGCACTTAAAAGAGTGGCAAGGGCAGAAACTGGAACAGTAGGAGCAACCTGATGACCTATATACTTAGGATGATGCGTGTGGATGGATCGAGATAGGACCGTTTTAAAAAATTCTAAAGTGCTATGCTCCTCTTTTTTAAAGGAAGTCCAAAAACGATACTCTTCTTCTGGCAGAACCCAATTAGTAACCGTATCCCGTTGTTTGTTAATAGACTCACTTAAAGCCGTAGCTAATAATGCAACTAGAGACTCTCCTTCTTGAGCAAATAAAGCGCTATCATATGCCTTATGTAAGGTAGGTGTACTCATCTAGCAACACTTCTGGCGGGTGATCTCAAAGAAATCATTAAACACCTTCTGCAATTGCTCCCATTTACGGAGATCTATGCTGTAATATTGTGCTTTGCCCTTAAACTGACTTTTTAAAAGCCCTGCTTTTTTGATTACGGCAAGATGTTGTGAGGTTGTAGGTTGTGATAGTCTTATTTTATCTGCAATGTCCTGGCATAGGCATCCATCACAGTCCCCTATATATTCCAGAATAGCAACTCTTGCAGGGTTAGAAAGGACCTTAGCTAGATCTGCCATTTGATTGGCCTTAATAGAATGTATATGTCTTTTTGTTACTCCCATAATCTGTAATTTTTAAAGTTAGTCTTATAAGGCATTAAGATTGAATATTGCAAAGGTATACAAAAATAGTAATATCGCAATATTACAATTATATAATTGACAAAAAAGCCTGAAATACTTCAGGCTTTTTACTTATTTATAGTTCTAGAACCAAGGTTTTCTTCCTGCTTGGTATGTATTATAAAATTCTTCATCTGATTTTGTGAGGTACATAATACCTTCTATTAATCCAACTACGCCAACAACCCAGCCTAACATACCGCAAGTAAAGATCATCAAAATAACAGTAACAACCAACATTATGATACCCTCTTTAGTATATCCTAAAATAAATTTATGAACTCCAAAAGCTCCTAAGAAAATAGCCAACAATCCAGCTAGCATCTTCTTGTTTTCACCGTTATTGGTCACTTTGTTCCATTCTTCCTTTATGTCAGAAGCCGCTTCTTTTGCGGCATCTGCTGCTTTTTGCGCTCCTTCTTTTATATCATCTGCAGCTTCTGAGGCTACTTCTTTTGCCTTATCTGCCATGTCTGATGCCTTATCCTTTAAGTCATCTCCTAAACTTTCATTATTTTCTTCGCTCATTGTAATTGGTCTTTAATTGGTTAGAGTACTAATCTACAAAAAAAATACGATTGTAATAGCCCTATTCAAAAGCACTATCAATAGGTTCCCAAAGTTCAATCTTATTTCCTTCTGGATCAAGAATCCAACCAAACTTACCATAAGAATATTCTTCTACTTCTCCTACAATTGTCACCCCTTCGGTTTTTAGCACTTTTAAAAGCTCCATTAAATTTTCTACCCTAAAATTAAACATAAACTGTTTTTTACTAGGCGAAAAATACTTGGTGTCTTCGTTCATAGGACTCCATTGCGTAGAACATTTGTTACCGTTCTCATCTCGCCACCAGAATGTCCAACCGTATTGATCTGTTGGGATGCCTAGATGTGTTTTATACCATTCCTTTTGTGCGTCTGGATCTTCACTTTTAAAGAACATCCCCCCTATGCCTGTTACTCTTTTCATGTATAATTAAATATCCGCGAAGGCGGATATCTCATCCACTCAATCACGATGGTTATTTGCATTAATAAGTTTCCCGTCTTCACGGGAGAGAATTCAACCGCGAAGGTGGGAATCTCATTCACACATTCGCTATAACTAATTTGATTCATAAGACTTCTACCTACGCGGAAGTAATTTGGATTTACTTCTTGATAGCAGATTCATAGATTCCAATCCACTCTTCTTGGGTCATTTTACCGCATAATTCTTTAATTAGTTCATACGGTATGTCTTCCATTTTCTTAAACCGTATACAGCTTTTACCCATATCTAATTTGTACTTACAATGTTTAGGATACTATGCTACAAACCAGTCGTGTAATTCCTTCTTTGCATATAATCCCATGTGATACAGCGCCACAAAATTCTTTTGTGATGCTACATTTATAAAAGGTAGGGGGTCTTTAGGGTTGCAATGGTATCCGTCTGGATAAACCGAATGAGGCACAAAAAAGGCAGGCATTTTATATAACATCCCTTCTTCAAAACTACTTGGGAGATGATCCTTGAGTATACTTAGAATTTTTGATACGGGTTCCATACGATCCTCTGGTAATTGAGCAATGTATTCTTGTGTAGTTGTTGCTTGATATTGCATGATTACGTTGTTTCTAACTCAAAAGATAGCCAAAATTTTGTCAACTATAATCTGTGATAATTTACGCTTGCTCTCTACCGTCCAGCCAGCAACGTGAGGTGTAAGCAATACATTATCTGCCTGCAATACATAACGTAAGGCTTCTGGCATTGTCTCTTTATCTGTAAACAAATTTTCAAAAGAAAGCTTTTCGTACTCGAGCACATCCAGTCCTGCTCCTAGTGCCTTTCCTGTTTTGAGTGCTTCTACAAGATCTGAAGTGACTACAGATTTTCCTCTGGCGGTGTTTATGAGGTAGAACGCTTTCGCGAAAGCGTTCATAAAATCAGCATCTACCATTTTATCTGTAAGCGGTGTCCACGGCGTGTGTAAACTCAGTACATCTGCCTTTTTTTGCAGCTCTTTAAGTGTTACTTGGCGTGCGTTTTTATCTCCTACATTGTCCAAAATATCATAACACAGTACTTCGCAATCAAAGCCTTGTAATTTTTTTGCAAAGGCCTTGCCCATATTGCCATAGCCTATAATGCCTACGATTTTACCGTCTAGTTCAATCCCTCGATGGGCTTCTCGCTGCCAGTTGCCAGCTTTTACACTTTTATCTGCCTGATTGAGTTTATTAAACAGACTTAAAAGCATCCCAAGCGTGTGTTCTCCCACTGCATTGCGGTTACCTTCTGGAGCGCTTATGAGATGAATGCCTTTGCCCTCTGCATAGGGAATATCTATACTTTCTAATCCAGCTCCTACTCTCGCAATAAATTTAAGCTTTGTGGCGGCATCCAGAAATTCTCTATCTATTTTAAAGCGTGATCTAATCACAATCCCATCATAGTCTTTTATGATACGCTGGGTTTCTTCTTTAGAAATAGCATAATTTTCTGTGTTTTGGTGACCGGCAGCAGCTAGTTGCTGGACAAGTAACGAATGGTTTTTATCTAGATGCAAGATTTTCACAACTATATTTTAGGGTATTCAGTTTGTGTTTTTTCATGCTGTACCTCTCCAGTATGTGCTGTGGTTGTTTTTTCAAAAAGTAAAAGATGTACTTCTTCTCCTTCTCTGGTGGTTGGGCAATGTTCAACACCTTTGGGGACAACAATAATTTCTCCTTCATTTACAATCTCGCTCCATTCTTGGTACTCTTTTTTACTGGAGCCTGCACTGAGCGAAGTCGAAGTGCGAAAGCGCATCTCCAAAACCCCTTTTTGTACAAAGAACAACTCATCTTCTTCCTTATGGCTATGCCATACAAACTCTCCTGAGATTTTAGCCAAAATTACTTGCATGTCATCCACCGTAGCAATCTGGTGTGGATGCCATTGCTTAGAAAATTTCTGGTATTTTTCTTTAATGTTTATGGGTTTCATCAGGTAAACAGTATCAACTTTGCAATCCAAAAGTATATTAGGATTCCAAAAATATCATTGCTCGTTGTAATAAAAGGTCCAGTGGCAATTGCTGGATCAATCCCTCGCTTGTGCAAAAACAAAGGAATAAACGTCCCAATAATTCCTGCCATTATAATTACTGCAAATAGCGATATAGAAATTGCTAGGGCTGTATTTAAACTATCTGGTTCACCTCTATACCATAGTGCCGTAAAAACAAATAAGGCTAATCCTAGGAGCAAGCCATTAAGTGCAGCGAGTGCCATTTCTTTAAGAAGCCTATTTCCAATACTTCCTTTTACATCGTCGTTTGCCAGACCTTGTACTATGATGGCACTGGATTGCACCCCAACATTACCTGCCATCGCTGCAATAAGAGGCGTGTAGAAAAATAGTAAGGCATAATCTTCTAAGATATCTTCAAAACCACCCATAATCGTTGCGGCTCCTATTCCTCCTAATAATCCTAAGAATAGCCAAGGTAAACGTGCTCTTGTAAGTTGCAATATACTGTCATCTGCCTCTACATCTTGCGATATTCCGGCCGCCATCTGGTAATCCTTCTCTGCTTCTTCTTTTATAAAGTCTACAATATCATCTATCGTGATACGTCCTAGGAGTTTCTTCTCATCATCCACTACGGGAATAGCTTCCAGATCATACTTCTGCATTAACTTAGCAACATCTTCTCCCTGATCATTAACATTTACAGCGTCTACCTTGGGAATATATATTTCAGAAATCTTTGTTTTTGCGTCTGAGGTAAGTAAATCCTTAAGAGAAAGTCTTCCTATAAGTACATTTTCCTTTGTAACAACATAAATAGAGTGTACTCTTGTCACCTCTTCTGCCTGACGTCGCATTTCTCTCACACAACCCGCAACTGTCCAGGTTTCTTTTACCTTGATAAGCTCTTTTGCCATAAGCCCTCCAGCACTATCCTCATCATACTGGAGCATTTCTTGAATATCTGCCGCATGCTCTTCATCTTCTATGTACTCAATAACGGCTTGCTGGATATCTTCATCTAGCTCTGCAATGGCATCTACCGCATCATCAGTATCCATCTCCTCAATCTCCTCTGCAATTTCTTTAGGTGTAAGGCTCTCTAGAAGTCGTTCACGCACATCATCATCAAGCTCCATCAGAGCTTCAGACGTTTTCTCGCTATCTAATAATCTAACGAGATATACGGCTTCGTCCCAGTTTACTTCATCAAGTATCTCTGCGACATCTGCAAAGTGAACGTCTTCAAACAGCGTCACTAGTTGGGCATCCTCCTCATGGTGGATAAGCCTTTTTATGTCTTCTAAAAGAAATGCATTGAGTTCGAAAGCCATATGATGTGCTTTTTGAGAAGCACAAATATAGGTATCCCTCACCTAAATCTTCTCCCAAAAGGCGAGGACTTTTACAGCTATCCTTGGTCCTAGGCAGACTTTATGTCGGCCTGAATATTGTTTGTAAGCTCTATAAACATCTCGACTGACAATTGTTCTGGGCGTTTATTAAGGATTTCGCTTTCGCGAAAGCGGTCACTCAACCCCATCCCTTTAAGACTATTGCGCATTGTTTTACGACGTTGCTGGAAGGCCATTTTTACCACTCTATAAAGCATTTTTGGATCGCAGCCTAGGTCTTGGTAGTTCTCTTTTCGCGTTAAGCGTAAAACACCACTATCTACTTTAGGAGGTGGATTAAACACCTCTGGTGGGACGGTAAAAAGATACTCTGCGTCATAAAAGGCTTGCGCGAGTACAGAAAGAATTCCATAGGCTTTACTTCCTTCTTTTTCACAAATACGCTGGGCAACTTCTTTTTGAAACATTCCCGTAAACTCAGGAATACGTTCTTTATTTTCCAACATTTTAAACACAATCTGAGTGCTTATGTTGTATGGAAAATTACCGGTAATCGCAAAAGGTTGTTCTGGAAAAATCGCATCAAGGTCATACTTTAAAAAGTCTGCTTCTATTATGGTAAACTTGTCATCTCCAGCAATGTCACGATGTTCAAATTTAAAATGTGTATTGAGATAGGCAATAGACTCTCTGTCTAGATCCATCGCTAGGAGTGTGATGGGTTTGTCTAAGATGTATTTTGTAAGCACTCCTGTTCCTGGACCTATTTCTAGAACATTACTATATCCTTTAAGAGTGAGGGTGTTTCCTATTTTTTTTGCCACATTTTCATCTCGTAAAAAATGTTGTCCTAAGTGTTTCTTGGCTCTTACCCCTTTGTCGCTATTTGACATTCAACTTACTTTTAATTAGAGTTTTAACTCTAAGCTGATCGTCCTTGCTCAACCAAGATAAAGGCAGGTCAACTCTTTTTTTATTTTTAAGAATTAAATAAGGCTCACTACCTCCTTGACCTTCATAAAATGCGCTAATATTACTGATTAATATATTCTCCGATCTTGTTGTTATCTGGTCATCATAAATTGAAACAAGCGGTTCATTTCGAAACTCTTCTTTTCCAATTGAAAATATTGTTTCGATAATTTCTTTAAGAAACGAAATAGGTCCGATTCCTTTTTTACTATATTCAAAAATAAACCACACTAAAATCGGTACTATGAAATAATAGGGGCTAATAGAAAACAAAAGAACACTAACTATGGTAACCATTATTAAGATAACAATCCGATGGATATTATTATTAGGGTAAAAATCTTCTTTCAATTTTATCGAGTTTGATGTTCTGAGATTACTTCAAGCTCTGTTCTAAACGCCACAAAACCTCCTTCAAAACGCTTGCTTTCTCCTCGTAAGCGCTCTGCATCCTGATCGTAGTAGGCTTGCAGATGCTCTTTGCTAGGGCAACCATATTGAACGGAATAGGTAGTGCCTCCCATTTCTTCTTCTACCAGTACTTTAGTCATTAGAGCCTGAGTAAACTTCCCTGTTTGTATCATTTGTGGGATGTGTTCTTTATTCATCCAGTCCAGCCATTCATCGTGAATAGACTTATCTACATTTATAGTAACATTATATATAATCATTCTGATGTATCGTATTTTTCAAGAAATTCTGCTACTCGCTTTTCTAGTTCTTGCTGTCTATTTAAACGGCCTACTAGAGAATATTTGTATGAGGATAAAATATTGGTAAACTCCTTACTATTGTAGGTTTCTAATGGCTGTACATTTCCTCCTATCATATCCATATTGTCCATCATATAGGGATAATAGTAATCTGTAAATATATTTCTCGTCATTGTATCATATCCCTCAGCCCAAGAATAATATTCATACAAGCTCACCACATCATTTTGTAGATCTAGGTTTTCTATATATCTAATATCACCTGTGGCCACTAATGTATTATATGCGTTTTTTTTGATGTATAAATAGTCTAATGACATTAGTTTAAAAGTGAGAAAATGCTCTCTTTCTAATCTGTCTTTATCTTTAATAACATTAAACAAAGTGTCAAGCATTGTCAACATGGACTCAGAATTTTTCTGAATTCCCTTTATACGCCCCATATTGAAATTTGTCTCTTCAACAATTTTACTGATATGGCTATCTACAATAGCCTCTTCCTTCTTCTTTTCAGAACAAGTGTTGAGTTGAAAAGCAAGTAAAATCCCTATCACGACTACGATAAACTCGAGAAAGTGATTGAGCCAATCTATTTTTTTCTTTTTACCCATGCCTTAATTTATATCGTCGCCACGTAATGACCTGTACCGCTTTTGTGCCTCAACAAAGTAAATGCTATCTGCAAAATCAAAGATGATGCGTTCGTAATTTGCCTTTGCCTTTTCTGGTTTAGCTAGCTCGTTTTCATATAACTTTGCTTGACGATAATAGGCGTCATCTGCCAGAATACCATCCTTATAAAAGTCTATAATGGTAGCATAATTTTTTTCTGCTTTCGCATAAGCTCCTTCGTTTTCATATAAAAGGGCCTGAGCTAGTAAGGCTTCATCCTCAATATCTTCTCCCTTATGTTCTTCAAGAATTTGCGAATACAATCTAATGGCTTCTTTAGGTTTGTTTTGGTATGCCAGCAAATCTCCTAGTGCGTATTTCTTTAAAGCCGTTTGCAAACTATCATCCTGGGAGTTATCTCTAATTACCAGCAATAGCTCCAGCGCATCATTTGCAATAAGCTGTGTTGCCGATCCCTTAAGCACATTAAGTTGCGTATCTGCCCACTGAAAATCTCCCTTATAGTAGCTTGTTTTTGCAACTTTAAAACGAGCTTCTTGTGAGATCATATTATTTTTAATCTTGTTCTGAATTTGAGAATAGTAAATAAGTGCCTGATTAAATTTTTCATCTAGCACTAAAATGTCTGCAAGTTCCATTTTAAGGCGTGCTTCATTAAAACGACCTCTTGGCTCTTTAATACGTGCTTTGAGATAGGTGATCCCTTCTGGAACCAATCCCATGTCAAAAGCCATAAAGTGAGCATAATCTATTTGCAATGGGACCGTTAATTCACCCGTTCCCTGGGTCTCTAGAATCGATTCATATCTAGTTTTAATGTCTTGTCGTTCTTCTTGTGAGGATGCCTGCTGTACATCTATTTCCAGCAGTTGCTGCTCTGCCTCTAGCTTTATAGAGTCGTCGTAACTTACCTCTTTTATGTAGGCTAAAATATCTTTTGCCACCACATACTCTTTATCTTCTATGGTAATATTTGCAAGGTCTATCAACCCTTCTATATTCCCATCTGTGCGTTTAAAAATAGCTTTCTCCTGTGTAAAGGCTTTTCTATAATCCTTTTGCTGGATAAAAAGCCAGCTCAAGAGTTCATTGTAAAGTATGTTTTGATCAGATTGAAGTCTCTTTAGCAGTAGTTTTCTAAATATTCCATTTGCCTCATTAAAAGGATCTTCAGTAATATATTGTCCAAAATTGCGCTGAGCAACTCCTATGTAGGTAGCCTTGCGATTCACTAAGTCGAGGTAACTAGAAAACATTTTTTCCACCTGACCTAGTTCTCCATAAATTTTTGCCAGCTGTATGTCAAAGTTGATTCTGGGATTTATCTCCATCGCAACTTCATAGGTTTGTATCGCCTCTTCTAGTAAACTGTGCGTCTCAAAGGCTCTTCCTACTTGATATGGGCTTGTTCTATTTTCTGCAATAAGATTAATTGCCTGAGCGTATGCATTTTGCGCCATAGAGTCTCGCGCTTGTAGCTGATAATTATATCCTAATTCTACCAGTACAACACCTCTGCTTCGGCTATTGTTCTCGTTTTCTAGCAAGACGGCTTCTGCTTCGTTATATTGCTCTAATTCCTGATACGACTTGACAAGTCCCAATAACAAATTCTGACTAGTGGGTTGTTTTTTTAAAGCTTTTCTATAAGAAAAAATGGCTTTTTCGTATTCACCTTGTTCAAAATAATTGCGTGCGAGTTGTTCTGATTGCGCTTTCGCGAAAGCAAAAACAAAAACCATACATCCAAGCAACAGATACTGCATCTTCTTCATAGCCTAAAGATAACGAAAAAGCCCCCAACCCTAAATCCCTTCCCCCAAAGGGAGAAGGGACTTTATGAAAACTTTATCTATTTATTAATTGATTAAATCAAATCCGCAATACGGTACCAATGCCTTAGGTATCTTAATTCCCTCTGGTGTCTGGCAATTTTCGAGAATCCCAGCCAGTACTCTAGGCAATGCAAGGGAGCTACCGTTAAGAGTGTGCGCCAGCATTTTCTTTCCGTCTTTATCCTTAATTCTAAGCTTGAGACGATTTGCTTGAAACGTTCTAAAATTAGACACAGAGCTTATCTCTAGCCATCTGTCTTGTGCTGTAGAAAACACTTCAAAATCGTAGGTAAGGTGTGAGGTAAATCCAAGATCGCCTCCGCATAATCTCAAGATACGATACGGAAGGTTAAGTTCATCAAGAATGGTTTTTACGTGGTCTACCATTCCGTCCAGAGCTGCGGCACTATGGTCTGGATGCTCTACACGTACAATCTCTACTTTATCAAATTGGTGCAGTCTATTAAGTCCTCTCACGTGTGCCCCATAGGATCCAGCTTCTCTTCTAAAACAAGGTGTGTAGCCAGTATAGGTAATAGGCAAGTCACTTGCAGAGATCATTTCTCCTCTAAAAATATTAGTCACAGGAACCTCTGCCGTAGGAATCAAGTATAGATTGTCTCCCGTAACGTGATACATCTGCCCTTCTTTATCTGGCAACTGTCCTGTACCATATCCAGATGCTTCGTTTACTAGGTGAGGCACTTGTACCTCATCATACCCTGCAGCCGTATTTTTATCCAGAAAGTAGTTGATTAAAGCGCGTTGTAAGCGTGCTCCTTTGCCTTTGTACACAGGAAATCCTGCGCCGGCTATCTTATTCCCTAGCTCAAAATCTATGATGTCATATTTTTTGGCAAGTTCCCAATGGGGTTGGGCGCCATCGTGCAACACAGGAATGTCTCCTTTTCTAAAAACCTCTTCATTATCTTCATCGCTATTGCCGTTAGGCACACTTTCATGTGGGATGTTAGGAATGTTGTACAACAGGTTTTGTAACTCTTCTGTTGCGCCATTTAGCTGCTCTTGAAGTTCTTTAGATTGCTCTTTGAGTCCTGCTGTTTTCTCTTTAAGAATATTCGCTTTTTGAGCCTCTCCATTTTTAAAGAGAATGCCTATTTCTTTGGATAGCCCATTGCTTTCTGCCAGAATTTCGTCTAGTTGCACTTGGGTGCTACGACGTTTTTCATCTGCAGCCAGTACTTCATTAAGTAAGTTGCTGGCGTCTATATTTCTTTTAGTAAGCGCTGTTACAAAAGCGTCTTTATGTTCTCGTATTTGAGCTACTTCTAGCATAACGTGTGTATTAAGAGGGCAAATTTAAGGAAATGAATGGGGAAGGGCTATTTTTCTTTCTCCAAATACTCCCCACTATCCAACAACCAATCTGAGTGTTTAAAAAATTCCCAATCTACCGCGGCGATATCTACTTTTGGGTCTACTAGGCGATTGTATTTACGGCCATTTACTTTTACGCTGGCATTTACAAAAACAGACACCTCTTGTCCTTTTGCGGCGTACTCCTTCTTAAGACGTTGGGCAAACTGCCATATAAAATCGGGTTTGGTGGCTAGATTACGACGTTGTTTTTTTGTAACATACTCATTGAGTTTTACAAAGATTTTTTTATTGGTCTCCTTGTCTATTACAGAGAAGCTTACGGTGCCACTTTTTGTGCGTAGCATCATTCGCCAGCTCAAGCGATGCCCTTCTTCTGTCCATAACACATTGTCTTGTAAGAGATGTTGTCGTAAGGGCAATAAAGCTTGGATCACGAGATATATACCAGCGGCCGCAATACCCAATGATGACCATTTATTTATAAAGTTAGGCTTTGCCTCATCTTGGTTACTACCATAAAATACTTTCCATTTTTTAAGGAAAATGCGATGGATGGTTTTAGGGGGATAGAAAAACACAATAAAACCAAGCGACATATACGGGAATATCCCTACCTGAAACACAAAAGAGTTAAATAGATGAAAGAAAATAGAGGCATACAACGCCCATTTTCTAGTTCTTTTCCAGAGTAAAGCAGGAACAATCAATCCATCAAACAAGATCCCAAAATAAGCCATTACCCAATGCGTCCATTCTTTTTGTAAAACGCTTCCTACTAGCCAGTAGTTTTTCTTTGCTTGCATCAAGAGTCTGGGTGCCGTGGTGTCTAACCAGTCTGGATACATCTTAGCAATACTTCCGTAGGTATACACTATAAAGAGTTGCAAGATTATAAAAACGGTCACCCATCTAGGCATACTTGTGGAACGAACGCTTTCGCGAAAGCGTGCATCAAATGAAACCGCTCTATGCGCTGGAAGAAAAGCAAATATCCAACACAAAAGCATTAACAAATAGTAGTGATTGTTATAGGAGCTCTTTTGCATAAAATACACCGTACTCCACATGATGGCATAACCTACCATTGCTATACGATAGCGATACCCTACCATCACCATCACACCAAAAATTCCCATCACACCAAACCAGCCATACATATGTGGCCCTGTTCCTGGGAAGGTTTGTAAAAAGTCAAACCCAATAAAATTAAATGTAAACTGGGGTTCTACAAAGACTCGTCTCACCCATCCTGTGGCGATCGCTCCCCAAGCTTCACAGGTAATCAAAAACCCAAATATCAACCTGAAAACAATGAGCGCACTATTGTCTATAGGTTCAAAAAGATATTTTAGTATGTTTTTCAAGTAGTTGTATGTTGTTGTATCCAAGAACGTGAGAAGACATCATCTTCTTTCATGGCGGCTATTAATTCTTCTACACTGGCAAAGCGCTTTTCCTCACGTATGCGAGCAAGAATTTCTATAGACAGTTCCTTGTCGTAAAGGTCACCGTCAAAATCAAAGAAAAACGTTTCTACCGTCTGTCTTTCTCCTCCTACGGTTGGGTTGGTGCCTATATTCATCATTCCATACACAAGTGAGCCGTCTATACTACTTTGTACAATATAAACGCCTTGCGCAGGTATAAGTTTGTACTCTTCCGGTATAGAAAGGTTTGCTGTAGGATAGCCTATTTTTCTACCTAAGCTCTTTCCTTTAACTACAATCCCATTAAGCATGATTGGGTATCCTAGATATGCATTTGCTAGACCAATATCTCCTGCATCTAAAGCCTTGCGCACTTTAGTAGAGCTTATGGCAACATCTTCAAGCTCTTGTTTAGAAATTTCTTCTACCTTAAAGCCGTACTGTTCTCCAAACTTTTTTAAGTCGGTAATGTCTGCATTTCGGTTTCTCCCAAAACGGTGGTCGTATCCTATAATTACTTTTTTTGCTTTAAGGGTATTCACTAGAATCTCTTTTACAAACTCCTCTGCCGTCATTCTAGAAAATTCTATCGTAAACGGATGAATCACAAGATGATCTAAGCCCTCTTTTTCTAATAATTGCGCCCTTTCTGAGATGGTATTGATCAACTTAATCTTTGCATCTTTTTGCAGCACCATTCTAGGATGCGGGAAGAAGGTAAGTACCAATGAATCCCATTGATTTGCTTTTGCACTTTCCACCAGCCGTTTGATAATTTTTTTATGACCTACATGAACTCCATCAAAAGTTCCTATGGTAACAACCGTTCCTTGGGTAGATGTAAATGACGCAGCTCCTTTATGTGTTTTCAAACTCTTACTTTCCGTTGTAATTATTCATTGTATTGGTAATCCCTGCGGCCACAAAAGATGTGATTACTTCACAAGCCATATCTAGTCTTTCTGGAAGTTTAGCCTCTTCTTCTGAGGTCCATTCTCCTAGCACATAATCTACTTGCCTTCCTTTTGAGAAAGCATCACTTATCCCAAAACGAAACCGATTGTATTGAGTCGTATTTAACTGTGCTTGGGTATCTTTTAACCCGTTATGACCGCCATCAGAACCCTTAGTTTTTAAGCGTATGGTTCCAAACTCTAGGTTGAGGTCGTCGGTTATCACTAGTAAATTTTCTACGGGTACTTTCTCTTGTTGTAACCAGTAACGTATTGCTTTCCCACTTAAGTTCATAAAAGTATTGGGTTTTAACAATATAACGGTTTTACCCTTTACCTTGGTCTTTGCGATGTCTCCTAGTTTTTCAGTTTCAAAGGAGGTTTGTTGCGCTTTCGCGAAAGCGTCTACCACCTTAAAGCCAATATTATGGCGGGTGTTCTCATATTTAGGACCAATATTGCCTAAACCTACGATCAAAAATTTCTTCATGGGATCTATGGGTGGTGTCTTTTCCTTCTTTTTAAAAAGTCTACCGAAAAATGCTAGCATATGTTTTGTGCTTTAAAGCACTATAAAAATAAAAAAAGCATCCCAATCACTTGAGATGCTTTTGTATTATTTAAGAATAAATTGCTTATTCTGCAGCAGCTTCTGCCGGTGCAGCTTCTCCTTCTGCTCCTTCTTCTTCATCTTCGTCTTCATCGTCTACTATCGCCACACGTGATGTTCTCACTTGACACACTACTGTGTTGTCTGGGTGCATAAACTTATAATCATCGTGCGCTAGTGCAGTAACATATAATTTATTACCTATTTTAAGTTCGCTAATATCTGCTTCAACAAAATCAGGAAGATTATCTGGTAAGGCTTTTATACGTAGTTTACGGTTGTTCTTACGAAGAACACCTCCATTACGAACACCTCTTGAGTTTCCTACAAACTTTACAGGAATCGTCATCGTTACTTCCTTATCATCAAAGATTTGGTAGAAATCGATGTGCATGATACGATCTGTTACTGGATGAAACTGAATATCTTGAAGGATTGCACGTACTTTTGTACCATCCAACTCAATCTCTACAGTATGCGCATCTGGAGTGTATACCAAATTTTTAAACGCTAGTTCTGGTGCGCTAAAATGCAATGGTTGATCCCCTCCGTAGATTACGCAAGGTACCTGTCCAGCATTACGTAAGGCCTTAGTAGCTTTCTTGCCTACGCTTTCTCTTTTAGATCCTTTGATCGAAATTGACTTCATTTTAAATATATTAAGTATTAATTAATTACATAATAAACTTAGAGGCAATACTCGTGTTGCTATTAACACGGTGCATCACATCTGCAAATAATGGCGCACAGCTTAAGACTTTTACCTTATCACTTTTGTGCACTCTAGGGATTGAATCTGTTACGATCAACTCCTTTAACTGACTGTTTTCTAACTTCTCATAGGCATTACCACTCAAAATAGCGTGGGTACATATCGCCCTAACACTCAAGGCTCCTTTCTCCATCATCAAGTCTGCCGCCTTCGTAAGTGTTCCTGCGGTATCTACCATATCATCTACAAGCACCACGTGCTGTCCTTCTACATTACCTATAAGTTCCATATGAGAAATCACATTTGCTTTAGCGCGTTGTTTGTAGCAAATTACCACATCACTTTCCATAGCCTTGCTATATGCATACGCACGTTTACTTCCTCCCATATCTGGAGAAGCAATCGTAAGGTTCTCAAGTCCTAGTGATTTGAGGTATGGTAAAAAGATCGTAGATGCAAATAAATGATCTACCGGCTTTTCAAAGAATCCTTGAATCTGATCTGCATGCAAATCCATTGTAATGATACGCGTGGCACCTGCGGTTTCTAAAAGACTTGCTTTTAGTTTTGCAGCAATAGGCACACGAGGCTTGTCTTTTCTGTCCTGACGCGCCCACCCAAAATACGGTATCACAGCTGTAATGTGTCTTGCAGAAGCACGCTTTGCAGCATCTAGCATTAATAACATTTCCATCAGGTTATCACTAGACGGCATCGTACTACCTATAATAAATACACGTGATCCACGTACAGACTCCTCAAAAGAAGGTTGAAATTCACCGTCACTATACGTAGAGGTAATAACATTCCCTAGCGGCTGTCCAAAAGCTTTTGCTATTTCTTCTGCAAGTATTTTGCTCTTTTGACAAGCAAATATTTTAGGTTGTGGTACGGTTGCGGTCATAAAAATGACTGTTATACTATTGATTCTATTGTTTTTCCCAAAAAGGAGGTGCAAAAATAGGGATATTTTTTGTGTCTAGTCACACAAAAATCAGGGTTTTATATGGTTTGGACCAATTTATTCTTTAATTTTGCCTCCCGTTTAAGCCGAAATGGCGGAATTGGTAGACGCGCGCGACTCAAACTCGCGTTCCTTTGGAGTGTGGGTTCGATTCCCACTTTCGGTACTAAAAGCTCTTATCCTTTGGATAGGAGCTTTTTCATTCTAACTAGATCACTTCTCCATAGTATCTAATTGTATGGACAACGCTCTGGTAGATAATTGCACCTCAATCAAAGACAATACTAAAGAAGTCATCAAAGCAAATAGGCTTATCCCAAAAATCAGATTTGCCCAAAAGCTTTGCTCAATGTATATCAGAAACATAGTGATTACTGCAAACAAGAAACTTAAAATAGCCACTGCCTGCATATTTTTAATGATTGTTAATCGCTTTCTCAATTTACTTACTTGCAATCTCACTTTTTCAGAAGATGTTTCTTCATACTTAGCGTGTAGATTTCTAATCAAAGCAGCAATAGCTAGATAACGAGCATTATAAGCCAGCATCGTAAGAGAAATAGCAGGAAAAAGAAGTGCGGGAACGCTTAAAGTCAGATTCATTTATAAGAATTTTGAGAAGTACTCAACTAAAATAGCTGTTTTATAACCAACAAAAAAACCTCGAATAAATGCGAGGTTTACATATATAGGATTCAGGCAATTCCTGAATGAATTTTCTATGCAGCTTGACCTTTATCTACAAAAACAAAAGATGGGTTTTTAAAGGATTTGGGTCCTAATTCTTCCATGTACGTATCTATGCCTCTATTTAAAAGCGCGATCATTTTGTCAAAGGTCACCTTTCTTGAATTTTTGTTAGTAGTTTTCATAATGATTGTTTTTTGATTTACTATAATAGACGCCATAAACGTGCCACAATTACACTTTTTAAGAAATTTTAACATATTAATCTCATACATCCTTTTCAAAACCTGCGAATAATGCTATACCCAATCGTATCTTTAATCAAAAAAGAAAAAGCTTGAAAACTCCCCTTCTTCAATTTACCGAAAAAGGTATTTACTGCGCTGCAGCAGATGTATACCTCGATCCTTGGCGACCTGTAGATAAGGCCCTTATCACCCACGGCCACAGTGATCATAGCCGCTGGGGACACAAGCAGTATATTACCCAAAATGACAATGTACCTATCATAAAACACAGGCTGGGAGACATTCAAGTTTCTGGAGTACGCTTTCGCGAAAGCATACTCATAAACGGAGTAAAATTTTCCTTTCATCCGGCGGGACACATCGTGGGTTCTAGCCAAATTAGAGTAGAACATAAAGGAGAAATCTGGGTATTTACAGGCGATTATAAAACTGAAAATGATGGGATCTCCACACCCTATGAAACCGTGAAATGCCACACCTTTATTACCGAATGCACTTTTGGACTACCCGCTTTTAAATGGACTACGCAAGCCGAAGTGATGAACAACATTAATACCTGGTGGGCAGAGAACAAAGCACTGGGGCAAACATCCGTTTTATTTGGTTATAGCTTAGGTAAAGCACAACGATTATTAAAACATTTAGACACGAGTATAGGCAAGATTTACACACACGGTGCCATCGAAAAAATGACAGAAATAGTGCGTCAGATTGTTGATTTACCACCTACAGAATTAATCACGAGAGATACCAAAAAAGAAGACATTAAAGGGAATATCGTACTTGCACCGCCCAGCACTCACGGCAGCACGTGGCTTAGGAAGATGAGTCCTTTTGTAACGGGAAGTGCTAGCGGCTGGATGGCTTTTCGAGGAGCCCGAAGGCGACGTGCTATAGACAAAGGATTTGTATTAAGTGATCATTGTGATTGGCCTGCATTGTTAGAAAGTATAGAAGCAACCGGTGCAGAGAAGGTAATCTGTACACACGGCTACACCGATATCTTTTCAAAATACCTTAGAACTCTAGGCTACGACGCTCGTACAGAAGCCACACAATATGAAGGTGAAACATTAGATCCCACCCCGACTCTCCCAGAGGGAGAGAATAACAACTCCAAAGAAAAGAGCCTTGAGGTATGAGTGAGGAAACTAGAACACAGCAAGAAAAGAGTCCCCCTTTGGGGGATATAGGGGGAATGAAACGCTTTGCTGCACTCATAAAAACCCTAGACAGCACCAATAAAACCAATGCCAAGGTAGCTGCACTGGCTCATTACTTTAAGGAAGCTCCAGACCGTGACAAGGTGTGGACTATCGCTATTTTATCACACAGGAGACCTCCAAGACCAGTAAATACAACGTTTTTGAGAGAATGGGCAAGTGAACTGGCTAATATCCCACTGTGGCTTTTTGAAGAAAGTTACCACATTGTAGGTGATCTAGCCGAAACCATAACGCTGGTCATCCCAAATGCTACAGAACCTTCTGAAAAAACCCTGACTCAGTATTTAGAAGAGATGATCTGGCTCAAAAAACGTTCTGACGAGGAGAAAAAAGAATATCTTATTGAGAATTGGAAAATTTTAAGCTATTATGAGCGGTTTGTATTTACAAAGCTCATCACAGGTGGATTTCGCATAGGCGTAAGTCAGAAATTAATGACCCGAGCATTGTCCAAGGCTACTGGAATAGAAGAAGATGTCCTTGCTTACAAATTAATGGGTAATTGGGATCCTGCTACCGTCTCTTTTCACGATCTTGTTATTGAGAAAGATGAGAGCCAGAAACATTCACGTCCATACCCATTTTATCTTGCCTATGCTGTAGAGGGAGAACCTTCAGAATTGGGAGATGTATCCAACTACCTCGCAGAGCATAAATGGGACGGAATACGATCTCAAACCATTATTCGCAATGACGATATTTTTATCTGGAGCCGCGGTGAAGAACTCGTAACAGATAAGTATCCTGAACTACATATTTTAAAGGATCATATCCCTAATGGCACCGTTATAGATGGTGAGCTTTTACCGTTTCCCAATGGCCAGATAGGAAGTTTTAATGAGCTTCAAACACGCATCGGTCGGAAGACGGTGAGCAAGAAAATGCTGGAAACTACACCTGTTATTGTCAAAGCGTATGATATTCTAGAATGGGAAGGAAAAGATGTGCGCGAGTACGCTTTCGCGAAAAGAAGAGCACTATTACAATCGTTATATCGCAATATGTCATATAATAATCTCCCCTTTTACATTTCAGCAACGATGGAATTCAATAACTGGAATGATATGGCGACAGAGAGAGGCCGAAGCCGAGAAATGCGCTCAGAAGGCTTGATGATAAAACATAAAGAATCATCATATGGTGTGGGTCGTAAAAAAGGCGATTGGTGGAAATGGAAAGTAGACCCTCTTACCATAGACGCGGTACTTACCTACGCTATGCGCGGTCACGGAAGGCGTAGTAATCTTTTTACAGATTACACCTTTGGTCTATGGAATGACGATCGAACCGAGCTAATTACTTTTGCAAAAGCATACTCAGGACTTACAGACAAGGAGTTTAAACAAGTAGACGCTTGGATAAAGAAAAATACCTTAGAACGATTTGGTCCTGTGCGTAGTGTGACTCCACACCATGTATTTGAGATAGCCTTTGAGGGCATAGCACTTTCAAAACGACACAAAAGTGGTATTGCCACACGTTTTCCACGTATTTTAAGATGGCGACAGGATAAAAAAATGGAAGAAGCAAATAGCCTTTCTGATCTGAAAGCTATGATACCCAAGTGAATCAAATAGATCTAATACAAATCGCCGAAGATTGGTTCCAATCCCAAAATTGGAAGCCTTTTCCTTTCCAACGCAAGACTTGGAAGGCTTTTCTTGCGGGCAAAAATGGGTTGCTTAACGCTCCTACAGGTAGCGGAAAAACATATGCGCTCTGGTTTCCCATTGTGTTGAATTATATCAAGAATAATCCCGATTTTAAAAAGACACATAAAAAAGGCTTAAAAGCGATTTGGATTACTCCATTACGAGCACTGTCTAACGAGATTGAGCTCTCTGCCCAACGTATTATTGAGGATCTTGAGCTACCCATGACCGTAGGCATTCGTACTGGAGATACCTCCCAAAAAGAACGGGCTAGGATGAAAAAGCAAATGCCAGATCTTCTCATCACAACGCCCGAAAGTTTAATGCTCTTACTAGCTTCAAAAGGGTATGATAAAACGTTTAAAGACTGCTCCGCTGTCGTAGTAGATGAGTGGCACGAATTATTGGGTTCTAAAAGAGGAGTGCAATTAGAACTTGCCTTAAGCAGACTCAAAACTATAAGTGAGACAATCCGTATTTGGGGCATAAGCGCTACTATTGGAAACTTGGAGCAGGCGAGAGAGGTATTGCTGGGACCTGAGAGTGAGAGTTTTCGCGAAAGCGTAACCATCAAAGCGACAATCAATAAGAAAATTAGGGTGCAATCGATCATTCCAGAGCAGATGGAAACCTTTCCATGGCGAGGTCATCTAGGCCTGCATTTGCTAGAAGAAGTGATCCCTATTATTAAAGCCAGTAAAACAACACTACTTTTTACAAATACAAGAAGCCAGTGTGAAATTTGGTTTCAAAAAATACTTGCTGCCCATCCCGAACTTGCAGGAGAAATTGCCATGCATCACGGTAGTATTAACAAGGAAACTCGCAATTGGGTAGAAAGCGCCATACGTAATGAATCTTTAAAAGCCGTGGTTTGCACCTCTAGCCTTGATCTGGGAGTAGATTTTGCTCCTGTAGAAACCATTATCCAGATAGGTGGACCCAAAGGCATTGCACGTTTTATGCAACGAGCAGGCAGATCTGGCCATAGCCCAGGAAAAGAAAGCGTGATCTATTTTTTACCTACACACGCGATCGAGCTGGTAGAAGCTTCTGCATTGCAAAGAGCGGTCAAAGAGCAAACGGTAGAAGATCGCATTCCATATCTTAATAGTTGGGATGTGCTTATACAATATCTTGTCACCCTTGCGGTTTCTGATGGGTTTATGCCAGACGAGATATATCCAGAAGTACAGGGTACCTTTTGCTTTCAAACCATCACAAGGGATCGGTGGCAATGGATGCTCAACTTTATTACGATAGGTGCGCAATCATTACAAGCTTATGACGAATATAAAAAAGTGGAAGTTCTAGAAAACGGACTTTTTAAAGTAAATAGTAGGATGGTCGCTATGCGTCACCGCATGCAAATAGGAACCATAGTGAGCGACGCAGATCTGGTGGTGAAATATCAAAAAGGAGGGTATATCGGGATGGTTGAAGAGTATTTTATAAGTAAGCTTACCCGCGGTGATGTGTTTACGTTCGCCGGAAGGAACTTAGAATTTATACGTATTAAAGATATGCACGTACACGTGCAAAATAGCTCTAAAAAGACCAACAAGGTTCCCGCTTGGATGGGTGGTAGGTTAACCTTGAGTAGCCAGATGTCTCAATTGCTTAGAGAAGAACTGTATACAGGTAATATGCTAAGCCGAAAGCGTAGTACAGAAATTAACGCACTAGAACATATTTTTAGACAACAAAAGCTAGAGAGCATCATCCCTAGTGACCATCAATTACTTATAGAAACTTTTAAAACGCGAGAAGGGTATCACCATCTTTTTTATCCTTTTGAGGGTCGCTTTGTGCATGAAGCAATGGGTAGTTTATTAGGATATCGTATTAGTTTGCTCACACCCATTACGTTCTCACTAGCTTTTAATGATTATGGTTTTGAACTACTCTCAGACCAACCTATAGATATGCAAGAGGTGCTCGATAATGACCTTTTTACGACTTCGTATATGCACGCCGACTTGCAAAAAAGTCTCAACGCGACAGAAATGGCACGACGCAAGTTTAGAGATATTGCTGTAATTTCTGGCTTAGTTTTTACTGGCTATCCCAATAAGCAGTTAAAAGTAAAGCACTTGCAAAGTAGTAGTAGTTTATTTTTTGAAGTTTTTCGAGATTTTGAGCCTGATAATTTATTGTTTCAACAGGCATTTACGGAAACATTTGAACACCAGTTAGAAGAAGGGAGGTTGCAACAAGCCTTAGAGCGTATCGCGACACAAGAGATCGTGTGGATGGATTGTGAGCAGCCTACACCGCTAAGTTTTCCAATCATTACTGACCGCTTACGCGAAAAATTAAGTTCTGAAAAACTGGCAGATCGAATTAAAAAAATGACAGCCAAGTTGCTAAAAAAAGGGCGTTAAGCTTTTGTATTTTTACCTCGTGCAAAACATCTCAATTAATAATCAAAATTTTAAACTTCACCCCTCTGGAGCTATCTTCTGGAGTGAAAAACAACTACTTCTAATTGCAGATGTGCATCTAGGTAAGGTTGCTCACTTTAGAAAACACGGTAGTGCTGTACCTCAGCAAGTAATCACAAAGAATTTTGAACAACTTGACCGTGTTTTAAGCGAGTTTGACGCAACAGAAATTTGTTTTTTAGGAGACTTATTTCACTCACATATCAACACAGAGTGGATACTTTTTGAGCAATGGGTACGATCAAAAAAAGTTTCCTTAAGCCTTGTTACGGGTAATCACGATATTATCAACCCGCTGCGGTTTAAAGAACTTGGTTTTGAACTCTATAGCGAGCGAGTGATTGATACTTTCTTACTTACTCATGAGCCAGAAGATCGCGAAGGCTACTTTAACTTTTGCGGGCATATTCATCCTGGTGTTATCTTGCAAGGATCAGGAAAGCAGCGTTTGCGGTTGCCTTGCTTTTTTAAACAACCTTTACAGCTTATACTGCCAGCCTTTGGCTCATTTACTGGGCTTTATATTCTGGAGCCCTCCAAAGAAGATGCCGTTTTTGTGATTGGAGATGGAGAGGTGATTGCGATATCTCGCTAACTCATATGAAGTAAGTTTTATATTTTTATGCTTTCGCGAAAGCGTACCACTATGAAAAAATTAGTAGCCTATCCACTTACGATTATCTATTACCTCTTTTTTGGGGCAACATTGGTGATCTTCCATCCCATACAAGTACTTTGTTTAAGGATTTTTGGCTATCAAGCGCATAAGAAAAGTGTGGATATTCTTAATTTTTTCTTGTTGCGATGTCTCAATATTTTAGGTACTCGATTTTCTTTTGACAATCCTCATGCTATAGAGCTGGAGCAACCTTGTATTATTGTTTCTAACCATCAAGGCACGTACGACATTCCTCCTATTATATGGTATCTAAGAAAGTTACATCCTAAGTTTATAAGTAAAAAAGAATTGGGCAAAGGGATACCAAGTATATCTTATAATCTTAAGAATGGAGGTTCTGTACTTATTGATAGAAGAGATAAAGTACAGGCGGTACAGGCCATTAAGGATCTCACTCAATATCTCAATAAGCACCATAGGTCTGTCGTGATTTTTGCAGAGGGCACCAGAAGCAAAGATGGTATCCCTATGCGATTTGCCACAGCTGGTCTTAAAACCTTATTTGAAGCGATGCCTAATGCCTTAGTGGTACCTATAACAATTAATAATTCTTGGAAACTCAACCGATGGGGTGGTTTCCCTATGAATATTGGAGTACATATGAAACATAAGGTCCATAAACCCATACCTGTATCTAACAAACCCGTCATAGAGTTAATTAAAGAAGTAGAGGGGATCATCTTAGCAGATTTTTCAGAAATACGAGAACGAAGAAAATAATGGAAAATCCTATCATTGAGAAAACAATTGCTTTCGCGAAAGCTACCTTAGAAAATGCCGAGGGAGGACACGACTGGTTTCATGTAGAACGAGTGTATAAAAATGCGCTCCTTATTGCTAAGGGCGAAGATGTAGATACTACTATTATAGCCTTAGGAGCCCTCCTACACGATATCGCCGATTCAAAATTTTACCAAGGTGATGAGTCTGTAGGACCTCGTATGGCATCAGAATTTTTGCTTAGGCATAATGTGGATAGCGCCGTAATAGAACATGTGCTTCAAATCATAAAAAATATTTCTTTTAAGGGTGGTAATAAAAAACAAGCGTTTTCATCCCTAGAACTAGATGTAGTGCAAGATGCAGATCGGTTGGACGCGCTCGGTGCCATTGGGATTGCACGCACATTTAATTATGGTGGTTTTAAAAACAGGAAAATATACGATCCCAGCATTACGCCTCAACTAGATATGACTCCAGAAGAATATAAAGCCTCTACCGCACCCACGATTAATCATTTTTATGAAAAACTTCTCCTCCTTAAGGATAGAATGAATACAAAAACAGGCAAGAGATTAGCCCAAAAACGCCACCAATATATGGTAGCGTTTTTAGATCAATTTTATGCGGAGTGGGAGGGAGAGGTCTAAATAACCAGCTTAGCTAGCGTAACTTTTTCCGTTTGTCTAAATAATTTAATCACACGCACTTCCTTAGTTTCACTCTTAGTTCCATAATTACGGTAAAGTGTATACTTTAAAAAAGGTGGCAACTTATAGTTATCTTGTTGTCCAAGGTATTCTACATTAACTACCCACTCTCCAGAAGGAGCATCGTCTATGATAAACTCTTCTATCTGGAAGCCTTGACTTTTTTCATCTTCAAGACGCTCTCTATTCTCTTCCAGGGTGTGTTTCCACTTATAGTATTTCTTTGATGGGTTTACAAACTGAAACTCAAAAGGCACAGTCTTGTCCGACCATTCAATTACCATACGCATGTCTTGCTTAAAGCTTGTTGTTAACCATTCATTAGGTAATCTTGAGAATTCTATTTTATCTTTATATCGCTTTGCTAAATGCATAAGCTCTGTTTTTAACACAGGTTCTATTCCGGAAAAATCTATCCCTTTAATGCGCTCCCCTAGCATATTTATATACAATTCTAAAGATTTATTGTACTCTCCTACATTTTTATAGGCATTGGCCATGTCTCTGTAGGACTGTGCTTCTTGGGGTGCAATCTTAAGAATACGCTTGTACGTTATAAAAGCTTGTTGTACATCACCAGATTCTTCGTACAAATAGGCTAATGTTCTTAATGCTTTGGGACTATTGCGCGCCACATAGGCAAAATCTGATAGTATCTTTTTTGCAACAGTTTTATCCTTTTCTTGGAAGTATACCACTGCATCTGCATAAAACTCTAAAGAGACATCACGTCCTTTTGTAAGTCTATTAAACAGTTCATACTGTTTGTTTGTAGTAGTTTCTTCCCTTAGCTTTTTCATTAAAGGATGTTCTTCTTCCCTAATTGTTGCGCTATTTACATCTGTATAATCATTTCCTTTTACTAAGGCTGTATTCACTTTTTCTGCTTGTAGATCGTTTCCTCTAGCGAGCGCTTTCGTGGTAATAATAAATGCGCCTCCTCTTGCCAAAGTACCATAACGATTTGTTGCACTAAGAGATTTTAAAATTGAGATCGATGCTATTTGCTGCACATCAATAAAAGTCGGCAATTCTGCATATGGAGTTCCATCTACAACCCACAATGGTCCTACGTCATCATTTATAGATCCAGAGCCTCCTCTAATTCTGTAAGATTCTCCTTCGTAGGCATTATAACTCACTGTAACACTAGAAAAACGGCCTGTAATTAAATCTCTAAGACTCGTTGCCCCATCGTTAAACTCGTCACTCGTAATCTCATCTACCGCGTACCCTATTTTATCTTTATTCTCTTTACCATAACCAGTAGTAATGGTATTATCATCTGCTTTTTTCTTTCCGGAAAGAAACACTTCTTCTAATTCTTCGTTTTCTGGAATAAGCTCAAAATTTATTGTGTTTGATTCTTCTACAACAGCTGACTTTGGGTACATTCCTAAGTAACGTACTTCTATAATATCTCCCTGTTCTGCAGGAATTTCATAGATTCCATTTGCATCTGAGTAAAACTCATCAAAATTTCCTTTTATGGATATGGTCGCTGTTTGCAATGGTCTCCCGCTGGAGACTATTTTACCAGAAACTTTATTTGAATTTGTAGTCATTACTAACTGGTCTAGATTAACCGGTGCAGTTCCTACAGCAAGGTCGTAATAGTTACCCTCACTAAAGGTCACTAGGTCTGCAATATCGTCTGTGCCTGAAACATTAGGTTTACTAGTGATTACATCTACCACAGTACCCCTATGGATATCTAAAAATCCGAAGGTAGGTTGTGCGTTAGAAAAAAGATATATTTTTCCCAAGTCGTCTAGGTTGAGAATTTTATAATTGCTCAGGCCATCATTTTTAATTCCTTTTAAGCTTTCGCGAAAGATAGAAATATCTCCATCTCTTACCGTAGTTTTATTTTGATATATAAGCTTGTCATTAAAGACGTAAAATTGAACTTCTACAGTACCCTGCTCCCGTAATTGCGTTGATAAAAAGTCTAATTCTTTTTCTGAATTACGCCCAGTCATATTCTTAGACACATCCCAAAGGACTCCGATTGTACTCCCCTTTTGTAATTGCTTTTCCTCACCTGGGGTAAGTTTAAAAGTAGCCTGCATATTAAACATCTCACGTATTTGATCTACAGGTAGGGTAAGTGTTTTATAACCTGGAGCTGTGATTGTAAGTATACTCTCTTTATCTAGTACTTCCTCATACTTTCTGTAAACAAAGCGCCCCTCCTTATTAGACAACACTCCAGCACCTTGATCAGAAATGCTCACTTTAGCTCCGGTGATAGCTGTATTTGAAGCTTCGTCCTTTACGACTCCTCTCAGAACAGTTTGCGCTTGAATGTTTGTGCATAACAGTGCTGTTAGAAAAAGAAAAATAAATTTATTCATGACTTGATTGATTTAACTCCAAAAATAGGACGTAATTACCCTTGCTTCGTTACTGTTTAAAACAAGATTAACGTGATTTTAAGATATATTTACCATTTGTAATTTAGATCTCTATTTTACCCAAAGTCACTTTCTTAGACTGCTTAAATATTTTTAGTATTCTGGTCTGTTTTGTCTCGTTTGCTGTTCCATAATTTCTATAAATCGTGTATTTTAAGAAGGGTGGTAATACATAGTCGCTATCTTCTCCCAAGTATTGTACATTAATGATCCACTCGCCTTGTGGAGCATCGTCTATAATGAACTCTTCCATTTGGAAGCCTTCTTTTAATTCTTGGTTTAAGCGGTCTCTGTTATCTTCTAGCGTGTGCATCCATTTAAAGAATTTCTTCTCTGGATTTACAAACTGAAATTCAAACGGTACGGAGGCGTCTGTCCACTCTATGACCATTCGTACATCTTGTTTAAAATCTGCTCGTAACCACTCATTAGGCAGTCTCTCAAACTCAATTTTATCCTTGTACAACTGAACCAAACGGCTTAACTCGGTCTTTAAAACAGGTTCTATGCCAGAGAAATTAACTCCCTTTACACGTTCTCCAAGCATATTTCGATACATTTCTAATGCCTTATTATATTCCTTGTTTACGACTAATGCGTTTGCCATATCACGATATGATTGCGACTCTTGGGGTGCTATAGTAAGCACGCGCTCATAAGTCTGAAGCATTTTTTTATAATCTTCTGCCTCTTCATACAAATAGGCTAGCGTACGCAAAGCTTTTGTATTATTACGAGCGATGTAAGCGAGATCTGATCGCGCTTTATCTGCATTATCTAGATTATTTTTCTGGAAGTAACGTACCACATCACTGTAGAATTCTAGCGATAATTCTTGTGTTCTTGCCATTTGTTGATACGCAGCAAATTGATCGTTAGGGTTTGGTATTTCGCGCAAGCGTGTGATATACGCTGCTTCATTCTCTGCGGCGCTTGCTGTAATGGTTTCTTCTTGATAATTGTTACCTGGTATTAAACCAGAACGTGGCCGGGAAGTGCCATTTTCATCAAACGTATTACTTTTGGTTGTGATCACAAAGGCACCACCTCTAGCTATGGTACCATACTTACTTACCGCTTTTAGTCCCTTTAAAGCGGTAATATTAGCTATTTGCTGTACGTCTAAAAAGGTAGGCTCTTCCTGATACGGGGTTCCATTTACAACCCATAGAGGTCCAATGTCATTATTAATAGATCCTGTGCTTCTCATTCTATAAGCAGTACCTTCATACGCATTATACGTAACTGTAACCCCAGAAAATCTGCCCGTAATAAGATCTCTTAAGCTAGTAGCTCCTGTATTAAAATCTTCTTCCTTTATTTCGGCAACGGCATATCCTATTTTGTCTTTAGTCTCTTTGCCAAAAGCAGTTTGTATCGTGTTATCTACTCGCTGCACACCTTGTACTACGATCTCATCTAACGTATTATTTTTAGAAGTAAGATTTACTATATAATCACTTTTCCTAAGCTCTACAGGCATCTCCTTAGGGAACATCCCGAGGTAATTTATTCTCAATACATCTCCTGCTTGCGCATTAATCTCAAAGATACCCTTGTCATTTGTATAAACTTCGTCTAAAGTTCCTTTTAATAAGACCGTTGCCCCTTGGAGCACTTTGCCCTCGGCACGTACAACGCCTCTTATGATATTGTCTTTATTCGTAATTGTTGTAACACCAGCATTTTTATATAGTTGCCCTAAGTCTTCTTCCTTATACTTATTATTTTTAATAAGTGCAGATTGTAGTTCTTGACCTTCTTCAATGGCATATGAGGTTGTAAGAATCTCTACCACCCCTCCTCTTCCTAAAGTGCCATAGCGGTTGGATCCAGCCAATCCTTTTGTAACTGTTATGGATTTTACTCTATCTGGTGAAATAAAAGGTCTTGGTGTATCAGGTGTAAAAATTTGATCGTCTATTATAATAAGCATAGACCCATCCCTACCCACAACTGTAAGTCCGTTTAAAGGATCCTCAACAGCACGAATATTTGCAAATTTACCATTGAGTGCAAACCCCAAATCTGGATATTTTGATCCAATATCTTCTTGGGTAATTGTTTTGAGGTCATAGCCCACAGAAGATTCTTTCTTATCACCAGCTGTCGTTCTTACTGTCTTTAAAGCGCTATTATCTCCTGATACTGTAACTTCATCCAACAAGTTGTTTTTAGGGAATAAATCAATTACCAAATTCCCGTCTGCCCTTGCTGTTACGCCCTTTGGGTACATCCCTAAAAACCGCACGGTGAGTTCATCTCCCACTTGTGCTGGAACTTTAAAGGCGCCTCTCACATCACTTTGATACTCGTTTATACTTCCAGCCACAGTAATAGTAGCGCCTTTCAACGGCTTTCCTAAACTTGTAACTATTCCTGTAATTACATTGTCTTTCTTACTTACAAGCATTTCTTGTGAAGTAACTACCTCTTCTTGATAGGTGTTATTTTTTGCCAGTGCACTAGGCGCTTTATACGTTCCTGCCCCTTTTTTTGTAGTAATGATAATGGCAAGACCAGCAATAGGCGTAATGCTGTAACGTGATGTGAGGTTAGGCGAGTCTTTCACTATTATGGACTCTATATTAGTATCTGAAATATAAAAAGGCAATGGCTCGTTTTCAAGTAAAAGGAATCCATCTACCACATATTGAGGTGTTTTACCTCTTATTGTCAATTTCTCTCCACGAGGGGTATGGCTTAGTATAGCCCCCTTAAACTTATCTCTTACAACTCGCTCTAATGTCAAACCATTAGGTCTAATGTCTTTTGAGGTGATGTAAAAATCTCCCAGCGCTGTATACCCTCCAGGAATACTAGGATGTGTGTTTCCAGAAATTTTTTTGCCACTTACAAGTATTTCTTCTTTTGCACCTGTAATCACCACCTCGTCTAATACATCATTTTTAGGGATTACATCTACCGAAAGCTCCATAGAGTCTGGCACCTTTATCGTTTTAGGAAACATCCCTAAATAGTTTATAACCAGCTCATCTCCTGGGGAAGCCTCTATGGCAAAAGAACCGTCAGCATTAGAAAAAGCTTCTGTAAATGAACCCTTACGCAAGATAGACGCTCCTTGAACAGACTCTCCTAGGCTCTTAATAGTTCCCCTAACGCTTGTAGCGCTTATAATGGCGTCATTATACTGAGTAACTGTTTCTTTATAGTCATTACCTTTTGCAAGCCCGGTGTAACGGTATTTGTTTTGTAGGTCTGTGTCCTGTTTTGTGGTTACAATAATGGCATATCCTACCTGTTCTATAATACCATATTTTATCCCTAACTCATCTGGATCGTCTTTTACTATGATAGAGTTGATGTCTTTATCCTTGATATAATAGGGTAAGGCATCTCCCAAGTAACGAGATCCATCTATAAAAAAAGGATAGGTAATGCCTGCAACCTCAACGGCGGCATTACCATAAGCATCGTTCACCACTTTAGCCGAAGAGAATTTTTCTTTAATAACCTCTGTGATGTCCTTGCCTTGTACATCAATATCTTTTGCAGTGATGTAATAATAGCCTCGCCCAGTTATCCCACCAGGAGCTCCCTCTATTTGTTCTCCCTTAATTACTCTATTATTTACAACAAAGTTTTCACTATTGGCAGTGATGACCACCTCATCCAGCACATTGTTTTTAGGGATCAAGTCTACCACAAGCTGGGTATCATCCACAAGTACTTCTCTTGTAAACATCCCTAGATAAGAGCAAATTAAGGTGTCGTCTAATGATGCTGGTATGGAAAATTGACCATTTTGGTCTGTCGTAAACTCATCAAAAGTGCCCTTAAGTTGAATTTTTGCTCCTACCAGCGCTTGCCCCTCACTAGATACAAATCCTTTAATTACTTGTGTTGTATTTTCCTTAGTTAATTTGTTTTGTGCAACGGGC
Organism: Dokdonia sp.; assembly: GCA_020630915.1. Lineage (GTDB taxonomy): Bacteria > Bacteroidota > Bacteroidia > Flavobacteriales > Flavobacteriaceae > Dokdonia. The sequence goes on from JAHDIF010000004.1 coordinate 141,317, forward strand.
ATCGTGGCCTGCTTGTCTAATGCGAGATATTCGCCAGAAGTATAGCGAGCTATCTGTTTTAAACTAGCTTCATCTCTATATTTATCTCTGGTTGTAGCTATAATTACTGGCACGTCTTGTTGTACATCAAGATATCCTAAACTGTTATTTCCATTTGAGAAGAGTAGTACCTCTTTGGCACCCTCCATCTGTACTAAAGAATAATCTGCAGGACCTATGTTGCCTATGTTTTTTATGCTTTCGCGAAAGCGTGATATGTCTCCATCTACCACCTCATCCTTTTTCCAAAAAAGAATCTTGTCATTAAAGACCACAAAATTTACCGAGGTACGTCCCTTTTGTCTCAGATAGTTTTCTAAAAAATTGAGCTCTTTTTCTTCATCTCTACCCAGCATACCTTCTGACACATCCCAAAATACGTGTATGTCATTTTCTTTAGATGAGGTGATACTTTCACCCTTGGTCAAAGCAATCTTGGCAGAGGTATCATAAATCTCCCTTATTTGATTTATATCTAGCTCTAGAGATTTGTAACCAGAGGCACTTACTAACAACTTGCTATTTCGATCTAAGATTTTATCGTATTTGCGATATGAAAAATATCCTTTGTTATTACTAAGGACTCCCACCCCCTGCTGCGTAATCCCAATTTTTGCGTTAGGAATAGGTTGATTAGAATCAAAATCTACCACAGTCCCACGTAATAAAGTTTGAGAATTTGAGGTAAAAGCAATAAAAAGAAATGCTAAATAAAGTAGTGACTTTTTCATAGGTTCGGTCGTTTGATGCTGTTCATCAATTTCTTATAAACAATATACAAATTAGGTAATCCCGATAAAAGTATCCCTCTAGTTAACAGCATTTTAAGTGTTTTCAGAGAGTAATGCACCTTGGTAAAGCATACGGCGTTAAAGTAGGGAGAAGTGCGGATTGCGCTTTCGCGAAAGCATAAAAAATACACCCGCTATTAAAAATCAGATAAATGCTTTTACAACAAAAATTCGTGCAATTGAGCCTTACCAATGTCCTTTGTGAGCTTTATGATTATGGTTTCTTTGCGCTCTTCACTTGTGCCATAATCTCTATAGATCGTATACTTTAAATAAGGTGGAATGATCGTATATCTGTCTTCGCCTAAATACTCAATGTTTACGATCCACAATCCATGAGGCGCTTCATCTATAACAAACTCTTCGAACTGAAAACCAGATTTTACTTCAGATTCTAATCGCTCCTTGTTATCAAGCAAGGTATGATTCCACTTAAAATATTTATCCTGGGGATTCACAAATTGAAATTCAAAAGGAGCTTCGCGATCTGACCACTCAATTACCATTCGTAGATCAAGTCTATATTCATTAAGCAACCACTCTTCCGGAAGACGATCGTAGTTAATCTTATCTCTATGTCTTGCCACCAGATGTAATAACTCATGACCTAATGCCTTATCAATATCCTTAAAATTTACCCCTCGTATTTGCTCTGAAAGCATATTTATGTATAGCTCCAAGGATTTATCGTAATTACCCGTTTCTTTATAAGCATTTGCTAGGTCTCTATACGACTGGGCTTCTCCTGGAGCGAGAAGTGCCACACGTTCATAGGTCGCAAGTGCATTTTTATATTCATTAGCATTTTCATAAAGGTAAGCAAGCACACGCAGCACCTTAGAATTACCTTGAGCAACTTCTGCTAATCTTGATCTTATAAGTTGGGCATTTTCTGGATAGGCCTTTTCAAAAAACAAGGCCATATCAATAAAAAAGGTTGCATTTGTTGTATTTGCCTTTGCTAGATTTTCATATAATTCGTATTGAGCCTCTTTGCTATTTAAGGCTTGTACCTGTTTTACGTAATTAGGTTTTAACGCCTCTAGGTTTATTTGAGCTACCTTTTCATTATAATCGTTGCCCTTTATAAGTGCCTGATCTACTACCTCACCATCATTTTCTTGAAAAACAAACGCTTTTGTTTTTACAATAAATGCTCCTCCAGAAGCAACAGTTCCATATCTAGACGTTGCTTGTATTGATTTTACAATAGAGATGCTATGTACATTTTGAGGGTCTACAAAAAGAGGAGGTTCGTTATATATGGCTTCATCTACTACCCAAATTGCCGGTGCACTTGTGTTTCCACCTCTTATGGTAAATACCGCATCACTGCCGAATCCATTAACAGTAACTCCTGCAAATCTCCCGCGCACTATATCTCCTAAAAACTGAGCATTAGGACGTATATCTGCACTGGTAATTGTATTAATTGAAATCCCTACGGCATCTTCATTTTTATTACCAAAACCTGCGTCCATTTGCTTCTTCTTTTGACCTTTTTTGCCCTCAAGAACTACCTCGTCCAGTAATTGATCTATTGGTGTAAGTTGTACTTCGAGATTCCCTGTATCTTGAACAAGCATCTCTTTAGGGTACATTCCCAAATACCGTATTTGCAGAATATCTCCTTCTTGTGCGGGTATTGCAAAAGAGCCATCTGCTTTGGTAAAAAATTCTTCTAAGTCTCCTTTTATGGTAATACTCGCTTCTTGTATGGGTCCAGAGGTTGTAGTCACTTTTCCTGTAAGCATTTCCATTTTCTGAGAGGTGTCTGGAGCATATGGAAGACCACTTTTAATCTGCTCTATACCTTCTACTATGGAGGTTGCAGAAAGATTAACATAACTCCCTGTTGTAAAGAGTGCGAGTGATTTTAAAAATCGCTCATTACTTCTGGGTAAAGAAGTAATGCTGTAGTGAGGTATCGTTCTTTTTCCTTGCCACTCTCCTAATACTGGATTACCATCAGAAAATAGCAATACAGCATCTACATCTAGCTCCGGAAATATTTCATAGGAAGTAGCCCCTTGGTACACTAAGCTTTTTACTTGTGCTTTAAGCGCTGAAATATCTTTAGATACGGTTATCTCTTTTTGAGAGACAAGCTTGTCACTAAATACGATAAATGTGATGTCTAATGATGAGAATTGTGATACATAAGTCTCAATAAAATCCCATTCCTTTTTTACATCTCTCTTTGCAGAAGATAGTGATGCATCCCAAAAGATAGCAACTTTTTTTTGTGCCTCAAATACAAATGGAGAAATGCTATCTGTGGCGGGTGTTAGCACAAACTTACTAGACTTGTTGTAAAAAGCTCTTATCTGATCTGCCTCTAAAACTAGGTCTTCATAACCGTTTGCCGTAATTTTTAACTCAGACTGCGCACCTACTGTTTGATTGTATTTTCTATAATTAAAGGATCCGTTTGCATTCGTTACTACTCCTACTCCCTGATCAGAAATTCCAATTTTTACATTTTCAATTCCTTGTTGTGTTGTTGCGTCTAGAATTTTTCCTCTAAACACTGTTTGCGCTGTCAAGTTGTGTATTGCAATCAGAAAGACTACTAAAATCAATGAATATAGCTTCTTACTCATAATGGATCATTTTCAATAGTCAAATATACCTAAGGATATGATATCATTTTCAGTAAAAGATCTTAAAATATGAGGTTTACGGGTTACGCTTTCGCGAAAGCATACCCTTTTCATTTTTAGTTTATCCAGTTAATCTTTAACTTTAGTAAAAATATAGCAACTTATGAAACGTCGATCCTTTATCAAACAAACAGCTGCTGCAAGCGCCGCATTTTCTATTGTGCCTAGTCACGTACTAGGTGGAAATCACATTGCACCTAGTGACACATTATACATCGCTGGTGTAGGTGTAGGGGGCCGTGGCGGCGGTGTTGTGAGAGAAATGACACAACACGGAAACGTAAAATTTGTTGCCCTGTGCGATGTAGATGATAAAATGGGAGAAGCGAGTTATAAAATGCATCCTAAAGCTAGCAAATACCGTGATTTTAGACGTATTTATGACAATCACCTAAAGGATATAGACGCCATAATGGTGGGTACTCCCGATCATACGCACGCCACTATCGCACTCCCTTTTATGAAGGCTAAAAAACATGCCTATGTAGAGAAGCCACTTACGCATAACATATACGAAGCACGTTTAATGGCACAAGTAGCCAAGGAGCAAGGCATAACCACCCAAATGGGAAATCAAGGAGCCTCTAGTGAAGGTATACGACAAGCGCAAGAATGGATTGACGCAGGAACTATTGGAAAAGTGCATCGTGTAGACTGTTGGACCAATAGACCTGTATGGCCACAGGGCTTTAAACATATTACTGAGGGAATGCCCGTGCCAGATAACTTAGACTGGGATTTGTGGTTAGGTCCTGCATCTTATAGACAGTATAACAAAAATTATCTTCCTTTTAAATGGAGAGGGTTTTGGGATTTTGGAACGGGCGCTATGGGTGATATGGGCTGTCATATTATGGAAACTCCTTTTAAAACACTGGATCTAGGTTTCCCTTATGAGGCAGAAGCTAGTTGCACCACCATTTGGTCTGGAGACTTTGTAGAAGCAGATTATGCAGAGGCTTGCCCACCTAGTTCTATCGTACGTTTAAAGTTTGACTCTCAAAAACACGGAGATGTTTCTCTTAACTGGTATGATGGTGGTATTATGCCAGACCTGCCTTCTGAATTAAAAGATAATGAGGCTCCAGGAGGAAATGGCGGCGGTAGCATCTTTTATGGTAGTGATGGTATTATGATCACAAATACCTACTCTGGAAACCCAAGATTGCTCCCTAGCGAGCGAATGAAAGATTTTAAAGCTCCTGCAAAAACAATCGCCCGCGTGGAGCACTCACACGCAGGAGAGTTTATAGAAGCTTGTATACACGGGAAATCTACTTCCTCACCTTTTTCTTATGGTGGTCCACTAACGGAGTCTGTACTTATGGGGAATCTTGCCATAAAAGCATTCCAGTTTAAACAACTCAAAAAAGGTAAAAAGATAGGCGATTGGGATCCTTATGAGTATCCAGGACGCCGAACCATCAAATGGGATGGCCCCAATATGAGAGTAACTAATTATGACGCTGCAAATGCATGGGTAAAAAGAGAGTATCGCAAGGGATGGGAATTATAAGAAATTAGGTGATTGTTTATGAAAGTCTATAGGCTTAGAAGCTTTTATTCCATTTTGCCAAACCAAACTATACTGTCTTTCCAACATAGCTTGTGATAGTCAACATTCGAATTCGTATAAACTCTAAATATATCCCCTATATCCGCTTCCGTTAAGTAGTCTCGAATTGAATCTAATTGTGGCTTTTGGATGCTTTTATCCGCAATTAAATTGTAGTGCACTTTTGATTGCATGTTCTTTCCAGAGAGTGCTAATTCGTTATAAGTAATAAACTTGATGTTAGATAGGTTTATAATTTTCCCGTCTATACGTTTAACATTAATTTTTCTATTTTCATTATCATATCCGACGTAAATATCTAACCCCAAGGAAGATGTTGGCTCCTTATCTAAATACTTATCAATAGGCAGATTAATAGATTGATTGTTACGCTTGAGTTGATAGTCAAAAGCATCTTTTATTCTTGTTAACGCTGGTCCAAAAGAACTATCACCTCGCTTTTTAATAAAAAGTGTGTCATTGTTTTTGCTTAACCGAAACTCTAGTTTTTGCCTTTTTAAAGCCTTGTTCTCCATTCCTTTTAATGGGTTGAGGTATAGGTCAGACCCCTGAACACTCCATTCATTAATGTATTTAACACCCCATTCGTTAAAAATTAAAGAGTCTTGGTAAAATTCAAATTCGCTTTGAAATCCTAGATAACTCCAATTGCCTATTAGCCTTTCCTCAGCTCTGTCTGCCGAACAGGACAAAAAGCCTAAAGCAACCATCATTACCCGACAGATAATTCTCATACTCTCGTTTTAGTCATTCCTTCTTTAAAATCTTAGCCTTATTCTTTAGTCCTGAGACCGTAATATTTCCATCACCATACAGTTGTAAGGTACTCGTATCTTTAGCATAGAGCGTTATGTTTTCTTTTACGTTTACAGTTCCCTCTGCTTTGTCTTTTAGATTTATTTCTACAGCATTCAATGAAGCGTCTTTCGCCAGCAACTTGCCATTATCCTTGATGTTGATCTGGGCATTTGTTGCGCTACCACTCATCGTTAACTTACTGTAGTCTATCACATTCATACTTAAACTATCTGTAATCGCAGAAACTTTTAAAGAAGATCGATCGTTCAATTGAAATTTTGCCCGTTTTGTTGTGCTCTCTAAATTTCCAGAGGCATCAAGATTAAGAGAAACAACTATGTTGTTTGTATAATCTATGTCTAGATCAAACTTGGCCGATTTCCCTGCGATAATATTTAAATTAGAACCATTTAATTTTTTATTAGATTCCAGTTGTGCTCCATTATGTAGCTCTACTCTAGCGAGATCAGATGTTTTAATAAGTACATTAAATTTTTTCTTTTTTGTAATACGATGCGTTAATGAGACAGACAGTGTACTATCTGCCACTCCAAATTGCACAACCTCAATAAGATTATCATCCGTCTCAATACTATACCCATTCTCATCGCCTTGTATTAGCTCTACATCAATATCCCCATCTATAGTAATTGCATTAAATGGCTCTGTAATAGACACCTCTTTTAACTCTACAATTCCAGAACCCTTTATTTTAGGAAGCTTCTGAGCAGCAACCGTTACCGTACATAGTACCGCAGCGAGTAGTATAAAAATATTTTTCATAGTTTCTTTTTTATAAGAGTATACATTACTTTCCTGGAAAAGCCGCCTTTCGCTTTTCTAAAAAGGCCGTAGTCCCTTCGGTAAAATCTTCTGTTCCAAAACAGTTTCCAAAAGCAGCTATTTCTGCATCAAAACCATTTACTCCTTCTTTATAGCCTGCATTTACAGCTCCTATCGCTTCAGCAATAGCTACCGAAGAGTTACGCATTATTTTTCCTGCAAGCTTTTCGGCTAATGGTAAAAGTTCTTCTTGTGCCACAAGGTGGTTTATCAATCCGTATTCTAACGCGGTATTGGCATCTATCATTCCTGCGGTCATAATCATCTCCATCGCACGTCCTTTGCCTATTAACTGCGGTAATCTTTGTGTGCCTCCGTAACCAGGAATCACACCCAGTGATACTTCTGGTAATCCCATACGTGCATTGTCACTTGCAATCCTAAAGTGTGCAGACATCGCGAGTTCTAATCCACCCCCCAAAGCAAAACCATTTACGGCTGCGATTACGGGAGTTCCTAAATTTTCGACAAAATCAAATAAGATTTCTTGCCCTTGCCTTGCCAAGTTTGCTCCTTCTGCCACATCAAAATCTGCAAATTCAGAAATATCTGCACCCGCAACAAAAGCTTTCTCTCCAGATCCGGTAAGAATAATTGCTTTGGTAGAGGGGTCTTGGTCTGCTTTCGCGAAAGCGTCATGCAACTCCTCAATAGTTACCTTGTTAAGCGCATTAAGCTTAGATGGACGATTAATTGTAAGGGTTGTAATCCCGTTTTGACTTTCTGATAGTATGTTGTTGTATGACATGCAATTAAATTTGCGCGAAGGCGGAAATCTCATCCACGCATTCGCAATTGTTCTTTCATTTATAAGTTTCCCGTCTTCACGGGAAATAATTGAAGCGTCAAAGAGCTCGCTATTCCACTCTACACGACCTAACCTATTCTCTAGGAAAAGTTACGGTAAAAGTAGTTCCTTTACCTTCTTGCGAGACAAAAGTAATACTTCCGCTATAGGTTTCTACTATATTTTTTACCATTGCTAGACCCAGTCCCATCCCACTGGTTTTAGTAGTAAATTTTGGTTGGAAAATCTTAGGCTTATTCTCTTCACTTATCCCGATACCATTATCCATCACGGCAATGATCACTACGGTATCACTAGCATCTACACTTACCATTATTTGAGGCTCACTTGTATTTTTTGTAGCCTGAATGGCATTTTTTACCAGATTAGTAACTACCCGTATGAGCTGGGTGCGATCAAATTTTGCAAGGATGTCTTGGTCTGCTTTCGCGAAAGCAATATTACGTTCCCTAAAAATATCTAGCGCTAGTTTTACCACTTTGCCCACATTTAAAATCTCACTCTGCTGGGCAGGCATGTCTGCAAAGTTGCTAAACGCCGAAGCAATACTACTCATCGTATCTATTTGCTGGATGAGTGTGTTACTATATTCCTTTATTTTCTGATTAATTTCTGAATCTTGCGGATCAAAACGACGTTCAAAACTCTGTACCGTAAGTCGCATAGGCGTTAACGGGTTTTTAATCTCGTGTGCCACTTGTTTTGCCATCTCTCGCCAGGCAGCCTCGCGCTCGCTCTGTGCCAGTTGTACAGCGCTCTCTTCTAGCTCATCAATCATCCCGTTGTAGGCAGAAACTAAGGTGAGCAGCTCGTTAGGAAGGCTTTGCGTGTTTAGTTTCTCGTTACGCTTATCTAGTTGCGTCTGTTTAATATTATCTTCTATAGTTTTTAATCTATTTGTAATAGATCGCGCTAAGTAAAACGCAAGAATAATAGCGGTAATAAAAACCAGAAGCGCCACAATACCCATACGCCACAGAAGTTCTCCCATCTCCTTATTGATAAAAGAATCTGTGTCTTCATATTGAATTTGTAATATAGCAAGCGGCTTAAAACGCGGGTCGTTTACATAGGAGTAGGACAGCTGCTGAGGAGGATCAGATTTAATACTTTTTACAATTCGCTTATTTTCTGACTCTGTTATGGTATCTAATAACGTGAGTGCAATAGGCTCTAAGGGAGTGGCATTAAAGAGTTTTTCTGTACTGGATATAAGCGGCTCCCCTTTTAAGTCGTACAGTGTTACATTCTCTCCATGAATACGAGCAATTTCAAAAATTTCATCCTTGAAGATATACTCCATTTTCTCTGTAATGAGCTCATAGGAAGTACTTTTTAAGGTGCGATCAATATCCTTTTTGATACTGGTTTCCTTGCGTTCTAGTCGTTCTTTATTATAATCGCGTATTTGCTCCCTGTATTGATAATACGTAATTCCAGAAATAAGAGCAAAGGCAATAACCACCAGTAAAAACATGGAAGTAAAAATGCGTGACCCTAAAGAATTTCTATTAAATGTGAGCATAATGCTAAGCTAGCAAATATCGTGCTAATTAAGCCTCTGGATTTTTATCTTGAATCTTTTTGTACAATTTAATGCCTAGCATAAGCAATACCCCAAGACATATAATGCCTATCACACCCCAAATCCAATTGACCGCGCTCTTCGTAACAGCAAGAAAGACAACAGCAAATAATATGATCGTAGCCCCTTCGTTCCAGATGCGCATAAACTTAGAGGAATACTTAAAAATTCCAGATTGTAATTGCTTATGTATTTTCCAAGTCCTATGATGATAGATATATAGTAATATCACAAATCCTAACTTTATTTGCATCCAAGGATTCTCTAAAAGTGACGGCTGCGTGTGCAACATAAGTATAGCAAATAGGGTGCAGAGTACTAATGACGGAGCCGTAATTATTTTCCAAAGACGTTTAGCCATCAAACTTAACTGCTTCCCTAATATCTCTCGATCTGGAGAGGACTTTTCATTTGCCTCTACTTGATACACAAATAACCGAGGCATATAAAACAAGCCTGCGAACCAAGTCACCATAAAGATGATGTGGAGGGATTTAAAATAGAGGTAGTAGTCTAGCATTAGACAAAGATAATAGTAACGCTGGTAATCTCGGTACAATTTCACTTACGTGAAATCACTCGATCACCTAAGATTTTTATTTTGTTAACGGTGGTTGAGTGTTTTTGATGAAGTACAGCGGAATCAAAAATGTATCGAAACCACAAAGGCCCATATTATTATTTAAATATCTTTTTCGCAAGCTTAGGTAATAAATAGGCTTCACCATGCATAAGAGCTTCTCGTTTCTTTCGGCTCCAGCCTTGAACTTGCTTTTCTCTGTAAAAAGCCTCGTCTATTCTTGAATATTCTTCATAATACAGGAGCTCTACAGGCAACCTTCTTGCTGTGTACATAGCGCCTTTACCTTCTTGATGCTGTCGTAGTCTTCTTTCTAAATCTTTAGTGCTGCCCACATAATAAGAATTATCAAAACACCTTAGTATGTACATATAGCCTTTAGTCATTAATAAGTTTTTGATCTTTTAAATCCGGCAATCTCGATACAATTTTGCTCAAGCAAAATCACTCGATCACTTAAGATTGTTCTTCTACAAAGGTGGTTGAGTGATTTTGAAAATAGCGCAGCGGCTTTCAAAATAGTATCGAAACCTAATTTAACAATTACAATTCTTTTCTAACCATTTTTTCCATTTACCAATATCATCAATTGTAATATCAAAACTTCCAAAAATATTTCCAGTTGCAGAACTATTAATATCTGAAATAGACTCTAAATAATCTATTGACTTCTCTAATTCTTTGGTCAAAAAGAATACGTCATCATCTGCGTTTAGATAACTTTCAAGAAATTCAATTTCATCCACAGCACGCTCACATCCCGTTTTTTCGCAAGAAAAAAAGAAAAAAACTAATAAAAGAAAGTGCCATGGTTTAGTCATTACCCTCCACAAACAAATAATCCAACTTTAGCGCGTTAAAATCACTATTAAACTGTGCTACCTCAGCATCTAGCATCGTATCAAAAGCTGTAAGTTGTTTGTTAATGGCTGCCTTAAGTTCATTTTTTACGGCTATGTCTTGCTCCGTAGGTCCAAAATCTCCCATGCCTACGAGACTATTAAGATGTCCTAGTTTGTTGGTAAGTCGTATAGGGAAGTTCAACGGATCCTGTCCGGAACGATTCTTGGTTTGATAGAGTTCCTTTTCAATCTTGCCAAATTCCTCTTGCATGGTCTTTGCCTTCTCTCGCAAATCTGCCGTCCGCGCATCATCTTTATATTGTTCTCCAAAAGCTTTTAACTGCGCATTCATCTTACGTATCTTTTTGATACTCTGGTGCGCCCTATCTACAGATTTATTTACATCTGAAATAAAATCGTGTTGCTTTTGCATATCTGCCACCGTAGCCTCGGCATTAGGATTTGCTAGAATCGTAAAGGGCTGTACCTGATCTTCTCCGTTTACATTGAGTGCCACTTTATAATTCCCTGGAACCGCTTTCGGGCCATCAAGACTTGCCCACCAAAGGATCATTTTTGGTAACCGCTCAGCACCTTCTGTACGGGTATTCCAAGCATACATATTACCTCCTTTATCTACTTCTAGTTTGTTTTTCTTTTCTGCAGCTTTGGTATTGTATGACGCAAGTGTATCTCCAGTAACCGTCATGTAGGTAAGACTCACAGAATCTTTTTTCTTGTCATAATTAGGCAAGTTAAAATACGTCATCACACCACTTGGATGGTTGGTTCCTTCGGTCAGACTACCAGAACGACCTCCTCCGCCCATACGGTAGGTGTTTTTTGGCTTAAAGAGGTGATTTTTGTTTGCTTTCGCGAAAGCAGACTGATGCAACATTCCCAGGTCATCGATTATCCAAAGACTACGCCCTTGTGTTGCTACAATTAAGTTGTTATCCTTAATGGTAAGATCTGTAATAGGTACAATAGGTAAATTAAGCTGGAAAGAGGACCAGTTTTTCCCATCATCCCAACTCATGTACATTCCTGTTTCTGTTCCCGCATAGAGTAATCCTTTTTTCTTTGGATCTTCGCGAAGCACTCGCGTAAAATGTTCTGACGGAATACCGTTTGTGATCTTTTTCCAAGACTTCCCATAATCTGTAGTTTTGTACAAATAAGGTGCAAAATCTCCCATTTTGTATCGTGTTCCAGCGACATAGGCAGTCCCTTCTTCAAAAGCACTTGGCTCCACGCTATTAATCATCATATTGGCAGGCATTCCTTTAGGAGTCACGTTTTGCCACGATTGCCCACCGTTTTGTGTAACGTGAATCAATCCATCATCACTTCCTACCCATAAAAGACCTTCTTTAAGCGGAGACTCTGCCGCTGCAAAAATCGTACAGTAATACTCTACACTCGTATTATCTTGCGTAATAGGCCCTCCTGAAGATTTCATTTTTTCTGGATCGTTTGTAGTAAGATCTCCACTAATTACTTCCCAACTCTGCCCTTCATTTTCTGTCACGTGTACACTTTGTGAGAACGTATACATACGGTTAGGGTTATGCTTTGAGAAAATGATAGGGAAATTCCATTGGAAGCGATATTTCATATCCTCTACACCATGTCCCATAGGATTATCTGGCCATACCGAAATAGAGCGCACGGTGTTTTTCTCGTGATTTACTCTAGTTAAAAAACCGTCGTAACTTCCTCCGTACACAATCTCATTATTTTCTGGATCGATCGCGATGTGCGCACTCTCACCTCCTGCGGTAGGCTCCCAATCATCCTCAGATATACTTCTTCCTTCGGTTCTATGCGGTATTCGGATCGTACTATTATCCTGCTGAGCGACATAAATGCGGTATGGAAATGCATTATCTGTGGTGACGCGATAAAACTGCGCCGTAGGCTGATTCATATAGGTACTCCAAGAACGCCCTCCATCATAAGTTACCTGCGCACCTCCATCATCTCCTATAATCATACGATTAGGATCTTCCGGTGCGATCCATAAATCGTGATGATCTCCGTGAGGTGCATTATAGGTACTAAAAGACTTCCCTCCATCTGTAGATTTATGATAACGTACGTTTAAAACATACACGGTGTTTTCATCTTTTGTGTCTGCATATAAACGCGTATAATACCAAGCTCTTTGACGAAGTTTACGCTCATCATTTATCTTTTTCCAAGTGGTTCCTGCATCTGTAGAAGTGTATAATCCTCCTTCTTTTTCATTTTCTACCATCGCATAAAGGCGATTGCTATTTACAGGAGAAACCGTGATTCCCATAATCCCAAGAATACCTTTTGCAAACCCTTCGTTTTGCGACAGCTCTTTCCACGTCTCTCCACTATCTGTACTTTTCCATAATACAGACCCATCGCCTCCAGAACTTAGACTATAAGGCGTTCGTCTAGCATTCCAAGTAGTGGCATACAATACTCGCGAGTTATTAGGATCAATAATGAGATCTACAACACCCGCATCTGCATTTGCAAAGAGTGTTTGTCTCCAAGTCTTTCCGCCATCAGTACTTTTATACACTCCTCTTTCTTGAGTAGGTTTGTAGATATTACCTAAGACTCCAGCATATACAATATCTGAGTTTTTAGGATCTACACGTAAACGAGGTACGTGACGGCTATTTTTTAGTCCCGATTGCTCCCATGTCTTTCCGGCATCTACAGATTTCCAGATTCCGTAACCAGAAGAAACATTTCCTCTCAATGTTTTTTCTCCTCCGCCTACATAAATCACATTAGGGTCGCTTTTAGAAACTTCTACAGCACCTATACTTCCTCCAAAAAATCCATCAGAGATATTCTCCCATTCTTTTCCCCCATTAGTCGTGCGCCATACACCACCACCAGTACTTCCCATGTAAAATAAATCTGGTTTTCCAGGCACTCCGGTTACTGCAGCACTTCTACCACCTCTAAAAGGGCCGATTAAACGATATTCTAAAGCATCGTAAACAGACTCATCTGGTGTTTGCGCTTGCGCGAAATTCCCCAAAAGGGCACAAATAGTCAATAGGGCAACTGAGAAAAACGTTTTCATTTTGGTTGAATTTTGATTCTAGCTAAGAAATTTAGTGATTTCTTTAATAGTACTCAATTATTGTGTAGGTTTTAACGTGTCTGTGCTTTAAAGCTTCCCGCTTCCCAATGGTCGTGAACCTGCCTTCCGGCAAGAAAGGATAAAAATAAATCACTCGTCACGCTAAATCTATTTCAGCGTCTTATAACTCATTGAGCTCAACTACTTGTGTGATTCTGAAACAAGTTCAGAATGACGTAGGTTATTCTTGACTTCCCTTTTGAGAAAATAACCCGTTACCACTGTCGATAGCACATCGGCTATAGGAAAGGCAATCCATACACCCCAAACGCCGAGTAATGGTGGTAAAACTAGAATTAAAGGTATAAGGAAAAACCCTTGCTTTGTAAGACTCAATAATAGCGCTGGGGTGGCTTTCCCGATGGCCTGAAAATAGGCAGATCCTATGAGTTGTACCACAATAATAGGGGTTGCAGCAAAGACCCATCTAAGCGCATTAGGAGTTCTGGAAAGGAGTTGCGCATTATCTGCTAATGTTTGTGTATCTCCTCCTTTATTACTCAAGAAAATAGACACAAAAAAGTCTGGAAAACTCATGATAATGATAAAAATAAGTAAGGCTAGCGCCCCTGCATATTTAATGGAGGTATTTATAGTCTCGCGCACGCGTGTATACTTCTCCGCTCCATAATTGTAGCCTGCAATAGGCATAAATCCTTGTGTAACTCCTATTACTGGAAACAGAGCAAACATAAGCATCCTACTTATGATCCCATATGATGCTACGTCTAAGGCATCTCCATAATTGATGAGTACATTATTTAATAAAATTCCAAGAACGCTAATGACTCCTTGACGTGCCAGTGTGACCGCCGAAAGCCCAGAAATCTCGCTCATTACTTTCCTTTTGAGCTTAAAGCATTCCGCTTTGAGGCGTAGTTCACTTTTTGCAATGAAGAACCACAGTATAAAACCAAAACATACCGCATAACTAATGAAAGTAGCCCAAGCTGCACCCTCCATTCCCATATCGAGAACATTAATAAGAATGTAGTCCATAAGGATATTACCAATTGCTGGTAAGATCATTGCGTACATTGCAAATTTAGGCTTGCCCTCTGCACGTATAACATTGTTACCCATCATGCATAAAGCAAGCATCAAAATTCCGTACAATAAAATGCGATAATAGGTAAGAGCAAGATCTTTAAAAGAATCATCTGCCCCAAAAAACTCTATAAAGTAGTCTTGAAAAATGAGTCCTAAAGCCGCTAATGTGCCTGAAACTAGGACAGTAATCGTGATCTGATTTCCAAAAACGCGTAAGGCCTTGTCTTCATCTCCCGCTCCTAAAGCTCGAGATAAAACAGAACTTCCTCCTATCCCAACCGCTAATCCTATAGCTGCAATAAAAAACGTAAATGGGATCACCACCGTAATCGCAGAAATAGCCTGAGGACCAATCCATCTTCCTACAAAGATGGTGTCTACAATCATATTAAGCGACATTACTAGTATACCTATAGAGGCTGGCACTGCTTGCTTAACCAAGAGTTTTGAGATAGGTTCTGTCCCTAAGGCTGTGGAGTTTTTTTTCAAATAGTGGTTCTAGGCGGTTATAGCTTTAGTTTCGACCTCAGCCCACTCATTTGCCCATCTGGCTAGTAATCGCGCCCAGTCATCACGGTCATTAATACAAGGGATGGTGTGAAAGTCTTTTCCGCCTGCTTCGTGAAAGATTTCTTCACCTTCCATCGCAATTTCTTCAAGGGTTTCTAGACAGTCTGATACAAAAGCGGGTGTGGCAATCGCCATTTTCTTAAAACCTTCTTTACCCATGCGCTCTATGGTGCGATCTGTATAAGGTTGTAACCAAGGGTCAAAGCCTAAACGCGATTGAAAACTGGTAGAATACGTTAAGGGTTCCCATCCCAAATATTGTCCTACCATTCTAGTCGTTTCATAGCATTGATGTCTATAACAAAACTCGTGGGCTTTAGAGGCAGACATACAGCAAGATCCATCTATTTTACAGTGCATTTTTGTCACATCACTCTTGCGTATGTGTCTCTCTGGAACGCCGTGATACGAAAACAATACGTGCTCATGGTCTACCCCGTCAAGGCTTTCTGCTATGGAATCTCCTAATACTTTAATATATTCTGTGTTGTTGTAAAATGGTTTGAGATCTGTGATTTTCATTTCCGGAAAATGCTTTGCTCTTATCTCCTCTGCGAGAACTAGAATGGTCTCTGTCGTTGCCATTGCATATTGCGGATACAAAGGCACTAAGAACACCTCTGTAATTCCTTGATCGTGCAGTTTTTGAAGTCCGCTCTCTATACTTGGATTTCCGTATCGCATTGCAATTTCTACCGGAAGTTTGGTGTGGTTGGCCACTTTTTCGCGTAAGCGTTCTGTAAGGACTATAAGCGGCGAGCCCTCTTCCCACCATATTTTACTGTAGGCCTTAGCACTTTGCTTGGGTCGTGTATTTAAAATAATGCCCTTTACCAGGAGTGTGCGTGCCCACAAGGGCACATCAATTACACGCTCATCCATCAAAAACTGTCCGAGGTATTTTTTTACGTCCTTTGGATTGGTACTTTCTGGAGATCCCAGATTTACAAGTAGTACGCCTTTGTTCATTTGTTTTTCTTTTTCGCTACACAAAAATAAGACCTTACGCGCTTATGCTCGTTAAAAAAACGATAAGAGTTTGTGATAGCGGTATCGATCAATAAATCAACTTAGGGACATCAAATACTTCTTAGGAGTTGTCCCGAATTTCTTTTTAAAAGCTGCAATAAAATGACTGGCCGTACTATAGCCTACTTTTAGGCCTACTTCGTTTACATTGTGGGAGCCGCTTTCTAGTAATTGTCGTGCCACTTCCATCTTGTAATCAAACAGAAAGCTGTACACTGAGTCTCCATAAATCTGCTTAAAACCTTCTTTAAGCTTGTTAAGCGATAGCCCTATTTCTTCAGAAAGCGCCTGTAACGTAGGCGGCTCTGTCATCCTTGCAATAACGATTTCTTTGGCCCTTTTAATTTTAGTAACATTATCCTCGTCTGCCAGAAATGGGCATTGTGCCACATCTGCATCTGCAGGACGATTAAAATATAGGCTTAGAAGTTCGTACGCCTTACCCTTTACATACAGTTCCTTAATACTAGGATGCAAATTATAGTTCACCACTTGGTTAAGAGCAATTGCCATACTGGGAGAAATTCCGCCATCTTGATAGTATTTACGGTCCTTATTCTCATCACTTAAGAAAGTTATATAGCTCGCCTCACGCGAAAAAAGACTATGAAACTTCTTAATAGAGATTAATATCGACACTACCCAAGTATGCGGCGCCAATTCCAAATTCATAGGTAAATCTCGCTGAGGGTTATACAATAATAATGATTGCTCCTCTGGCATAGGTAGTTTATACGCCCCGTTATTGAACTGAAAAATAGCATTGCCTTTTAAGCAAAAATGAAATTGAATAATATTGCTATCTACCTCTCTTACAAATTGATAGACCTCTTCTTGTTCATTAAGAAATGTGAGTACAGTAAACCCTTGCTCTATAAAAGTTTCTGCTACTGTGCTTATAGCGACATTTTTTGATTCCATGAACCTTACAATTATTGTTTTTATTTAGATTAAATCTAAATAAATTGTGTGTTATGCTTTCGCGAAAGCATTGTAAAATTAAGCAATTAGGTGCATTTCTCCTCTTATATGCTTAAACAAAACCCACTCCGATACTATTCGTACCGCTAGCGTTATTTTTTAGACGTACTTCGCGATATTTTTGCAACCGGTTATGACAAAACCTCAAAGTACACATACACATTTGCCTCAATTCTATGCTATCGGTCTTAGCTACAAAAAAGCCGATGCAGAGATACGCGGCAATTTTTCTGTAAGTACGACCGCCCAAGAAGCAATTCTTGCCCAAGCAAAAGAAGAAGGCATTACCGGTCTAGTCGTTATTTCTACCTGCAACCGTACAGAATTATATGGCTTTGCTGCTAGCGCTTCTCAATTCATTAAAATTCTTTGTAAGCATACCTACGGCACCATAGAAGAGTTTGATGACGTGGCCTATGTTTATGAAGGAGATGCTGCCATCAACCATTTATTTAAAGTAGGAACTGGTCTTGATAGTCAGATTTTAGGTGACTTTGAGATTATTGGTCAGCTCAAGGTAGGCTTTAAAAATGCCAAGAATATTGGGCTTGTAAATCCATACATGGAACGCCTTATCAATTCTGTAATACAAGCCAGCAAGCGCATTAAAACAGAAACTGAAATTTCAAGCGGGGCGACTTCAGTAAGTTTTGCGGCGGTGCAATATATAATGGCGCGCGTGCCTTACGTGACCGAAAAAAATATTTTGCTTTTCGGGACTGGGAAAATAGGACGTAATACTTGTGAAAACTTGGTGAAACACACCAAAAATGATCATATTATCCTCATTAACCGTACAAAAGCAACGGCAGAAAAAGTCGCGGGCAAGTTCAACCTTCTCGTAAAAGACTATGCAAATATCCAAAGTGAAATAGCACAAACAGATGTGCTTATTGTAGCTACTGGCGCCCAAAAGCCTACGATCAACAAAAATCTAATACACAGCACAAAACCAATACTTATTTTAGATCTTTCGATTCCTAAAAATGTGGCGAGTGATGTGACTGAATTAAAAAACGTCACCCTCATACATCTGGATCAACTATCCAAAATGACAGATGATACTTTAAAACGCCGTCAAGCCTATATTCCTAAGGCAGAAAGCATCATCCAAGAAATTAAAGCAGAATTCAACACTTGGTTAGACACGCGCAAATTTGCTCCAACTATTCACGCTTTAAAAACAAAGCTTTCTGATATTCAAGCTCTAGAGCTCACCAATTATCGTAAAAAAGCCGCCAACTTTAATGAGACTCAAGCAACTGAGGTTTCTGATAGACTTATCCAGAAAATTACGAATAGGTTTGCTATGCATTTACGGGAAGCAAATGGCTCATCGCAACAAAGCATTGATCTTATAAATGCGATTTTCCAATTAGAAAAAAACAGCAATGACTAAAGTCATTAGGATAGGAACTAGGGATAGCGAGCTCGCATTATGGCAGGCAAAAACAGTGCAATCCCAATTAGAATCATACGGTTATACGACTACCCTTGTTCCTGTAAAATCTACTGGAGATTTGGTGCTTGACAAGCCTCTATACGAGTTAGGTATTACAGGTATTTTTACAAAAACTCTAGACGTTGCTATGCTTAACGGCACCGTAGATATTGCTGTGCATAGTATGAAAGATGTACCTACTGCACTACCTATAGGTATTGTTCAAGCGGCAGTATTGGAAAGGGCTGAAACAGTAGATGTTTTAGTGCACAAAGGCGCTACAGATTATCATAAAAAGTGTACCATTGCTACAGGAAGCCTGCGTCGCAAAGCACAATGGCTCAATAAATACCCAAATCATATAATAACAGATTTACGAGGTAATGTAAATACACGTCTTCAAAAGCTAGCAGACAATAATTGGACAGGTGCTATTTTTGCAAAAGCTGGACTAGAACGCATACAAGTACTTCCAGAGAACTACCAAACCTTAGACTGGATGATTCCTGCACCTGCACAAGGAGCTATGGTGATTGTAGCCTTAGAAAATGATGAATTTTGCAAAACCGCTTGCGCGAAACTTAACCATGAACCCTCTGCGCTGTGTACACACATAGAACGTGAATTCCTACGTGTTCTAGAGGGAGGATGTACGGCACCTATAGGCGCCTTAGCCACGATAGAAGAAGACGCCATATATTTTAATGGCGTATTATTCTCATTAGACGGACAAGTCAAAATAGAGGTTTCTAGATCAATTTCTGTAAACCATAGTGAAGGGCTAGGTACGGACTGCGCACTTGAACTTTTAGACAACGGCGGACGCGGATTAATGAAGGAGATAAAAGGACAAATACATAAGTAATGCCTACGGTGCTTTCTACAAAAAAATTACTTCCTAATCAACGTGAGTTATTACTCAACGCAGGGGTGTCATTTGTGGAGTATGATGCGATCAGCATTAAATCCCTGCCCTTTGAAATCTCCAAGGATATTAAAAATATAGTTATTACGAGTCAAAACGCGGCTAGAGTTTTTTTTGAAAAAACCATTGGTTTGGATATCGCCTACAAGTACTTTATTGTGGGTCAGAAAACTGCAGCCCTTTTTTCTAAAAAAGGGCTCAAAATTGAAAAAACAGCTCAAAATTCGACAGAATTAGGGCGTTTTATAGTAAAAAATCATAAAAATGATCATTTTTCGTATTTCTGTAGTAAGCAGCGAAGAGAAGAATTACCTACTATTTTAAAAGAGGGAAAAGTATCGCTAGATGAAATAATAACTTACGAGACCACCCTTAATTTAGAGAGCTTTAACCAACAATTTGACGGTGTCCTATTCTTTAGCCCTTCTGGAATAGATGCTTTCGCGAAAGCGAATGCTTTTCAGCAAACATATACTTTTTGCATAGGTGAAACCACAGCAGATGAAGCTAGAAAATATACAGATAAAGTAATCGTTGCAAACGACACCACTGTGGAAAGTGTGATTGCGAAAGTGGTAAAAAAAATAATGTAAGATGAATGAACTATCTAAAAATAGAAAAAATAATATCCTTGATTTTTTTCAGATTATAAGTTCTGAAAAATCTCAATTAAATTACAAAAAGGCCGTTCCTTTCGTTCATATATCAGATGAATTAGTTTGCCAATGGGATGACCTCTTTTCTGAAGATTATGAATGGTATAAAGAAATTTGGAGTAAATCAGAATTCGATATTTTAAAAACATTCAATTCTGAATTCAATCGTATTTTGAATACAATGGAAGAACTCAAGGATGTCCCAGATATTCTGGAAAACGACAAATGGAAACAAGTAATGAATCTTGCTAGTAATACTTTAAAACAACTTGATTAGTTATTGAAATTTGTCCTTTAAAGAAAAAAGATTTTGAAGCAATGACAATGCTCGCTCGAACAGACAAATTAATAAGATATTAAAATAAGATTTCCGCCTACGCGGAAATGACACAGAAGCCATATGATTAAAAACGACCTATTCTTAAGAGCATTAAAAGGTGAAACTGTAGATCGCCCACCAGTATGGATGATGCGTCAAGCAGGTAGATATTTGCCAGAGTTTATGGAGATCAAGGCCAAGTATGATTTCTTTACACGTTGCCAGACACCAGAACTTGCAAGTGAGATTACTGTACAACCCATACGACGTTATGGAATGGACGCAGCCATCTTGTTTTCTGATATATTGGTGATTCCACAAGCGATGAATATAGACGTAGAAATGAAGCCTAACGTAGGTCCTTGGTTACCTAATCCTGTTCGTTCTATGCAAGACTTAGATAATGTGATCGTACCAGACATACACGATACCTTAGGGTATGTGATGGATGCCATTAAAATGACCAAGGAGAAACTTAATGATGAGATTCCATTAATTGGATTCGCTGGTTCTCCCTGGACGATTTTATGCTATTGTGTACAAGGACAAGGCTCTAAGAATTTTGATAAAGCAAAGGAGTTTTGTTTTACACAACCCGAAGCGGCACATACCTTATTACAACGCATTACCGATACCACGATTGCCTATTTAAAGGAGAAAGTGAAGGCTGGAGTTAATGCTGTGCAAGTTTTTGATAGTTGGGGCGGCATGCTATCGCCAGATGATTATAAAACATTTTCTTGGCAATACATTCAGCAAATTATCGATGCTTTAAAAGACGATGCTCCTGTAATCGCTTTTGGAAAAGGCTGCTGGTTTGCTTTAAGTGATATGGCAAAGTCTGGAGCTTCGGCTTTAGGGGTAGACTGGACATGTTCGCCTAGAAATGCGCGTTACCTTTCTGGTGGAAATATCACCTTACAAGGTAATTTTGACCCAACACGCCTCTTCTCACCACCTAGCGAAATCAAAAAAATGGTGCACGAGATGATCAGCGCTTTTGGAAAAGATAAATACATCGTAAACCTAGGTCACGGTATTTTACCTAACATTCCGTTAGAAAATGCTGGGGCGTTTATCGAGGCGGTAAAAGAATATAAGGAGTAGTGAAACTGATTGCTGCCATACAAAAAATGAACTGGAGCAAATTGGGTAGCTTAATCCTTTTATGCCTGCGGCATCCTTTGTATACCATTCCTAGCTATCGCGCCACTCGCAAAACGGTGGCGGTTTGTGATAAAGAATTTGGCAGTGCTCACCATAAAAATGGTAGAGCAAATGCTTTTAGACACGCCTTATGGAATGCTCTTTTAATTCAATACTGTAAAAAATGGTTTCCTAATGTGATACGAGCCAAAGCTTGGGCAAAACGTCTCACAGACTGGCACGAAGATTTTTCGCCCAATTCAGAGCTTGCTCGTGCGATGGATTATCATAACAATCGCGTTGGGAGAGAGTTTGCAATGCAACATCTGGATGTAGGCACAAAACAGTTAGTGCAGCTTATTATGGTGTTGGTACCGCTTTCGCGAAAGCATACTTCCCTTCACACCATCTACTCTTTTCCTAATATCTTAGCACATATAGAAGATGATTAACGGTATTCTCAACGGTCTTAAATCGTATAGATATTCTTTAAGCCTTATTTCTAAACTAGGTTTATGGAGCTTCTTTTTAATTCCCATACTCATTAGCTTTCTTACCGCGAGTCTTATTGCGATTTTGGTGTGGCAATTTGCCGATAATATGGGGCACTGGATTGAACAGATATGGCCTTGGGAAACGGGCAAACACGCCTTCTTTATTATTGCCGAAATTGTAAGCGGCCTTTTTATTATTGCCATCGGACTTATACTCTATAAGCACATTATTATGGCGCTAAGCGCTCCCTTTATGAGTCCTGTTTCAGAAAAAATAGAGCGTCATCTTTTGGGTGAAACACACGAGCATAGGGATACTAGTTTTAAAGAGCAATTGTGGCGCGGGATTCGCATTAATACGCGTAATCTTAGTGTCGAACTGCTTATTACTTTGCCCATACTGTTGCTTAATTTTATTCCGATAATCGGTAATTTCTTTTCGGCCGTATTGTTGTTTTTAACCCAGTCTTATTATGCTGGTTTCGGAAATATGGATTATACGCTCGAGAGGCATTTGGACTATTCTAGAAGCGTACAATTTGTCAGAAAAAATCGGGGTCAAGCCATAGGTAACGGTATGATTTTTATGTTGTTTCTATTAATTCCTATACTAGGTGTGATTCTGGTTTTGCCTCTCTCGGTTACCGCAGCCACTAGGCAAACCGTACACTTATTAACTACTAAAGAAAAGGTTGCTACCCCATGAAAGATCAATTTGTAGATTACATACACAAACTCCAAGACCAGATCACTTCTAAACTGGAAGCCATTGATGGCCAAGCAAAGTTTCAAGAAGACCTCTGGAAGCGTCCAGAAGGTGGTGGCGGTCGCACACGCGTGATAGAAAATGGAGCCGTTTTTGAAAAAGGCGGTGTCAATATCTCAGAAGTACATGGCAAGTTACCTGAAACCATGCAACAATATTTTGGGGTAAAAGATGCCAACTTTTTTGCCTGCGGACTCTCGCTCGTACTTCACCCTAAAAATCCTTTTGTACCCACTGTTCACGCAAACTGGCGCTATTTTGAAATGTACAATCAAGAGGGCGCAATTGTAGATCAGTGGTTTGGTGGCGGTCAAGATCTTACTCCTTATTATCTCTTTGATGAAGATGCCACTCATTTTCATACGGTCTGCAAAAAGGCTTGTGTTGCGCACGATCCTGATTTCTATCCTAAATACAAAGCCCGTTGTGATGAGTATTTTTACAATGCACATCGCGGTGAAGGTCGTGGTCTAGGCGGTTTATTTTTTGATTATCTTAAACAGTCAGAGGAGCGATCTATGCAAGACTGGTACAATTTTGTAACTGAAGTGGGCGACAGCTTCTTAGAGGCTTATGTACCTATTGTGGAGAAAAGAAAAGATACCGCTTACGCGAAAAATCACCGCGACTGGCAGGAAATACGCCGTGGTCGTTATGTGGAGTTTAACCTGGTGCACGATAAGGGAACGTTATTTGGGCTTCGCACCAACGGTCGTATAGAAAGTATCCTAATGAGTTTACCACCACACGTACAATGGAAATATAACCATCATCCTGAAGTAGGCAGTGAAGAAGCGCGATTGGTTGAAGTCTTGAAGGAGCCGAAGGAGTGGGTTTAGAAAACTTGAAATATTAAATAAATTATTCTAAAAATTAGTATGCTTAAGAAAATAGATAAAATACTAGCAGCATTAGGAAATATTAGAGCTATGGAAAGATTGCACGTAGATACCCATACTGAAAACATAATAAATAATATACCTGGAGACAAAATTGCTGAGTCTAAAGAAGGTCAGCTCTATACAATTTCAAATGAACTGAATGGATATCTTTTTTTGGAAACAGTTATTATTAGTAATATCAAGTTTAAAACTTTCAGCGGTGCTCAATTAACATTTTTATCCTCTGAAAAAAACCTAGTAATCCAATCCGACTCTCAAGAAATCGAATCTGACTACTCTAATGTTTCAAACAGGTACATTACAAATGTGAGTTTTAATATTACTCCAACCCAATTAAAGCAGATAAAGAATAAATTTTTCGATAAAGTAAGATTTGATTGTAAAAAAAAGACGATAACTCTTTTTAAAATTCCTGTAAGCTAATACCTGAAAATGATGTACCCACTAAAAAGAAACCGAAGACTCCGCACCTCAGAAGCCATACGCTCACTCGTACGAGAAACGGTCATTACACCCAATGACTTTATCGTGCCCCTTTTTGTAGTAGAAGGCAAAAGTATCAAAGAAGAAATCCCGAGTATGCCCAACTATTACAGGATGAGTTTGGATTTGCTATCCAAAGAGGCCAAAGAACTCTGGGCAATGGGCTTGAAATCGGTGTTGTTGTTTGTAAAAGTGCCAGATAATCTTAAGGATAATTCAGGTACAGAAGCGCTAAACCCCGAAGGTTTGATGCAACGTGCTATCAAAACCATTAAAGATGCCGTTCCAGAAATGTATGTGATGACAGATGTCGCTCTAGACCCGTATTCTAGTTATGGTCACGACGGTGTGGTAGGCAACGGCCAGATCGTAAATGACGATACCAATGCCCTACTTGCAGAAATGTCACTATCGCACGCCCGCGCAGGAGCAGATATGGTAGCCCCTAGCGATATGATGGACGGTCGTATTTTTGAAATACGCACCTTACTAGAAGACGAAGGCTTTCATAATACAGGAATTTTGAGCTATAGTGCGAAGTATGCCTCAGCTTTTTATGGGCCTTTTAGAGATGCATTAGATAGTGCTCCCGCCGATATAAAAGACGTACCTAAAGACAAAAAAACATACCAGATGGATTTTGCAAACCGTGACGAAGCGGTAAAAGAAACCCTAATGGATATAGAAGAAGGAGCAGATATTGTGATGGTAAAACCAGGGCTTTGCTATCTGGATATTGTTCGAGATATACGTGATGCGGTAGATGTGCCTGTTGCGGTATACCAAGTAAGTGGTGAGTATGCGATGCTCAAGGCAGCAGCAGCAAAGGGCTGGCTGGACCACGATGCAGTAATGCTAGAACAAGTAACAGCTATTAAACGCGCAGGAGCACATATGATGGCAAGTTACTTTGCTAAGGATGTGGTGAAGTTATTAAGTTAGTATGAAGTTTATCTTGCGCACAAAGCCTAATTACAGCATTTATCTTTACGACAAATACCTCACAATTGAGGATGATCACCGCAAAAGATATAACGGTGATTATGAATACTCTAATATACTTGAAGTTAATTTAAATAAGGAAAGGATCAACTGGTTTACCTCAATATTTTCGCTAGTAATCGACTTAATATTTGCAGAAGGTTTTGCAGGAAATTATAAAGATAAAGCCGTATTTGAACTCAAAACAAAATCACATTCAATAAAAACACATGCCTCAGATTTTGACCAGTTCGAAGCTAAAAAATGTATCCGCGAGTTGCGCAGAAGAATGAAGCAAGTAAAATCTTTGTAGCATTACCACTTCATCTATTTTCTATGTTCTTTCAGCGAAGCCGTCTATGCTCTTAGCCACGCTTTCGCGAAAGCGTAATAAATTGCATACCTTTACCTAAACAAACTTTACAACCTATGGGCGCACTCCTTCTTTGGGCTACCGTTTCTATATTTTTTTCCTTTTTATGTTCTATTCTAGAAGCAGTGTTACTTAGTGTAACACCTACTTTTGTAAATGTAAAAAAGAACGAAGGCAAAGCCTATGCCGCAGACCTTGAAGAACTCAAAAACGATGTAGATAAACCCCTTATCGCCATCCTCACTCTAAATACCTTAGCACATACCGTAGGAGCGATTATGGTAGGTATAGCAGCTGGTGACCTCTATCCGGATTTTGAAGTACTAGGCGTAAACTTTGTAGGGCTCGTCTCTGGAATTATGACGTTTTTAATCCTTGTTGCTTCAGAAATTATTCCTAAAACTATAGGGGCTACCTACTGGAAAGGCCTCGCTAATTTTACGACCAAAACGCTTAAAATAATGGTGCTTTTATTAAAGTACACAGGTGTTCTTTGGGTACTACAACTATTTACTAAGCTTGTAGGTGGTAAAGGACATCACGGGAGCGCATTGAGTAGAGAAGACTTTACGGCAATGGCGCAAATCGCTAGTGATGATGGCGTTTTTGAAGAATCAGAAAGTAAGATACTCACCAACCTTCTTACTTTTAAAGAGGTGCTCACAAAAGATGTAATGACACCGCGCACAGTCATGAAAACAGCTCCTTCTAGCAAGACAGTCGCCCAGTTTTTTGAAGAAAATCAAACCTTAAGATTCTCAAGAATTCCCGTTTACGAAGGCAATAACGACCACATTACGGGTCTCGTTCTTAAAGCAGAGGTCTATAAAGAAATGGCAAATGGTAATGGTGAGAAAACCCTAGACCAGATTAAACGCCCCATCATTGTAACTAGTAGAAATTTACCTATTCCTGCGCTTTTTGAAGAACTCGTTTCTACCCGCAACCATATTGCCCTTGTGGTAGATGAGTACGGATCTGTAAGTGGCCTAGTCACTATGGAAGATGTGATAGAAACACTACTTGGTATGGAAATTATGGACGAAAGTGACAACGTAGCAGACTTACAAACGCTGGCGCGTAAAAACTGGGAAAAACGTGCCAAAGATCTTGGACTGCTAGAAGAAAATAGTACCGCTCCTAATGAATAAAATTACCCTCTTTTTCTGTCTCATATCTCTCTCAATGAGCGCACAACAGGACAACCCTAAAGATGCTTTTCTAGAAAAATGGCAAAACTCAAAAGCTTATCTAATAGAAATTGCACAGGCCATGCCAGAGGAGTCCTATACCTTTAAACCTACTAAGCGTCAGATGGATTTTGGTAGTCAGCTTTTACACATACGCGGCAATATGTTATGGTTAGGAAATACCTATTTTACAGACAACAACTTTGATAGAAGTATTCTTGCTAACAATATTCCTCAAGGCAAAGAGGCTATAATCAAAGCGCTAGAAGAAAGTTTTGATGCGGTTTACGCTTTCGCGAAAGCGTGCCCAGAAGCATCCCTTTCTAAAGAGGTCTCTTTTTTTGCAGGGCCCAAGTCTCGCTATCAGATCTTGAATTTACTTCAAGACCACGTCACACACCACAGAGGGCAATTAATCGTATATCTAAATCTGAATGATATCGAAGTGCCAAAATATGTAGGCTGGTAATCGTTACTAGAGATATGAGTGATATAGCATATATTTCTTCACCTATAGGAACTCTTGAAATTACAGGAAATCTAGAAGGCTTATCCAGCGTCGTTTTTCTAGAAGAAGCCGTAGCGCCTACTGCAAATATTCCTGACCAACTTAAAAAACCCATCTTACAACTACAAGAATACTTGGATGGCAAGCGCACAACATTTGATTTAAAGCTTAGTCCTCAAGGCACCGATTTTCAAAAAAAAGTATGGAGCCAACTCTCTAAAATTCCTTTTGGGAAAACAGTAACCTATCTAGATATGGCCAAGCAGTTAGGAAACCCAAAAGTCATAAGAGCAGCTGCCAGTGCAAATGGTAAAAATCCCATAGCTATAATTATTCCATGCCATAGAGTAATAGGCAGTGACGGCTCACTTACAGGTTATGCAGGCGGATTACATCGCAAAAAATGGTTGCTGGAGCACGAAAGCCCCGTAACACAAACCACGCTTTTTTAAGTATCTTTAGATAAATTCTTTCGAATGAAATACATAAAAGGCTTTTTAAAAGGGCTGGCTAGCCTTATCATTATTGCGGTTGCCGTCGCCTATCTTACCGATCACGAGTATATTCTAAAAGGCGTGCGCGTGGTGTATCTTACAGGCCACACCACGGCGTATATAGATGATCACCCCTATTTTGAGAATATGCAAATCCTGCCAAGCACACAACCGCAACCTTGGCCAGAACACAAAAATTACAATCAAACACAGCCTACAAAAAAACTCAAAGCCTATAATGATCAGCTGGGTACAGTGGCCTTTTTAATCATCAAAAATGATAGCATCTGGTATGAAGATTATGCCGATAGTTATGGTAAGGATTCTCAAACCAATTCTTTTTCTATGGCAAAAAGTATCGTAAGCGCCATGCTAGGTAAAGCCATACAAGAGGGACATATAAAAAGCTTAGACCAGCCGCTTGGTGATTTTTATGAAGAATTTGCAGATGCAAAGACCACCGTAGGTGACCTCTCTTCTATGGCATCTGGTTTAGACTGGACAGAACATTATACAAGTCCCTTTAGTATCACAGCTCGCACCTATTATGATGATGACTTAGCCGAAACGATGTTAGGTCTGGATATTATAGAATCTCCAGGAGAGCGATTTAAATATCTTAGCGGAAGCACCCAACTCTTAGGAATGGTAATAGAAAAAGCAACGGGAATGAAAATGGCAGACTACGCCGCTCAGAGCTTCTGGCAACCTATGGGTTTTGAAAAAGAAGCCCTTTGGCAAGTAGATGATGAAGATAATAAGCTCGCTAAAGCCTATTGCTGTATCTCGAGTAACGCCAGAGATTTTGCTCGTTTTGGAAAGCTCTATAAAGACCACGGTCTTTGGAACGGACAACAAATTCTTGATTCTACCTTTGTGGCTACGTCTATCCAACCTCGTTTTACACAATCTCCAGAATACGGCTATGGTTTCTGGTTAAGCAATCATTTAGGCAAAGAGATTTTTGCCATGCGCGGCATCTTAGGACAATATGTAATTACTATTCCAGAAGATAATATGATTATCGTACGACTAGGACACGCTATAGAGTCTTGGGATGGAAGACCCTTTTCTTCTGATTTCTACACCTATGTAGAAGAAGCGTATGCCATGCTGGAGAGCCAATAAATTTGTAAGTCATGATTAAAAAACTGCATTTAGAACACATCCTGTTTTTAGATATTGAAACCGTACCTCAACAAGCCTCTTTTAATGATCTAGACGATGATTTTAAGGCGCTGTACGCTGATAAAACGAGATACTTGCGCAAAGATGAGTACACGCCTGAAGACTATTACGAACGTGCTGGTATCTGGGCAGAATTTGGTAAAATCGTTTGTATATCTGTAGGCTATTTTAAAAATCAAGGAGAAACAAGACAGTTTAGAGCCACCTCTTTTTATGGTGAAGAAAAAACACTGCTTGTTGAATTTAAAAACCTTATAGAAACCCACTTTAACTCATCTAGACATCTACTTTGTGCCCACAATGGTAAAGAATTTGATTTTCCCTACATCGCACGTAGGATGATTATACACGGTATAGAATTGCCCTACAAACTCAATCTATTTGGCAAAAAACCGTGGGAAGTTCCGCATCTGG
Source organism: Dokdonia sp. (assembly GCA_020630915.1). Taxonomy (GTDB): domain Bacteria; phylum Bacteroidota; class Bacteroidia; order Flavobacteriales; family Flavobacteriaceae; genus Dokdonia. The sequence continues at coordinate 170,888 of JAHDIF010000004.1, forward strand.
ACACCTTAGATCTTTGGAAATTTGGGGACTATAAGCATTATACCTCACTCAAACTGCTCACAAAAATATTAGGGATTCCTTCTCCTAAAGATGACATAGACGGAAGTCAAGTACGTGCTGTTTTTTATGAAGAAGGAGACATAGATCGCATAATTACATATTGTGAAAAAGACACTGTTGCCGTGGCACAAATCCTACTGCGACTGCGAGGTGAAGAATTACTACACGAGAACGAAGTGATTTCTGTGTAGTATGCTTTCCTGCCTTTGCCGGCAGGCAGGCGCAAAAGCATACTCAATAAAAAACCTCTGATACCATTACAGTATCAGAGGTTAAACAATTGGTTGGTTATTGTTTAGTTACTTCTTCACAAAACGTTTGTTATGTGTCTCATTTCCTATCGCTACTTCTATAATATATACACCAGCCTTTAATCTAGAAACATCAAGCGTATTGCTAAAGGCTCCTTTCATAACAATCTGACCGACCATATTATACATCGTATAACTTTCTGCATCTTCTCCTATAACATCAATAGACAGCTGTCCTCTTGTTACTGGATTAGGGAAAATTCTAAAGTCAAAAGACGCTGTTGGTCTTGTAATAGGATCACTAGAATCATCACCAGCAAATCCTTGAGCAGCAGCACCTATAATCACGGTATAATCTTCTACTTCTCCATAGGTAAAGCTCTCACACGCTGTTGGAATTCCATTGTACTTCATAGAAACTCTCATACGAGTAGCCCCTTGCGAAGCACCTGCTGGTACACTAAAGCTACCTGTGATTGGCGTTGCTGTAGTAGCAGCCCTTGTAAACACTTGTTCTCCAGCATCATCAAAATCTCCATCTCTATTAAAGTCTACCCACACACTGTATGCTTCTTGATACACAGTACCTGTCCACTCTGGAGTTATTGTTATTGAGTTAGAAGTTCCTAAGGTTGTAGATAGATTTGTAAAATCTCCGTAACCACCAGCAGACGCACCCGAGCTATTATCAATACCTCCTATTTGTACTCTTTGGATGTATTCATCATTGGTATTATTTCCATTAGATGCACAATACCCAGATGGTGGTCCTGTATCTCCACCTGCTTGTAAACGTGCATTATCAATAGCAACGTCAGATTGCCAAGTTCCTCCTGTCACACGGTTAAAACGCAATTGTATAGCGCTTCCTGCATAAGCAGCAAGGTCTACGGAAACAGTATTCCATTGATTACCTTGGCTTCCTGTCTGATTCCAAAGACTTGACCAAGATCCCCCATTGTCTGTACTAACTTCTAAATCTACACGTCCTCCATCTGTAGATCCAAACATATGGTAATCAAAAACAAATGACACTTCTGTATCTCCACTTAAATCAAAACAAGGTGAGTTTAATATGGCTCTTTTATTAGGGTAACCAGTTCCATTTCCTGAAGCTTCTACATATACATAGAAGGATCCGTCTGATCCGCTAGAAGGTCCTGTATTACTAGAAGGTGTGCCTCCTGAATCTCTTGTCCAATTTAGATCATCTCCTGCGGCTTGTGTCCATAATCCAAAATTAGCCTCATAGCTTTCTGAATAAGGTGCTGTCTCCCCTCCTACACATCCCCCTGGAGGCGCTGTCGTTTCTGTTGTTGCAGAAACAGTATTACTATCTCCAGAGATATTTCCTGCTGCATCTTTTGCTCTTACTTTAAATTGGTATGTCGTTCCTTCTGCAAGACCTGATATGGTTGCCGTTGTTCCCGCTACTTCACCCAAGTTGTTTGTCCCTTGGAAAACATCATATCCGGTTACCGAAACATTATCTGAACTTGCTGTCCAAGAAAGGCTCACTGTAGAAATCGTAACATCTGTTACAGAAAGATTTGTTGGATCACTAGGCGCCTGTGTATCAGCCGTAGTGGTAGTTATACCAAATCCATCTATCGCAATATCTCCTTGCCAAGATGCAGCACTTGTTCCTCTAAAACGTAATTGTACAGTACCAGAATATCCTGCTAAACTTACATTTGCGTTTAGCCAGGCGGCACCTTGATCGCCAGATTGCGACCAAATTTCTGTCCAAGTCTGACTTCCATCTTCTCTTGCTTCAAGACGCACCGTTCCTACTGCATTTCCTGTCATTTGATAGTTAAAACTTGCTTCTGCTCCACTAGTTCCAGATAAATTAAAACAAGGTGAATTTAAAATTGCTGTTTTATTAGGGTATCCAGATCCATTACCAGAAACCTCAAGGTATATATAGAAAGTTCCCTCATTTGCTCCAGAAGGCCCTGTACTACTAGAAGGTGTACCTCCTGAATTAATAGTCCAATCTAAATCATCTCCTGTGTCTTGAGACCACGCTCCTAAAGTACTTTCAAACCCTTCTGAATAAGGAAAACTAGCTACTGTAGTGTCACAAGATGCGGGAGGTGGTGGTGCGGTACAACCACTTGTAAAAGAGGTGATTTGATCTGTATTAGTATTTGTCCCTCCATTAGAATTCTCGACAGCGTCTACCCCTACGCCTCGTCGAGCAAAAGCATCCCAGATAAGACAATTGTATTGCCCTCCATAAAGATCTTGATCAGCTTGAAGAATTCCGTCACGGCCAGATACAAAACCAGGATTGTTAGCAGTATTTTTTAAACCTTCTATTACGAGCGCCATGGCAATATTATTTCCTCCATTACCATTATATTGATCTGCATCATAACCCTCTAAATCTATCAAATCCCAAGTCATATCCCATAGAATTGTTGCAAAACCGTACCCCACACCGTGCGGTACAGAGAGTCCTCCTATATCTCCATAATCAGTTCCATTGACAGCTAAGTCTGTACTATATCTTGTCGGGCGAATTCCTGCCCCAGTTGTAGGTTGACCAATGGCATAGGTACCCACACCTCTTGCTGTATTTCTATCATCTCCAGGACGAATAGTCATTACTAGGCCGAACCAATCAGACCATCCTTCACCCATTTGTTCAGATCCTCCTAATGCGTTTGTTGCTGGTCCTCCTACGAGTCTAGTTGAAATACCGTGCCCATATTCGTGAGCTATAATCACATTATCTAAATCTCCATCACGTGTTGGGTTGGTAAATAAGAACATCTGCATTCTAGGATTACCTCCCTCTGGTGGAGTCGCAAAATTTGCATTGTTTGTGCCGCTTCCGTCCTGTGCATCTGCATTTACAGAATCACTTCCAGTCCCTCCTTTTCCATAATTATTCTCTTGGAAGTTACCGGATGCCTCGTTGAATCCGTACTGATACCATACATCGTGCATAATATTATTCCAGTAAAATAAATTTGTAGTAGCTGCTGGTAAAAATGTAGATGGCGCATTGTTTAAGTTTAATCCAAAATTGAAATCTAATGCTGCTCCCCCGTCTGGTCGTATACCACTACCATTATTTCCATTTGTATCTTCTTGAGCAAGTACATTATTTCCTCTCGTATAGGTAAACTCTGCCCCAGCCTGACCATTTGTATCGTGCCACCCATAAGGTGACGCTGTTGCATTTGCAGGATCTGTCACTATGGTTCTGTTACCATGACTAGGACTCTCTATTCCTAAGGGATATACATTGTAAGAACCTCCACCTACAAACGTAGTTTCTGGAGCTGCAGTAGTTTCTGTTATTGGACCGTAAACTACCTCTTCTACAGGGTTGTTAGTTGTATGGTTGTGTTCACTATGATTTGGATCTTCAAAACTACAGCTTACTACCCAATCATCTGAGAATATGATTTCTCCTGAGGCAGCATCTACTACTTCATTCCACCAATGTTGTCCATCAAGTTGATAGATACTCACCTTCCATCCTAAGCTCAGTGTGCCCTGAATATCCATGTAAATCTTATCTACAGTAATAGGTTCAAGGCTTATTCCTGAGTTTTCGTAAATGAAAGAATTTGCATTTCTAGAAGTGCCATTTAATGCTTTAGGTGTGGTTAATCTGTGCGCACCTACTACTTTCATTATTGCAGCTTCTGGTGAAAGAGATGTCTGTAACCCTTGTGCCTTTTCCTCTATATCAGCAACAAATTGATTAATAAACCAAGTCACTCTACCATTATTTAAAGTGAGCTTATATCTACCATTTTCAACAGGTATTCCTTGATACTTTTGTTGTACGTAAACGTGTTGAATGGTCGGATTAAGAGATGGGACAATGTCAGTAATATCCCATTCTGCCACATCTGGCACTTTCATATTAGATTCTCCCACACTGCTCGCCATAAATTCTTGTACAAGGCTTTGTACATTTTGAGCAGTCATCGTTTGTCCAATCGCTAACAGCGTGATGACAAAAATGTAAATTTTCTTCATAATTACTTAAATATTAGTTGGTTTTTAATCAATTGAGTGAATTATCATTAAATATTTTATAAAAAAACAAATAATACTGTCATATTCATAATTTTTTCGATGAACTACACAAAAATATTTTAACAAAGCATTAAGATTTAACCGTTTCCAATAATCATTAAACAAATGACCCTCTCTTTTCTAAAAATTTAGATAAATTATTCAAATAATATCAAAGACCATTTTGTGCCAAACGACTAGATTCTCTTCCTATATTTTAGGTATTTTTACCTAATGGCTACTTCAAATATCCTTACCATTAACAATCTCTCCATCTCCTTTATCCAAAGAAGTGAAAGTACCCATGCGGTAAGAGACGTTTCTTTTTGTCTTAAAAAAAATGAAATATTAGGTATTGTAGGAGAGTCTGGATCTGGAAAATCAGTCACCTCTTTAGCCATCTTGGGATTACTAGATAAGAAAAATCTAGAAATCTCAGGAAACATTTCTTATAAGAATATATCTCTTCTAGACCTTAAAGAAACAGAATTTCGTGGCTATAGAGGCAGCGAGATTTCAATGATTTTTCAAGAACCCATGAGCTCTCTCAATCCCTCACTTAGATGTGGTTTTCAGGTTGTAGAAATTCTTAGGTGTCATACTCAGCAATCTAGAAAAGAGGCAAAAAAAACAGCTCTATCACTTTTGAAAAAAGTAAAGCTCCCAAATCCAGAGGCTATTTTCACATCTTATCCTCATCAAATTAGTGGTGGCCAAAAACAGCGTGTGATGATTGCAATGGCTATTGCTTGTAAGCCTCAAATATTAATAGCCGATGAACCTACTACGGCTTTAGATGTAACGGTTCAAAAGGAAATTCTCCTTCTTTTAAAAGAACTACAACAGGAAACAGGGATGAGTATCATATTTATAAGTCACGATCTATCACTTGTGAGTGAAGTGGTAGATAAGGTACTGGTTATGTACAAAGGAAAGGTGGTGGAGTATGCTTTCGCGAAAGCATTATTCTCAAACCCTCAGCAAACCTATACAAAAGCATTGCTAAACGCCAGACCCTCACTAGATGTGAGACTAAAACAATTACCTACCATAACAGACTTTCTGGAAAAAAGATCAAAACAAATTGTAGAACAGCCAAAAGAACGTTCTGAAAGATTGAAATCACTGTATGCTCAAAAGCCTCTTTTAGAAATCATCAATGTAGAAAAAACGTATATCACTAAATCTGGTCTTTTCACTAAAACACGAGAAGTTAAAGCCGTAAAGGATGTGTCTTTTTCTATTTACCCAGGAGAAACACTAGGACTGGTGGGGGAGTCTGGCTGTGGAAAGTCTACCCTAGGTAATGCTATATTGCAATTAACCCCAGCAACTCATGGTACCATATTATATAAAGGGCAAAATATTATTGGCCTCTCTGGCAAAAAATTGAGATCGCTTCGTAAAGACATACAGATTATATTTCAAGATCCGTACGCTTCTTTAAATCCAAGAGTCACAATAGGACAAGCCATTATGGAGCCTATGAAGGTACACAGCCTCTACAGTTCCTCTCAAGAACGGAAAGAAAGAGCACTCTATCTTATGGAAAGAGTAGGGCTGGATACATCTCATTTCAATAGATATCCTCATCAATTTAGTGGTGGACAAAGGCAGCGTATTGGGATTGCCAGAACAATAGCTGTAGAGCCTCAGCTAATTATATGTGACGAATCTGTAAGTGCTCTAGATATTTCTGTGCAGGCGCAGGTCTTAAATCTTCTTAATGAATTAAAAAACGATTTTGGATTTACCTACATTTTTATTTCGCACGACTTAGCTGTAGTAAAATACATGTCAGACCAACTTGTGGTTATGCAAAGTGGACAAATAAAGGAAATAGGTGATGCAGATACTATTTATGAAAACCCCGCAAGTGAGTATACTAAAAGTCTTATAGCGGCCATCCCTAAAGGGTTATTCTTAAATCATAAATAGAAATACGCATCTGGCTAGACGTATGCAGTTATAAGTAAAATGAGCACCTGTTTTCAAGCTTTCAATAACCTTTGCGAGTCTCTTTGGATTAGTATGTTGCAATCTTGTCGTTGTTTATACTGGTTAAAACAAAAACCGCAGGGCTCCCCCCGCGGTTTTCTAACAAATCATAACATTAAACACTCGTATGAGTTTCAAAGTTATTCGGTATGAACGATGGCTAAATGTACTTTAACTTGAATTTTTAACCTTTCGTCGAAATCAATTGCTTGATTTGGGGAGTGCTAAAGTACTATAAATTTACACTTACACAACTATTTTCTTTAACTTTTTTTGTTTAAATGTTAAAGTTTTGTGTATTTCATCGAATTTTAAGTGTTTTTTGTCGTTGAAATTTAAAAATGGTAGATTTCTAGAGAATCGTCACTTCTAATTTTTTGAGGTAGAATGTTTAAAAATTTGTGCGATTCTTCCGTTTTTTCTCTTTCCTTTCTTTCTCGTGTCTCTTACATCTTCTACCTCATAATATGACCGACCATAGTTAGATCGTATATCTTCTCCCAATCTTCTTGCAACTTGATTTGTCATTCGTATCACAAAAACTTCTTCTTGATTAGGAAATGACAAATCGCGCCCTGCTTGATCTATTTTCTTACCTCTTGAGCTTGTGTTTTTCTTTCTGGCGTGGTAATCTTCTGTTTCATACAACTCATTATAGCAGTGTATTAATTCGTGAGCCAGGACTGCCATAGGAGAGTTGTATCCCTTATTACTAGAAAACCACTTTTTCCTATGATTTTTTCTAAAATACACTCCGTGGGTGTCATAAAAACCAATAGCGTTATGCCCTGGACTGTAAAAGTTTTTTCCTTTGCTGTATCCTATTTTGATATCATTTTCTGTGTCTGCAATTAATACATCTATAATATCAACAGTCTCTACCTCATCTTCATCTTTATAGCTAATGGTTAGTGCATTTGTCTTATGAAGATGATCTAATGCCTTTAAGGTGTTTCTTAAAAAACGATCTTCTATAGAACTATACGTTCTATCTTCTACATAACTATAAAGGTGCTTATTCTTTTTTAAATCGTAAATAGTCATCTTAAAATTGCATTTCTGGTATTTCTCCCTCAACAATGAGTGTTCCCTCTGTAGCATTATCAATCTCTTCTACAGACACTCCTGGAGCACGTTCTAGTAATTTAAAACCTTGAGGCGTGACTTCTAGAACTGCAAGGTTGGATACTATCTTTTTTACACATCCTACACCTGTTAATGGTAAAGAGCACTTTTTAAGTAGTTTGGAAGCACCAGCTCTGTTAGTGTGCATCATTGCGACAATAATGTTCTCTGCACTTGCCACTAGATCCATCGCTCCTCCCATACCTTTTACCATCTTCCCTGGTATCTTCCAGTTTGCTATGTCTCCATTTTCTGCTACCTCCATTGCTCCTAGAATGGTAAGATCTACGTGCTTGCCTCTTATCATGCCAAAACTGGTCGCACTATCAAAAAAGCTAGCGCCCGGCAAGGTTGTTATGGTTTGCTTTCCTGCATTAATAATATCTGCATCTTCTTCTCCTTCAAAAGGGAAAGGGCCCATTCCTAAAACACCATTCTCACTCTGAAATTCTACCTCTATATCTTCTCGTACATAATTTGCCACAAGTGTAGGGATACCTATACCTAGATTAACATAATATCCGTCTTGGACTTCTTTTGCAATACGCTGTGCTATTTGTGTTTTATCTAATGCCATATTTTTAATTCCCACGAAGATGGGAATCTCTTCCCACAATCGTTTACTTTAATGTTAGTTTTGTATCATTTAGAATTAACTAAACTACTCTCTCTTCCTTACCGTGAGTTGTTCTATGCGTTTTTCATATTTGTCTCCTTGAAAAATACGTTGGACAAATATTCCTGGGATATGTACCTGATTAGGATCTAGTGTTCCTGCAGGCACAAGTTCTTCTACCTCTACAACAGTAATTCTAGCGGCTCCACACATATTGGGATTAAAGTTACGAGCGGTTCCTTTAAATATGAGGTTCCCAGCTTCGTCCCCTTTCCAAGCTTTTACAAAGGCAAAATCTGCCTCAAATGCACATTCTAGAATATGCATCTTCCCATTAAATTCTCTGGATTCCTTTCCCTCTGCGACTTCTGTCCCGTAACCAGCGGGTGTGTAAAATGCTGGAAAACCTGCTTGGGCAGCTCTGCACCTTTCGGCTAATGTTCCTTGAGGTATTAATTCTACTTCTAACTCGCCACTAAGCATCTGTCGTTCAAACTCAGCATTCTCTCCCACATACGAAGATATCATCTTTTTGATCTGATGTTTTTGTAATAGCAAGCCAAGTCCAAAATCATCTACGCCTGCATTGTTAGAGATACACGTAAGTTTATTTACATTGCGTCTTACTAATTCGGCAATGGCGTTCTCAGGAATTCCGCTCAAGCCAAAACCTCCTAGCATTAACGTCATCCCATTACCTACTCCATTCAATGCTTCTTGAACACCGGCTACTTTTTTTGTTATCATAGTTTACTATTTGCTCTTTAAAAATACGAAAAAAAAGAGGATGAAGAGGCTTTCCTGTCGGCAGGCAGGCAGGCGCGAAAGCATAAAAAAACCCCTACACTATTGTAGAGGTTTTTAAAGTTCTAAAGCCAAGTTAGAAATCTAACTCGTCTGGAAGCTCATCGCTAACGCCTGTTCCTTTATATTTCTCACAATCTACTTCTATGGACAGATCTTTAGGTTTTTTGAACTCCTCGTCTGATATACCAAGTTCTTTGTTTTTATATACTTCCTTCATGTATAATCCCCACATAGGTAGCGCCATCGTAGCCCCTTGACCGTAGCGCAAACTAGGAAAATGCGTTGCACGATCATCTCCTCCTACCCAAACCCCTGTCACTAGGTTAGGCACAATACCCATAAACCATCCATCACTCTGGTTTTGTGTTGTTCCTGTTTTACCGGCAATAGCATTTGTAAAACCATAAGGATAGCCTGTAACAGCATTCTTATAATCTTCTCTTTTACCCATCCAAGTAGTTCGTAGTCTTTGCCCAGATCCTGATCTTGTAACACCTTCCATAAGTTGTAAGGTTACATAGGCACTCTCTGCACTTAGGACATCCCTTGTTTTTGGCACGTGTTGGTAAAGGATCGTACCATTTTTGTCTGCAATTGTGCTTACGATTTGTGGTTCTACAAAAACCCCTTGGTTTGCAAAAGCACCATAAGCAGATACCATTTCGTATAAACTTAAATCTGGTGTTCCTAATGCGATGGATGGAACAGGTGGAATGTCACCTTCTACTCCCAATTTTCTTACCAATTCTATTACGGGTTGTGGCCCTACTTTATCCATTAATCTTGCCGAAACCGTATTTATTGATTGCGCTAACGCATCTTTCATAGTGACCATTCCTCCATATTTTGCACTAGAATTATCTGGACACCAGTCTTTCATATTGCCGTGTTTACCCTCTGCAATACAGTATAATGTGTTAGGGAGCGTATCACAGGGTGAAAGTCGTAATTGATCTACCGCTGTGGCATATAAAAAAGGCTTAAAAGTTGAGCCTACTTGACGTTTACCTGTTTGTACGTGATCGTACTGAAAATGATTCATATTAATCCCTCCTACCCAGGCACGCACTTCCCCTGTTTGCGGTACCATGGACATCATACCTGTACGTAAGAATTTCTTATAATAACGTATGGAGTCTCTAGGCGTCATCGTGGTGTCTATATTACCCTTCCAAGAAAAGATGCTCATATCTGTAGGCACATCAAAAGACTTTCTAATATCAGACTCACTTTTTCCTTGTGACTTCATCTTTCTCCACCTTGCAGAACTCTTGATGGCATTATTAAAAATACGATCAATATCTTCTGGCTCAATATCTCTAAAAGGTGCTATGTCGTTTTTCTCATTTTGCTTATCAAACTCTGCTTGCAGTCTGGGCATATGGGCAAGCATGGCATCTTCTGCCGCCTTTTGCATTCTAGAGTCTATGGTGGTGGTAATAGTTAATCCGTCTCTATAAATATTGTAGTATTCTAAATTGCCATCACTATCTTCTCCTTTAGGATTGTTTTTAATCCAATCCTTCATGAATTTCTTTAGGTTCTCTCTAAAATAGGTGGCAAGGCCGTCTGCGTGACCTTCTGGAGTGAATCTCACTACCATAGGCAAGGCCTGTAATGAGTCTTTCTCTGCAGTAGTAAGCATCCCATTCTTTTCCATCTGTTTAAAAACCTGATTACGACGACGCTTGGATTTTTCTCGAGAGATTTTACGGTGTGGATTGAACTGCCTTGGATTTTTAAGCATGGCAACAAAAACAGCAGATTCATCTAGAGTAAGATCCTGTACATTTTTATTAAAATAAATTCTAGCAGCGCTGCTTATCCCTATAGCATTAAAAAGGAATCCTTGCTTGTTGAGATACATTGTCATGATCTCCTCTTTAGTATATTGGCGTTCTAACCTAACCGCTATTACATATTCCTTTACTTTTTGAAATAATCGTGCTGGAGTAGATTGAGCAGCTTGTCCCGTAAATAAGAGTTTAGATAATTGTTGCGTGACTGTACTTGCACCTCCTTGCTGTCCTAAGTAAGCTATTGCTCTTGTTGTTCCTTTAAAATCTATTCCAGAGTGGTCATAATAACGCTCATCTTCTGTAGCTACTAATGCATCTATTAGGTTCTGTGGCAAGTCTTCATATTTAATAGGTGTTCTATTCTCATTAAAGTAGGTTCCTAGTTGTACACCATCTGCACTCATGATCTTAGTCGCAAGATTGCTTTCTGGGTTTTCTAACTCTTCAAACGTAGGCAACTCTCCAAAGACATTCCAGCTGGCAAGTAAAAACAGTAAAATTACTGCTGCAAGACCTCCTACAAAAAGTCTCCAGAACCATTTTATATATTTCCCAAAATCCTGAGGGGATTCTTTTTTCTTTTTAGGGGGAGATTTTGTTGCCATGGATGTTATTTTTTTGAGCGCTCTACACGTACTCCTACTTCTGTAATTCCTTTTAATTTTTGATCGCCTTGTACGTTTCCGTTTTTACGAACGGCGTGTGATATGTTAAGGGTGTAGTTTCCGCTTTCGCGAAAGCGTACTCCTTCTCGATACCACAGTTTGCTTTCTTTTACGTCGTTAAATCCTTTGCCTAACCAAGATCCATCTGGTGCTGCCATCGCATACTCCAGCGTGTCTATAAATTGCTTTCCGTTAGGGAAGTTTAACTCTGTAATTAAAAACAGGTTATTGTACTGATACTCATTATTATTTCTAAGTGTGATAAACATATCGTACTCTTGGACTGTATCTGGCTCTTCTATTGTAAACATAACTGGCTCTTCTATAGACCAGTTTCCAGAAACAGTTTGATACCTGTCATAAACACTGTCTTGATCGCAGGATAGAAATAAGAACAGTAGTAACCCAAGTACACTTATATTACGAATTGCCACTAGGTTTTGGTTTATTTCGGTTCCTATTTTTATTTCTGTTATTAGGGCGACCTCCTTTTGATTGCCCTTGAGGCTTTTGGTTTGCGGTTGCCTTTTTCTTGTTACGACTGCGATTATTACGTCTTTTCTGTCCTGATTGTTTAGGCTTGTCAAATCGGGTTAAGCTATCTTGTCCTACAACGTTGCCAAAATCTACTTTAGTATCTTCTACTAACTCTGCAGCAAACTCTTCGAGACTAGCAACAGGCTTCTTTGCCTTGTTTGCCTCGATAATCTCATTTGCATGGGTAGTGGTAAGTTTATGCCAGTTCATCCACTCGCCTTCGTAGGCATACCATAGATGCCCTTGAAAGATATCTATCTTCTGGCAAACAGCGGTTCCTTTTTGAGTGTACAATTTCTGATCTGTCTTTGGGAATGCTTTGAGGGCATCCATATATGAGTCTAACTCAAAATTAAGACAGCATTTTAATTTACCACATTGTCCAGCGAGCTTTTGTGGGTTTAAAGAGAGTTGCTGGTATCTTGCAGCGCTTGTAGTTACAGATCTAAAATCTGTAAGCCAAGTAGAGCAACACAATTCTCTCCCGCAAGATCCGATGCCTCCTAATCTTGAAGCTTCTTGACGCAGGCCTATTTGCTTCATCTCTATGCGCGTTCTAAATTCTTGTGCAAACTCTTTTATGAGCTGTCGGAAATCTACACGATCTTCTGCCGTGTAGTAAAAAGTAGCTTTAGACCCATCTCCTTGAAACTCAATATCAGATATTTTCATCTGTAAATCGAGCCTTATGGCAATCTGTCTTGCCTTGACCTTCATAGGCTCTTCTTTGTCTCGAGCCTTGGTCCATATGTCTATGTCTTTTTGGGAAGCCTTTCTGTACACTTTAAGAGTCTCTTCGGTATCTTGCTTTATTTTCTTGCGCTTCATTTGTACGCGCACAAGTTCTCCCGCGAGGGTCACCATCCCTATATCGTGTCCCGATTGTGCTTGGGTAGCCACAATATCTCCTATACTTAACGTAAGTCCATCTGCGTTTTTATAATACCCTTTTCGACCATTTTTGAATCGGACCTCTACGTAATTAAAAGGTTCTTGACCTTCTGGTAGAGACATATTAGAAAGCCAGTCAAAGACTGTAAGTTTATTACATCCATCGGTACCACAGGTTCCATTATTCTTACAACCTTTAGGTTGCCCATCTGCACCTGTGCCACAATTACCGCACGCCATATTATATATGTATATTATAAAGTCAAACTCGCCAATGCGTCGCTTAACATCTTCTTATTAATAAAAAACTATGAAAGTTAAAGATAGCATTTCTACACTTTATTTGCTTAAAAGACATTAAAATTAACCAAATAAAAAAGGTTGCCAGTGATAAGGCAGCCTCGAAATGAACTTGGGGAAATTATTTATTTTAGAATTTATATCCAACACCAACTCTGAAGGTATTTCTTCGTGCGAATAAAATATCAAGAACGTTGTCTGAAGCCAATTTGGTAAAGCCAAAGTTATAAACGGTTTCTGCAAAAAACGTATTAGAAATATCATATTGAACCCCAATCGGAATACCAAAACCAATATTATTTATAACCTCCGACCCCCTTTGATTTAAATCTTCTTCTGGATTTAACAGAAAATCTATTCTAACTCCAGAAAAAACGTGCCACTTTTTTAAAATATGATATTTATACACTACTGGAGTCTCAAGAAAAGTATAAATATCTGTCCAAGAAATGAGAGCACCTATTTCAAAAGAACCGTTTTCTGATACTGTTTTTTCAAGAAATAGCCCTCCATAAGCCTCAGTGCCTAAATATCCAGATCTTTGTCCTTGTGAGTCATTCCCGTTAGTTGAACTATTATTTACTCCTGATTTTATAGAAAAAGATATTGGTGTCGTACTATTTTCCTGGGCTACCATTGTTAATAGCGTTAGTTTTATGATACTTAATAGTACAAATTTTTTCATTTTTAAAAACAGTCTTAACAACTATAACTTAAACTTTAGTTTTTCAGATCTCCCTTTCTTAAAAATCTTGTTACTATTGCCCTTGCCGCTGCGAAGTGCTTTTTGTTCCTCATAAGGTAAGGCTGCAATTTCTGCACATTCTAACGAGCAGCAATTCTCCATAGCACTGGCACATTCTTCACATTGAATAAAGAGCAAATGACACGCTTCATTGGCACAATTTACATGTGTATCACAAGGCTTTCCACATTGGTGACAATTTGCTATAATTTCATTAGAAATACGCTCGCCACGACGATGATCAAAGACAAAATTCTTTCCCTTAAACTTATTCTCGAGCTTCTTTTCTTCCACCTGTCTCGCATACTCTATAATACCACCTTCCAGCTGGTAGACTTGTTTAAATCCTTTGTGTTTAAAATAAGCACTTGCTTTCTCACAACGTATTCCTCCAGTGCAATACATTACGAGCTTTTTATCTTCTTTGTGGTCTTTTAAATCTTCTTCTATGATGTCTAAAGAGTCTCTAAAAGTATCTACATCAGGAGTAACCGCGTTTTTAAAATGGCCTATCTCGCTCTCATAATGATTTCTCATATCTACAAGAACGGTATCTTCTTGTTCTATTAAGTCGTTAAAGGTAGCCGCATCTACATGTACTCCTTTATTGGTCACATCAAAACTGGCGTCATCGAGTCCATCAGCTACAATTTTTTTACGCACTTTAACCTTTAATTTTAAAAAAGATTTATTGTCTTGCTCTCTAGCAATGTTAAGACGTACATTTTCAAGAAAATTAATTTGGTCCAGAAAATTCTTGAACTCTTCAAACCTATTTGCAGGGATACTCATTTGAGCATTTATTCCTTCGTTGGCCACATAAATTCTTCCAAGAGCTTCCATAGGATGCCAAGCAAGAAAAAGATGATCTCTAAAGAGTTGTGGGTTGCCTATTTGGGCATATTGATAAAAAGAGAGTGTGAGGCGTTCCTGTCCTGCTTCTTCGATAAGTTGTGCTCTCTCTTTTGCGCTTAATTTGTTGTACAGTTGCATGCTATACTTTTTAAGATTAAAAGATTGTAAAAGGCAAAGGTACACTTTCCTAAATATTCCTACATAAAAAATGCCCGGAGGATCTTCCTGCGGGCATTTTTTAGAACGGCTAATTCATAGTTAAAACTTATTTGTTTCATAAGTGTTTAGAATTATAGCTATCCTCCCTCCAACCTCTGCAGGTACGCCAGCATCATAAGACGTTGCTTTGAAGGTCGGATTCTTATTATTTTAATTGATTTATAACTCATTTAATACTACTTCTCACTAAGTAGACGTAAAAATTTTGAAAGGTTGCGTCAGGTTTATTTTGTTTCTATTTTGTTGTTGAAAAGTATTACGCTTTCGCGAAAGCGTATCTTGCCCTCCTTTAAAAGAAAGCTTATTTTTACTACTCTATTGTACATTCAAAAAAAAGCATAATGAGTAAAGAAAAAGATGCCAAATTAAAGGCACTCCAACTTACCCTTGATAAATTAGATAAGACCTACGGAAAAGGTACGGTAATGAAGATGGGAGACTCTGCCATAGAAGAGGTAGATTCAATCCCTACAGGTTCTTTAGGACTTGATGTTGCCCTAGGCGTAGGAGGATATCCTAGAGGCCGAATTATAGAAATCTATGGTCCAGAATCTTCTGGTAAGACTACACTCACATTGCACGCCATAGCAGAAGCACAGAAAAAAGGAGGAATCGCTGCATTTATTGATGCCGAGCACGCCTTTGATCGTTTCTATGCAGAAAAATTGAATGTAGATATCGAAAACCTTATCATATCACAACCTGATAATGGAGAGCAAGCTCTCGAGATTGCAGACAATTTAATACGCTCTGGAGCTATTGATATTATTGTCATTGATTCTGTCGCGGCACTTACCCCTAAAAGTGAAATTGAAGGTGAGATGGGAGATTCTAAAATGGGGCTTCACGCGAGATTAATGTCTCAGGCACTACGTAAACTTACGGGCTCCATAAGCAAGACCAATTGTACGGTGTTTTTTATTAACCAGTTAAGAGAAAAGATCGGGGTAATGTTTGGAAACCCAGAAACCACCACAGGAGGAAATGCGCTAAAATTCTATGCGTCTGTAAGACTCGATATACGCCGCTCTACTCAAATAAAAGATAGCAATGCCGAGGTGCAAGGAAATAAAACTCGAGTAAAAGTGGTAAAAAACAAAGTGGCACCACCTTTTAGAACAGCGGAGTTTGATATTATGTACGGACAAGGGATCTCTAAAGTAGGTGAGATCATTGATATAGGAGTGAACTACGAAATCATCAAAAAAGCAGGCTCTTGGTTCTCTTACCAAGACACAAAACTAGGTCAAGGGCGCGATGCGGTAAAAGCATTGTTATTAGACAATCCAGATCTTATGGATGAACTAGAAACCAAAATACACGAAGCTATTAAAATAGCGGCAGAATAATTAAAAACCTCCCACCACTGGGAGGTTTTTCCTTTTAGAACGCAACCTTTGGAGATATTACGCATCTATGGAATAGATTATCCCCCTAGATGATGAAAAATATTGTAAAATTTCTATTGATTTTAGTGTGTGTGTCCAGCTGTAGTACTGATGATGCTCCTAATTTCTTCTTTGACTTTGTTGCTGTAGAGAGTGTTTCTGACATACCTGAAGCTTTTGTGGTAAATCAGTCGGAAACCATTGAAGTGACCTATTTGAGGCCTTCTACCTGCCACGGTTTTGATGGTTTTGATATTGAGAAAAATGGCGATATTAGAGAAATCACTATAATTAATAAAGTTGTAGAAGAAAATAACGGGTGTTCTAATTTAGAGAATGATTTACGTACTGCTCCTTTAACCTTTAATCCAGAAGAAGCTGGCACAGTAACTCTCAAATTTTACTCGGGTAATAACGAGGCAGGAGAACCAACATTTTTAACATTTGACGTGCCTATTGTAGAATAAATACTAACCAATAAAGCCAATTTGAGTCTAGACCAACTCATAAATGATTGCAAAGAAAAGCATCTAAAAGCACAGGAAGAATTATATAAGCGATATGCTACGAGTCTTTTTTCTGTTTGTTTAAAATATGCTTCTAGCTATGCAGATGCAGAAGATATTTTGCAAGATTCATTTATGATTATTTTTGATAAAATAGCGCAGTACAAAAATAAAGGTTCGTTTGAAGGTTGGTTAAAACGTATTGCTATAAACACTGCCTTGCAACGGTATAGAAAACCAGGCGTGTTTAACATAATTAATGAAGAAAATATACCAGAAGTACTAGTTGAGGTAGATGAAGAAAGTATAAATCTTGACTTCTTACTAGGTATTATTCAAGAATTACCTGATAGGTATAGAATGGTTTTTAACCTTTATGTTCTAGATGGGTATTCACATAAGGAGATTTCTAAATTGTTGGAAATTTCTGACGGCACTTCTAAGTCTAACTTAGCACGTGCAAGACAAATTTTAAAAGATAAAATTGAGGTTACACAAAATAACCCCTTACGTAAATCTCAAACCAAGTAGATGAAGGAAGAAAAAAATTTAGACCGACTGTTTCAAGAGAAATTTAAAGATTTCGAACAGCGTCCAAGTGATGCCGTTTGGAAACGAATTGCCGCTGCACAGCAGGAAGAAAAAGAAGATCGCAAGATGATTCCTTTCTGGTGGAGGCTAGGTGGCGCTGCAGCTGTAATTGCATTACTGTTTACCACGGGCATTTTATTATTCACTACTCCGTCCGATGGGACAACAGAAAACTCTATTGTTTCTACTGATTCAAATGAAGAGGTAAGTACCACCAACTCTCAAGAACAAAATGATTTAACAAACCGCGAAGACAATGATGGGATTATTGTGGTTCAAAGCAACCCCGCGAATAACCAAAATATCAATAGCATATCATCCCTAAATTCAAGCAAGCCCCTTGCTAATAAGGTCCCAACAAATCTCTCAGGAGTCCAAATAGCTCAAAAAGGATCTGGAAATACTGTTGTTAACCCTCAACAACTAAACTACGTTGATAAAAACAAGAGCAAGCAGGAGGAAGCATCTAATGCCATCGCCCAAAATAAGGTTCAAGAGGATACACAAAATGAGAGGTTTGACAAAACAAGTATTGACAAATCACTAGAAAATCAAAGAAAACCCACTACGACTATTGCACAAACCACCCAAGAAAATACTTCTGAGGATGAGGTTAAAAATGACACCAAAAAACTGTCTCTTGTAGAAGAAGCACAGCGCATTAAAGATGATAAAAAAGAAAGTGAAGCTGTAGCATTATTGGATGAAAATCCTAATTCAAAACGTTGGGGTGTAGGTGCTATTGCAGCTCCCGTGTATTATGGTGATTTTGGAGGAAGCGGCCTAGATCCAGCTTTTAGTGATAACACAAAATCGGGAGATGTAAACTTTAGTTATGGGGTGCAAGTTAGCTATGCCGTAAGTCCAAAACTTAAAGTGCGCACAGGTGTGAGTAATGTAGATCTAAGCTATAATACTGATGGTATTTCATTTACCCCTAATACAAATGCTAGACGCATTCCAGGAATCACGTATTCTGAAAATGCCCGCGTGCTTAATATTACAGATAATTCCAGTAATTCACTGAGCGATGCCTCTGCCATTAGAGATGGCCTTATTGAAAACACAGCCATAACACAAGCCGTAAGCGGGTCATTGCAACAGCGTATAGGTTTTATAGAAGTTCCTGTAGAGGCTGTTTATGTAGTATCAGACAACCGTTTAGGTGTGCAGGTGATAGGAGGTGTGAGCACGTTACTCTTAAATAACAATGAAGTATTGCTTAATACGCAAGACGGGCTGCAGAGTAATTTAGGTACTGCAAACGGTCTAAATGATGTAAGTTTTACAACAAACATCGGGCTGGGGCTTAATTATAAAATGACAGAAAAATTAAATCTTAACGTAGAGCCATCACTTAAATATCAACTCAATGCTTTTGATGAAAGCGTGGGTAATTTTAAGCCATACTACGTAGGGTTATATACAGGGGTGAGTTATCGCTTCTAGACAATACTTACCGTTAGGTTAGTTTTTTAGTTGGTTAGGTTAATTATTGCAACTTGCAATGATGACAGAAAGGCTCCGCTGGTTACGGAGCCTTTCATTTTTACTCCTGCGAGGGCAGGATTCTCATTACTATAAAGCCTTAGTATTACTAAATAAATTAAGTTGCTGTTTGTTTACGCTTTCGCGAAAGCGCCCTTACCTCAAATCACTTTCTAACTCTCCAAGAATAATCTCTCTTGTTTTCTCTCTCAACTCTTTTTTATCATCTTGAGTCATTCCTTTTGTAGGAATAAATGTATGTACTTTTGCTCGCATTCTTCCTGGACTTCCTTTAAAAAAGAGATATGGAAAGCGTTTTTTAGTATCATAAAATGTCATAGGCGCTATAGGAATCTGGTGATCTATAGCGAGCCTAAAAGCACCATCTTTAAAACTGTCTAATACAATACTCATATCTTCAGGCACACCTCCTTCTGGAAAAATACAGATACCCATACCTTGGCCTAACCTGCGTTGTGCTTCATCAAAAACGGCCTTTCTGCTTCGAGGATTACCTCTATCTACCAGTATACAGGTGCGCTTATAGAAAAAACCGAATAAAGGGATTTTTGCTAGCTCTGCTTTCCCTACAAATACAAAAGGGTTTTTAGAGATATGTAGCATTAACATAATATCCATCATAGAGGTATGATTAGAGACTAGCATATAACTCTTGCCTTTCTCAAAACGCTCTTCTCGTTGCACTTTAGGGTAGAGTCCCATACAGTACATAATGGTACGCGCCCATACACGCGCAAGCTTAAAAAACATAGGATACCACGTCTCTTTAAGGATACTTATAATTAATAATGGAAAAAGCGCAAGTATGATTACAAGAATAAGGATGTAAAACCATATTCTCCATAATGCGATTCCTATTTTATAAAAGAGACTCATCAGGTCAAAAATAGTCAAATACTCTTATCCTATGCCTAGAAAAAAGTAACTTTGTATTTTTAGATACAACCTTATGCCTAGAATATTAACGGGAGTCCAGAGTACAGGAACTCCTCACTTAGGAAACCTATTAGGAGCTATTATTCCTGCCATAGAAATGGCCAACGCTCCAGGTAACGAGTCCTTTCTTTTTATTGCAGATATGCACTCGCTTACGCAAATAAAAGATGGCGCTCAATTGAGACAGAACACATACAGTACAGCCGCAACTTGGCTTGCTTTTGGACTAGATATAGAAAAGACTGTCTTTTATAGACAGAGTGATATAGCCCAAGTAACAGAACTCTCCTGGTATTTAAGTTGCTTTTTTCCATATCAACGACTAACGCTGGCACATAGTTTTAAGGATAAAGCAGACAGGCTCGAAGATGTAAACGCTGGATTGTTTAACTATCCTATGCTTATGGCGGCAGATATCTTATTATATGATGCAGAGATTGTCCCTGTTGGAAAAGATCAGGCCCAGCATATTGAGATGACCAGAGATGTCGCGAGCCGTTTTCATGCTACTACAGGTAAAGACGTTTTTGTACTACCAGAAGCGAGTCACAATGAAAATACGATGTATGTGCCTGGCACAGACGGAGCAAAAATGTCCAAGTCTAAAGGAAATATCATTGATATTTTCCAGCCAGACAAAAAATTACGCAAGCAAATCATGGGAATACAAACAGACAGTACTCCTATGGAAGAACCTATGCAAACCGAAGGTTGCAATGTCTTTAACCTTTATAAGTTGCTTGCCACGCCAGAGCAAGTTGCCGCGCTTAGTGAAAGTTATAAACGCCCAGATTTTGGATATGGCCATGCAAAGCAAACCTTGTTTGAACTTATAAGAGATACCTATAGCGAGCAACGAGAACGTTATAGTCACTATATGGCACACCCTAAAGAAATAGAAGATGCACTTTATATAGGCGCTCAAAAAGCTGCTGAGGTGGCTAACAAAACACTTATTAGAGTAAGAAAAGTAGTGGGATATTAATTAAAAATAGCAATTATGGACTTCATGAATTTTTTAAGCGGTAATGGGTTATTCTTAATCTTAGCACTTGTGCTTATTATCGTATTTTTATACAATAAAACGAGAAATAGAAAAAGATAATAGCTTTCCTGCCTACCGGCAGGCAGGCGCGAAAGCGGTTTTATGGCAAACATTCGGATTACAAAACAATTTACATTTGAAACGGGTCACGCCCTTTACGGATATGATGGTAAATGTAAAAATGTACACGGCCACAGTTATAAGTTGAGTGTAACAGTAATCGGGACACCTATCTCAGATTCTAGTCATGTAAAATACGGGATGGTTATAGACTTTGGTGACCTCAAAAAAATTGTAAATAGAGAGATAGTAGATGTATTTGATCACGCTACCGTTTTTAATAAAAATACGCCTCACGTAGATCTAGCCAAAGAACTGGCAAACCGTGGCCATAATGTATTATTAGTCGACTATCAACCCACTAGTGAGATGATGGTTATAGACTTTGCAGCAAAAATAAAGGCCTTATTACCAGAAACTATAAAACTTCATTCCCTAAGACTGTCTGAAACAGCTACGAGCTATGCAGAATGGCACGCGGCAGATCAAGAATAAATGAATATAACCCTCCCAAAAGGCAAAAAAATATACTTCTCTAGTGACAATCACTTGGGGGCTCCTACTATGGAAGAAAGTAGACCTCGAGAAAAAATATTCTTGAACTGGCTTAACCAGATTAAAGAAGATGCACACGCCGTTTTCTTAATGGGTGATCTTTTTGATTTTTGGTTTGAGTATCGAACGGTAGTCCCTAAGGGGTTCGTAAGAACCCTTGGAAAACTAGCAGAATTGAGAGATAATGGTATTGAAATTTACTTTTTTGTTGGAAATCACGACCTCTGGATGAATGGGTATTTTGAAGACGAACTAGGCATCCCTGTATATCACGACCCTCAAGTATTTTCGATCAATGACAAGAAATTCTTTTTAGGTCATGGAGATGGTTTAGGCCCCGGAGACAAAGGATATAAGCGAATGAAAAAAGTCTTTAAAGGACGGTTTTTTCAATGGCTTTTTCGATGGGGGCATCCCGATATTGGGATGAAAATTGCCCAGTACTTCTCCGTAAAAAATAAAATGATCTCCGGAAATGATGATCACATCTTCTTAGGCGAAGAAAACGAGTGGCTTGCGGCCTATGCAAAACGTAAGTTAGAAACAGCTCATTATGATTATTTTATATTTGGACACAGGCACTTACCTATGGAAATAAGCGTAGGAAAAAACAGTATCTATTTCAATCTGGGAGACTGGATAACTCATTATACCTACGGAGTATATGATGGCAATACTTTTGTTTTGAAAGATTTTAAAACGAACAACGACTAAAGTAACATTATGCGTGCACTACTAATCTTCTTATGCCTTCTATTACTAGGAGCGTGTAAGCCCTATCAATCTACCACAATGAGACCGGATCAATTGAGTTATGATCGCTTTCGCGAAAGCCAGAAAAAGTTCTCCTCCTCAGAAGGAACCATTGCCTATATAGATAAAGGTCAAGGCCCAGTGATTATGCTTCTCCATGGAGTACCTACCTCTGGCTGGCTGTATAGAAAGATGATAGATCCTCTTGTAGATGCAGGATATAGAGTAATTGCACCAGATATGCTAGGCTTTGGAAGCAGTGATTCCCCAAAAGGATATGAAATTTATTCTGAAGAGTTGCACGCACAGCGATTACTAGAATTGATGGCGCACCTCAATATTAATTCTTGGACCCACGTTATGCACGACGCGGGCGGCTTATGGACTTGGGAACTCCTTGAACAAGATCCTAAAAAAATAGATAATCTCGTTATTCTCAATAGTATTATTTACGAAGAAGGTTTTGACCCACCTATACGATTTGAGCCAGGTTTTATGGCACGCACAGCCATGTGGAGTTACAGAAATGGAATTACCACAAATATGATGCTCAAAGGATTATTTAAGTCTGGAATGCAGGAAAATACTCTCAACAAAGATGATATAGCTGGCTATAAAACGCCTTTGAAAGAAGGTAAAACAAGGGCGATGTACTACTTTTTTACACAAACTTGTAATGCACTGCCTGAGTACCAGCCTATGATTCAAAAAATAGATATTCCTACGACAGTTATTTGGGGCAAGAATGATTCATTTTTAAAACTATCTCCACAACAAGAAGCGCTAGCAAATGACCTCAATATTAAAGAAGAAAATATCCATTTATTAGATGCCAAGCATTTTATCCAGGAGGAAAAACCCCAAGAAATAGTTGATCTAATTACCTCTTTTTTACGATAACTACATATTTAAAAACTCCCTAAACTTATCTGTCGTGAGGACTTTATAAATAGCGAGTAAAGCAATTACAGTTTTTATTGCCGTAGAGATGGTTAACAATTCTGGCCCATAGGGCCAATGCATGATTTTAAATAAAGCTCCTAATATCATAAGGACAAAGGCAAAAAGGTAGATGGCTATAAGATGTTTTACTTTCATAAGAGTGTTATTTAATATCTTTTAATCGCAACTGTAAACTCACTTCATTATTCCACTCGTTTTCGTCTAGTGAGTAGGCTGCCATAAACGGCTTTTGATTCGTGATTAACTCATGCTTATCTCCTAAGTTAAATCCTATCCCGCCTATTCTTGATTCTTTTCCATGTTGTGCAACAGTGACTTTAAGGTGCGTTTCTTCTGCCCCTACTTTTTTACCATATCCTGTGTCTACGAGATTTTTAGTCATAAAGGTAGGACGCATATTCCCAGGCCCAAAGGGTGCAAATTGTTTCAAAATTCGATAAAATTTAGGCGTAATCTGGTCTAGATTTATTTCTGTATCAATTCTTATCTCTGGGACTAGTAATCGTTCATCACAAGTTTGAGAAACTACTTCTTCAAATCGTGCTTTAAACTTAGGGTAGTCCTCCTCTCTAAGTGTAAGACCAGCAGCATACTTGTGTCCCCCAAACTGCTCTATAAATTCATCGCAGGCGTGTAGCGCATTATATACATCAAACCCTTTTACTGATCTCGCTGAAGCTGCAAGTTTATCTCCACTTTTAGTAAAAACTAAGGTCGGGCGGTAATAGGTCTCTGTAAGTCGTGAGGCTACGATACCTATAACGCCCTTGTGCCAATCTTCTTGATAAACAACCGTAGTTTTCTTGTCTTCTTCTTTATATGCTTTAATTTGGGCTAGTGCCTCTTCAGTTATTTGCTTATCAGCTTCTTTTCGGTCTGTATTATACTGTTCAATTTCTATGGCATACTGGCAGGCCGCATCATAATCTGTCTCTGTGAGCAGGGTTACTGCGTGATTCCCGTGTTTCATTCTTCCGGCCGCATTGATTCTAGGAGCAATAATAAAAACCACATCGGTAATGGTGAGTGTTTGCTTTTTTACTTGTTTTATGATCGCTTCAAACCCTGGACGAGGTGCTTCATTAATCACTTGTAACCCATAATATGCAAGGATTCTGTTTTCACCTGTTATAGGTACAATATCTGCACCTATGGCTGTGGCTACAAGATCTAGATAGGGATGGAGTTCTTGTAAATTTTGCTTTCGCGAAAGCGCAATACCACTGATGAGTTTAAATCCGACTCCACAACCGCATAACTCGTCATATGGATAGTGACAGTCCTCTCTTTTTGGGTCTAGAATTGCAACAGCAGCTGGTAATTGATCTCCTGGTCTGTGATGGTCACAAATGATAAAATCTACTCCCTTTTCTTTGGCGTAAGCTACTTTATCAATCGCTTTTACTCCACAATCGAGTGCAATGATAAGTGTTATATCATTATCTGCTGCATAGTCTATACCAGCATAAGACACGCCGTAACCTTCTGCGTAGCGATCTGGGATATATGTAGCCACTTGAGGTGTTATAGTTTTAAGATACGAGCTTACTAGAGCCACACTCGTTGTTCCGTCTACATCGTAATCCCCAAAAACAAGTATGTTTTCTCCTTGCTCAATTGCAAGCAGGATTCGAGTCACTGCTTTGTCCATATCTCGCATTAAGAATGGATCGTGTAGCTCCTCTAAAGAGGGTCTAAAAAAAGATTTTGCCTTATCGTAGGTATCTATGCTGCGCTGTAAAAGTAAACTTGCTATTGAGAGATCTACTTGCAGCTTTGTGGCAAGTTTTTGAACATCCTCTTGAGAAGGCTTAGGTTGTAAAGTCCAACGCATTTACATATTTATTTTTAGTATCCACGACTTTTCAAGATCTTTATCTTCTCTTATCCTTTTAAGGATTTCATACATAATAAGCGGGTCTGTATTGCTACCTAAAGAAACATAATAAAGATTATTATCTGGTCTCAAAAAAGTGTATGATGTCAGATCCTTAGTCGCAAGTATTTTCTCCCATTTCTGGGCATTTTCTAAACTAGAAAATACATTTGAGATAATATAAAAACCGCTATGCATTCCCAGAATATTGGCAGATGGTTTGTCTACAATTTCGACCAGGGTTTCCGTAAATATTGGAGTATTTGTGTTGTTTAAATCTTCGTTGCTAATTATCTCATTCTCAAATGTAACTTCCTCTAGAGTTTCTACGACGGCTTCCTTCATTGATTCTTGATCTTCTTTAACTTCTTCAGCAATCATTACTTCATTAGGAAGTTGTTCTCGTGCGTAAAACTCTTCACTTATGGTAGTCTGAAAAGCGACAAAAAACAAAAAGTAGTGATCTCCTCTAGTCTTAAATAGCATCTTAACTCCTTGCGGACTATCTGCCAGAATCGTATTGAGCTCATCGTCTATCTTCACCTTTGCAATATCAAAACCAAGGGTATTCTCGCTTTTAGGATTTCTGTTTAAAACAACCTCTTCTCCAACAGTAATAGAACTATTAAAAAAATTATTTGGAGGTCTTACTCTATTCCCAAAAGGAAGATACAAATCACTTTTAGGATTATACAATCGTACCTGATCTTTATCTAGCGTACTATCTCCTTCAAGTGCCCCTATAGTAACGTAGGTAGAGAGCTCTCCATTCTCCGAAGACTTAAAGCTTCCAAAATCAATCTCTACCAATTCCTTCTTTACAGATTCTAATCCGTAGTATGTTGTGATGTATTGATAAGGTTCTTTCTCGTTTTCATATACTAAATATAATAACCATCCTGCAGAGCTTCCACCATTCATTTTTCCTTGAGTTGCTGCAATATTTGCTACAGTTATATCTCCTTGATAATACCCCTCAAGTAATTCGGTTACATCAGAAGTGTATGCATATGGCGCTCTAGATTTGACCGTTCTGTTTTTTGCATTTTCTCCGTCATAAATAAGAGTGCCCTCTACATCTTGATAGACGCTATTTGCCACTTTTAATTTAATACTTTGCGGGCTGTGTGCTCGTTCTTCTAATTTTTTATAAAAAATTACATTATCATCTATGCGCTCTCCACTGCGCTCTCCTTGATATGTTGCCGTCCAATATAATCCCGCAAAGACAATTTTTGAATCTTCTGGAATAGAAAAGTGCGCGCTGCTGCTACTCCAGGTGCTTGCATCATTGTCTATATCTATATAGCGCATTTTAAGCTCATCATTGATCTTATCTTTTTTATGAAATGGTTTTGAGCCGCTCTTGCCTAAAATAGTATTCCCTATAACGGCTGTATTTCCTTTGAGGTAAAATTCTTTACCTCTTGTAAACTCAGCATTATCCTGCCCAAAAGCTGATAGCGCAGTTATCAAAAAACCGAAAACAATAGAAGTAAACCTCATAGATCTTATCCTTTAGAGGAATGGAAATGAACTCCTATTTCTAAGACAGCAAATTGTCTAAACATTTCCATAACACCACAATATTGTTCTTCCGAGAGTTTAATTGCTTTGTTAATTTTGGTTTGATCCAAATGCGCTCCGTAAAAGTGATAGTCTAGCCATACTTTGTGGTATGTCCTAGGATGTTCTTCTGTAAGTTCTCCCTTTACGGTCATTTCGAAATGAGGTACTTCTACTCGCATTTTATTTAACACAAAAACAATGTCTAGGCCTGTACAACCTGCCAATGCACTTAACATCATTGCTTTGGGTCCTAACCCGTCATTATTTCCTCCATTTTCCGGAGAAGTGTCAATAAATGTCTTGTATCCTGTAGGGCTATCTGTCTCAAATTGCATGCCCTGTTTATAGGATATATGAACTTCATGTACAGCCATATGTTCTTAAGATTTCAATTAAAAATGAAGGTACAAAAAAACCACCCTAATGTTTAGGGTGGTTATAATTTTTATGCTGTTCTAATATTAGTGTACTATAATTGCATCTGGGTTTCCATCTGGATCACCATTTACAGTTCCATCAGTACTAGCATTCCCTAATAGTAATACTCCTGCAGCATGAGGAGTTGCCATAGATGTTCCGCTAATAGTATTGTATCCTCCATTCTTCCAAGTAGACTTAATAGCCGAACCTGGAGCACAGTAATCTACAGGTGGATTTCCAAAGTTTGAAAAACCTGACCAGTTGTCACCTTGAGCCATAGACGATATTGTATAAATATTTGCGCCATTTACTCTCGCCGGAGAAACATTATTTGCATTTTGTGACTCATTTCCAGCGGCTAACATAAAGTTTATCCCGCCTTGAGCTGCTGAGCTAATTGCATTTTCTAATGCTACAGAAATAGGGCCTCCTAAACTCATATTTGCAACATCTCCATTACTACCATTTGCAGCAACGTGATCTACCCCAGCAATAACTCCAGAATAAGAACCACTACCTCTACTATCTAATACTTTAACTGGCACCACAGTTGCTCCTGCTGCAACTCCAATAACACCTGTTGTATTATCTTTTGCCGCAATAGTTCCAGCTACGTGTGTTCCGTGACCATTAAGATCATCCATAGACTTTCCGTCTCTACCACTTGTAAACGCATTATATCCATTAGAAGCATCCACATTAAGATCTGGGTGATCTAAATCTACTCCAGAATCTAAGATCCAAGCAACATTAGATCCTGTATAAGCTACTCCTCCATTTACACGGGTTATACCCCATGGTGTTTCTTGAGAAGAGTCTCCTCCTCCATCACCACCGCCGCCTCCATCTCCTGGATCACAAGGCCCGCCATTTGGTGTACCACAAGGAGGTGCAAACTGTACAATTCTATCTTGCTCAATAAAAGCAACACGACGGTCTGAGTTTAACTGCGCTATTTGATCTAATGAAAGCTCTAACGCCACACCGTTAATAGACTTACTATATACGTTTTTAATCTCTAATTGATTTGCAGCTCTATTAGCTCCAAGTATGTTATAAGTAAGATCTATTACAGATTCTTTAGACGTTGCAAGATCTTGCGATCTTCCAAAATCTGTGTTATATACAACAATATACTGTCCAGGAATTGCTTCGTAAGACCCTACCTCATCACTTAGAACACTTGTCGTTTCTTGTTGTACCGTCAAATCTGCCCCTTCTAAATCTAGTGTTTCTGTTGCCTCTTCAGAACAAGAAGCAAGTAATGCGATCATTGCAGAAAATGCCGCAACTTTTCTTAATTGTTTATTCATTTTAAGAATTTTAAGTTAATAATGATGAAATATATAAACAATTGTCTTTTTTTTAACAAAAATTTTAGATTTTTCGATGAAATACACTAAAGTAATTTATAACTTTCTGACTGTCTTTTACTTAGGTTTTTGCTATAAAACACCAACTATCTAAGAGGATTATAATTTGTACTTTGGTCAAGGTCTAAAAAAACCTTTAATACTTTAAAATCATCCCTTATGCCACTTGTAACACCTCTCTCTGCCGAACATGATCCAGCAACTAGAGAACTTGCTGAGTTTTTTAATGAGACCCTAGGGTTTTGCCCTAACTCCGTACTTACTATGCAACGCCGTCCAGACATCTCGCGTGCGTTTATAAACCTCAACAAAGCCGTTATGGCAAATCACGGTCGCGTAACCTCTGCCTTAAAACGTATGATTGCTTGGGTTTCTAGTAATGCTACAGGCTGTCGTTATTGCCAAGCGCACGCCATAAGAGCAGCAGAGCGTTACGGGGCAGAACAAGAACAACTAGACAACATCTGGGAGTATCGTACACACCCAGCATTTTCTGATGCAGAGCGTGCTGCACTCGATTTTTCGCTAGCAGCGTCTCAAGTACCTAATGCCGTAGATGCAAAAATTAAAGAAGAACTCTACAAGCATTGGGATGAAGGTGAGATTGTAGAGATGCTAGGAGTAATCTCTCTTTTTGGATACTTAAATAGATGGAACGACTCTATGGGAACTACTTTAGAGGGCGATGCTATCGATAGCGGAAACCAATACCTAGGGAAGCATGGATTTGAAGTTGGGAAGCACTTGTAAATTTAATAATGTATATAAAAAATGAGTAGATTATATATCTTCTTTCTTGTTTTTACTTCTGCTATTGTAGTAGGGCAAGAAACTGAATCTAAAAAAATGTCTTTCGGTATTAAAGCAGGAACGAACCTCTCAAAATATCAATGGGAATTTGAGATGCCAGATGATCAAAGTAATCTGTATAAATTCAAAAATACAATTGGTGTTTATGTTGGAGGATTTGCAGAAATAACGGTGTCTGAATATCTCGAGTTTAGACCAGAAGTACTTTTTAGTTTACAAGGAAGCTCAATAGATATTCGATTCTCTAGACTTAATATTTTTGATGAAGGAGATACTTTATTTCTACAGGATATTCAAGGCGAAAGCTTGAGAGAAACGTCACTTTTGGTGCCGCTTACTTTAAAATGGAACGCTTCAGAATTATTTTACCTCAAAGCTGGCCCTCAAATAAGTTATAGGTTAGATCTCGATAGCAATTTTTTAAATGAGCCGAATGACTCCTTTACAAGATTCCCTAATAATGACAAATTTGGAGTCCAGATTAATGTAGGGGCAGGATATAATCTAACAGAAATGTTAGCCATTGAAGCAGGTTATTTCTTTGGGCTAAACTATCAAGACAACTTGAAAATATCCGTATTTCAACTTGGTATTGCTTACAGACTATAAGTTTTTAGAAGGAAGATTAAAGAACCCTTTTTTTGAGCACTTCTTTTTCCCCTAAAAATCACGTAAATTCGCGGTTTTATATAAAAGACCCACAAATGAGCGCTAAGTTCACTGAATATAAAGGATTAAACCTTCCGCAAGTAGCAAATGATGTACTTGAATTCTGGAAGAAAAATAAGGTGTTTGAAAAAAGTGTATCAGAGCGCGAAGGTGCAACACCCTACATCTTTTTTGAAGGACCACCTAGTGCAAATGGACTTCCTGGTGTGCATCACGTGCTAGCACGCGCTATAAAAGACATCTTCCCACGCTATAAAACCATGAAAGGGTTTCAAGTAAAACGTAAGGCCGGGTGGGATACACACGGTCTTCCCGTAGAACTTGGTGTAGAAAAAGAACTGGGGATAACTAAAGAAGATATTGGTAAGAAAATCACCGTAGAAGAGTATAACGAAGCTTGTAAAAAAGCAGTCATGCGTTATACAGATATCTGGAACGACCTTACTGAAAAAATGGGCTATTGGGTAGATATGGATGATCCCTACATCACCTACAAATCCAAGTATATGGAGACCGTATGGTGGTTGCTCAAAAACATATACAACAAAGATTTACTGTATAAAGGCTACACCATACAACCATATTCTCCTAAAGCAGGAACAGGCTTAAGCTCGCACGAACTCAATCAGCCAGGTTGCTATAGAGATGTTACAGATACTACGGTTGTAGCGCAGTTTAAAATTACTAATCAGGGTAATAACCCACTTGCTCAGGAACTAGCAGATGGACAAACCTATTTCTTAGCTTGGACGACCACACCTTGGACCTTGCCTTCTAACACGGCACTTACCGTTGGTAAGAAAATAGACTACGTGCTGGTGGAGACCTATAACCAGTATACTTTTGAGCCTGTAAAAGTGATTCTTGCCAAAGCACTAGTTTCTAAACAGTTTGATAAAAAGTTTGTTTCCGCTTCCGCGAAAGAAGAATTAGACACCTACACAGCGGGTGATAAAAAGATCCCTTATTTCGTTGTAGGAGAATTTAAAGGTGCCGACCTTCTAGAATTGCGTTACGAGCAGTTGTTTGACTTTGTGCAACCTAATGACAATCCTCAAGATGCATTTAGAGTAATTGCAGGAGACTTTGTCACTACAGAAGACGGTACAGGTATCGTGCACACGGCACCTACTTTTGGGGCAGATGATGCCTTGGTAGCCAAGCAAGCTTCTCCAGAAATTCCGCCATTGCTCATTAAAGATGAGAACGGAAACTTAGTGCCGCTTGTAGATCTTCAAGGTAAATTTCGCCCCGAGCTCAAAGAATTTGGTAACAAGTACATCAAAAACGAATATTACAACGAAGGTGAAGCACCAGACAAGTCTATGGACGTAGAGCTTGCCATACGTTTAAAAGAAGAAAATAAAGCCTTTAAGGTAGAGAAGTATGTGCACAGCTATCCTCACTGCTGGCGTACGGACAAGCCTGTATTGTATTATCCGTTAGACTCTTGGTTTATTAAAGTGACAGACTTTAAAGACCGTATGCACGAGCTTAATCTAGGTATTAACTGGAAGCCTAAAGCCACAGGAGAAGGCCGTTTTGGGAACTGGCTGGCAAATGCAAATGACTGGAACCTGTCTCGTAGCCGTTTCTGGGGGATTCCATTACCTATCTGGCGTACAGAAGATGGAAAAGAAGAAGTCCTTATAGGCTCTATAGCAGAGCTTAAAGCCGAAATCCAAAAAGCCATAGACAAAGGTGTGATGGATAGTGATCCTTTTGAAGGATTTAAAGTAGGCGATATGAGCGAGGCAAATTACCAGCTCGTAGACCTTCATAAAAACGTGGTAGATCGTATTACGCTTGTTTCAGAGAGTGGACAGCCTATGAAGCGTGAGGCAGACCTTATAGATGTATGGTTTGACTCAGGATCTATGCCATATGCACAATGGCACTACCCTTTTGAAAATAAAGAACTCGTAGAAAACACTTGGCGCAAGGCAGATTTTATTGCAGAAGGTGTAGACCAGACTCGTGGTTGGTTTTATACACTGCACGCTATTGGTACTATAACCTTTGACGATGTGGCATACAAAAACGTCGTTTCTAACGGACTTGTCCTGGACAAAAACGGCCAGAAAATGTCCAAGCGACTTGGCAATGCAGTAGACCCGTTTGAGACCTTATCTACCTATGGAGCAGATGCCACGCGCTGGTATATGATAAGCAACGCAAACCCTTGGGATAACCTCAAGTTTGACCTAGAGGGAATAGAAGAGGTAAAACGCAAGTTCTTCGGGACATTATATAATACCTATGGTTTCTTTGCGCTGTATGCAAATCTGGATAATTTCGCTTTCGCGGAAGCGGACATACCCTTAGAAAAACGTCCAGAAATAGACAGATGGATCTTATCAGAACTACACTCGCTTATTGCTAAAGTAGATCGTTTCTATGCTGAATATGAGCCTACAAAAGCAACTCGAGCGATTGATAAATTTGTACAGGAAAACCTCTCTAACTGGTTTGTGCGTCTCTCTAGAAGACGTTTCTGGAAAGGCAGCTATGGAGAAGACAAGATAAGCGCTTACCAAACACTCTATACGTGTTTAGTAACCGTTGCAAAACTAGGAGCGCCTGTAGCGCCATTTTTTATGGAGCGTTTGTATAAAGATCTGAATGCAGTTTCTGGAAAAGAAGATTTTGATAGTGTACATCTGTCACATTTTCCAAAAAGTGATACTAATTACATAGATACGGCGTTAGAGCACAAGATGCAAAAGGCACAAACGGTGAGTTCATTAACGTTATCACTAAGAGCAAAAGAAAAGATAAAAGTGCGCCAGCCATTGCAACGTATTATGATACCGGTGCTTAATGATGCAGATAAAGAAGAAATTCTTGCCGTTTCTGACCTCATAAAATCTGAGGTTAATGTAAAGGAGATTGAGCTTATAAGTGACGATTCTGGTATTTTGGTAAAACAAATAAAGCCTAACTTTAAGGTGCTGGGACCACGCTTTGGGAAGAATATGAAAATGGTAGCTGGTGCGATTCAAGGTTTTGGAGCAGATGAGATTGCAACTATAGAAAAGAAAGGGCAAATCGTGATTGACATTAATGGTGAGAAAACAACCTTAGAGTCTAGAGATGTAGAGATAAGCTCTCAAGATATAGACGGCTGGCTGGTGGCGAGTCAATCTGGAGTGACGGTTGCACTAGACGTAACTATCTCAGAAGAATTGAAAAAAGAAGGTGTGGCACGAGAATTGGTAAATCGTATTCAGAACCTGCGTAAAGACTCTGGTTTTGAAGTTACCGATCGAATTAATATCTTATTGCAAGAAGATACATTGGTATCTCAAACAATACAGGATAACGCAGAGTATATTAAAACCGAAACGCTGGCAGATACGCTGGTAGTTTCTGAAAAAGTAACAGACGGGTTAGAAATAACCTTTGACAACGTAACAACTTATTTATCCATATCAAAAATCTAAAGTTATGGCAACGACTAAAGAAAGATACAGCGATGCAGAATTAGAAAGCTTTCGCGAAATTATTCAATCAAAGATTGACAAAGCACAACACGATTTAGAGCTTATAAAGAGTGCGTATCTTAATGATGGCACAAACGGTACTGATGACACCTCTCCTACTTTTAAGTCTTTTGAAGAAGGTAGCGCTACGATGAGCAAGGAAGCAAATAGCGCACTTGCTATACGACAAGAAAAGTTTATTCGTGATCTTAAAAATGCTCTTGTACGTATTAACAATAAAACCTATGGAATTTGTCGTGTAACTGGGAAGCTTATTAATCCCGAGCGATTAAAGTTAGTTCCTCACGCTACACTAAGTATTGAGGCAAAAAATATGCAGAGTTAACACAACTCACTAAAGCGCTCAAAGGAGCGCTTTTTTATTCTTTTAAATGAAATACGTCTTTCTTTTAATACTTATACCTATTGGTCTTTTTGCTCAAAAAAAGGTAGAACAAACTTTTGATATTGAAGGTCTCAAAGCGATTGTAATTGATAGTGATCTCATTTTTAAAATTACGATGCATACACAACCTGTAACATTTATCCAACTCAATACGGTTGTAGATGGAGAGACCTACGCCAGCACCCTTGTAAATACAAAAGTGGTGGATGACCGTCTAGAAATACGTACAGGTCGCACTCCAGATTTTACCCCTTTTAACGATAAGTTATCTGCTCACAAAGTACTCTCTATAGAACTCGAGATGATCATTCCAGAAAATATGAATGTCGATATAAGGTCTACCCTAGCAGAAGTCAATCTAAACGGGCTGTATGGAAAGTTACAAATTGATTTGGGCAGAGGAGGGTTGATAGGTAGAGGTGTACGCTTTCGCGAAAGCGTAATTAACACCATGTCTGGCAATATTACAATAGCCCTTACAGAAGCAAATGTTACTGCTCTTTCTAGAAATGGCTCGAGAAATGTCGCTACTGTTTTTAACGAAGGTCCTCCTTGTATTATTCAAACTATACATGGGGATATTGATGTGCTCCAAGTAAAGTAAAAAGTTTATTTTTACGCCTTAAATTGCTCCTATGTCACTTAAAAAAGCGTTTGCCATTGTATTCTTGATATTATTGATAGATCAGTGTGTGAAAGTCTATATAAAAACACATTTCTACCTCGGAGAATCTATACAGGTTTTTGGCTGGGAATGGTTCCAGATTTATTTCGTCGAAAACGAAGGAGCCGCTTGGGGAGCGCAGTTGCCAGGTGAATATGGTAAACTTGCTTTATCTCTCTTTAGACTGATTATTGCTCCTTTAATAGGGTATTGGTTGGTTAAATCTGTAAAAGAAAATGCCCCCAAACTTCTTGTAATTGCCGTTTCGCTTATTCTGGCAGGAGCCATAGGCAATATTATAGATTCACTTATATACGGAGTAATCTTTGACAATAGTACTACTTCTCAAGTGGCTTCTTTTATGCCAGAAGCTGGAGGCTACGCCAGTCCATTATATGGTAATGTGGTAGATATGCTGTACTTTCCGTTTATTAAAAATGCTACTTGGCCAGAATGGTTGCCTTGGATAGGGGGTAAAACATTTACGTTTTTTAATGCTATTTTCAATATAGCAGATATGGCAATAAGTACGGGAGTAGGGATTTTACTTGTTTTTAACAAAAAGGTGTTCCCAAAGACAGAGGGCTAGGCGCTCGTTTTCCCTTCTTCTAAGAATACTCTTTCTAATTGTTCAAAATTCACAGGCTTTATTAAAAAGTCACTCACAAGTTCTATAGCCTTAGACCTTTCTAAATCTGCAGGGTTTATAGAAGAGCTTACTATGTAAATAGTTGTGTCCTTGAGGTTAGGAAAGTGATGTTTTGCCAGTTCTGTAAGAAATTGCCATCCGTCCATTACAGGCATGTTTAAATCCAAAAGAATTACTTTAGGGATTCCTTGGTTTTTGATATTTTCTAGCGCCGCTATAAAATAATCCAGCGCTTCTTTACCATTACTAAAGATTAATAGGTTTTTTGAGAGCTTTTTTGCATCAATAATTCTGGTGATGAGATTAATATACATGTCATCGTCATCAATAATGCAAGCAAGTTCTATTGGGTATTTCATTATTTTATGAATATCATCATGGAGTTAGCTGTATTGTAAATTTAGTGAATTTCCCTAATTTACTTTCTACACTAATTTTACCCCCTAAGGATTCTACCTGACTTTTTACTAGAAAAAGTCCAAGTCCTTGAGCATCTTTATTATGATGAAATGTTTTATACATTTTAAAAATCTGATCTCCATACTTTTCAAGATCTATTCCCAAGCCGTTATCTTTTACAGCAAGGAATGCCTTCCCTTCTTCTTCATAAGTAAAAATACTAATTTCCGGATCTCTATCTGGGTGTTTATATTTAATAGAATTTGTAATAAGATTTAACAGTACGCTCTCTAAGTAAGCATCTAAATAGTCTATTTCTTCTACCTCAGAGAATTCTGTATAAATAACTGTTTTACTTTGTAAAACAATTTGTTTTATGGAAGATTTTACTGTGTTATATACTCTATCAAACCTCACCGTTTTCAGGTCTTTGTTTGTAGCAGATTGTATAGTAACAATCTCATTTAAGTGTTTAAGTGTGATATCTAAATTTTGGCCTATTTCCTTAAAATTAGAAAATAAGTCCATTTGATCATTATCCAAGTTTTCTGTATCAAAAAGAGCAGTGCTAAGTTGTAAATTACTTACGTGAGATCGTAAGTTATGAGATACTATATGAGCAAAATTATACAGTCGCCTATTGTGCCCTTCTATAATATTTAGGGACTGTCTTAACTTTTTTTCTCTATCCTTTTCAGCTTCTATGTTTTGAAAAACACCTCTTACTCCAATTATTTCATTTTTATCATTGAGCAATGGCTTGCCGTGGGCTTTAGCCCAAAAAATCTTATTTGTAAATGTCACCATCTTAATCTCCTCGTGAAAAGACTTACCTTGGGCACACTCATAAAAAAGTTTGGTAGCTAGTTCCAAGTGTTCTTTAGCATAAAATCTATATCCTTCTTTAAGAGAGGGTTCAAAATCTTGAGGAACTTCTAAAATTCGTCTAGCCTGTATGTCAAAAAAACTTGTTCGGTTTTGAAAATCAACACTCCATCCCCCAGCCCCTGTAAGGTTTGCGATTTCTTGATAGTAGAAATCATCCATTTTAAAAGGATCTCGAGTGGGCAAGTTTAAAGGCTTGTTTATTGAGTTTCTGCGCTTTTTGCGAAACGTTATTAAATCCATCAACTATAATTTGGGATCGAAATATAGTCAAAACACTTTAATATCTGTTAAAAAAATAAGTTTTTTTTGCTGAAATACAGTAATTCATCGATATGTCTGTGTTTTTTATCGATAAAATTTGATCTTCTGGCTCAAAATAAGAAAGTCCAACCTTCACTACATTAGTTGAGCATTTTGCAAGAAATCTGTCGTAAAACCCCTTTCCATACCCTATTCTATTTCCAAGAGTGTCGTAGGCAAGTAAAGGCATAAAAACGACTTCTATTTTATCATTTGAAATTTCAATACCGCCATCTGGCTCAGGTATTCCGTAACTATTCACTAGGATCTTAGTAGTATCTGTAAGTAAATAGTTAGTCATTTCGTTAGTTTCAAAATTACTCTTAGACAAAACCACATGTTTATCTAAACCTTGAAGTATGCTAAGTAAATACTCTGTATTTATTTCTAGCTGTCTTTCGATAGGAAGAAAAATATGGTAGTAATCATACTTCCAGATGTCCAATTTTAGTGCATTATTTGCTATATCTAGACTATAACTGTCCCTCTGTTGTAATGACAAAGATTTTCTAAGTGCTTTATGCTTCTTCCTCAGCGCTTGCTTGTTGTCCACGTGTTGTTTTTTCTGCCGAAATATTAAAAATTGCATCTCCTTGATACACGAGCGATGCCTCATTTACATTAATTACATACCCATCTCTTGGAGCTTTTACTGGATGTCTAAAACGTCCATACGGATCTGTAATTCGAGCTATTTTCTGTCCCTTTTCTACAAGTTGTCCACAACTTACTTTTGTATGTAATAAACCACTATATCTTGCTCTCAACCACCTAGTTGCTTCAATAAGTATAGAGTTTTTTTTAGGAACAGGAACTTCAAAAGAGTCATCTAACATACCTAGATGATCTAATATTCTCATGGCCCCATGTACTCCTTCTCTAGCTATTGCTCGATCACTTACTTTAGACTTTCCTCCTTCAAAAAGTAAGATAGGTATCCCTAGCCTAGAACAAGTTGATCTGTAAGACTTTGGAATGATCTTAGAATGCAGTGTAAAGGGTGCGTTAAAAATATCTGCATATTCTCTGGCAACTAAGTCTGAAGGGTCTATTCGTGTTTGAGCCACATTAAACCTGCTCGCTCCTCCTGTGTGAAAATCCATGCAAAAATCTGCAACTGGAAGTATTTTTTTTACAAACTGATATGCAAATCTACTTGCAAGAGATCCTCTAGGGTTTCCAGGAAAAACACGATTTAAATCTCTTCCATCTGGAAAAGCTCTTTTCATATCAATAAAACCAAAAATATTAAGCACAGGGATACAAATTATGGTTCCTATTTTAGGTTTATTAATTTTTTTGGCAATAATTTGTCTTACGATTTCTACCCCATTAATTTCGTCACCATGTATTCCAGAAGTCATTAATACTACAGGTCCTTTTTCTTTTGCTCTTTCTATGATTATAGGAACCTCCACAGAGGAAGTCGTATATAACTTAGCTAGGTTAAAATTTATCGTAGCACTAGCTCCAGGTTTTATTTTTTCACCTAAGAGCGTAAGTATATTATTATCATCTACTACTGCCATTCTAGTTATTGTTGCGTTCTATATAGGATATTATTTCACTTGCGATATCCGTTCCGGTTGCTCTTTCTATACCTTCTAGCCCTGGTGAAGAGTTTACTTCAAGAATTAATGGTCCTCTCGAACTTTGAAGCATATCCACCCCAGCCACACCTAATTTCATTACTTCTGCTGCTTTTATAGCAGCTTGCTCTTCTTCCTGAGTTAGGTTTATAATTCTAGCTGTACCTCCTCTATGTAGATTAGACCTAAACTCTCCTTCTTGTGCTTGTCTTTTCATAGCACCCACTATCTTACCATCTACTACAAAAGCTCTTAGGTCTGCCCCCTTTGCTTCTTTAATAAATTCTTGTACAATTACTCTCGCCTCCAGACCATTAAAAGCCTCTATTACAGATTCTGCAGCATTTTCTGTTTCGGCAAGTACAACTCCCAGTCCTTGTGTCCCTTCTAATAACTTGATGACAAGAGGTACTCCTCCTACACTTTTAATAACGCCCTTTACATCTCTAGAATAGTTTGTAAAAATAGTCTTAGGCAGACCCAAATCTGCTTTAGATAATATTTGAAGACTTCTTAACTTATCTCTGCTGCGAATAAGTGCTTGAGAACTCGTTGTGGTAAAAGCTCCCATCATCTCAAACTGTCTAACTACGGCTGTCCCATAATATGTAATGGAAGCCCCTATACGAGGAATTATAGCGTCTGTTGTATCTAGAAATCTCCCTTTATAATTAACTGTGGGATGTTTTTTTTCGATAATAAGATCACATCTCAAAGGGTCTATTACCTCAACACTATGGCCTTTTTTAAGACCCGCCTCTACTAATCTTTTAGTAGAATATAGATGAGAATTTCGGGAAAGTATTTTTAGATTCATAATATCATAAACGTCAAAAACTTGCGACTACCGCAATTTACATATTTCCCAACATTGTCTAGGGTAAGAGGAGTGGTATTTTTTACGCTTTCGCGAAAGCGCACTCCACAAGAATATATATCTTTGAGTATGCCCGTTGCACCTCTAGACATACAAATTAAAACGCTTCCTACGAGCCCCGGTATTTATCAATACTATGATAAAGACGAAAAACTATTATATGTAGGAAAGGCAAAAAACCTCAAAAAGCGCGTGCAATCTTACTTTAATAAAGTTCAAGATAATGGTCGCATACGCACTCTGGTAAAAAAAATAGCTCAGATCCAGCACATCGTAGTAGACACAGAAACCGATGCTCTCCTTCTGGAAAACAACTTGATTAAAAAGTACCAACCCAGATACAATGTGATGCTCAAGGACGATAAGAGCTACCCTTGGATTTGTATTAAAAATGAGCGTTTCCCTAGAGTGTTTCCTACCAGAAGATTGATCAAAGATGGAAGCGAGTATTATGGTCCATACACCAGTATGAAAACTGTAAAAACCCTATTAGACCTTATAAAGAGCCTCTATAAATTGCGCACTTGCAATTATGATCTCTCTAAGGAAAAGATTGATGCTGGAAAATTTAAAGTATGTCTAGAATATCATTTAGGCAATTGTGAGGGTCCCTGCGAAGACAAACAGTCTGAGGCTTCTTATCATAAGCACGTAGAACATATACGACAGATTGTAAAAGGAGATTTTAAAAGCTCTCTAGATCAATTTAGAGTGCAAATGAAGCAGCATGCAGAGGCTATGGAGTTTGAGGAAGCGCAGCGTATAAAAGAAAAATTAGAAGTGCTAGAGAACTATCAGGCAAAAAGTACTGTTGTAAATCCTAAAATTACTAATGTAGATGTGTTTTCTATCATTAGTGATGAGGGGTACGGCTATGTAAATTTCTTGCAACTTGCTCACGGTGCCATCATACGCTCTCATACACTTGAATTAAAAAAACGCCTAGACGAAACAGACAAAGAGTTGCTAGAGCTAGGCATTATAGAGATACGCCAGCGGTTTAACTCCCAGTCTAAAGAAGTATATATCCCTATGCCATTAGAGCTAGGTGAACATATAAAAGTAACCGTACCAAAACTGGGCGATAAAAAAAGAATTCTAGAACTCTCAGAACGCAACGCCAAGTACTTTAGAATGGAGCGTTTTAAGCAAACTAAAATCGTAGATCCTGACAGACACATAAATCGTGTGATGGCTCAGATGAAGGTAGATCTTAGACTCTCGCAAGAGCCTAGACATATTGAGTGCTTTGATAATTCTAATATACAAGGAACAAATCCTGTTGCCGCTTGCGTTGTTTTTAAAAACGGAAAGCCTAGTAAAAAAGACTACAGAAAATTTAATATTAAAACGGTAGAAGGGCCAGACGACTTTGCCAGTATGGAAGAGGTCGTTTTTAGAAGATATAAACGTCTATTAAATGAAAATGAACCATTACCTCAACTTATTATTGTAGACGGTGGAAAAGGCCAGCTTTCCAGTGGTGTAAAAGCTCTAGAGGCTCTGGGTCTTAGAGGTAAGATTGCTATCGTAGGAATTGCAAAAAGACTAGAAGAAATCTACTATCCTGGTGATAGTATACCGCTTTATCTTGATAAGAAAAGTGAGTCTCTTAAAATTATACAACAATTACGCAACGAGGCGCACCGTTTTGGTATTACCTTTCATAGAAATAAACGAAGCAGTGCAGCCTTAGGGACTGAACTTTCTACAATTAATGGAATAGGAGAAAAAACAAGTGTTGAACTTCTCAAACATTTTAGATCAATTTCTAAAATAAAAGATGCAAGTAAAAAGAGTCTTGCAGAGGTAATAGGCAACGCAAAGGCTCAAATCATTTATAATCATTACCACAGTTAATTAGTGAAACAATTTATTGTAATAGTATGTCTATTTGTTTCTGGATCGTTGTTTTCTCAAACGATCCCAGACGAGGAGGATATTAAAGTGGGCCTTGTATTAAGTGGTGGTGGTGCAAAAGGTCTAGCCCACATAGGGGCTTTAAAAGTAATTGAACAGGCTGGTATAAGGGTAGACTATATTGCTGGGACAAGTATGGGGGCTATTATAGGTGGTCTCTATGCATCTGGATACAATGCTAAGCAACTGGACTCTATCGTGAGCTTAGTAGATTTTGATAAGATCATACAAGATGACTTACCACGAAATGTAAAGACTTTTTACGAAAAAGAAGACGCCGAAAGGTATGCCATTACACTACCTTTTGACAACTTTAAACTATCCTTCCCACAATCCTTATCAAAGGGTCAAAATACCTACAATCTTCTGGCTCAAACACTAGATCACGTGAGTACTATTACAGAGTTTGATAAACTTCCTATTCCTTTTTTCTGTATTGCCACAGATGTAGAAAAAGGGCAGCAAGTACTTTTAGAAAATGGCTATTTACCAGAAGCAATAAGTGCCAGTGGTGCCCTGCCAAGCCTTTTTAGTCCCGTAATATTAGGTGACAAAATACTGGTTGACGGAGGTGTGGTAAATAATTACCCAGTCTCAGAACTTAAAGCTAAAGGAATGGATATCATTATAGGCGTAGACGTGCAGGACGATCTTAGAAAAAGAGATGAGCTCAAGTCTGCACCAGACATCCTTCTCCAGATTAGTAATTATCGCACCATAAAAGCGATGCAGTCAAAAAAAGATAGTACAGATATTTATATTCGTCCAAACATTAAAAAATATACCTTAGTAAGTTTTGATGACAGACAACAAATCATTGCGCAAGGCGATAGTGCTGCGGCGCAACAGTTTGACGCCTTAAAAAAGATAGGGTTTAGACAGAGTACGCTTTCGCAAAAGCGCACTTTTCCAAAACCAAAGCCTCAAGATAGTCTCCATATAAACGCAGTAACGATTTCTGGAAACAAGAATTACACACGGTCCTACATACTAGGAAAACTAAAATTAGAACCGCCAGTGACTTTGAGTTACTCAGATTTTGGAAA
The DNA here is from genome assembly GCA_020630915.1 of Dokdonia sp. Lineage (GTDB taxonomy): Bacteria > Bacteroidota > Bacteroidia > Flavobacteriales > Flavobacteriaceae > Dokdonia. The sequence continues at coordinate 213,043 of JAHDIF010000004.1, forward strand.
TAGAATTAACAACCTCGCGGCCACAGAAAACTTTGAACGCATAGGACATAGATTTCATAATGTTAAAGATGGAAAAGTTCTTTCAATGGATCTACAAGAATCTAATAACAGGCAATTTATAAGATTAGGGCTACATTACGATGACCTTTTTAGATCTGCGGCACTTGTAAATTTTACACGTAAACGAGTTCTTTTTGATAATGATATTGCTTCTTTTGACTTCATCTTGGGGGATAACTTGAGGTACGAATTTAATTACTATGTAGATAAGGGATATTACTGGAGTGTGGGTATGCGCTCCTCTTATGATGCGTTTGAAAAAGGAGTAAGTACCACCTTGGTGGAGCAAACTAGTATACTTGATTTTACAAACATTAGTAGAGTAACGCTGGACTACCAGACTTTTACAAATCAGGTGTATTTACAAACGCTTTTTATGAAAGAATTCTCTCTAGATCTAGGCTTACAGCACAAATTTGTTGATATCGAAACTCTTACGGTGGAGGATGACAATCTGAGTCAGCCAGGATTTATATTTGAACAGAGTAATTTTTATGGCGCTTATGGACAGGTCAAATTTGATACCTTAGATGACATGTATTTTCCCTCGTCTGGATTTTATTTTGATGGTGACTTTGATCTCTTTTTATATTCATCTGACTTTAATAACAATTTTTCAGAGTTTTCTATTGCAAATGCTAGCTTTCTGTATGCCCAAACCTTACTTCCTAAATTTACTATGAATATAGGAGTTGATGGAGGTTTTAAAATAGGAGGGTCTGATGTACGTTCTTTAGATTTTTTCTTAGGAGGCTATGGAAGCAGTAAAGTAAATAATCTCGTGCCTTTTTATGGATATGATTTTATAGGCATTACCGGAGATGGCTATGTAAAGGTAAGTGCGCTTTTTGACTATGAAATTTTTAAAAATAATCATATTAATTTAGGTGCAAACTTTGCAAATGCCGGCAATTCTATTTTTACAAATGAAGAGTTCTTATCCTCACCCTCATATTCTGGATATACTTTAGGATATGGATTAGAAAGTGTTCTTGGACCTCTTGAACTTAAATATTCCTTTAGTCCAGAGACTAAAAGAAACGAATATTATATAAGTCTAGGATTTAGATTTTAATATATTTTATGTTAATTTTATGATTATATTTTAATAAATTAACATTTATAATGATAATAATAAATATAAAATGCTGTTTTGACTATATACTTTAACTCAAAACCCATTTTATTATGAAATTACTGACTTCCTTTTTTGTCTTTGTCCTTCTCTTTGCTGTTAGTTGTACTTCATCATCTAATAAGGAAACATCACTGAACGATATAACTGTCCCACAAGCTACATCAAAGACCTCTCCTGCCTACAGCGAGGCTGTAAACAAGAAAGAAGACACTCCCTTATCTCAATTTTATATAACCGCAGGAAGTGGGTTGTCTTTGAGAGAAGCATCTAACCTTAATTCCAAAAAAATTCTTACCATTCCTTATGGTGGTGAAGTAAGCCTCCTAAGTACGCCAGAGCACACTTCTATGACAGTAGATGGCATTACTGGCAATATGGTTGAGGTCTCCTACCAAGGAGCAAAAGGATTTGTTTTTTCTGGTTACCTCAGTACTCTGTCACCTCCTTTAGACAGCGAAACGGTTCAAGAGTATGCAAAGCGTTTGTCTACTCCTGAGAGACCTATTACAGTGTCTAAAATTAAAAATGCAAAAGGAGACGAATTCGGGCTCACAACCTCTATTGAACTTCCTGCAAAGTCTTGGGGAGAAGCCTTTTCTATAGCCAGAAGTCTTTTTGATGTACCAAAGGGTATTCAAGTAGATCTTACAAATACTACCAAGTCACTAGTGATTAACAAAAATAAAAGAGACAAAACAAAAACAGATGAGGTCACAGTTACAAGAAATGACCAAAACCTATTGCAAAAGATCACATACTCCTATGTTATGAGAGGTTATAATAGAACCGTTACAATCACTAAAGAAGACGCCCTTTTTAGTATCTCAGAAGTTGAGGTTTCTCAATAGCTATCCTCTCAATGTGGTCATTAAATTACAAAAGCACCCAATCGGGTGCTTTTGTTTTATACTTCGGACACCCTTAGGGTGTTTACCATACCCTTATCTATAATGGGCATTGCTGCCAGATTGATAAGCATGTCACCCTTTTTCACAAAACCTTTTTCTAATGCTATTTTATTAACATCTTCTACAGTCTCGTCCGTACTTACATATTTATCATAATATAATGCCTTTACTCCCCACAACAAGTTAAGTTGTGTAAGGATACGTTTGTTTGAAGTAAACACAAGTATGTGCGACTTCGGTCTCCAAGCCGAAATCTGGAAAGCTGTATAGCCACTATTTGTAAGTGTCGAAATTGCATTTGCATTGATCTCATTTGCCATATGAGCTGCGTGATAACAAATGGCTTTAGTAATGTATCTTTTGGTTCTAATATGCGGAGGGTCCTGAGGTACTTGAATCAATTCTGAATCTTCCACATTTCTGCATATCGCAGCCATTTTCTCTATCACTTGTACCGGATATTTTCCTACAGATGTCTCACCACTTAACATTACTGCATCTGCTCCATCCATTACAGAGTTTGCTACATCATTTACCTCTGCCCTTGTAGGGGTAAGACTAGTAATCATAGTTTCCATCATTTGAGTCGCTATAATTACAGGTATTCTAGCCGTTTTTGCACGTAGTACCAGCTTTTTTTGAATAAGTGGCACTTCTTCTGCAGGGATCTCAACGCCTAGATCTCCTCGTGCCACCATCAACCCGTCACAATAAGCAATAATCTTATCTATGTTTGCCACCGCTTCTGGCTTTTCAATTTTTGCTACAATCGGTATCTTATGGTCACTATGCTCACTAATAATAGCCTGCAACTCCTTTAAATCTTCTGCGTGTCGTACAAAAGATAGTGCGATCCAATCTACTTGTTGACTTATCGCAAAAATTGCATCCTTAACATCCTTCTCAGTAAGGGCAGGTAACGAAATATTAGTATTAGGTAAGTTTACCCCTTTGCGTGATTTAAGTGGTCCTCCTTGTATAACTTTTGCCTCAACCTCACTTTTTTTATCTGTTTTAACTACTTCAAACATAAGTTTACCGTCGTCTAACAGAATACGCTCGCCTTTTTTTACATCCTTTGGAAACTGCTTATAATTCATATACACACGTTCCTTTGTCCCCTCAAATTCTTCTTGAGTAGAGAACGTGATCTTATCTCCTGGCTGCACCACAACCTCTTCTTTCATTCTACCTACACGCAATTTAGGGCCTTGGAGGTCTGCCAAGATTGAAGTGTTAAAGCTATACTTTTCACTTAGTTCTCTTATCATCTGAACACGTTCTTTAACGTCTTCATAATCTGCGTGAGAGAAGTTTATTCTAAATACGTCTACTCCAGCTTGCATCATCTTAAGCAGCGTTTCTTTTTGGGCCGTTGCCGGTCCTAATGTTGCTACTATTTTGGTTTTCTTTCTATTTGGCATTATTCAAATATTAAGTTTTGTTTTGTTTTTAGTTGTTCGATGTTTACGCTATATGCGGTAACTATCTGTGGTATTTGGTTAATTTCTTTTAGGATTTTTGCTTTCGCGAAAGCGCAACCGTCATCATAAATTTTAAGTAAGTAGTCTACTTTAGGTAGGTCATTTATAAAAAATTCACTGATTACATCATTACTCTGCTTATCAAATAGTCCTAGAGAGGCGTATTTAAGCTTGGACTTTGTTTTGTTATTGAAAAAATAATACGTTGCATATTGTTGCAAATCTTCATATTCGAATAGTGCAAAATTTGCCGTATATCCATCTTTACTAAGCACCAAGTCTTTTTTGGTTCTTGATAATTTTAATTTAAGATTTTTGTTGAGTAAATAAGCTATGTGATAGGCCTCTAAGGAGGTGTGAATAGCTATTAATGTAAAGTCATAGCCTAAGTCATCATCTAATAAGAGCTTATAGGTCCCCATAACGTTTTTACCAGATTGAAAGATACGTAAAGTGACTTAGAACTAAGGTATTAGTATTCAATTCTAACGCAAACGTTTGCGCCTAATTTATTTTAAGAATCAAGTGGGAGTGTAAAGCTGGCTATGGTTCCCTTCTCTATCTGACTTTCAAGGTGAAGTTTGCCTCCGTGCATTTCTATAAATTGCTTACATAGTACCAGCCCTAACCCAGACCCTCTTTCATTACCCGTTCCTAGCTGTGTGGTAATCTCTGTAACATCAAAAAGTTTATCTATATGTTTTGGCGGGATTCCTACCCCAGTATCCTCTACACTAAAGGATGCGTACTGGCCTTGTTTAGAAATGTCAACCACTATGACGCTGTTGTTATAAGAAAATTTTATGGCGTTTGATAGTAGGTTTCTTATCACATTTGCGATGAGATTTTTATCCCCTTTTAATTTGCTATTAAAACTACATTCAACATCAATTCGCAATTTCTTTTGATTTGCAGTATGTTTTTGGACTTTTATTTGATCTAGTGCAATTTTTGCCAAATCGATATCTTTTGGATCGTACGTAATATTGCCTGTTTGTACTTTAGACCATTTAAGAAGGTTGTCTAAAAGGGTTAAGCTGTTTTTACTAGAGTCTCCTAGCGCCTCAACTATTTTTTTATTGGTAGTGGTGTCCGAGCCTTCTGATCGTAAAATATCTAAGAAATTAACGACGGAAGATAATGGGCTTCTCAAATCATGAGCTATAATAGAAAAAAACTTGTTTTTTGTTGCCACAAGCTCTGTGAGTTGTTGCTTTTGTGCCGCAATCGTTTTATTCTTACGTTTATAAATATAAAATCTTGAAAGAAGGAAAAGCATAAACCCTAATAAAGCAAAATACCACAACAAGGAAGTAATAAACACCCAAGGACTACAGGTGTATGGCTCTTTAAAAGCGGTCCCTACAATAAAATTATTATTATAAAACGGAACCTCTGCATATACATACTCTTTGTCTGAAACATCAAAATTCTTAAAATACTCTGGATCTTCCTGAGTAGTATATATTTTTTGTTTATTGTAGGATCTGGTTCGATCAAAATAATTGCCGTTTCCACTTTGAAAGCTCAGCACAAAATTATCCTTGTCTACTATTTGATAAACTCTATCCACAATAGGTGCAAATAATGCAACGCTGGTAATATATCCCTTAGAGTTTCCTTTATCATCTAAAATACCGAAACCTAAAGGTAAGCCCACCTCTCCTTCTAATAAATTCGTGGGATTAGATGCATAAAAGCCTTCCTTTCTCATTAAAGAGTCCATTCTCCTAACCCCTATAGTTCCTATTATGGACTTCATCGCAGTCCCATTAAGATAAACTTCCTCGACATCTTTAAACACAAAATCATAAACTATAACATGGTTCGTGTCTACATATGTCACACTAAAAGGAGGGTCCATCTCTAAATCACTTAACTGGTAATTTAAAAATTCTTTTAAGGTCTCTTTGTGATTCACCTGGCCTTCTATCTCAATATAGCTCCTAATACCCGATAGAAGAGTTGCGTATGTGTTTAGCGCCTCTCTTAACTCAGTGGCAGCTATTCTATTTGCTCGTTCCAGCTGTAGATCTCTTGACTTCTTCTCTTCTGCAATAATTCTTGAAGAAGCATAATAAACGACAACCCCACTAGCGATTGCCAATACAAGGAAAATTACGTAGTAAAGTTTTGGTCTTTTATGAGTCATATAAAGGCTAGTGGATCTTAGAATTGTGAATCACAATCAATTTCAAAAGTAGTAATTATACAGAAAATTCAGGCTACACTTTCTCAATGTCGTGCTGAAAAGCATAAAAGGCTCGTTTAGCGGCGATTTCTTCTGCTTTTTTCTTAGATGTTGCGCGGGCTTTAGCAACAATTTTTCCGTCTATGTGTAGTTTTACCCCAAAATGTTTTATAGTATCTTGACCTGTATCTTCGTACACATCAAATTTAAAAACCTTTTTTTCTTTTTGACACCACTCTATAAGCACACTTTTATAGCTTATAATCCTGCCTTCTAATTTTTCTATATCTACATAAGGTTCTATTACTCGTTTATTAATAAACTTTCTACAATAAACATATCCTCTATCTAAATATATAGCCCCTACCAGTGCTTCGAATAAATTTCCATGAATATTTACCCCAAAATGTTCTTTGGGTATGGATGCTCTAACATATCTAAGTAGGTTGAGTTCTCTTCCCAGTTCATTTAAATGCTTCCTGCTTACTACTTTTGATCTCATCTTTGTCAAGTAGCCTTCATTTCCTCCCTGTACTTCGTTAAAAAGATGGGCTGCTATTACCGCTCCAAGCATAGCGTCTCCAAGAAATTCTAAACGTTCATAATTAAAAGGATTACCATCTTCTTTTTTCAAACCCAACGATCTGTGTGTAAAGGCTTTTTCGTAGTGCACGATGTCCTTAGGTTTAAAACCTAAAATACTCCGCATACGCATAAAAAAAATCCCGTCCTTATCAGAACGGGATTTGAATATTTTTTTGAAAGCGCTCATTATAAAATTACGCTTCTAATTTTTTAAATAATACACACGCATTATGCCCTCCAAAACCAAAAGTATTGCTCATAGCCACCTTTATTTCTTTAGGCTGCGCTTTGTTGAGTGTTAGGTTAAATGCAGGATCTATGTTTTCATCTACTACACTATGATTTATTGTAGGGGGTACCAGGCTATTTTCCATCGCTAGAATAGATGCGATTGCTTCTATTGCTCCAGCAGCTCCTAACAAATGACCAGTCATGGACTTCGTAGAGTTAATATTTATGTTATGTGCATGCTCTCCAAATACTTTAGAGATTGCCTTTAACTCTGCAACATCACCTAACGGTGTAGAAGTTCCGTGGGTGTTAATATGGTCTACATCTTCTGGATTTAGACCTGCATCTCTAAGACAGTTAAGCATCACGCGTTCTACTCCTATTCCATCTGGATGAGGAGCCGTCATGTGATAAGCATCACTAGACATTCCTCCTCCTACAACTTCTGCATAAATTTTAGCACCACGTGCTTTTGCGTGTTCGTATTCTTCAAGGACTAGCGCACCAGCCCCTTCACCTAATACAAAACCGTCACGAGTCGCATCAAAAGGTCTTGAGGCAGATAGAGGATCTTCATTTCTTGTTGATAAGGCATGCATCGCATTAAAACCTCCCATTCCAGCTTGCGTTACAGCTGCTTCACTCCCTCCAGTAACAATAATATCACAATGTCCTAAACGTATGTAGTTAAGAGCATCTATTGTTGCATTTGCGCTCGATGCACAAGCAGATACTGTGGTGTAGTTAGGCCCCATAAACCCGTGTTTAATAGAAATATTACCTGGGGCAATATCTGCTATCATTTTAGGAATAAAGAAAGGATTAAATCTAGGTGTACCATTGCCTTGTGCAAAGTTGATTACTTCATTCTGAAAAGTTTCTAAACCACCTATACCGGCACCCCAGATAACTCCAACTCTGAACTTATCTACCTTCTCAAGGTCTATCCCGGCATCATTGATGGCCTCATCAGAAGCCACCAATGCATACTGGGCAAATCTATCAAGCTTTCGAGCTTCTTTTCTGTCAAAAAAGTCTCCAGCATTAAAATTCTTAAGCTCACAAGCAAACTTTGTTTTAAACAGCTCCGTATCAAAATACGTTATAGGTGCGCACCCACTTTTACCCTTAGATAAACCATCCCAGTATTCCTGAATATTGTTTCCTATGGGTGTGAGAGCACCTAGACCTGTAACTACAACTCGCTTAAGCTCCATTTACAAAAACTTATTTTGCTTCTTCTATATATGAGATCGCTTGACCTACAGTAGCAATGTTCTCTGCTTGGTCGTCTGGTATTTGAATATCAAATTCTTTTTCAAATTCCATAATAAGCTCAACAGTGTCTAGGGAATCAGCGCCTAAGTCGTTTGTGAAGCTAGCTTCTGTTACAACTTCATTCTCGTCTACTCCTAATTTGTCTACGATTATCGCTTTTACTCTTGATGCAATGTCTGACATAATTTCTAAATTTAATTTTTAATTAAGTGGCAAAAATAACAAACTTTACGGTTTGACAATAATACCACTCAAAAATGTGAAGGTAATTTACGTATTTATAAAATAAGTTTATGATAAAATCACCTCATTTGTTACTAATAATTGTTTGTTTTGCACACACAACTGCAACTTGCTATGAAACGAATTGTGATTTTTGCCTCAGGTAACGGTACAAATGCCCAGCGTATTATAGATCATTTTAAGGGTCGTACGGATGCTCAAGTCGTGCAAGTGCTCAGTAACAACAAGAGTGCCAAAGTTCTGGAACGTGCCAGCAATAGTAAGATAAGCGCCATATCGTTTAATAGAACTGCCTTTTATAAAACAGACCATATCCTAAATTTACTCAAGACTACACGGCCAGACCTCATTGTCTTGGCGGGCTTTTTATGGTTGTTCCCAGAAGATATCATTCGGGCATTTCCAGATAATGTTATTAATATTCATCCAGCCCTATTGCCAGATTTTGGAGGTAAAGGAATGTATGGCAAGTATGTGCATGAGGCAGTTTACGCTTTCGCGAAAGCGCACCCAAAACAAAAAACACATACTGGAATCACCATTCATAAAGTAACCCCAGAGTACGATAAAGGCGAATTTTTATTTCAAGCCAAAGTAGAAGTAACAAGAGATGACACTCCAGAAAGTATTGCTGAGAAAGTACATAAGCTTGAGTATAAACATTTTCCTGAGGTGATTGAGAAAATCCTGATCACATAATTAATGAGATTCCCGCCTACGCTGGAATGACTATAATATGTCTAAAAAGAAAGAAAAGTTTTACGTTGTTTGGGAAGGCAAAAAACCTGGCATCTACCTTACATGGGCAGATTGCAAGGCTATGATTACTGGATATGCTGGGGCAAAGTATAAAAGCTTTGACAACTTTACTACGGCAAAAAAAGCCTATAACGGAGACTATAATGACTTTAAGGGCTCTTCTAAAAAGAAAAAAGCACTTACTCCAGAAGAAAAAGAAAAATTCGGTCTCCCAAACCTGTACTCTATCGCTGTAGATGCAGCAAGCTCTGGAAATCCAGGCGTAATGGAATATAGAGGTGTAGATACCCAGACTGAGAAACAACTCTTTCATCAAGGTCCTTTTAAACAAGGAACTAATAATATAGGAGAGTTTCTGGCCTTAGTTCACGGGCTAGCCTACCTCAAAAAAAACAATAGTGATCGCATAATTTATTCAGACTCTCGTATTGCTATAGGCTGGGTAAAAAAGAAAAAGTGCAACACGAAATTACAGCCCAATTCAAAAAATAAAGATGTTATAGACCTTATTAAGAGAGCTGAGAGTTGGTTAAAAACTAACACCTATACCACCACAGTAGTAAAGTGGGAGACAAAAGCTTGGGGAGAAATCCCAGCAGACTTTGGTAGAAAATAAAACCCTAAGAATTCTTTGAGGATGTTTATTTTACGGCGCTCTAGACTAATTAGAGTTTAAATCCTACGCATTATGTTTAAAAATCTTCTTTGCCTATTTCTTTTTATAAGTGTAAGTTCTTTTGCACAAGAAAAATTAATTGTCCTTTCTTTAGATAATGACACCTATATAGGTGTAAAAAAATACGAATTACTTCAGTTTGGAATGAATATTAAACCTGTTGTGGGCAGACCACAACATATAAAGTATGAAAATATTAAAGAACTTAGAGTCCAGGGAGTAAGTGAAGAAAAAGATGGTATTTACCACTACATACCTTTTGGAGAGCCTAAGGAAATCATTTTGCCTAATGGTCAAAAAAGACGCGGAAAAAAAGAAAGCCGTTCCGGATCTCTTATGAAACTTCTATACGACGGTCAAGTAAAACTTTATGAAGACACAAAAATAACACCCATAAAAAAAGATGGTGTTGTTACTTCAAAAACAAAAACTGAGATCAGTAAATATATAAAAGTAGGTAACGAAGATCCTTTTACCATAAAAGGGAAAAGACAAGCGCTGGATTTTTTCAATAAATGTCCTGAAGTGGCGAAGAAAATAGACGCTCGGTTCCGTCTTAATGAAATTGAAACCTATCTAGAGATTTATAATAAGTATTGTGTTAAAGAAGAATAAGCAGGAATACTTCTTAAGTGGGAGTTTCTATCATCTTTAGTAAGAAACATTATGTAGCTTTCGCCAAAGCAAAACCGTATATTTGCAAAAAAAATCTTAATGAGTAAACTCGTTATTGTGGGGTCTTGTGCTTTTGACGCCATTGAAACACCTTTTGGAAAGACAGATAAGATTATAGGAGGTGCTTCTCCTTATATAGGCCTTGCTGCTTCTCATTTTAAAAATGTTAGCCCCGCTATTGTAACAGTAGTAGGTGAAGATTTTCCTCAAGAATACTTAGATTTTCTTTCTGAGCGAGGAATAAATACAGAGGGTATTGAGATTGTAAAAGGTGGCAAAACCTTTTTCTGGAGTGGCAAGTATCACAATGATATGAATTCTAGAGACACGCTCGCCACAGAGCTTAATGTGCTTGCAGATTTTTCTCCTGTTGTTCCAACAAACTATAAAGATGCAGAGATTGTGATGCTGGGCAACCTGCAACCATCTGTTCAACTCAATGTTATAGAACAAATGAATAATCCTAAACTAGTTATTCTTGATACGATGAATTTCTGGATGGATATCGCACTAGAAGAATTAAAAACAACCCTTAAAAAGGTGAATGTCATTACGATCAATGATGAAGAAGCTCGTCAACTTAGCGGAGAATATTCCTTAGTGACAGCGGCACAAAAAATACACGAGATGGGACCACAATATGTGGTGATCAAAAAAGGAGAGCACGGCGCACTACTATTTCATAATGATGAGATGTTCTATGCCCCCGCACTTCCTCTTGCAGAGGTTTTTGATCCGACAGGGGCCGGAGACACCTTTGCCGGTGGCTTTGCAGGATTTCTTGCAAAATCCGGAAACATCTCTTTTGAGAATATGAAAAATGCGCTTATTTATGGTTCCTGCCTTGCCTCTTTTACTGTGGAAAAATTTGGAACAGAGCGACTAGCAGAACTTACAGGTGATCAAGTAAAACAACGCCTGCATCAGTTTAAACAGTTAACACAATTTGATATAGAACTTAATTAATACTAACGCGCTCCTTTATGGAGCGCTTTTGTTTTACCTATGAGTGATGCAATAAAACACGAATGCGGGATTGCCCTAATCCGCCTAAAGAAGCCTTTAGAATTCTATAAGGAAAAATATGGGACTGCCTTTTACGGCGTAAACAAGATGTATCTAATGATGGAAAAACAGCATAACCGTGGACAAGACGGTGCTGGTTTTGCAAGCATTAAGCTAGACATGGATCCAGGAGAGCGTTATATCTCTAGGCAGAGATCTGTGGCACAGCAACCTATTCAAGATATATTTGCTCAAATAAATGGCCGCATTAACGATCTGATGGCAGAAAATTCAGATAAAAAAGATGATGTCGCTTGGCAAAAAAAGAACGTGCCATACATAGGAGAACTCCTTATGGGTCATGTACGGTATGGCACCTTTGGCAAAAACAGTGTAGAAAGTGTACACCCTTTCTTAAGGCAAAACAACTGGATGCATCGTAACCTTATCGTAGCGGGTAACTTTAATATGACTAATGTAAGTACGCTTTTTAAAAAGCTAGTGTCATTAGGACAACATCCCAAAGAGCAGGCAGACACTATTACAGTAATGGAAAAAATAGGCCATTTTCTGGATGATGAAGTTGCTAAGCTGTATAAAAAACTAAAAAAAGAAGGATTTAATAAGCAGCAGGCCTCTCCTCAAATAGCAGAGCGTCTTAAGGTGGAGAAAATACTTAAAAGAGCTTCGAAAGACTGGGATGGTGGCTATGCCATGGCTGGTTTACTAGGTCATGGAGATGCTTTTGTATTAAGAGATCCGGCAGGTATAAGGCCCGCATATTATTTTGAAAATGACGAGATCGCAGTAGTTGCGAGTGAGCGCCCTGTAATACAAACAGCTTTTGATGTGGCCTTTAACGATGTTCAAGAGCTAGAGCCTGGATGTGCCCTCATTGTAAAGAAAAGTGGCAAGCTCTCTATAAAAAGAGTTTTAAAACCGCTTACGCGAAAAGCGTGCTCCTTCGAGCGCATTTACTTCTCACGAGGTAGTGATGCCGAAATTTATGAAGAGCGTAAACAATTGGGGCGACTATTAATGCCAGAAGTCCTTAAGAGTATTAATCACGATACGAAGAACACTGTTTTTAGTTTTATTCCTAATACGGCAGAGACCTCATTTTATGGGATGGTAGAGGCGGCACAAGACGAACTCAACAAACAAAAGAAAAATGAGATTCTCGCTTCTAAGGAAACATTAGATGATGAAGCTCTTAATGCTATACTTTCGCGTAAGCTACGTACAGAAAAAATTGCTATTAAAGACGCAAAGCTTAGAACCTTTATAACAGAAGATAGTAGTCGTGATGATCTCGTTGCACATGTATATGATGTAACTTACGGAGTTGTAAAACCAGAAGATACCCTTGTTATTATAGATGATAGTATTGTTAGAGGAACAACGCTTAAGAAAAGTATCATTAAGATGATGGCTCGTCTAGATCCAAAAAAGATTGTCGTTGTCTCTTCGGCACCACAAATACGCTATCCTGATTGTTATGGTATAGATATGGCAAGGTTAGAAGACTTCATAGCCTTTAGAGCAGCCATTTCCTTATTACAAGACAGAGGATTAAGTGATACCGTTCAAGACGTCTATAAAAAATGTAAAGCGCAGGTAGACCTTAAGGATAAGGATGTGAAGAATTTTGTCAAGGAAATCTATGCTCCATTTACAGATGTGGAGATTTCATCAAAAATAGCAGAACTCCTTAGTGACGATACAGTACAGCCAGAGGTAGAAATTATCTATCAAACGGTAGACAACTTACATAAGGCTTGCCCTAAAAACCTTGGAGACTGGTACTTTACGGGTAACTACCCTACAGATGGTGGACATCGCGTAGTAAATAGAGCGTTCATAAATTATGTAGAAGGTAATAGTGAGAGGGCTTACTAAGTAACGATCTTAAATATATCCCAAATTACTAACCAATTGTGTATTTGGTCTAAAAATTGTGTTGTTGGTCTAAAAACTGTCGCACGGTATAAAATCAATGCTATATTAGCATAGCCATAAGCATAAGTAGGTTAAGTTCATGGTAGATTTGGGGCAAAAAAAGGTGGATCTTTCCGCCTTTTTTTATGCGCCAAATTCTCGGGGGCGATGAACGCATTGAAATCGAAACTGAAATCGAACACTCCCAAAAATAACCGAACACCCTAAGCAAAACTTCTCTTTCTTCATCCAGATCTTTCTGTCTGCTATATTTCAAATTCATCAGTACCTCCATCTCAAAAGGTTGTTATAAAACACCCAATAAAAAAGGGCTGCCGAAGCAACCCTTTACACTATCTAAATATCTAAAAGATTATTTGTTCTGAGCATACTTTGCAGAAGCAGCCTCCCAATTAATCACATTAAAGAATGCATTTATATAATCTGGACGTCTATTCTGATAATTCAAATAATAGGCGTGTTCCCAAACATCCAGTCCTAAAATTGGTGTTCCTCCACAAGTAACTCCTGGCATAAGGGGGTTATCTTGATTAGGTGTGCTACATACTTCTACCTTTCCTCCCTTGTGAACGCATAACCAAGCCCATCCAGAACCGAACTGAGTGGCAGCAGCTTTAGAAAAAGCATCTTTAAACGCATCATAGTTTCCGTAAGCATCATTTATAGCGGCAGCAAGATCTCCTGTAGGCTCTCCTCCTCCATCTGGAGATAGAATTTCCCAGAAAAGACGGTGGTTGTAAAATCCTCCTCCGTTGTTACGCACAGCACCGTTAGATAAATCCAGGTTAGCAAGGATATTTTCTATGTTCTTTCCTTCTAGATCTGTTCCCTCTACAGCTGCATTAAGCTTAGAAGTATATCCGTTGTGGTGCTTGCTATGGTGTATCTCCATAGTACGTGCATCTATATGTGGTTCTAACGCGTCGTAAGCGTAGTTTAATTTTGGTAATTCAAATGACATAATTGTAAAATGTTTTAGATTAATACCTTATTTCTAAACAAAAATACAAATTACCTAAGTGAATCTGAATAAGATACTTGAGAGTTTTTCTATATCCTTATAAATGAGATTGATGGTGTGGAGTATCTTATTACGCTTTCGCGAAAGCATAAAAACCAATTAAAAACGCAACCTTTTAGGAAACAGGCCGTCTTATCAATAATTAATGATACCATATAGGGGTATTTGCGATCATTAATTTGCTATAAGGTTAGTTTAAGTTTAGAAAAGCTGTTCGTTTGTGGGCAGCTTTTTTATCTTAGTACAATGGCTATGCACTCTTCTATTTCTATATACAACGCATCTGCGGGCTCTGGCAAAACATATAGCCTTGTGAAGGACTATATTAAAGCCTTGTTGATGAGTAACACAAAAAACAAGCACCGTCACCTATTAGCTATTACTTTTACCAATAAAGCTGTTGCAGAGATGAAAGAGCGGGTTCTCTCGACTCTAGAAAACTTTGCTTCTTACCAAGATAAAGAAGAAAAGGTCCCCACAATGCTTGTTGATATTGCCTCAGATACTGGCATGAGTCATAAAAAAATAGCTTCAAAGGCTTCTCTAATTATTACAGAAATTCTGCACAACTATGCCTCCTTTGATATCGTTACCATAGACACCCTTACTCATAGAATATTGCGAACTTTTTCTAAAGATTTGGATCTTTCTGGAAATTTTGAAGTTTCGCTGGATTCCAAGTCATTGTTATCTAAGGCCGTAGACAGAGTGATAGACAAAACAGGAACAGATAAAAAAATTACGGCAGTACTAGTAAATTATGCTCTTCAAAAAGCAGATGATGACAAAGACTGGAATATCGCACGCGACTTAAATGACATCGCCGCACTTCTCGATCGAGAAAATGATGCCGTGGCAATGGCTACAATGAATGCAAAAACTCTAGGCGACTTTGAAAAACTCTCTATCAAATTATCTGAAAATAAAACAACCTTAATAACCCAAATAAAAGAAAAAGCACAAACCTTACTAGACACATTTCTTTCTCAAGGCATAGAGGCATCTCATTTTAGCCGAAAGACTTTTTACAATCACGTTTCCAAGCTAGCACAAGACCCGCTTGCTGTAAAATTTGAACCAAAAAGTACATGGAAAAATGATATTGAAAACTATAGTTTTTATAACAAAACTACTGACGAGAATGCAAAGGCTCTAATTGATTCATCAAGAGATCGTCTTATTGCCTTTTTTAATGAAACAAAATCGTTGTTTTATCAAATTAAAAAAGTTGTTGAGTTTCAGAAAAAACTGGTTCCCCTCTCTACACTTCAACTAATAGGTGCAGAATTGCAAGCCATTAAAGCAGAAGAGAATATTTTGCTCATTTCAGACTTTAATAGCATTATACATAGGTCTTTAAAAGAACAACCTGCTGCTTTTATATACGAAAGACTTGGGGAGCGCTATACGAATTACTTTATTGACGAATTTCAGGACACCTCTGTGCTTCAATGGGAAAATCTTATTTCTCTTATAGAAAACGCTCTTGTTTCTGAAAGTAAAGATACTGTTCCCAATAGTTTATTAATAGTAGGTGATCCCAAACAAGCTATTTACAGATGGCGCGGTGGTAAGGCGGAGCAGTTTATAGCTTTAGCTCAAAAGAAACTGCCATTTCACTCACAAGAGGCCTCTATTATACAACTGGCAACAAACTATAGGAGTCATAAAGAAGTAATTGCATTTAACAATTCCTTCTTTACGCATATCGCACAGTATTTTGATTCTGACATACACAGGGATATTTATTTACAGGACAATAACCAGGGATACAACAGCAGGCTTGACGGTTTTGTCTCTATAGATTTTATTGAGGCTCAGACCACCCTTGAAGCAGATGAAATATATCCAGAAAAAGTATTGGATATCATTAATAGTGTATCTCAAGAAGGCTTTGAGAGGAGTGATATTTGTATCCTTGTTAGAAATAATAAGAATGGGGCACATATGGCACAGTTTCTAGCAGAGAAAAAAGTACCTGTCGTATCCTCAGATAGCCTATTGCTTAAAAAATCTGCAACCGTTCTCTTTATTCACGATATTTTACAATTACAACAACATCCTGACACTATCGCCATAGCCATTAGGGTTTTGATGTTCTTAGCGCAAACTCACAATGTAGAGGACACGCACGTATTTCTCAACAACTGGCTTACCGACGATAGTGTAAGTTTACAATCCTATCTCGAAGAATTAAATATTTATTTTTCTTCTAAAGTTTTTGCCTCATTGCCACTATATGAAGGCGTAGAATACATTATTCGATCCTTTAATCTCATAGATCAAGCAGATGCTTATGTTAACGGATATTTAGAAGCTGTTTTTAGTTACACAAATTCTAAAAATCTAGGTCTTATTGGGTTCTTACAACATTGGGAGGAGAAAAAAGACGTTTTAAGTATAGACGCCCCATTGCAAAAGGGTGCTGTACAGATTATGACAATTCACAAATCTAAAGGTCTAGAGTTCCCTATTGTCATTTTTCCATATGCAGACGCAAATATTTACCGCACAAACAATGAACATCACTGGTATAGTGTTCCAGAAGAAGATTTTGCCGGCTTCTCAAAACTCATGGTAGGCCATTCATCTAGTCTTCAAAATTACAGCACGCAAGGAGAGTCACTTTACCTCTCAAGGAGAAGAGAGCAACAGTTTGACGCAATAAATGTTTTGTACGTTGCACTCACAAGAGCTATAGAGCGATTGTATGTTTTATCACGCTTTCGCGAAAGCGTACCTCTTGAAAACTACGGCGACCTTTTTATAGACTTTCTAAAAACCACCGGAAAATGGCAAGAAGGACAACTCCACTACACCTTTGGAAGAGAAACAAGGGCGCAAGAATATAAAAAGGGTGTGCAGGAAACGGTGAGTATTCCTTTTACCTCTTCAGAGAAAGAGAAGCATAATATTAAAATAATAACTCGCAAAGGACTTGTACTAGACCAAAATAGAGCAGATGCTATTTCTTATGGAAATTTGCTTCATGAGATGCTGGCACTGGTTAAAACGCCTGAAGACATCGATAAGGCTCTTGCCTATTTTGTTTCTGACGGACAGGTCTTACAGTCAGAAACAACTCCTTTTAGGATAACCTTAGAGATGGTTACAAATCACCCAGAGCTTAAAAATGCTTTTAGTAAAGAGGTGACAGTTTATAATGAAAAAGCTATTCTCACGAAAGAAGGATCAGTATTTATTCCTGATAGGATAGTGCTTTTTCCAGATGATACTGTTATTATTATGGACTATAAAACAGGTGTCCCGAAAGAAGAGCATAGTTATCAACTAGATCATTATGAGAAGCTACTCTCTGAAATGAATCTAAAAGTTTCTAAAAAAATTCTGGTATATATTGACAATGAGATAAAAGTACTAACTGTTTAATCTCTAAATTTGTTTAAAAACGATAACCCATGTACGGAAATATACAACAGCATCTACAAACAGAACTCCAGGAAATAAAAGAAGCTGGACTCTACAAGAAAGAAAGAATAATTACAACCCCGCAAGATGCCGTTATTAAAGTGTCTACAGGAGAAGAGGTGATTAATTTTTGCGCAAACAATTATTTAGGCCTATCATCCAACAAAGAAGTCATCCAGGCTGCTAAGGATGCTATGGATACTCATGGCTTTGGGATGAGTTCTGTTCGTTTTATATGTGGCACGCAAGACATACACAAAGAGCTAGAGGCTAAGATCGCTTCTTTTTATGGTACTGAAGACACCATTCTTTACGCAGCAGCTTTTGACGCAAATGGCGGTGTGTTTGAGCCTCTGTTAGGTAAAGAGGACGCAATAATTTCTGACTCTTTAAATCACGCATCTATTATTGATGGGGTGCGGTTGTGTAAAGCTGCCCGTTACCGATATCAGAATAACGATATGATGGATCTCGAGTTGCAGCTTCAAAAAGCAAATGAAGCAGGATCAAGATTTAAACTTATTGTTACAGATGGTGTGTTCTCTATGGATGGCCTCGTTGCCCCTCTCGATAAAATATGTGATCTAGCAGATAAATATGACGCCCTAGTTATGATAGACGAATGCCACGCAACAGGGTTTATAGGAGATACAGGTCGCGGCACTCTTGAGGCTAAAGGTGTTTTGGGGCGTATAGATATTATTACCGGAACTTTAGGAAAAGCCTTGGGTGGTGCTATGGGAGGATACACAACAGCAAAAAAAGAAGTAATAGAGATTTTAAGACAACGTAGTAGGCCTTACTTATTTTCCAACTCTCTTGCGCCAGCTATAGTAGGGGCCTCTATTAAAGTGTTTGAAATGTTGGATAAAGACACAACCTTGCGAGATAAACTAGATTGGAACACCTCATATTTCAAAAAAGGCATGAAAGATGCGGGCTTTGATATTATAGATGGAGACTCTGCTATTGTCCCGGTAATGCTATATGATGCAAAGCTTTCACAAAAAATGGCTGACGCTTTATTAGATGAAGGAATCTATGTTATTGGTTTCTTTTATCCTGTTGTTCCCAAGGAGAAAGCTAGGATTAGAGTTCAATTAAGTGCCGCTCATACAAAAGAACATTTAGACAAAGCAATAGGCGCTTTTACAAAAACAGGGATAAACTTAGGGGTGATAGAGCCTAAAGAATAAAACTAAAACTGGTGGATTATTAAAATTTTAGTACTTTTATCTTTGTTGATTAATTTTAACAACTTACTTTTGCTTTTAATTAACACTTAAAATTAAGAATAAACAATGAAACATCTTAGCAGATTTTTAGTCGCTTCGCTTCTGATATTATTCGTCGGATCAGTGAATGCACAAGACGCAAACAATCCTTGGGCAATTTCTGTCGGAGCCAATGCTGTTGACTTTTATCCAGTAGGAGACGAAACTTCACTTGCAGGAATTGGAGGAGAAAGCGACAAGCTTTTTGACGAATACTTTAACGTAGAAGACCACTGGAATATGGTGCCTTCTGTTTCTTATATTAACGTATCTCGTTATATAGGTGACGGATTTGTTGCTGGAATTTCTGGTTCGTTAAACAGAATTGATCAGATTGGTGACCGTTCTCCAAGAAATGATTTACAGTACTATGCCGTAGACGGTGATGTGCAATACAGCCTTAAAAATCTTTTAAATTCAGGATGGCTTGATCCTTACATTACTGTAGGAGCTGGTTACACTTGGTTAGAAAGTGAAACAACTGGAGGAAACTTAGGCTTTGGAACTGCAAATGGAGGACTTGGTGTACGTTTCTGGTTTAGCGATAACTTTAATTTAGGCCTTAAGTCTGGATATAAGCACGCTTTTGAAGACGACGGAAGAAAACTCTTTCAACACGCTGCCTCTGTAGGTATTGCTTTTGGAGGTAAAGATACTGATGGTGATGGCATCTTTGACAAAGATGATGCGTGTCCAGAAGTTGCTGGATTAGAAGTTTTTAATGGTTGTCCAGATTCTGACGGCGATGGTATTGAAGATTCTAAAGATGCGTGTCCTAATGTAGCTGGTGTTCCGGAATTTGACGGATGTGCTGATTCTGATGGTGATGGTATACCTGATCCTAAAGATGCTTGTCCTACTGTGGCTGGTGTTGCTGCCTTAGGTGGTTGTCCAGATGCTGACGGTGACGGCATAAAAGATGCTGATGATAACTGTCCTAATGAGGCTGGACCACGTGCTAACAATGGTTGTCCTTACCAAGACAAAGATGGTGATGGTGTTTTAGATAAAGATGACAACTGTCCTGATGAAGTTGGTACTGTTGCTAACAACGGATGTCCAGAAGTTCCTGAAGTGTCTGTAGAAGTATTAAACGAATTAAACGTTCAATTCAAATCAGTACTTTTTGATTACAATAAAGCTTCTATTAGAACAGAATCTTACGCTACTTTAGATAATGTAGCTGCAATTATGAATGAGTATACAAATACTTCATTCTTAATTGAAGGTCATACAGATTCAAGAGGTCGTGATGCTTATAACCTTAATCTTTCTAATGAAAGAGCTGCTTCTGTAAGAGCTTATTTAATAGGAAAAGGTATTAGTTCTGACAGATTAAAATCTCAAGGATTTGGTGAAACGAGACCAGTTGCTTCTAACAATACAGCTGCAGGACGTCAAGAAAACAGACGTGTAGAGCTTTCTATCTTAGATCAATAAGAGAATTTTAAATTAATATTTAAAACGCCTCGCTTCTTAGCGAGGCGTTTTCTATTTTAGACCTATGTCTACTTTTATACAAAACGTGGTTCAGGATCTCAAAGCCAAGGGTTGCGACTTTTCTAATTTAATCTTTATCCTACCGAGTAAAAGAGCTGGTGTTTTTCTTCAAAAGACCATTTCACTTGAGCTTACGCAAACTATATTCTCCCCGACTATTTATAGTATAGAAGAGTTTGTACAATACCTTTCAGGACTTAAGATTGTTAATCCTGTTGAGCTTCTATTTAAATTTTATAAAATTTATCTTGAGCTTACATCTCCAAAAGACCAAGAAACATTTCAAACATTTCTTTCTTGGGCTCAAACCTTACTAGATGATATAAATGAGATTGATCGCCATTTATTAGACCATTCCTCCATATTCTCACATCTAAAGGATATCCAAGAACTAAACCATTGGTCTCAGACGGCACCAACAGAAATAATAAAGAAATACTTAATCTTCTGGAAACAACTTCCCTTATACTATGAATCTCTCAATCAAATCCTATCTTCCACAAGTGAAGGTCATCAAGGCCTCCTATATAGAAAAGCTGCAGAAGAAATAGAATTCTACATACAGAACGACAACTCTAAACATCACGTATTTCTTGGGTTTAACGCTTTAAATACATCTGAAGAGACAATTATTCAAGCGATCTTAGAAAGTCTTCCGTCAAGTATCTACTGGGATGCAGACAACCATTTTATGCAGTTTGCAAATCACGATTCCTCCATGTTTTTAACAAAGCACAAGGCTAACTGGAAACACTTTTTAACTAATGATTTTAACTGGATATCTAGCAATTACTCCCGGGGGAAAAACATCACAGAAACCGCTGTGCCTCAGGACATAGATCAAGTCAAATTTGTCTCCCAGATTCTCAAATCATTAGACCAGGAGGCGCTTAACAAAACGGCCCTTGTTCTAGGTGATGAAAGTATAATAATACCACTGCTAAACTCCCTTCCCCCTAATGTAAAGGATGTAAATGTTACAATGGGGATTCCGTTAAGTCAAACGCCAATAGCCTCTTTTTTTGAGAGCTTATTTACATTACAACTTACAGTCTCAGACAAAGGATACTATTATAAAAATATTTTTGCAGTAATTACCCACCCCTTAGCTCCATATTTGTGTCCTGCCGCATACATAGATTCATTATCGCGCTCTATTGTTACCAATAATACTGTTTATCTTGAAGCTAATACGCTCATAGCGCATTCTGAGTCTAACATTAAGGTAATTGAAAGTCTATTTTCACCTTGGGAAAACGATATTAACACCGCATTACAGAATTCTCTTGAACTGATAAATTACTTATTAGACCTCTCTTCTTACACAACAGATAGACTTTTGGTTGAATATCTGTTAGGCTTTAGGAAAGTTTATACTCAATTAGCAACCTTATGCTTATCATACTCTTATATAGAAGATATACCTACATTGTACAACTTCTATAAAGATACTGTAGCCAAAGAAACAGTAGACGTAAAAGGAAATCCCCACGGTGGTTTACAAATTATGGGAATGCTTGAATCTCGACTATTAGACTTTACAAACGTTATTATAACATCTGTAAATGAGGGAATATTACCCTCTGGAAAATCCTCAAATTCTTTCTTGCCCTATGACATAAAATTACATTACGGTTTACCAACTTATGCAGAAAAAGACGCCGTCTACACATATCACTTTTATAGGCTTCTTCATCGGGCTGAAAATGTCAATCTTATTTATAAGACAACAACCTCTGGCCTTGGTGCTACAGAAAAAAGCAGATTGCTTCTTCAGCTAGAAATAGAAGGAATCCACAAAATCAAGCATCAGATTGCTGCTCCTGAGATACTCCCTTCTTCTTCAAAAGAAGTAATAATACACAAAACACCTTCTGTACAAGCAAAAATCAAAAGCTTCTTACAATCAGGTATTTCTCCTTCGTCCATAGGAACCTACTTGCGTAATCCTCTGGACTTTTATTATCAATATATTCTTGGTATCCCACAGCAGAATGCGTTAGAAGAAACCATTGCTGCCAATACGATGGGAACTATTATTCACAACGTACTCGAAGAGCTCTACACTCCTTATATAAACAAAGAGGTTATAAAAAGTGACTTAGACAAGATGGTAAAAACATTTACACAGCTCGTAAACGTTGAGTTTCAATCTTCAAAAATTAAAGAATTTACTACTGGCAAAAATCGAATTATATACGAAGTAATCACCCGTTTCATAGAGAACTTCATAAAAAGAGAAATAAAAGACCTCGACAGCGGAGCGTCACTATCTATTAAATCTCTTGAAAACAAGCTTAAGACAACTCTTAACGTTTCCACCCTCCCTTATTCGGTAATTCTTAAAGGAACGGTAGACAGGGTAGACTATTATAACAGTCAATTACGTATCATTGATTACAAAACAGGAACCGTAAGTCCTGGAGATCTAAAAATTAAAGAGTGGCAAGATTTACTTCAAGCCGAAGGCAAGTATGAAAAAGCCTTTCAAGTATTACTCTACACCTACATGATTACTAGGGCCCAAAATACTGCATTTCCTGTACAAGCCGGGATCATATCAACTAAAAAAATTAAAAATGGCTTTATGCCCTTCACTTTTATAAAAGATCAACTCATCACCCAAGACACACTGGATAGTTTTGAAACTATTTTAATTCAACTACTTCAAGAAATAATAAATCCAAAGATCCCTTTTCGAGATTCTGGATTTACATACTAGTTGTATTCTTGTGGAGAAGATGGGATTCGAACCCACGACCTCTTGACTGCCAGTCAAGCGCTCTAGCCAACTGAGCTACATCCCCTTTTTAACGCTTTCGCGAAAGCATAACACACCTACTCTTCCTGCACTCCTAAAATAAGAAGTGGCTTCGTCGTATAAAATTCTTTTTTAAGTACAGCTCCCTTTTCCCACAGTTTTTTGAAAAATCCTCTCTTCCTGCGCACTACACAGATCATATCTGGATTTGCTGCCTTATAATTTTCCAATACTCCTTGATATGTTGTCGCATTCATACTTGTCGTGTAACTACTACTTAACTTCTCAAGTTTAACGCTCAGCCGTTTCATCTCCTCCGTGGTGTTAGGAGTATGTACGTGAAGTAAGTCCAGCCTTGTATTAAATACCTTAAGCATCGCACGCATTGGGTCTAGCATACTCTTTTTTGGAAATACCCCATTCTTAAAGGCCATTAATATACTTTTAGGCTTTTCAAAACGAGTTCCGTCAGGAATTATTAAAACAGGAATGTTTGTTTCTTTAACAAGAGCGCCAGTTGTTTTACCAAGATACTCTTCCTCACTTACCGAGTTGCTTCGCTGCGCCAAGATCATTAAATCTACAGGTACGTGCTTATTAAAACGTTGTACTCCCTCAATAACGCCGCCCTTAATAGGGTGTGCAATCACAGAAACATCTTTTCTGTCTACCTTCTCTAAAGCATCATCTATTCTGTTTTCTGACTCTTCTTTAAGCAAGGTGTTTACTTTTGCCATTCCAGCAACCTTAGAAAACTCTTGAAAAATTGAAATCACATACACATTTGCATCTATTTCTTGTGCAAAGTCTATCGCATATTGAAGCGTATCTGTAGATGAAGAAGACGTTCCTAAAGGTACAAGTATGTTTTTCATAGAATAGGTGTATTTTTGTTTGTACCCAGCAAAAATACTTCTATTCTGTGATTGAACACGCAAAAATTTCGGAAATACCTGAAATTCTGAGACTCACAAGAGCATGTGCTCAGGCAATGATCGCAAATGGCATATACCAATGGAATGAGCATTACCCCTCTAAAGGAGCTTTTGAAAACGATATTAAGCGAGAAGAATTATATGTCCTCAAACAAAACAACCTCATCATAGGGACGATCGTCATTTCTAATTTTATGGATGAAGAGTATGCACCTATTGAGTGGCTTACCCCAAACGAAAACAACTTTTATATCCATAGGCTATCTGTACATCCAGAGCGTCAAGGAAAAGGCTATGCGCGACAGTTAATGGATTATGCAGAAGCTTTCGCGAAAGCAAAAAAAGCCACCTCCATACGGCTGGACACCTTTAGCCAAAACCAAAGAAACCAACGTTTTTACGAGGCTCGTGGATATCAAAGATTAGGTAACATCTTTTTTCCGAAACAAAGTGAACATCCGTTTTACTGCTACGAACTCGTATGGGAATAGACATCTCATTTAAACGCATACAACAACTAGCAATTCCTGCCATTATCGCAGGAATAGCCGAACCTATTTTGTCCAGCACAGACGCCGCCGTAGTAGGTAATATGCAGCTTTATAGCACAGAATCTCTTGCAGCTGTAGGAATTGTAGGATCGTTTTTATCTATGCTCATTTGGATTTTGGGGCAGACAAGAAGTGCGATTGCTACTATTATTGCTCAAAATCTTGGTGCTGGAAAAATAGAAGATATAAGGGTGTTGCCTGCACAAGCAATCTTCTTTAATATTCTCTTAAGCTTAGTTGTACTAGGAAGCACCTACTTTTTTGTAGAGCAAATCTTTATCTTTTTCAATGCAGAAGGTCTTGTGCTTGACCTTAGTATAGACTACTACAACATACGTGTGTGGGGATTCCCTCTTACGTTATTCACTTTTGCGGTGTTTGGAATCTTTAGAGGGCTGCAAAATACTTTCTGGCCTATGCTGGTTGCAGCTTCTGGTGCCATTGTAAACATTGGTCTTGATTTCTTATTAGTATATGGACTCGAAGGGGTCATTCCCGCTCTAGGAGTAGAAGGCGCTGCTTGGGCAAGTCTTATCTCTCAAGCGATTATGGCAATCATGGCATTGATATTTCTTTTAACAAAGACAACTACTTCACTAAAGCTTAGGTTCCCGTTGCATCCAGAAATTAATAGGCTGGTTTCTATGAGTCTTAATCTTTTTGTTCGCTCTTTTTCTCTTAATGTTGCCCTTGTTCTAGCCGTAAGGGAAGCAACAGCTTTAGGTACAGAGGTAGTCGCAGCACATACAATAGCCGCAAACATCTGGTTATTTACTGCATTTTTTATTGATGGCTATGGTGCCGCAGGAAACGTACTTAGTGGGCGATTACTGGGGGCAAAAGATTATCCATCTCTATGGACGCTCACTAAGAGAGTGAATATCTATAATCTAGTCGTATGTTTTTCCTTAATGATGGTTGCCACTCTTTTTTATAACTACTCAGGCAGGATTTTTAGTAAAGAAGTCGCTGTGCTTGAGGCTTTTTATAGCGTTTTCTTTATTGTTATTCTTATGCAGCCCCTCAATTCGCTAGCCTTTACTCTAGACGCTATTTTCAAAGGGCTGGGGGAGATGGCTTATTTGCGTAATACGCTATTAATCGCAACATTTTTAGGGTTTGTTCCCGTTATTTATATAAGTCAGCATCTTAATTGGGGATTGCAAGGGATTTGGCTTGCATTCGTAATCTGGATGGTATTACGAGCGCTCATTCTCGTGGTTAAGTATAGAAACAAGTACTATGTGCTAGCAAAGACTAACTAGCCTCTTCTTGCATAGGTTTTCCTAGGTATACTACTTTACAACCTTCAAAAGATTTAAGTTCTAATTGCTGCGTAAAAGACCCTATGATGTCTATAGTACCGTCCTTTTCTTTCACAAATAATGGAACCATATCTACGTCATTCGTTAAAATTTCAGTCACAGCATGATATTCTTCTTCTGTATTAATAGGTACTTCTTGAATAGTGGGGTATTTTCGTGCCACCTGTGTTAAATTCATAAAGTCGTCTGTGGTTGAGAAGAGTCCTTCTTTTGGAATACTGTCTTCACTCTCAATCTCTGCTTTGTTAATAAGTCTAAAAGAGCCGTTCTCACCAAACTGTTTTTTAAATCTATTAATAGCATAGTTATTTACTTCTCCGCTTCCTGTAAGCGCCATTAAATAGCCTATGTCACTCAACTCAACATCTGCTACGAGATCTTCTGAGTAAATATTTCCTTCTATGGCGTTAAGGTCTAATTCTCTTGCTGCTGCAATATTGCTAGGGTTACTATCTACCAACACCACATGACGATTATTACGTTGTAAATACCTTGCAATAAGTCTAGAGACATCCGATGCGCCAATAATTAAAATACCCTCAGACTTCGTTAAGAAAACACCTATGGCCTTTGCAAAAAGGCGCGCAGTAGTTGCATTTAAAAGTACCGTTCCCAGTACAATCATAAAAACAAGCGGCGTAATATACTCTGCCCCAGGCTCTCCTTTAAGTAGTAACTTTGACCCGAATAAAGACGCAATTCCTGCCGCTACTATACCGCGAGGCCCTACCCAGCTAATAAATATACGTTCATTCATTTTAAGGTCAGACCCTTGAGTACTCAACATCACGCCTATGGGTCTCACAATAAAAACTACAACAAGAAATAAAGCTAAAGTCTCCCATCTATATAGTAATTGTAAATCTTCTAGATTAATATTTGCAGATAACAATATGAATAAAATAGATATGAGAAGGACACTTAATGATTCTTTAAAATATAAAAGTTCTTTGAGATTGGGTAAGTTCATATTACCAAGCACCATTCCCATAACCACTACCGCTAGTAAACCTGATTCGTGTGCAAAAATATCTGACTCCACAAATACGAGTAGTACAACGGAGAGTGAGACCACATTAAGAAGGTAATGCGGTATTAACTTCTTTCGTATGGCAAATGCGAGCCCGTGCGCAAACGTAAACCCAAAAGTTGTTCCGAATAATAAAATTTTCCCAAACTCTATCAATGCAGTTTTTGTATATGCTTGCCCTTCACCTACACTAATAAACTCAAAAACAAGTACGGCTACTAACGCCCCAATAGGATCGATTAGAATACCTTCCCACTTCAAAACTGAAGAAACATCTTTCTTAAGAGGTATATTTCTTAAAATTGGAGAGATTACCGTAGGGCCTGTTACAATGATCAAAGCAGAAAACAGGAATGATAATTTCAAACTCAATCCAAAAATGAAATAGGCCGCACCTCCCGCTAAGAAAAAAGTTACTGCACTTCCTAGTGTTATTATTTTCGTAATAACAGGCCCTATATTCTTAATTTCTGCTCTTTTGAGCGTGAGACCTCCTTCAAAAAGGATGATGCTTATCGCCAGTGAAACAAAATAGTATAACCCTTCTCCAGGAAAAAGACCTTTCTCACCGTTCCAAATAGGTTCGATCCACTTACTACCGTCTTCAGACAACAATGTTGAGAAGGGGCCTACAAAAAGACCTATTAAAATAAGAGGCAAAATTGCTGGTAATTTAAGCCTCCATGCTGCCCATTGTGCAATGATTCCTAATATGATAATTCCTGCTAATTCTAACATGTGATGGCTCGTTTAGTCTTTTGGTTACGTTCTCTAATACCTTGTCCTTTGGGAAGATACAATTCTTTGTTAAAAACTATTGTAATTACAATTCAAAAATAGTGTTTTTCCTTATTTTGCAGGGATTTTGTGTTAGTATGCTTTCGCGAAAGCGTACTAAAAAAACATTGCCATTATGAACATATATCCTATTGAAGCTGGAAATTTTAAACTAGACGGAGGAGCTATGTTTGGAGTAGTTCCGAAATCACTATGGACACGCACAAACCCTGCAGACAACAACAATATGATAGACATTGCTGCCAGATGTATGCTTATTGAGAATGGCGATAGGCTTATTCTCATTGATACAGGTATGGGTAACAAGCAATCCGATAAGTTTTTTGGGTATTACTTTCAATGGGGAGACCATACGCTAGATGCCTCTCTGGCAAAACACGGTTTTCATAGAGATGATATTACAGATGTGTTTATGACACATCTCCATTTTGACCATTGCGGTGGCTCTGTACAATGGAATAAGGATCGTACTGGCTACGAGCCTGCTTTTAAAAATGCAACCTATTGGAGTAATAAAGAACACTGGGAATGGGCCACACAACCCAACCGTAGAGAGAAAGCTTCTTTTCTCAAAGAAAATATAATCCCTATGCAAGAAAGCGGGCAGCTTAAGTTTATTACAAGAACGGTGAGCCCTTTTCAAGAAGCTAGCGAACTAGGCTTTGGTATCTTTTTTGCAGATGGACATACAGAAAAACAAATGATCCCTCACATCCAATATCAAGGAAAAACAATAGTGTTTATGGCAGACCTCTTGCCTACAGCAGGCCACCTGCCACTTCCTTTTGTTATGGGGTATGATACCAGACCATTGCTCACACTTGACGAAAAAGAACTATTTTTAAACACTGCTGCAGATAATGAGTATTATCTTTGGCTAGAGCACGATGCTCACAATCCTATTATTACCGTACAACATACAGAAAAAGGCGTACGCCTTAAAGATATATTTACATTAAACGATTTTTTAAATTAAACAGTCTTATGAATACAACGTTTAAATCTCTTGCGATTGCTGCTTGTGCAGCTACTTTTATAATTGGGTGTGACAGCCCTTCTCCTCTAGTCTCTGTACCTATCGAAAATGTAGATAGCAATCCTCTTAAAGTGTCTGCACTTACAGATGTTCAAGAAAGGGCATGGAGTTCTAAAGACTTAAAGTCTGATACCATCCCAGGGATGAGTGTAGAGAAAACATATAGAGAGATTCTTCCTGGTAAAAATGCGACTCCTACGATCGTAGCCGTTATCGATAGCGGCATAGATATAGAGCACGAAGACCTTAAAAATGTAATCTGGACAAACCCTAAAGAGATTGCAGGTAATGGTAAAGACGATGATAATAATGGATATGTAGATGACATTCACGGGTGGAATTTCCTTGGTGATATTGAGGCAGAACAATTAGAGTTTGTTCGTATTATAGATCGTTACGATACAGAGTTTAAGGGGAAATCTCTTGCAGATATTCCAGCTGCAAAAAAAGCGATGTTCCAGACGTATCAAAAAGCAAAAGAAGAGCATACCCAAAAATCAGGAGAAGCCGCTCAAGGTAAGCAACGCTACACGCAAATTCTGCAGCAACTCAACACCTCACATAGTGCTGTAAAAGCTAAACTTGGCAAAGAAGATTATACCGCTGCAGATCTCAAAACGATTAAGGACCCAAGTCCAGAAATGCAAAACCATATCGGGTTTCTTACTCAAATGTTTCAATATGACAGTAATATTCCTGCTTTTATAAAGAACATAGAAGACGGTGTAGATTACTTCACAGAACAACTAGGAGCAAACCTGGCTCTAGGTAAAAATTTTAGAAGTGTTCTTGGTGACAACCCTTATGACATTAATGATACAAAGTATGGCAACAATAATGTGATTGGCCCAGAAAAAGATGGAGCAAAACATGGGACGCACGTTGCTGGGATTATCGCTGCACAGAGAGACAATGGTAAAGGAATGAACGGCGTGGCTAATAGTAACATTAAAATTATGGCCCTACGCGCCGTGCCAGATGGTGATGAGTATGATAAAGATATCGCTCTCGCCATACGCTATGCGGTAGATAATGGGGCAAAGGTGATTAATACAAGCTTTGGAAAGTACTATGCCCAAAACCCGGAATGGGTATACGACGCCATTAAATATGCAGCAAAAAATGATGTGCTTATTGTTAATGCAGCGGGTAATGAGGGCCTTAATCTAGACGACCCTACAAATACTGTGTATCCTAACGATCAATTAGATAACGTATCAGAAATGAGTGACACATTTATGACAGTAGGTGCGCTAGCACCTAAATACGGTGGAGAGATGGTGGCCTCATTCTCAAACTATGGAAAATCTAACGTAGATGTATTTGCGCCAGGAGTCCGTATTTATGCAACTACCCCTAATAACACCTACGAGTTCTTACAAGGAACTTCTATGGCCTCTCCCAATACAGCGGGTGTAGCCGCAATGCTTCGTGCCTATTATCCTAAGTTAAAGGCAAGTCAGATAAAAGAGATCATCATGAAAAGTGGTCTTGCCACTGGGACTTCTGTAATCGTTTCTGGTGATCCAGAAAAAAGAGCAAAATTTAGCGATCTATCTAAATCTGGAGAAATGGTCAATATGTACAACGCCTTTAAACTGGCAGAACTTCAAAAATAAAATATGAATAATCTTCTTAAACTTATAGGTTGTGTGGTAATATTCGCTTTCGCGAAAGCGGACTCCTTTGCACAAAACACTTCTTACTGGCAACAACATGTCGATTACAAAATGGAAATCGACATGAATGTAAATAACTATCAGTACGATGGAAAACAAGAGCTTGTGTATACCAACAACTCTCCAGACACCCTTACTCAGGTTTTCTATCACCTGTACTTTAATGCGTTCCAACCTGGAAGTGAGATGGATGTACGATCACTTACGATCGAAGACGCAGATCGTCGTGTGGCAGACCGTATCAGTAAGTTAAAAGAAGATGAAATAGGATTTATTAAAGTAAATGCGCTTAAACAGGATGGGAAAAAGCTGGCGTATGAAGTCGCTGGAACCGTCCTTGAAGTGCAACTAGAAAAACCAATCGCTCCAGGTGAAAAGACCACTTTTAATATGGATTTTAAAGGGCAAGTGCCTGTGCAAATTCGTCGTAGTGGTCGTAATAATAAAGAAGGTGTGGCATTATCTATGACGCAATGGTATCCTAAAATGGCCGAATATGATTTTGAAGGATGGCACGCAGATCCTTATATCGCTCGTGAGTTTCACGGTGTATGGGGAGATTTTGATGTAAAAATCACCATTGATGGAGATTATACCGTAGGAGGTACAGGATATCTTCAAAACGGAAATGAAGTAGGTCACGGATATCAAGACGCAGGAGTTACACCTGCAAAAACCAAAAAAGGAAAATACACATGGCACTTTAAAGCGCCTAATGTGCACGACTTTACTTGGGCGGCAGATCCAGAATATGTGCACGACACCCTAGAGGCAGAAAACGGTGTAAAACTGCACTTTTTGTACAAAAATGATCCAGAAATTAAGGATAACTGGAAAAAGCTACAGCCTAAGACGGCGGCTATCCTTTCGTACCTCAACAAACACATAGGGCAATATCCATACAAGCAATACTCTGTAATACAAGGAGGAGATGGTGGTATGGAGTATGCGATGTGTACACTTATTACAGGAAAACGCAACTTTGGGAGTCTTGTAGGTGTGACTGCGCACGAATTTGCCCATACATGGTTTCAGTTTTTACTGGCAACTAATGAAGCAAAACATGAGTGGATGGATGAAGGCTTTACCTCTTACATAAGTGCAGCCGCTATGAATGAAGTAATGGACTCTAATAAAGAAAACCCTTGGACGGGAAGCTACAGAGGATACTACCGCCTAGCAACTAGCGGTAAAGAACAACCACAAACTACGCATGCAGATCGCTATAACCTAAACAGTGTGTATGGAGCAGCAGCTTACAGCAAAGGAGCTGTGTTTATGGCACAATTAAACTATGTGATAGGAAAAGAAAACGTAGCAAAAACACTTAAAAAGTATTTTAATGACTTTGCTTTTAAACACCCTACTCCTAACGACATCAAACGTACAGCAGAGAAAGTTTCTGTCATGCAACTAGACTGGTATCTTACAGACTGGACACAAACCACAAATACGATAGACTACGCCATCGAAAAGGTAGAGGAAAAAGATGGGAAGACACAGGTTACGCTTTCGCGAAAAGGACTCATGCCTATGCCTATTGATCTATACGTTACGATGGGTAAAAAACAAGAATCCCATTACATCCCACTGCGTATGATGCGCGCTGAAAAGCCGAACCCCACACCTGAAATTCCAAGAACCCAACAGGCAGACTGGCCGTGGACACACCCTACCTATACGTTTACCATAGACGCTCCATTAAAAAAGATAGATGGATTACAGATAGATCCTTCTGGGCTTATGGCAGATGTTAACCCAGATGATAATACTTGGAAAAAGTAGAATTTTAAAGTTTTCACAATACAAGTCCCGCCCTTACAAGGCGGGATTTTTGCTCAATACCCTATCACTTCCCTCCTATTCCCTACATTTACACCGTGAAAGACACCTACGGCACTAAAGAAAAACTCAAGTCTAAAAAACTTATAGACACACTATTTATAGAGGGGCGCTCTATTAAAGCGTTTCCTTTGCGTATGGTATTTCTAGAAGCGCCTCTACCTTATCCAGATATTGCCATACAATGTGGGGTTTCTGTTTCTAAACGCAACCACAAGCTTGCCGTCACTCGTAACCGTATAAAAAGGTTGATGCGAGAAGCTTATCGCTTAAATAAAAATAAAATTGATACGAAAGGCACAACATTTGCTGTTCTCATCATCTACACATCACGTGATGTGCGCTCCTTTGAAGAAATAAACAAAGCGATGCGTAAACTCTTAAAACGATTTCAAGATGAAACAGTTGGTTCTACTACTTAGTATATGTGTGTTATTTTCTTGTGAGAATGGCAATAGTGCCTTTACAAAAGATGGAGATATTTCGATGTCACCTGCTTTTGAGATGGCTGATGACCTAGAAGAAATAGTGTTTGAACAAAATTTTAAAACAGCTCCTTCTAAACAGGTTGAACAAAAAATAATCAAAACAGGTAACTTGCGTTTTGAAACTCAAGAATTAGAGAAAACAAGAACTAGAATTGTTGCTGCCGTAAAAAAAGCTGGAGGTTATATTCAAAGTGATAACAGCGGTAAAAACTACGATTCGCACTATCAGAATTTAACCATACGCGTCCCCTCTCAACAATTTGATACTGTTTTTACAGAAATAGGTGAAGGTGTTGCTTACTTTGATGAAAAAACCGTCTCACAAAGAGACGTTACAGAAGAGTTTGTAGACATACAAGCACGTCTCAAGGCAAAACGTGCTCTAGAAGAAAGATATTTAGCCCTTCTAGTTAAGGCTAAAAATGTACAGGAAATGCTTTCCATAGAACGTGAGTTGGCCAATATTAGAGAAGAAATAGAGAGTAGAGAAGGTAGGTTAAAGTACCTCCAGAGTCAGGTTTCTGAAAGCACCATACACATTAGCATTTACAAAACAACTGTAGAAACCGGCGTAACCATTTCATACGGTACGAAAATCATAAATGCCCTTAAAGGAGGTTGGAATGGCGTGTCTGTTTTCTTCCTTGGTTTGCTGCACCTCTGGCCTTTTCTTATATTAGTAGGCGCAGGCGTTTTTTTTATGCGCAGATATATTAGAAAAAAGAAAAAATAAGCTTTCGCGAAAGCTAAAAAACAAATGTGAAGATGTGGATGAGATATCCGCCTTCGCGGATATTAATTAGATATGAAAAAAAAGATGTTCATCCCCATACTAGCAGTAGCCACTTTGCTAGGTACCGTAAGTTTTCAAAGTGACTTTTTTGAAATTGCTAAGCAAATAGAAATATTTACCACGTTGTATAAGGAGGTAAATATGAACTATGTAGACGAGACCAACCCTGCAGAGCTTATGGATAATGCTATAGAAGGCATGCTGGAGGGTTTAGATCCTTACACAAAATATTGGACTGAGCAGGAGGTAGAAGATGCAAAAATTAACAATAGCGGTGATTATTCTGGAATAGGGGCTACCGTACGTCGCAAAGACAAAAAAATGACCATCATAGAGCCTCGTAAAGGATACCCGGCAGATATGGCTGGCCTTAAAGCGGGAGATCAAATCACGAAAATAGGTGATATTGTAGTCTCAGAAGTTGAGGGAGATGCGGGTGACCTTCTCAAAGGGGCTCCTGGAAGCAGTGTAGAGATAACCTACTTGCGCCAAGGAAAGAAAAACACGACCACTATAAAACGTAGTGCTGTAGAGATAGATGCTGTACCTTTTTATGAAATGATTGACGAGACTACTGGATACATTGTCCTTTCTAAATTTAATCGAAAAGCATCTGCGCAAGTTCAAGAAGCCCTAGAGAGTTTAAAAACAGATGGAGCTACATCTATCGTACTCGACTTACGAGGTAATCCAGGAGGCCTTCTTAATGAGGCTGTGAAAATTTGTGGCATATTTCTTCCTAAAGGATCACTCATCACTACGACAAAATCTGCAGTAAAAAAGTACAATAAGACCTATAAGACTACTAATGACCCCATTGACACAGAAATACCTGTAGCTGTTCTAATAAATAGCCGTAGCGCCTCTGCTAGTGAGATTGTTTCAGGTAGTTTACAAGATTATGACAGGGCAGTGGTAATAGGAGCCCGCAGCTTTGGTAAAGGACTTGTGCAACGCCCTAAGCCGCTTACGTATGGCACTCAACTTAAAGTGACCATATCAAGATACTACACTCCAAGCGGGCGCTGTATACAAGCACTAGATTACTGGAACCGTGATGAGCAAGGAAACGCTGTGCGCACAGATGAAAAAGACTTCAAAGAGTTTAGAACTAAAAACGGTCGTAAAGTTTTTGATGGTGGAGGTGTTTTTCCAGATATAGAGATATCGTCTGCAAAAACAAGTGCTATTACCAAGGCGCTTTTAAAGGACAATGCCATTTTTGAATATGCTACAAAGTACTACTACGATCATCAGTACAGTGATCTCAGTGAGTTCTCGTTTTCAGACGCCGATTATGGCGCGTTTAAAAATTTCCTACAACAGACGGGGTTTACCTATGAGACGGAGACGGAAAGTGCTTTCGCGAAAGCGTTACAGCAGGCGGAAAAAGATGGGCTTGATAAAACTATAAGTAGCGCGTATACCAACTTACAAAACACCATTACCCAAGCAAAAAATCAAGAGCTGGACACCCATAAAGACGAGATACAAACAGAACTAATAGACGAGATTGTAAAAAGGTATTTTTATCGAGACGGACTCTACGCGTATCACATACAGAATAGTCCCGAAATAGCCGAAGCAAAAGCAGTACTATCTGATCAAAAACGTTACACTAAAATTTTAAAATAACACTATCTACAGGTCACTTCTATATATCCTACTAGCATTCATTTCTTTAAATGCGTATGCTCAAACAGATCGAACACACGAAACGTTTTTTGATACTGATAAGCATGACCTTGTTAAAATTGAAGAGGCAAAATTAAAGCGTTTTATTGCAAGCTTGCCTTTAGAAAAAATAGAAGATATTGCCATTTACGGCTATTGTGATGATCGTGGGAGTGATGCTTACAACCAAGCACTTTCTCAGCGCCGTGCAGATGCTATAAAAACAGCTTTTGTAAATAAAGGAGTGTCAGATAGTATTATTACCAATGCAGACGGTAAAGGAGAGCTTTTGCTCACCAGACTAGACGATGTTACGAATGAGATACAGCGCAAACTTAATCGAAAAGTTGAAATAATAGTTTCTCTAAAAGTGCCTCCAAAACCTGTCGAAACTAAAACAGAAGACCTAGAAGAGGAGATTGTTATGGAAATTCCTCCTAGATACAAAACACTTACAGATACCATAGAAAAGGGAGATAAAATTCTTCTGGAAAATATCCTGTTTAAAACAAATTACAGCTACATACACGGTAAGTCCTATAAAAACTTAAGAACCCTGGCTAAGTACCTTAAAGAAAACCCGCAGTTGATTTTTAAAATTCAAGGGCACGTATGTTGTGTAGATCATGGTCGTGATGGCGTAGATCTCAAAACAGGAAAGCGCAACTTATCTGTTGCCCGTGCAAAGTTTGTATATGACTATCTCTCTAAAAATGGCGTAGAGAAAAAACGTATGCGCTATGAAGGTTTTGGGAGCAGGTATCCGCTAGGTGGTGATACTAAAGAAGATAAACGTGTAGAAATTTTAGTTACATATGTAAAAAAAATAAAACCTAAGAAGAAATAACCTTAGTCATCTCATAATACAAAAGCTCTTCTGCATCGTTTTCTAGCTTTATTTTCTTTTTAAAAACCAGTCCTAACTTTTCTAACAACCCACGAGAAGCCTCATTTTTTTCTATAGTAATCGCGCCTATTGTTTGTAAACCAAAGTCGTTAAAAGCCGCATCCCTTAAACAGCGAGCAGCTTCGTATCCATAGCCCTTGCGTTCAAAATTAGGTAGATAAGAAAACCCGATGTCTACTCCTTGTAAACCTTCTCTATCATATAAACCACAGCACCCTATCTTTGTGCCATCAGTTCTTAAGGATACGGTATAGTTTCCATAGCCCAATCGTTCATACTGAGGCAGTACACGATCACTTATATATTTCTGAGCGGCTTCTAGCGTTTTTACATTTCTGTCCCCTATAAACTCGATCCATTTTGGGGTATTTAATAAAGCCAAAAATAACGGTGCGTCCTCTATTGAAGTGGGTGTGAGTAAAAGACGGTCTGTTTCTAGTATAGACTTCTTCATGACTACGTAAAGGTACTATTCCTTTTTTTAGACTTTTAAGCACGTATGAACTACCTATCAAAAGGTGATTATACGATGGTGTCGTGCCTGATATATTTCAAAAAACTTATCTTTAAAATAAAAATATGGATTCTTTTCTCCATTTCTTTGAGGTGATGCCTATCTGGCAAAAATTAGTTTGGATTGTTGGCCTACTAGTGATTTTCTGGATACTTGAGGGCACTTACAGCTTTTTAAAAACTCCTTATAATAAGTGGAAACATGCCAAAACTAATTTTGTGATTCTTGCTTTTGTCATGATCATAAACGTTGTTTTTGGAGTGCTTACAGCAGGACTTTTCTTATGGTTAGATACAAATTCTTTTGGGCTGTTGCACTTAATTGAAATGCCTATTTGGGTAGAACTACTTATCGCTATCTTAATTTTGGATTTTATTGCACAGTATGGGGTTCATTACTTATTACATAAAGTAAAACCTTTATGGCGACTACATCTAGTGCATCATAGTGACACCCATGTAGATGCCACAAGCGGCACCAGACATCATCCATTAGATTTTATTGTTAGAGAAAGTTTTGCGGTCATTGCCGTATTGATTACAGGTATGCCTATTGCCTTTTACCTTTTTTACCGCATTCTAACCGTGCTTTTTACCTACTGGACACACGCTGATATTGCATTGCCTATTAAACTCGATAAAGCCTTAAGTTATGTAATTGTAACTCCTACCATGCATAAGTTTCACCACCACTATGAAATGCCCTGGACAGATACAAATTATGGAAATATGTTTTCTATCTGGGATCGTCTTTTAGGAACTTTTAAATATGGAGATCCTTCTAAAATAGTATATGGTTTAGACATTGTAGACAACAGTAAGTCAGACGACCTAAAATATCAACTGGGGCTGCCTTTTGATAAGAGTGTCAACTACAAAACAACTAGATGAGAAGCTTTGTTATAATCTTAATTATATTTATTCTTTTTCATAGTTGCACAAGACAGAAAGACATTGTGAACCCAAAAAATATTTTTACTGAAAAAGAATTGAATGAATTAAATGATATTGTCGAAAATTTTGATAAAAAGATTCTAGATACTAACTCTGATCAACTAACTATGAAAGAAGCTTATCTCAATTTTTGGGGATATCCTAAAAGTAGAGAAGTCCCGGCAGAAGACTTTTTGTATTCTGGAGTGGAGGAGCTTATTGAGCTGGAGGTTTTCGATAAAATATGGTTTTATTATGATCATGCGAAGTTTGAAAATAATTTTGTAAAGCTCAATTCTCCAACTATTAAAAATGATCGAGATAGATTAAGTTCCTTGAGAATAAACTATAGTCCTACTAACGAATATTTTATTCTTCTCAACTTGTTAGCAAATGACAATGACTTCATTAAAAATTATATTAATATAGTTACAGCCGCTGGTGATTGTCCACCGAACATCTCGGCTAATTTTGCCTCTATATTAGATGTATTCGATTATTCGGATAAAAACCATAGACTTTTTATAGCCGTCCATTACCTAACGGAAGCATACAAATAATACTACTCCTTAATCATCCCTATATGCGGAATCCCATCTTCTAGATATCCTTCTCCCACTTCTTCAAAACCAAGGTTATTATAGAATTTCTTAAGATAGGTCTGTGCAGATATTTTTATAATTGTAGTATTAAAGTGCTCTTCTACAGCTTGTATGGACCGTTTCATAAGATCGTTTCCATATTTATGCGAGCGTTCTTTTTCTTGTACAACGACGCGACCTATACTCGCTTCTTTAAAATATACTCCAGGAGAAAAAATACGAGTATATGCCACTAGAGCATCTCCTTTAAAACCTAATACGTGTAATGCCTTTTGATCCTTTCCATCAAGGTCTTGATAGACACAGTCTTGCTCTACTACAAAAACCTCAGCTCTTAATTGTAGGAGTGCATATAGCTCATCCTTAGAAAGTTCTTGATAGGTTTTAACTTTAAAAAAAAGAGCTTCTTTACTCATAAAAGTACCGCGGAGCGGTTTTTCTAAAAAATACTATCTACACGCAATCTTATCTACACGTCGCTGGTGGCGACCTCCTTCAAAATCTGTAGTTAAAAATGCTTTTACCATTTCTAGCGCTTGGTTGACAGATGTATATCGTGCAGGAATGCTTATGACGTTTGCATCATTATGTTCTCGAGCGAGCACTGCTATTTCTTTCATCCAACACAAAGCAGCACGTACCTTTTGATGCTTGTTTGCACTCATTGCAATACCATTACCACTTCCACAAATCACAATACCGAGATCTACAGCTCCAGTATCTACAGCGGTAGCCACTTGATGACCAAAATCAGGATAGTCTACACTATCTGTTGTGTCTGTTCCAAAATTAGATATTTCGTGACCTTCACTTTTAAGATAGTCTACAATAACGAGTTTGTAATCAGGTCCTGCGTGATCGTTTCCTATAGCAATTTTCATGTGGTTAGATTTTATGATATACAAAGTTAAAAAAATAGGAGGGAGGTGAAGTATGCTTTCGCGAAAGCATACTTATTTTAATAAACATCTTAATTCCTACGTATAACAATGGTTCACAACATGTGAATAGCTATTGTCAATAACTTGTGAGTTTTTTTCATAACCTAAATAGGTTTTTACCACTATTTTTTCCATACAAGCTACTGTATCAATTTTACAAATTTTTATATCCTTAGTTATTGCTACTTTATTGATAATTTTTGATGTAAAATTTAATAACTCTTGCAGTAAAGTTATCTTCAATTTTATGTAGATAGTCGATATTCACAATTGTGAACTGTAGTTTGTAATAGTCAGTAAATCAGTAACTATAAGTGGTTATAAATGTCTTATAAAAAGTGAATAACTTGCAATAAGTGATTTTTCAAAATCATACACTATAAAGTTATACCGCTATTCACACCACATCATCATCATCATATTTTTTTAAATTTTAAAGAAAAAGAAATGATGATTATATAGTATGTTAATAACAACTATAATATTAAAATAAAAAATATTTTTAAGCCGTTACAATTTGAGCCACTTCAATAGCTGTGGACGTAGTTTGAGGGGCATCTCCATTTGAGAAAGAATTATTGATGTATAGTACAAAACCTACAAGACCTAATAGGAATATTAGGATAAATAGTAGGGTGGTTTTATTTAGTTTTTTGATGGATGCCATGCGATTGTACTACCTTAAAGACGTACTAGAAACCAAAACGTTACAGTAAATTTAAGATTTTTTTAAGATTTAACGTTTAGATTGTTTAATTATTGCCCATTAAATAATTATTAATCAATGCTTTTGTTAGACAAAATTGATGGTTAAAATGCTTAAGTAATTTAGTTAGTAACCCACACTTAATATCCATTTAATATTTAAACCGTAGCTTTGTAGTATCTTAAGGGTTTGATTATAAAACCTATGATTAAGAAACTTCATAAAAAATATACTCGTCCGAGTGTATCAAATTACAAACACAAAATAGGTTTCTAGAATACGTAAAGAAACACATTGATTAGAAAGAGTACATGACAAGAAAGAAGAAAAGAAGAAGATCTTCACCAAAAATTTCCAACATAACAGAAAGAATAGTTCGCATCCTTAAAGAGGATCACCATAAAAGTTTTAATTACAAACAAATATGTGCAAAGCTAGGAGTAGATGACGCTAGCACACGCAATCAAGTAATAAAAAAACTAGCACAACTCAAGGCCAAAGAACAAGTAATTGAGCCAGAGCGTGGTAAATACCAGCTCACTCCTAACCGCAATTACCACACAGGAATACTGGATATTTCTGGAAAAGGTGGTGGCTATGTCATGGTTACAGATCTAGAACAAGATATTTATGTCCCACCACAGCATCTTAATAAAGCACTTAATGGTGATGAGGTAGAGGTATACATTTATCGCCAGCGCCGAAGTAAAAAAAACGAAGGAGAAATTACAAAAATCCTAAAACGTAAAACAGAAGAGTTTGTAGGCGTTATAGAAATACAGAAAAAGTTTGCTTTTGTGCATACATCTGAGAGTGGTAAAATGTATACAGATGTTTTTGTGCCACTCAAAAAGATAGGAGATGCACAAGATGGAGATAAGGTAGTTGTTACCTTAGAAGACTGGCCAGATAAGGCAGATTCACCTTTTGGTCGCGTGACCAAGGTGCTGGGTAAACCAGGAGAACACAATACAGAAATACACTCTATTCTTGCACAGTATGGGTTGCCCTATGAGTTTCCACAAGAGGTAGAGGAGTATGCAAATAAGATAGACACTTCTATCAAAGAAAGCGAAATCAAGAAACGTCGTGATATGCGAGATATTCTCACATTTACGATAGATCCTAAAGATGCAAAGGATTTTGATGATGCGCTTAGTTTTCAGAAACTCGAAAATGGAAACTACGAGATAGGAATCCATATTGCAGACGTAAGTCATTATCTCGTTCCAGGCACTATTCTGGATGAAGAAGCTTATGAGCGTGCCACATCTGTATACCTTGTAGATCGCGTGGTACCTATGTTACCTGAGATTTTGAGTAATGGAGCTTGCTCTTTAAGACCTAATGAGGAGAAATATACTTTCTCTGCCGTGTTTGAGATGGATCCGGCTTCCGCGAAAATTAAAAAACAATGGTTCGGTCGTACCGTTACTTATAGTGATGCCCGTTTTGCCTATGAAGAGGCACAAGCCATTATCGAGCAAAATGTCTCCTCGAGCGCAGTCGAGAGGTCTTTAAATTCGATTGAGAACTCAATCCCAGCCGAAGTTTCCTTAACCAGAAAAACGTATAAGACAGATCCATCTATTGCCGAAGCAATTCTAGAACTAGATAGACTTGCAAAAATTATGCGCCGCCAGCGTATGAAAGATGGAGCTATTTCTTTTGATAAGGTAGAAGTCAAATTCAATCTAGACGAAGATGCAAACCCTACAGGTGTCTTTTTTAAAACTTCAAAAGATGCCAATAAACTCATAGAAGAGTTTATGCTGCTTGCTAATCGTAAAGTATCTGAGTTTATAGGAAAACAAACCCCTAAAAAGACCTTTGTTTACCGTATTCACGATGAGCCAGATGATGAAAAACTTGCAGCGCTAGAAAAAGTAGTGGGTAATTTTGGGTATAAACTCAATCTTAAAGATCGTAAAAGTACCACAGCATCACTTAATAAGTTACTGGTAGATGTAAACGGTAAGAAAGAACAAAATATGGTAGATACCCTTGCGATTCGTACTATGAGCAAAGCAATATATTCTACAGATAATATAGGTCACTATGGTCTTGCGTTTGATTACTACTCGCATTTTACTTCTCCTATACGTCGTTATCCAGATGTGATGGTACATCGTTTATTGCAGCATTATTTAGAAGGTGGTAAACCAGCTAATCAAGAAGCTTACGAAGAAAAGTGTAAACACTCTAGTAATATGGAGCAGCTGGCCACAAAGTCAGAACGAGATAGTATCAAGTATATGCAAGTAAAGTATATGCAAGATCACGAAGACCAGGAGTTTTTAGGTGTGATTTCTGGTGTTACAGAATGGGGTATTTACGTAGAGATTATTGAGAATAAGTGTGAAGGAATGGTGCGTTTGCGAGATATAAAAGATGATCATTATGAGTTTGATCAGGACACCTATTCTATCATAGGAAAAAATACCAAGCATCAGATTACCTTAGGAGATGAGGTGATGGTAAAAGTAAAAAATGCAGATCTTGTAAAAAAACAACTTGATTTTTGGTTAGTAGGAGTGAAAGAGTA
This sequence comes from Dokdonia sp., assembly GCA_020630915.1. Taxonomy (GTDB): domain Bacteria; phylum Bacteroidota; class Bacteroidia; order Flavobacteriales; family Flavobacteriaceae; genus Dokdonia. The sequence goes on from JAHDIF010000004.1 coordinate 255,518, forward strand.
AATCTAATATATACAATATCCTATAAAATCACCGTTGTTAGAAAAAGCAATAGATGAAAACTAGTATCATAAAAAATATTACCGAGAGCTATCTAATAGTCTCGGTTTTGTTTTACTGGTTTTTTACAGCGACGGTTGTAAATCCTATTGCGATAGGATTATTAATCATACTAGGGTTGCAGTTAGTATTTCAAAAAATAGGGAGCGGTATTGCTATAGCTAGTTTATTCCTTGTTTTGAATCTATTTATGGTCCTTGCATTACTTTCTGAACTAGGAGAGTTTACAGAATTCACGACTAATTTTTATCAATTACTTATCGTAGGATCTTTATACTTAGGTTTAAATATTTGGGTAAGTAGTCGTATGATCTTAAAATACACCAGGCAACACAACTCATCTTCTCTTGAAAACAAAACAGTGTAACACCTGCAGTACAGAAGTTACTGTAGCTTATAGAGTACGTTTAGAAAAAGGCGGTGATTGGGTATTTGTATGTGAAGATTGTTGTAACACACATAAATCAAGAACTCATTACACCTATGGGGGCACTTGGAAGGGAAAAAGATATTAATTCTAATAAATCTTTGCAGGTAATTGTAACAGCGTAGTAATATGTTGGTCTTTATTACAAACAAAACACAAGTAGATGAAGTTATTTAACACCCTTATCGCATTATTTATTGTAGCAACAGGTGTTGCACAAAATCCCATAACAAAAAACGTAGGAGACTTTACAGAAGTAAAAGTATATGACCGTATTGTAGTAAATCTGGTAAAATCAGATGAAAACAAAGTGATGATTTCTGGAGAAGATGTTAGTCAAGTACAAGTTCTTAACAAGGATGGTAAGCTTAAGATTAGAATGGAGTTCGATCTTATTTTTGATGGTAACAAGACATTTGTGCACGTACATTACAACAATCTAGAAACTATAGATGGTAACGAAGGAGCTGAGATTACAAGCAATGAGCTTATTGAGCAAGATGAGATAGAAATCAAAATGCAAGAAGGGGCTCGTATTAAAGTAGGCTTACAAGTACGTGAAGCAAATCTAAGAGCGGTAACCGGAGGAATCATAGAAGCTAGCGGCATTGCCGAACAACAAAATGTAAAGGTAAATACAGGAGGGATCTATGAAGGTCGCGATCTCGAAACAGAGCGTGCAGACATTTATGTGCAAGCAGGAGGAGAAGTAGAGGCATATGTGTCTAAAAAGGTAGATATTACCATAAGAGCTGGAGGCGATGTTATTGTTTACGGAAACCCAGCAGAGGTAATACGTCGTCGCACTTTTGGAGGACGTATTAAGATAATGTAACCCATAGTTCATCAATCAAGATTAAAGAGGTGATACGAATTCGTATCACCTTTTCTTTGTATTTGGTTTTACCTAACTTTGTGTAAATCCACGATTTTAAATGTTTCAAGACGTAACTACTGCAATACCTTTAGGCTTTTTTCTAGCCTTTTTAATAGGTCCCGTATTCTTCGTACTTCTTGAAACCGCTGCAACAAAAGGTTTTAGAGCCGCAGTAACTTTTGATGTAGGTGTTATTATAGCAGATGTTGTTTTTATAGGGATTGCATATTTAAGTAGCTATCAACTATTAGAAAATCTAAGCAATCAACCTGGTTTGTATGTTTTTGGAGGTGCAATTTTAATCGTCTATGGACTCTTAATGTACCTTAAAAAACCTACCCGAGATATGCTAGATCCAAAACGAGTAAATATTAAGAAACGGTATGGATATTTAGGATTATTTATTAAAGGCTTTTTACTCAATTTTATAAATATAGGTGTGCTTGTCTTCTGGTTAGGAGTAATTATTATTGTGGGGCCTTCTGTTGAGAATGATCCTAATAGAATGTTAGTTTTTTTCGGCGCAATGATAGCCGCTTATTTTATTACAGACATTGGAAAGATTATGCTAGCCAAACAACTTAAAAGATACCTCACACCTAGACGTATTTTCAAAGTAAAAAAATTGCTGGGTTTTGTACTAATCATATGTGGTCTTGTTTTAGTAACTAAAGGTTTTATACCTAAGGACAAATTGGACCTACAAAAAGGCATTGAACGTATTGAGCAATTGCAACCTCAAGAACCAGAAATTTCTAAAGATAGTATTCAGTAGGGTGTTGTATAGTTTATGCTTTCGCGAAAGCGTACCCATTTCGCAAACTCCTATAAATAAAAAAGCTTCCATTGCAGGAAGCTTTTTTCTTGAGGTGCCGAGCGGATTCGAACCGCTGTAGATGGTGTTGCAGACCACTGCCTAGCCACTCGGCCACGGCACCCTGTTTGGGTCGGATGCAAATGTACTTATTTTTTGGAATAAAGAACAATACTATTTCGATTAGATGTATAGCTACCCTCTACTTTAAAAGAGGCGCTAGAGATGAGGAAACTATCGAGCTATAGAACGTTTTACACTAACCATTTCTACATCACCACCTATAGGTGGGTTGAGTTTAGAAACAGCAACGGTTGCTTTTTGTATTCTAGGACTTTCGTCCAAATAGCGTTTAAGTATGCGATCACATACCGTCTCTAGTAGTTTTGAAGCCACCGCCATTTCTTCCTTAACAACGTGATTTAAAAATACGTAGTCTACGGTATCTTCTAATTGATCTGTGGCAGCACTTTTAGTAAGGTCTGCTTCTACCTCAATATCTACCCGATAATCAGACCCTATACGTGTTTCTTCTTTGAGACAGCCGTGATAGGCATATGCTCTAATATTAGTAATTCGTATTGTTCCCATACTTTTTATTTAATTTTAGCGAAGGCGGAAATCTAATTAATTTAAAAAAAAACAAATTTACGAGAAAAAGAACGACACTCGGCGCTAGAAGAGATCATAAAGGTAGTTTTATGAAAAGGAGCTATCAACCGTATACCACCCAAGCCTTTTTAGTAAATTTGCTACTTGATTCCATAATTATGAGTGATACACATAAATCATTAAATTTTTTAGAGCAAATAGTAGAAGACGATCTAGCTAACGGATACACACGTGAGCAACTGCGTTTTCGTTTTCCGCCAGAGCCTAATGGATATTTACATATAGGGCATTGCAAAGCAATAGGCATTAGTTTTGGGCTAGGAGAGAAGTATGATGCGCCGGTAAACCTTCGTTTTGATGATACAAACCCAGCTAAGGAAGAGCAGGAGTATGTAGACGCAATTAAGGAAGATGTAGCATGGTTAGGATACAAATGGGATCAAGTATGCTTCTCTAGCGACTATTTCCAACAGTTGTATGATTGGGCTGTAGAGATGATTAAAGATGGAAAAGCCTATGTAGATAGCCAGTCTAGCGAGGTTATGGCAGAGCAAAAGGGAACCCCTACACAACCGGGAGTTGCAGGACCATATCGTGATCGATCGGTAGAAGAAAATTTGGATCTCTTTGAGCGTATGAAAGCCGGTGAGTTTAAAGAAGGAGCGCACGTACTGCGTGCAAAAATAGATATGGCAGATCCTAATATGCTTATGCGTGACCCACTTATGTATCGCATTTTACATAAAGATCACCATCGCACAGGAAATACGTGGTGTATCTATCCTATGTATGATTGGACACACGGTGAGAGTGATTATATAGAACAAATTTCACATAGCTTATGCTCGTTGGAGTTTAAACCACATAGAAAACTGTATGATTGGTTTTTGGACCAAGTGTATACGGGTAAAGATTTACGCACGAAGCAAAGAGAATTTGCGCGCCTTAATCTCAATTATACAATTATGAGTAAGCGTAAATTATTGCGTCTTGTAGAAGAAGGTGTGGTCTCGGGTTGGGATGACCCACGTATGCCTACCATATCTGGTTTACGTCGTCGTGGATATACTCCTATGGCATTGCGCAAGTTTGTTGAGACTGTAGGGGTTGCAAAACGAGAGAATGTTATAGACGTATCGCTGTTAGAATTTAATATACGTCAAGACCTTAATAAAACAGCTACCAGAGTAATGGCTGTTTTAGACCCTGTAAAGTTAGTGATTACTAATTATCCTGAAGGAAAAGAGGAACAACTCCTAGCAGATAACAATCCAGAAGATTCTAATTCTGGAACGCACGAGGTGCCGTTCTCTAGAGAATTATACATCGAGAGAGAAGATTTTAAGGAAGAAGCAAGTAACAAGTATTTTAGACTTACGCTTGGGAAAGAAGTGCGCCTTAAGAATGCATACATCATAAAAGGGGAGAGCGTTGTAAAAGACGCTTCTGGAGCTATTAAAGAGATACATTGTACATACGATCCAGAAAGTCGTTCTGGAAGCGGCACAGAAGCTTCTAAGCGCAATGTAAAAGGCACTTTACACTGGGTGTCTATTCAACATGCCGTTAAGGCAGAAGTAAGACTTTATGATCGCTTATTTAACAACGAGTCTCCAGATGGACACCCGGAAAAAGATTTTATGGAGTTTCTCAATCCCGAAAGTCTCAAGGTAATTACAGGATATGTAGAACCTTTTCTTGCCAATGCGAAGGTGGGAGATCGATTCCAGTTTCAGAGATTGGGGTATTTTAATGTAGACTTAGATAGTACGGCAGATAAGTTAGTCTTTAATCGTACGGTAGGATTACGTGATTCTTGGGCTAAGCAAAAGCCAAAACCTCAGCAAAACCAAGGACAACCCAAACCACAACAACAACAGCAAGCAAGTGCGTTAAGTACGATTAATAAGCTAGGTAAAAAACTAGCTAATCTTCCAGAAGAGAAACGCATAGCAACCATAGCAGATATTGAGAAACATGCCGCTAACCTTTCTGAAGAAGAAGTAAAAGGCTTCTTTAATACCGCTGCTAAAAAAGTAGGAACACGTATGGCGGGAATTGTTAGCTTATATGCTTTCGCGAAAGCACACTCAAAAGAAATCTCGAGTATAGATGGTGCCGAAGAATTTGTCCAAAAAGCACTTGAAGATAAGAACGAATTGCTGCAAGAGGTAGCGAGTAGATAAAAAGAAAAGGCTCAGAATACTATCTAAGCCTTTTTTATTTTAAAGAAAAATATTACTCTTTAGGACCAATCCCTTTCTTAGCATTCTCCTTTTTCATTTGTTCTCCTATCTGGTTAGAAGCTACAAAAGAAGCAATCATATCATTCAGCATATTACTTCCTGCTTGTGGAGAGTTAGGCATTAAGATAAGGTTAGAATTGGTTTGCTCTCCCATAGATTGTAGCGTGTCATAATGCTGTGTTACGACAATAAGGGCAGATGCTTCTTGCGAGTTAATACCCACATTATTTAATACATCTACAGACTCTTCTAGACCGCGAGCAATCTCGCGACGTTGGTCTGCAATACCTTGTCCTTGTAGTCTTTTTGACTCGGCTTCTGCACGTGCTTTTGCAACAATCTTGATACGCTCTGCCTCTGCCTCAAACTCTGCAGCTACCTTCTCACGCTCTGCCGCATTAATACGGTTCATTGCTTCTTTTACCTGTAGATCTGGATCAATATCTGTCACAAGAGTTTTAATGATATCAAAACCGTAACTAGACATTGCTTCATTAAGCTCACCTTTCACTGCAATTGCGATATCATCTTTGCGCTCAAAGACATCATCTAATTTCATTTTAGGCACCTCTGCACGCACCACATCAAAAACGTAAGACGTAATCTGATCGTGCGGATTTTCTAGCTTGTAAAAAGCATCGTACACCGCATCTTTACGAACTTGGAATTGAACAGAAATCTTAAGACGTACAAATACGTCATCTTTAGTTTTAGTTTCTACAACAACGTCTAGTTGTTGGATACGAAGGTTTACACGGCCAGCTATTCTGTCTACTAAGGGAATTTTGAAACGGAGTCCTGAGTTACGAACTCCTACAAATTTACCAAAACGTTCAACAATGGCGGCTGTTTGCTGCTTCACCATAAAAAACGCCGAGATGAGAATTAAGAGTCCAAAAATTAAGACAACAGGAAGAAAAATAGGCATAATTTAGTATTTAAGGTTAGTGATTATTTGCTCTTGATAGCTCTAAGATACTAGATACGTCTCAAAAAGTAAGAAAACGTAACACTTTATCGAAAAAAAGTACGGGATACCAAAACAAAGCCTATATTCGGAGCTTATTTTACTATTTTATTTAGACCATTTGTTTTATGAGATTTACACTCTTTTTTCTTTGTGCCTTTTTTAGTTTTGGAGTTGGGCATGGTCAATCGTATTTAAAAAACGGCAAGTACAATAGGTTGGGATTACAAGGTAAATATGCTGTGCTTGAAGTAAGCTCTTCTAATGTAATGATAGAAGGAGGTTCAGGATTTCTTGGAGGTTTAACCACGCGAGGACGACTGTATAACAACTGGGGAATGGTATATGGGATAGATTTTTTAAATATCAACGCAGAAGTGGCCTCATCTGGACCTGCAGGATTGCAGGATGAAAACACCACTTATACCTTAATAGGTGCACAATTAAACTTGCTTGCTAGTTATGGTATCATAGGCCAGAATTTGTCTTTTGAAATAGGCCCGGCATTATTAGTTAACGGAAAGATGGCTTTGAAAGATAGGGGACAAGAGTCCAATATCGTAAATGGATATACCACTCTTACTGCAGGTGAATTACAAGAGGTCTCTAGAATTAACCCATTTGCAGTAGTAGGATTAACTGGCGGTTGGGAAAACGTGAGATTCTCTGTACAATACCAGTATGGATTGACTAATTTTTTTGGAAATCTTAATGACCAAGATTTTACAGATCCAATAGCTACTGCAACCGATTTTAAAGCAACAACCTCTGTAATTTCTGGAGGGATTGTCTTTTACTTATAGGATTGCTATTGCTTTTTCTAAGCGCTTGATAGTTTCTTCCTGACCTATTGTTGCTGCAATCTCAAAAACATCTGGACCTTGCATCGCTCCTACAAGACTTAACCGTAAGGGTTGCATTACTTTTCCAAAGCCTAGCTCATTGGCTACAATCCACCCCTTCACAGCTTGTTGAACTTCTTCTGTAGTAAATGTTGAGACGTTAGCTATAACCTCTTTTACTTGGGTCATAATTGTGGACGTGTCTTCTTTCCATCCTTTTTTTGAAGCCTTTGCATCAAATTCTTGTGGCGCCTCAAAAAAGAAACTTCCTAAATCCCAAAGGTCGGCAACAAACGTAGCACGTTCTTTAATCAAGTCTACTACCTTAGATACATACTGAGGGGATGCGTCTACACCTTTTTCTCGAAGCAAGGTCATAAATGAGGTAGATACACTTTCGTTACTGGCCTTTTGTAAATAATGCTGCTGGAACCACTTTGTTTTTTCTGGGTCAAACTTGGCACCTGCTTTATTTACTTTTTTCAAATCAAATGCTTGAACAAGCTCTTCTAAAGAGAAGATTTCTTGCTCTGTCCCTGGATTCCACCCTAAGAAGGCAAGCATATTTACCACTGCTTCTGGAAGGTAACCGTCTTCTTTGTAACCACTAGAAATTTCATTGGTTTTGGGATCTTGCCATTGTAGCGGAAATACCGGAAAACCTAATTTATCTCCATCACGCTTGCTTAGTTTACCTTTTCCTACGGGTTTAAGGATAAGCGGTAAGTGTGCAAATTTAGGGGCATCCCAGCCAAAGGCACGGTATAGTAATACGTGAAGGGCAAGGGAGGGTAGCCACTCTTCACCGCGTATCACGTGAGTAATTTCCATTAAATGATCATCTACAATATTTGCCAGGTGATAGGTAGGCATCCCGTCTGACTTAAAGAGAACTTTATCATCTAGAATGTTTGTGTCTATGTAAATATCCCCACGTATTTCATCTTGTAGATGTAATTTTTCGTCTTGAGGAGATTTAAAACGTATCACATAGTCTTCTCCTGCAGCGATGCGCTTTTCTACCTCGTCGGCAGGGTGTACTAAGGAGTTATCTAATTTAAGACGGTTGTGCCAGTTGTAGATAAAGGTTTTTCCTTTGGCTTCGTGGTCTTTTCTGTGCTGGTTAAGTGCTTCTGCCGTGTCAAAGGCGTAGTACGCATTTCCTGAGTCTAATAACGCTTTCGCGAAAGCGTGATACTTCTCCTTACGCTCGCTCTGTCTGTAAGGTCCAAAACCTCCGTCCTTACCTGGTCCTTCGTCAAAAGGAATCCTGCACCAATCTAAGCTTTCTTTTATATAATCTTCGGCACCAGCTACATAGCGATTTTGGTCTGTATCTTCTATGCGCAGCACAAAAGTACCCTTGTGTTTTTTTGCAAAAAGGTAATTAAATAGAGCAGTGCGCACCCCACCTATATGGAGCGGTCCCGTAGGACTAGGAGCAAAACGTACGCGTACAGACATATCTTTGTGATTTTTAGGGTGCAAAGATAAGATGTCTCAGAGCGTTATCCTAGTTGGACACTTGCCGGCTTTTGATCTTCAGGAACATGCTTATTCATAATCCTAAACCATAATGGAGGGAATAGGGAGAGCACCATACTGGTGGGATATCCATAAGGCAATTGCGGGCTTTGGTCGTGGTAGTCTAGTAATTGGAATTTCTTATTTGCACGATAATGATGATCGCTGTGTCTAGTTAACTCATATAACATAATTCGGCCAAAAACGTGATTACTATTCCACGAGTGTACTTCTCTTACGCGCTCGTAACGGCCACTCTCTTTTTTCTTTCTGAGCAGCCCGTAATGTTCTATGTAATTAATCGTTTCTAGTAGTAAGAAACCAGAGATAGCTGCAAATAAGGCAACAAGGAGTCCAGTAAGTCCAAAATACCCGTAGATAACTGCGAGGTAGGTAATTTCAAAAATGCTATACCATAACATGTCGTTTTTAATAGAAAAGAACCCCTTGTTTTCTCTTTTAAGTAAGTCCATCTGTATTTTCCAGGCGCTACCGTACTGTTTAAATATGGAAGAAAACCAGAAGGAGTATAAAGTTTGATTGAATTTTGCTGTCGCAGGATCTTCGGGAGTCGCAGCTTTTAGGTGGTGACCAAAGTTATGCTCTACAAAAAAGTGCATATATAAGGCTGGAAGTAGTAGGAGCTTCCCTAAAAATTGTTCTATTCGGCTTTTGCGGTGACCCAGCTCGTGTGCAACATTAATTCCATTAGAACCTATTACTATTCCACAGGAAAAAATAAGCCCTACGATTTCATATAGTTCCAATGTATTATTAGTTATTGTTTGGAGTGTAAAATATACGAGACTAAAAACTACGAGTACATTACTGTAGAGCAAGAAGTCTGTCCAGTGCAAGGAGGCTTTGTTTTCTTTTTCATCTTCGTCGATATTGGCATCATTTATGGGGAATATGAGTTCTAAAATAGGAACAAGTACAAAAGCATAGATAGGGGTTATAAAAGACCATATGTCCTGTAACCATAATCCTGCATATGCACAAAGTGGAACCGCGTAAGCTGTAAGATATTTAAGATCTTTCATTAAGAAGTTCTTTTAACAATTTGTTTTAAATATAGGATATTACAAAAAGATAATAAAATGGTACTTTAGAGGTTGCTATAAGAAGGATGATGAATCAATTTAAAAACATAGAGCGCAAGCTAGAGGCGTTTATTAAGAGGTATTATACAAATGAGTTGCTTAAAGGAGCAATTTTGTTTTTTGCTTTTGGCGTCTTGTATTTTCTAATCACTCTGCTGGTAGAATATTTTTTCTGGTTGCGACCTGCAGCAAGAACTGTTCTTTTTTGGATGTTTGTCGTGGTAGAACTAGGATTACTCATAAAATTTATTATCGTACCGCTAGCTAGGCTTTTTAAGCTCTCCAAGGGAATTACTTTTAATGATGCAGCGCATATAATAGGCAATCATTTTCCAGAGGTGGAGGACAAATTACTTAACACGCTACAATTACATAGAGATGCGGAGAATTCTGAGCTTATGCTAGCTAGCGTAGCTCAAAAGAGTGCGTCGCTACAGCCTATTCCTTTTAAACTGGCAATAGATTTTAGAAAGAACGTAAAGTATCTAAAGTATGCGCTTATCCCTATTGCTCTTTTCTTAATTGCGAATTATGGAGGTAAGGACGCTGTTTTTAGCTCTAGTTATGAGCGTGTGGTAAATTATAGTGAAGCGTATGAGCCACCAGCACCTTTTGATTTTTATGTGGTGAATGAATACCTTAAAGGAATAGAAAACAAAGATTTTAAATTACAAATACGTACTACTGGAGATGTGATTCCAGAAGAGGCTTCTATTCACTTTAATAATGAGACCTATTTTCTTGAGCAAACAAGACCTGGGGAGTTTTCTTTTGTGTTTGAGCAACCTACAAAGGACATTGAGTTTTATTTACAAGCCAATAAGGTAACCTCAAAGAAGTACTCTATAGCTATTTTAGAGGTGCCGTCGCTCGTTAATTTTACCATGGAACTCGAGTACCCCGCATATACTAAAAAGCGAAAAGAAGTGGTGAAAAGCACTGGAAACGCTGTTATTCCAGAAGGCACTAAAGTAACCTGGTTAATGGATACCAAACAAACGGATGAGGTGCACATGATTTTGGAGGATACGATGTATGCTTTCGCGAAAGCAAATTCAACCTCATTTAACCTGACCAGGCGAGTTTACAAGAACACGCCTTATGAAGTGTCTACAAGTAACACGTTCTTAAAAAACTATGAGAATATCGCCTATAACCTGCAAGTAGTAAAAGATCAATTTCCTACACTTTCTTTAGAAGCAAAAAAAGACAGCCTTAACGAGCAGCAGGTTTATTTCTTTGGAAAGGTAAGTGACGATTATGGTTTGTCAAAACTGCAGTTGGTCTACTATCAAGAAGGAACAGACCAGAAATTAAAGAAACAGATTCCTTTAAGAAATGGCAATGTAGATCAGTTTGTGTATGCTTTTCCAGATGCATTAGAATTAGAAAAAGGAAAGACGTATGAGTACTATTTTGAGGTTTTTGATAACGATAGGATACATAGCTTCAAAAGCACAAAAAGCAGCGTATTTTCCTTTGCAAAGTTAACGCAGAGCGAATTAGAGAAGGAGCAACTCAATAAGCAGAAGGAGTCTATTAAAAACCTAGATAAAACTTTAGAGAAGATAGAGCGACAGGAAAAAGAACTAAAGGAACTCTCAAAAACTCAAAAAGAAAAAGAACAACTTAATTATAATGATCAAAAAAAGTTGCAAAATTTTCTAAAGAGGCAAGAGCAGCAGGAAGAAATGATGCAGGACTTTTCTAAACAGCTTAAAGAAAATCTAGAGGAGTTTCAAAAAGACGAGCCGCAAAGTGATGAGGATAAAGAAAAACTCAAAGAGCGATTAGAGCGATTAGAAAAGAAGGCAAAGGAAAATGAAAAGCTATTAGAAGAACTTGAGAAACTGAGAGAAAAACTAGATAAAGAAGAGCTTACGGAGAAGTTGGAAAAGCTGGAAAAGCAGAATAAGAATAACAAGCGTAATCTGGAGCAAATGCTCGAACTCACAAAACGATACTATGTAGAGAAGAAAGCAGAAAAAATTTCAAGAGATTTAGAAAAACTGGCAGAGAAGCAGGAAGAGTTAAGTAAAAAAGAAGGTGAGGAGAACACCAAAGAAGAACAAGATAAGCTTAATGAAGAGTTTAAAAAACTAGAAGAAGAAATTAAAAGCCTTGAGAAAGATAATAACGCGCTCAAAAAACCTATGGACATTCCGAGCGATCCTAAGAAGCAACAGGAAATTAAGGAGGAGCAGGAAGGCGCTAGTGAAGAATTAGAAAAGCAGGAGCAACAGAGTGCTGAGGAACAAAACAAGACTACTGCTCAAAAGAAGCAAAAAAAAGCGGCTGAGAAGATGAAGCAAATGAGTAAATCTATGCAGGCGAGCATGCAAATGTCAGGGCAAGAAGCTATGGAAGAGGATGCAGAGATGCTGCGGCAAATCCTAGATAATTTACTTGTATTTTCTTTAGAAGAAGAAGATCTTATGTTAGATTTTAGGAGGATAAACGATAAGAATCCGCTGTATGCCAAGAAGTTAAGGAGGCAAAATGTATTGAAGCAAAATTTTGAGCACGTAGATGATAGTTTATACGCGCTTTCATTAAGGGTGCCAGATCTAGATGAAAGAATAAACGAATCTTTAGTAGACATTGATTACAATCTGGGCAAATCTCTAGAAAGGTTGGCAGAGAGCCAGGTGGTGCAGGGGGTAAGTAGTCAGCAGTATGTGATTACTGGGGCAAATGAGCTGGCAGACCTGCTGAGCAAGTCTTTGGATCAAATGCAAAATACAATGTCGGGTCAAGGACAAGGTCAGGGACAAGGGATGGGTAAAGGACAAGGTTCAGGTAAAGGAAAGCAATTGCCCGATATAATACAGAGTCAAGAGGACCTCAATGAGAAAATGGAAAAGGGTAGTTCTCCTGGCGACAAAGGAGATGGAGAAGACGGAAAGAACGGTGAAGGAGAAAAGGGCGAGAACGGAGAGGGAGAAAAGGGTGACAGTGGCGACGGGCAAGAAGGTTCTAGTGGTGAGGGAGGAGAAGGCTCTAATGGTAATGGTGATAATGGTGACGGTAAAGGAGGTGAGGGTAAACAAGGAGATAAAGATGGAGAAGGTCAAAGAGGAGAAGGTGAAGAATATGAGCAGGGGTTGTTATTTGAAATCTATAAGGAACAGCAGAGATTGAGGAAACAACTTGAGGATGCTATCCAAAAAGAGGGATTAGGAGATCTGGGTGAACAGTTGGTGAAAGACATGAGAGAGGTAGAACAGCAATTGTTAGACAAAGGTTTTTCTAATGAAACTATGGAACGAATGTCCCAGCTTAAACATGAATTATTGAAACTTAAGGAGGCTGCTTTTCAGCAGGGCCAGGAAGATAAAAGAGAGGGAGTGACAAATCTTAAGGAGTATAGAAATACTGTTAATACACCTATAGAAAAGGCGAAGACCTATTTTGACAATACTGAAATACTTAACCGTTCTACACTACCTCTCAAGGGAAAATATAGAAAGAAAGTTCAAGAATATTTCCAAGAAAAAAATGATTGAATTTAGTAATCAAGCTGAGTTTGAACTTGAGGATTCTACATCTAAAAAGTTGTGGATTCAAAATGTCTTAAATAAAGAGCGTAAGGTATTAGGGGATCTTCAATATGTGTTTTGTGATGATGACTTCTTACATGGGATTAATGTAGCGTATTTGAATCATGACACTTTAACAGACATCATCACTTTTGACTATACAAATGGCGATTTGATTTCAGGAGAAATTTACATTTCAATTGAGAGAGTTAGAGATAATGCTTTGTCCTATGGGGTTAGTTTAAAAGATGAACTTGATAGGGTGATTGTGCATGGGGTGCTACATTTGTGCGGTTTTCCAGACAAGACAGAAGAGGAAAAGGAAGTGATGAGGGCTAAAGAAGATGAGTGTTTATTAATGCGCAACTAGATTTTACAGACCTGTCATCGTATATTTGCACGCTATTTATAAAAAAGAGAACCTAGTGTTCCACGTGAAACAATGAGTTTATTTAGTGATATATATGATGTAGTTGTTGTTGGAGCTGGTCACGCTGGATGCGAGGCCGCCGCCGCCGCCGCAAATATGGGAAGTAAGACCTTGCTGGTTACAATGAACTTGCAGACTATTGCACAAATGTCGTGCAATCCAGCTATGGGGGGTATAGCCAAAGGTCAAATTGTACGCGAAATAGATGCCTTAGGGGGATATAGTGGTATCGTATCTGATCTTACTGCTATCCAATTTAAGATGCTCAATAAGTCCAAGGGTCCCGCGATGTGGAGTCCGCGTGTGCAAAGTGATAGAATGCGGTTTGCAGAAGAGTGGAGAATGCGGCTTGAGAATACACCAAACCTAGATTTCTATCAAGAAATGGTGACGGGACTTATTGTTAAAGACGATAGAATTACTGGTGTAAAAACTTCTTTGGGAATCGAAATCAAATGCAAGAGTGTTGTCCTTACAAATGGAACGTTTTTAAATGGATTGATTCATATTGGAGACAAGCAGTTTGGAGGGGGAAGAGCAGGAGAAAGGGCGGTGACAGGCATAACCGAGCAGCTTGTGAATTTAGGTTTTGACACTGGAAGAATGAAGACTGGAACTCCACCTAGAGTAGATGGTAGGTCTTTGGATTTTTCCAAAATGGTTATACAACCCGGCGATGAGGCACCAGAAAAGTTTAGCTATTCTAGTATAACTAGTCCGCTTAAAGAACAACGGGCGTGTCATATGACATATACATCTCCAGAGGTGCACGAATTACTCAAAGAAGGGTTTGATAGATCTCCAATGTTTAATGGGCGAATTAAGAGTATTGGGCCCAGATATTGCCCATCGATTGAAGATAAAATAAACCGTTTTGCAGATAAAGATAGGCATCAATTATTCGTAGAGCCAGAAGGGTGGAATACCTGCGAGATATATGTAAACGGTTTTTCTACATCGTTGCCAGAAGATGTCCAGTTTAGAGCACTAAGGTCCGTAGTTGGTTTTGAAAACGTAAAATTTTTTAGACCCGGTTATGCTATAGAGTACGACTATTTTCCACCTACGCAGTTAACCCATACGCTAGAGACCAAGATCGTTGATGGACTTTTCTTTGCAGGACAGATTAACGGAACTACAGGATATGAAGAGGCGGCTTCTCAAGGATTAATGGCTGGCATGAATGCACATTTAAAAGTTCATGAAAAAGATCCTTTTATGCTTCGTAGAGATGAAGCTTATATAGGTGTTTTAATAGACGATCTTATTACAAAAGGAACAGAGGAACCTTATAGAATGTTTACCTCAAGAGCGGAGTATAGAACGCTTTTAAGACAAGACAACGCAGACGAGCGATTAACTCCTCTTGCTTACAAAGTGGGATTAGCCTCAGAAGAAAGATTGAGAGCTATGGAGCATAAAAAGGAGCAGTCTGATGATTTGGTTTCCTTTTTTAGAAAGACAAGTATTGCTCCAGAAGAGGTGAATCCTATTCTAGAAGAAAGAGGATCTTCAAAAATGAAACAATCAGACAAGATGTTTAAGGTGTTTTCTAGACCTCAAATTCACTTGGATGACATGGTTAAGTTTAAGGAGGTTGCACAATATGTAGCCGATAGAGATCTTAAAAAGGATGTATTAGAGCAAGCAGAAATTAAGATCAAATATTCTGGGTATATTGAAAAAGAAAAACTGAATGCCGATAAGCTAAGCAGGCTTGAGAATATTAAAATTCCGGCTAATTTTGATTATAGCAAACTTAAGTCCCTGTCGCACGAGGCCAAGGAAAAATTATCTAAAATTCGCCCAGTGACGATATCACAAGCATCTAGAATTAGCGGTGTTTCTCCTTCAGACATAAGCGTTATGCTTGTGTATATGGGACGATAATTTGACATGTTTCACGTGAAACAACTACCATATTGAAAGTAAAAGATCACTCTGTTTCTGGAAAAATATTCTCACTTAGGTATGATGAAAAGCGTTATATGTACTTTACAGAACCTAAGCCTATTGAGCAAGAGTTGCCGTCATATTATCAGAGTGAAGACTATATCTCGCACACAGACGGTGCGCGCACATTGTTTGAAAAACTATATCAGGTAGTTAAGAATATTACGCTTTCGCGAAAGCAAAAACTACTTAAATCATATTTAGGGTCTAAAAGAAGTCTATTAGATATCGGTTCTGGTACAGGAGACTTTTTAAAATATCTTCAAAACAATAATTGGCAGGTTTCAGGAATGGAACCTAACGAGCAAGCAAGATCACTTTCTTTAAAAAAAGGAGTGCAGGTTAAAGGTTCTTTAAAAGACGTAGAAGATTCTTTTGATAGTATAACAATGTGGCATGT
This sequence comes from Dokdonia sp., assembly GCA_020630915.1. GTDB lineage: Bacteria > Bacteroidota > Bacteroidia > Flavobacteriales > Flavobacteriaceae > Dokdonia. Next base: position 271,310 of record JAHDIF010000004.1, read on the forward strand.
TTTAGAGCATGTGTACGACCTAGAGGAGCAAATAAATTGGTTAAAAGAACATCTTTCTAAACAAGGTTTTTTATTCGTGGCTGTACCTAATTTCGAATCATTGGATGCGAAGACCTACAAAGAGCATTGGGCTGCATATGATGTCCCTAGACATTTATATCATTTTTCGCAACGATCTATTCAAGCCATATTTAAACAGCACGGGCTAGAAGTCATTGGAAAACACCCTATGAAGTTTGATGCGTATTACGTATCGCTCTTGTCAGAAAAGTATAAACATGGAAAAATGAATTACCTCCGAGCTTTTCTAAATGGATATAGGTCTAATAGGTCTGCAAGAAAAACGGGTGAGTATTCATCCTTAATTTATGTGATTACTCACAGAAAGATATAATCCCTAAAGCGTAATTTAAAACAAGCTTGTCAAGCTAATTTTCTCAATTCAAAGAAGGGTTTAGCTAAAAAATGTATTTGAAAGTCTTTATTTGAAAAGAATAGCTATTTTCAAGCTTTTTAAGGCGTTTTTTAGCTCAGGAGATTCCCATGTGTGTCTTTTTTCTTGATGTTTGTTCTAGTGTCACCTATAAAGCTTAATTGTAATAGATGTTGCTAATTGCTTCTGCGCATATTAATAGATAATGCTTATTTCGTTAAATAACATGTTTAATCTTACTACATTTGCCCAAAATTTTATAAAATGAGAAAATTAGGATTACTTTTTACACTGGCAATAGTTTGTTTTAGTTGTCAAACAGAAAAGACGGGATTTGTGGATACCGAAAAATTACTTACGGATTATATGGAGCTCAAAGAGGCAAAAGAGCGATTTACAAAAGAGAATGATGTGATACAAACAGATCTAGAAATGAGAATAAAAGCATATCAGATCAAGGAAGATCTTTTTAGAAAAAATGGCCCATCTATGAGCAGAAAAAAGCAAGAAGAAAGATATAATGAACTTACAGCAGAGGCTCAGCAACTTCAGCAGGAAAGACAAGCAAAACTTGGAAAACTTCAGGTAGAAAGCCAGAATGTAATAGATAGTTTAATTACAAAGGTGAAAGATGCAGTAAAAGATTACGGTGCTGCCAATGGATACAGCTATATTTATGGTAGTAATGATGCAGGTAGTGTGTTATATGGTAAAGAAGAGCTAGATCTTACGCCTTTGGTATTAGAAGAGTTGAATGGTAGCTATACTGCTGAGAAAGAATAGTAAAAACCTCTTAAAGTGTACAATTAAGAGCCATATACGTTATGGCTCTTTTTTTTGTGATATAAAATCACAAAATGAGCAAAAGATACAACCCGAAAATAAGTACTAGAAAATAAGTGCTAAGAGAAGAAGCTCCTTGATAATCTTTTGCAATACGCTGTCCTAAAAGCATGCATAAAACTGTAATCGCAGCAGAAATATGGGCATAGACTCCATAGGTTTGATCCCCATTCCAAAGAAGTGTAATTAGACCGATAACCGCGAGGGCACTTGTGATAAAATCTAGAATGATAAGGGTCTTTAAAAAGAAGGCTATTTTTGGCCTTAAAATGGTTTCATTAAAGTGTTTTTCAAACCACTCTAGCTGTCCTTTCCAGTCTGTTACTTTCTCTATTGTAGAAGTTAAGAATGTAATCACTATAAACAACAGGAGTAGTATGTGTAAAACGAGGGTCAAAATAGGTAAGTATTAAATTAGATATAACAATGTTTATTTTTAGCCACATCTAAAAATAATGCAACGTATTGAATATCAGTTTACTTACGATGCAGTAAACGCGTTAATTTTATAGATAAGTCGGATAAAATAATTTTAGCATTACCATTGCGTTCTATGTGATATTGTGCACTCTCAAGCTCAGAAACAATGCTAGAAATATTATTTCCTTGTATAAACGGAGCAAATTTTTTCAGGTCAAATTCTGTCTGAGTTTCAAAAAAAACAAGCTCTGTAACTGCATAGTTTTGAAGCATCGCTTGCCGAAAGAATTGAATGCAATATTGCAAGAAATTCTTTTGAGTTTCGCGACCCGTTTTTGCGATGGTTTCACTCCACTGTAATAGGTCTAGGATAGCCTCTTTTTTCTTCCTTGCCACGAAGGCACTTCGCACCCAAGTAACAAACCATTTTTCAAAAATTAATTCGTCATTATCACTTTGTAATAACTGTTGTGCTTTATTAAAATCTCCTTCAGATTGATGCGCAATTTTAAGCGCTTCGGCTTCGGGTAGATTGTATTTTTGTGAAAGCGCATTAGAAAGGTGTTTTTCACTCAATCTTGGAAAATGCAAAACCTGACAACGCGACTTAATCGTGTCTATAATGCGATCCTCATTTTCGGTAATGAGTATAAAGACCGTTTTATTGGGAGGTTCTTCTATAAGCTTCAATAATTTATTAGAAGCGGCACTGTTCATCTTATCTGCCATCCAGATAATCATCACCTTATAGCCACCTTCATAGGCTTTGAGCGCTAGAGATTTATTAATATCAAGCGCTTCGTTTACTCCTATTTGTCCTTGTTTTTTCTCAATGTCTATGTGCTTATGCCAGTCAAAAAGACTTCCGTAGGGATTCTCCTTGATAAAAGAACGCCATTCCGTAGCAAAATGACAAGAAACAGGATGACTCTTGACGCGTGTAGTAGTCGCTACCGGAAAAGCAAAGTGCAGATCAGGATGTGCAATTTGATCGAATTTAAGGTTACAAGCATCATTTCCTCCTCTGTTTTCGCCTGCCTGATTATTACATAAAATGTATTGAGCATATGCAATAGCCATAGGCAATGTACCAGAACCCGCAGCACCCACAAATAATTGGGCGTGAGGAATACGGCCCTTATCTGCACTCTGGGTGAGGTGTTTTTTTATAAAATCTTGACCTATAACGTTTGAGAAAAGCATAGAGGTCAAATATAATAGAAATGTTACGTTTTTATATAGCCTATCTACTATATTTGCTGGCAAAACTAACTATTATGACTACGCTAGAGCACTTTAACTTCAAGAACAAGAAAGCCCTTATTCGTGTGGATTTTAACGTTCCGCTGGATGACAATTTTGAGGTAACAGATACAACTCGGATTGAAGCGGCAAAAGCGACTGTTTTGAAAGTTCTGGAGGATGGTGGCGCTGCCATCTTAATGTCACACTTGGGACGCCCTAAAGCACAAGAACCAGAATTTTCAATGAAGCATATATGTAGTAAAGTTTCAGAAATAATAGGTGTAGAAGTAAAATATGTTCCCAATTGTGTGGGTGAAGAAGCTCAAGAAGCCGCAAATAACCTTGAGATGGGAGAGATTCTTCTATTAGAAAACCTCAGATACCACGAGGAAGAGAAAAAAGGGGATCCCGCTTTCGCGAAAGCGTTATCACAACTAGGAGACATTTATGTAAATGATGCCTTTGGTACGGCGCACAGAGCACACGCCAGCACCACGATTATTGCACAATTTTTTCCAGAGGCTAAATGTTTCGGACAATTACTTGCAAAAGAGATCGAAAGCCTAGATAAGGTACTTAATAATAGTGAGAAACCAGTACTAGCAATTTTAGGAGGCTCTAAAGTATCTTCTAAGATTACCGTAATAGAGAATATACTTGACAAGGTAGACGAGATGATTATAGGCGGAGGAATGGCTTTTACTTTTATTAAAGCCCAAGGTGGAAGCATAGGAGATTCTATATGTGAAGATGATAAAATGGAACTAGCGCTCGATATTTTAAAGCAAGCAAAAGAAAAGAATGTAAAAATCCATTTACCCGTAGATGTTATCGCTGCTAATGACTTTTCTAACGATGCCGAGACTAAAATAAGTGATATAACAGCCATAGAAGATGGCTGGCAGGGACTGGATGCTGGACCTAATTCAAGAGAGAATTTTGATGCAGCCGTAAAGCGTTGTAAAACGATCTTATGGAATGGCCCTCTAGGCGTATTTGAAATGGATACCTTCTCTCACGGAACGATAGCCTTAGGGCATAGTATTGCGGCGGCTACAAAAAATGGCGCTTTTTCTCTAGTAGGAGGAGGAGATAGTGTTGCGGCAGTAAAGCAGTTTGGTTTTGCACCTAAGGTAAGTTATGTGTCTACAGGAGGAGGAGCCATGCTAGAAATGCTAGAAGGTAAAACCTTGCCTGGTATTGCAGCTATAGCAGAGTAGATCACTACAGTTGTTGTAGTTTAAAACTAGTATATTTGGCTTATGGCTGTAAGCACAAGATCCCAGAATTTACAGCGTTTTAAAGACTATGCTTTTAAAATCTAAAATTTTATGTCTTGCTGCGTTTACAGTGTGCGCACTATTGCAAGCGCAAGACACAATCCCCTATTCTAAATATATTCAAAAAGTAGCAGAAAAGGAGGTGCTACAAAGAGATACGATTACCGTGGTAGATTCTATTATGACCACCACTTTTGTACATGAAAAACCTCGTATTACGCTACAAACTTCTACAAAAGACTCTTTAGCCTTTAAACTGGAAGATGAGCCGCTTGCAGCACGCTTAGACGATGCCTGGCGTAAAGAGCTTGCAAGAATGGACTTATATGACTCTGTTGTTGCCATGGTTACCTATGAAAATTATAGAGAAAATGTTATTGTAGATTTACCCACAGATACTCTCAAGCAGCGCCTAGAACGATTAAACGACCGGACACCTTTTAATGTGGAGTATAATCCCGCTTTAGAAAGTGTGGTAAAACGATATCTTAAACGTCACAAACCCACGATGGAGCGGCTTATGGGGGTTAGTGAGTTTTACTTCCCACTATTTGAAGAGCGATTGGATAAGTACGATATCCCTCTTGAGATAAAATATTTGGCCATTGTGGAGTCGGCGTTGCGGCCCAAGGCTAAGTCTAGAGTAGGAGCTACAGGACTATGGCAATTTATGTTTACTACAGGTAAAATGTACGGATTAGATGTAAACTCTTATGTAGACGAGCGTATGGATCCCATTATGGCTACAGAAGCTGCCTGCCAGTACCTTTCTAAGTTGTACGACCTGTTTGGAGATTGGGATTTAGCCCTTGCCTCTTATAATTCTGGGCCAGGTAACGTTTCTAAAGCAATACGACGTAGTGGAGGGTATACTAATTATTGGAACATACGACAGAATTTACCTAGAGAAACGGCAGGTTACGTTCCTGCTTTTCTGGCAACTATGTATCTTTTTGAGTATGCAGATGAGCACGGATACCAACCGCAAAAACCACCTGTTTCATATTTTGCTTCAGACACGATTAGAATAAAGAAGACCATCACACTAGAGCAAGTAGCTCAGATAACTGGAGAACCGCTGGAGGTGGTTCAATTTTTGAACCCGTCGTATAAATTGGATGTGATACCTGTAGTAAAAGGAGAGGATTATTACTTGAGACTTCCACTAGAAAGTGTGGGAAAGTTTGTAAATAATGAGGAGGCGATTTACGCTTTCGCGAAAGCGGAATTAGACAAAAGAGAAAAACCTTTGCCAGAACTCATAAAGTCTGATGCTCAAGTGAGATATCGCGTACGTAGCGGTGATTATTTAGGTAAAATTGCCAATAAGTACGGCGTACGAGTAAGCCAGATCAAACGGTGGAATAACTTGAGATCTAACAACTTAAATATAGGACAGCGACTCACTATTTACCCAAGAAAGCCGGTTACTTCTTCTGCGACAAACACGACATCAAAAGCGATTGCTTCTGGTAAGAAAACCTATACGGTGCAAAGTGGAGATTCTCTCTGGAAGATCGCCAATAAATTTCCAGGAGTAAGTGTGGAGAATATTCGAGTTTGGAATGATATTCGTAATAACAAATTAAAACCGGGAATGAAACTTGTGGTTTCTAAATAATCCCATAAAAGATACCCAGAATGAAAAAAATAGTCATTACTCTATTGTGTGTAGCGGCACTAGCTTCTTGTGATAATAAATCCTCAAAACGTATTCTTACAGATTCTTCGGGACGAATTAATAATGTAAAAGTTGTTGTAGATAAAGAACAATGGCAAGGACTTATTGGAGATGCACTACGCAAGGTCCTTGCAGCACCAGTATATGGATTACCTAGAGAAGAGCCATTGTTTTCTATAGATCAAATACCACCAGAGGCTTTTTCAGGATTTTTAAGAAAAAACAGAGTGTTTTTAAGGCTTGAAAAGGGAGACGCAGGAATGATCGTGGAGAAAGACATTTATGCAGCTCCTCAAACAGGGATTACTATCACAGGAAAAACAGATCAAGAAATAGCCCAGACGATTTTAAAGAACAGTCAGGAAATTGTAAAAGCATTTAAAGAACAAGAACTAGAAGAAAACCAACGCCGTATTAAGTTATCACTTAAAAAAGTAGACTCTTTAAAAGAAAGTTTTGGTGTAAGCCTTCGATTTCCTACCGCTTATAGATATGCTAGTGAAAATCCAGATTTTTTCTGGATGCGTAAGGATCTAAAACGCAGCGGGAACATGAATATTACTGTGTATGAAGTACCGCTTAACACTCTTGATAGAGACACCTTTACAATTGCACGCATTGTAAGGATGCGTGATTCGATTGCTGGGAATAGCATCCCAGTAGATGACGGGCGCTTTCAAACAGAAAGAGCCTTCTCTCCTTTTTTACAAAAAACAGAAATAGATGGACATTTTGCGTGGGAGACGAAAGGTACTTGGGATGTAGAGGGACGCTATATGGCGGGGCCTTTTGTAAACTATGCCATACGCGATGAGAAGAATAATCGTTACTTAGTATTAGAAGGATTTATTTTTTCTCCTTCACAAGACCAAAGAGATAACATGTTTGAGCTAGAAGCGATATTGAGATCTGCTAAGCTGAAGTAGCGACTTCATTCATAACAAAAAAAGCCCCACACTTTTTAGAATGTGGGGCTTTTTTACACAAAACGTGCAGGTGTTAATTTTCTTCTTTTATCTGTGGGTCTTCATCTTCGTCTTTAGAAGCTTTTTTAAACTCCTTGATCCCTCCGCCAAGACCACGCATCATTTCTGGTATTTTCTTGCCTCCAAAAAGCAATAACACCACTAAAACTATTAGCCCTATTTGCCAAGGACCAATCATACCTAAAAAAATACCTAAAAATATCATGTTTTTTATTTTAGAATTACAAAGATACTAAGAAATACGTATCACAAAGGCAAAAGGACTAATTTTAGCATTCTATGAAGAAATGAAATATAGGTAAGATAGTATATTTGCAATTATGGCTACCCAAGACAAGAAATCAAAATCTATAGCAAAAAAGCTGCTTCATAAGTACAGACTCGTAATACTTAATGAAGATACTTTTGAGGAACGTATTTCTTTTAAACTAACACGACTTAACGTATTTATTCTTTCAGGGGTTTTTGCTATTATACTAATTAGCTTAACCACACTTCTTATTGCGTTTACGCCATTAAGAGAGTACATACCTGGTTATTCTAGCACTAAGCTGAAGAAAGACGCAGCTCTTTTACTAGCAAAAACAGATTCTTTAGAAAATGCGATTCGAGTGAATGAGCAATATTATAGCTCTATAAGAGGAGTACTATCTGGAGATGTTCCAACAATAGAGTTTGATAGAGATTCTATTCAGGAAATTGTTTTTAACTCAGAAGAAATGCAAGTTGCCACTAATAAAGAAGACTCGTTGTTGCGAGAAGAAGTTGCTCAAGAGGATAAATACAATCTTTTTCAAAGCGCTAGTACAACGGCTGAAATTAGCCTATTTCCTCCTGTAAAAGGCGCTATCTCACAAGCGTATACAGTTCAGGAAAAACACTATGGTATTGACATTGTTACAGAAAAAGATTCTCCTGTTCTTGCGGCGGCAGATGGAACCGTAATTTTTGCAGAATGGACTGCAGAGACAGGTCACGTTATTATTTTAAAACATGATAACGACTTAATTACCGTTTACAAGCATAACGCCTCTTTATCTAAGTCTCAAGGAGAACTAGTTACTGCTGGAGAGGTTGTTGCAAGGGTGGGCAACACAGGAGAACTTACCACGGGACCACACTTACATTTTGAGATTTGGGGTAATGGATATCCAATTAACCCAATTGATTTTATAGATTTTAACTAATGTCAATCAAATCATTTGCTGCTAAGATATTTGCTCGTCGCATACAGCGTAAAATAAATACTTGGGCTCAAAACCCTATTGAGACTCAAGATAAAGTGTTTAAAAAGCTCATAGATGCTGCCCAGTATACAAGCTTTGGAAACGACCATCATTTTGATAAGATTCGGACATATGAAGATTTTGCAACTCATGTTCCAGTAAGGGATTACGAGGCATTAAGACCCTATGTAGATCGCGTTGTGGCTGGAGAATCAGATGTGCTGTGGCCTGGAAAACCTCTTTATTTTGCAAAGACTTCTGGCACAACCTCTGGAGCGAAGTATATCCCGCTTACTAAAGATAGTATGGGCACGCATCCAGACACTGCTCGTAACGCTATTCTCTCTTATATCGCAGAAACAGGCAACACAACCTTTGTAAATGGTAAAATGATCTTTTTACAAGGAAGTCCAGAGGTAGCAGAGAAAAACGGAATTAAAGTGGGAAGACTCTCAGGCATTGTAGCACATTACGTTCCTAATTATTTGCAAAAAAACAGATTGCCTAGTTGGGAAACTAACTGTATCGAAGACTGGGAGACTAAAGTAGATGCTATAGTAGAAGAGACAATTGATCAAAACATGTCAATTATAAGTGGCATACCTTCCTGGGTTCAGATGTATTTTGAGAAGTTAAAAGAAAAGTCAGGCAAACCCGTGGGGGAACTTTTCAAAAACTTCAACCTATTTATTTATGGAGGGGTCAACTATGAGCCGTATCGCGCCAAGTTTGAAAATTTGATAGGTCGAAAAGTAGACAGTATCGAACTCTATCCAGCGAGTGAGGGATTTTTTGCATTTCAGGATAAGCAAGGAGCAAAAGGTATGTTGCTACAACTAGATAACGGTATTTTTTACGAGTTTATCAAAGCAGATGAATTTTTTACAGAAAAACCAGAAAGAATCACGCTTAAGGATGTACGAGTGGGGATAAATTACGTTATGATTATTTCTACTACGGCAGGATTATGGGGGTATAACCTTGGGGATACCGTTCAGTTTACCAGCATATCACCATTTAGGGTTGTGGTTTCCGGAAGGATCAAACACTTTATTTCGGCTTTTGGAGAACATGTGATAGGTAAGGAGGTAGAGCAGGCCATGAAAGAGGCTATGGCAGGAACAAGCATTAGTATTAATGAGTTTACCGTTGCACCACAAATTACCCCTGATAATGGTCTACCCTACCATGAGTGGTTTATAGAGTTTGAAAAAACGCCAGAAGCAGGTAGTGAGATGACTGCTTTCGCGAAAGCGTTAGACCAATCCTTACAATCGCAAAACAGCTATTACTTTGACCTAATCAAAGGGAAGGTGTTGCAGCCTTTAAAAGTAACGATAGTACCACAAGGAGGGTTTCAGGAATATATGAAGTCCATCGGTAAATTAGGAGGACAAAATAAGTTGCCACGCCTCTCCAATGATCGTAAGATTGCAGATGCATTACCTGTATTATAAGTATCTTTGTGCTTTATATGAGTACAATTAAATCACAAAGCCGCACCAGATCTCAAGAAAGTAGTGCAGCCATAGAGCGCATGTACATCACAATGCGCCATCTTTTTAATAGAGGTTTTTATAAGCCTATGGGCGTTTCTGGAGAAACCCTTAGAGAGGCGCTTCTTATTTTGCGTCCGGAAATCTATGGTACTATAGCAGAAGAAAAAGTTGAGTTGAGCGGTTTGTTGTACGTTGTAGACAGGCTTCCTCAAGGCATAGAGGAATGCCGCTTTATTAACCTTACCAGTGACGAGGGATATAAAAATAGTTTGTTTGAACCTATTATCCCGCGTAAGCGAAGGAGAAACTGTTACCGTATAGATGAGGAGCAGATGAACATAGAGATTACTAGGGGGCGGTCTGAAATTTATGATATCCTTACCCATCTCACTTTTCTTTTTATTGAATCACATAAGATTATGAATCGCGTCTTGATTAATGAGCGAGGAGATCTTACCAGAGACTGGCAAAAACTAGAAAAAGCAGTGCTTTCTCAGGATGAATTAAGTCAGAAAGAGCGGGAGATAGCGATTACTCATACCGCAAATATCTTGGGAAGAACCTTTGAAGAAGTAAATGAAATAGCGCCACTATTCAACACCCGTGACAACTCTAGACGTTTTCTGGAGATCATATATTGGCTTGGAAAACTCGCTATTGCAGAGGGTGTTGAAGACAAAAAACGCACCGTCACTTTTAGCCCTGTTTTACGAGAACGTTTGGGACATCATATACACGGGGAGGTGTGGGCTCAAAATATAAAGGCTACTCTCAAGGAAAATAAACTCATTCATAGACCGATACATATCATTAGCGCAAATATGCATAGCGTGATGAATACACTTTTCACACCACTTGCTTTTAAAAGTGAACTTAGTAAAAAGTCTAAGCTAGAAATTTATGAGATGCTTAGTGAAGAGAGTAATGGCAAGATGCGCACTAAAGTTGAGAAAATTGCGTTACAAAACGGTATGATATTTATATCAGATCAAAGTGGTACTAATATCAATGTTCAGATATTTGATACGTGTCAATTACAGGCAAAGAGTAATGATTTCTGCGATATTTCTATTCCAGAAGAGAAGCGCCCCGTATTAGTAGTAATGGATTATGCTTTTGGAGAACAAGCATATGAGACGATGGAAGAGCTTTTAAAGCCTTATAAAGAAGACGGGGAGACAACATACTTAGATGTAGACTCGGTTTCAATAATGGGTAAAGCAGGAATATTAGAAGGAGGTAAGGGAGATATTATGATTCCTTCTGCTCACTTGTTTGAAGGAACCGCAGATAATTATCCCTTCAAAAACAGTTTAAAGAAAGAGGATCTGGAAGGTGAAGATATTTCTGTCTATGAGGGCGCAATGGTAACCGTTTTAGGGACTTCTTTGCAAAATAGAGATATCCTTAAATTCTTTCACGATAGCACGTGGAATGTGATAGGATTGGAAATGGAAGGGGCTCATTATCAAAAAGCAATTCAAGCAGCATCTAAGCTAAGAGGAAACATACAGGAAGATGTAGAGGTGTTGTATGCATATTATGCTTCTGACAACCCCCTTGAAACAGGAAGCACATTAGCGTCGGGAGGATTAGGAACCTCAGGAGTAAAACCTACCTACCTGATAACAGAAAAGATATTATATCATATATTTAAGCTTTAATATAGCTCAACCAAAACAACCAATCATATATGAGTGCACAGCAACCAAATTCTGCTGGAGGGCAAGAAATGGACCTCATGGATATTTTCTCACTTCTAGGAAGAGTGTTTAATAATGTGATGAGGTTCTGCTTTAGGATCGTAGATTATATCTTAAAATTTTGGTGGATTATACTTATACTAGTCATTGGAGGTGCTGTCTTGGGATATTTTACAAAAGGTGAACCCTCTTATAAAGCGGAATTACTTCTTAAAACTAATTTTAAGAGTCAAGCATATGTTTATAATGCGATCAATCAATTTACCAATAATGTTCAAGAAGTAGACACAGCGTTTATCAATTCGCTGGGAGCAAATACAGGTGATTTTGGTATTCTTGGCGCATCTATAGAACCTATTGTCGAGGTAATAGATATTATTGCACTGGTAGGAGAGAATGACAGAGTATTATCTGCAATGACTCGAGAATTCAAACTTAAAGATGATAAAGAGCTTTTTGCAACCGATAGGTTTTTGTCAAATTTTCATTTCCACAAATTAGAAGTTGCACTCAGAGGAGAAGAAGCTAAGTCCGACATCAAATATCTTATTGATTACATAAATATGCAGCCTTATGCAAAAGAACTTAAGGCAAAAGCACTTGAGAATCACAAAGAGCGAATAGCTTACCACGACAAAACATTACAACAAATTGATCAGGTTGTAGAGGCTTACAACAAAGAGGCCTATATGGCAAGCAAAGCCTCAGAGGAAAACTTTTATTTTAATAATCAAAATGACAATGGACTTCAAGAGTTATTTGATTTTAAAATATTACTAGCCCGAAATACCGAAGAACTTAAAAATGACAATGTGAGTTATACGGACGCTGCGGTTATAGTAAGTGATATTCAAGCCTATCCAGACAAGTCTTGGAGAGATAAAAAAGAACTCATTTATCCCATACTTCTAATAGTAGGATTTCTCCTTACGGCAGGACTTTTTAACCTTTATAAAACCTATAGTGAATCTCATTAATGGCGTAATGACACTATTTATATATTAAGAATACGCTCACACAAGTAATGGCAAGAAAAGTAGCACTAATCACGGGGGTAACAGGGCAAGATGGCGCTTACCTAAGTGAGTTTTTATTAAAGAAAGGATACGAAGTGCACGGTATAAAGAGAAGAACTTCTCTATTTAATACGGATAGAATAGACCATTTATACCAAGATCCCCATGTAGATAATCAAAACTTCTTTTTGCATTATGGTGATCTTACAGACGGGACTAATTTGTTACGTATTATTCAAGAAGCACAACCAGATGAAATCTACAATCTGGGCGCTATGAGCCACGTGCAAGTTTCTTTTGAAATGCCAGAGTACACGGCTAATGTAGACGGTCTTGGAGCATTGAGAATTTTAGAAGCCGTCAGGACTTTAGGCCTAGAGAAAAAAACGAGAATATACCAAGCATCGACATCAGAATTATATGGGAAGGTTCAAGAGGTGCCGCAATCAGAAACAACACCATTCTATCCTAGAAGTCCTTATGCAGTTGCAAAGCTATATGCATACTGGACAACGGTAAACCACAGAGAAGCTTACAATATGTTTGCATGTAATGGGATACTTTTTAACCATGAATCGCCCGTAAGAGGTGAGACATTCGTAACTAGAAAAATTACCAGGGCTACTGCTAGAATAGGCTTGGGACTTCAAGAAAAAATGTACTTAGGGAATCTGGATGCAAAAAGAGACTGGGGACATGCGAAAGACTATGTAAAAATGATGTGGATGATACTTCAGGCAGATGTGGCAGAAGACTGGGTAATTGCAACCGGAAAAACAACACCCGTACGGGACTTTGTAAAGATGGCGTTTAGTCATATAGGAGTAACACTGGAATTTAAGGGTGAAGGAGTATCAGAAGTAGGTATTGTTTCTAAAGCTACTAACGAGGCTTATAAAGTCGCTATTGGACAAGAGGTAGTGGCAGTAGATGAAAAATACTTTAGGCCTACAGAAGTAGACTTACTTATAGGTGATGCTAGTAAAGCATATAATAAGTTAGGTTGGAAACCAGAGTATGAACTGGAGGCACTTGTAGATGATATGATGCAAAGTGACATAAAGCTCATGAAAAAGGATAGTTATCTAAGAAAAGGCGGTTATACAACTTTAAACTATTTTGAATAGTTTATGAATAAAGATTCAAAAATCTATATTGCTGGGCATAGAGGTCTTGTAGGAAGCGCTATCGTGCGAGCCCTTAAAGAAAAAGGATATCATAATCTCGTTTTTAGGACGCATACCGAGCTAAACCTTATTGATACAGTTCAAGTGACTTCTTTTTTTGAAAAAGAACAACCAGAATATGTATTTCTCGCCGCTGCGAAAGTGGGAGGAATTATTGCAAATAACACATATCGAGCAGATTTTCTCTATGAGAATTTAATGATTCAAAATAATGTAATTCATCATAGCTATCTTTCTGGAGTTAAGAAGTTATTGTTTTTGGGTAGCACCTGTATTTACCCTAAAATGGCAGACCAACCCATGGTGGAGAATAGTTTGCTCACAGGACCACTTGAGTACACAAATGAGCCTTATGCCGTAGCTAAGATTGCGGGTATTAAGCTTTGCGAGAGCTATAACATACAATACGGGACTGATTTTTTGTCTGTTATGCCTACTAATTTGTATGGTTACAATGACAATTTTGACCTTGAGAAATCTCACGTACTACCCGCCTTAATACGCAAGCTTCATCTGGCCAGACTCCTATCTGAAAACAAAACAGAGGCTGTTTGTAAAAATCTTGGAGTTAACGCTTTCGCGAAAGCACAAGAAATATTAAAAACTTACGGGGTAAGTGCCGATAGTGTAGAAATTTGGGGTTCAGGATCGCCTAAAAGAGAATTTTTATGGAGTGATGATATGGCCGAAGCTTGTGTACATCTTATGGAAAAAATTCATTTTTCAGATGTTTCCATAAACAATGCAGAAGTGCGAAATACGCATATTAATATTGGTACTGGCGAGGATATCTCCATCAAGGAGTTGGCAAATAAAATAAAGGACCGCATTGGTTTTAAAGGAGATCTTGTTTTTAATACTTCGAAGCCAGATGGAACCCCAAGAAAACTTACAGAAGTGACAAAGTTGAATGAATTGGGGTGGAGCTATAATGTGAGCCTAGATGAAGGGATTGATAAATTGTATAAATGGTACTTAGAGCAAGAATAGTATGAATCCATACATATGGACACCTAGATATATCGTTAATAGAGTGCGACTTTTCTTTTATGAGAAAAGACATAAGGATGAACCTTGGATTCCTTCAAAAGCTGTTCAAGCACTAGACAAATTACTTACTCAAGAAATGAGAGGAGTAGAGTTTGGATCTGGAAGAAGCACCGTATGGTATGCAAATAGATTGTGTCACCTTGTTAGTGTGGAAGATCATCAGGAGTGGTACAGTGCGGTGCAAAAGCAATTAGGAGTAGATCGAGTTTCTAATGTAGACTATGTGTTTAAATCATCCCAAGTGAATGATAAGGGTCAATCAGAGTACTGTAATTTTATACACACATTTGATGATGAATCTTTACATTTTATAGTAGTAGATGGAAAGCATCGAAATCGTGTTGCAACTAGAGCCTTAGATAAACTTGCCCCTGGAGGTATTTTACTATTAGACGATTCAGAGCGCTATCTGGCCTATAATTCTAAGGCGCCTTATACCATTGGGAGCGATTTATCAAAAATGACTTCTTCCTGGAAGCAGTTTCAAAATGAAGTAAAACATTGGAAAACAACCACTTATACGAATGGCGTTTCTGATGCGACAATATTTATAAAACCATAGTATATGCTCAAGCGCATCTTGAATAATGGTGAAGGAAGAACCATATTAAGCAACTATGGGGCACTTTTATTTATTCAAGCGGCTAACTTTATACTACCTCTTATTGTACTACCTTACTTGGTGACTACACTGGGCGCAGAAAAGTATGGAGTGGTGATGATTGCTCAATCAATGGCAATTTTTTTGACAGTTATTGTAGACTTCGGATTTAATATAAGTGCTACTCGAGAAGTTTCTATCCTCAGAAATAACAAGAAAAAATTATCGCAACTCTTTTGGAATGTGATCGCTATAAAGTTCACATTAACGGTCATAACTTTTATAATTGTGATAGTATTAATATCTACAGTGAGCAGATTTAAAGGTGAGGGTTGGGTATATATTATGAGTTTTCTTATGGTTGTTGGGCAAGCTATTTTTCCTACGTGGTTTTTTCAGGGGATTGAGAAAATGAAAGTGATAACAATCGTAAATGTAGTGGCAAAAGTACTATTTACAGCAGCTGTTTTTTCCTTTGTATTAACAGTAGATGACTACGAATTCGTGCCACTATTGCACGGAGGAGGATTTTTTATAGCGGGTCTTTTTGGATTGTTTTATGCCCTGCGCTATATTGATGTAGCACGACCTAACTTTAAACAAGCTAGAGATCTTGCTTCTCAATCTTCTGCACTTTTTATTTCGAATTTTGCCACCAGTTTATATACTGCCGGCAACACTTTTATATTGGGAATGATCGGAGGGGATGCTATTGCGGGAGTTTACGCCAGTATGGAAAAACTAGTACTAGCTTTTAAGAATGTGTATGCCCCACTGTATCAAGCAATTTTCCCTTGGTTATCTCAAAAAAATATTGATAGAATAAGAGCATTTATAAAAAAGATGAGCCTGCCTATTGGATTATCTGCACTAGGCATCGTGGTAATTTTTGCAATTTTTGCAGAACCTATTTTGGATATAATTTATGGGGAGCAAGATATTGTGTCTTATAGTCCTGTATTGCAAATCCTAAGCGCTGTTGCCTTATTTTCTGCACTTAACATGCTATTAGTCTCTCTATATTTCCCTTCAATCAAGGATTATTCAACTAGGATGAAAATTCTTGTAAGTGGCGGTGTGTTTAACCTTATAGCGGCGATTGTTTTGGGTAGTTTTTTTGGGATTTATGGGATTGCAACAGCAGCCGTAGGTTCAGAATTATTTATATTATTACTGGCTTTTAAGTTTTATAACACATCCGTAAAACCAGTAGTGAAGTGAAAGAGCTTATAATCATACAAACTGCCACTCCAGATTATCGAAAAGCTTTTTTTGATGAGATCAGAAGTGCCTTGGGTAAGGATTTTGAGCTTTACAGGGGAAGTGGATATTTTGAAAAGAGTGTGGTTACAGACTACGGGATTAAAGCTCGTAACTGTAAGAATTACTTTCTTCTTGGAAGAAGGTTGTTATTTCAAACAGGAATTTGGGGCACACTATTTTCTAAAGCAGTCCTGGTGCTAGAAATGAATCCGCGAGTGCTGTCTAATTGGATTCTACTGCTCATAAGGGGTTTTACTGGAAGACAAACTGTTTTATGGGGTCACGCGTGGCCTAGAAAAGGAAAAGATAGTAAGAGCGACATACTCAGACACCTTATGAGACTGTTAAGCACAACAATTATTACCTATACCTCCACACAAAGAGAAGAACTACTGCAACGTATGCCTAACAAGACTATTTATGCAGCCCCTAACGCCTTGTTTTCTAAAAATCAAATGTATGTACAAGACAATACGCATAAAGCAAAGAATCTCATATACGTAGGTCGCCTTACCGAATCTAAAAAGCCATTTTTTCTGGTAAAGGCATTTGCAAACGCACTGGCTCAATTACCTGAGGAGATGAATTTAATAATTGTGGGGAGTGGAAAAGAAGAGGGACGTATGGAAAAATTCATCCAACAAAACGCTTTAGAAGGCAGGATACTACTCAAAGGACACATAAGTGACATCAAGGAGTTAGGAGCGCTGTATGAGCAAAGCTTCTTTAGTATATCTCCCGGATACCTTGGTTTATCGGTCACACAAAGTTTTGGATTTGGTGTGCCTATGCTGGTTTCTAAAAATGAAAATCATTCTCCAGAGATAGAAGCGATCTCAGAAATTAAAAATGCCCTTTTCTTTGATACGGATGATGAGGTTAGCTTTCGCGAAAGCGTTCTTAGCACCATAAAAAACAGAGAATACTGGATACAGCAACGGCCAGAAATTCATGAGTTTTGCAGAGAAAACTATTCTGTGGAGGCCATGGCACAAGTATTTATTAACTTAGTAAAAAACGTATGATGCTTAAAGGGTTACTACTTCTTACCTACCTTTTTATCTCTACTTTTCTCTTTGTAAACTTTGAGGCGAGCGGAGCAGTATGGGTGTCATTTATGGTAAATAACTTGAGCATTCTAGGGATAACACTTTTTCATTTATATACAGAAAAGGAGTATTCGCCATTTATTTCGGTCTATATAGTATTTAGTTTTTTGTTTTTCATTGTTGCTCCTATTATTCAGATTAATGTGATAGGAGGAAGGAACGATACTTTTGTAACGAACTTTCCATATCGAGAGTACCAGGTGATTACCACTTCCTATTTAATTAGTTTTTTTAATGTGCTGTTTTTTATGGGGTATCTTTTGTTTAAGAAAACCAGAGCACTGAGATCTCTCAAAACTGAAAATTACGATTGCATACAGCGCTTACCTGCTGTGATTCTTGTATTACTAGTAATTACACTTATTTGTTTTGTAGCAAGCTGGGGGTTTGTGCAAGAGGAAATATCAAGACCAAGTTGGGCTAGGTCTAGTGCTTCTGTGAGTGAATTACTTTTATGGAAAAAAGTATTCTTCTTAGTGCCATTTGCAGGAATTATACTTTGCGTACAATATTTAAAATCACCGAATAAACATATTAATAATGTGATTTTTATGGGACTTGTACTGGTTGTGTTTTTAGGGTTCCTGTTATGGTTCAAAAACCCACTTACGGAAAAGCGTAATGCACTAGGGCCTATTTATATTGGTTTAATTTTTCTTTTCCTACCTAGATTACTTAATAGCAATGCAAAGACACTATTTTTTATGTTTTTCTCTATGGTAGTGGTTTTCCCATTATCGGCAATTATAACACACACTTCTGCCACGATGCGGGAAATATTAATTAAGCCACGAATTTTATTAGATCAGTTTGAAGGTGAAGGAATAGGAGAGGTTTTTAATACACTCCATTATGACGCGTTTGCAAATATAGGAGCCACTTTAGATTACATAAGTTATGAGGGGTATACTTATGGAAATCAACTTTTAGGAGCTTTTTTCTTTTTTGTGCCTAGAGGTATTTGGGAAGACAAACCCATCTCTACAGGACAGTTAGTGGGTGAACACCTCATAGATCGGTATGAGTTTACCTATAGTAATCTTTCTAATCCTATGGTTTCTGAAGGGTACGTAAATTTTGGAATTTTTGGAATAGTTTTACTGGCTTTATTGCTCGCAGGAAGTATTGTGTATTTAAAGTCTTGGTTGCAAAGCAAGAACTATCTCAAGAAAATGATGGGATTTTATTTTGCGATACACCTGCTATTTTTTTTGAGAGGAGACTTTACTAATGGGTATTCGTACTACATAGGAACTTTAATAGGAGTGCTCATACTACCACGGTGTATTGATTACTTTGTAAAACAGCTTTTAATGAATCAACAAATATGGAAAACGCGGCAAGCAGTAAAAGCTTAAATGCTTTGATTTTTTGCATAGGAATGCTATTTGCAATGCCTGTGCTTCCTACTAACATTAAGAGTGTTGCGATAGGGCTGTTCCTTGCGACACTTTTGTTTCATAGAGTTAAAACAGGAGTGTCTTTTGACAGGTGGTTTTTTATTACAAATGCCGCCGTATTTATTGTAATTGCCCTTACCTATCTTTATAGTACAGATACTCAATATGCCGTTAAGAAGTTAACGACCATGTCATCACTGCTTATTTTTCCGCTAGCGTTTTCATTAATACCTAAGGACGAAGTGCTTATTATTTACAAGGAGCGAGATAAATTCTTATTTGTTTATTTAGCAGCCGTCTTTTTGCTTAATGTAGTGCCTTTTGTATGGTTTTTCTCAACCCACTATTCTTTTGAAGAAATGTTAGTTCATTTCCCTACGGTGATGCGCGTAGATACTGGTAAATGGAGCATACACCCTATTTATCTGTCTATGCATTGCAGCATAGCGTTACTTTTTGGCTTTTATATTCTTAGAAGTTTAAGCTCTAGAAAAAAAATAGCTATTATTTTAATGATGATGCTCACTTTGGTTCTCTTTTTATTTCTGTACGCAAAGAAGGGGCCTATGCTTGCTTTAGTAGCTGTATTCACCCTATTTGTACTGTTTCAAAAAAGAAAAAAATTAGTAAGAGTATATATTGTGGCAATTATAGGTTTTGTAGCGCTTATATTGCTTATTCCTAGAACGAGAGAGAAGTTTATGGAGATGCAACATATAGAAGTGTTGCAGGGAGGAAACGTGACTAGTACAAACATTAGATATACTATTTACAATGTCGCCCAAGAACTCATAGGAGAATCTGTACTATCTGGATATGGTGTGGGTGATTATAATAATAAACTAGATGAAAAATACCAATTACTTGGAGATGACTTGCTTGTAAGAGGTAGTTTTAATGCCCATAATCAATATTTTAGCTTGTTGTTAATAGGTGGAATTGCGGCCCTTCTGGCCTTTCTTATAATGATGGGACTTAACCTAGTATTTGCGATACGGTTTAATAACGAGTTATTAATATTGGTGCTCATCTTTTATGGTATTGCAATGCTTACAGAAAATATCTTAGAACGAGAAGGAGGGGTTATTTTCTTTGGCCTATTTCTAAACTTCTTTGCTTCAAAAAGTTTGTATGCCAAAGAAGGGTAAGAAAATTTTAATCATAGGGCCTTTTCCGGAACCCATCACCGGCGTATCGCTTGCTAATAAAGTTGTAGCAGAGGTACTAAGAGATAGCAATGAGTATAGAGTTCGTATAATAAATACTTCCTACTCACGATTTGATGAAGAAGTAGGTAGTTTTTCATTGCATAAATTCTTGTTTAACTTGTCTTTTTACCTAGGACTTTGGAGGGTCTTGTTTTGTGATATTTTATATATCACACCTGGACAGACTTTTTACGGAGTCCTTAAATACGCAGGGTTTGTTTATGTAAGTTCGCTTTCGCGAAAGCAAATCATAACCCATATACACGGCAACTATCTAGGAAGAGAATATCAAAGTCTTAGGGGGCTAAGGAAAAGGTTGGTAAAAAGCGTTTTATCTAAAACTACAACAGGAATTGTTCTTTCTTCATCACTCAGGAACAATATGAGCCCGTTTATAAAACAGGAGGCGATTAAAGTGCTTCCTAATTTTGCCCAAGACTATATAGCTCAATCAAACAAAAAGAAACAAGAGCCAGGTTTGAGAGTTATCTACCTGAGCAATCTAATGAGAGAAAAGGGCATTTTTCATCTACTTGGAGCGTTACAAATACTAGAAGATACTAAGGTTCCTTATGAAGCTAGAATAGCAGGAGCCATAGATAAGAATCAGAAAAGCCATATAATGACCCTTATTAGCAAATTAGAAAACACATCCTATGTAGGTGTAGTGCAGGGAGAAAGCAAAAAAGGACTGCTGCAATGGGGAAATGTCTTTACACTTCCTACATTTTATAAAATGGAAGGACAACCTATTTCTATTCTAGAAGCTCTCGCGACAAAAAATGTGATTATAACTACTGCACATGCAGGTATACCGGATATCTTAACGGATCAAGAACATGGATTTTTTATAGATATTAGTAACGCAGAAGAAGAGATTGCTTCAAAGTTTACACACTTAATTAATTCGCCAGAGCTTTTAGCATCAATGGGTGAGGGCAATGAGGCATACTTTCAAGAAAATTTCACCCTCGACATATTTAAGAATAAATTACTCAATATCTTTGAGTCGTAATGAACTATCAAAACTTAAACACATATAAAACACCAAAAGGCTTTAGAGGAAGGTCTAAATTGATGGTTCAGTTATGGTGGATTGTTCAGGCTACAATTTTTAAGTGGTCTCCCCAGTTTTTATATGGCTGGAGAAGGATGTTATTAAGATCCTTTGGAGCAGAAATAGGTAAGGGAGTAATCATTAGACCCTCTGTAAAGGTCACCTATCCTTGGAAACTGGTTATAGGAGATTATAGTTGGATAGGTGATGAGGTTACCCTTTATACTTTAGGGTCTATATCTATAGGAAAAAATGCTGTAATTTCTCAAAAGAGTTACTTGTGTACAGGAACACACGATTATCAATCTACAAATTTTAGGATATACTCAGAGCCTATTAGAATTGAAGACAAATGTTGGGTCGCTACAGATGTTTATGTTGCACCTGGCGTTACTATTCAAGAAGGAGCTGTGGTAGGCGCTAGGAGCAGTGTATATAATAATTTGCCGCCTCATATGGTATGTATAGGAAATCCCGCAAAACCTATTAAAGATAGAAATGCATAAGTTGCAAGGAAAAAACATCACTCTTATAAGTCTCAATTTCTATCCAGAGCAAACAGCTATAGGTTTATATTCTACACAGCTTGCCCAGTTTCTTGAGGAACAAGGCGCACACGTTACTGTTATAACGGCCTACCCATACTATCCAGAGTGGAAAATACACAAAGAGTATATGAATGCAGGTTCGTTTATGGAAGAGCAATTAGGGAACTTGCACATCATTAGATATAAACAATACACTCCAGAGGACCCCTCTTTTCTTAAACGAGTTTTTCACATTATTGATTTTACATTAGGCACTTGGCGGAATATTAAAAAAGTAACCACCTGCGATACCGTTATCTCTGTAATACCATTTACGAGTAGTTCATGGTTGGGGAATAAGCTTTCGCGAAAGCATAATGCAAAACATTGGATACATATTCAAGACTTTGAGTTTGATGCGGCATTTCAATCGGGTCTCGCCTCAGGTAAAAATAATCGTAGTTTTTTATACAACCGATTAATGAAATTGGAAACCAGTATATTAAACAAAGCAGACCGTGTGAGCACTATAAGCCACAATATGATGGCAAAACTACAGGCGAAAACCACTACACCACCCTATTACTTGCCCAACTGGGTAGAAGCCGATGAGCTGCATAGTAAGGCGGAACACCCACATGTAAACTCTTCAAAATTTACCATACTCTATTCTGGAAATATAGGAGAGAAGCAAGACTGGGATTTTTTTATGGAAGTCGTTGCTCAATTGGATCTTTCGTTGTACAATATTGTCATTGTCGGAGATGGCTCCAAGAAACAATGGCTTGAGCAAAGCCTAGAAGGTTATGAAGGAATAGGTATTTTGCCTTTAGTGCCGTTTTCAGAGCTTAGCTCGTTACTAGCAAGTGCAGATGTACATATATTGTTCCAAAAAACCGAAATTTTAGATACGGTAATGCCGTCTAAAGTATTGGGCATGATGGCTAGCGGTAAACCTTCTATCGTAACGGGACATCCAGAAGCAGAGGTGGGCGATGTGTTGAACAGCTGCGAAGGAGGGTATTATGTGACTCAAAACAATGTAGAAACAATAGTTCAAGCTTTTGAAAAATTAAGAACCAATCCTCAAGCTTCAAAAATCATGGGGCAACAAGCAAGAAAACATGTTTTAGAAACGTATGCTAAAAAAGGAATCTTAGAGGCATTCTGCAAAGAATTAGACCAATTGTAGACAGGCTATCTAAACCCTATAAATTTCCCTATTTTTGCCTAAAATAGTTAATATGAAGATCACTGTCGTAGGAACAGGGTATGTGGGCTTAGTAACAGGAACCTGTCTTGCAGAAACAGGAAATGAGGTCGTATGCGTTGATATAGACCAGGCTAAAGTGGAGCGCATGCAGCAAGGCGAAGTTCCCATTTATGAACCTCACTTAGATGTTCTTTTTGAACGTAACATAAAGGCTAACAGACTTACATTTACCACCTCCTTAGAAAAAGGAATTTCCCACGGAGAGATTATTTTTTTAGCACTACCTACTCCAGAAGATGAAGATGGGTCTGCAGACCTTTCTTACGTATTAGGCGTTTCTCAAGAAATAGGGAAGCTTCTTAATGATTACAGAGTTATTGTAGATAAAAGTACGGTGCCCGTAGGCACGGCAGAAAAAGTACACCAAACTATAAAAGCGCACACAAATATTCCTTTTGATGTGGTTTCAAATCCAGAGTTCTTAAGAGAGGGATTTGCAGTAGATGATTTTTTAAAACCAGAACGCATCGTTATTGGATCTTCTTCTAAAAGAGCAACAGAACTTATGCAAAGGCTATACAAGCCTTTTGTTAGGTCTGGAAATCCCATTATTGTCATGGATGAAAAGAGCGCAGAGCTTACTAAATATGCTGCAAATGCTTTTCTTGCAACTAAGATTACCTTTATGAATGAGATAGCAAATTATTGCGAGCTTGTAGGTGCAGATGTAGATATGGTGAGGAGAGGTATGGGTACAGATTCTAGAATAGGAAAACGATTTCTTTTTCCAGGAATTGGATACGGAGGATCGTGTTTTCCAAAAGACGTGAAAGCACTCCATAAGTCTGGCAGCGAGCAAGATTATAACTTTAAGATTTTAGATGCTGTAATTACGGTTAATAACGATCAAAAAGTAAAACTAGTTCCCAAAATAGCGACTTATTTTAATAACGCTTTAAAGGGAAAGACTATTGGAATATGGGGATTGGCCTTTAAACCAGAGACAGATGATATTCGAGAAGCACCCTCACTATATATTATAGATAAGTTATTAGAAATGGGAGCTGTTATTAAGGCTTTTGACCCAGAAGCAATGGATAATGTAAGGACAAAATATGGTGATAAAATAACGTTTGCAACTTCTATGTACGAAGCGACGCAAGACATAGATGCTCTTGTGATATGCACAGAGTGGAGTATTTTTAGAACGCCTAATTTTAGTACTTTAAAACGTAATATGAAGACCCACGTGATTTTTGACGGAAGAAACTTATATGATATTGAAGATATAAGGAATGAAGGCTTTGAGTATATTTCAATAGGAAGAAAGAGCGTATAGGATGCAAAAAAGGATATTAATTACGGGAGCTGCTGGATTTTTGGGATCACATTTATGTGATAGGTTTGTTAAAGAGGGCTTTCAAGTAATTGGGATGGACAATTTAATCACAGGATCCCTTAAAAATATAGAGCACCTTTTTAAACTAGAGAATTTTGAGTTCTACAATCACGATGTAACCACTTTTGTACACGTGCCAGGAAAGTTAGATTATATTTTACATTTTGCCTCACCAGCAAGTCCCATAGACTACCTTAAAATCCCTATTCAAACCTTAAAAGTAGGTTCTTTAGGAACCCATAATTTACTTGGCCTTGCCAAGGTTAAAGAGGCTAGAATACTTATAGCTTCTACCTCAGAAGTATATGGTGATCCATTAGTACATCCGCAAGATGAAAGCTACTATGGAAATGTAAACACAATAGGACCAAGAGGCGTTTATGATGAGGCAAAAAGATTTCAAGAATCTATAACAATGGCGTATCATCGTTTTCATGGTTTAGAAACCCGCATTGTGCGTATTTTTAATACGTATGGACCAAGAATGAGGCTTAATGATGGTAGGGTCATACCTGCTTTTATAGGCCAGGCTCTTAGAGGAGAGGATCTAACGGTTTTTGGAGATGGCTTACAAACAAGATCCTTTTGTTATGTAGATGATCAGGTAGAAGGAATATATAGATTACTTCTTAGTGATTATAGTTATCCAGTAAATATTGGTAACCCAGATGAAATAACAATAAAAGACTTTGCAGAAGAAATCATCAAACTTACAGGCACTAACCAAACACTCGTCTACAAAGAGTTGCCTACAGATGATCCCTTGCAAAGGCAGCCAGATATAGAGCTAGCAAGAAAAATACTTAACTGGGAACCCAAAGTAAGTCGTGAAGAAGGAATGAAAAAAACATATGAGTACTTTAAGTCTCTATCTCAAGAAGAACTAACTAAAAGTGAGCATAAGGATTTTAGTAAGCATATCATTAAATAAAAATGGCTAGAAAAGGGAGATACTCAGGCTATATAAGGCCTTCTTTATACATTATAGACCTAGCCTTAATTCTTATCTTGGCTAAGATATTTCTTGAACTAGGAGGGCGTTTCTATATGTTCACTATACTTATTCCTATCGCTTGGATTTTTAGTGCGTTACAGTCACAATTCTATGAGGTATACAGATATACACCGCTAACACGTATTTTCTCTTTATTATTTATTCAATTACTACTTTTTACACTGGCAATTTTCGCTTTTTATGGTTTTTTCTCAGACACTACGATAACACCATCTAAAGTGTTGATTTATGTCCTTTATGTTTTTTCTGGGATAACGTTTTTTAAACTTGGTGTTTTTTACCTCCTTAAAAAATACCGTACAGCACTAGGAGGGAACTATAGGAGAGTAGTTATTCTAGGAGTAAATTCCAAAACGTTACAACTAGAACAGTTTTTTAAACAAAACAAAGCATACGGTTATCTCGTAGATGAGAAGTTTGATATTAAGCACCCAGGTACATCCTTAGAAACTAGCTTTGCCTATATTATAGAAAACAATATTGACGAAATCTATTGCTCGATTGCAGAGTTTAGTAATGACGAGATTAGAGAAATATCTGACTTTACAGATAATAATCTTAAAATTTTGAAATTTATTCCAGACAATAAGGAAATATTTACCAAAAAACTAGAATATCAATACTTAGGGATCACGCCTGTTCTGTCCTTACGAAATATCCCTATTGATACTGCCATAAATCAATTTATAAAACGGGCATTTGATATTGTTATGTCTATTATAGTTATGATAGGCCTGCTCTCTTGGCTCACACCGATTATGGCCATATTAATAAAACTAGACTCAAAAGGGCCTGTGTTTTTTAAGCAAAAGAGAAATGGACTCGATTACAGAGAATTTTATTGTTATAAGTTTAGGTCCATGACACCTAACGAAACAGCAGATTTACATCAGGTTTCGCGTAATGATGAACGTATAACGAGAGTCGGAAGGTTTATTAGGAAAACAAGTATGGACGAACTCCCACAATTTATTAATGTTCTTAAAGGTGATATGTCTGTTGTAGGTCCTAGACCCCATATGGTTAGTCACACACATATGTATGCAGAGCGTATCGATAAGTTTATGGTAAGGCATTTTATAAAGCCAGGAATTACCGGTCTCGCACAAGTAAGCGGGTATCGTGGCGAGGTAGAAAGTGATAATGATATTATCAATAGAGTTAAATTTGATATTTTCTACGTAGAGAATTGGTCTTTATTACTGGATATAAAGATTATTGTTATCACAGTGGTCAAAGCTCTTACAGGAGACGAAAAGGCTTATTAAGACAAAACTTTCAATAAGTTTTCAAATTGCTTTTGTCCATTAAATGTTGCAACTGCCCGTTGTTGCACCTCTTTTTTAGCGGGCCATTGAGCGTTGGCGAAAATGGAAGCGAGAGTGTTATTAATTCCTTTAAAATCACCAGAAGGGGCAACCCAACCTAATTCGTTTTTTAGCACCAACTCTTCACCTTCCCCACCACCGCAATACAACATCGGGAGACCTAATCTGCCATATTCAAATATTTTTGAAGGCACTGATCCGTAAATTCTATTAATTAGTGGGATAATGGTGAGGTCGTACGACTGTAGTTGTTTGTGTAACTCATTTCGCGAAAGCGAACCCCTATATCTGATATTCTTAGTAGACTGTTGAAGATATGCTTCGATTTTCTGTTTTTGAGGACCATCACCGTAAATATCAAAAGACCATCCTGATGGTAATTCTATAGCTTCGCATAGCTCCAATATTCCTTGCGCGAAACCTAGTAAACCTGCATACACCATCTTTTTATTATCGTTGGTGTTTTCTTCTAATTCAGGCGGATTAAAATTGGGTAAATTACGGTACAAGAATATATCCTTGTTAGGATATAATGTCTTTACGTGAGCCCCTATTTCTTTAGACTGCCCAAGGACAAGATCTGCTTTTCGGTAGCAGTATCGTTCTATTTTTTCAAGAAGTCTGTAAGTAAATCCTTCTTTTAGTTTACCTAATTCTTTCCCTGCTAGTGGCCACAAATCAGACACGTTAAGTAATAGCTTACGTGATTTCCTTTTAAAAAAGAGCGTACTAAAAAAGCCAACTAACAGCGGTGAATATTGCACAAAAACTAGGGAAGGTAATTTGTGAAACAAACTATACCTACCCAGAGATATTGAAAACGAAATCATAGCAAGAAAACGCTTCCATAAACGAGGGGAGTTTGTAGCATACACCCACAGTCTTGTGACTTTTACGCCGTTTAGTATTTCAGAGTTTCCGGAGGATCCTTTGTAATCATCAAATATTTTTCCTGTGGGGTAATTGGGTAATGGACATAGCACATGAGTTTCGTAACCGGCAGCGGCAAAATTTTCGGCAAGAAGGGCAATGCGGTTTGCCGCAGCCCCAGTTTCTGGAGGATAGTAGTTTGTGATAATGGTAATACTACGCTTCATAGAGGGAAGTAAGCGATTGTAGGATACGATCTGCAGCCTTTCCATCCCATAAATTTATTTCTTGAGCCTGAGACCACTTATTGCTTAGTAAGTCATCAAAAGCTTCTTCTATAAGATTAATGTCTTGTCCCACCAGCCTATTCGTACCCAAAACGCAAGTCTCAGGGCGTTCTGTACTGTCTCTAAAGGTAAGACAAGGCACATCGAGCATTGTGGTCTCTTCTGTGATGCCTCCAGAGTCTGTGAGAACAGCAAAGGCGTTTTTAATGAGGTAAATAAAGGTAAGATATCCTTGAGGCGCTACAAAATGCAGGTTTTTATGTGATAGTTCAAGCTTTTCGAGCATTTTAAGGGTGCGAGGATGTACAGGAAAGATCACAGGTTTGTCACCAGCTCTCTTCATAATCACATTGATTAAGGTAGTAAGATCATTGGCCTGATCTACATTAGAAGGGCGGTGTAAGGTCATTACATAATACCCCTTTTCTGATAGGCTATATTCATCCCAAAAAGCTGGTTTTTTAAGCCTATGTAAATTACCTAAAAGGGTATCTATCATCACATTTCCTACCAGAAATATCTGCTCTTTTTTCATTCCGATATCTAGAAGGTTCTGAGAAGCTTCTTTGGTTGTTGTATAAAAATAATCTGTAATACTGTCGGTTACAATCCTATTGATCTCTTCAGGCATTTTCCGATCACCAGACCGTATACCGGCCTCCACATGGACAACATCTACGTGAGCTTTTTTTGCAACAATCGCACAAGCCATCGTCGAGGTTACATCGCCAACGACCAAAACGATATCTGGTCTGTTTATAGAGATTTCCTCTTCAAAACGCTCCATAATTGCGCCCGTTTGTTGCGCTTGTGTCCCGCTCTTTACATCGAGGTTGGCGTGGGGTTTAGGGATGTTAAGTTCTTCAAAAAAAGTGTCGCTTAAGTTTTTGTCATAGTGCTGTCCAGTGTGTACCAATCTGTAAGAGATATCTTTACCACTAGTCACTCGAGCTTCTATGGCCGCTATAATAGGGGCTATTTTCATAAAGTTGGGCCTAGCCCCAGCTACGATTGTTATTTTCATTAGGTCAAGCTTACAAATTGTTTGAGTTTTCCACTTTTCTGGCGGTCTATAGTGTCAAATTTATTAAATAAAATATGGAGCCCAGGTTCAAGGTAGGTGCTTAGCGCTTTTTCAATTTCCTGTGTACGCTTTCGCGAAAGCGTAACCCCCACATAATCTATCTCAAAAGTATCTACTTTTGTTTGTCTAATAACAAATTCTGTAATATCTCCTTTGTCACTTATAATGGTCTTGGTTACATAATAAAAAGTAAGCCCAGGAATGACTTTTCCACTAGGAAGCCTCGCAATATCATTGGTCCTTCCTATGAGCTTTTGTAAAATAGGTTTTTTTGCAGTGCTTTTGCCTGAAAGGATGCCTGTGTCTCCTATGTCGTATCGTATAAAAGGATGCGCTTTGTTATACAATGAGGTAACTACAATGCGCCCTTGTTCTCCTGATGGAACAGGCTTATTATTGTCATCTAGAATTTCTATAAATAGCGACTCACTATTGAGTTGTAGGTCTCCAGCAGTGTTTTGGAAGGCGATGAGATCTAACTCAGAAGCACCGTATTCGTTAATTACAGGTATATTAAACTGTGTTTCTAACACTACTCTATCATCATCAAAAAGCATTTCGCTCGTTACAAAGCAGGCTTTGAGTGCGGGACAAACAGTGGTTAAAACGATGTTGTTTTTTTTGAGATACTTTGCAAAAAGAACAACACTACTCGTATACCCGTTTATGTATTCAAAAGGGGTTTTCTTGAATTTTTGAAGAACCTTTTCTAAATTTTTATCATTAAGATTAAAAATAGGGAAGCGGTACCTGTGGCTTAGCGTGTCTTTAAGACGCTCTTTATGATACCCAATGGTGTCTAAAGGAATTCCGTAAAAACGAGCCTGTAAAGAGCTATTAAAGTTAATGTCGTACCACCCAAAACGATCTTGTATAATTGCCCAAGTAAGCGCGTGGCACGCTTTGTCTTTGGCAAATACAAATGGATGCCCAGAAGACCCTGAAGTTTTGCCTACATACACATTTTTAGGAGTATATTCTGAGGAGAGGCGGTGTTCTAACTTTTGTTGCAGGTCACTTTTTGTAAGCACAGGAAGTTGCTCCCAGGGAGTGGCTTCAGTTGTGCCTAAAAGCTTTTGATAAAAAGGAGTATGCTTTTGATGATAGGCAACAATGGCTGCTTTTTCCTGCTCAATGTGAGCTGCATAAGAGGCCTCAGGAATGGATTGAATGGTTGCTAATGTTGCTTTCGCGAAAGCAATATCATAACCACGTACTTTTAATGTCCAATCAAATAAATTCACGAGCCGTTTAATCTAGAACCAAAATACAATATTTTCATTCCTGCGCAGGCGGGAATCTTATCAATTTAAGTTTTGTATGTATTACAGAGCTCAATACTGTATCATTAGCGTTATTTCTGAGATAATCTCTTGTTGTAAACCTAGAGACACGCTACTTTTGTGCTTTAACAAAAGCACACCTTCTATGAATATTTTAGTACTAGGCTCTGGCGGAAGAGAACACACATTTGCCTACAAACTAGCGCAGAGCCCTCAATGTGATCGTTTATTTGTGGCACCAGGAAATGCCGGAACAGCGCAAATAGCCACCAATGTTGAGATAGCTGTAACAGATTTTGAGGCAATAAAATCGCTAGTACTTAAAGAGGGAATAGAAATGGTGGTCGTAGGTCCAGAAGACCCATTAGTGCAAGGTATTTACGATTATTTCAAGGCAGACCAACAGCTGGAAAACGTTGCCGTTATTGGCCCGTCTAAAGAAGGTGCAGAATTAGAAGGAAGTAAAGAACGTGCTAAAGAATTTATGATGGCGCACGGTATTCCTACTGCTGCTTACCAAAGTTTTACGGCAAGCACGCTTGCAGAAGGGCAATCATTTTTAGAAACATTACAACCTCCTTATGTCCTTAAGGCAGATGGACTTGCCGCTGGAAAAGGCGTGTTAATTATAGACAATCTTGAAGAGGCAAAAGAAGAACTAGCAAAGATGCTTGAAGGAAAGTTTGGAGATGCGAGCGCGACGGTAGTGATAGAAGAGTTTCTAGATGGTATAGAGTTAAGTGTTTTTGTATTGACGGATGGTAATGGATATAAAGTATTACCAACTGCAAAAGATTATAAAAGGATAGGAGAAGGAGATGTGGGCCTCAATACCGGAGGAATGGGCGCGATTAGCCCAGTACCGTTTGCAGATGATGCTTTTATGAAAAAAATAGAAGAGCAGGTTGTAAAACCTACTGTAGAAGGACTCTCTAAAGAAAACATAATCTATAAAGGATTTGTATTTATAGGGTTGATTAAAGTAGGAGACGAGCCTAAGGTAATAGAATACAACGTTCGTATGGGTGATCCAGAAACAGAGGTGGTATTGCCTAGAATTAAGAGTGACTTGGTACAATTATTTAAAGCCGTAGATGCAGGAACAATAGATCAAGAAATTTTAGACGTAGACCCAAGATCTGCTACAACGGTAATGCTGGTTTCTGGAGGATATCCTGAGGCGTACGAAAAAGGAAAAGTAATTACAGGAATAGATACCATCGAAGATTCATTAGTCCTTCATGCGGGTACTAAAGAAAAAGACGGTAAAGTGGTTACAAACGGAGGTCGTGTGATGGCTGTCACGTCTTTTGACGATGATTTTAGAAAGGCCATAAAAAAATCCTACCAAAATATAGCCAAGCTAGGTTTTGATAGGATGTATTATCGTAAGGATATAGGCTTTGACCTATAATTATTTATGTAGTAATTTACTTGATACTGCTATCGAGCTCGCTGTCTTTTCCTAAGAAACCGTGAGCTTTTGCCTCGCGATACTCTGTATCGTCTGCATCGTATTTTTTGATCTCTAAGATCCAATAAACGATGGCTGCACAGCAAATAAGCATAAATATCCAGTTAATTCCGTTTGCCGCCCACCAGTTTACTAACTCAGTTTCGGCAAGTGCATTAAAGGGTGCAAACAAAACTTCTTCTGCAAACTCTTGTATTCCTTCAAAAAATCCTGATAAGCTCATATCGCTTTATTTTTATATTCTATGGTATCTTAGCTTTATGCAAGATGCTACTTGCAACAGTGCAAAAATAGAAAAAACCACCTATGCTCACAAGCTTTTTTAGCAAGACAAAGCCCGTCAACACAATTGTGGTATTAGTGTACATGACTATTGGTTTTTTAGTGACGCATTTTGTCGCATTAAAGGATGGTTATGTAGGAACTGATGTATTAAGGATTGTAGGTTTATGGATACTGTACGTGTTTACCATGTTTGTGCTCAATTTTGTATCTCAAAAAAATGAACTCACAAAACGCACATCGTACCGTATACTGTTGTTTGCGGCCTTTACCTTATCTTTTCCAGCGGCACTTTTGAGTCCAAAAATTCTTATAAGTGGTGTTTTTGTTATGCTGGCTATGCGAAGGATTTTGAGCTTGCGGTCTGGATTGCATATGGAGCGTAAGCTTTTTGATGCTGGATTATGGCTGGCACTCGGGACACTCACTTTTTTCTTGAGCCATCTATTTATCATAGTGTTACTAGGGGCGCTTGTATTTTACGGTAGAGCTTCTATTAGATATTGGTTTATTCCTATACTCGCTTTTGTGGTTGTAGCTGTACTAACAACCTGTTATGTGCTATATATGGGCGAAGGGCCCTCCTTTATACTGGATATTATAGAAGAGGTTTCTTTTGATTTTGGAACATACAGCAATTTGGATCTACTGATCCCAATAGCTTTTGTGTGTGCTCTCTTATTATGGACTATTTGGAGTTTTTTAAAAGAGTTAAGCATAAATGTAATAGCCCAAAGGCCTTTGTACTTACTCGTCCTTTTGTTTGCTTTTGTGTCTTTAGGTCTTGTGCTTGTTGCTACAGAAAAATCTGGTAAAGAATGGTATTTTTTTACGATCCCAATGGCAATAATTGCGACGAGCTTTTTTGAAAACCCTTCAAGCAAGTGGATTCCAGAAATCCTTCTGTGGTTGATAGTCTTACTTCCCTTTATACAATATGTCATATGAGTAAACTGGACCTAGAGGAGATTGAGAGCCAACTTAAAAAACGATTGGAATATCCGTATCTATGGATGCGCAAGCAAAACGATTCTTGGGACAATGCCACCCGCTTTATTTATAAATACCCTAATTGGGATGATTTCGTAAAAGCGATGGAAAAAGCTTGGAAAAAAGGTAGTTTTGATAAGAATTCCTTTTCTCACTATGCCATGAACCGCTGGTATAACTTTTGGAGCGCACAAGCAGCAGAGCAAATTTTTACAGAGTTACCAGGCGTTGCCCCAAACCCGAATCC
This sequence comes from Dokdonia sp., assembly GCA_020630915.1. Classification (GTDB taxonomy): domain Bacteria; phylum Bacteroidota; class Bacteroidia; order Flavobacteriales; family Flavobacteriaceae; genus Dokdonia. The sequence goes on from JAHDIF010000004.1 coordinate 304,516, forward strand.
TAAGGAAGATCAATATGATTTTAGGTGGCTAGGAGAGCGGTTTGATTTAAAAACGAGTGTATTTCCTAAGGGGTATGATAAGGAGTACGCTTTAACGCTTTGCTCTCCCGATGGTCGTGAATCTCGCGCGCTCGATTTCGCGAAAGCGCACCCAGAACACCTTATACAGTGGTTTTATAAAAATCAAAGTACGCAGCAACGATTTCATCTCAAAAACCGATTGTTTATTGTATGTTATGATGAGCAAGGAGCGCATTATAAACTAAAGTCCGAGATCACACTCCTTAAGCAAGCAATAGAAAACTACATGAAAGAACGCACGCCTGCAGATACTTTTAGTCTGTATTTAGAAGAAGGAAAAGAAACACTGGCAGACATAATCTGGGTAGAAAAATGAATTATATAGGATCCAAACGTAAGCTATCTGAATTCATAAATAGGACTGTACACGAAGTGTGTGGTAACGACTTGTCTGATAAAGTGTTTTGTGATCTCTTTGCTGGAACAGGTATTGTGGGGCGCAATTTTAAGACGAAAACAAAACAAGTTATCGCAAATGATCTTGAATATTATAGTTATGTCCTTAATCGCAACTATATAGAGAATAGTGACCCATTAGAAGGAGGTACATTATTAGAAGAGCTCAACCGCTTACAAGGTAAAAAAGGATTTATTGCACAACAATATGGAGAAAATGGTGCCGCTGGACGCTTGTATTTTTCGCAAGAAAATGCACAAAAGATAGACGCTATACGCCAGCAAATACAAGCCTGGAAGCAAGATAACACCCTTACCCAAGACCAATACTTTTTCTTACTAGCATCTCTTATTGAAAGTGCAGATAAAGTGGCAAATACAGCCTCTGTATACGGTGCTTATTTAAAACACATTAAAAAATCTGCAGCACGACCTTTGGAGCTTATTCCAGCGAATTTTGAAGAGACTTCTACGACGCATCGTGCATATCAAGAGGATGGAAATGTGTTAATTCATAAAATAGAAGGAGATATCTTATATCTTGATCCGCCCTATAACTCGCGACAGTATGGAGCTAACTATCACCTGCTTAATACTATTGCAAAATATGATACCTTTGCACCACGAGGAAAAACAGGTTTACCAAGCTATAACAAAAGTGCCTACAGTAGTAAGAATGACGTAGCAACAGCCTTTGAAGAATTGATCAAAAACGCCCAATTTAAGCACGTGTTTTTGAGTTACAATAATGAGGGCTTGATGTCGCCAGAAGTAGTGAAAAATATACTTAGCAAGTATGGCAAATACGACCTAGCAACCACAGAATATCAACGTTTTAAAGCAGATAAAACGCAAAATCGAAACCATAAAGCAAACAGTACGACAGAGTACTTACACATATTAGAAAAGTAAAAATTATGTTTACAGAAAAAGCAAATGCTATATTTCAAGATGTAATAAAGCAATATCACGTTATTAATACAGTAGATCAACCTTTTGAGAATAAGTTTGATAAGAATGAAGATCTGCTAGGGCATCTTTTATATAGAAAATGCTGGATAGATACCGTACAGTGGCATTATGAAGACATCATTCGTGACCCGCAAATAGATCCTGTAGCAGCACTTACCCTCAAACGTAAGATAGATGCCTCTAACCAAGATCGTACAGATATGGTAGAGTATATAGACAGCTACTTTTTAGAAAAATACAAAGACGTTACTGTAAAAGATAATGCAACGATTAACACAGAAAGCCCAGCTTGGGGTGTAGACAGGTTGTCTATCCTTGCACTCAAAGTATACCATATGCACGAAGAGGCTACCCGTGCAGATGCTTCTCAAGATCACCACGATACGTGCCAGGCTAAGCTAGACATCTTGCTAGAACAGCGCGTAGATTTATCTACCGCGATAGACACCCTTTTAAGCGATATCGCACATGGAGACAAGTACATGAAAGTCTACAAACAGATGAAAATGTACAATGACGATGAGCTGAACCCAGTACTTCGTAATATCAAGAAATAGTTCAGAAAGTCCTCTCCCCTTGGGAGAGGATTTAGGTGAGGGATCATGAAAAAACCACAGCACATACTCATTATAAGATTATCTGCTATGGGTGATGTAGCGATGACGGTCCCTGTGATATACGCTTTCGCGAAATCGAGCACGCGAGATTCACGACCGTCGGGAGAGCGAAGCGGTAAAGCAAACCCAGACCTAAAAATCACGGTTCTTTCCAAGCCCTTTTTTAAACCCATAATAGAAACAATTCCCAATATTAATTTTGTGGCTGCCGAAACCAATGGCAAGCACAAAGGAATTATAGGATTGTGGAAACTGTCGCGCGAATTAAAAGCCCTAGGCATTAGCCAAATTGCCGACTTACATAATGTCTTACGCTCCAAGATTCTCAAATTGTTTATGGGAGTGCCAAGTGCGTCCATAGACAAAGGTCGTGCAGAGAAAAAAGCACTCACTCGAGCAAAAAACAAAGATTTCAGACCTTTAAAGAGGACTCTACAACGGTATGTTGAGGTCTTTGAAAAGTTAGGGTATGCCACATTCAATCCAGAGATGCTACCGAAACCCGTAAGCAATGATACCGTACAGCACTTTACAGGACTAGACGAAAAAAAATGGATTGGTATCGCCCCTTTTGCGGCACATCAAGGCAAGCAATATCCGTTGGATTTGATGCGGGAAGTAATTGTAGGACTCAATAAAAGTACAGATGTACGTTTGTTCTTGTTTGGGGCACCGCAAGAAAAAGAGCAGCTACTAGAACTCTCCAAAGGTTGTGACTCGTGTACTATTGTAGCCGGCGCCTTACAATTTCAAGACGAAATTAATCTAATTGCTCAGTTAGACGGGATGCTTTCAATGGATAGTGGTAATGGACACCTCGCTGCGATGTTTGGCGTACCTACAGTTACATTATGGGGAGTGACGCATCCCTATGCAGGTTTTGCCCCTTTTGGACAAGAAGCACATTGTTTAGTTTCAGATAGAGAGAAATATCCTTTAATTCCTACTTCTGTTTATGGTAATAAAGTGCCTGAAAGATATGGGGGTGTAATGCGAAGTATTGCGCCTGTGACGATATTGGAAAAGATAAAAAGCTTAACTTAATAATATGTTTTTGAGGGCAATCTTATTACTACTCATTCTGTCTTTTGTGTCTTGTGGCACCTCTTCTGAAGGAGTTAGGCATTCAGGAAAGTACAGATCATCTATAGGAGGGAAAATTTTGTATAAGAAAGGGTTTGCCAACTATAAAATTGTTGATGCAATGTCAATTAAGAATAGCGACACTGTTTTCTTTAAAGAGATTCGATTTTATGATGTATACGGTGCCACCTATTTATCAAGAGCCATGCAAAACAAATTTGGAGCACCTGATTATGAAGTATTGGATGACCGAGTGCCTCTAAAAGTTTGGAAAAACAATGAAATAAAACCGGGAGTAGTCGTCACCATTGCAACGGATGGATCTGAGTCTCAAGAAGAAATTTTTACAAGTGCTACTGTTTTTGATAAAGACGGTAACAATTGTTTAGAATCAAATCATCCACACAAAGATTTTTTTATTGCGTTTTTTTCTGAAGCGATATGGAACTTAAAAGATTAAACTCAGAATATATAAGACATAATTACTTGATTTTATTAGTCAAAGCATTAATTATTGGGCTATTTGTGTTGTCCATTGTTCAAGGTAGAATCAAAAATGTAAACTACTGGGAGACTACAGGAAACACTTACTTTTTGTTAAAAGAGATTTCTTTTTATAGACCATCAATAATATTATTAGTACCTGTTATAGGTGTTTTTCTTAATAAGAAAATAGGTTGGATTCTAATACAATCATACTTCTATTTTCTGCTATTTAGGTTAGTCTATCCTATGAAGTATTCGGATTTCAACTACGAAGAATTTCTAGTACAGATGATTATCGGTATACCGATCGTACTAATTATTTTACTAATGAATAATAACAAGATAGGTAAAGAGTTTTACGGATTAAGTAAGTCCGAATTAATTAGCAAGAATATAGTAGCTACTAGTATTGGGATTTTAATGGTACTATCTCTAACTTGGATTAAATTTTACTTGCCTTGAAGTCCAAGAAAGAGTCTTGAATAGATTATATTACTATGCGCGCATAGTAATTTTCGTATCTTTGAAACTCAACAGAATACTATGACAACTAAATCTTCACTTAAAGACCTTCTTGGGATTACACATCCAGTAATTATGGCACCTATGTTTCTAGTGTCTAATGTGGCGATGCTTAAAGCGGGTATGGAATCTGGTATTGCGGCATGTGTGCCTGCACTAAACTATCGCACCATTCCTGAGTTAGAAGAAGCTATTAAAGAACTAAAAGCAGCTAAAGTTCCTGGAGGTGCTTTTGGGATTAACTTGATCGTTAATAAATCTAATGTGAAGTTTCCCGATCAGTTGGACACCTTGTGTAAACTGGGTGTAGACTTTGTGATTACCTCTTTAGGCTCACCTCGCAAGGTGATTGATAAATGCAAACCTTTAGGTATTAAAGTGTTTTGTGACGTTACTGACCTAGCGTATGCTCAAAAAGTTGAGGAACTAGGTTGTGATGCATTGGTTGCTGTAAATAACCAAGCAGGAGGACATAGAGGAAATCTGTCTCCAGAAGATTTAATTAAAGAATTAGATGCAAATTGTGCAATTCCAGTAATTACTGCTGGTGGTGTAGCCGACAAAGCAGATTTAGACAAAGCAATGTCTTATGGAGCCATTGGTGCGAGTATTGGCAGTCCGTTTATTGCCAGTGAAGAGGCTTCTGTGTCTCAAGAATACAAGCAAGCTTGTGTAGATTATGGCGCAAAGGATATCGTAATGACTCAAAAAATATCTGGAACGCCCTGCACCGTGATAAACACACCTTATGTACAAAAGATAGGCACCAAACAAACGTGGATTGAAAGTGTGCTTAATAAAAACAAGAAGCTTAAAAAATGGGTAAAAATGATTCGTTTTGCAAAAGGAATGAACGACACCCGAAAAGCTGCCGAAGGCGCCACCTATAAAACCGTTTGGGTCGCTGGACCTTCTATTGAGAAAACTACCGCAATTCTTCCTGTAAAGGAAATTATAAAAGGGTTTATTTAGAAGTTTTAGCGTCACCCTGAACTTGTTTCAGGGTCACACATATAGCTCTTTATGCATTATTCCATATTGAACTTCGCCACTCACTGTTATGAGACCCAGAAATACATTCAGGGCGACGACAGCATAGATACGATTTTCTGCTTTTTCGCTTTAAGCGAAAAAACTATAGTACTTACTGCAGGGAATCCTTAACAATAGTAGCAGGTATCTCTATAGCTGAATCTACCGCCATGCTATCAATTTTAACCGAAGGAATATAAAAATCCTTATCAGGTCTTGCAGGCCAAATATCGCTGTCTTGAAGGCCTTCTGAGGCTTTCCAAGTTTCTCCCAACTGATCAATAATCGTATTTTCCCATTGTGACGGACGTTTTGCATCTATCCATATCACATCTCTATACTCGGTGTCTATGAGTGCTAGATCTGGTGTTGCAGCACCATCAAACTTGTCACTATCGTCACGTTTTGCAGCAATGGTTCCAAGTACAAAGAGGCGTTTTTTACCTGCTATATTTTTAATAAAAGGTCTAAACTCGACGGGTTTATTTACATTCCAATCATATTCTTTGCGTGATTCAATCACTTTAAGCGGCATGGCAGATACTCCTGCGAGACCTTCTTTTTTTGCAGCATGATTATAGTAATATAACTTATCGGTACCGTCTGCAGGAATCATCACACTAAAGGAGAGACTGGTGCGCTCTTCTCCTATAGGTTCTAAGCCAAACCAATGATACAAACCGTCATATGCAGACGTTTGCATACCGCTAAAATCAAAATCAGTTACAAAAGGTTGTTGGTTTTGATCATCTTCCAAGTTTGGAATTTTTACCGCGGTCTCCTTATTCCACGGAAGTGGGTCTGTAAAGCCTCCTAAAAACTGTAAAGACTGGGCTTGTAATCGTGAGACTTTTTCTGACAGTGTGTTTTGCCTTGTTAAAAAGGGATGATTCTGTGTCTCTTCTTGAGGAATATAAGTTCCTTTTCCAATAAGTACACGCTCTATATAGTCTGATGCATCGTGTTCTCCGGGTTCAATAACCATCACACCGCCATAAGTAGGATACGGAAAGAAAAAGCCTTTCCATTTTATGAGACTTACCACTTGCACCCATTTACCGGTATCATCTTTCATATAGAAAACATCACTGGGCTCGGTCGTAAATAACTGAAAAATATTGAAACGTTGCACGACTGCATTGTAGGTATTACGACTAAAAGCTAATGACTCGCCTATTGAGAAAGTGACAGGCACTCTGTTATCTCCAGAAAATCTAGGAAAAGGAGTTGTACTGGCTACGGTAAATAATTCTTCAGTATTGTCATTCATGCGCTGCCAGGTATATTCTTCGGCGGGTTGTACGGCCATCGTCCACTGGTTTACCGTATCTATACGCACGAGTTGTGGCAAGGAAACCTCTTGTGTTTCTCCCACAGATTCATAAGCCATTGTTAGAATGTTATTGAAGGGCTGGATGCGTTCATTTCGCGTAAGCGGTAGCTCATTAATTTCCTCAAGATCAAGGTGTTTAAACACATTGTAACTCTGCATAAAGGGATACAACTGCTGATTCCATCCTAAAAACCAGCCCAAACCTAGGAACAAAAGCGTTCCTACAAAGAGGAGTACGCGCTTACCAGTACTTGCTGTTTTTCTAAATTTTAAAAAGACAATCGTCACGACTCCTATAACTACTAGAAGTACAAATATGTATTTGCGTAAAAAAAGAAGTGCGGGTTGGTAATCATCTCTTAGAAAAAACAATGCAGCTAGTAAAACCAAGCCCAATAGTATGGTAATGAATTTCTGCTTTCTTCCTTTATTCCAGTATCTTTTTATCATAATGAATTATTTTAATGTACCCTCACTATAAATCGCGTTACTCTTTGAGTGAGATGCTGAAACAAGTTCAGCATGACGAGTCGTTAACTACTTAATAATCCCTTTATCCTTAAAGCGCTCGCGAGCACTTTTTTTAGGCGGTTTTGCTGCTTTGGGTTGTTCTTTTTGGGTTTCTGGTTCTGTAGGTGTTTCTTTTGTATCAGTAAGATCTTCTACAAAGTCTTTACCCTTCTCAAAAGTCTCTTTTGCCTGTTTCATAACATTCTCTGTAGACAAGGTTTCTGATGTTTTGACAAAGAGTTTTGTGAGGTACGCGCCTATTAATGTTCCTACCACCGCAGAGGCAAAATATTGCACATAAACAATGTTTACCGGAGTAAAGAACCAGAGAACGCCAGTAACAATAATATATCCCACTACAATCCAAATGAGCTTCATAATAAAAGGCTGCTTATTTAAAAACCCTTTTTTATTATCGGGTTTCATTTGCAGTTCTTTGCTGTTAAAGATCTTATTAAAAAATCTATAAAAGCTATTGTTTTTGGACTCTCGATACGAAAACAGTGCTCCTATAAGTATAGATAAAACGAAAATGATTATTTCTAGGGTCATAATTTTAGGTATTAGGTAATTGGGATTAGGAATGAGGCATTGGGTATTAGGGTTTTTGTCTTTGTTGGATTTTATTTCTTAATGAAGAGAGCATTTTAGTTAATTCAGAAATATATTTTCTATTCTCTTCATTTTCTGATGAAGTTATATAATTTCTTCTTTCTGCGTTTGTACTGCACGATACACATTCATTAGCACTATAGATTGCGTAATTAATATGTTTAACAAATTGTGCGTCAGACCCAGGATAACCTTCTGCTAAATTAAGTGCTATGGAATCAGCTGCTCTTGTAAATTGAGATGATAAAGCAAAGCGTTCTTCTGCGGGAAACTTTTTAATAAGAGCGAAAACCACTTCACCAAAGTCCATAGCCTTTTGATAGACTTTAAGGTCTTCAAACTTAAAATGATATATACTCTGCTTATTTTCCATATATTCTAATCCCTATTTTTCAAAATAAGTTCAATTACCCACTCTTGATAATCTGGCTTCCAAGTTTTAAAAGAAGTATAAAAGGTAGCTTTATCATACCAATAGAGGTGTAGCGGATCTTTAGGAACAATTTTAGATAACAACTTCCACACAAGTTCCTGATGCTCTACTTCCAGATTTTTGTGAGGTTCTAGAAGTGCCTGTGTATATTGGAGGTCTACCACATCTTCCATATTTAAGTCGCGTTCTATAATCTTACGTTGGTTATAAAGCTCTACACTCATTACTTTTTTTCGAGTTTCTGGATCTAGAGTGTTGAGGTATTTTTTAAAAAGTAGATGACTTTCGAGTATTTCGGTAAGTGGGTGTTCTGTTTGCCCTAGGTGTTCTACAAAAATGTGCTTTTTAATACGCTCATACCTTTTAGTTTTTGCGGCTTTTTTAATATCAAACTGGGCGATACCTTGGCTCACAAGATTTACGGTAAGTTCATGGTGAGAAATATGGAAGAGATTCACATCTACAGAACTATTTTCTGTTGCTTTCGCAAAAATTTCTTTGTCTTCAAAAACGATGATATCTGTAGTGAAGTCACGTAATACAAAGATGCCTCCAAAAGCTTTGGTATAAAATGAACTTATAGGAAGTTCCAGAGGCGGAAGTTTTAATTTACGATTACGAAGGTCTCCGTACGCTTTCGCGGAAGCTAAAATCTCCTTATGAATAGTTCTATTAATAAAATTATTGTCTGTTTTGAACTTGCTAATAAGGGATAGTTGTTCTTCCTGTTTTACATCAATGTCATTGAGCAGATTAAAGTAAACCGAAATCTTAGTGTACCGCAATAAATCAAAGGGATCATAGTAGGCATCGATCTCTTGATCTAGATGCACTACAATCGCACTGTCTTTTGTAATATCTCTTATTTGAAATGGATAGGCTGCAAAAATTGCTATCATTATATCCCTATCAAAACTGTGAAAAGGCATATGCACTGGTTTACCTTCTTGCTCTGGTGAGAGGATAATAGCATTAGGATTTGCTTCTCCAATGTTGAGGTAAAAATTGTCGTTTTTTTCTAAAGCAATTTCTGGGCTCCACCCCATTCCATCTATAGTAAAACGGTCTAGGGAAGTAGGCTGCAATCCTAGCATCGCTAGGCACTCATTATACCTGCCCACGATAGATCCAGAGACCTGAACTAGGGCTCCTCCATATAATCCGGCTGCTTTTAGTTTTTCCAATTCAGTATATCAGTATTTTAGTAGGTTGGTACTTTATATTTCGTTATTCCTGCTTTGATATTTCTTATTTTTCGGTTGGGTAATCTCGATACATTTTCGCTCCTGTCTGCCGACAGGCAAGTTCGCGAAAACACTCGATCACCAAGATCGGCTCTACAATCGTTAATCATCAATCTCCAATCTCTACCCTTCAAACCGCTTTCTCGCCTCTAGCTGCACTTCCATATCTGCCACGCGACGTTCTACCTTGCGTTTAAAATCTGTATCTGCTATTGTTGCAACATTATCAAGGTAGCGCACCACTTCCTGACGACGAATATCTGAAAAGTTCAAACCTTTCATATTTCCTTTCATTAACTCTTGTAGCATACTATACTTTGTGTCGTACTCTTGTTTGAAATAGATTTCTGGATTCTCAAACCAGTCTTCTGGTAGATCAAAATCTGTTAATCGCAATGACACGGCACTCTGTATATTCCTAATATCTCTAGAAGAGAAAAACGGAAATATCTTCTGTATGCTTTTGTACAATTCACCATAAAAAAGGTGCTCCGTATCTTTATGTTTTGCAGCTACTTGTTCGTAAATCTCCAGCACTCTTGCTTCTGTAGGCTTTTCAGATTGCTGCAGGATTTCTCCTAAGTTTTTAGCAAGTCCTTGCTCACTTAAGTAGCTATAGTCTTTGGGGTCGCTCATATTTACAAAACCAGGCATTGTTTTGTCTATTTTGTTCCACCAGAGGTAGTCTTGATCTACAAAATCTGGAATCGTACGTGCTCCATCTATTTTAAAACGTCCTTGCACACGCGAGATCACGGCCTTGTCTAACATTTCTGGCAGATTGGTAAATAACCCGACAGAACTGTTTCCATAATTTACAGCGTAGGCTCCTTCTGTATATCGTAAAAAGACCCCTATTACCTCCTTTACACCGGCAGATACTCCTTGAGCAGTTCGCTCTTGTAGGTTGTTTTCGGCGTCGTCTATAGGCGCAAAAATAAGCTTGGTAGGATCCTGCAAGGGTTTCATCCATTGTACCATTTTTTCTGCAGACCCTCCTTGAAATGTTGAGATCAAAGTATCTGGCATAGGGTGAAACAAAAACGGGATATCCAGCTGCTCACAGTGTTTTGCCAGGCGTGTAGCGATGGCTGCAATAAGCATACTTTTTCCTGTACCAGGAATACCATATCCCATAAATACAGGCATAAAACCTCCCAATTCTTGAAAGGGATTCTTCTTAGCTGTAAAGTCATAACTGAGCATACGTTCTGTAAGCCTTCGAGCAAAGTGTTTTGCATCTCGGTTTCCTACGATTTGCTCAAACTCGATCTTATTAAACTCCACACTTTTTGCAGTACCCTCAAATGTATTGTCCCATCCCGAAACAGCAAACTCACTATCTTCTAGTTTGTAGGTGCGATCTGTAATCGTATCTGTATACTCTAGGGAATTATGACGCAGTTGGATCTCCGCAATTATTGCCTCAAAATAGATCACTGTAAAGTCTATGACATCTTTATCTGTTGTAATAATTTCTGGATGAGCGAGATACTTATCATAATAGAAAAGCATACAAGAAATCCCTTTTATGGGAGATACAAAAGATAGCTCAGGAACTCCAGCAAATTTGTTTTTTATAACACTTAGGTCATCAGAAGCTTTGGGTTTGAGCTCGAACAAAATCCGATAGGCAATACCATGCAGCATAAAAGCAGTACCTGTATGCGTTTTTGAATCGTATTCTCTTATTTGAGTAGGATCTAGTGCAGATTTTCTTTCGCGCAAGCTAGACAAACCAGAAGCATCTCCATAACTGTCTTTAAGCCATATTCCTATAGTTAGTGCCTCTTGTAAGGCGTACAATGCTTCATTAAGATGCAAAGGTATTGCTACAGAGTCTGGAAGCAGTCGCTTTTTGAGTGCTAAAATAGTTTTTGAAACAGAGGTTACACTGGTGGCACTTTTTCCAGACGCCTTGGATAGATAGAGCAAGATGGACTCATCTTTTTGATTTTTATCTCTGCTTTTTGCCTTAAAACCCTGTTCCCACTGGACGCCCTTTAAATACGATGTAGCTTCTTCTCGAATGCTGCGTAACTCTGCGTGTTTTATAGGAAAAGTACTGTTATGCTCCATATTAGGTATTAGGTATTAGGTATTAGGTATTAGGTATTAGGTATTTGTTTATTTGTTGTTTTTATGCTTTCGCGAAAGCATACATCTGTGAGTAAAGCGCTATCTGTCAAACGAAATATCATAGTTCTAAAGCAGGTATTTCTATAGGCTGTTTTGTAAGGGCATTAATTTTTTCAGGCACGGTATCATAGAGCACTTGCATCACGCGATGCGGGCAAAGTAGGTAGCGCTGCGTTTTTTTGGCTTCCCAAAGTTGCAATTGCTGCTTGTTGAAAATAGAGCCTTCTGATATGGTACCTGTAGAAATGCACTCATCTATGCGTAATGACATTGCATATGAGCCGAGACCTAAACTTTTTGATACGATACTTTGCAGTAGGGTATGTGTGATTTCTAGTTCATCTTTTGCAAAAACATTGTGTAAAGGTCCTACATCTAGAATACGCAGGCGATACGGAAAGATATCTTCCAGTTTTTTGTCTATGGCATACGCCATCATATCTGCCGGCATATTGCGATCTGCTACAATGCGTAGGGCTTCATACAAGGCTTCTCTGTGATCTTCAAGGGTGCCTTTTCTTATATTGAAATACATAAAACAGAGAAAAGGCCTATTAGAAGTAACGTCATAAAAGGACCAACTTACGAGGTAAGGTGCTCTAGTATCATTCTCAATTTTTATAATCTTACCCTGTACAAAGCGCTTGTAAATGTATTTCTCATCTACCGTATTGTAATAGATTACAGAGGATGCTTGCGTTAACTTTCTTTCTGATATGGGTTCTTTATGTCGCAATAAAGAATCAAGGAATTCATTTTTAAGGGTGTCTAGCGCTGGTAGTTTACTCATATGCTCATTCTTGAGAGCTAGATCGTTTATGAGATATCTAAATTCCATATAACTAGGGAAACCCGACTCCGTGAGGTCTATTTTCATTTTCTCCTCTTCGTCAAAAAGGTATTTTATCCTAAAAGCTTCTAGGGAATAGGTTAATAGCTCACCATACTGCTCGATAAATGAAATCTCCAGAGGATTGCAGATATCATTTTGGGCAATAGCAGCAACCAGCTCTTTAAAAGCGTGTTGTACTATTTTAAAATAAACGGCATATTGTTCTTTGTTTTCAAGAACAGCGCTGTCTAAAGGAGTGGTGATTTGGTTTATGGGCATTTAGTTAGATATACATTGATAATTATATAATATGTAAATGGCACTTACATATCACTTTTTAAGTTGTGAAACCCCAAATTAATACGCGTTTAGGCACTACTAATTCGGGATTTTATATACTGCTAAAATAAAGACGTATTCTAGCTTAAAAGATCATCATCACCGGCAGACGCATCCTTTTCGGGAGTAGCATCGCCACCATCATTAGGAGCTGGAGCAGCGCCGTCAGATGCATAGAATTCTTCAAAAATTTCCTTCATATCAATACCATAACGGTTTGCAAAGTCTTTTTGAATTGCAGCATCCTTCTCTCTAATTTCTTGCAATGACTCTGCATAACTTCCATACACACCTTGCATTACTTTTTCGTGCACAGGGATGTTGTCCATCATGTCTTGTCTTGCTTTTGCACTAGCAGTATGCATCGCAGCAAGTGTCTGTCCGATATGCTCATCCGTCTTAACACCTAAGTGCTCTAAAATAGCAGCAAACTCCTGATCTGTGCGCGCCTTTAATGCTACAACATAACCGTCATAATATTTTAAACGCTCATCTGTATCACTCTTTAGCTTCGCACGATGGGTTTGTAAGTTACTACGTAATGAGGTAAGAACTTTTATTGTGAGGTTATGCTTATGTACAAAACTATCTTTACTTGCAGCGAGGGTAGTATAGGCATTCTTAAGCCCTTCTAATTCTTCTACCTTTTGCTCTATGACAGTAATTTTTCCAATTGCTTCTGAGTACGCAGCAGACTGCTTGTCTGTAATCTCCTCTAGGGCAGCACGTGCTTGTTTTAACAAAGCATACTGCTCTTCCAGTTTATCTTCTGTCTCTTTTTTCTTTTCAAGAGATTTTGTGTGGTTCTTGCTGGCTTCTACAATAGCAACTTGTAGCTTGTCCTCAACCTCTTTAATTTCAACCTCGCGATTTTTTAGGCGTGTGACCGCAGCTTGACTTTTATAAGAAAGTTCGCTTAATAGCGTTTGTACGTCTGCGGTTTCAATACGCTCTTGAAACATTTGCTTTGCTTTCATATCTGCCCCATCACGCACTTTTTGTGCAAGAGATAGTGCTTCTTCGGCCTTTTTGATTTTGGCTTTACGTCCCCAAAGGTTATTCCACCAATTGTCCTTTACATTTTGCGCATCTTCTAAAGCAATCTTTGCTCTTTCGAGATCTTTTTGTGCATCATCTATTACCTTTTGCTCATTTGCATTGAGGGTAGAGAATTTTTCAAAAATGATACCTACTTCATCTTGGTAATCTGTGAGATCCTTAATAGCATCTAATAAAGAAGTACGATCTTTTTCTGCCATGCCTACTACATCGTCTAAGGTAGCATTCAAGATTTTTTGACGCATTTCTGGGTCGTCTTCTTGGGCAAGTTTGGATTTCATCTGGTCAACGGCTTTCCCCCAGTTGACATCTACTTTCTCTTGTTTGGAGGATGCAGAATCGGTTTCTAATAAGTCAAAATCATCAGCCATTGTAGCTCGTTATTTTAGGTTAGTGAATATTCAAGGTCGTTACTATGCCTATCTTTTTGAGATAGGGAGCATAATTTCGGTAAAAAAAGTGAGTTTATAAATGCTTTTTGAAGAAAGCACATAGTATTAGTGCATATTTTGTAAGAATGTTACACTTTTTTTAAAATATTTATCGCAGGTATCCTTTGTTTTTAAGGTCTTCACGAGTTTGAGCAGGTGATAACACTCCGTTGGAAAGCACGAAGTTTCTATCGGCAATATCCAGTACGTCCTGATAATAATGATCTGTGAGTAGGATTCCTTTTTTCGCTTTAAGCGAAAGTAAAAATTGTGTTATCGCTTCTTTATACAAGGGCTCTATCATAGAAAAGGGTTCGTCTAGTAACAAAAAGGGATGTGGCAAGTGCGCCACCAGAAGTAATTCTAAATACCTTCGCTCACCCATAGATAGCAACCCAGCTTTTCTAGCAGCTATTTTCTCTACAAAAGGTGCTCTAAAGATGAGGTCTTGAGCATCGCCATCTTCATAAAACATAGGAATGATGTCGCGGACCTTTAGATGTTTAGGTAAGAAACTATCTTGCGGGAGATAGCCTATGTGCTGATTAGGAATCACATTTTTTTGAGATACGGATAGCCCATTAATACGTAGATCAAGAAAATCTGCTTTGAGAGTGCCGAAGAGAATTTTAAGCAAGGTAGACTTGCCACTTCCATTGCTTCCAAAAACACCAACAATCTCCCCTTTCGTAAGCGTACAAGAAACGGTTTCTAGTATTTTCTTGTTCTTAAAGGACTTGCGGGCCTCGTAAATTTCTAAGGTACTTTTCATATCCATAAAGAGATAAAAAGTAAAAAAACAGCAGTAATACAAAGATTTACCAACCAGGTTTTTAAAATAAGTCCTCGTTTTGTGAACCCTAAATTATGGTATAAGTAGTATTGTTGTTTCTGGAAATAATTATACGCAAGAACACCTAAACCAGTGCCAAACACCCCGAAAATTAAAAATAAATTTACGAGTGCTCCAGTAATACTTGTATAGGTAGGAGCAGAAGCGATGGCTATAAAAATGCAGATGGCAAAAGCGTATAAAGTAACGTCCTTGTAGAATTTAAACATGGGCTCAAAATACAATTTACACTTTTTGTTTGTGCTAAAGGAATTGTAAAGTTTTTAGTCAGTAGTCAGTAGTCAGTAGTCAGTAGTCGGGGAAGAGGTAGAATGTTTAGGAATATTTGCTGATACTTTTTGCGGTGGTTATCAATGATATTTAGGTTAAGAACAAAATCGATAATTTTTAAAAATCAATGTTATCTCCGAATAATAATTTTGCTCTCTCATTTCCGATTTTATCTAATTTAAATTCACTTTCTTTAAAATTGAGTTGGTTAAACATAGTGTTTATTTGAGAAAGGTTATTTTTAAATAATTCACTTTCATTTTTTAAACTTAGCCTCTTTGATAAGTCT
Source organism: Dokdonia sp. (assembly GCA_020630915.1). Taxonomy (GTDB): domain Bacteria; phylum Bacteroidota; class Bacteroidia; order Flavobacteriales; family Flavobacteriaceae; genus Dokdonia. The sequence goes on from JAHDIF010000004.1 coordinate 320,049, forward strand.
GATTTTCTATATTTTGATTTTACTGGCTCTATTTTGTTTTCCCGATTTAAAAGTGCAATTATCAAGTCTAAGTCATAAAAATTTTCGGAGAATAGTGAGGAAATCCGAGTTTCTATTATTCCTCGGTCATTTACAATCTCAAAATTGAGCCAAGTATTTTTAAAGCGATACATTCCTCCCATTCCACTAATAACAGATTCAATCAATTCATAATCATTATTATTTAGTATACCAATATAATATTGGTTCAGGCTATTATCTAAATATTCTTTAATTCCCATTTCTTAGTCTGTTGGTATTTTTCTTGAAGAGCCCGTCAATTAGCGCCTACAATCACACATCATCATAATCCACCACTACTGAGGCAGAGGTAGGGTGTGCCTGGCAAGTAAGGATCAGACCTTCTGCTACTTCACTATCTGTTAAGATTTGATTTTTTGACATCACTGCTGTTCCTTCGGTTACACGCGCGATACAGCTGCTGCAAATTCCGCCCTGACATGAATGTGGCGCATCAATATCTTGATCTAAAGCAGCCTCTAGAATGTTTTCATCTTGCGCCATAGAAAACGTAAACTCTTCGTCATCACAGACGATTTTAATTTGAGATTTTCCGTCAAGGTTTTCTTCTACTTGCGCCGCGTCTTCTGAGGCAGTAAATAGCTCAAAATGTATTTGATCTTCACTCGCTCCATTGGATTGAAGGACTTGGGTCACTTCTTTTATCATCGCTTCCGGCCCACAGAGGTAGTAGTGGTCAAAATTTTCTGCAGCATATTTATTCTTAACAACAAAGTTTACCGTAGACTTCATAATACGTCCAAAATGAGCTCCATCTTCTCGGCTCTGGCTGTAAATAAATTCTATAGAAAATCGGTTCTTATATTCATTTCTAAGGTCGAGTAACTCTTGTCTAAAAATGGTGTCTTGAGGTCGTTTGTTTCCGTAAACAAGTACAAACTTACTTTCTGTAGACTGCTCGAGCACAGTTCTAATCATACTCATAATGGGTGTGATTCCAGAACCTGCGGCAAAGGCTGCGTAGGTTTTTTGTGCTTTCGCGAAAGCGGAATCCAGTTCAAACCTTCCTTCTGGAGGCATTACCTCTAGCACATCTCCTTCTTTTAATTCTTGATTGGCATACACAGAAAATGTACCGCCATCTACTTCCTTTAGAGTAACACTTAAGTCACCGCTTGCAGGAGTAGAACAGAGTGAGTAGGCACGGCGAACTTCTTTATCTTTTATAATAGTCTTTAAAGTGAGGTACTGTCCTGCTGTAAATGTGAAACTATTTTTGAGCTTAGTTGGGATAGAAAAAGAGAGGGTTACGGCTTTTTCTGTCTCACGAGTTATCTTTGATATAGCGAGTTTATAAAACTGTGACATGTGATAATTTTTGCTTGCAAAAATACAATGATTGGAACGTACTCTGTAACATTTCACATTTTTTAAACACTAACTTGCCATAATAATCAAGAGCAACATGATTAAACGATTCTTACAACTAGAGTGGAAGTCCTTTTTTAGAAAGGCATCCTTCCAAACAAATCTAGCCCTCAAAATCTTAATGATCTTTGGAGCACTAATGATGATTGCATACTTAGCGGGCGCAGGTGTGAGTGTTTATTTCATCCTAGAAGAATTAAAGCTAGAGCCATTTTCTACCGTAAATAAGTTCATGATTTACTATGTTGTGGGAGATCTTATAATAAGGTATATAGGGCAGAAAATGCCTGTAGTTAATATCAAGCCATTGTTGCTACTGCCCTTTACAAAAACTAAAATCGTAAAATTTGCCTTAGGCAAAACTGTAATGTCATTTTGGAATTGGATGCATGCATTTTTCTTTATTCCTTTTTCTATAGTTTTAATCGCTCATGATTTTAATCCCATAGGTGTTATAGTATGGCATATAGGAATGGCGGCATTAATCTATGCGAATAACTTTATCAATGTTTTCTTAAATGATAAGTTATGGCTTGTTCTTAGTGTAGCAGGAGTTTTTGCAGCTTTTGGATTTGCTCAATATTATGGATATTTTGATGTAACTTCATTTACTCGGCCTTTCTTTCAGGGAATGTATGAGCATCTGTGGACAGTGCTATTCCCAATAGTACTGTTAGGTATTGTCGCCACTATAGCCTTCAAATATTTCTTAGCGAGATTATATCTGGATGCTGGATTGGCCAAGAAAATCAGTCAAGCCAAGGGAGGAGATTTGGGCTGGTTGGATCGTTTTGGAAAACAATCTACATTCCTTAAAAATGATATTCGCCTAATTTTAAGGAATAAGCGTTCTAAAACCACAGTTTTTATGAGTGTGTTATTTCTTTTTTATGGACTCCTGTTTTTTACAGGAATGGTAGAAATTTATGATGGTCCTTTTTGGAGGGTGTTTGCGGCTGTATTTGTTTCTGGAGGATTCCTGTTTAGTTTTGGGCAGTTTGTTCCTAGCTGGGACAGTTCTTACTATCCGCTTATGATGACTCAAAATATTGAGTATAAAGAATATTTAAAGTCTAAATGGCTTTTAGTGGTTATAGCGACAGCATTTTCTACATTACTTTGTATTCCCTATATATTTTTTGGTTGGGAGGTTATGGCGGCTATTCTTGTAGGCTCAATTTTTAATATGGGAGTGAATGCGCATCTAGTTTTATTGGGAGGAGCATACATTAAAACCCCTATTGACTTGCAAAGCGGAAAGAAAGCCTTTGGAGATAAAAGTTCATTTAACCTTAAGACTCTTTTAGTGAGTTTACCTAAAATGTTAGGACCTATAGTGCTTTATGGAATTGGATACCTCATTGTAGGGCCTTGGCTCGGATTTGCATTGATTGCTTTGGCAGGTCTTATTGGATTTGCTTTTAGAGACAAAGTATTTGATGTGATAATTAAGATATATAAAAAAGAGAAATACAAAACATTAGAAGCCTACAAACAAAAATAATCGAGCTATGATAGAGATAAGAGAACTTTCTAAGAGTTATAAGGGTGTGAAAGTATTAGACATGCCTCATTTAGATATACCTAAAGGACAGGCTTTTGGGTTAGTAGGGAATAATGGCGCTGGTAAAACAACTTTATTTAGTTGCTTACTAGATTTAATACAACCCACAAGGGGATTCATTAAAAATAAAGACCTAAAAGTGCACGAAAGTGAAGATTGGAAAAATCACACCGCTAGCTTTGTAGATGAGTCTTTTTTGATAGGATACCTCACACCAGAAGAATACTTCTATTTTATAGGAGACCTTCGTGGTCAAAACAAAGCAGATGTAGATGCACTGCTTAGTGGCTTTGAAGATTTCTTTAATGATGAAATTATAGGTAAACGTAAATACCTAAGAGACCTTTCTAAAGGAAACCAGAAAAAAGTAGGTATTGTCGCCACTCTTATTGGTAATCCAGAGGTGATTATTTTAGACGAGCCGTTTGCAAATCTAGATCCCACAACACAAATACGACTTAAGGGAATCATAAAAAAACTCGCTCTAGATAAGGATGTCACGGTATTAGTTTCTAGTCACGACTTGCAACATGTTACAGAAGTGTGTGAACGCATCATGGTATTAGAGAAAGGAGAGCAAGTAAAAGATATTATAACTTCTCCTGCAACCTTGAAAGAACTAGAAGTTTATTTTTCAGGAGGCCAAGGCTTAAATTCTCAAGAAGAAGAATAAAAAAAGCGGCCAGATTTAAACCTGACCGCTATAAGTTACCCAACTTATACCTTTGATATAATCTCCAGCACAACAAAAATAGTAAAAGAGCGTTGCGCTGCTTTGCGTACTAGTAAGATGCAATCTTGTTTAGCAACCTATCGGCATTGAAGTGCTTTTAAACGATAAACTCTTCTCTTTTTTTCAAAAAGAAATGTATTTTTACCTGCTTTCATACTAAAAGCAGTTATTTGCTGTTAGAAACAAAAACGATTTAAGGTTGAAATACATTACTAAATATACTCTTTGCTTATTTTTAATAACACTTCTAGGAGCTAGCTGTTCAAGAAAAAAAGATGGGTTCTTAAATCGAAACTTTCACGCAGTTACTACGGAGTACAATACTTTATTTAATGGTAACGAAGCCTTAGAGCAAGGAAAAGAATCACTTATCTCTACTTTCAATGACAATTATTGGGATATTCTTCCTGTAGAACGTATTGCTTTTTCAGATGACATAAGCCTAGGAGAAGAAAATAGAGACCCTAATTTTCTAAAAGCAGAAGAAAAAGCAATCAAAGCTATCCAGAAGCACTCCATGAAGTTGGATGGAGAGGAGCGCAACCCCCAAATAGACGAGGCATTTATGCTTTTGGGGAAAGCGCGCTATTATGATCAGAAATTTGTGCCAGCATTAGAAGCTTTTAATTATGTGCTGGCATACTACCCTAAAAGTAACAATATCGCTCAAGCTAAAATCTGGAAGGAAAAAACCAATATTAGATTAGAAAATAATAAAGTTGCGATAGATAATTTATTAAGAATTTTCAAGGTAGAGGATAACTTAAAAGACCAAGACCTTGCAGATGCTTATGCAATACTATCTCAAGCATATCTTAACTTAGAGCACAAAGACACAGCACTTACTTATATAAAAGAAGCCACCCGCTTAACGCGAAAGAACGAAGAACGAGGGCGTTATAATTATATCAAAGGGCAATTGTATAATGCACTAGAGTTTAAGGATAGTGCAAACATGGCCTTTACTCAAGTAATAGACCTTAACCGAAAAATCCCAAGAAAATATTGGATTAATGCGCATTTAGAAATCGCAAAAAATCACAATTACGATGAGGGAGATCACCTTGTATTACTTGAAAAATTAGAAAAACTAGAAAACAATCGTGAGAACAGGCCTTACTTAGACAAGATTTTTTATGCGAAGGCAGACTATTTTAAAAAGACCAATCAAATAGACTCTGCACTTGCAAACTATAACAAATCACTAAGACAAAACTCTGCAGATAAATACCTTAACTCAAGAGATTACCTTGCGCTTGCAGACTATAATTTTGAGGAAGCGGCTTATCAAGCAGCAGGAGCATACTACGACAGTGTTATGAGCCTTCTGGATAAACGCAGCAGAGAGTTACGACTCATCAAGAAAAAAAGAGAAAACCTGTCGGACGTAATTAAATACGAAGAGCTTGTAGAGCGCAACGATAGTATTGTAACACTCGTACAATTGCCACAAGAGGCGCAGCGTGCCTATTTTGAAGAATATATTGCAGGACAAAAAGAAAAGGCACGACAAGACTCGTTGCAACGATCAGAAGAGATTAGAAATAATGAATTCTTTAAGTCTAACAATGCTTTTGAGGATCGATCAGGAGGCGGCACAGTAGGAGAATTCTATTTTTACAATACAACAGCCGTTGCTTATGGAAAGCAAGCTTTTGCAAAACGCTGGGGAAATAGAAGGCTGGCAGATGGATGGCGCCTATCTTCTAAGCAAAGCATACCTCTTAATGCAAACACCCTTCCTTCCTTAGGCGAGGTAGAAGAGGAGGAAAACGCAAACCTTAGTGTAGAGGATTATATGGCTCTTATTCCCACAGAACAAAAATCTATTGATAGTCTTATTAAAGAAAGAGACTTTGCTTATTTTCAATTAGGTCTTATTTATAAGGAAAAATTTAAAGAGTATCCTCTGGCTGCAGAACGCCTAGAAAAACTCTTAACTTTTGCGCCAGAAGAGCGTCTTATAGTACCGGCAAAATACAACTTACATCAAGTATATAATGAGATGAACGCTTTCGCGAAAGCAGACACTTATAAATCCGATATTATATCAAACTACCCAGACTCGAGGTATGCAACCATTCTCAACAATCCTAACGAAGCTTTAGAAGAAGATGCAGAGGCTCCAGAAGTCATTTACAGAGGGTTGTATAAAGAATTTCAAAATCAAAATTATGCCAGTCTATTATCTCAACTAGATGAGCGTATTGAGCAGTTTTACGGAGACTCATACCTTCCTAAGTTTGAGCTTTTAAAAGCGACAGTACTAGGTAGATATAATGGGTATGACGCTTACAAAAAAGCGCTGAATTTTATAGCGCTTACCTATCCTAGAACAGAAGAAGGTAAGAAAGCACAAAAATTATTACAAACGGCATTACCTAGCATGAGTTTTAAATCCTTTGATGACGAGGAGCTTTCGGTAAGTTATAAGCTTTTATATAGCTTTAGTAATACAGACGTACAAGGAGCTCAAGCTTTGAAGAATAAGATAGATAATGGCTTTGAGTCACTGGAGTATACAAACTTTAAAACATCGTATGATATTTATAACGACGAACAATCTTTTGTAGTAGTTCATTATTTAAGTAGTAGGCCTCAGGCTGAAGGTTTAGAAGAGCTTTTGCGAGTAAATCCTGAGATAGCCATTAGTAAACCAGCGATAGTTGTCGCCTCAGAAAATTATAAGATTATACAATTACATAAAAACATAGAAGCCTATATTTCTCAACAAACCAATTAACCAATCCCCCTATACCCATGTTCTCAGATAACAAAAAAGGAAAATTCCCGGACCCAAGTAGTCAGCAAAATAGAATAAGCGAAGGCACAAAAATTGTAGGCGACATTACCTCTAAAGGAGGTTTTCGTATTGATGGGGACGTAGAAGGAACAATATCTACCCCTAATAAAGTGGTAATAGGAAAAAAAGGCTCTGTTAAAGGAACCCTTACTTGTAATGATGCAGACATTGAAGGAGTTGTAAACGGAAAAGTGCAAATAGATAACCTGCTGTCTATTAAATCTACGGCAAAAATAGAAGGAGAAGTGACGGTAGGAAAACTTGCTGTAGAGCCAGGAGCAACTTTTAATGCCTCTTGCGATATGAAAGGAGCTGTAAAAACAATTGGGAAAAATGCCAAAAAACAAGCAGAGAAGAGCGCTTAATTCATACGCTCAATATTCTAGTATTGCGATACAAATGTTTGCTATTATAGGCCTTGGAACATATGCAGGTGTAAAAATGGACGAGAAGTTTCCTAATAAACATAGTGGATATACAATTGCCTTTTCTCTCGCGTCTGTTTTACTATCTATTTTTTTTGTTATTAGAAGGATAATCTCGAATTCTAAAAAAGATATGAAATAATGATTTCTAGTTTTGTTCAGGGAATAAAAACATTCGCAGTTCAGCTTTTGGTTTTAGCTATAGTCCTATATCTTCTTCATAGTTATTTGCTGAGCCATCTCATTACATCGAGTCAGATTCTTCCATTATGGCAGATATATTTATATCTAACTATAGTTGTATTTCTGATATTCTCGTGGATATATTATAAAAAAAGTCAAGGCAAAACAGAGGTGTTTAATTATTTTATGATAGGCACACTTTTGAAAATGATTTTAGCCATTGTTTTCTTAATTCCAGTTTTTATTTCTGAACAAGAAACTAAAAGACCAGACGTATTCAATTTCTTTATTCCCTACTTTATTTTTTTAGCTTTTGAGGTGTTTGTGATTACACGTTTGATTAATTCAAAAACTGAATAAAAAACACTCTTTGTTTTTATAATCATTTGGTGTCGATATTTGTTTGTTAGTAATAAGATTGTCCTTACCTTTGCCGCAAATTTAGGAGAAGGTATATCTCATGGTAAATGTATTACAAGTAAATAGTCTTAAATCTTTATTCTTAGGTTTAGCAATATTCTTTTCTATATCCGCTTTTGCTACTGCGGAAAACACCCTTAAGGATTCAGGCGATGATAAGTCGTTTGACCCCAAAGAAATGATTATGCATCACGTTAAAGATGCCTATGGATTTCATCTTTGGGATTGGGACAATCACCCGGTTTCAATACCATTACCTGTAATCTTATGGACTGACAATGGATTAACTACGTTTAGTTCTAGTGAGTTTCATCACGATTATCACGGTGAAGTTGTGGTAGAAAAAAACGGAGGAAAATTCATTAATCTCCATGAGAAGGTTTATCAATTAGACGCTGGAGCGTCAACGGTTGCTTTGGATGACGAAGGACACCCAAAAAATGCTCACATTCCAATTGATATTTCTATAACAAGAAATGTACTCATGCTTTTTATATCTGCATTGCTGTTAATATTGCTTTTCACAGCAGCAGCACGTCGTTATAAAAAATCTGAGAACAATGTGCCAACAGGTATTGCTGGTTTTCTTGAGCCATTAGTGGTTTTTGTAAGAGACGAAATTGGAATTCCAATGATAGGAGAAAAGAAGTATAAGCGCTTTATGCCTTATTTACTTACGGTATTCTTTTTCATTTGGGTAAATAACATCTTTGGATTAATACCCATTTTTAACGGAGCAAATCTTAGTGGGAACATTGCTTTTACAATGGTTCTAGCAGTAATTACATTCATTATTACAACGCTAAGTGGTAATGCTAATTACTGGAAACATATTTTTTGGATGCCTGGAGTACCAGTGCCAATGAAGATATTTCTAATGCCAATTGAAATAATAGGAATGTTTGTAAAGCCTATTTCACTTATGATTCGTCTGTTTGCGAATATAACAGCAGGGCATATAATCGTATTGGCACTTATGTCATTAATATTTGTATTTAAAACCGTTGCTGTAGCACCTGTTTCAGTTGCGTTCTCATTATTTATTGGGGTAATTGAGATAATTGTAACAGCAATACAAGCATATATATTTACAGTACTGTCGGCTCTATATTTTGGTATGGCCACAGAAGAAGCGCATCATTAATTAATTTAATTTTTATACTATGAGTTTATCATTATTACAAGACGTTGCCCAGAATTATGGAGCTATCGCTGCAATCGGTGGAGGACTAGCTGCAATTGGAGCTGGTGTAGGTATCGGTAAAATCGGTGGATCTGCAATGGAAGCAATGGCGCGTCAGCCAGAAATGCACGGTAAAATTCAGTCATCTGCACTTATTCTAGCAGCCTTCGTTGAGGCGGTAGCATTATTTGCGGTGGTTGTATCTTTCCTTAAGTAAAAAGCATTTATTAATTACAGTGGTAACGGTTGGTTGCCACTGTAATTTAATTTATAGTAAAAATTAGTTAAAATTAAATAGAAATGGATTTAGTAACTCCTGGATTTGGATTGGTATTTTGGACAATAATTACCTTCCTTTTTTTATTGTTTATTTTAAGAAAATTTGCTTGGAAACCTATTCTTGGCGCTGTAAGCGATAGAGAAGCATCGATTAAAGATGCCTTGGCTTCTGCAGAAGAGGCTAAAAAGGAGATGGCCAGCCTTCAAGCAGATAATCAGAAGCTTTTACAAGAAGCAAGAGCAGAGCGTGAGTCTATGCTTAAAGAAGCGCGCGAGATGAAGGCTAAAATGATTGGAGATGCTAAAGGAGAAGCAAAGGCGGAGGCAGAGAAAATGATTATACAAGCGCAAGCAGCAATTGATGCAGAGCGCAAAAGTGCTATAGCAGATCTTAAAGGTCAAGTAGCGGCATTATCTGTAGAGATAGCAGAGAAAGTTGTTAAGAGTGAGCTTTCTGATAAGAAAAAGCAACTAGGTCTTGTAGATGAGATGCTAGGTCAAGCAACTTTAAATTAGTCTCCACGAAGGTGGAAATCTTTTAAAGATAGAAATAACGGTAATGAAATACTCGCCTTCGCGAGTATGGGATGAAAACTAATATGAGTAGAGCAGCAATACGATATGCAAAAGCAGTCCTTAATCTGGCGACAGATGGAGGTAATGTGGATGCTGTCTTAAACGATATGAAAAGTGTAAGTGCTACACTTTCTGGGAGCAAGGATTTGCGCCTAGCCTTGTTGAGTCCTGTTGTTAAGGAAGAAGACAAAAGAGCAATTCTTAAGCAAGTATTTTCTAAAACTTCTAACGAAACTCTAGGTCTTTTAGATATCTTAATTGATAATAAGAGAGCAGGTATATTAGGAAATGTAGCTCAAAACTTTGTAGCGCTTTATAACGAGCAAAAAGGATTGCAAGCGGCAACAGTAACAACTGCCATTGCAATTACACCTGAGTTAGAAACTAAGGTCCTTGCAAAAGTAACAGAGCTTACTGGAAGTACAGATATTAAATTAGACAACATCATTGATGAGAGCATCATAGGTGGGTTTATATTACGTGTAGGTGATACACAGTATAATGCAAGTATCGCTAGCCAGTTAAGTAAATTAAAAAGAGAATTTAGTAATAGTTTATAATTAAACTTTCGCGAACCTGCCTGACGGCAGGCAGGAGCGTTAAAACCAATATAAAATGGCAGAAGTTAAACCAGCAGAAGTTTCAGCAATTTTAAAACAGCAACTCTCAGGATTTGAAGCAACCGCTTCCCTTGATGAGGTGGGAACTGTATTAACCGTGGGTGATGGTATTGCTCGTGTATACGGACTTTCTAATGCTCAATATGGAGAATTAGTAGAGTTCGAAAGCGGACTTGAAGCAATCGTTTTGAACCTTGAAGAAGATAACGTTGGGGTTGTACTCCTTGGGTCTTCAACAAGTATCAAAGAAGGGGATACTGTAAAACGTACACAGCGTATCGCATCTCTTAATGTAGGAGAAGGAATCGTAGGGCGTGTAGTAAATACCCTAGGTCTTCCTATTGATGGTAAAGGTCCTATCGAAGGAGAAACCTATGAGATGCCATTAGAGCGTAAAGCGCCGGGTGTAATCTATCGTGAGCCAGTAACGGAGCCGTTACAGACAGGTATCAAGTCTATTGATGCAATGATCCCTGTGGGAAGAGGGCAACGTGAGTTGGTAATTGGTGACCGTCAGACAGGTAAATCTACTGTTTGTATTGATACGATCCTTAATCAAAAAGAATTTTACGATGCTGGTGAGCCAGTATACTGTATATATGTAGCGATTGGTCAGAAAGCTTCTACTGTAGCAAATATTGCTCAGGTGTTAGAAGATGCTGGAGCACTTGCCTACACAACCATTGTTGCCGCAAACGCATCAGATCCAGCAGCAATGCAGGTATATGCACCATTTGCTGGGGCAGCGATTGGAGAGTACTTTCGTGATACAGGACGTCCTGCATTGATCATTTATGATGATTTATCTAAGCAAGCCGTAGCATACCGTGAAGTATCTCTTTTATTACGTCGTCCACCGGGACGTGAGGCATACCCTGGAGATGTATTCTTCTTGCACTCAAGATTGTTAGAGCGTGCAGCAAAAGTGATCAATGATGATGCCATTGCTGCAGATATGAACGACCTTCCTGATAGTTTAAAGCCTATCGTCAAAGGGGGAGGATCACTTACAGCACTCCCTATTATTGAGACACAAGCAGGAGATGTATCTGCATATATCCCAACAAACGTAATTTCGATTACAGATGGTCAGATATTCTTAGATGGAGATTTATTTAACTCTGGTGTACGTCCAGCAATTAACGTAGGTATTTCGGTATCACGTGTGGGAGGTAATGCACAGATTAAATCTATGAAGAAAGTATCCGGTACATTAAAATTGGATCAAGCTGCTTTCCGTGAACTCGAAGCGTTTGCTAAGTTTGGATCAGACCTTGATGCAGCGACTCTAAACGTAATTGAAAAAGGAAAACGTAATGTAGAGATCCTTAAGCAAGCAGAAAACACACCATACACAGTAGAAGATCAGATTGCTATTATCTATGCAGGTTCTAAAAACTTGTTACGTGATGTTCCTGTAAATAAGGTAAAAGAGTTTGAAACAGAATATATCGAGTTCCTTAACGCAAAGTACAGAGGAGTATTAGATACATTAAAATCTGGTAAACTTACTGATGAGGTAACTGATACGCTAGTAACAGTTGCAAAAGAACTATCGGCAAAGTATAACTAAAAGTATTTCGCTTTCGCGAAAAAAGTTATGAGTTATGAGTTCGGAGTTATGAGTTTAAAGTAGAACTCCTCTGGAGGAATGACTTAAAATTATTTGAAATTATGGGTTTTCAGGAAAGTCCAATTCGTAAGAAAAGCTTTGAGTTTGCCTGCGAGATTGTTCATTATTGTGATACTTTAAAAGAGAATCGTGATTTTGAAATAGCATCTCAATTACTCAAAAGCGGAACGAGTATTGGAGCAAATACTAGAGAAGCCCAACGTGGAGTCAGTAAGAAAGACTTCAAAAATAAATTTGGTATTGCTCTAAAGGAGGCAGATGAGACTATGTACTGGTTACAAATACTCGAAGCAACTGGAAGAGACATACCCGAAGGAATGAAGAATAGGTGTGAGGAGTTAATAAGAATTTTGGTAGCAATAATCAAAAGCTCATAACTCTGAACTCATAACTCTGAACTTGAAAGATGGCAAACTTAAAGGAAATTAGAAATAGAATAGGCTCTGTATCTTCTACGATGCAGATTACAAGTGCCATGAAAATGGTATCTGCTGCAAAGTTGAAGAAAGCACAAGATGCGATCACAGCTATGCGTCCTTATTCTGATAAATTAACGGAGCTTTTACAAAATCTAAGCGCTACACTAGATGCCGACTCTGGAAGCAAGCTTGCAGAAGATCGCGAAGTAAACAAGGTTCTTATTGTAGCTATTTCATCTAATAGAGGTCTCGCAGGAGCTTTTAACTCCAATATTATTAAAGGAGCTACTCATCTTGTGAACTCTAAGTATGCAGGAAAAGAGGTAGACTTTATTACGATTGGTAAGAAAGCAGATGCTATTCTAGCAAAGTCTCATAATGTTATAACGAATAACATAGAGATCTTTGATGATTTGACATATGATAACGTTGCAGTGATTGCGCAGGACTTGATGGATCGTTTTGAGTCTGGCGAGTACGATCGCATAGACATTATTTACAATAAGTTTAAAAATGCAGCTACGCAAATTGTAACTACAGAACAATTTCTACCTATAGTTCCAGCGGCACAAGAAGAGAGAACAGCTACGGCAGATTATATTTTTGAGCCTTCTAAAGCAGAGATTGTGGAAGGATTGATTCCAAAAGCGTTAAAAACACAATTATTTAAAGGAATTAGAGATTCCGTTGCCTCAGAGCACGGCGCTCGTATGACTGCAATGCATAAAGCTACGGATAATGCTACAGAGCTTAGAGATGCTCTTAAATTGCAATATAATAAGGCACGTCAAGCAGCCATTACGAACGAGATATTAGAGATTGTAGGCGGTGCGGAAGCATTGAACAATTAAAAAAAGTTCAAAATAATACCGAAAGCCTCACTATTTAGTGGGGCTTTTTTAGTTTAAATAAAAGGAAACAATTATCGGGACTAACGGGGGTGAGTGAAGTTGGCTATATATTTACATCACTTTCTTCACAAATATTTTGGTTTGAGTTAATAACCCTTTGGACGGTCCTTCGTCCGAGGGTTATTCTTTTTATTCCCGCGAAGGAGGGAATCCCATCAAGAAATTAATGTTTTATGAGGTGACAGCAAACCCCCTTATTATAGACTTTCCTATCTTTATGGCAAGACTTTTGAGCCTCACAGACGAAACAACCTTTATGAAAATGCTTAAACCTATATTACTAACCTTGCTATGTACAATGCCTTTGGCTCTTACCCAATGCAAAACGGCTACAACGGTGGCAGAAGAAATAGAACAAATAGAAGAAACGGCACAAACTATGGAGATGCGCAATCCCGCTTTCGCGAAAGCAAAAACAACCTTTTATAAATGGATGGCAGGAGTGCAAGGCGGCGGTTCTGGAATCACTATGGAGTTTGACTGGAATGCCATGCCAGAAAACTTGGTGATGAAAGATGCTTACTTTAGAGGGCTAACTGCGCGAATACAACAAAGTCAAAAAGGGTATAGTGCAAACTTTATATCAGATCAAAATCAACCACAGGATTTGATTATGCACGGCGATCAAGAACAAGAAGCGGCAAATACACCACCCGTTAGAAAAATGAGATTCCCAGTGGAGCTTACGGATAAGCAGGTAGGTATCGTATATGAAGAAAATGGCCAGCTTGTGTACACCATTATCAATAACCCCGTAGAAAAGCCACAAGTTGCATATCCTAGCGCCCCGCCTAGAGGAGAAGGGTACTAATATTCTGTATTTATTTTCGTTACTTTTAACAAGCGAAAACAAACTTCTTTTTGAGTACACTAAAACGGTTTTTTCAAGACACCATCATTTATGGTCTAGCCACAGTATTACCACGCCTGATGGGAATAATTCTGGTACGATTACATACGGATGTACTGCCTGCTGAGGGATACTCTGGTGTGGCTCTATTTTATGTAGGAGCTGCGTTTTTAAATATTCTATTTACTCTTGGGATGGAAACTGCATTTTTTCGCTTCTTTGCTAAGAGTGAAAAAAAGGAGCGTGTATACAGTACTACATTTATCACACTTACGGCTAGCACGATTATCTGCGGACTCTTAGTTTTTGCTTTTAGGACGGACCTTGCTTCTTTTTTAGATATCCCTGTTAATTATTTTGATTATTTGCTAGGTATTGTCTTATTAGATACGCTAGTAGTGGCACCGTTTGCATACCTAAGAGCAAGAGGTAAGGCGGGGCTTTTTGCGGGTATTAAAATGATCAATCTCTTCGTGTTCGTTGGGTTGAATTTCTTTTTCCTTTGGGCAATTCCTAAGTTTAATCTGGCGTATGATTGGTATGATACTAAGGATCTTCGTGTTTATATCTTTATCGCTAATCTTGCGGCAAGCGCAATTACGCTGCTATTCATGCTACCACAGTTTTTTAAGGTGAAAGTTGTTTTTGATAAACACATATTTAAGCAATTATGGAAATATGGATGGCCCGTTATGATTGCAGGCCTTGCCTTTGCTGTTATTTCTCAACTGGACAAATGGTTTGTAGATAACATTAATAAGGAAATAGGAGGGGCCTATGCCGCTTGTTATAAACTGGCAGTGTTTATGACTATTTTTATACAAGCATTTCGATTGGGTGCAGAGCCTTTTTTCTTTAATCAGGCAAAAGAGAAGAATGCACCTACAACCTATGCTATTATTCTAAAGTATTTTGTCATTGTGGGTGGTTTAGGGTTGCTCTTAATCACCTTTTTTATAGATTTTATAAAAAACCAATTGGTAAATGATAGCTCATATCATATCGCTATGGAAATTGTACCCTACATTTTGATAGCCAATCTTTTTCTAGGCATTTATCACAATCTGGCTATTTGGTATAAGTTAACAGATCAAACCAAGTATGGAATGTATTTTTCTATAATAGGTGCCGTTGTAACGATTATAATAAACGTTGTTTTTATTCCAATTGTTGGATTTATGGCAGCCGCCTATGCGGCGCTAGCAGCATTTGGAACAATGATGGTTTTCTCCTATGTAGTAGGACATAAAAAATACCCTATCCCTTATGAGTTGTCACGTATTTGTGGTTATCTAATAATGGCAGCTTCGATGTCTTTTATTTCGTTCTATTATTTTAGAGAAAATTACTGGATTAATGCTATCTTATTAGGCATATTTGTAGTGCTTATTTTTGTATTAGAAAGGAAGCAATTGAAACAGATTTTAAGTAAAAAATGAGATTTCCGCCTTCGCGGAAATGAAAACGAAACTAATGAAAATTAAAGTCATTAATAAAAGTTCACATCCATTGCCACATTACGAAACCATCGCAAGTGCGGGAATGGACCTAAGAGCAAATATTACGGAGGCCATCACACTCAAACCTTTAGAGAGAGCTATTGTACCTACGGGTATTTTTATGGAATTACCCATAGGAACAGAAGCACAAGTAAGACCACGTAGCGGTCTTGCGGCCAAAAAAGGTGTTACAGTCCTTAATGCTCCAGGAACGATTGATGCAGATTACAGGGGAGAGATTGGTGTGATTCTTGTAAACCTTTCTAATGAAGATTTTGTTATAGAAAATGGCGAGCGCATCGCGCAAATGGTAATCGCGCAGCATAGTCAGGCACAATGGCAAGAAGTAAGTGAACTTTCGAGTACAGATCGAGGAGAAGGTGGATTTGGAAGTACGGGGATTAAATAAATTTCTGCGTAGGCAGGAATCTCTAACTCCAGAAACCGTAAGTCGCGATAAAGAATAAAAAACATGTGGTACGTATATATAATGACTAATAAATCTAATAAGGTTTTATACATAGGTGTTACAGACAATATTGATGAAAGAATAAAAGAGCATAAACTCAAAGTATATCCTAGAGCTTTTACAGCTAAGTTTAATTGTGATAAGTTGGTTTACTTTGAAGAAATAAGTAATGGTCTGAGAGCAATCAAACGCGAGAAACAAATGAAAAAGTGGAAGCGAGAACGGAAAATTAACTTAATAGAAGAATTGAATCCCAGCTAGTCTGATCTAAGCCTTAATTGGAATCTCAATTATAATCAGATTAGAAACTGATAAAAAATATAACTTAAAAGATCCCTGCCTGCGCAGGGAATAGAAATATGAAAATAATAGTCCCAATGGCAGGTCGCGGTAGTCGCATAAGACCTCATAGTGTAACCGTTCCGAAACCTTTAATACCTGTTGCTGGAGAGCCTATCGTGCACCGTCTCGTAAAAGACATTGTAAAAGTTCTCAAGCAACCTATAGAAGAAATTGCATTTGTACTAGGAGATGAAGCTTGGTTTGGTGATGATGTGATTGCGAGTTTAGAAGAGCTAGCAAAGGGCTTAGGCGCAAAACCGTCTGTATACAGACAAGACCAACCTTTAGGAACAGGACACGCGATTATGAGTGCAGAGCCTTCACTCTCTGGGCCTGCGGTAATTGCCTACGCAGATGCACTTATTAGAGCAGAGTTTGAGCTTGACGGGGAGGCAGATAGTGTCATCTGGACTAAAAAAGTACCGAATCCAGAAGCTTATGGGGTTGTAAATCTCAATGACAAAGGAGAGATTACAGAACTTGTAGAAAAACCGCAAACCTTTGTATCTGATGAGGCCGTAATAGGCATCTATTATTTCAAGGATGTAGCCGTTTTAAAAGAGAAGCTCCAAGAAGTACTCGCAGAGAATATTATGAATGGTGGAGAGTACCAAATTAATGATGGTATCAAGAAAATGATGGCAGACGGCCGAATCTTTAAGACAGGCACAGTAGATGAGTGGATGGACTGTGGTAATAAAAATATTGCCATAGAGACCAATGCAAAAATGCTTGGATTTTTATATGGAGATGGCGAGAAACTGGTTGCAGATTCTGTAGTTTTAGATAATGCGAGTATTATACCTCCTTGCTTTATAGGAGAAAATGTCACTTTGCGCAATGTGACCTTAGGGCCTCACGTTTCTGTAGGAGCTGGCACGGTGATTGAAGATAGTACCATAAAAAATAGTCTTATCCAGAAAGACACACATATTAAAAATGCTCAGCTAGAAGAAGCGATGATAGGCAATCACGTAAAATACAATGGCAAGTTTAGTAAAATAAGCATCGGTGATTATACGGTGATAGAATAAGAATGAAAGGAATAAAATATATACTGTTATTGTTTATGATGTTGAGTATGCTTTCGCGAAAGCATACCTATGCACAAGACAGCACCCCTTTTGCAGATCAAAATGTAGATGATTTAGGTGATGTGTCTGATGCGTTTCAAGAAGCGTTTTTTGAAGCCCTCAAACAAAAGGGTATTGAAAACTACGATCGCGCCATAGAGCAATTAAACACCTGTATTAAACTTGATATTACTTCCTCTCATCCTATTCTTTATTTTGAACGCGGGAAAAACCACCTACTTTTGAAGGATTACGATCTCGCAGCTGCAGATTTTGTAAAAACACTGGAATTAAAACCAAATCAAGAGCCCGTTTTAAACCTTTTATATGACGTCTATTATCAAAATAGAGATTATGAAAATGCAGAAGCGACCATAAAACAACTCATTCCGTTTGATTCCCAGTATAAAGAAGATCTTGCGCGTCTTTACAGTGCTACAAGGAGATATGATGAGGCGTTAACCTTGATTGAGGAGCTAGACGAAGAGAAGGGTAAAGATCGCTTTAGAGACAGCTTAAGGAAACGTATTTATAGAATTTCTGGAAAAAAAGATGTAGATCGAGAAGCACTCAATAAAGACTTGGAGGAAAATGCAAAAAGTGAGAAGGACTACTTAAAACTTATCTATTTGTACAGTGATCAAGGCAATACAGAAAAGGCTTATGAAACTGCTCTTAAGTTGCAAAAACTCAATCCAGAAGCAGATGCGGTACAGCTTGCGTTGTATAAAATAGACTTGGAAAAAGGGAATACAGAAAATGCGATGGATGCGATGTCTAAAGTATTAGGTTCCCAAAAGATTTCTGCAAAAGCAAAACATCGTGTACTTAACGATTTCCTGTTATTTGTAAATGATAATCCTACCTATGCACCGCAATTGGAAACCGCCATATCTACCTTTGACACCCAAGTGGCAGATTCAAAAATTTATCAAAACATAGGAGAGTACTACAGTAAGAAAGGCAAGAAAGAGCAGGCACTTCCTTATTTAATTAAGGCAGTAGAGAAGGATCAAGACAATGTAGAACTACTTAAAAACGTTGTAACCCTAGAATTAGAGAATGGAGACTATATGTCTGTATCAAAAAGAGCACAAGCCGCACTGGAGCTATACCCTTCTCAACCCATATTTTACTATGTGAGCGGAGTGGCCTTAAAACAGCAAGAAAAACTTCAAGAAGCCTTGGATCAACTGGAAATGGGGGTAGATTACATTCTTGACGATACGAAGCTAGAAGCAAATTTTTACGCACAACTTGGAGAAATCTATGCAAAGCTAGGCGATACTCAAAAGGCTCAGCGGTACAATACGCAAGCCAGTAAATTAAGAGCGACAAACTAAATGAAATATATAGCATATATAGGTTTTGTGATGATATTTGTGAGTTGTGGAGGCTCCAAAAAAATAGCAACTGCTTCCAGTGAAGAAGATCTTACGGCAGTAAAATTAGTAGAGGAATATTATGCAAATACATTAGATTACACAACGTTTGAAGCAAGAACGAGGGCAAAATTTACAAGTAACGGAGATACAAAGCCTACGGTAACCGTCCAGATACGAATAGAAAAAGATAAGACCATCTGGATTGATGGTTCTTTAATAGGACTCTCTGGTGCAAGAGCATTAATTACCCCAGATAATATCAAGTTTTATGACAAACTCAATAGGCAATATTTTGATAAGGATTTCTCATTTATAAGTAATTACTTAGGGATAGATCTCAACTTTGATCAACTGCAGCGACTGCTTACTGGGCAGACCATTTACGATTTGAGAGAGGGTAGATATATATTTACGAAGGAGCAAGACTATTTTACGGTTACACCTAAAAAAGGGAATCCACTTTTTGACTTACTTTTTGAAATAAGCACACAACCTTTTACGGTTCAAAAGCAAGAGGTGGTGATGAAGGAAGATCAACGTACTTTATATTTGAACTACGGAGCCTATGCTATGGTAGAAGGGAAACCCTTTCCCGCGCAACTCAACCTAAAAGCAACAGAGCCTAAGCGCACGACGCAAGTAGCTATTGAGTACAGAAGTGTAAAAGTCAATGAGCCGGTACGTTTTCCTTTTAAGATGCCTTCTGGGTATAAAGAAATTGTAATTGATGAGAAGTAAGTCTTTTTACATAAAGACACTTTTACTAAGCTTTTTCTTGCTTTTTATGGGCGAAATAGCCCTTAGCCAGAATCTTACCCGAGAACAACTAGAAAAGCGCAGAGAAGCCCTTAAAGCAGAGATGCTACAGTTAAATCGCTTGCGGGAAAGCAATAAAAAGAAGGAACGCTCCCTACTAGCTGAGGTAGAAGACATAGACCAGCAAATTAAGGTGCGATCAGACTTAATTAGAGTAACCAATAGACAAGCAAACTTACTTACCCGCGAGATTGATGAAAATCTCAACAAACTAGAAAATCTAAGAGACGAGCTTAAACTTCTCAAAACGGATTATGCAGAGATGATCCAGAAGAGCTACAAAAGCAGGAGCGAGCAAAGCAAAGTGATGTTCTTACTCTCTAGTGAAAATTTTACACAGGCCTACAAGCGTACGCAGTATATGAAGCAATATGCTTCCTATAGAAAGAAGCAGGGGGAACAGATAAAAGAACGTACGGAGCTTTTACAACAGGTAAACAAAGATTTACTCAAACAAAAAGCAGATAAAGAAACCCTCATTGCCGAAAACAAAAAGGCAAAACAACAACTTGATAAGGAAAAAGCAATACAAGATGGCCTTGTAAAACAAATACGCAAACAATCTAGTACGTATGCAGCCCAAATCAACAAAAAACAGCGAGAGGCAAATAAAATTGATAAGCAAATAGATAAGATCATTGCCGATGCCATCGCTGCGAGTAATAAAAAGGCTGGAAAATCTACCACAAGCAAAGGTTTTGCACTTACTCCAGAAGGAAAAGCGCTGGCTTCAGATTTTGCTTCTAACAAAGGAAGGCTCGTCTGGCCTGTAGAACGAGGTAGGGTTATTAGACCCTACGGAGAATCGCGTCATCCTACCTTGCCTAATATTAAAGTAAAAAATAGCGGAATTGATATTGAAACCGTAGCAAATGCGCCCGTAAGAGCTGTTTTTAAGGGAGAAGTCCTTGCAATCCAGAATGTTAAAGGAGGAGGGCTCGCCCTTTATATTCAGCACGGAGATTATATTACATTGTACTACAATATCAAAAATCTAAAAGTAGAAAAAGGAGATCAAGTTTCTTTTAAGCAACAAATAGGTGAAGTAGGAAAAAATGCATTCACAGGAAAATCTGTGATGAAATTTAGGATTCAGAAGAACTCGACCAAATTGAATCCATCTCAATGGATACTCAAGCGATAACGCGCTAAAACAAAAAAAGAGAAGCTCTAAGAACTTCTCTCTGTGCACTAAAGAAAAAGAATAGACTACTTCTTTTTAAAAATTAGGTTAATTAAAAATAGAATAATAATGGCGCCTAAGGCTCCTGTTAGGATTGCTCCAATCCATCCAGACCCTAAGCTCACACCTAGTTTACCTAGAACAAAATAGCCCACAAAACTTCCCACAATACCTACAATAATATTGCCTAGCAGCCCTAATCCACCACCTTTGTAAATAGTTCCTCCAAGCCATCCAGCTACAGCTCCGATAATTAATGTCGAAATAATTTCCATTTTTTAAAGTTTTAAGTTGTTTTCAATTAGTAAGGTACTAAAAAATAAACATCTTAACTTTCTAGGTAAACAGTGCCTTTAACTCTGTTGCTTCACTAGGCTTTATTTTTCCAGCGAGCACAAGACTTAATTGCTTGCGCCTTAAAGCGGCATCATAGCGTTCTTTTTCTTGAGCACTTTCTGGTACTACTTGAGGTACGGGTACCGGTTGTCCTTGCTCATCAACAGCAACAAAGGTATAGATGGCTTCGTTTGCCTTACTGCAAATACCACTCTCTCTATCTTCTACCCACACATCTATAAAAATCTCCATAGAGGTTTTAAAGGCTCTAGAGATTTTAGCTTCTACAGTGACCACACTTCCTAGAGGGATCATTTTATTAAAAGCTACGTGATTTACAGAGGCAGTTACAACTATGCGTCTAGAATGGCGTCTTGCCGCGATACTCGCTGCACGATCCATACGTGCTAGAAGCTCTCCTCCAAAAAGATTGTTTAGCGGATTGGTTTCACTAGGTAATACAAGGTCTGTAAGTATTGTTTTTGATTCGCTGGGTGTACGAGATTCCATAGCTTTTGTTTTGAGCCGCAAAGGTACAACGCCTGGGGTGAAAACGAAATCGAAAATGAAAACGAAATCGAATGTAGAAATAAAATCATTGGGCTTGTCTATGCTTACGCAAGAGCTGAACTAAAAACAGTTGTCGTCACCCTGAACTTGTTTCAGGGTCTCATAATTAATGCGTTCTAGTTACTTGTGAGATGCTGAAACGAGTTCAGCATGACGGTCGAAATCGAAATCGAATCTGAGGTTGAAAACAGAGCATAATGTAATAGGTGATCAAATGCTTTAACGCTTCATTCTTCCATTGGGCGTGAACCTTGCCTACCGGCATGCAGCAGGTCTCACTGGTTCGATTTCGCGAAAGCTGTAAAAATACAGTTGACGTTACCCTGAATTTATTTCAGGATCACAAAAGCAACTATAGTATGATGTTTCAAAATTTATCTCGCGTGGGATGCTGAAACAAGTTCAGCATGACGGGAGAAAATTAATCTAAATTCTTAACCAGTAACCAAGCCTCTTTGTTGTCTGACTGGCGTACTGTGCGCAAGGCTTGTAATGCTTCTTGACTATCAGAATAGCTGCCATATACCACTTGGTGTAATCCAAATTTATTGGCACCTATCTCGCGGGCATTGTACCCCTTTACTTTTAATTGCGCTACTCTTTTTTGAGCATTTTCTTCCATTCTAAAAGCCCCTGCCACTACGTGATACTTGCCTTTAGGCTGTGTGATTTCTAGCGTGATAGCCGGTAAAGGATTGTCTATTACAAAGGTCGCTTCTTGGATTTTAGTATCCAGCAATTCTTTTGCTTCTTCCTGAGAAGCCATATTATGCGCCTCTACATCTTTTATATAGGTAAACCCTCCAGTTCCTGCAATGCTTAATCCTATTAATGCAATTGCAGCATATTTAAGCCATCCTCTATTACGGCGTTCTGGAGTAAAAGCTATAGGTGCTTTTTCTTCTAGAGCCACTACTTGTTCTTTATATACTTCTCTTGCTACGGCTGGCGCAGTAAAAGAAGCAAGCCCGAAAGAATTGGTAAGATAATTAAGGTGATACGAAGGCTCAAACTGAAGGTTGTTATCTGCACTTAAGCTTAGACTTCCTACGTTAGAGAGTTCCTGTGTGCCCCCATTGTGTAAGGTGTCCCACAGCTGGCGTACGTAGGTTGCAATTTTTGCATTTGCCGCCTCGTGAGGAATCATCTCTGCAGTAGCAATATAATTTGCAAGAAGACCGTCATTTGTAGTAAGCTGGCTGTTAAAAGAAAGTTTCTTTTTAGGTGGATAAAAAGCGTGCGTAGTCTCATGCACTTGCGCCGATTGGTATTGCGTTAAAAACGCCCCGAATTCTGGCAAGATCACACACTCATATCTATAAAGTAAGTCCCTTATATACTGGTCTAGTTGCATAGTTTAAAGGTAAAATTTTTTATGGTTTGTCAAAACTTCACCGCAACATTTTATTAACATTGATAAATGTCGTTTCTTGAAGCTGAAAATCAGCTGTTTTGATATCAGAAAAAGAACTTCTAGCCTTACTCACGCTACAACGTATTCCTTTTTTAGGAGATGGGAGTATCAAAAAACTCATCCAAATTTTCGGGAGCGCGCAGGAAGTATTGCTTCAAAAAAAGGCAACGCTACTTGCTGTAGATGGAATAGGAGACCATAAGTTACAGGACTTTTGGAATGAGGAGCATCTCGCTTTCGCGAAAGCGGAATTAGCATACGTACAATCTAACAATATCCACCTAACGACTTATACAGATCGAGACTATCCAGAGCGTTTAAAACACTGTATAGACAGTCCTGTGGTGCTTTTTCAGCGAGGGAATATAGATCTGTCCCAACGAAGAATCTTAAGTATCGTAGGCACGAGAAAAGTGACTACGTATGGAAAAGCATTTATAGAAAAGTTTATAGAAGAGATCGCAGCTTTTAATCCTGTAATCATTTCTGGATTTGCCTATGGCGTAGATATTGCTGCTCATAAAGCGTGTATAGATCACGGTTTACAAACGATAGGGGTGTTTGCTCACGGGCTTAACCAAGTATATCCTAAAACGCATAGCAAGTATGTGGCAGGAATGGAGAAGAACGGTGGCTTTTTTACCGATTTCTGGAGTAGTGACTCTTTTGTACACACTAATTTCTTGCGCCGCAACCGCATTATTGCGGGTTTAAGTGAGGCCACGATCGTCATAGAAAGCGCTGAGAAAGGCGGTTCTCTCGTTACGGCAGATTTTGCAGTGGGTTATAATCGTGATGTGTTTGCGGTTCCTGGCAGAGCAGATGATAAGTTGAGTTTAGGCTGTAATAACCTCATCAAGCAAAACAAAGCACATTTATGCACCAGCGCTGCAGATGTGGCTTATATCTTAAACTGGAAACTAGACGAAGAAGCTCCAAAGGTGATCCAAAAACAACTCTTTGTAGAACTTACGGATGATGAAAAAGTAGTGTATCGCTTCTTAAAGGAAAAAGGCAAAGAACAACTGGATTTGATCGCCTTGCATTGTAAACTGCCTACTTTTAAAATCGCATCGCTCTTACTACAGATGGAAATGAAAGGTGTCGTACGCGCTTTGCCAGGGAAGATGTTTGAGTTGGTTTGAGAAAGTGAGTAGATAGGAGTTACTTATATGGGGTGTTGGCTTTAGTTTTTTGCAAATTTTATTAATGGTGCAATGTCCCCATTGTCAGCCTTTTTTAATGCGTTAATATACTTTTTTCTTGTTTCGTTTGCTTTAACCATATTTGATTGATGCCAGGAGAATATTTCTTTCCCAAAGATTGATTCTAGAATGATGTCTGCCATCATTCTAGAATGCCTTCCATTGCCATTAGGAAAACAATGAATAGATACTATTCGGTGTTTAAATTTAATGGCAATTTCTTCTGGTAAATATGTTTTATTTTCAATCCAATACTTTGTGTCGTCCAGTAAATTCTTTAATTCAATTCCAATTTTTGTCCACGAGATTCCCATGTTTTTTTCAGTTGTTCTAAAATCACCAGCCCATTTCCAGACATCACTGTACATTTTTTTGTGTAAGTCTTTAATAAACTTTTCTGTCAAGATATTTTCAGATTTGAATTTTGTGTGAATAGTCCATTCGACTGCCTTTTCAATGTTCAGTTGCTCAAATTCATCCAATTCTCCTTGAGTAGTAATAGACTTTATTTTGAGACCTTCTTTTTCTTCCTCGTTCAATGGGGTTTGTCCATCTTTGTAATCTAATTCTAATCCCATAATGACTTTCTCATCTCGCGTTTTATTTCATTAGCGAGTTCATTTATGGTTTTGGCTATCTTTTCATCTCCAATTCCCTGATCCTCCAATTTCATATTTTGATTGGTCCGTAATACTATTTTTTGGGCCAATTTCTCTGCGTTTATGTGTATTAAATCGTTTATGGTTCCATTTTTTGGAACCAGTGCGTAGACCAATTTTAAATCCATTGCGCTAGCTACATCCTTTAATGAATTGAGCGTTATCGAGCCATTAGCCTCACTTTCTTCAATTCTTTTTACACCTTGTCTTGTAATATTTAATCTGGCCCCAAGCTGGGCCATTGTCATATTGAGTGTCGTACGAACTGTATTTGTCCATCCACGTTCTGGAACCAGAACCTTTCTACTTATATAGAACGGCTGTAATTTTTGGTCCAACTGCTCAATCAAAAGTTTTCGCTTATTTCTCATAAAATGTAAATTTATACGTTTACAAAATAAATATAATGTAAACATATTTATTTACAAATATATGTAACAGTCAACATATATGTTTACAAATAAAAGATGGTTTGAGTAAAAAAGAAAAATAGTAACAAACTTTAGAGAACTGGACTAGGGCTTTTCATAGGATACGTTGTTGGGCTTAGTATATTAACTGTCTTCCTTTTCTATCAGTAATTTGCTCCTTTCTGAAATAGAATTGTTTTGAAGTCAATGCCTTTTTATTCGGTTTCAAGTCCAAATTCCGCCACATTACACTTATAAAATCTACATCTTCTGGTTTATCACTATGAATGTCACCCAGATTCAAAGTCCAGATAAACCGAAATTCTTTTTCGTGAGCAAATTTGGTTGGTTTTCTGAAAACAGATTTAATGTCAAATGTAAAAGGATTAAAATTTTCAACATTTTCCTCCGTAACAATTCTATCTTTTGATTCATCTGTGTAATTGACTTGACCAATAACAGGAAGGACTTCGAGTCTTTTCATTTTATCTTCTCCAAAGCTGAATGATAAAGGATTTAACTCAAATTCTTTTCTAACCTTCTTATATATTTCATTGGATATTCTATCAACGAACTTCCATATATCTTTGATGAAATAAACACTATCCTGTAGGCTTCCCCTTTTTGTAGGCTTCCCCATAAATAGGACAGTTACTAATTCGA
>JAHDIF010000009.1:0-4213 GCA_020630915.1 Dokdonia sp.
TGATTGAAAAATCAATGATTT
This sequence comes from Dokdonia sp., assembly GCA_020630915.1. Lineage (GTDB taxonomy): Bacteria > Bacteroidota > Bacteroidia > Flavobacteriales > Flavobacteriaceae > Dokdonia. Next base: position 22 of record JAHDIF010000009.1, read on the forward strand.
TATTAATCATAGAAAATGTATTAATTCAGTTGAAAATTTGATGAAAGTTTGGATAAACCCATCGAATAAAAATGACCAATACGGTCAAAAAAGGATATAGTTATCCTATAAAACTGAATTATACTTGGGGTGGTTGTAAGAGAGAGTCAGAAATACCTTTATCGAGACCATCGAAATGTTGAAAATATTCCTTATTGATTGATAGTTGAAGTGGCTCAAATTCCAAAAGTCCAAAATCTATAGTATGAACGTGACAACAATGACATTGACAAAAAGGAGAACATAGCTCTCCATTTTGGTCGTGTTCACCATCAATGTCAATTACTGAAACTACTTCAGAATTATCTGCAGTTTCAGGTACATCATTACACGGCACTACGTTAAGTGCCAAAAAGTAAATAGATAATATGACTGCTATGATTTTCACATTACAAAGATAATAGATTTTAAATGCAATAGCTGTGCAATTAATTTATAGTCTCAATCACACTTCCACAAGTCAACATTGCATCGCCATAGTATGGATTCTTAATTTCTTTTTCTGTACTTAGCCATATGGCACCTTTGTTACTGTTTGCCATTGGACATTTTTGAACATAAAGTGTATCTGTAGGTGATTGTATATTCATCGCAAGAGCTACCATATTTTCGTTTAAAACTACCAAATATGCTCTTTGTTTTTCTAAATCTGGATTAGTAGAAATTGCATCTAACATTTCAATACTTTTTGAAAAATGAGACTTTTCCATTTTACCTAAATCACTTACTCCAATGGCATTTAATTTATCTGAAGTAGTTTTAGCAAAAGCTGAAACTTGACTCGCATCACTTGATACAAAGGCATCTTTCATTTTAAGATATGGTTCAATAGCTGATTGAAATCCTGACTGAAACGCTTGGGGTAATTTCATTTTCATCATTGAAACCGAGTTAGGTTTGTTTTCAGTAATAGCTCCTTGCATTTCCGTATGTCCTTCGTGACCTGTTGTTGTTCGTCCTCCAGATTTATTCATCATACTTTTTTTACCTTGCAACTGCGCAGCTGCATCTACAGTAAAAGTACCATTAGTGACTATTTCATCTCCATTTTCTAATCCTGTAGTAATTGTATAATTGTCTCCATTACGAATGCCAATAGTAACCTCTCGCATTTCAAAAACAGCTTCATTCGGATTTGTCTTAACATACACCAAAGAGCGTTCTCCTGTCCATAAAATAGCACTGGCAGGTATACTTAACGATTCCTCCAAATTCTGCATTGTCCCTTTTATTTTTCCTGTGACAAACATCCCTGGTTTGAATAAATTTTCTTTATTCTTAAGCGTTGTTCTAACAGTTACAGTTCTAGTGCGATTGTTAAGAACTGGGTCTATAAATGTAATGACGGCATCAAATTTCTTATTAGGGTATGCATTAGTGGTAACGTTGATTTTCTGCCCTTTTTTAAACTGCGAAATTTGATTTTCATAGGCATCAAATTCTGCCCAAACCGAATTTAGGTTGCTCACTTTTAAAATGGGTTGACCTTGTTTTACATAGTCGCCTTCTGCTGCCATTACCATAGCTACCGTTCCTGAAACAGTTGCGTAGATTGGAAAGTTCTCGCGCACTTTTCCCGAAGTTTCAATACTGCTTATTTGCTTTTCTGAAAGTTTCCAAAGTTTTAATTTATTACGTACCGCGCTATATAAAGCTGGTTGCGATTCTTTTAATGACGCTGCTGTAATTAGTTCCTGCTGAGCAGCTACAAGATTAGGTGCATAAATAGTAGCTAATAATTGTCCCTTATTTACTTTTTGCCCTTCATAGCTAACATTCAACCGCTCTAAGCGACCTTCAAAATAACTTGCTTGAACAGCGTTGTTTTCTTCGTTTTCAGCAATCTTACCAGAGAGCGAAATCATACCGTCTTCGTCAGAAGTTGCAATACTTCCAACAATACTGGTTTGAATATTAGCTAATGCCAAGGCATTTTCGGTCATTTTAATTTCATTTGCGGCTAGACCTTCCGCACCAGTTTCGGCAGGAATTAAATCCATTCCACAAATTGGACAGTCGCCAGGTTCCGGCTGCATAATCTGTGGATGCATTGAACACGTCCACATTTGATTAGCAGAGGCCTCTGGATGGTCGTGATTATCTCCTGCTTGACCTGTACTCTCCGTACTATTTCCGAATAATAAATATCCGCCAAGTAATCCTATGATTACTGCAATACCTAGATATAAGATGTTCTTTTTCATTTTAAACTTTTTTTAATTTTTCTAACTGTAGGGGAACTTGTAAACCAAAGCAAAAAACCACTGAAAACTGTTATCAATCCTAAAAGTGAAAAAGCTCTTAATACTATAGTATTAAAATTGTCTCTTCCTTGATAATCCATAGTGTGTGTCATCCAGAGAAAATCGAACCAACGCCAATTGCGATGACGTACAGTCTGAAAAGCTCCGTTCTCAATCGCCACGTAGGCTTTTAAATTTTCATCTGTTTTATATGAAATCTCATAGGCTGGCAATGACCTTCCACGATACTCGTGGTGGTCGCCTACAGATTCAATCCGTTGTATTTGGTCAAATTCCAAATTGGCCAACATATAGCGTTCTGCTACTTTGATTGCTTCTTGTTCTGTGAGCTCCTCTTTCTTTGTTCCTGTAAGTGCATTATAAAGCGCAGTCTCATTAATCCAGTAAAAGGGTGTACCTGCTATTTCAAGTAATTCTAATGACTTAATCGGTTCCTGAATATTTAGTTTAGAACTTCCCACCAAATTTGAAAATGCAGTTTGGTCAGGAGTTTCTTTTTTAAAATGGTCTCCGTGTATTTCGTCAATATCCGTCCAACTAAAGTACATTCCGCTAATCGTCCACATCAAGAACTGAATACCTAAAAAGATACCCAGATAGCGATGCGTCTTTCTTATTTTAAGTGCTGTTTTTCTTTTGACCATTTTATTTTACTTCAAAAGGAAATTCAACAAAAACCTTTTCCCAACTCAAGCTAATTGTTCCTGAATCATTGGTGGTCTTTGTTACGTTGTATTCTAAATGTTCTTTGATTTCTTCGGAAATTTTAGGGGTAACTTTAAATCGCAACACATCATTTTTCTCGTCATATTCATCTTTACCGTGTTGCTCCCAATTAGAATTAAAAATGATAATCCAATCATCTTTTGAGGGAATTGTAAAAAACCCATACTTGCCTTTAGGAAGTGTTTTGCCATCAATTTGTAAATCTTTATTGGTTTCTATCCACGTTGCCATATGTGCTCCTGCTTGCCATATTTGGTCATACGCTAGTAAACCACCAAAAATAATTCTATCTCTAACACCTGGCGATGAATAATCTATGTGAATATGAGCATCACCTACCATTGCCATTGCAGAGGTATGAGGGCTTAAAGGCTTTTTCTTGGCTGGGTCAGCAGTTGTTGCTTTTTGCTCTGTGACTTCTCCATTTTTTAGTTCTTGTGCTTCTTTTGAAGCCTCTTTACAAGAAGCTAAAAGGATAATACATAATAGAATAATACTGTTTTTCATTATATAGGATGGTTTAGTTAATTGATTTTGTTCTGAGTCTAAGTGCGTTTGCTATTACAGAAACAGAACTAAAACTCATTGCTAAGGCGGCAATCATAGGCGATAATAAGATTCCGAAAAATGGGAATAATACACCTGCCGCAATGGGTACACCCAGCGTATTGTATATCATAGCAAAAAATAGATTTTGCTTGATGTTCCGCATTACTTTGTGGCTAAGGTTTCTTGCTTTGACAATACCGTGCAAATCACCTTTTACCAAGGTTATCATCGCGCTTTCTATAGCGACATCCGTTCCTGTGCCCATTGCAATACCCACATCACTTTTAGCCAGAGCAGGTGCGTCATTGATACCATCGCCTGCCATTGCTACTACTTTGCCTTGTTCTTGTAGTTTTTTAACCTCGTCCAGTTTGTTTTCAGGTAACATTCCCGCTTTGAAATCGGCGAGATTGAGTTCGCTGGCTACTGCCTGTGCCGTGTCGTGATTATCTCCAGTAAGCATTATCACTTCGATGCCTTTGTCCTGTAATTCTTTGATTGCCTTGGCACTCGTTTCTTTTATTTTATCGCCAATAACCACATAGCCTGAAACTTCGCCGTCAATGGATAAGTAGGAAACCGTTTTTCCCTGTTTCTGAAAGGATTGTGCTTCG
>JAHDIF010000009.1:4320-111679 GCA_020630915.1 Dokdonia sp.
AAAGTTTTCGGTTTTTGATATTTCGACCTTCTGCTCCTTTCCATATTTCACGGTGGCTTCGGCAAGGGGATGCTCGCTGGAACTGTTTAGGGATGTGATAAGATGTAGAATTTCGCTTTCGCGAAAGCGTTCTGCAAAAGCACCGATTTTCTCAACCGTAGGTTTTCCTTCAGTAATCGTTCCTGTCTTATCCACGATAAGCGTGTCTACCTTATCCATTTTCTCTAAGGCTTCGGCATTTTTAATTAACACACCATTTTGTGCGCCTTTACCAACACCTACCATAACTGACATAGGCGTTGCCAATCCTAAAGCGCAAGGACAGGCAATAATTAATACTGCAATGGCATTTACTAACGCATAGACATAAGCTGGCTCTGGACCCCAAATCGCCCAAACAATGAAAGTGATGACCGCAATGATTACCACTACAGGTACAAAATATCCCGAAACGGTATCTGCCAGTTTCTGAATAGGGGCGCGACTGCGACTGGCATCGTTAACCATATGTATGATTTGGGAAAGCAAGGTTTCGCTACCTACTTTTTCGGCTTCTATCAAAAAAGATTGATTGCCGTTAATGGTACCGCTACTTACTTTATCATCTACAGATTTATTAACTGGAATAGGTTCTCCCGAAATCATTGACTCATCTACTGTAGTTTCTCCTTCGGTAATTTTTCCATCCACAGGAATTTTATCTCCTGGCTTCACACGTAGTATATCTCCTTTTTCGATTTGGTCTATGGAAACTTCTTCTTCGTTTCCATCCACTACCTTAATGGCTTTATTAGGTGCGAGTTTCAAGAGTTCCTTAACTGCTGAATTGGTTTTACTATGTGCACGCGCTTCCAAAACCTGACCCATCAAAACCAATGTCAAGATTACAGTAGCGGCTTCAAAATACACGTGAACTGCACCAGATTCAGTTTTAAACTGTATAGGGAAAAAATCTGGAAACAACATCCCAAAAACACTAAAGAGCCAAGCCACGCCTGCACCTATACCGATTAGTGTGAACATATTGAGATTCCACGTTTTGATACTTCGGTAAGCACGTTCAAAGAACATCCAAGTAGCGTAGAACACTACTGGAATGGAAAGCCCAAACTGAATCCAGTTCCACCATTTCTGTTCCATTACATCGTAAAGCGGATTGTTGAGTATCATCTCACTCATAGCGATTATGAAAATAGGAATCGTAAAGGCTACTGCTATCCAGAACATTTTCAACAGCTTGTTATATGTTTTTTCTTCGGCTGAACTGTCTGCTTCCATTGGGACTAAATCCATTCCGCAAATTGGACAAGCTCCAGGTTCTTCTTTGACAATTTCTGGGTGCATTGGGCAAGTCCATTGTTCTGCAGTAGTTGCAGATAAATTGACTTCTTCTACCAAATCCATTCCGCATACAGGACAATCGCCTGATTTGTTGTAGGTTTTGTCGCCTTCACAATGCATTGGGCAGTAGAATGTGCCAGTTCCTTTTCCTTTTGGTTTTACCTCTTTTGTTTCTTTCGCTTTTTGATGTTCTCCTAAATTATGTATGCTATAAGAGCCTCCATCATTCTTTAAGGCTTCTTGAAAAGTTTCAATTGGGATATGGGATTGCATTTCAAGAGTCGCTTCTGCTTGTTCTAAATCAACAGTAGCGTTCGAAACACCTTCAACTTGTAAAAGAGTCTTCTCAACGTGATTTCGACAACCATTGCAGGTCATACCGTGTATGTGGTAAGTATGTTTCATTGTTTAGGTAGTTTTAAATTCAATTGTTCGCCTAATGTCAATTCGTCAACGTGCCCAGCAATTGCGTTATCATCAGTTCTAAAATGCATATGCATATTCGTTGAATGATGGGTAAATACTGCCGTGTGTTTTGTTGAATAGAATCCAATAATTTCAACATCTACTTGCTTTAAGCTTCCGTTCAAACCAGATTCCTTATGCTTCTTGTGATTATGAACAGTATCGCCTTCTTTCCAATCTATAACGTGCCAATCCAAAGTAGCGACCTTGACTTCTAGAAGAAAAGGAAAAGGCTCATTTACGTTAATACCACTAGACTTCGCAGTTTCAAAAATTCTTTTTTCTAAATCCTCTTTCGTCGTGATGTCATCAATAGTAAACTCATCCCATTTTTCAACTTCTGCGTAAACAAATAGAGCTGCCTTGATAGTATAAGAATCTTTAATACCTATGCTGTTATTAGTAACAATACTATTGTATGGTTGACTATCAAATATTTGTATTTCGCCTTTTAAGTTTTCTACTGCTCCCAGTGCATAAAGGTGCTTCTTACTTGATAGCGTATCTAATGATATCGTAGCCTCCAAATTTCCTGACATTATTGTTTTCAAGGCTCCAGAATAATCTACCTGTACTTTGGGCGAATCAACGCAACTAATAATTGTAAAACTCAACAGAGTCATTCCTGCTAAATGGTAAAATCTATTTTTATTTATTCTCATTTCTAAAACAATTATTAGGACAAGCAAAGAGGTTTTAGACTAACTCGTCGGAATACCTTTTCTATGTCTTGGTTGACTTAATCTGATTATTATCTGGCGTAACTATTCGTGCTTGTGTCCATCTGATGTATGGTCTTCGTTTTTTACAAGTGCCATCCCACACGTACCACATTTTCCTTCTTTATCGCTACCACTATCTTTACAGTGCATAGGGCATACGTAGGCAGAAGTATATTCCTTTCCTTGCTTCTCAGTTGTCGCTTCTACTTTTGTTTCGGCTTTGTTGTCTTTGCAAGACACTATTGTTACTGCTGCAAATACTACCATTGCTACTAAAATTAATTTTAGATTTTTCATTGTTTTGTGTTTATTGAGTTATTAAATAATTCACTACCGCACTTTGCGCATAGTATGTTGTTATCGCATTTATTTGATTAATTTGAAACTTTAATTGTAGTTCTTGGATATCAAGCACATCGTTAAAGTCTATAGTACCTGTTTCATAATTCTTGATAAGAATTTCTTCAGCATCATTAGCCTGCTTTAAATTCTTTTCCTGTGTGTTGTATTTTATCCGGGCTTGATTGCGTTGTGATAAGGCTTTCGCGAAAGCGGACTCTAAAACATTCAAGCGGTTGTCTTTTTGAGCTGTTATTTCCAATTGCTTCAACTCATTTTGCATACTTTTTGAATCATACTTTTTATTGAAAATGGGAATGGAAACCGAAACCATAGGCATAAAAATATCTTTTCCATTGTCACTAAAATTCAAATCAGGGCGCTCAGAAACTGGTACATAATCCAGTCCAAAACCAATCATCGGACTCCGTTCAGCTTGATTCAATAATTCCGATTTCTCAATAGATTCATAGAGTTTATCATATTTAAGCAACTCTGGATTTAACGTTAAAGCATTCTCTGCATACACGATGTCTTCAGTAGGCAACAAAAGTTCTTCAATGACATTTACTATCGTAGTTTTATCCCGATTAAGTAATTTGTTAAAAGCCGTTTGCTCTCCTAAATAGGCTTCAGCTAACACTTCTTTTTGCTGTTGCAATTCATTTTGCCTAATCTGTAATCGCAACACATCTACTGCAGAAGCTTTTCCAACTTCAACAGAAGTCAGTGCCAGCTTTTCATAGGTTTTTAATAATTGAATATTCTCGTTAAGTACTTTCTGTTTTGCAGTAATACTATACAGTATGTAATATGATTGAGAAACAGAAAGTGCTAGTTTACGTTTGGCTATGACAATCTCCACATATTCTGCATCTGCCATTGAGCTAGCATAATTTTCTCTAGCTGTAATCGTACCAAACCAAGGCAACATTTGTCTTGCAGAAAACCGTGCACGTTGTGCCCCTGTTCTAGTTTCTGGTTCACTAACAAAATAGCCTGCGCTAAATTCTGTATTCGGAATCCAATCTGCTTCGTTCACTTTTTCTTCAGCTATATTATGGCGAAGATTATACGCTTGAATCTCCGGACTATTATTTTCGGCTTCCTGAATATAGGATTGCAATTGTTGTGCTCTCGCAAAAGCGGAAACAAACAAAACGCAGATGATGATTTTTATATTTTTCACTTGTTTGCTCTTTTTAGTTTGAATTCTTCTCTCCAACTGTACAATACTGGTACAATAAAATAGGATGTAATGTCAATCACCATTCCTCCAAAAATTGGGATAGCCATAGGTATCATAATATCACTTCCTTTTCCTGTGGATGTTAATACAGGAAGTAGGGCGAGAATTGTAGTTACTGTTGTCATTAGACAAGGGCGGATTCGTTTTTCGGCGGCTTCAAGCGTAGAATGCCTAATACTTTTTCTGTCTGTTGGTTTATCTCGGTCAAAAGTTTGCGTGAGATAGGTTGCCATTACGACACCATCATCTGTAGCAATACCAAATAGTGCGATGAAACCAACCCAAACTGCCACACTCAAATTGATAGTTTTCATATTGAACAAGTCTCGCATATTCTCTCCCAAAAAACTAAAGTTGAAGAACCAATCTTGTCCATACAACCATATCATTATGAAACCACCTGCAAAAGCAACCGTGATTCCTGTAAATACCATAAGTGAAGTAGTGACAGACTTAAACTGGAAGTATAAAATCAAGAAAATAATAGCTAGTGCCAGAGGAACTACAACTGAAAGCGTTTTTTCGGCTCGCAATTGATTTTCATATGTTCCTGTAAACTGATAACTAATACCTTTAGGAACATTTAGTTCGCCAGCTTCTATTTTTTGTTTAAACAAAGCCTGGGCATTTTCTACTACATCTACCTCTGCAAAACCATCGAGCTTATCAAATAGTACATAGCCTATCAAAAATGTATCTTCACTTTTAATGACTTGCGGACCTTGCTCGTAACGAATATCTACTAACTCGCCTAAAGGAACAGGACTGCCTTTTTCTACTGGAACATAAATCTTTTTTAAGTCGTCTGGATTACCTCGTAATTCTCGTGGATAGCGTACACGCACGCCATAGCGTTCACGACCTTCGACAGTTTGGGTAAGTGGCATTCCACCAACAGCCACTTGTAAAATCTGCTGAACGTCCATAATCGATATTCCATATCGTGCTAACTGCTCACGTTTAATATCAATTAATAAATAGGGTTTACCCACAATACGGTCTGCAAAAACAGCTTGCTCTTTGACACCTTCGGCTTGTTTTAAAATAGTTTCAAGTTGCAAACCAAACGCTTCTATCTGTGCCAAATCTTGACCTTTCACTTTGATTCCCATAGGTGCTCGCATTCCTGTTTGTAACATCACGAGTCTGGTTTCAATGGGTTGTAATTTTGGCGCAGAAGTCACTCCTGGCAGCTTAGTAACCTTCACAATCTCATTCCAAATATCATCAGGACTTTCAATTTTTGGTCTCCAGTTTCTGTAATATTCACCATCATTATCTTCAATCAAGTGGTTAAAACTAATAGCAAAAGGGTCTCTTAATTTTGACGTGTCATAGCTCGTATTTTTATTATCGACATCCATATTAGGGTTGATAACAAGATTACCGTCTTTAGTTATGAAAAGTCCATCTTCATTTACTTTATAGCGTTGCTTTTTACCTTTTGCATTATGCATATATTCAGATTTATACTGAATCATATTTTCATACATCGAAAGCGGTGCAGGGTCAAGCGCAGATTCTGTTCTACCTGATTTGCCCACTACAGTTTCTATTTCAGGAATAGTAGCTACAGCCATATCAAGTTGTTGTAATACCCTTTTATTCTCTTCTACACCAGCGTGAGGTAGCGAGGTTGGCATTAAGAGGAACGAACCTTCATTAAGTGATGGCATAAATTCCTTCCCTGTGTTATTCATTATCCACGCACCAGAAATAAGTACCGTTGCAGGAATGATAAGAAATAGCAATCTATTAGCTAAGGCCCATTTCAAAATCTGGCTATAATATCTTCTTAAAACTGAGAATACCCCTAGAATACCGAAGCAGATTATAGATACAAATAATAGATTGAGGATGATGCTTCTATCAAAGCCTAACGGTCGCCAATATGTCGCTAGCAGTATGACTATAGCGGCTGATGCTATCATAATATTTGTAAGATTGGCACGCTTTCGCGAAAGCGCATTTCTTAAAGTCAGTATTGCCGTAATACCAAAGGCTATTAAAATCAATCCCAGCCAGTACCCACAAATGATTGCTATAACACCTGCCACAATAAGAGAACAATTGAATATATAATTGAACGAGTTTTTAATGTTCTTTTTCTTAAATAAGTAAGCTGCTAATGGTGGTATTATGAATAACGCAATTACTAAAGATGCCGATAGTGCCATTGTTTTTGTAAAGGCAAGCGGACGGAATAGTTTTCCTTCTGCACCTATCATTGTAAAAACAGGAACGAAACTTATTATAGTAGTTAGAACGGCTGTTAGAATAGCTCCTGAAACTTCGGCTGTAGCATTATAGATAATTTGATTTGTGGTGTATTCCTCACCATTTTCGTTAAGGCGAAGTTTTTTGTCATCCATATGCCGTATCATATTTTCTGCTAGTATGACACCGACATCGACCATTGTACCAATAGCGATAGCGATACCTGAAAGTGCAACGATATTTGCATCTACATCGAAGAGTTTCATTGTGATGAAAACCATTAGCACAGCTACGGGTAATAGTCCTGAAATGAGTATAGAAGCTCTTAGGTTGAAGACCATTATGATGATGACCAAAATGGTAATTAAAATCTCTAGAGTTAATGCCTCGTTGAGTGTTTCTAATGTTTCCTCTATAAGCTCTGTACGGTCATAAAACGGAACTACGGTAAGTTGAGATGTACGACCATCTGCAAGTACTTTTGAAGGTAAACCGCCTTTGAGTTCTTCAATTTTCTCTTTTACATTAGTAATGACTTCCATAGGATTTGCGCCATAACGGGCTACAACCACACCACCTACAACTTCAGCTCCTTCTTTGTCCAAAATACCACGTCTTGTTGCTGGTCCAAGTGTAACATTGGCTACATCTTTAATGCGCAGAGCTGTGAAGTTTTCTGAAGAAACAACTGCATTTTCTATATCATCAATAGACTTCACATAGCCTAAACCACGAACCAGATATTCAGCTTGGTTAATTTCTAGGGTCTGTGCGCCTATGTCTTGATTGCTTTCTTTTACTGCTTTTACGATTTGATTGAGACCAATGTTGTATTGGCGCATTTTTTCAGGGTTTACATCTACCTGATATTCCTGAACATAACCACCTATGGAAGCAACTTCGGAAACCCCACTTGCACCAGAAAGCGCATACTTTACATAGTAATCTTGGATGCTTCGCAACTCCTGTAAATCCCAACCGCCAGTTACATTACCGTTTTCATCACGTCCTTCTAGAGTGTACCAATATATTTGACCTAAACCAGTAGCATCTGGACCCAAAGCAGGGTTTACACCTTCCGGAAGTAAATTAGCCGGTAAAGAATTTAACTTTTCTAAAATGCGACTACGAGACCAATAAAACTCGATATCTTCTTCAAAAATGATATAGATACTGGAAAAACCAAACATAGAAGAACTACGTACTGTTTTTACTCCAGGAATACCAAGCAAGGATGTAGTTAAGGGATAGGTAATTTGGTCTTCTATATCCTGCGGAGAGCGACCTTGCCACTTTGTGAAGACAATTTGTTGGTTCTCACCAATATCAGGAATAGCATCTACAGCTACAGGATTTGAAGGTAGAAAACCAGTTTCCCAATTAAAGGGCGCATTTACAATACCCCAACCTACAAATAGGGTGAGCATTAAAACTGCGACGAGTTTATTCTCGATAAGGAATTTGATAGCTTTATTAAGCATATAAATTGATAATTAAACAGTTATGAAAGGAATGAATTTCTGGAATACAGAAAAGCAAACACAACAAATCGAGCCCTAAACGATAGCTATCGCTGGGCACATTAATACTGTCTAATAAATCAAATTAAAAATGTCTGGTGCAAGACTTGCACATCCCGTTTGACAAAGGGGGGTGGGTAATCTACAAAAGGAACTTCTACAGATGTTGTTCCTTCGAAAAGACTTAAATAAGAATATGTAAATGAGGCAACAAAAACTTGCTGCTCAAACGTAAGAGTGCTAAATGTATTCTTTAAATCATCTTGTCCTTCAATAACTAATTGCTCATCCGAACAACAATTATTCTTTTTCATTTCGGGTTTTTCACAGTTAGAAGTTATCTGTGCTTTCTCCATTCCACAAGTTTCTACATTATGGAAAAAAGAGAAATCCACTAGATTGTCTCCACAATAATGCATATCAATAGTGAATGACATCGTAGAGAATAACACTACAAAAGCCATAGAAATTGACATTATTTTATGAAATACTTGCTTCATTTAGATACAAAAATAGTGTTTATTTTAACATTTAGGTTGTTTTTAACGTAATGTTAGGGGTGGGTGAAAATAAATTCTGAGTAATTTCTTGAAAATTCTAAGTGTAAACATCAATCAATATCAAATAGCAACAAAATATATTTTGACAAACGAAAACGACTCGATTCTGTACCTATTCTGTACCCATAGTAAAAAAGAAAGGCTTCACATTTCTGTGAAGCCTTGTCTTTACTAGTAGCGGGAACTGGACTCGAACCAGTGACCTTCGGGTTATGAGCCCGACGAGCTGCCTACTGCTCTATCCCGCGATGTATGTTTCCAATCGTGCTTTTCTTGATTAGGCCATCAGTACTGCATCAATTGGACGGCAAATATACAACCGATTTTTCAAATAGACGCTTTAAAAATAATAAAATCACTCTAATATTGGTTCAGAAATCCACTTTACTGCATTTACCCGGTTTTCTCTGGTAAAATGCTTGATCTGACTCTTTACCAAACTATTGTCTACAACCGCCAGAAAATGAATCCATCTTCTATCTGTAACCAAAGCAATACGATCGATACGGTGTGCATATTCTATAGGAAACAACGCTCCCATTGCCGCTGCAGAAAGTGTGAATTTTGTAATATTTCTATCTTCTAAATATAGACTCACCCGATCGTGAGTTTCGAGCTTTTCCAAAATAAGATTACGCAATTTTGTAATCTGGGCGTGATCCATCGCTCCATCTATTACGTAGCCTAGTATATAATCTGCGAAGCTATAGTCTTCCAGCATCGTTTTTGAGAGATTTGGGGTTTCATTCCTTAAACAAAAGGAGGTATTACTTTTAACTATTCTAATCTAAGAATATTTTAAAAAAATACAAGGGTATCCTAAGATTATTGCTCGATCCCGTCAGCCGTAAATGATAGTAAGGTGCGTTCTTCTTGAGAATAGGTAATCTGTATTGGATTACAGCAAACCTCACAATCTTCTATATATGAATCATTTACAGACATATCCAGGAGCATGGAAATCTCTTCCCAACAGTACGGACATTGAAAAAAATGTTCAAGCATATATTCTTACTTTTATGCACGTTTTTGCGAAAGCGCACCTCAACTTTGTTTAATATTCCACATTGAGTAATTGCCCCGTAAGTTGCAATAATTGTAGCTCTGCCAGCTTAGCGGTATACTTAGCAGCATTTTTTGCAGTCAAAACATTTAATAGATTAAGCTGTGCCTGTCTAAACTCAATACTTGTTATCTGACCCAATTTTAAACGCTCTTCAGAACGTTCAAAATTTGCCTGGGTGGTAGCTACATTTTGTTCTTGTAATCTAAAGATGGCAAGTGCGTTTTTGTAACTTTCCTTTGCATTGGCAATGTCTCGATACACCTGTTGCTGCAGTTGTTCCTTAAGTAGCTGCTGATTCTCTAGGGCTATTTTAGCATTTTTTAAACCTATTACAGAAGCTCCACCGTCAAAAAGATTCCACCGTAGGTTTGCTCCTACTGCTAGTGAGTTCGATTGATTTGTCGTGCTTGGAAAGAAGGCAGAAGCTGGATTAATGGCTCTATTCCAACCATAACTACCAGTAAGACCTATGGTGGGTAAGAAAAGCCCCTTTGCTCTTTTAATCTGATAATCAGTAATCAAAATATCTTGCTCTACCTGCAATAGAGATACGTTATTTTCACGTGCCTTCTCAATGTAACTATCCATTAATAGGCTACTCACAAAAGTAACTGTAGTATCTGCTCTGCGTAAGTCATCCAGATCTCTGGCAAGCACCACATTAAGATCTCGTTGCACATTGCGTAGCTGTTGTCTCGCGTTTAGAACATTACTACTATCGGTTACAATATCTACCTGAGCGTTAAGAACCTCAAGCTTATTTACTTGCCCATATTCAAATTGATATTGAGCACGCTTTTCACGCTCCTTGGAAATCTCAAGCGCTTCTTCAAGAACGCTCAAATTTTCAGTCACACGGGCTACTTCGTAATACACAGAAAATAGCTGCACCATCGTATTTTCTATAGTCTCCCGAGCCTGTAATTGTGTCAAGTTGTATTGTTCTTTAAGTTGCTTAAAATTGTAGTATCGCCCCAGACCATCAAACAAGGTATAATCCATATTTATGGACGCGTTATACCGTGTAGTCTCTGCCCCATCTATGACCACATCTGGCCGCACCGTTCCGTCTTGATTGAGCGCTCCGCCAAAATCTACATTGGTATTCGTTCGATCAAAATTAGCGCCTGCTTGAAAGAAGACAGATGGTAAATAACCAGAATTCAGTATATCCGTATTATTTTCGGCTACCGTTACATTGTTATTGGCTAGCTTGATCCCAAAGTTGTTCTCTAGCATCATAGCCACTGCATCATTCTTGGGTAATAATTGTGTAGGAATTTCTTGCGTATACGCTTTCGCGAAAGCACACACTACAACTAGTACTGTTATCTTTTGTAAAAAAGAGTGTATCATTGATTTTCTATCATTTTTTGCAAGAGTGACTCTAGTGTTCTTTTATGTACAAGATTATCTTCTGTACAACGCATAACTTCAATAGCTCCGGCATACAAAACAAGATCTCCTTCTTCTGGTACTATCTTAAGGTCACTTACGTGCATTTTTTGAGTTCCCTTCACACCTCCTTTATCTATCGTAACTGACGCACCAGACTGTACAAGGGAAAAAGAAAAATAATCCAACAACCTATGTGTCCCGCTCAACATTTTAAAACCTATCAATCCTGCTGTAATCATTAAACAATATGTAAAAAGCTTGGTAGGTGTAAATGCATTATCCCCAAAAAACATCGCCATAAGCATCCAGAAATAGATAAGACCTGCCAAAAATAGGATCGTGCCTATAACTACCGAAACCACATCCATAAAAATCGCCCAAGTGCTGCGGACGATCTTTATAGAATGTTCATACGCGTCATGTGCAAATCCCAAATCTTTAAGATAAGCTAGGCTATGTATCGCTTCCTCTTTTTCTTGTATATGATTTTCTAATCCATTGGTAGCAACGTGTAACTTCCTTATCTTCAATTCCTGCAATAAATTGAGCTGTGCGTCATAGGTTAACTTTGCACTTTGATCTAGTACAGCTACGACCTCACGGTCTGTATGGTTTTTATACAAATTCATATTACACAGTATCTGTATTAGGTGTAAATGCCGCGTCACGTGCTTGTTGATCATTTGCCTCCTCTTCTTCCATTTCTTTTACAGCACGCTCTTGATTTTCCTTAGCCGTTTTACGCCCTTTAATTAATCTATCCGTAGTAGTTTTTGTCCAATTACTAAAGGATAAAAATATAGGAAGCATGACTAAAGTGAGTACCGTAGCAAATCCAATTCCGTAAGCAATAGATATTGCCATAGGGATTAAAAACTGTGCTTGCCTACTCTCTTCAAAAATCAAAGGGGCAAGACCCGCTATGGTTGTTATAGATGTTAAAAAGATGGCTCTAAAACGGGATCGTCCTGCATCATAAATAGCATTGTCAAAATCCATGCCTTGCCGCAAATTGGTATTAAATTTTCCAATAAGAACGAGGCCATCATTTACCATAATCCCTATAAGTGCGATAATTCCAAGCATAGAAAGTATATTAAGAGGAAAATCGTGTATCCAATGCCCCCAAGCAACCGCTGGTAGACTTAAAGGTATTAGAAGTAATAACATTAATGGCTGGCTGTAACTTCTAAAGGTAAAAGCAATCACTATATATATAAGTACTAACACAGTGAGTCCTACTGGCTGTAATGAACGGGTAAGCTTCCCTGCTTCTCTATTTTGTCCTTCATACGATGGGGTTACCGTTGGATATTTTGAGAGGATATCTGGCATCACATTGGTACGTAAGTCTGTCATCACGTCCGTCGCAGTTACTTCCTTAGAGTTTTTAAGATCTGCCAGTATCTGTATCTCTCTTCTTCCTTCCAGATGGTTTACAGCCACATCTCCTCGCTCTATAGAATAGGTGGCAATTTCCTTAAGCGGCACCTTTGCACCAGAAGGTGTGGCGATCCGCATATTATCTAAGTCTGTAATAGAAGATCTGTTCTCCCGATCATAGCGCACCCACACACGTATTTCATCCTGCCCTCTTTGAAAACGCTGTGCCTGAGCGCCAAAAAATCCTGCTCGTACTTGAGCCATCACCGTTTGTAAATTTAGTCCGAGTGAATACGCTGTTTCATTCAATTCTAAACGTATTTCTTTAATTCCTGCAGGATCATTATCTTCTATATCCTTTAATGCTGGGTTAGACTCTAGCGACCTTTTAAGCTCTGCTTTTGCTGCTTTCAGTTCGGCAATGTTATTTCCTAATAAAGAAACCGCTACAGGACTTCCTCCAAAATTACCTCCACCTCCATAAACTAGGCTTTCACTACCAATTACAGGCCCTACTTTCTCTCTAATCATATTGCCTACCATTCCAGAGGTAATCTCATCTGGACGTTCTTCTCCTGGTAACAGATTAATACTAAGAGACGCTGTAGAGGTTCCCGGCCCTAAGGTTTTAATAATATTCTCAAAGAGTAATGTGTCAATATCGTTCTTATACTTTTCAGACAGCTCTGCATTTACCTCACTAGCTTTTATCTCGATCATAGAAATTATGCTGTCTGTTATAGCAGCATTGGTGCCATTAGGCATATTCAAGGTAATTCTAACATTGTCACTTGCTATTCTTGGAAAGAAGGCACCTCTTATTATTCCCGCCTGAAAACTTCCCGAGGTAAGTATAATAAAAGCAACAAAAAGTGAAAAAGTAAAGAATTTATAATTAAGCGCAAACCTTAGTACAGGACTGTAAATCGTATCGCGCAACCATCTCATAATACGGTCTCCAAATTCGTTGATGTAACGTAATTTAGAAAACAGACGCGCCATACCTTTCTTAGGGCTATCATTTTGTTTTCTTAAGGCTTTAGAATGCGCAAGGTGTGCGGGGAGTATAATCAAAGCTTCAACTAAGGATATCCCCAATGTAAGCATTACAATTACAGATACTTCTCCAAAAAACTCTCCTATTCTTCCATCTAGAAACAAGAAAATTCCAAAAGCTAATATCGTGGTAAGAATCGCAGAAATAATAGGCGGTAATACCTCCATCGTTCCGTCTACAGCTGCTTGTATAGGAGATTTCCCCCGTTCATAATGCTGGTAGATATTTTCGGCTATTACAATGCCATCATCTACTAGAATTCCGATCACGATAATCATCCCGAACAAAGACAATACATTAATAGTTACATTAAAATACCCAGCAAGCATAAACATCCCTAAAAAAGCAACCGGCAATCCAAATGCCACCCAGAATGCTAGTCGTGTATTTAAGAATAGTGATAGAAAAATGAGCACAAGTAGCATTCCTACAAGCGCATTTTCGGTAAGCAATGCTGTACGTTGCACAAGGGTGATCGATAGGTCATTTACGACGGCTAACTGTACATTGTTATACTTTGCATTAAAATCTTCTATATATTCTTTTGCTTTATCTGCAGCGCCTATCAAATCCTCTGTATTTGTGGAGGTTATAGATACATTTACAGCTAGGTTGCCATTAAAATAATTAGCGTTAGGTGTTTCAGAAAAGCGATCTCTTATTTGAGCTACATCCTTTAGCCTAATAGTTCTCCCGTTAGGATCTGCTCGTACAATTACATTGGACAATTCATCCCCATAATAGGCCCTATTATTTGCACGGATGAGATACTCTTCTGCGGCTGTTTTTATAGAACCTCCAGTTGTGAGAATGTTAGACGTACTTACCGCCTGAGAGACCTCTGCAAAGGATAAATTATACGCTAGTAGACTGTTCTCATTTACGGCAATCTCTATTTCTTCCGCCGGATAGCCAGAAACGTTTATTTGAGAGATACCATCGATTCCTCTTAAATCATTTTCTATCTGTCTTCCTATTTGCTTGAGCGTCGCTAGGGAAACATTATCGCCACTCAAAGAAAAAGAAATAGTTTGTCGTATAGCTTCCTGCTTAGCCACTACTAAAGGCTCCATGCCCGTAGGGAACGAAGGCACACGATCTACGGCATTCTTAATCTCAAGAAGCATAAAGTCTATATCCTTACCCTTCTCAATTTCTACGTTGATGTTTCCGCTATTTTCTCTTGAAGTAGACGTCACACGCTCTACACCATCCAGCCCTTTGAGGTTATCTTCTATCTTAAGTACAATACCCTCTTCAACTTCTTGCGGCGATGCTCCTGGATACGTAACGGTTATATTAATATTACTAGAATCTACTAAAGGGAAAAAAGAAGATTTAAGCGATAATGCCCCAAAAATTCCAAAAACCACAAACATTAAAACGATCACATTTACTGCGACGTGATACTTTATGAAGTATTCTATAATCTTCCTCATCTTATTTGGATGCTTCTTGAGAAGTTTCTTTTGCTTGATATACTTTAACTAACATTCCCACATAAGCACCTGGAACTGGCCTACTCACGATCCTTGTTCCTTCTGGAACTCCTTTTACCACCACTTGCTTTTCAGAAAAATATACTGGCTTTACGTCTATTACCTCTAATATAGAATCACGCACTGTAAATAGTTGATCGTTAGGTTGTAGTAATCCTCTTGGGATGGAGATGGCGTCTTTTTCTTCTTTCGCGGTAAGCAAAGCTTCTAGATACACTCCTTCTCGTAGTCCATCACCTTTAACCTCGATGTAGGCATTTATGGTTTGAGAAGCTTGATCTATATTACCATTAACACGCGTTACTTTACCCACATACTTTGTATTTGTGTCTGTAGTTGAAAGGGTGACCTCGTTACCCACCTTCAAAAGGTCTGCATATGTTTTAGAAATGGCTACTTCTAGTTCGTATGTACTTGTATCTATATACTCACCTACCTTTTGGCCTGCTCTTACTAGCGTCCCTTCTGTAACCAATGCCTCGGTTAATATACCTGTAAATGGAGCTGTTATTCTAAATTTACTCAGGCGTTGTTCTAAATTTTTTACATTAAAATAGGTCGCTTGGATATTCCGTCCAGTAATAAAATACCCCTCTCGTTCACTACTAAATGCAGGAAGAGGAGGTGTGGTTTTGTCTATATCAAAAGAGGTTAGATACTTTTGCCATTTATCATACGCCTCTGGATAATCTAACCTTAGATCTGGCATGATGGCTGTAATCTGATTATAAAGCGCACTTTTTTGAGATTGTACAGACGCATAAAATTCTGAGGCGTCAAGGCTAAGCAGTGTCTGCCCTTTTCTATATGCTTGCCCTGGCTTAAAAAGCTTGCTTCCCGATTTAAGTACTCCTTGAACTTCGGTAAATAGCTCTAGTCGTCTTTGAGCAACTAGATTACCTTGCGCAGATATTTCAATAGGTACTGTGCCGTTTTGCACCGTATCAACAAAAACAGTTTTGATAACTTTTTTAGGCTTTGGTCGCTCTCGCTGATTGCTACTTATAATTGCTTGAGAAGCAAAAAAGGAACCCGCAATAAGGAGGATACCTAACAGTGATAGGATTAATTTGCGCATGAAACTTCTTTTGGTTTGGTTTGTATTTGCCTACAGACTGCAAAACTAATGGAGTAGCTTGTCCAAGGATGTTAAGAATCTCATAAAAGAATTCACAAAGGCCTATTTAGACAAGGTCTTAGAAAAGGTGTTTTGCTCCCGCCTGCCGGCAGGCAGGTTCGCGAAAGCGAGCCTGAGAGATTTACGACTAAAATGAGAGTGCAACGATAAAGCGTATACTTATGAACTCAACGCGTCTAGCTCTTCTGTAACAGATTCCCATTGTCCCATAAGGGTTTCAAGCTCTTTCTTTTTACCTTGATAGGTGTCAAAAAAATTAGGCTGCGCTACCGTTTGATCGTAGTTAATGGCCAGCTCTACATCCATCTCTTTGATTTCCCTTTCAAGTTTATTAATCTGAGACTCTACTTTGCTGAGGCGATTGTTAAGAGATTTGAGTTTTTTTTGATCTTCGTAGGACTTTTTGTTGCTCGTGGTTTCTGGCGTTTTTACCGCGGTTACTTTATCTCGTTTTTCTATTTCGCGCAAGCTATCTACTGCTCGTTGCTCTAGATAATAATCTATATCTCCTAGATATTCTTTAATCTTATGATCCTTAAATTCGTACACTCGATCTGTGAGACCCTGCAAGAAATCACGGTCGTGAGAGACTACGATTAACGTACCTTCAAAACGCGCCAAACTATCCTTAAGAACATTCTTAGATTTGATATCCAAGTGATTGGTAGGTTCATCCATCACCAGCACATTAAAAGGTTGCAACATCATTTTTGCAAGTGCCAGACGATTACGCTCTCCTCCTGATAGAACACGCACGTATTTATCTACCTCTTCGCCTCTAAAAAGAAAAGAACCTAAAATATTGCGTACGAGTGGTCTTGTTTTCTCATCTGCGGCATCGATCATTGTTTCTTCTACTGTCTTGCTTCCATCCAGATACTCAGCTTGATTTTGAGCAAAATATCCTATCTGAACATTGTGACCCAATTTGAGATAACCTTCGTGTTCTAGCTCTCCCACGATAATTTTGGCCAGTGTAGATTTTCCTTGACCATTTTGCCCTACAAAAGCGGTTTTAGTATTGCGCTCTACGAGAAGATCTATTCCTGTGAGCACTTTTTTATCTCCATAGTTTTTTACAACTTCTTCTGCTTCGATCACTACTTTTCCTGGCGTTAGAGACACAGGAAAATTAAGTGCCATCACACTATTATCATCCTCATCTACCTCAATACGATCCATACGATCTAGCTTCTTGATAAGTGATTGCGCCATCGTAGCTTTTGAAGCCTTCGCACGGAATTTCTCGATAAGCTTTTCCGTCTGTTCAATCTGTTTTTGTTGATTTTTTTGAGAAGCAAGTTGTTGCTCACGAAGCTCTTTTCGTAATACCAAATACTTAGAATACGGCTTAGGATAATCATAGATACGACCTAACGAAATCTCAATGGTACGGTTGGTCACATTATCGAGAAACATTTTATCGTGAGACACGATGACCACTGCGCCACTATAATTTTTAAGAAATCCTTCTAGCCAAATAATAGATTCAATATCCAAGTGATTTGTAGGCTCATCCAGTAACAAAATATCATTACTCTGTAAGAGAAGTTTGGCCAGCTCAATACGCATGCGCCATCCTCCAGAAAATGTGTCTGTTAACTTCGTAAAGTCCTCTCGATTAAATCCTAGACCTTGTAAAATACGTTCTGTTTCTCCTTGATAGTTATATCCGCCGTGTATCTCATACTGCTGTTGCACATCGTTGAGATCAATCATTAATTGATTATAACTCTCACTCTCATAGTCTGTGCGTTCGGCAAGCTGGGTATTAATATCTTCTAATTGTGCTTCTAGCTTTTTAATTTCCTTAAAAGCCTCATAAGATTCTTCTAGTACCGTACGACCTTCTACAAAGTCTATGTCTTGTTTTAAGAAACCTATTTGTACTTCTTTTTCCTTTGCAATAGATCCTGTATCATATTCCTGCTCTCCAGAAATAATGCGCAACATAGTAGACTTCCCTGCGCCGTTTTTCCCCACGAGACCCACTCGATCTCCAGCGTTCAAACGATAGGTAATTTCTTCAAAAAGATATTCTCCTTGAAATGAGACAGAAAGGTTATGAATATTGAGCATTTAGGTATAAGTAATAGTTATAGTTTTCCAACTACGAATTCGTGCAAAGATGCCTATTTTTACAACAGAAATCAACTACAAATGTCGTTTTTAAAAGGAACTAAAATATATAGCATTCTTACTGGCAAATGTCCTGTTTGTCATAACGAATCTATGTACAAAGAATCTAATCCGTATAAGCTGTCTCATACGTTAAAAATGCACGAACGTTGTGGCCACTGTAACACAAAATATAAGATAGAACCTTCATTTTTTTATGGAGCTATGTATGTGAGCTATCCCGTGGGTATTGCTTTTGCCACGGCAGCATTTGTAATTACCTATTTCTTTTTTGAAGCTACGCTCGTAAATACCTTTATCGCTATTGTAGGAACCATGATAGTTTTTATGCCCATAATTATGAGAATCTCTCGTAATATATGGATCAACTTTTTTATGAAGTATGATAAGGATAAAGACCGTGCCTGATCTTATAAGTAGCTAAAATGAGTTCAAATAGTTGGCCACCACAAGAATCAAGTTTCTATGTTCTTCTTGCTCTTCTCTTTTTTCAAATGGTAGGAATACGCTTTCGCGAAAAGTTACTCAAACTTTTTAGGAAAACGCATCATATTTACCTCATCAGGTAAAGGGATTCCTTTTTCTAAAAAATCAAAAAGATATTTTGCCAGTAAAGGACTTGCCATAATTCCTCGAGTGCCGAGACCATTTAATAAAACCAATTGATTATACTTAGGATGCACTCCCAACAAAGCTCTTCGATCACCTGTAGTAGGTCTTACTCCTGCTTCTTGATCTACAATCTCATAGGTACACGTGAGTAAGGAAGCTAATTTTTCGACTAGCTCTTCCCTTGCCTTCACACTCGGCACACTGTCTTTATCCGTCCAATTAAATGTAGCTCCCACTTTGTATAAATCATCTCCCATCGGAACGATAAAAAAGGAGGTTTTAATGGCCGCATTGAGTTGTAAGTCTGGAGCTTTTATAATAAGATACTCGCCTTTATTACCCACTAGTGGCAAGTTTTTAAAATACAGATTTTGTTTCACGCCATGGCCTTCTGCAAAGACAATTCTTGAAGCTTCATAATCATCATATATAACAGAATTCTTATTAAATGTAATATTGCTATGTATAAATGATGCTTTCGCGAAAGCTCCCTTACTCATCAAATATTCTTGATAGTGCTTTTGGAGCTTCTTGATATCTACCCTTCCTGTTTCCAGCACTTCACCATAATCATTAGGTGCTTTAATCCATTGATTTTTATTAGAAATGAGCTGCGGTGACACAAACCGTTCCAGCGAAGGTTGATCTGAAGCTGCGAACCAGTTGTTCTGATCTTCTACAGAGGAAAACACCTTCCTTACAGGCAGCGGAGTCATACATTGGACCCTTAATTTCTTTTCTAATCTTTTATAGTATGGAATCGCCAGGTCAAACTGTTCTACCGCTTTCCAAGGCAGTGTGTATCGCTTTAAAATAACAGGATTATATAAACCTGCAGCTACACGACTCGCACCATCCTTTCCATTGTCAAACACCACAAAAGTCTTTCCCGCTTTTTCTAGTTCTTCACAGAATGCAATACCTGCTAGGCCCAGGCCAACGATGATGTAGTCGAGTTTTTTCAAAGGCTACTAATTCAACTTATAATGAACTTTATTTTCCTCTAGGGTATCCAGTAGTTCCTGTGATATCTTTACTTTTTGCTTTCTACTCGGCATTTTGACATAGAGTTGTTCTCCTTTTTCAGACTTGGGATCAAATACTTGAAAGTGGAGTTTACCATCGCCCTTATGCATATCGAGAATTTCCTTTATTTCTTGCACACGAGCCTCTGCTATTTCGTTAATATCGATGTTAATGGTAAGTTTTTTCGCGTAAGCATCCATCACATCTTGTAGCAATTGCACACTATTAAATTGTGTGCGAGGATCTCCTTTTTTACCTGTTTCTTTGTTAGTCCAACCATCTTTAATGAAGACCTTTGCGTGTATAAAACTATTTGGGATTAAAAAGTGACGATGCTTGAGGTACTCCTCTCCAAACATTCTAAACTCAAAGGAATCTGTAAAATCTTCTACGGTAAACGCGGCCCATCCTTTTCCGTTTTTAGAAATACGATGTTGTACATCTGATATCACGCCACCAAAGGTAAGTTCGCGATTTACGTATTCTCCCATTTTATAAAAATGAGAAACTGTGGCATTACAAAAAGCTTCCATCTCGGTCTTAAAATCATCCAGTGGATGCCCCGAAATGTATACCCCTACTACTTCTTTCTCTCTACGTAATTTTTCCATCGTACCCCACTCTTCGCACGGAGGTACTACAGGTTCTGGTATTTGCACTTCACTCGCATCTCCAAAAAGGCTTACTTGTGCACTATTTTCATTTTCTTGATAGCGAGCACCATATTTTACTGCCTTTTCTAAAAAAGTAATCCCATCTCCCTCGTGGTGGAAATATTGTGCTCTATGTGTTCCTAAAAACCCATCAAAACCTCCGGCTAATGCTAGACTTTCAAAGGCTTTTTTATTTGCAGCACGTAAATCTACCCTACGAGCAAAATCAAAAACAGATTTGTACTTGCTTTCCTGTCTATTCTCAACAATAGTCGCTACTGCTCCTGTCCCTACTCCCTTTACGGCTCCCATCCCAAAGCGGATGGCCCCATTATCATTTACAGTAAACTTTCTAAAAGATTCATTTACATCTGGGCCTAATACTTCAAGTCCCATACGCTTTGCTTCTTCCATAAAAAAGGTCACTTGCTTTATGTCACTCATATTGTTAGAAAGCACCGCAGCGAGATACTCTGCCGGGTAGTGCGCTTTGAGATATGCTGTTTGATAAGCAATCCAAGCATAGCAGGTAGAGTGGGACTTATTAAATGCGTAGGCCGCAAAGGCCTCCCAGTCTGTCCAGATTTTTTCTAGCTTCTCTGCATCGTGACCGTTTTCTCCTGCTTGTTTGATGAATTTAGGCTTCATCTTATCGAGTACCGCCTTTTGTTTTTTACCCATCGCTTTACGAAGGACATCTGCCTCACCCTTTGTAAAATTTGCTAGTTTCTGGGACAGTAACATTACCTGCTCTTGATATACCGTTATCCCGTAGGTCTCTTTAAGGTATTCTTCCATGGCAGGAAGATCATATTCAATCTCCTCTTCTCCGTGCTTACGTCGTACGAAGGAAGGAATATATTCCATTGGACCAGGACGGTACAAGGCATTCATTGCAATAAGATCCCCAAAAACTGTGGGTTTGAGTGACTGCATATGTTTTTGCATCCCGGGAGATTCGTATTGGAATATTCCTACCGTATCACCACGTTGGAATAACTCATACGTCTTTTCATCATCTAACGGAAAGTTCTCTGGATCCAACTCAATCCCGTGACGGTATTTCACCAGTTTTACGGTATCTTTTATAAGCGTTAATGTTTTGAGCCCCAAGAAATCCATTTTAAGGAGTCCTGCTTCTTCTACTACGGAGTTATCAAACTGTGTGACATAGAGATCAGAATCTTTGGCGGTGGCTACAGGAACAAAATTGGTAATATCATCTGGCGTGATAATCACACCACAAGCGTGTATACCTGTATTACGTAAGGAACCTTCTAGTTGTTTTGCTTGACGGAGCATCTGCCCCTCTAGATCATCTCCTTCTGATAGGTTGATCAGCTCATTTACTTTTACAAGATCGTCTGCTCTAAACTTAGCTTTCAACTCTTGCTCACTCTTGCCTATAATCTTGTTAAGCTTAGACATGTTTGGGATGAGCTTTGCAATACGGTCTGCATCTCCCAAGGGCAAATCTAACGCTCGAGAGGTGTCTCGTATAGAAGACTTTGCCGCCATTGTACCGTAGGTGATAATTTGTGCTACTTGATTCGCTCCGTATTTATCAATCACATACTGCATCACGCGACCACGACCTTCATCATCAAAATCAATATCGATATCCGGCATACTCACACGATCCGGATTTAAAAAACGCTCAAAAAGCAAGTCATACTTAATAGGGTCTATATTGGTAATCCAGAGACAGTATGCCACCACACTTCCCGCTGCAGACCCACGTCCAGGACCCACAGAAACATCCATATTTCTAGCCTCTCGTATAAAATCTTCTACGATCAAGAAATACCCAGGGTAGCCTGTTTTTTCAATGACGTCTAATTCAAAATCCAATCGTTCTGTAATCTCTGGTGTAAGCTCACCATAGCGTTTTTTTGCCCCCTCATACGTGAGATGTTTGAGATAAGCGTTTTCGCCTCGTTTACCGCCATCTATTTCATCTTCCTCGGATAAAAACTCTTGTGGAATATCAAATGCCGGTAGGAGTACGTCTCTTGCCAGTTCAAAAGGTTCAATTTTATTGACTACTTCTTCTACATTCAATATGGCTTCTGGAAGATCATTAAAGAGGGATTTCATCTCATCTGCACTCTTAAAATAATATTCATCATTAGGCAAACCATAACGATATCCTCTCCCGCGACCTTTGGGTGTCGCCACTTTCTCACCATCCTTTACGCACAATAAAATGTCGTGTGCTTCGGCATCTGACTTGTCTATATAAAAGGTATTATTTGTTGCTATAAGTTTGAGATTATGCTTTCGCGAAAGCGTAACCAGCACTGGCATCACTCTGTCTTCATCATCTTGGCCGTGACGCATCAATTCTACATAAAGATCGTCACCAAACTGTTCTTTCCACCAGAGCAACGCTTCTTCTGCTTGTTTTTCTCCTACGTTTAAAATCTTACTAGGCACTTCTCCGTACAGGTTTCCGGTAAGTACTATGATGTCTTCTTTGTATTGCTCTACTACTGCTCGGTCTATACGTGGCACATAGTAAAATCCATCTGTATACGCGATGGAGGCCATCTTTGCAAGGTTGTGATAGCCGTTTTTATTTTTGGCGAGCATCACGATCTGATATCCGTTGTCTTTTTGAGACTTATTGGTGTGATCTAGGCATACATTAAACTCACATCCCACAATAGCTTTGATAGGTTTGTGCGTAGGCTCCTGTCCTTCTTCTACCAAGGCAGCATTTTTTGCTTTTACCGCTTTGTTATGATTTTTAACAGCTTTTACAAAATGAAAAGCACCCATCATATTACCCGTATCCGTCATGGCTACTGCAGGCATATGATGTTTTGCCGTAGCATCTATCAAACTCTTTATGTTAGCGGTAGACTGTAGGATAGAAAACTGCGTGTGGTTATGTAAATGTGCAAACTGTACTTGAGCAAGTTGCGCCTCATTATTTGCAATTTCGGTTTTAGAAATGGCAGGAGCCTCCTCCTTTTCTAAGGACCTGCGTATCTTCTCTGAAGCCGCCTTGAGGTTACTATGTTTTAACCCTATAAACGATATAGGTTGCGGGTTTTCCTGAGAAAAATTTTCAAAATAATCGGGCTGTACATCAAGCTGCTCGATTGTAAAAACACGCTGGCGCACTAGTTCAAAAAAGCAACGTGTAGTGGCCTCTACATCTGCGGTAGCATTATGCGCTTCTCCAAAACCTTCTCCAAATAAATGTTTGTGTAATTCCGTGAGTGTAGGTAGCTTGAACTTACCTCCTCTACCTCCAGGAATTTGACATAGCTGCGCAGTAGTTTCTGTACAGGTGTCTAATACGGGTAATTCTTGTAAATCGTTTCCAACGTTTAGTCTATGGAATTCAGCACCCATTATGTTTACATCAAAACCTACATTTTGACCTACGACAAACTTGGTTTTAGACAGCGCGATGTTAAATTTTTCAAGTACCTCTTGTAATGAGATACCATCACGATCTGCTAATTCTGTAGATATTCCATGAATGCGCTCTGCATCATAGGGAATATCAAACCCTTCTGGCTTTATTAAATAGTCTTGATGCTCAATCACATTACCCATAGCATCGTGCAATTGCCAGGCTATCTGTATCGCTCTTGGCCAGTTATCTGTGTCTGTTATTGGGGCGTTCCAGTTCTTAGGTAAACCCGTTGTTTCTGTGTCAAAAATCAAGTACATCTGCTGGGTAATTTAGAAGAAGAAATGTACGGAATATTATAGGGTTGAGTATGCTTTCGCGAAAGCGAGTTATTAACTTTTATGCACAAAAAAAGCATCCTAACTGGGATGCTTTCATATTTAGTTCTAGTTGTATATTTTTTAATAGTCTACAGAAAATTGACCGTCTGTGATGATAAAACCATCAGGAGTATCGAAGATAAAATCTGCTGTAATTCTTCTATCTGCAGTATCGTTAGACACAATGGTTAACGATCCAGTTGTAGCGCTAGATACGCCAGATGGTGTAGTATACCCTGCAGTATAAGCACCGTCGAAGGTAATATCATAGGTCCCTGCTGCGATATTCTCTGGCATAACAAGTGACATGGACCTATCTGCTGTATTTCCAGAAACAACGAGCACTCCACCCGTAACAGAAGTGCTGATAACGGTAGGGTTATAAATCACAGTGTTGATACGTGCTGTAAAAGAGTCTTGTGCTGGCACTGGATCGTCATCTGATAATTCACCAAGGATTGGCACCTCATAAATAAACCCCCTACTAAAAGTGACAGTATCTGAACTATTTGCAGTAAGTGCTACAAAATTATACGTTCCAGAAACTGTATTATCGCCATTAATCTCAACACTTACCTGTCCTGATGCGTTACCATTATTTGTGGTAAAAAGAACCCCTTCTTCGCTTGTATATGATGCTGTATTGCCTGGGAGTGCATCTGGGCCAAAAATAACATTGGTTTGATTAAGAGAGGTTACAAGAAGTCTTACAGACTCTAGTCCATTTGATCCTCTTATAGCCAAACTGCCATCGTCGTTAATAACCGCACTGTTATTAAATCCTTTAAACAAAACAGAATCTTTTACGCCTTGAAATGCCGCGCCATTAGATTCTATTTGCTGACTACAAGAAGCAATCATTAAGACCACTAAAGCCAGTAGGAATAAACGTTTCATAATCTTTGTAAATAGTTTAAACATGCAAATGTACAGTAAAAAAGTAAATAACGTTATTTGAACTTAAAAAATTGTATATCTTTGCGCTCTTAATTAAAACAGAGGTCGGGTACCTCACAAATTAACGTATATGTCAGTTAAAATTAGATTACAAAGACACGGTAAGAAAGGAAAGCCTTTTTACTGGATCGTAGCAGCAGATGCTCGCGCAAAAAGAGATGGTAAATTTCTTGAAAAATTAGGAACTTATAATCCTAATACAAACCCAGCACAGATTGATCTGAATATAGACAACTCTGTTACGTGGTTACAAAATGGAGCGCAGCCTACTGAAACTGCAAAGCGTTTATTGTCTTACAAAGGCGCTATGCTTAAGAATCACCTTTTAGGAGGCGTGCGCAAAGGAGCCTTAACAGAAGAGCAAGCTGAAGAAAAGTTTCAAGCTTGGTTAGAAGAGAAAGCAGCTAAAGTAGCTGCAAAAGAAGGAAACCTTTCTAAAGCAGCAGAAAAAGCAAAAGCAGAAGCACTAGCAGCAGAGAAGGCTGTGAATGATGCTCGTATCGCAGCAGCACAACCTGAGCCAGAAGTAGTGGCAGATGCAGAGGACACTCCAGGAGGAGAAGAGGCAGCAGCTGCAGCAGACTCAGAAGAGTAAAAACGTTCTAACGATGAAGAAAGAAGAATGCTTCTATCTAGGTAAAATCGTTAGAAAGTATAGCTTTAAAGGGGAGTTACTAGCAAAACTAGATACAGACGAACCTCAAGAATACACAGAAATGGAATCGGTATTTGTAGACTTTGGTCGCAATCTGGTTCCATTTTTTATTGAGCGATCACAACTTCATAAATCCACACTCCTTCGTATCAAATTTGAAGATGTAGATACCGAAGAAGATGCAGAAGATTTGATAGGAGCAGGGATCTATCTCCCACTCGATTTACTTCCAGCATTAGAAGGCGATAAATTTTACTACCACGAGATTATAGGGTTTACGGCGGTAGATACCTCCTTTGGAGAGATAGGTGTCATCACAGGAATAAACGACACGACGGCTCAAGCTATTTTTGAGATAGATCGAGACGGCGCTCAGATTTTGATCCCTATGATAGATAATTTTATTAAAACCCTTGATCGTCCCAACAAAAAGATACATCTAGAAGTACCTGATGGGTTGATTGATTTGTATCTTTAGGGAAACGCTTGCGCGAAAAGTAAATTTTCCTGATGAACAAGACCTTAGCAACTTTCCTATTCATACTAACACCTTTCTTTGTATTTGGTCAAGAAGATACTGATTGTGAATGGATCAATCAGCTTGAAAACTCGACCGTTATTAAGGATCAACTAAAATTGATCCAAGGAAATTTTGAATCTTGCGTTCTTATTGCAGCTAATGGAATACCCGTAAGTTCAGAAATAAATAGTGGTTTGTACGCTCAAGAAGAAGACTTCATTAACGTGTTGAGACCAGAAGAGATTCGTTCAATAATTAGAATACCCAAAAAAGCAGGTCAAACACTTTACGGCTCCAAGTTTGAGAATGTTGTAGTCATTACTTTTGTTAATGACCAAGTAATTGACTCTATAAGAGAAAGAGTATTACAGCGATCCAAACAGAAATATTAACTCTTCAAAACAGTTTAATTGCTTTTGAAACCCTTCCAATTCAAACAATTTACCATAGCTCAAGACCGTTGCGCGGCAAAGATTGGCACCGATGGCGTTTTGCTGGGTGCTTGGACATCTCTTGAACATCATCCCGTGAGCATTCTGGATATAGGCACAGGCACAGGAGTTATAGCATTGATGCTCGCCCAACGATCTGCAGCTCAAACGATAGACGCCTTAGAACTGGATGAAGATGCCTACGAGCAGGCTTCAGAAAACTTTGAAGCTAGTGACTGGGGCGACCGCCTCTTCTGTTATCACGCTCATTTGTATGAATTTGCCACAGAAATTGATGAGCAATATGACTTAATTGTGAGCAACCCTCCTTTTTACGAGGCACCCTCTCTGCCTTCGGCATCTCTTCTAGAGGGAGAGAACCCTATGTCTGTATCTAGAAAAAATGCCCGTTTTGATAGTGCTATGCCATTTGAACTATTGCTAGGAGCTGTACAAAATTTACTTTCACCAGACGGCCGTTTTTCGGTTATTCTTCCATATAACAGAGAGAAAGAATTTATTGAACTAGCACAAAATGGCGGATTACTTCCTAGACGAATCGCCCAAGTTCAAGGCACTCCAACTTCTGAAATAAAAAGAAGTATGATGGAATTTGGCTTTCGCGAACCTGCCTCGCCGGGAGGCAGGAGCATACTAAACCCTGTAATCAAAGATCATTTAATTATCGAGAAATCACGACACGAGTATACAGAGGAATATACCTCGCTTGTTAAAGATTTCTATCTTAAAATGTAACTCAATTTTTGGGGCAAAGAAAACGTTTTCGTTACCTTTGATTTTACAAAAAATGAGACGATGAAACCAGATCTTTTTGAAGCACCAGATTACTACAATCTAGATGATCTTCTAACCGAAGAGCATAAACTTATACGTGATGCCGCCCGATCTTGGGTAAAGCGTGATGTTTCTCCTATTATAGAAGAAGCTGCGCAAAAAGCTGAATTTCCAAAATCTATAATTCCAGGTCTAGCAGAGATAGGTGCCTTTGGACCTTATATTCCAGAAGAGTATGGAGGAGCTGGATTAGATCAGATATCATACGGTCTTATCATGCAAGAAATTGAACGTGGTGACTCTGGCGTGCGATCTACAGCTTCCGTACAATCATCTCTTGTGATGTATCCTATCTGGAAATATGGGACAGAAGAGCAACGTAAAAAATACTTGCCTAAACTCGCCTCTGGAGAGTGGATGGGATCTTTTGGACTTACAGAACCCGATCATGGATCTAATCCTGGAGGAATGGTAACAAACTACAAAGATATGGGTGACCATTACCTTTTAAACGGTGCCAAACTATGGATCTCTAATTCTCCATTTTGTAATGTTGCCGTAGTATGGGCTAAGAATGAAGAAGGACGTATACATGGTCTTATTTTAGAACGTGGGATGGAAGGTTTCTCTACTCCAGAAACTCATAACAAATGGTCATTGCGGGCCAGTGCAACAGGTGAGCTAATCTTTCAAGATGTAAAGGTTCCTAAAGAAAATTTATTGCCTAATAAGTCTGGTCTAGGAGCTCCGTTAGGATGTTTAGATTCGGCTCGTTTTGGGATCGCTTGGGGAGCGATAGGCGCCGCTATGGATTGTTATGATACGGCACTTAGATATGCAAAGCAACGTATCCAATTTGGAAAGCCAATCGCTGCTTTCCAGCTACAACAGAAGAAACTTGCTGAGATGATAACAGAAATCACAAAAGCACAACTACTTGCACTACGTTTAGGACAGCTTAAAAATGAAGATCGAGCTACCTCAGCCCAAATCTCTATGGCAAAACGTAACAATGTAGATATGGCCATTAAAATTGCACGCGAAGCTCGTCAGATCCTAGGAGGTATGGGAATTACTGGAGAATATAGTATTATGAGACATATGATGAATCTTGAAAGTGTGATCACCTATGAGGGAACTCACGATATACATTTATTAATTACAGGTTTAGATATTACTGGTGAAAACGCATTTAAGTAGTATTGCACCTTGAGTAAGGCACTTATAAAAATTATAAAGTGAGTCGGCTGACTCACTTTTTTTATGCATCTTTAAAACGTGAATACTAGAAAACGTCTCAACCGAGCTTACAAAAATGCGCGTGTTATCTCTTTTGATAACACTAATAAGCTTGTATTTTTTTCTGATTGCCACCGAGGAGATAAGAGCTTTGCAGATGACTTTGCTCGTAATGAAAATATCTATCAACACGCTTTACAGCATTACTATAAAGAAGGTTTCTCATACTTTGAATTAGGAGATGGTGATGAGCTTTGGGAAAACATCTCCTTTGAGACCATCCTTAAAGCACATAAAAATGTGTACCAGCTACTACAAAAGTTTCATTTTGAAAATAGATTACACCTAATTTATGGCAATCACGATATGGTATACCGTGATCCCAAATATGTTAAAAAGCATTTAAGCACTTACTTTGATCCCAAAGATGGAAGGGAAGAAATTCTCTTTCAAAACCTGGAATATCACGAAGCTATTGTTCTAAAACATTGTGATACAAATCAAGAAATCTTTATGTGCCACGGACATCAAGCAGATTGGATGAACTATCACGGGTGGCGGTTTAATCGCTTCTTAGTACGTGTTTTGTGGAAACCTCTTCAAATATTCGGTATTTCTGACCCTACAAGCCCAGCAAAGAATTATAAAGAACTTATTAAGGTAGAGCGTCGTTTAAAAAAATGGATTGTCGAAAATAGCAACTTAATGACTATCGTAGGTCATACCCATAGACCACGATTTCCAGAACCTGGAGATATTGCTTTTTTTAATGATGGCAGTTGTGTGCATCCTCGAAGTATTACAGGTATTGAGGTAGAAAATGGTCAAATTTCTCTAATAAAATGGCACATCGCTACCCACGAAGATGGCACGTTACGGGTTATGCGAGTATTACTAGAAGGCCCTCAAAAATTAATTGATTATAAAACGGAGTAAACTTACTCTTCTGGCGCGAGAGTAACTTTAAGGCCATCCATTTTACGACTTATGTGCAACTGGCAACCCAACCTACTCGTGTCTTTTACATTAAAAGCCTCTGCGAGCATAGCCTCTTCGTCATCAGACATCTCTGGAAGTTCGTGTTCACTTTCTATATAGCACTGGCAAGATGCACACATGGCCATCCCTCCACAGATACCTATAGTTCCTTCTGGAGCGAGCTCATAGGAGCGAACTACTTCCATTAGATTCATATTCATATCTGTAGGAGCGTCAATATCGTGAGTAACGCCTTCACGGTCTGTGATATATATTTTAATGTCTTGTTCCACTACTCAATAGCCTTTACAACTGCCTTAGGAGCTTCTTTTTTACTACCGTCGAAACCTGTGACTCCACCTACCGTGGTATACTTCATCACATAGCGCTTGTCAGGAAAAATGCGCTGGTAGGCGCTCTGACACATTAAAGTAGCTTCGTGAAAACCGCAAAGTATTAATTTTAATTTTCCTGGATAGGTATTCACATCCCCTATGGCATAAATACCGGGTATATTGGTTTGATAATCTAGGCTATTATCTACTTTTATGGCATTTTTCTCGATCTCAAGACCCCAATCTGCAATGGGACCTAATTTTGGTGCCAGTCCAAATAGGGCTATAAATGCATCTACCTCGAGACGAGTGACCTCTTCTCCTCTTTTTACCTGAACAGCGTCTAGCTTATTTGCTCCTTCTAAGGCAACAATTTCGGCAGGAGTGATTAGTTTAATCTTGCCTTCGTTTTTGAGTTCTTGTACTTTTTCTACACTATCTAGGGCACCTCTAAATTCATTGCGACGGTGTACCAATGTAACTTCACTAGCCACATCTGCCAAGAAAATACTCCAGTCTAAGGCACTATCTCCTCCTCCAGCGATTACCACTTTTTTATCGCGGTATACCTCAGGATCTTTAATCATATAGGCAAGTCCATTGTCTTCGTAGTACGAAAGATTTTCTAACTGTGGCTTGCGGGGTTCAAAACTCCCTAGTCCTCCTGCAATAGCGACAATAGGAGCGTTATGTTTTGTCCCTTTATTGGTGGTTACAACAAAACTACCGTCTTCTAACTTCTCAATAGTATCTGCCCGTTCTCCTAACGTAAAACCAGGTTGAAAAGGCTCTATTTGTTTCATTAGATTATCTACTAGGTCTCCGGCAAGCACTTCTGGAAATGCAGGTATATCGTAGATGGGTTTTTTAGGATATATTTCGGCACACTGTCCTCCTGGTTGCGGCAGTGCGTCTATCAAGTGGCATTTTAGCTTTAAAAGTCCCGCTTCAAAAACAGCAAAAAGACCTGTAGGCCCTGCCCCAATAATAAGTATATCTGTCTGGATCATAGAATTTTCTTAGTACGCTTTATCGCTTTGCTCTCCCTATGGCCGTGAATCTCACTAGTTCGATTTCGCGAAAGCGTTATGCTTCTACATTAATCACGCTCTCAATCTGAGGCGCATGCTTTTTAATGGTCATCTCAACACCGCTCTTAAGGGTCATCTGATTCACAGAGCAACCTACACAAGCTCCTTCTAGCTGGACTCTTACTGTTGTTCCCTCATCTATACCAAGCAATGCGATATCTCCACCATCACTTTGTAAAAAAGGGCGAATCTCGTTAAGAGCATCTTCTACTTTTTGTTGTAATTCTTGATCTGTCATAGCTTAATTTTTAACGGCAGAGCAACCAGCCATTGTTGTAATTTTTATTGCTTCTGTAGCGGGTAAGTCATTATTGCGACGTACCGTTTCTTCCACCACATTTTTTGTAAGATCTTCAAACGCTTTTTCTAATGCCGTACCTTCTTGTAAAGCTGCTGGACGACCTACATCTCCTGCTTCTCGAATACTTTGTACTAAAGGTATCTCTCCTAGCATTCTCACATCTAGATCTTGCGCCAGGTTTCTTGCTCCTTCTTTACCAAAGATATAATATTTGTTCTCTGGCAACTCTGCTGGCGTAAAGTATGCCATATTCTCAACAATCCCTAAAACAGGTACATTAATGCTATCCTGCTGGAACATCGCTACTCCCTTCTTAGCATCTGCTAGGGCAACCGTTTGCGGTGTACTTACCACAACCGCTCCCGTAATAGGCAAAGACTGCATGATACTCAAGTGAATATCTCCTGTACCTGGAGGTAGATCTAATAAAAGAAAATCCAGTTCTCCCCAAGCGGCGTCAAAAATCATTTGGTTTAATGCCTTTGCAGCCATAGGACCTCTCCATATGACGGCTTGATCTGGTTTTGTAAAGAATCCTATAGATAAGATTTTTACTCCATAGTTCTCTACAGGTTTCATCTTAGACTTACCATCTACATTTACAGAGAGTGGTCTTTCTGTCACTACATCAAACATAATAGGTGCAGAAGGTCCGTAAATATCGGCATCTAGGATTCCTACTTTAAAGCCCATTTTAGAAAGGGTAACTGCAATATTTGCCGTTACTGTAGATTTCCCTACACCGCCTTTACCAGACGCGACGGCTACAATATTCTTAATACCTGGAATTGCTTTTCCTTTAATCTCGTTTTTCTCTGTAGGTGCTGGAGCATCTACTTTAAGGTTGATTTTTACAGAAGCACTTTCTGAAACCTTTTCTTTAATCACTCTGGCAATTTCAGACTCTGTCTTTTTACGTGCTTGCAGTGTTGGGTTTTTGATCGTAATATCTACAATTACCTCATCACCAAAGGTGAGCACATTTGTCACTGCACCACTATCTACCATATTCTCTCCCGCTCCGGGAACAGTAATAGTTTTAAGTGCCGAGAGTATATCTTGTTTTTTAAATTTCATTTTCTAATCAAGCAATGTTACTAGCCTTTTATCTAGACTAAATCTAAGTACAAAGATACGGTACGAAGTTGGTATTCTAAAAACCCATAG
Organism: Dokdonia sp.; assembly: GCA_020630915.1. Lineage (GTDB taxonomy): Bacteria > Bacteroidota > Bacteroidia > Flavobacteriales > Flavobacteriaceae > Dokdonia. Next base: position 36,921 of record JAHDIF010000009.1, read on the forward strand.
ATAGGTTTTAGCTATGGTATAATTGAGAGGTTAGCAGCTGCTCTGACCAAGCAAGATGTAGCTTTCGCGAAATCGAACTAGTGAGACCTGCCTGCCGGTAGGCAAGGTTCACGACCATCGGGAAAGCAAAGCGATAAAGCATACCTAAAACATATATTCATCCAGCTCGATTGTGGGTTCCCAGAGCAACTCTTTAAAAGCGACCACCTTATCATCCTTTACCTCAACTCCTTCTGCCTCTAGCATTTGTTGCATCGCCGTAGAGCTGCCAAAGTGCATTTTTCCTGTAAGTAAGCCTATACGATTCACAACACGGTGCGCTGGCACATCTGGAAAACGCCCAGCGCCATTCATCGCCCAGCCTACCATTCTAGAACTTCCGCCAGAGCCTATGTAACGAGCAATAGCCCCATAGGTAGTGACCTTACCTTCTGGTATATGCCTTACAACTTCATATACTTTATCAAAAAATCCTAACGTTTGGTCTGAATAATTCATTATTCAAAATAGAGGGTGCGCATTAATGTAATCACTACTAGAACGAGCATAAGCCCAGCCATAAAGTAATTTGAATACTTATTAAAAGAAGCGCTCTTTTTATTGATTCTTGCAAAAAAGGTGGCGTAGAGGTAGAGTGCTGTAAAAGTACCTAAAGTAGCCGCCGCTATAAAAGTAATCATTGCCATCACATTATAATCTACCTTACCGCTTACGTTAAGGCCTACACCTAGTGCACAAAAATAAGGTATAGGTAAGACGTTAAGTGCAGAGACCATCATCCCCTTTCCTAAACTCTTTAAACCAGCGTGCTTGGAAGCTTTGACTTGTTTTACTTTGCTTTTTTTTGCCTTCACAAAAAAGAAGATTGCCATAATAGCAAAAATCACAATCCCAGTGCGTAATAGCATATTTTGAACATACGGATTTCCAAAAATATATCGAGCTAGTTGTATTGCAATCCAAGCCTGAAATAGCACCACAATAGATGCTCCTACTGCGACAAGAATCCCATTTTTCTTCCCGTGCTGGACACAGGTCTTTGCCACAGACATATTGATAAGTCCAGGAGGAATAACCCCTGCCAATGCGGCAAAGTATGTGATTAAGAAAAGTTTAGTCGTTTCCAGGTTGTTAGGCTATTTCACTCTAAATTTAATATAAGTTATTGGTTTTCCTTGTTCTAAATATTGTTTTTCATAAAAAGTCTGGATTCCTGTGACTTCTTTAGGAGAATATTCATTCTTATACACATTATGGTTTGCGTGTAAAATCTCGTGACCTTCGCCGTGTAATAATCCCAAAGTATACCCGTGCATAAACTCTGAGTCTGTCTTAAGATTAATGGTCCCGTCTGGAGTGAGTATGTTCTTGTACTTTTGTAAGAATTCTGTATTGGTCATTCTGTGCTTGGTACGTTTGTACTTGATCTGAGGATCAGGAAAGGTAATCCAGATTTCTGATATTTCTGCTTTCGCGAAAGCGTACTCAACAAGCTCTATCTGGGTACGCATAAAGCCGACATTATCTAGCCCATCTTCTAAAGCTGTTTTTGCACCACGCCAAAAACGCGCCCCTTTGATATCAATCCCTAAAAAGTTTTTCTCTGGATAAGTTCTTGCCAATTCTACAGAATACTCTCCCTTACCACAACCTAATTCTAAAACAATAGGGTTGCCATTTTTGAAAAAGTCTTTATTCCAATTACCTTTAAGAGCAAAAGGTTGGTCTACAAGGTCCTCCCGTTTAGGTTGAATTACGTTTTTAAAAGTTTCGTTTTCGCGAAAGCGCTTAAGCTTATTTTTACTGCCCACAGTGTTTGATAATGTTTTGGTAAAATTAAGGAAACTTTAAATAGGCATTACCAGACTACCTTTGTATTAATGAAAGTAAAAAAAACCATTCTTGTTGCCCCGTTAAACTGGGGATTAGGTCACGCTACCAGGTGTATACCTATCATCCTAGCGTTGCAGGAAGATGGCTACGAGGTTATAATTGCAAGTGATGGTGATGCTCTCGGACTTCTAAAAAAGGAGTTTCCTAGCCTTTCTTCTGTAACGTTACCTTCTTATAATGTTTCCTATACAGCGCAAGGCTCTCGTCTAAAACAAAAACTTATAGCAAGTATCCCACGTTTTGTAAAAGCTATTAAAACCGAAAATAAAAAGCTTGCTGAGCTTATAGAAAAATACGGCATAGATGGTGTAATCTCAGATAATAGATTTGGACTTTACAGTAATAAAGTGCCTACCGTTTTTATAACACATCAATTGAGAGTTTTAAGCGGAAGTACCACTTGGCTATCTACCTACTTACATACTAGATTCATTAAAAGATTTACTGAGTGCTGGGTGCCAGATTATGAGGAAACTAACAATCTTAGTGGTGCATTAGGGCACCCTAAAAAGCACATTAGCTCTATCCGTTATATTGGACCTTTAAGCCGCTTCAAGGCTTGCAATCAAGACATCGAATACAAAGCTGCTGCTATACTTTCTGGTCCAGAACCTCAACGAACATTGCTTGAAGAAATTCTTTTAAGAGAATTTAAAAAATATGTGGGCCCCGTTTTATTGGTGCGAGGTGTCATTGAAGACGAACAAGTCTTTACCAAAAAAGGTCAAATAGAAATTGTAAACTATCTTACAACATCTCAACTTGAAAAGGTTATTCATAAAAGTGAATTTATAATATCACGTTCTGGATACACGACACTCATGGATCTAGCCCGTTTAGGAAAAAAAGCTTTTTTTATTCCAACTCCAGGACAGGCAGAACAGGAGTACCTAGCCCAGAGACTAAAAGAAAAAGGTATCGCCCCTTTTAGCACTCAAGATAATTTTAAGATTAAGGACCTTGCAAAGGTGGCTGTTTATAAAGGCTTTAAAGAGAAAGATGAGGAAGTTGATTTAAGGCAATTCTTCGGCCTTTTCGAGAGTGAAAGAGAACTCAGACCCAACGCCCAATTCACTTTCAACATAGATTTTCTCTTCATGCGCCTCAATAATATGCTTCACAATAGAAAGGCCTAGTCCAGAACCTCCTACTTTTCTATTGCCACTCTTATCTACTCTAAAGAATCGCTCAAAGAGTCTTGGGATATATTCTTGATCTATACCTTCTCCATTATCCGTCACTCTAATAAGTAACTTATTTTGAATCAAGTTTTGTACGCTGACCTCTGTGGTTCCGTTCTCTTTTCCATACTTAATGGAATTCTCTATAAGATTGGTGAGTAATTGCTGGATTCGTTCTTCGTCTGCATTTACAAGGATAGGCCGGTCGTACTCTAGGTCAAAGGTGAGAGTTACATTTTTCTTTGCCGCCTTCATTTCTAGTAAATCAAACGTATTCTTAATGACTTCTATAATATCAAAATAGGAGTAATCTAGGTTAAGATCACCTGCCTCTAATTTTGAGATCATGTCTAGGTCATTTACTAAATAAATAAGCCGTTCTACTCCCTTATCTGCCCGCTGAAGGTATTTCTTACGGACCGTTTTATCTTTTATAGCTCCGTCTAAAAGTGTCAAAATATAGCCTTGTACCGTAAAAAGAGGGGTTTTAAGCTCATGCGCTACATTACCCATAAACTCTTTTCTGTACTCCTCTGTAATTCTAAGTCCTTCTATTTCTAATCTCTTGCGCTCTGCAAATTTTTGCACTTCTTGCTCTAGTGCGCTCATATCTGTGGATATCCGCTCTTCTGGAAAGCTAGCTTCTTCTAGAATAGAAACATCATCATATATCTTTTTTAATCGTTCGTAAATATATTTCTGAACGCGATACTGGATAATAAGGAAAGACAAAGTAAACCCAACAATTGCTATTACAACAATAGCCATAAGGTTAAACTGTATGTTAAAGTAAAAGATCAATAAAAGTCCTACACCTATAACCAATCCAATGTATAGGGAGGTCATCATTGCAAATACATACGACTTAAAAGAGTCTGAAGCCATTATATTACAAACTTATAACCTACTCCTTTTATAGTTTTAAAGGACTTGTCACCTATTTTTTCTCTCAACTTTCTAATATGCACATCTATAGTTCTTCCTCCTACAACCACTTCATTGCCCCATACACGATCTAGAATATCTTCTCTTTTAAAGACTTTTCCAGGCTTGGAAGCGAGCAGGGACAACAGTTCAAATTCTTTTCTAGGGAGTATAAGCTCTTCCTTCCCTTTTAAAATTTTATACTCTTCCCTATTGATTACGATATTCCCTACTTTAACAATATCCTCAGAGGCTTTATCATCTTTGAGCCTTCTAAGTAAAGCTTTCACCTTACTCACAAGTACTTTAGGTTTAATAGGTTTTGTTATATAATCATCTGCTCCTGCATCAAACCCAGCCATCTGAGAGTAGTCCTCTCCACGCGCTGTAAAGAAGGTGATAATCGTGTCCTCAAGATCTTGATTCTGTCTCAATTGCTCACAAGCTTCAATCCCATCCATTTCTGGCATCATCACATCAAGAATTACCAAGTGGGGCTTATGCTTTTTTGCTAATTTTACAGCCTCTGCTCCATTTTCACCAGTAATAACTTGGTATCCTTCATTAGACAAATTATACCCAACAATTTCAAGTATATCCGGTTCATCATCTACAAGTAATATTTTTATATCCTTTTTCTTCATGTTACGTACACCTTTATAATAGGTTAAATATAGTTTATTTAAGAAATCTAAAATATCATATATAAACAGTAGGGACTATTTTCTAATATTAAGAATGGGTTAAATATGCTCGCTTTCGCGAAAGTTTACCCTCTCAACCTCCACAATTTCATATATTTGTAGGTATTTTAAAAACAAACTAATAATGAAAAAAATTACTCTTTTACTTGCATTGCTTGTTGCAAGTATTTCTTTTGGTCAAGTCGTGATTAACGAAGTAGATGCTGATCAGACAGGCACAGATACTGGCGAATTTATTGAACTTCTTGGGGCCCCTAACACGTCGTTAAATGGCTTGGTGGTTGTCTTGTTTAACGGGAGTGACGATCAAAGTTATGCCGCATATGATTTATCTGGATCGACTGACGCAAATGGGTTTTATGTATTAGGCACAGATACAGTTACTGGTGTTGACCTGATAATGGGTACTGATAATACTATTCAGAACGGTGCAGATGCTATTGCGGTTTACACTGGTAGTGCTGCAGACTGGCCTAACGACTCTCCTATTAGCACCACAAATCTTATAGATGTAATTGTATATGACACTTCTGATGGAGATGACTCTGGACTTTTAACAGGTTTTGGAGAAACTACACAGTACGATGAAAATGCAAATGGAACAAAAGATACTGACTCGCTTCAAAGAGATACAGATGGAACATATTGTACTGCAGTACCAACATTAAGAGCGGAAAGCGATTGTACTGTAGATGGACCTACAGAGGTAGCAACAATAGCTGCGCTAAGGGCTAGTACAGAAGGTATGGCCTATACACTTACTGGAGAAGCCGTACTTACCTTTCAACAAGATTTTAGAAATCAGAAATTTATAGAAGATGCGACAGCTGCAATTCTTATAGATGATAATCCAGGGGTAATTACCTCTGCCTATAACTTAGGTGATGGAATCACTTCAATAACAGGAACTCTTGGCAGCTTTAATGGAATGTTACAGTTTATTCCAACAGAAGATCCAGGAGCAGCAAGCTCCACAGGAAATGCAGTGACTCCGCAAATAGTAAGTATCGCAGATCTTAATGCAGCCCCAAATGATTACGAGTCAGAATATGTAACTGTAGAAATGGTTGCAATTGACAATACACCTAGCACGAATTGGGAGAATGGTCTAGAATATCCTATTTCCAATACAGATGGGAATTATATGTTTAGAGTAACTTTTTTTGATGTAGATTATGTAGGGCAACCCGTACCTGCCGAGGCTACTATCTCAGGAATAATAAATGAACGTAATAACGGTGAGTATTTTATTACGGCTCGTAATGCTGCAGATATAGAGAGTACATCTACGTGTCCATTACTTTTAGGAACTATTGAAACAACTTGTGATTCAGAAACTGATGGACAAGATAGCACCACAACGACCATAGCCTACACCGGAGGTGGAACAGAAAATTATGTAATTACTGTAACTGGAGGAGGAACTATTGCAGGAGATGACCCATCTACAGTAGCAGAAGGAACGATTCTTTTAGAAAATGTTTCGGAAGCATCTACAGTAACGTTAAGCATAACAAGTGCTTCTTGTGATATTTCTCAAGATATTACAACACCTTCTTGTAACGCACCTTTAGTAGCGGCAAACCTTGCAGAATTAAGAGCTGGAACTCTAGGAGAAGAATACACTCTTACCGGTGAAGCAGTTCTTACTTTCCAACAAGATTTTAGAAATCAAAAATTTATAGAAGATGCCACTGCCGGTATTTTAATTGATGATAATCCTGGTGTGGTGACTACTACGTATGCAGTAGGTGATGGTCTAACAGGTATCAAAGGAATCTTAAGTGACTTTAATGGTATGTTACAATTCTCTCCTGTAGAAGATCCTGGCGCAGCGACCTCAACAGGCAATGCTATAGAAGCTCAGACTGTAACTGCGGCAGAATTAACAGCAAACCCAAATGATTATGAATCTGAGTATGTAGAGATAGAGCAAGTGTTTATTGACAACACTGTCCCTAATTGGGAGACTGGACAAGAATATGCACTTACAACTCCTACTGGAGATTATATTTTTAGAACTTCTTTCTTTGATGCAGATTATATAGGACAAGCTGTTCCTACGGTAGAAAGCAATGTTGCAGGTATCATTACAGAACGTAATAATGGAGACTTTTTTATCACTGCGAGAGAGGCTAGTGATATTTCAGAATTTTTATCTGTAGGTGAGAACACTATTCAAGGGCTGTCTATATACCCTAACCCTGCTAGTACTTTTGTTTCTATCCAAGGAACAAGTACTGCTCAAAAAGAAGTAGAGATATTTGACATTACTGGAAAAAAAGTGCTAAGCACAACTGTAAACACAACACTTGATGTAAGTAATCTGGCTCCTGGATTATACGTGTTACAAATAACACAAGACAATGCTCCAGCTGTGGCAAAATTAATTATCAAATAAGATTAATTATCTTATTTATAGCAAGCGCTCTTCTTTAGAAGGGCGCTTTTGTTTTATACCTTTGTGAGCGATGATTGAAATGAATGACATACTTTCTATTAAAGACTCCGCACAATTCACCAAGTGTGCCTTAGAGGTATTTCAATATCAATTTGAAAATAATCAAGTGTACCGTTCTTTTTGCGACTTGCTATACGTTCATCCATCTGATGTAACGACCATAAAAAAAATACCTTTTCTTCCTGTTGAGTTTTTCAAAACACACGCAGTTCACACTCAAAAAACAAACCCACCTTTTTATTTTATAAGTAGTGGGACGTCTCAAACGACTGTGAGCAAGCACTACGTTTCAAACTTAGAAGATTATATACAGAGCTTTACTCAAGGCTTCCAGCTCACTTATGGAGACATAAGAGAGTATGCAATTCTTGCCCTGTTACCCAATTATCTAGAACGGGAAGGCTCATCCTTAGTCTATATGGTTGATCATCTCATTAAGACTTCTAACAATGCCCATAGCGGATTCTATTTAAATGATTTTTTCGCTTTAAGCGAAAAAATAAAAACTCTTGAAGACCAAGGTCAAAAAACACTACTTATAGGGGTGAGCTTTGCCCTATTAGATCTTTTGAACACAAACTCTTTTAACCTAAAAAATACTCTTGTTATGGAAACCGGAGGTATGAAAGGAAGGCGAAAAGAACTTATAAGAGAAGAATTACATACAATTCTAAAAGAGGGATTTGGAGTTTCTACCATTCACAGTGAGTATGGAATGACCGAGTTATTTTCTCAGGCTTATTCAAAAGGCAAAGGTATTTTTACAACACCTCCTTGGATGAAAGTTATGGCAAGAGATCCTGAAGATCCTTTTACACTGCTTCCAGCCAATAAAACCGGAGGACTTTCTATAATAGATCTTGCAAACCTACATTCTTGTTCGTTTATCGCAACAAAAGATCTAGGTAAAGTAGCTCAAGATGGTTCATTTACAGTAGCTGGAAGATTTGACAATTCTGATATACGAGGATGCAACTTAATGGTGCTCTAATTTTTTAGCGCCTTTTTGTAATGTTTTCTTTTTAGTTCGACTCAATGTGCAACAAACAAATAATCAAGATGAAGACAGCAGCATTAATTTTAGTATTCCTCATAGGGCTTAACGCCAGTGCCCAGCAAGTAGATTATAATTTAAAAAAAGGGTATGTAGCAGAGGGATATGATGTTACCGAATATTTCAACAACAAAGCCATTGAAGGTAATAAAGCCTACACCACATCCCACGATGGAGTCAAATATAAATTTGTAAGCCAAGCAAATCTTGACAAGTTTAAGGCAAACCCTACTCAGTTTATCCCTCAGTATGGCGGGTACTGTGCATATGCAGTAGCAGATAAGGGTAAAAAAGTAAGTGTTGATCCAGAAACTTTTGAGATACGCGATGGTAAACTATATCTCTTCTACAACTCTTGGGGAGTAAACACGCTAGAAAGCTGGATTGAAGAAGGGCCAGAAAAATTAAAAGGACAAGCAGATGCTGCTTGGACTAAAGTACAGCACAAACATTAATAATATTATTCATAATTGATTGGTTAGTTAGTTAAAAAACCCCAGTGAGCATCTTGCCACTGGGGTTTTTGTTTTTAAACCGCTCTTATGATAAAATAGTTTTTCTTCCCTCTTTGTAAGAGAATAAATGTATCACTTATTAAATGCTCTTTTTTTATTACAAAACCCTCATTTACCTTAGTCTTATTAACAGAAATAGAATTTTCCTTGAGTGCGCGCCGTGCTTCTCCGTTAGATTTTAAAAATCCTGTTTTCTCTGCAAGAGCACCTATCATATCCAAACCACTCTCTATATCTGCTATTGCAACTTCTGCTTGAGGGACTCCTTCAAAAACGTCTAAAAATGTCGCTTCATCAAGATCTTTCAGGTCATCTCCAGTAGATCTTCCAAAGAGGATGTTAGATGCTTTAACCGCATTCTCTAATGCCTCTTCTCCATGAACGGTAACTGTCACTTCTTCTGCCAGCTTTTTTTGGAGCGCTCTCTGATGCGGTGCTTCCTTATGCACTTCGATTAGTGCTTCTATTTCTTTTTGATTTAAAAAGGTAAAAATTTTGATGTATTTCTCTGCATCCTCATCACTAGTGTTAAGCCAGTACTGATAAAATTTATATGGTGAGGTACGATTTGCATCTAACCAAACATTGCCTCCCTCACTTTTTCCAAACTTACTTCCGTCGGACTTTGTTATTAGCGGACAGGTAAGTGCATAGCCCTTTCCTCCTCCTATACGTCGTATTAATTCTGTACCTGTGGTAATATTACCCCACTGGTCACTCCCCCCCATTTGTAAAGAGCAAGCATTATTTTGATACAGATGTAAAAAATCATAGCCTTGTACGAGTTGGTAGGTGAATTCTGTAAAAGACATACCATCTGCACTCTCACCAGAAAGTCTATTTCTTACGGAGTCCTTCGCCATCATATAATTTACAGTAATATGTTTGCCCACGTCTCTAATAAAGTCTAGAAAAGAAAACTCTTTCATCCAGTCATAGTTGTTTACCATCACAGCTTCATTTTTAGCTCCAGATGTAAAATCTAAAAACTGTGACAATTGAGCTCTTACGCACTCTTGATTATGACGTAAAGTCTTTTCATCTAGTAAGTTCCGTTCGGAAGATTTTCCTGAAGGATCCCCTATCATTCCCGTAGCTCCTCCTACAAGTGCCACCGGCTTGTGCCCTGTCCTTTGAAAATGAGCTAATAACATTATAGGAACAAGATTTCCTATGTGCAAAGAGTCTGCCGTAGGATCAAATCCTACATAGGCACTACGCATTGCCTCCATTAAATGTTCTTCGGTGCCAGGCATCGCATCGTGTACCATCCCTCTCCATTGTAGTTCTTCAACAAAATTCTTGCTCATAGTTCTATTTTTCATTTTCGAGGAGCAAATATAATTATTGCGTGATAGATCATTCTAAATTACCACCTAAAACTGTAATATCTCTTTCATCCCTCGTATCTTTAACCTATGATTTTAGTTACCGGAGGAACAGGACTTGTAGGAAGTCATCTTTTACTTAAGCTTACACAAGAAAATGTGCAAGTGAAAGCAATATATCGATCAGAATCTAGGGTAAAGAGAATTGAGGCGTTGTTCGCTTTCGCGAAAGCGGAATCACATTTCTCAAAAATAAACTGGATTCAGGCAGATCTTACTGACATTCCCTCTTTGGAAATCGCTTTTAAAGATGTAAAAACGGTATATCATTGTGCCGCTCTTATTTCATTTGATCCATATGATTTTGAAGTATTGATAAAGACCAATGTGGAAGGTACGGCAAATGTGGTTAATTTATGCCTGACCCATTCTGTTACAAAATTATGCCATTTAAGTACTATTGCCTCCTTAGGAAAACTGCCTAATACCCCCATAAACGAAGATAATCATTGGGACCCCAACGAAGATAACTCTGTCTATGCCATCTCCAAATATGGTGCAGAAACAGAAGTATGGCGAGCCTCTCAGGAAGGGCTCAAAGTGCTCATTTTTAATCCTGGTGTGATCTTGGGTGAAGGGCCTCTTGATGAAGGAAGTGGTTTACTGTTTAAGAGAATTATGAAAAGTGCTCGTTACTACCCTATAGGAGGCACTGCATTTATTGATGTAAAAGATCTAATTGATGTTATGATTAAGGGCATGAGAAGTACCTTATACAATGAGCGTTATGTGGCAATATCAAGTAATCATTCTTTTCAATTTATACTTGAGAAAATTGCTGGTTCTTTAGATCTAAAACCGCCAAAAAAAGTATTGTCTACCAGATTCTTAAAGATTCTCCGTTTTCTTGATCTATGTATTGGACCTATTAAAAGAGAAAGAAAACTAACTAGGCCAATGATTAAAAGTTTACAAACAACTTCTCATTTCTCAAACATTAAGATTAAGGAGGCACTTTCTTTTGATCCTATACCAATAGAAAGAACGATTAAAAGGATCTCAACCTATTACCAGAAAACAATACTGTAGTTTTACTGTTCAATAACAGTCTTTGGAATCACGCGCCCAGCACTGTTCTTCGCTTGAATAATACTATCTTTCTTTTTTCTTAATTTTTCTCCCCTCGCACTGCGAATAGAATCTTTAATGCGCTTTTCTTCTTTATTAATAGAATCTACAACTTTAAACTCACCAGCCACTCTTTGTTGCACCTTCATTATAAGTTGTTTATACTCCTCTACATCAGCACTGTAGTACACAATACTTGTTGCATATTGCAAACTATCTATATCATACTTTTCAAAAATATGAGATTCTGGCTTTAAGCCTGTCTGACTAAACAACTGAATATTATAACCTCTAGCTGCGTTTATAATGGTTAAATCATAAACAATATCTTCCATCTTTTCTAATGGAATCAAATTATCTGGCTTCTCCATAGGAGCTATTCCCTGGCAAGACACAAGTAGCATTAATATGAAAAAAAATGTGACTCCTTTTTTCATTATCTGTCAAAAGTTAGTCTTTCACCATGTAAACCTTCGTACACTTTAAAGTTTTTATAAGCAAGCTTACCGTTTACAAATGTATGTGTGACTCTAGAGGTAAAGGTTGTTCCTTCAAAAGGAGACCATCCGCACTTATAAAGAATATTATCTTTATTTACAGTCCAAGGAGCATTAAGGTCTATAAGAACAAGATCTGCCTTATAACCAGTTTTAATATAACCCCTCTTTTCTACATCAAAGAGTATCGCTGGATTATGACACATCTTTTCTACAATCTTTTCTAAAGAAATTTTTCCTTGATGATAAAACTCGAGCATTGCAGGAAGTGCATGTTGCACTAGAGGTCCCCCACTAGGAGCTTTAGTATATACATTATTCTTTTCTTCTAGCGTATGTGGGGCGTGATCTGTTGCAATTACATCTATTCTATCATCTAAAAGTGCTTTTAGCAAGGCTTCTCTGTCAGATGGTTTTTTTACTGCTGGATTCCACTTAATAAAGCTTCCTTTTTCCTCATAATCTTCATCAGAAAACCACAAATGATGTATACATACTTCTGAGGTGATTTGTTTATCTGCAAGAGGTTTTATGTTATCAAAAAGCGCTGTCTCCTTTCCGGTAGACAGGTGAAACACATGAAGTCTTGCTCCCGTTTCTTTTGCCAGTTCTATAGCTCTAGACGAAGAAATGTAGCATGCTTCTTCACTACGTATTATAGGATGAAACTGCATAGGGATATCCTCTCCATAGCGTTCCTTATAAATGGCTGTGTTTTTTCGAATTGTTTCTTCATCTTCACAGTGAACGGAAATCACCATATCGGTAGAAGAAAATATTTCTCTCAAAACTTCCTCATCATCTACAAGCATATTTCCAGTCGAACTTCCTAAAAAAAGCTTGAGTCCTGCGACTGACTTTTGATCTACTCTTAGTATTTCTTCAAGATTATCATTTGTCCCTCCGAACATAAATGAATAGTTAGCATACGAAGTTTTTGACGCGATCTCAAACTTTTGTTCTATCAGCTCTACAGTAGTACTCTGAGGGTTTGTATTAGGCATCTCAATAAAAGAAGTAATGCCTCCAGCTATAGCCGCTTTAGACTCTGTGCCTATTGTTGCTTTGTGTGTCAAGCCCGGCTCTCTAAAATGCACTTGATCGTCTATAATGCCTGGAATTATATGTTTTCCCTCTGCATCAAATACATTAACATCAGAGCTTTTTGCACTTATACTCTCTGCAATCTCTACAATGACCCCATTTTCTATAAGTATATCTCCTTTTTGTATCGTACCCTCATTAACAATATGCGCATCTTTTATTAATATAATATCCATTAGGTTAGTTTCTTAAATACATGTTTTAATCGCAACTTTAGCACACCAAAGACGGCTTCCGATATAATTCCAGAACTCATTTTACTTTGGCCTTTTGTTCTATCTGTAAAGATAACAGGCACTTCCTTCATAGTCCATCCTTTTATATATGCCTTGTACTTCATTTCAATCTGAAAAGCATATCCTACAAATTTAATGTTGTCTAAATCTAAACTCTGCAGCACCTTTTTTTTGTAACACATAAAACCTGCTGTGGTATCATAAATAGGAAGACCCGTGATAAGTCTCACATACTTAGAGGCTCCCCAAGACAAAAGCACTCTCCCCATGGGCCAATTTACTACATTAACACCTGTAATATACCTAGACCCTATTGACACATCAGCTCCGTCCTTATAACAGGCATTATAAAGCCTTATAAGATCGTTTGGATTATGAGAAAAATCTGCGTCCATTTCAAAAATGTATTCGTATGATTTCTTCAAAGCCCACTTAAATCCCGCAATGTAAGCTGTTCCCAATCCCATTTTCCCCTTTCTGGAGAGTAAATGTAAACTATCAGGAAATGCTTGTTGCAATTCTTTTATTTTGGCCCCAGTTCCGTCTGGAGAACCATCGTCTACAACTAGGATATGAAAATCTCTTTGCAACGCAACTATATTACGCACAAGTCTTTCAATATTTTCAATCTCATTGTACGTTGGTATAACGACTAGAGCGTCTGCCATAGAATACACTTTACAACAAAAGTAGGTATTTTATTAGTGAAGATATTTAACTCGTAGGGCTATTTATGGTATTTTTAACGCCTAAACCTTTAGATGGACCAAGGCATTAGAAATATCACACAACTTGATTGGATCACTCTTGTTATTACAGGATGCTTTTTTGCATTAGCGGTCCTAAAATATATATATCCCAGAAAGTTTGAAGATTTTCTACTAATAATTTCATCTGACAAATTTTTTAGTGATACCATCAAAGGTTATAGTTATATAAACATATTCTCAAATGTTTTGCTCTATGTCCAATGGATAATAACCTCCTTATTTATTTACATTGGGTACTGTTATTATGCTGGAGTTAATCTAGAGACCTCGTATATCACTTATTTTTACATATTGTGCGGTTATGTGATTTTTGACCTATCAAAAATAGTAGTAGAGCGATTTATAGGGTACTTGGTGGGATTAAAAGAACTTATAAAAATTTACACCTATAGAAAAATAATGTTCAAAAATTTTATAGGGCTCATCCTGATCATATTTTGCACCATTCTTATATACAATTATGAATATCTCCAGAGTTACTACTCAATATTCTTGGCCATTTCTATATTCATTTATGCTCTATCCATACTATTTACGGTTAGAAAATTTCAAAGTGAAATATTACACCAGCCATCTTATTTTATTTTGTATTTTTGCACTCTCGAAATAGCACCCTATTACGTTATGTATAAAGTGTTTATTTAGAATATTAACAGGGGTAAAAAAAAGCGTTTATGAAAGTGAAGACTATTTTAGTATCACAGCCTAAGCCAAAAGTGGAAAACTCTCCATATTTTGAACTTGAGCAAAGACAGAAGGTTAAAATTGACTTTGTGCCATTTATTCACGTAGAAGGAGAATCCAGTAAAGAAGTAAGACTACAAAAAGTAGACCTTAATGACTACTCGGCTATCATTTTAACTAGCCGAAATGCAGTTGATCATTTTTTTAGAATTGCAGAAGAAATGCGGTTCAAAGTACCTGATTCTTTAAAATATTTTTGCCAGAGCGAGGCAGTCGCTTACTATTTGCAAAAATATGTAGTATACCGTAAGCGAAAAATATATGTAGGTAAACGTACCTTTCAAGAAATGGAACCGCTTATTAAAAAACATAAGACAGAGACTTTTTTACTTCCTGCTTCAGACAAATTGAAGCCTGTAGTGCCAGAAACTCTCAATAAATTAGGTGTAAGCTGGAAAGAAGCTGTTTTTTACAAAACCGTTGTAAGTGATCTTTCTCATCTAGAAGATGTGTTTTACGACATTCTTGTATTCTTTAGTCCAAGTGGCATAAAATCCTTGTTTGAAAACTTCCCTAACTTTAAGCAAAACGATACACGCATTGCAGTTTTTGGCAATACAACAGTAAAAGCTGCAAAGGAAGCAGGTTTAAAAATAAATATACAAGCACCCACGCCAGAGACACCTTCTATGACAATGGCGCTAGAAAAGTATATTAAAGACGTAAATAAAAAGTAATAGTCCTTTACAACTTACAACCCCATCAGCAATGTTGGGGTTTTATTTTTTACGCTTTCGCGAAAGCGTGCTCAACCCAATTGAAACACATAAAAAAAAGAACTATATCCACCTTAGAGAAAAGACATCTTCCTATTTTTGCAATAGATTACAAGAACACACTATGTATAGAACGCACAACAATGGTAGCCTGCGTGCTACAGATGTAAATAAAGAAGTAACCCTAGCTGGATGGGTGCAAAAATCTCGTGACAAAGGATTTATCATTTGGGTAGACCTACGAGACCGTTATGGTATGACGCAACTTGTATTTGATGAAGAGCGCACAGATAAAACCCTTATCGAAGAAGCACGTAAGCTAGGACGAGAGTTTGTAATACAAGTAACTGGAACTGTTGTAGAGCGCGATTCTAAAAACCCGAATATCCCAACGGGAGACATAGAGATTTTAGTTTCAAAACTAACGATACTCAATGAAGCCCTACTCCCTCCTTTTACTATAGAAGACGAGACAGACGGCGGCGAAGATATCCGCATGAAGTACAGATATCTTGATATACGTAGGAACCCTGTAAAAAACAGTCTTATCTTTAGACATAAAGTCGCGATGGAGGTGCGTAAATACCTTTCTGACCAAGACTTTATTGAAGTAGAGACACCGTACCTTATAAAATCTACTCCAGAAGGAGCCCGTGATTTTGTAGTGCCTTCTCGTATGAACGAAGGTCAATTTTATGCGTTACCACAGTCACCTCAAACCTTTAAGCAATTGCTTATGGTAGGTGGTATGGATAAGTACTTCCAGATTGTAAAATGTTTTAGAGATGAAGATCTCCGTGCAGATCGCCAGCCAGAGTTTACACAGATAGACTGCGAGATGGCATTTGTAGAGCAAGAAGACATTCTTAATGTTTTTGAAGGACTCACGAGACATCTACTTAAAGAAGTAAATGGTGTTGAAATAGGAGAATTCCCTCGTATGCAGTATGATGATGCGATGAGACTATATGGCAATGATAAACCAGACATTCGCTTTGGAATGCAGTTTGGAGAGCTTAATAACGTAGCACAACATAAAGAATTTAACGTCTTTAACAACGCAGAGCTAGTCGTAGGAATTGCGGTTCCTGGAGCTAATAACTTTACTCGTAAAGAAATAGACAAACTGATAGACTGGGTAAAACGTCCTCAAGTAGGCGCTTTAGGAATGGTCTATTGCCGCATTAATGACGATGGAAGCTTCAAGTCTTCTGTAGATAAATTTTACGATCAAGAAGATCTTGCCCAATGGGCAGAAGCTACAGGAGCAAAACCTGGTGACCTCATCTGTATTTTATCTGGAGAAACTAACAAAGTAAGAGCACAGCTAAGTGCACTCCGTATGGAACTAGCCGAAAGATTAGGCCTACGTAAACCAGATGAGTTTGCGCCACTATGGGTAGTAGATTTTCCATTATTAGAGTTAGATGAAGAAACAGGACACTACCACGCGATGCACCACCCGTTTACCTCTCCTAAACCAGGACAAATTGAATTACTAGATTCTAAGCCAGGTGAAGTAAAAGCAAATGCTTATGATCTTGTACTTAACGGTAATGAAATAGGAGGAGGATCCATACGTATACACGATAAAGAAACACAAGCTATAATGCTTAAACATCTTGGCTTTTCTGAAGAAGAGGCAAAAGCACAGTTTGGCTTCCTAATGGATGCCTTTGAATATGGTGCGCCGCCACACGGAGGACTAGCCTTTGGTCTTGATAGGCTTGTAGCTATTTTAGGAGGACAAGAAACGATACGTGACTTTATCGCATTCCCTAAAAACAATAGTGGACGTGATGTAATGATCGATGCACCATCACCTATAGACGAGGAGCAACTGGAAGAATTAAACCTAAGCTTACGTGCATAAACTAAGACGCTGGTTTATCATATTACTATTTTTTACACTTGCCATCTTAATGGGAGTAGGTTTTTATTTGCTTACAAATGGAGATGCCGCTTTAGGTCATAAATGTATAGGACTGTCTGTAGGAGGAGGCTTTTTTATTCTAATGCCCACTTTTATTTACCACAGGTGGAAAGACCGAAAGGTTGCAGATTATATGCTTACAGATGAAGCATTTAAGCGCATGAAGGCTTATAATGAGTCAAAACCTACTGAAAAACAGTAAGTTTACACAAATAAAACATAGAAGCAACCGTATCTTTAATTATAAAGACGTAGTTTTGCACTTTATTAATTACTTATTTTTTATAATGGAAGGAACAGTTAAATTTTTCAATGAGTCTAAAGGTTATGGTTTTATAACTAATGACGATACCGGTAAAGACATCTTTGTACACGTTACAGGTCTTAATGGTGAAACTATCAACGAAGGAGACAAAGTTGAGTACGTAGAAGAAGAAGGAAGAAAAGGAATGACAGCTGCACAAGTACGTGTACTGTAATGATATAGATTTTTTTACGATTGCAAAGGCTCACTTTAAAAGTGAGCTTTTTTTATGCCATATATTTTGGGTAGGTATCTGCTTTAACGCCTCGCTCTAATTTTAGTCGTGAATCTCGCGAGCTCGATTTCGAAAACCTGCATGTTCGGCAGACAGTAGCTTACTAATTCAGATTACGCTTTTCTATAAAGAAACGCTTTAAGAGTGCACTCGCCTCCTTTTCTAGGACACCACCTTCTACCTGGGTCTTTGGATGCACTTGCGTACCCATTTTCTTAAAACCTCTCGTTTCATCTTTTGCCGCATATACTATTCTATCCAACTGACTCCAATATAGAGCCCCTGCACACATCTGGCAAGGCTCTAGTGTTATATACATGGTACACTTAGTAAGATACTTGCCTCCTAAATAACTAGCGGCAGCAGTAATAGCCTGCATCTCTGCGTGCGCCGTTACATCATTAAGACGCTCCGTAAGGTTATGAGCTCGAGCAATAATCGTATTATTTACAACCACTACTGCTCCTACGGGCACCTCGCCTTTTTCATAGGCCTCTTGCGCCTCTGCAAGGGCCCGCTTCATAAAATAAGTGTCATCATAAGGCGCTATCATAGGATATATTTGATATTCAAAAATACAATATCAAGACGTACCTTTACCATATGGCACAAAAGCTATTAGATACCATACAATATCCTGAAGATTTTAGAACCTTCTCACGCCAACAGTTAGAGCATCTAGCTCAAGAATTAAGGTCGTTTATTATTGATATTGTAGCGACTAAAGAAGGTCATCTTGGTGCAAGCTTGGGAGTAATAGAACTTACGATTGCCCTACACTACGTATTTAATACTCCAGACGATAAACTTATTTGGGATGTTGGGCATCAAGCCTACGGACACAAAATCCTTACAGGTAGAAAAGATGTATTTCACACCAATAGGCAACTTGATGGCATAAGCGGCTTTCCAAAAATAACAGAAAGTCCTTACGATACCTTTGGTACTGGACATAGTAGCACCTCCATTTCTGCCGCCTTAGGGATGGCTCTGGCCTCTCAACTAGATGGGAAATTTAATCGCCATCATATTGCTGTAATCGGAGACGCTTCAATCGCTAGTGGAATGGCTTTTGAAGGGTTAAATCACGCAGGAGTAACGGATGCCAACTTATTGGTTATTTTAAATGATAATGCTATTGGAATAGACCCTAGTGTAGGAGCACTGAAACAATACTTAACTAATGTAAAGAAAGGCACTGCAAGACAAGAAAATATTTTTGAGGCCTTAAATTTTAATTATTCGGGACCTATTGATGGGCACAATCTAGGAGAAGTGTTACATACACTGCAAAAACTTAAAAACACCAAAGGCCCCAAGTTTTTACATGTAATTACCACAAAAGGTAAAGGGCTCGCCCTAGCAGAAAAACACCAGGTCACATATCACGCTCCAGGTAAATTTGATGCAAAAACAGGTGCGCTCGCTGCAAAAAAGACAATATCTCAACCTCCAAAATATCAGGATGTTTTTGGAAAAACATTGGTTGAACTAGCTAGAGAAAACAAAAATATAATAGGAATTACTCCAGCAATGCCCACAGGTAGTTCCCTAAAATATATGATGGAGGCCTTCCCTGACCGTGCACTCGATGTAGGAATTGCAGAGCAACATGCGGTGACACTTGCCGCAGGCCTAGCGACACAAGGTAAAGTGGTGTATTGCACGATCTACTCTACATTTTTACAACGAGCTTATGATCAAGTAATTCATGATGTTGCTTTGCAAAATCTTCCTGTTATTTTCTGTATCGACAGAGCGGGTCTTGTGGGTCAAGATGGGGCTACCCATCACGGCGCTTTTGACCTATCCTATCTGAACTGTGTGCCTAATCTTACCATTTGCGCACCAAGCAATGAGATTGAGCTACGAAACATATTGTACACAGTACAAAAGGATCTAAAAGGACCTATCGCGATAAGATATCCGAGAGGCAGAGGGTCCCTTTTGGATTGGCAACAGCCATTTAAAGAATTACCCATAGGCCAAGGAGAACAAATAGCACTTGGAGTCAATATAGCTGTTGTTTGTTTAGGAGCTATAATAGAAAATGCTAAAGAAGCGGTTTTGCAGATTTCTAAAGAAGTGAGCATCTATAATATGATATTTTTAAAACCTTTAGACACGCAACTCCTAGATACGATTTTTAGTAAGTATCAAACCATTATCACTGTAGAAGACGGATCAAAAATAGGCGGCTTGGGAAGCAGTGTGACAGATTATGCTTTCGCGAAAGCGTATAAAGGAAATATCATTACACTAGGTCTTGATGATGAGTTTTTCCCTCATGGCACTACTGAACAACTTCAAGAAGAAGCTGGTATTTCTATAAATTCTATCAAGAAAATACTTCTAGAATCTTCAAAATAAAAAGGAGAGACGCGAGTCTCTCCTTTTTATAATCTACATAAATTCATTTGTTATCTAATAATCAGCTTTGTAGTTTCTGATATCGTAGCTGTCTGTAATTGCATCAAATAAACACCTCTAGACAGGTTGCTTGCATTCACATTTAGCGAGCCTTCTAACAACGCATTTTGCTCAAATATCTTCCGACCATTAAGATCAAAAATACTAATCTGACCTTCTCCTAAACTCGCTGCAACGTTAATCGTTACTTCACCGTTAGATGGGTTAGGGAATACACTAAATGTTGTTGAGGCTAAATCTTGCACTCCTAATGAAGCGTCAAAACAAGGGCTCTCAGGATCATCTACCGCAGGTGTATCAAAAGCTTCTACCTGATCTGTACGACTAAATTTACTGCCTTGCTGCGCACTTACTCCTAGACCTCTTGTTGCAAAAACGCCCCATACAGAACATTTTATGGTTGCTTTATCCTCGTCTGCAATCATTGTATTAATATCTACCGCTGCAAGTATACCGTCTCTACCATCAACAAATCCAGGATTACATGACTGTAACTTTAGACCATCGATAACCAACTGCAAGGCGATATTATTTCCTCCTGTACCATTGTAAATATCTTCATCAAAACCGTACTCATCAATAAGCATCCAGGTCATGTCCCACAACATAGTAGACCATACAGTACCGATACCGTGCGGTTGAGAAATAGCTGCTGTATTATTGGTGTCTCCATAAGTAAGGTCATTTACTGCAAAATCTGTACTGTAAGGTGCTGGTCTAATCCCTGGACCATCTACAGGTTGTCCCGTAGCATATGTCCCTATGCCCCTTGCTTCTTCAGCAAAATCATCCGGATTCATTGTAAGGATGAGTCCAAAATAATCTGACCATCCTTCTCCCATTTGTTCATCATTAAATAAACAACTTGCAGCAGCAGGCCCTCCTGTTAATCTGTTTGAGATACCGTGTCCATATTCGTGCGCTATAATTCCGTTATCCAAACTACCATCTAACTGGTATGGCCCTGCATTAAGCAATGAAACATTAATCATTTCTCCAGCTTGTAAAGCAGCAATTATTGCTTCTCCATCTGCTTGTGTCACCATAATGCTTGGTATTGTAACCTGATTTCCAACAGCGCCTGCTCCCATTGCTATTGGATCATCTGCGACGTTATTAACCATAATAACAGCAATAGCTCCTTCATTCTCCGCCGCAAGTACTTTAAATCCAAACTCACATTCTCCTCTTCGTATCACAGCAATCTTACCATTTAAGTCTGCTCCGTTTATAATGGTATCACAGGCATCTATCTCATCTGTAGAAACACCTCCATCATTGTTATCCTCGGATAAGGCTAAATCTCCAACGAGTGGCGTATCTTCTGGTAATGGAGCACCAAACCCAGCTGGCACACCTAAATAACCTCCATCTAAAGTTCCTCCATTAATCGTTAAGGCCTCTCCGGGATCTCCTGCCGCACTCCATAAGAACATGCTCATCCTAGGATTAGAACCGTCTGGAGGCGTCCCAAAAGTAGCGTTATTTAAACCTCCACCATCTTGAGAATCTGCAAAAACAAAATCATTTCCTGCTCCTTCACCTGTATAATTAGTCTGCTGGAAATTCCCCGAAACCTCATCAAAACCATATTGATACATCACATCATGCAGTATATTGTTCCAATAAAATAGATTGGTAGTAACCGCATCTAACATGTTTACCGGTGCGGTGTCAAATTGATATTCAAAATTAAAATCTAAAGCCGCTCCGCCATCTGGCGAAAAACCTGGATTATTATCTGCATCAATATCATCTGATGCTAGTACATTATTCCCTCTTGTAATTGTAAATTCTGCTCCTTCTACCCCATCTGTATCGTGCCATCCAAAAGGTGAGGCTTCAAGATCTTGTGGATCTACCACTAGTTCATTAGCCCCGTGGTTAGGGCTCTCTAATGGCATAGGAAAAACATTGTATTGCTCCCCTGCTAGCGCAACACTCGCTGCTTCTTGAGCAAAGCCAAAAACTTCTTCCGACTCTTTGCTAGCAACACTCGTGGTGTTGCCATGCTTATGTGAATCAAATGTGCAACTAACAATCCAATCTTGTTGATTTAATAATTCACCCGTAAGTGCATCAATTCTTACACTATACCAATGTGGTTGATTGGTCATGTGTATACTAAGATCCCACGCGAGTTTTAATTGATTATCCTCCGTAGTTTGATACACCAATTTTACAGGTACATTATCAAAAGATACTCCTCCTTGATTGAGTAGCACCTCTTGACCCGAAATGGTTTCCAAAATTGAAAAGTTAGCATTTCCTGCTCCCAACAATTCAGAAGCTGTTGTTGCAGCTTGTAATGGAGAAAGAACAGGAGTTGTAGCATTAACGCTACCTACAATGCCTCTTCTTAAATTATCTCCAATATGTACAATTTGCTCTCCTTTAAAAGCCGCCGAAACATTACCGTTAAATACTTCAATTCCGTTTACTTTTTGAATTGCATAAAGGTGAACTACTCCATTTTTTCTTGATAGATATTGGTTATATGTAGATAACTCCTCCACATCTTGTTCTAGAAGACCATCTGCGGCTCGGGTAGTCAATAAATTATCTTTAAGTAATGTCATATAATCTTGAGCTTGTAACGTACTAAACGCAAGAACAAACATTACTACAAAAGCAATTGTGTATTTCTTTTTCATATTATTATTGGGTGTTTGATTTTTTAGTATTTAAAAATAAGATAGAAATTGTTAAATTTTTAATAAAATGGGCGTATTTAACACATTTGTCTAATCCTGTACACTTAAGCCTTTAATTTTTTGAAATAAGCGCAAAGATTGACCATCTGTCTTTAAAGAGATTTGGTTACATATATATAACAACTCGTCATATAAAAGTCCCCTTCCTCCTTCGTTAAATTCTCCGAAAATAGTAAGTACCAATTTATCATAGTGTGTCGGTGCTTCTTGAAGTGCCTTACACCGCACATCTAAAAGAGTTGTAAGGATCTCATAACCAGCAATTTCTTTCTCAATAACCTCCTGACTTTGATAAATATTCGAGATACTTATTTTAAGAATATCCTGGATTTGAGCTTCGTACTTCGATTTGTCTAATAATGCTTTCGCGAAAGCGCCCTTAAGAATAGCCTCTTCATTTTGCATAAAAATGCGTACTGCATCATCTATAAGTGTACCTATAGCCAGTGCTCTCAAGTATCCAACACGAGCTGCCTTAGTGGATAGCTCATAATATTTCTTAGTATTTATACTTGGAACGAGTTTTACCATATACTCCAGTGCATATTCTTCTGATATGAGTCCAAGATTGATACCGTCTTCAAAATCTATAATCGTGTAGCAAATATCGTCTGCTGCCTCCACTAGAAAGGTAAGCGGGTGGCGTGCATAGCTTATATCATTTCCTTTTCTAGTTTGTACAAGTCCCAATTCTTGAGCCACTTCTTGAAAAGATGCTTTATCACTTTGGAAAAAGCCATACTTCTTATCGGCAATATGAGGGGTAGGTTTTTTAGGAAGTGACTCTTTAGGGTACTTCATAAAAGCTCCTAAGGTCGCATACGAAAGTCGCAAGCCTCCAGAAGCTCCAGGATGAGACTCTGTAAGCACTTTGAAACCATTTGCATTTCCTTCAAAAGAGCACAGGTCTTCATACTCTTTTGGGGTAAGTTCTTTTTGAAAACGCTTTCCGTTTCCATTTTTAAAGTAATCGCCTATGGCTTTCTCGCCACTATGTCCAAAAGGAGGATTGCCTATATCGTGTGCAAGTGCTGCAGCTGCTACAATCGCTCCAAAGTCATTAAAATGATAGCCATGAACTTCAGCTAGATGCGGGTATTTTTCAAGAATTTGTCTTCCCACCTGTCTCCCAAGCGATCTTCCTACGACAGAAACCTCAAGACTATGTGTAAGTCGCGTATGGACAAAATCAGTTTTAGACAAAGGGATCACCTGCGTTTTATCCTGTAGACTCCTAAAGGCACTCGAGAAAATAATACGGTCATAATCTACCTCAAAACCCAACCGAGTTTCATCCTGTTCCTTACGTAGTCTTTTATTAGTATCGCCTTGTCGTTTTAGAGACAAGAGCTGTTCCCACTGCATCATATATTCTTTATCTTATGAAGAGCAATATACATTTTGTTACGCTTTCGCGAAAGCGCACTTATCCAATATCTTACCCCTACCAGAAAACCTTTTCTTAACATTAGACTAAAGTCAGCTAACATTGAGACAACACAAAGGTCACACCTTCCTAAAATAACAATAACATTAGGGTAACCAGTAGGGCGGATTTACGTACCATCTTTGCATCGAATTTATACCCTATTAATGAAACACGTATTTCTTTTTGTATTGATACTAACAAGTATCGCGTTAAATGCCCAAAATGGGTCAATTTCTGGAACGTTGCAAGACGGTGAAGCTGCCGGTCAGCCCTTACCGTTTGCAAATATCATAATTAAAGGTACTACGCAAGGTACCACCTCA
The DNA here is from genome assembly GCA_020630915.1 of Dokdonia sp. Classification (GTDB taxonomy): domain Bacteria; phylum Bacteroidota; class Bacteroidia; order Flavobacteriales; family Flavobacteriaceae; genus Dokdonia. The sequence continues at coordinate 61,544 of JAHDIF010000009.1, forward strand.
GACTTTGATGGAAACTATAGTATTGACAATGTTGCACCTGGAACGTATACTATAGAATTTTCTTTTGTTGGATACGAAACAAAAGAAATTGCAGCTGTAATCGTTACCGCAGATAACATCACAAACCTTGACGCAACTCTTAATGCGAATGCTGCAGCTCTAGACGAAGTAATTGTAAAAACCACTGTGCGTAAAGAAACAGAAGCGGCGCTTCTTTTAGATCAGAAAAAAGCAACGGTCATTAAACAAAGTATAGGTGCTCAAGAACTTGCGCGTAAAGGAATAAGCAATGCGGCAGCTGCAGTCACTAAAATTTCTGGTATTTCTAAACAAGAAGGTGGCGGTAATGTATACGTACGTGGTCTTGGAGATAGATATTTAAATACAACCTACAACGGGTTGTCCCTACCTGCAAATAATATTGAGAAAAAGAATATGGACTTAGGCCTCTTCTCTTCTGATGTTATCCAGAATGTAGGTGTGAGCAAAACATATGCAGCCAACTTTTACGGAGATTTTGCCGCTGGAAATGTAGATATCGTTGCAAAAGAGTACACAGGTGATTTCTTTCTTGATGCAGATCTAGGAACCACTTTTAACACCAATGCTGTTGGGAAAGATTTTCTTAAGAGTGAAGGAACAGGATACTTTGGCTTTTATAATAGATATCAGAATAATCCATTTGCGGTGATCTTATCACACGGCGTAGATCCAATATCTTCTGGCGCCACAACGGGGTTATCTGGAAGTATCTCAGGAGGAAAGTCTTGGGACATAGGAGAAGAATCAAGACTCAGTGTGTTTGCTACGACTTCTTTTGGGAGTAATTTTGAGTATAGAAGAGGACAACAGGCCAATGTTACAGGAGCAGCAAATACTATTTTTGAAGAAGCTGAAGAGTTTGAGTTTAGTCGTACCACTACAGCAATGGCAAACATCGTATATCGTATAAATGGTGATCATAAAATAAAATTTAATTCTCTCTTTATAAACGACGCTACAGATGAGGTAGGGCGATTTGGTATAGACGGTAATGGATTCTTTAGAGGAACTGTAGCAGATGACGATGACTTTGGGTTCTTTACTCAAAATGTGCAGTTTGAGCAGGATATGATTTATGTAAACCAGCTCACTGGAATAAGTCGCTATAATGACAAAATAAAAGTAGATTATGGCGTGGGCTACAACAAAGTGCTCGCACGCCAGCCAGACAGAAAACGTATCGCACTAGAACAATATGATCTTGCACTTGATAATGACGAGAATACAAGTCCTATTTTTTTTAGCCAAGTAGTCTTTGACAACCAGAGATATTTCCAAAACATTGATGACAGTGAGTTTAATGCTCGGGTAAATATAAACTACGCAATGTCTGAAGACCTCACTTTTAATTTTGGTTACAATGGACGTTCTAAAAATCGTTCTTTTGACAACCAACGTTTTGGGTATGAAATCATTAATCCAGGAACAGAAGTACAAGACCCAAATAATCTGAATGAGGTTTTTAATATTGAAAATCTAGGGACGGTATATAACACAAGAGTTTTTAGAAGCCTAGAAGGTTTAAGCAATACAAACCTGCCAGGAGAGTTAGAAAATACGTACTCTGGAGAACTTAATGTGCACGCATTGTATGCAGATGCCACCTATAAAATGGGAGAAAAATGGACAATCACTCCTGGTTTGAGAGTAGAGGCATTTAATCAAAATATTGAATATAATGTAATCAATCTTGCATTTAACAATCCTGGCAGTAATGAGGCTACAGAAACTTTTTTACTTCCAAGTTTGAATGTGAAATATGCGCTAACAGAAGACAAAAACCTTCGTTTTTCTGCTAGTAGAACTGTTTCTAACCCAGAGTTTAAGGAAGTAGCTCCTTTTGTGTATGAAAATGTTACAGATCGTATTGGAGGAAATCCAGACCTGTTAAACGATCCAGCGTTTTCAACCATTCTTAATTTTGATGCGAAATATGAATGGTTTTTAAGTAGAGGTGAGATTTTCTCTATAGGCGCTTTCGCCAAAATGATCAATAATCCCGTAAACCTCGTATCTGCAAATGACGCAACAGGGACGCAACGCTTCTTTAGAACAGGTGATAAAGCTGAAATTTTTGGAATTGAATTAGAAGTGCGCAAGACATTAATACAAGACGAAGAAGAAAACAAATTACTTTCTGCTGGATTAAATGTAACCTACACTTCTACAAAACAAGATTTGAAAACAGTTTCAGGGACGTTTAATACAAACTTTAACCGAGACTCAGACGAGTTACAAGGAGCGTCTCCATTTCTTATAAATGCAGACCTAAGCTACTCTCCTACTTTTGGCACTTACAAGCCTATGGCAAACCTTGTGTTTTCATACTTTTCAGATCGTATAGATGCATTAGGATCAGGACAACTAGGAAATATTGTAGAGAAAGGGGTTCCAACATTAGACTTCATTTGGAAAAATAAAATCAATGAGCATTTTGAAATTAATGCAAGTATTAAAAATTTATTGAACCCTACCATAGCTCGTGTAAGAGAAAACGCAAACATAGGAGTAAGTTTAGCACAACAACTCAATATTCCGGTAACAGAAGTTATAGACAGCAACGGAAATTCACAATTTATAGCAGAAGAGTTTGACCTTTCAAGTTACAAAAGAGGTGTAAATATAGGCTTGCAATTAAAGTACACATTTTAATCAATCATAAACTAACAGAATACTAATAAAAATTTAAAAAATGAAAACAAACAAATTTCTCTTAAGTCTTTTTGCTGTAGCAACCCTATTTGTAGGATGTGCAGATGACGATACTGCAGATGTAACTATTAATCAAAATGGTGGTGTGACAAATCCAACTTCTAATGTCATAGGAGGAACCCTTACAGAAGATCTTACACTTTCTACGGGAACTGAGTACTCATTAGAGTCTGCTCTTATTGTACCGGAAGGATTTACTTTAACAGTAGAGCCAGGAGTAGTGGTAAAAGCTGCTTCAGGATCTGACGTTTATATTGCAGTTTTACAAGATGGAACTATAAATGCAGAGGGCACCTCCTCTAACCCAATAGTATTTACATCGGCAGACTCAACTCCAAACCCTGGTGATTGGGGCGGTCTTATTATCTTGGGGAGAGCACCTATCAACTCAGTAGTAGGAGGTGATGCTACTTCTACCTCAGAAATTGGAGGATTACCATATGGAGGAAGTGTCGCAAACGATAATTCAGGTATATTACGATATGTGCGTATTGAATACTCTGGAGGAGCGGCAGATGCTGCATCAGAAAATAACGGATTCTCATTTTATGCAGTAGGTAATGGAACGACTATAGAATATATCCAAGCTTTTGAAGGAGCAGATGATGGTGTAGAGTTTTTTGGAGGCACAGTAGACGCTTCTTTTGTTTCTGTTATTGGAGCACAAGATGATTCTGTAGACTGGACAGAAGGATACACCGGCTCTTTAACAAACGTTTATATTGAGCACAGACAGATACATGACAAAGGAATAGAAGGTGATGGTTTTAATACCGATATAGGAAATAACTCTAGCCCAGTATTTTGGTCTGCTCCAACAATTGCAAATCTTACTATTAATGGCCTAGGGTCTTCTAATGAAAATGAAGCAGTAAGATTACGTGCTGGAACGAGAGCAGTTATAAGCAATGTTCTGCTTCAAGGATTTACAGAAGGTTTTGATCTTGATGATACAGAAACAGGCAATGGTGTATTAGCTGGAGAAACGTCTATTACAGATATCACATTTGATGATGTGACATTGAACCTTAAGAATGATACGGGTGCTGCTTTTGACGAATCAGATGTTATAAGTGGTGTAAATAATGGGGTTGGGGCAGATTATGCTTCTTGGAGTGCTGGCTGGACTCGTGACTAATTGAATTTGAAAATAGCCAATAAAAAAAGGTCTCATTATTTGAGACCCTTTTTTTATTTATAGGTTAATACGCTTTCGCGAAAGCGTACTATTCTTTATTTATTACTTACTATCCGAGAACCTTCATTCTTCCAAGTATTTACAGAAGTTATTCTAGAATTTGTATAAGAAACCTCAGTAAGTGTATCTCCCTTCCAGAAAAACCAGGTCCCCACTTTGTTGCCATTTTCATATTGGGCAGCAGCAGTTTTAACGCCTTTGCGATCATAACTAATCCACTCTCCTGTTAACTTACCCTCTTTAGTAAAAAATCCTGTCTGACTTAATTCACCACTATCGTGATATAGCGTAGCTTTAATGATATCACCATCTTGTACATAAAGATCTTTTTTCACTATATCCTGTGCACTTACGCTAAAAAAAGCAAAAACAAATGCTGTTAAAATGAATATTTTTTTCATCCTGTAGTATTTAAAAATTACTGTCGTCCATCAAATTTAATAAAAGCCTAACGATTTTTAAACTTTTAAGTAACATTAATTTTACATTAATCCCATAACTAACTAATTTACATATAATTAATATTAAATTTTATTTGTTTTAAATGCTTGCCACGAACTCATTTTATCATACGTGATTTAAAGATTCCCTAATAATAAGTTTACACGATTCCAAATACTGATTAAGAAATTAGTCCCGTCTTTACAAAAGAACATTTCAATATTTTTAGTTTTTGTCGACCTAATTTTGAAATGGCGGGCTACCCATTGGGTAGCCCTTTTTTTGACTTAATGGTAATCTGTATTTAACAATGGCTTAACATTAATAGCGGTTCTTTGCACTCGACAAAAACTAAAATAATAATGAAATTTAAAATTACACTTGTAACAGTACTTTTCTGTACGTTGTTCTCTTTTCAATCAAACGCTCAAAAAGTTGTTGACTCAAAATTTGGTAAAGGCGTTTTTAATGTAATTGCAAAGGATAGTTCTTGGAGCATGAAATTTGCGACGAGAATGCAATTTTTATCTACCTCCGTTCTTGCAGCAGATGAGCCTAACTCGGCTGAAATAGAACAAAACTTTTTAATACGTCGTGCACGATTTAAATTTGATGGATTTGCCTTTAGCCCAAAATTGAAATACAAATTTGAGCTTGGACTATCCAATCGTGATATCTCAGGAGGATCAGAATTTACAAGAAACACCCCTCGCTACATTCTTGATGCTGTTGTCATGTGGAATTTTGCAGGAAACTGGGAGCTATGGGCAGGACAGACTAAACTTCCTGGTAACATAGAGCGTGTTGTTTCTTCTGGTAATCTACAGTTTGTAGATCGTTCTTTACTAAACTCTCGCTTTAATATTGATCGTGATGTGGGATTACAATTACGTCATAAGGACAAGCTAGGTGAGAATTTTGTAATAAGAGAAAAGATCGCCATATCTCAAGGAGAGGGACGTAATGTAACTCAAGGAAATGAAGGCGGACTTCAATATACAGCCAGGGTAGAGTTTTTACCTTTTGGAGAGTTCAAAAGCAAAGGAGATTACTCTGCTAGTGATTTAAAACGTGAAGCTACTCCAAAATTAATGGCTTCAATTAATTATGACCATAACAATAATGCGGTACGTGAGAGAAGTAACCTAGGAGGATATATGTTCTTAAGTGATGGATCTTTATATCAGACTAATATTAATACCTTCTTTGCCGATGCCGTATTCAAATATCAAGGATTCTCTTTTACAACTGAATTTGCTAGACGAGATGCAGAAGCTGCGATCGCAGTAGAAGCAGATGGCACAGCAACTGGAGATGTAGTAAATGTAGGAAACTCATTAAACCTACAAGCTGGATATTTACTACCTAGCAATCTTGAATTTTCAGGGAGATATACGAATGTAAATCTAGATGGCATCGCTGGTGGCGCAAAGACTGATCAATACACATTAGGTGCTTCCAAGTTTTTTGTAGGACACAAACTTAAGTTACAAACAGATCTTAGTTACACTACTATTAATGGTGAAGGAGATAACTGGATGTACAGGCTACAATTAGATGTTCATTTCTAAACGAATACATAACTTTTACATAACTTATAGATCGAAATAGAATTGCATTTTTGCACTTTCAAAACAACTTATAATACATGGATAATCTTTATATTTTAATGGTAGGAGCGCTAGTTGTACTAGCCGTCTTTGACATTATCGTAGGAGTAAGTAATGATGCTGTAAATTTTCTAAACTCAGCCATTGGTTCTAAAGCGATAAACTTTAAGGCGATTATGATTATCGCTAGCTTAGGTATCTTTATAGGAGCGGTATTCTCTAGTGGTCTTATGGAAGTTGCCAGAAAAGGGATATTTGTCCCCGGCCAGTTTACCTTTGATGAGATTATGGTCATATTCATGGCCGTAATGATAGCAGATATATTACTGCTTGATTTCTTTAACACTTTAGGTTTACCTACTTCGACAACAGTATCTATCGTTTTTAACTTATTAGGAGCCGCAGTAGTGATGGCAATCATCAAGATTACTGCTAATGATAGCCAGACAATGGCAGATATATGGACGTATATCAATTCAGAAAAAGCCTTGAGTATCATAAGTGGTATACTCCTCTCTGTAGTTATCGCATTTAGTGTAGGAGCCATAGTTCAATATATCTCCCGTTTAATTTTCACATTCAACTACGAGAATAAAATCAAAAACTTCGGAGCTATTTTTGGAGGAATTGCCCTTGCTGCGATAACCTACTTTATATTTATGAAGGGACTCAAAGGAACTCCTTACTATAAAGAAATTAAAGGTTTACTAGAAGGTAATGAAATATACATTATGCTCGGAAGCTTTGTATTCTGGACAGGATTCTCTTATGCTTTTGAAAAAATATTTAAAAAGACGGTACTTATTGTTGTTATAGCAGTAGGAACGTTTGGTCTTGCTCTTGCATTTTCAGGTAATGATCTTGTAAACTTTATAGGGGTACCTATGGCAGCTTGGCACTCATATGAGGCTTGGTCCGTTTCTGGAGTTGCAGCATCAGAATTCTCTATGGATGTTTTGGACAAAAAAGTACCAGCAGAGCCACTTATTCTTTTTATAGCAGGTGCTATTATGGTTGTAACACTTTGGACTTCTAAAAAAGCAAGGACCGTTGCAGATACTGAAATAGGTCTTTCTCGCCAAGATGAAGGAAAGGAGAAATTCAAGCCTAACATGCTCTCTAGAGGTATCGTAAGAGGCGTTTCTATTATTAACGCAGGATTTAGTGCTATTCTTCCTAAAGGAACTGTTGCCGCTATAAATTCTAAGTTTGAAAAACCAGTAGTAGACTTACCAAGATCTAAAAGCTATGAACTTCCAGCTTTTGATATGATTAGAGCCTCTATTAATCTTGTTGTAGCAGGAATCTTAATATCGATAGCAACCTCTATGAAATTACCACTTTCTACAACCTACGTTACATTTATGGTAGCGATGGGTACATCTCTTGCAGATCGTGCTTGGGGTCGTGAGAGTGCGGTTTATAGAGTAGCTGGAGTATTAAATGTTATCGGAGGATGGTTCTTTACAGCATTTAGTGCCTTTTGCGCGGCAGGAACGCTCGCTTTCTTAATACACCTAGGTGGTCCTGAAGGGCGTTTTGGTGTAGTTGCCATATTACTAGTTATTGCGGCTATACTTTTAGTACGTAATTACCTTGCTCATAAAAAGAGTAGCGAAGTTGCAAGAGAAGAGTCTAACTTAAGCAGAGCAGAAAGTCAGACAATTCAAGGGATTATAGAGGAAAGTGCAGATAATATCGCAAAAACCGTTTCTCGAACTAATAAAATCTATACAAATGTTCTTAAAGGTCTTTCAAAAGGCAAAGTAAAAAGCCTTAAAAAGAGCCGTGAAGGTGTAGAAAAATTAAATGAAGAGGTAGATGAGCTACGTAGTAACATATTTTACTTTATCAAAAACCTCGAAGAAACGAGTGTGCGTGGATCTAACTTTTACATTCAAATTTTAGGATTCTTAGAAGACATTACGCAATCTCTAGAATATATAGCAAAGGCGAGCTACAAACACGTGAATAATAATCACAAGCCTTTACGCTTTAATCAAATACGCGATCTTCAAGAAATTGATGCAAAGTTAAGTACGTTCTTGGAAGAGACCGCTTTAGCATTTAAAGAACGTAATTACGACAAGATTGAAAATCTTCTAGGAGAAAAGAAAGCGTTATACGACAATGTTACTGAAAAAATTCAGAAACAGGTAGAGCGCACTCGATCAGAAGAATCAAGTCCTAAGAATACGACCTTATACTTTGGTTTACTTTTAGAAACCAAAGATCTTATTGAAGAGATTATGAACCTTCTGGAGCTATACAATACAGAGCACAGATAATCATAACTCAACTTTATGTTATAACTTTAAGACTCGATATATCCCTATCGAGTCTTTTTTAATTCTAAGAGTATGAGTACGCTTTCGCGAAAGCAAAAACAGTCAAATTCACACCTAAAAGAAGTAGCTACAGTTTTCTTTAAACTAGGGTGTTTTGCATTTGGTGGTCCAGCGGCTCACATCGCGATGATGGAATCTGAGATTATCCAGAAGCGCAAATGGATGACGCAAGAGCATTTTTTAGACCTTATAGGTGCCACAAACCTTATTCCTGGACCCAACTCCACAGAAATGACCATGCATTGTGGTCACGAGCGTGCGGGTAAATCGGGGCTATTTGTTGCAGGGGTGAGCTTTATCTTTCCAGCCGTATTTATCACTGGAATTCTCGCCTATTTATATGTAGAATATGGAGAATTGCCAGAAGTGGCTCCATTCTTATTTGGGATCAAACCAGCCGTTTTAGCCATTATTGCTGCTGCGGTATATAAATTGGGGGGGAAAGCAGCAAAAAGCTATGAATTAAGAGCTTTGGGCATTCTCGTATTATTAGCTGCATTACTTGGCGTAAATGAAGTAGTAGCTCTATTAAGCGCTGGTTTTGCTGGAGGAATGTATTTCTACACAAAATCTGCACTTCAACAGAGCACAACAAAATCAATACTTCCTATCCCACTACTGCTATCCGGAATACTCACCAAAACTCCTGTTTTAAAAGTATTTCTAACCTTTTTAAAGGTAGGTGCCATTTTATACGGAAGTGGCTACGTACTATTTGCCTACCTAGATGCAGAGCTTGTTACTCGTGGCTGGCTTACTCGCACAGAATTAATAGATGCCATTGCTGTTGGCCAATTTACGCCTGGACCCGTATTGTCTACCTCAACCTTCATTGGATACCAACTTTCGGGGTTTTGGGGAGCTATTGCTGCAACTGCGGGTATTTTTCTTCCGTCCTTTATTTTTGTAATGATACTCAACCCCATACTCCCTAGACTTCAAGGGTCAAAATTCTTTCGCTACTTCTTAGACTCCGTAAATGTTGCTGCGGTAGCTGTAATGCTGGCTGTACTCATTATTATGGGTAAAGAAACACTCATAGACTGGAGAGCAATTGTGATAGCTGCTCTAAGTGCTTTCTTCGTATTTTCAAAATGGAAACTCAACGTTATGTGGCTCATTGCTGGAGGAGCTGTCTTGGGCTATTTATTATTACTTATATAATTTATAGTCGTACGCTTTCGCGAAAGCATAAAAACTACAAAACCCAACACATTACTGCGTTGGGTTTATCTTCTTTAGGGCAAAAAATAAAGCTAAGGGAAGTATATACTCACCTTAGCTTCTAATAAATTATGATCCACACATAAGGCAATCGTCATCTCCTTGACCCGCCTTTGCTTGTGCAATGATTTGCTTCATCTCTTCTGGCGTCATAGGTGCTGTATTCACTTCTTGCTGTGGCATTGTTGCTTGTGTCTGATTGAGTAAGCTCGCTTGTTGCGTCTCATAAGACGGTGCTGGCTCTTCTAGACTCATCTGCACTTGCATATCTGCAGCTTTCTGCGCGTGTTGCACTACCGCATCTGGTACAGCATTAGGCTGTGGCAATGGTTTTACCGGCGCTGGTTGTTGTGTTGCCTCTAGTTTTTGGGCTGCTCTCGCTGCCACCTGTTGTTGGGCTACCGCTGGTTGTGGTGCTGTCTTTTTCTTTTCGGCAGAAAGGGTAAACTTCTTAGCATCTACCGCAGACTTCGTTCTGAGGTAGTACATTCCTGTTTTAAGACCACTTTGCCACGCATAGAAATGCATAGAGGTAAGCTTTGCAAAGTTTGCTCCTTCCATAAATAAGTTAAGCGACTGCGACTGATCGATAAAGTATCCTCTATGACGGGACATATCTATAATATCTTTCATAGACATTTCCCATACGGTTTTGTAAAGGTCTTTTAACTCCTGAGGAATGACATCAATTCCTTGAATAGAACCGTTAGCACGCATAATTGCCGCCTTAAGCTCATCGTTCCATAGATTAAGAGATACTAGATCTTCTAGTAAGTGCTTATTTACCACTATAAACTCTCCCGAGAGTACACGACGTGTATAAATATTGGAAGTATATGGTTCAAAAGCTTCGTTATTCCCAAGAATTTGAGATGTGGATGCTGTAGGCATAGGTGCTACTAGTAATGAATTACGCACACCGTGTTCCATAACTTCTTTACGAAGTTCTGCCCAATCCCAGCGACCACTTAATTCTTCATCTTTAATATTCCAAAGGTTATGCTGGAATTCCCCTTGTGATATAGGTGATCCTTGGAAGGTAGAGTATGCTCCTTCTTCCTTTGCCATGTCCTTAGAAGCTGTTACTGCTGCAAAATATAGGGTTTCAAAAATTTCCTGATTAAGCTTTTTGGCTTCATCACTCGTAAATGGTAAACGTAACTTTATAAACGTATCTGCAAGTCCTTGTACCCCGAGGCCTATTGGTCTATGGCGCATATTAGAGTTCTCTGCCTCAATGACAGGATAGTAATTACGATCTATAACTTTATTTAAGTTTTTAGTTGCTCTTACTGTAATTCTATATAGCTCATCGTGATCAAAAGCTCCATCCTTTACAAACATAGGTAATGCTATAGATGCTAGATTACAAACGGCTACCTCATCTGGCGAAGTGTATTCTAATATCTCTGTACATAAGTTAGATGATCTAATAGTACCCAGATTTTTCTGATTAGATTTACGGTTTGCCGCATCTTTATAAAGCATATACGGTGTTCCTGTCTCTATTTGAGACTCCATAATCTTTTCCCAAAGCTCACGGGCCTTTATCGTGCGACGACCTTTACCTTCTTCTTCATACTTGGTGTATAACGCTTCAAACTCATCACCGTATACATCATATAGGTTTGGACACTCATTAGGGCACATTAAGGTCCATTGCCCATCTTCTTGCACACGCTTCATGAATAAATCAGAAATCCACATAGCGTAAAAAAGGTCACGCGCTCTCATTTCTTCTGCTCCGTGATTCTTTTTAAGGTCTAAGAAGTCAAAAATATCTGCATGCCAAGGCTCCATATAGATCGCAAATGATCCTTTACGTTTTCCGCCTCCTTGATCTACATATCTTGCCGTATCGTTAAATACTTTAAGCATAGGCACAATACCATTAGACGTACCATTGGTTCCTCCTATATAAGATCCTTTTGCTCGTACATTATGGATAGAAAGCCCTATCCCTCCGGCACTCTGTGATATTTTTGCGGTTTGCTTAAGTGTATCATAAATACCCTCGATACTATCTTCTTTCATAGTAAGTAGGAAACAAGAAGACATTTGAGGTTTAGGTGTTCCAGAATTAAAAAGTGTAGGCGTGGCGTGGGTAAAATACTTTTTAGACATTAACATATATGTCTCTTTTGCAGCCTCTAGATCATTTAAGTGTATTCCTAAAGACACACGCATTAACATATGCTGTGGTCGCTCTGCAATTTGCCCGTTAATCTTTAAAAGGTATGAACGCTCTAAGGTTTTGAACCCAAAATAATCATATCCAAAATCACGGTTATAGATAATAGTAGAGTCTAACTCATCTTTATTATCCATAATTACTTGATAAACATCATCCGCAACCATTGGAGCCTTCTTACCCGTACGTGGGTTCACATACTCATAAAGATCTGTCATCACTTCAGAGAAAGACTTCTTTGTATTCTTGTGTAGGTTTGAGACAGAGATTCTCGCGGCAAGCTTTGCATAATCTGGGTGACTCGTCGTCATAGAGGCAGCAGTCTCTGCTGCTAGATTATCTAACTCACTTGTAGTTACACCGTCATAAAGACCTTCGATCACACGCATCGATATCTTTACAGGATCTACAAAATCACTAAGTTCATAACATAACTTTTTTACCCTTGCGGTAATTTTGTCGAACATAACCGGTTCCTGACGGCCATCTCTTTTTACTACATACATACACTTATAAATTTGTTCTCCCCCTATAGATTGCCCCCTATGGAGAAAAGGTTAGTTAGTAACAGACGTCACTCTGTACTTTTTTTGAATTATTATTGTTCGCTTTTCGCGAAAGCGGACTCCTTAAAGTCCTTTGTTGGTTCTATAATCTAGAATGCTGCATCAAAACTAATGGACTGCCCTGCTCCATTATCATCTTTGTCTTTTACAACACCTGCTTTTTGGTACTCTCCTACTCGCTTCTCAAAGAAATTAGTCTTTCCTTGTAGCGAGATCATATCCATAAAGTCAAATGGGTTTGCCGTACCGTATACTTTCTCACAATCAAGCTCGGTAAGTAAACGATCTGTCACGTACTCGAGGTATTGGGTCATTAAGTTAGAATTCATACCTATAAGACTCACTGGAAGTGACTCGGTAATAAACTCACGCTCTATATCTAATGCGTTTACAATAATTTCTGTAATACGCTCTCTAGGCACTTTATTTACTAAATGATGGTTGTGTAGGTGCACCGCAAAATCACAGTGAACTCCCTCATCACGAGATATCAACTCATTAGAAAAAGTAAGTCCTGGCATAAGCCCTCTTTTCTTTAACCAGTAGATCGAACAAAACGCCCCAGAAAAGAAAATTCCTTCTACTGCAGCAAAAGCGATCAAACGCTCTGCAAAACTTGGAGAATCTATCCACTTAAGAGCCCAGTCTGCTTTTTTCTTAATGGCAGGAAAGTTCTCTAATGCGTTAAATAATTTATCTTTTTCTACCTCATCCTTTACGTAGGTATCAATAAGAAGTGAATACGTTTCTGAATGAATGTTTTCCATCATGATCTGGAATCCATAAAAGAACTTTGCCTCAGAGTATTGTACTTCATTCACAAAATTTTCGGCTAGGTTCTCGTTTACGATACCGTCTGACGCAGCAAAAAATGCGAGGATGTGTTTTATAAAATAGCGCTCATCGTCATTCAACTTGCCAGTCCAATCTACTAAGTCTTGATGCAGATCAATTTCTTCTGCAGTCCAAAAACTTGCTTCAGATTTTTTATACCAATCCCAAATATCATCATGCTGGATTGGAAATATTACGAATCTGTCTTTGTTTTCTGCTAAAATTGGTTCTACTGCGCTCATTGTCCGATAGTTTACTATTATTTTTCTTTTTCATTCCACTAGGGACTAACAAATATCAATAAAAAAGAACCTGAGGATGGTATTAACTGACTGTGGTTATCCACAAAGTTTTCAACACGGGCGATTTTTATTGGTTCTTATAATTTTGTTAAACCACAATTTCAAAATATTGGTAATCAGTATTTTAAATAACTAGCATATACTTATCAACAACTCAAACAAAACAGTTTAAAAATCGCTTAGCAAGGGGTTTTAGGCTTGCTTACATATTATTTTGATAACATTTTGATAACATTTTTTGCGCAAACCACCCGTCGCTTTTTTAAGGATAATTCTTACAGAAACCGCCATAAAAAAAGAGTCAGAAAATATCTGACTCTCGTTTCTATAATTTTCAAATCCCCCAATAAGAAAATTAAGGTTAATCGAATAAGCTTTTATGCTCTTATTGATTATACTGATGTAAACTTACTGTGTTTCTCAATTATTTACAACGGGCAAATGCCCCCTTTTTTAGATTACGCCTAGAACTCATTATAATTATGAGTTTAAAGTTCTTAGGGCCTCATACTTTTTTAAACTAAAAAATCTCAAACATTCTAAAATATTTGAGATTTTATACTAATATACGCTCCTGGCTACTGGCGTGGCAGGAAAGTGTGTTTATCCTTTTAAACTTGCCGCAAGATACTCACGGTTCATTCTTGCAATATTTTCTAGAGAAATTCCTTTAGGGCACTCTACTTCACAAGCTCCTGTGTTTGTACAGTTACCGAAGCCTTCCTCGTCCATTTGTTTTACCATATTCATCACACGGTCTGTTGCCTCTACTTGCCCTTGTGGCAGTAACGCAAATTGACTCACCTTAGCCGATACAAATAGCATGGCGCTAGAGTTCTTACAACTTGCCACACAAGCACCACATCCTATACACGTTGCCGCCGCAAAGGCATCATCTGCATCTGCTTTTTCAATAGGGATGGAGTTTGCATCTTGTGTATTACCTGATGTATTTACAGATATGAATCCACCAGCGTGCTGTATACGGTCAAAGGCAGAACGATCTACCATCAAATCTTTAATTACAGGAAATCCTGCCGCTCTCCACGGTTCGATAGTAATAGTCTCGCCGTCTTTAAACTTACGCATGTGCAACTGACAGGTAGTAACCAGACGATCTGGCCCGTGTGCTTCTCCATTGATAAACATAGAGCACGACCCACAGATTCCTTCACGGCAATCATGATCAAATACCACAGGCTCTTCTCCTTCATTGATAAGCTTATTATTAAGCACATCCATCATTTCTAAGAAAGACATATCTCCATCGATACCATCGATTGGGTATGTCACCATTTGTCCTTTAGCTTGTGCGTTTTTTTGACGCCAAATTTTTAACGTTAGTTTCATCTGTTTCTTTTTATTATTATATAATAGTCAGATGTAATTCGCCATTAAAATTTCTAGTAAACATTACTATTTAGTTCTAGTGGCTCATTTCATATATCTTTCTTATTTATAGCTTCTTTGTTTTACTTCAATATTTTCGTAGACGAGCTCTTCTTTATGCAATACAGCATCTTTAGGCGCTCCTTTGTATTCCCAAGCAGAAACAAACGTAAAGTTCTCATCATCACGTAATGCTTCTCCCTTTTGTGGACCGTCCAGCTCTACAGATTCTTCTCTAAAGTGACCTCCACAAGATTCATCTCTTGTTAGAGCATCCTTAGCAAAGAGCTCTCCTAGTTCTAAGAAATCTGCCACACGAAGTGCTTTTGCAAGCTCTTCGTTAAACTCATTTTGTGTTCCAGGAACACGCACTTCTTTATAGAACTCTTCACGTAGTGCAGCAATTTCATCAATCGCGCTTTGAAGGTCTGTCGCATTACGAGACATCCCACATTTGTTCCACATAATTTTACCAAGCTTTTTGTGGAAGTAATCTACAGGTTTTGATCCATTATTATTAATAAGTGCATCTACCTGATTACGTACATTTTGCTCTGCTTCTTCAAATTCTTTAGTATCTGTAGAAATTGGTCCCGTGCGGATATCATTAGATAAATAATCACCAATAGTATAAGGAAGGACAAAATAACCATCTGCTAGACCTTGCATAAGTGCAGAGGCTCCTAGACGGTTTGCCCCGTGATCTGAGAAGTTTGCTTCCCCTATCGCATAGAGTCCTTCTACAGAAGTTTGTAGGTTATAATCTACCCATAGACCTCCCATTGTATAATGTACCGCGGGGTAAATCATCATAGGGGTATTGTACGGGTCTTGGTCTACAATTTTTTCATACATCTGGAAGAGGTTCCCATATTTGGTTCTTACTACATCCTGACCTAGTTTCTTTACAAGAGCAGCGTCGTTAGCATCTAAATGCTGTACATAAGCTTGTTCTTTTCCGTAACGTTCGATTGCACTTGCAAAGTCAAGGTATACAGCTTCTCCTGTTTTATTTACTCCAAAACCAGCATCACAACGCTCCTTAGCAGCACGCGATGCAACATCACGAGGCACTAGGTTTCCAAAGGCAGGATAACGACGCTCTAAGTAGTAATCTCTATCTTCTTCTTTAAGCTCTGTAGGCTTTAATCTGCCCTCGCGTATCGCGATAGCATCTTCTTTCTTGGCTGGCACCCAGATTCGTCCGTCATTACGTAATGACTCAGACATCAAGGTTAATTTAGACTGGTGATCTCCAGACACTGGAATACACGTAGGGTGTATTTGTGTGTAGCAAGGATTTGCAAAATAAGCTCCTCGTTTGTGCGCTTTCCAAGCAGCTGTCACGTTAGACCCCATCGCATTTGTAGAAAGGTAAAATACGTTTCCGTATCCTCCAGTTCCCAATACTACAGCGTGAGCAGAGTGACGTTCTATTTCTCCAGTAACCAAGTTACGAGTGATAATTCCTCGTGCTTTCCCATCTACTTTTACAACGTCTAGCATTTCATGACGGTTGTACATTTTAATCTTACCGCGACCTATCTGGCGATTCATCGCAGAGTAAGCGCCTAGCAGCAACTGCTGCCCTGTTTGCCCTTTTGCATAAAAAGTACGACTCACAAGCACTCCTCCAAAGGAACGGTTATCTAACAATCCACCGTAATCACGTGCAAAAGGAACTCCTTGTGCCACACATTGATCAATAATATTTGCACTCACCTCAGCAAGACGGTACACATTTGCCTCACGAGAGCGGTAGTCTCCTCCTTTTACCGTATCGTAAAATAAACGATAGGTAGAGTCTCCATCTCCTTGATAGTTTTTTGCCGCATTAATTCCTCCTTGCGCTGCAATAGAGTGTGCACGACGTGGGGAATCTTGAAAGCAAAATGCTTTTACATTATAGCCTAGCTCTGCCAGCGTAGCTGCGGCAGATCCTCCGGCAAGTCCTGTACCCACAACAATCACGTCTATAAGACGCTTGTTTGCAGGGTTTACAAGGTTAATATCGTTTTTATGCTTTGTCCACTTATCAGCTAGTGGTCCTTGAGGTATTTTAGAATCTAATGCCATAGCTTTATTTTTTAGTGAGGGATTTGATTAAGGTGCAGGTATACTGCAATAAAAATAAATCCAACAGGTATAGCAACTGCCCAAACCTTTGCAAATTTTGATAAGGCTTTTGAGTAAGAGTTGTTAAATCCAACAGATTGGAAGGTAGATGCAAACCCGTGCCATAAGTGCAATGCAAGTAATACAAATGAGATTACATATAATAACACGCGCACCGGGCTTTCAAATTTATGCACCGTTTCTTCATAATACCTATACCCAGATGACAGGTCGTCAGGATTTATTAATCCCGTCATATCTCCCTGAACATACTTTACAGTCATCTCGTGAATCCAAAAATCATAAAAGTGCAATCCTAAGAACGCAAGAATTACTAATCCAGACAAAATCATGTTACGAGATGTCCAAGGTGCCGCAGCTCCTCCTTTGTAATTTGCATATTTTACAGGTCTTGCTTTACGGTTTTGTAATTCTAACACAAATCCCATAACGAAGTGAAATACAACTCCGAATATGAGAACAGGTTGCAGGGCAAACTGCACTAAAGGATTGGTTCCCATAAAATGAGACCAAGTGTTAAAGGTGTCTGGCGCTATCACAGCTGTACTATTGATCACAAAGTGCTGTGTTAAAAAAACAACCAGAAAGAGGCCAGAAAGCGCCATTGCTACTTTTCTACCTATTGAAGATTTTAATAATCCGCTCATGAATTTTGGTTTGAAATAATGTACACAAAAATACGTCGCAAACGTTATTTTAACAAGCTCAAGAGGGTTTATTACGCACTATTTAGAATGGATTTAAGGAGGGTTTCAATTATGTTGAATACGCTTTCGCGAAAGCGTACTCTACAACCCAAAATGTTGAACACTTTCAAGATTAATGAAAGTTTTTAAGAAAATTTTGCGTTTATCAAAAAACTACAAAAAATTTGAATTGCGTTTAAAAAGAAGTAACTATTTTAAACGCTATTCAAAAAAACCCACCTCTTAGGAAGTGGGCATTATATAATAATAAATTCAACTCATTACTTCACTTCAAGAGTGGTTGTCGCTGCTTGCGTGTTCCCACCACCGCCGTCTAGTGCAAGGGTGTATGTCCCTTTGGGTAGATAATAGCTTCCGTTTCCGGCTTTTTGAATATCTAATTCTCCATTAGCTTTCTCCAGTGCTTTTTTACCCTTTTCTGTAATTGTAAGATCATAGTGCGCCACACCTATACCAGCTTGAGGTTGCAAAGGCATACGTTGCAATTCCTTGCCACTAGCATCTTTAACTACTAGTGAGAATTTGCCTGCATAATCCATAAAATAAGGCACCTTTACTTCTGGCTCCATAGGGTCTCTCCACATACTAAAACTATTCCCCCAGCGTGGTGAGCTCCTAATAGAAGCTACCTCAAATAATTGAACGCTTTTACCCTTTTCCATAAATTGAATAGGCGTCATATCGGCTCTATAAATACTTCTCCCGTGGGTACCTAGTAGTAGGTGGTTTTCTCTTTTTTGAATTTTAATATCGTGTATAGCTACAGCAGGTAAAGCTTTCGCGAAAGCGTGATAACTACTTCCTCCATCCATACTTACATACGCCCCATTATCAGTACCTACGTAGATGATATTCTCTTTTTTAGGATCCTCTACGATTACATTTACTGGAGACATAGGTATATTTCCAGAAATATTATTCCAAGTTTGTCCATAATTATCAGACACATAGACATACGTAGTAAAGTCATCCCAACGGTATCCGTTGAGTGTTGCGTATACACGTTCTTTTTTATGCTCGCTGGCTACTACGCGGCTCACCCACAAATCCTTAGGCAGTCCTGCACTTATATCCGTCCAGTCACCTCCTCCATTTTGAGTAACCTGAATCTTACCATCATCACTTCCTGTATAAATTAACCCAAATTGAAATGGAGATTCACTTACAGTTGCAAGTGTTCCATAAGCCACATTTCCTGGCTTACCGCCGTAAGTGAGGTCTGGACTAATGGCCTCCCAGTCATCTCCTTGGTTCATAGAGCGCATTAACTTATTACCTCCTAGATACAAGATGTCTTGGTTATGCGAGCTTAACAGAATAGGTGTCTGCCAGTTAAAACGGTAGGGCTTTTCTCCTAATTCGTGCTTGATATTAAAACGTTTAAACTCTTCTGTCTCACGATTTATTCTAAAGTAATTACCAAACTGAAATCCAGTATACACCACATTATGATCCCGGCTATCTACCTGAACCTGCATACCATCTCCTCCCATAATGCTCTCCCAAGGGTATTGACCACTTTGCTCCCAAGACTTGTCCTCCGGAGCATTATTGGCTCCTACCCAAACGCCATTATCTTGCAACCCTCCATATACATTATAGGGCTCTTCGTTATCTACTTGGATACTATAAAACTGTCCTACACTTGGGCTGTTACATTTTATCCAGTTTTCTCCATCATCATAGGTGATATTTACACCGCCGTCGTTTCCATTAATAAGGTGTTTTTCATTTTTAGGATTGATCCATAAGGCGTGATGGTCTGAGTGCACATTTTCTGCACTGATGCTCGTAAATGTTTTTCCGCCATCTTTAGATTTTACGATTGGGACGCCATAAATGTAAATGTCTTGATCGTCACTAGGGTTTACATTAATTTCCCCAAAGTAATACCCATAACTATAGTATAGATCATCTATATACCCATCGTGTGTTTTCTTCCAAGATTTTCCTCCATCGTCAGATCGATACACTTCTGCACCAGTTACAGGAGTATCAAATAGTTGTGTGTTTGCTGTTTCTAGATAGGTTGCCAGATCTGCCGGTTGCACGTCGCCTTGACGCACCATTCCTTTTACGTTCTCCGCGCGATATTTTTCTTGAAAACCATTTTGCTTTAAGAAACCATTTAATTTCTTATTATCCAGTGCTAGGAAGGCATCCTTGGTCATGGTCTTAAAATCATCTTTAGTTAAACTACCAGAGCGATTGCCTTTTTTACCCTCTGCCTTTCGGCGAAATTGACTATCGTGTACTGCATACACCGTATTCTCATCATACACAGCAAGACCTATCCTACCCACTCCATCACCAGAAGGAAATCCTGTAAGTTGTGACCAAGTGCTACCACCATCGGTACTTTTATACACACCAGATCCATTACCAGAGCCTTCAAAATTCCAAGCTTTACGATCTTTATCCCAAGCGCTTGCGTACATCGTATTAAAATTTGCAGGATCGTGATCCAGATCAATAATCCCACTTTCTGAGTTTACAAAAAGTGTTCTAGACCAGGTGGCACCTCCATCGGTAGTTTTATACACCCCGCGCTCATCATTGGTAGAATACAAATGTCCCAAGACGCCCACAACTACCTCGTTTGGATTGTTGGGGTTTATTAAAATGCGTCCTATATGGTGCGAGTCCGGCAAACCCACATTTTGCCAGGTAGTTCCTTTATCTGTAGATTTTAAAATCCCTATTCCCGCATAACTAGATCGTGAGGAGTTATTCTCTCCAGTTCCTACCCATATGGCACCAGATTTCCAATCTACTGTTACTTCACCTACATTTTGGGTAGGCGCGTTGTCCATCACGGGTGTAAAAGTCGTCCCGTTGTTATTTGTATACCATAATCCTCCACTAGCATACCCCACATAAAATTCTGAAGGCATATCTGGATTTACCGCAAGATCTACCACACGGCCACTCATAACTGATGGGCCTATGTTTTCAAAGGGTAGATTCTTAACTAATGAGTTTTGGATCGCGGTTTCTTTGGCCGTTATCGCCTGTTGTAATTGGTCTGAAGAAGTTGCTGGTTGTTGTGAGTGTGCTTTCGCGAAGGCAAAAATACTCACTCCTGTTACAAAGAGTACTCGTAATTTCATAGTGGTTGATTATTATGAGCCTTGAAAGTACGCAGAAGTACGATTGTTGCCAAATCGTTTTAGGAAGTTTAACAGGATTAATGTTTCGCGAAAGCAAACCCAAATTTGTATTTTTACTTTTTAATCTAGCACACTTATGAAATACCACCCAATAGACAGCTCCCTTTTTGTAAAAAACCGCAAAAACTTTATGGCGCAAATGCAGCCCAACAGTCTTGCCGTTTTTAATAGTAATGATATCTATCCTATTAGTGCAGATAGTACGATGCCTTTTGAGCAACACCGAGATATTTTTTATCTAAGTGGCGTAGATCAAGAGGAGAGTATTCTTGTATTATTTCCAGATTGCCCCAAAGCGCAGTATCGTGAGATGCTCTTTTTAAAAGAGACTAATGATCATATAGCCGTATGGGAAGGCGAGAAATTAACCAAAGAAGCTGCTTTTAAAACGGCAGGTATCAAAACCGTTTTCTGGTTACAAGATTTAGAAAAAATATTTGCAGAGTTAATGACCTATGCAAACACCGTATACGTAAACACAAACGAACATTACCGTGCTGCCGTAGAGACAGAAACCCGTGAAGACCGCTTTACAAAATGGTGGAAAAATAAATATCCTGCACACAGCGTAGCAAAGAGTAATCCAATATTACAACGCCTACGATCTGTAAAAGACCCTATAGAATTAGACCTTATGCAACAAGCCTGTGATATCACAAACAAAGGGTTTCGCAGAGTGTTACAATTTGTAAAGCCAGGAGTTTGGGAATATGAGATCGAAGCCGAACTTATGCACGAATTCCTCCGTAATCGTTCTAGAAAATTTGCCTACACCCCTATTATTGCAACAGGTAATAATGCAAACGTTTTACACTACATAGAGAACAACCAGCAATGTAAAGACGGTGAGCTTATTTTAATGGACGTAGCGGCAGAATATGCAAATTATTCTAGCGACTTAACGCGCACTATTCCTGTAAACGGTCGTTATACTGATCGCCAGAAAGCAGTATACAACGCCGTCTTACATGTAAAAGATGAAGCTACAAAAATGCTCGTCCCTGGAACACTTTGGGAGCAATATCACATAGAGGTGGGTAAATTAATGACTTCAGAGTTACTGGGACTGGGACTCATAGACAAGGCAGATGTGCAAAACGAAAATCCAGATTGGCCTGCCTATAAAAAATATTTTATGCACGGGACCAGCCATCATATAGGATTGGACACTCACGATTACGGCTTATTACATGAACCTATGCAAGAAAATCATGTCTTTACCGTAGAGCCGGGCATCTATATTCCAGATGAAGGTTTTGGCATTAGACTAGAAGACGATGTGGTCATCCAAAAAACAGGAGAACCCTTTAATCTCA
This sequence comes from Dokdonia sp., assembly GCA_020630915.1. Classification (GTDB taxonomy): domain Bacteria; phylum Bacteroidota; class Bacteroidia; order Flavobacteriales; family Flavobacteriaceae; genus Dokdonia. The sequence continues at coordinate 83,730 of JAHDIF010000009.1, forward strand.
TGAGAGATATTCCTATTACCGTTGAGGAGATTGAAGACCTCATGAATGGATAAGGATACGCTTTCGCGAAAATAAAAAAAGCCCGATCTAATTATAGAATCGGGCTTTAGTATATTTAGAAGCAATCATACTGAAAGTTCTTCCTGAAACATATACCCTTGCAGCAATTGCAAAGCCTGCTGTTTATTTTCTGTGGCAACGAGTAAAGAAATATTGTGATCACTGCCACCATAAGAAATCATACGTACGTGCACATCTCTCAATAGCTGGAACAATTGCGGGGTTTGGGTATCTCGGTTCACTTCATTCCCAACCAAGCATATAATGCTTTGCTCCTTATCAATTGTTACCTGGGAGAATACAGAGAGTTCCTTTTCGATCATAGTAAGGTATGTATCATCGTCTATCGTGAGAGATATAGCTATCTCAGATGTAGTAATCATATCTATAGATGTTTCATACCGCTCAAAAATCTCAAATACTTTACGTAAGAATCCGTGAGACTGTAACATTCTTGCAGATTTGATTTTGATAGCTATAATGCCATCTTTAGCGGCGATGGCCTTCACTCCTTTACCTACAGGATTATGGGTAACTAAAGTACCTAAAGCTTGAGGATGTAAGGTGTTCTTTAAGCGCAATGGTATTTTTTGCCCTCTAAGAGGTTGTACCGTTTGCGGATGAAGAATTTTTGCTCCAAAGTAAGCTAACTCTGCAGCCTCATCATAAGATAGTACAGGTAATGCCTGAGTGTGCTCTACAAATCTTGGATCATTATTATGAAAACCATCTATATCTGTCCATATCTGGACTTCACTAGCTCCGATAGCTGCTCCAAGAATAGTAGCTGTATAATCACTACCTCCGCGCTTCAGATTAGACACACGACCCTCAAAATCTCTGCAGATAAAGCCTTGGGTAATATAAATCGTACCCGAAGTATTTTTATCTATCAATCGATGTACAATTTCTTTAATGTAGTATTTGTCTGGCTCTTGATTATTATCAATACGCATAAAATCTAACGCTGGCAATAGCGAGGCTTGTAGCCCTTCTTGTTTTAAAAAATTAGAAAATATAAAAGTTGATAATAATTCACCTTGCGCGACAATAGCATCGTCTATGATTTGACTATAAGTATCCTCCTGCACAAGACGATCTATCTCTGCAAATACCTCATCTACATATCCAATAACGATAGCTCTTATAGTTGTGTTGGTAAATAACTGTTCAATCACTTGATCATATTGTTCTTGAAGAGCATTAGATAACTTTTGAAATTTCAAAAAATTTCTATCTCTTGCACAATCTGCTATTTGCGTAAGCGTGTTCGTAGTTCCTGACATGGCAGAAAGCACCACTATTTTCGTTTCTGGAGTATCGATTATATGACGCACTGCAATCATATTTTCTATAGATCCAACTGACGTACCTCCAAATTTTAATACTTGCATTTTATATTTTTTTGGCAAAACTATTTTTTTCTAGTCATTAACTATAAAAATTACTAATTTTGATCAATTATAAACACATTGTGAATTATATAACATTTTGAAAACTATATCTAATTGTATTTCGGAGATAATTGTTTCGCAACCTTATCTTGAAGAAGCACTCTCTCAAAAGATTATTAACTACTCTGCACTTGCTGAAAAATTAAATCAGCAGGTAGAAGATATGTTAGGCAAACCTGTAAAAAGCGGTGCTATTTTAATGGCGTTAAGACGCTATGCGCCACCTACAGACACTAAAAAATCTATGCGGCTGCAAGAAGTTCTAGCCTCATTAGGGGATATTACCGTTCGTTCAAAACTAATTGTATTCACCTTCAAAAATTCTCCCACACTCATTAAAAACCATGCCATTGTTCTAAGTTCCGTAGGGCAGAACCCGCATGTATTCTATACATTTTCTAGAGGTATTCACGAGAGTACACTCATTATTTCAAGTAGTGAAAAAGACAATATTGAAAAAAATTTTAAGAATGAGACTACTTTAAATTATCAAGATAATCTCTCAGCAATAAGCATACGATTACCAAAAGGAAATAACACGGTAGCCGGCTTATACTATCAGATTTTCAAAAGACTCGCTTGGGAAGGCATTGCCCTTAGTGAGCTTATTTCAACTACAAATGAATTTATTGTATTAGTCGAGGATCATCTTGTAGACCGAGCGTTTTCTGTTATTAAAAAACTGCATACCTAATCTCTTTTTCTAGCTACTAAATTAAGAAGTGTCCATACCAAAATCGTTGGAGTAAGCCATCCTAAGCTCACAGTTCCAAAAGGGATAAATTCTTGAATCCCTTTAACTGTATTTTCAAAACCTACCGATGCCAGAAAATCTGGTAGACTAAAAATTATTGTGGTTACAATAGTCGCTTTAAATACTTTCTTACTTGCCCATCTTTCTGGTAAAGCATTCAAAAAGATAAGCACTATAGTTATAGGATAAATAAACATAAGTGCTGGAACTGCTACCACAATTATTGCGTGCACATCGAGCTGCCCCATAAGCACTCCTAGAATACATCCAACCACAGCTGTAACCCTGTAGGCAACTTGAGAGTTACCTACTAGTCCCTTTACAAAATCTGCCGTGCCAGTAATGATTCCCACAGCGGTTGTAAAACAAGCCAGCCCCACTAAAACAGCAAGAAATATTGTACCAATACTTCCTAGAGAATTCAAACTTAGTTGGTTTAAAAGTTCAGTTCTATTATCTATGGATAGCGTACCACTATTCATAGCGCCTAGTGCTACAAGACCTCCGTAAATAGAAAGCAATCCGAGACCAGCAAGTATTCCTGCCTTTGTAATTATACTTTTATTTTGATCAAAATCACCACCTTTAATTCCTAAAGAGATAACAATCACACCTCCTACTACTACCCCTCCTATTGCATCAAAAGTTTGATACCCTTCTAGTATACCACTAGTAAAGGTACTTTCAAAAATTGACGCTCTCATAGGCTCAAAATCACCTAAAAAACCTATGATAATAATTAATGTCAGAATGATAATAATGCCTGGAGTAAGGAACTTACCGACAACATCTAGAATTTTCGATCTATTCAATACAAACAACAATACCAAAGAAAAATACACACTACTTAGAACCCAAGAAGACACATCAAAATAGGGAGCTATCGCCATCTCATACGTAACAGAAGCTGTACGCGGTGCGGGTAAAGTAACAGAAATACCATATACGATAATGCAGTAGATTAGAGCAAAGATTGGATGTACCTTTTTAGCAAAATCCACCATCGTTCCCTGTAGCTTGGCGTGACCATAAATAGCCATAATAGGTATTACAACAGCACTTAAGGCAAACCCAAAGAGCACTAAAACCCAACTATCCCCAGCATTATGCCCAAGAAATGGTGGTAAAATCAGATTTCCAGCACCAAAAAAAAGAGAAAATAAAGCAAAAGCCGTGATGAAAGTTTGTTTGGTGAATTTCATAGGTTACTTGATATTTGCGCCTCAATATACTATGAATGACTGCCACACACAAAGGTGTTTCTATAAATTATACAGATCAAGGTGCTGGACTTCCCCTAGTACTACTTCATGGTTTTATAGAAAACAGCGCTATGTGGGAGGATCTTGTAGTACCGCTTTCTCAAAAGTATCGTGTCATCTGCATAGATCTTTTAGGACATGGAGAGTCTGAATGTATCGGCTATATCCATACTATGGAGGAAATGGCAGGGGCAGTCCATTCTGTGATCTTACATTTAAAACTGCCTGCGGTTTCTATCATTGGTCATAGTATGGGTGGTTATGTAGGTTGCGCTTTCGCGAAAGCGTACCCAGAAAAATTAGCAGCCCTTTGCTTACTTAATTCTACCCCGCTGCCAGATAACCCCGAAAGGAAATTACTGAGAACACGAGCTAACAAAATGGCAAAACAACAATACACTCAACTCATAAAGATGTCCTTTGGGAATCTTTTTGACAGTGCAACAAAATCGAGGTGTAGTGACCAAATAAAGTTAGCTTTAAATCAAGCATTACAAACACCTGTGCAGGGATATATCGCTGCAAACTCGGGAATGAGCCTTAGAGAAGATTACTCTTCAACCTGGATGCAAGGTTACTTTAAAAAAGGAATGATCCTAGGAGAAAGCGACTGGATTGTTGACAGTGATAGGCACAAAAAGGACTTTAAAGACTCTTGTGACTATTTTAAAATTATACCAGGAGGACATATGAGCCCTATTGGACAAACTGCCAGCGTAATAAATAATATTTTACACTTTTTGCAGATCACCTTGAGCAGTACGTAGAGGAAATGCTATTTTTTATCGTTGTTATAGGCGCTCTAACTTAGGAAATTTCTATGTTGGAAAAAATTAATAATATGCGATATAATTAAAAGTATAAGATTTGTCATCTTCATCTACTGTTTTAAAATTTTATTTGTGCAAGGCATTTGGCCATAATTATCGTAAAATTAAATCGTACGATAATGGCGTGGTGAAGTTAGAATGCAAAAATTGTCATAAGTTTTATATGAAAAAGAAATTTGGGGGAGTCATCCCATTTTCTAACAGGCTAGAACAAGCTTATGAAGGTTTAGAAAAGTACCGAATAAAAAAATCACACAGATTCAACTAAAATTTAAAGAGTAAGCTCTTATCCTTAATTACTTGAAAACAACTGTCAAAAACGCAGGACGTTAGTTGAATTAATCTTGCTTTTTGTTAATTTTTTAAGCATTTCATCGATTATTTTGTGCATTTAGTAGATTTTTTATCATATTCGTATGTGAAAAAATCTTAAAATCATGGCAATTATTACAAACGTTCACAAAGAACAGACCTTCAACCCCATCGCAAGCATTTCTTGTAAACTTTTTGGACACAAATACCGCATTACTAAAAGATACGAATCTAATCTGAAAGAATTTGAGTGCGCTCATTGTAAAAAGCAATTTACTTTAGACGGATATGGGCACTACACCCCATTAACTCCAAAACTCAAAAAAGTAAATGAAGTGTATGAAAGTTTCTATACTAAGAAATTATCAATTAGGTAAATTAAGACCCTTCTAGCGCATTCCAACCTCTTGAAATAAGAGGTATCGTTGTGTTTGCTCTTGTAATTAAATGTTTACCATCTCCTTCTGGCAAAATGTGACCAATAACAGTGAAATTAGGATTCCCTTTTATTTTAGGATAATCTTTTTGTGTTATACTGAACAATAATTCATAATCCTCCCCACCACTCAAGGCAATTGTTGTACTATCTATAGTAAACTCCTCACATACATTTATTACCTGAGGATCTAAAGGAATTTTATCTTCATATACGTGACACCCTACTTTAGAGTTCTTACAAATGTGCAACACTTCAGAAGAAAGCCCATCACTAATATCTATCATCGCTGTAGGAACTACCTCTAGAGCCTTCAATAACTCAACTACATCTTTACGTGCTTCTGGTTTTAACTGGCGCTCTACTATGTAGGAATACTGCTCCAAATCCGGTTGATTATTAGGATTGGCCTTAAACACGGCCTTTTCCCTTTCTAGTACCTGCAGTCCCATATATGCTGCACCTAAGTCTCCAGAAACTACCAATAAGTCATTTTCTTTGGCTCCAGAACGGTGAACAATATCTTCCTTTGCAGCATGTCCTATTGCCGTAATACTTATAACCAAACCTACGTTTGAGGAAGTTGTATCTCCACCAACAAGATCAACTTTATAATTTTTACAAGCTGCGTTAATGCCCTCATACAAATCCTCCAGCGCTTCTAAGGGAAACCTATTTGAAACTGCTATGGAAACAGTAACCTGACTCGCAATTGCATTCATTGCATAAATATCAGATAAGTTTACCATTACCGCCTTATATCCTAAATGTTTAAGGGGGACATAACTTAAGTCAAAGTGCACGCCTTCTACTAACAAATCAGTACTAATTACTACCTGATCTTTTGAAAATTCCAAAATTGCAGCATCATCTCCCACACCTAAAACAGTTGTATCCTGACGTACAGCAAAGTTCTTAGTAAGATGCTCTATTAACCCAAATTCACCTAATTCTCCCAAAGAGGTTCTTGATTGATCTTTATCTTCTAGCATAAATACAAAGGTAATAAAGGAGCTGTACAAGACTATAATTTAACTATTAAATTTACAGTAACTGAGCTACATATAATTAGGAGAACACGACGTTCAATTGTTATATAAGTGTGTAATTGACAAGGAACTCTTTATAAGAACTTACGCTAGGCTGTATTCATTTTGTAACTTTACACAGCCAGAGCAAACAACTGCTAATCCTATGAAAAAAACTATCTCACTATCATTATCTATTCTTTTTATGATCCTTTCGCTATGTGTAGTGGCTCAAACACCTTGCGAAAACAACGAAGCCAACGGATTCCCTTGCTTGGGTTATGATCTTCAAGATAGAATAACGGGTGGAGAAATGAATGCTTCTTTTGTAAATGATAGTTGGGGATGGACCGATCCTTTAGATGGAAAAGAATATGCCCTAGTAGGTCTAAATAATGGGACTGCCTTTATTGACATTTCCAACCCCACGGATGTTATTTATCTTGGCAAACTACCCACCCATACAGGGAATAGCATTTGGAGAGACGTAAAGGTATATAATAACTATGCCTTTATCGTAAGCGAGGCATCTGGACATGGCATGCAAGTTTTTGATTTAACTAGACTTCGCGATGTAGATACCCCCCCTGCCATCTTTACAGAAGATGCTCATTACAATGGTTTTGGAAATGCACACAATATCGTTATCAATACAGAAAGCGGGTTCGCATACGGTGTGGGAACTTCTACCTTTGGAGGAGGACCTCATTTTGTAAACATTCAAGACCCTTTAAATCCTATTGCCGCCGGCGGATATAGTGAAAACAACTACAGTCACGATGCCCAAGTGGTTACATACACTGGCCCAGACGTTGATTATACAGGCAGAGAAATTCTAATAGGTAGTAATGCAAATCTTGTTGCAATTGTTGATATCACAGACAAGAACAATCCTGTAGAAATTTCTACTATTTCTTATCCGGCTATTGGATATACGCACCAAGGTTGGTTTACAGAAGACCAGAAATTTTTCCTTTTAGGAGATGAAATAGATGAAATAAGTTTTGGATTCAACACGAGAACATTAGTCTTTGATTTTGAAGATTTAGACAACCCTTTCCTGTCTTTTGAGTATGAAGGAACGAATGCCTCTACAGATCACAATGGATATGTGGTTGGCAATAGATTCTATTTAGCAAGCTATAGAGCAGGTATGAGAGTTATTGATATCTCCGATATTCAAAACCAAAATATGACAGAAATTGGATATTTTGACACTTTCCCTCCCAATGATAATGTGGGCACCGCACAATTATGGAATGTATATCCCTTTTTTGAAAGTGGAAATATTGTACTTTCTGGAGAAAGCGGTTTTACTCTCGTAAAAGCAAATGAAACCCTGAACACTGTCGCTTTTGATCAAATTCAAGGAGTTTCTATATATCCCAACCCAGCAAAAAATATAGTCAGACTCCGAGCTAGCCAACAAATTGGCAAAATATCCGTTTACAACATATTGGGCCAAGAAGTAATCACGAGAATGGCATCTGATTATATAGAAGTAGATATATCACATTTACGATCTGGAATCTATTTAGTAAATACCCCTCTAGGAACTCAAAGAATTATAAAAAAATGATCATAAGAAATCTATTACTAGCTGCACTAAGTCTCTTAGCACTAGCTTCGTGTTCAAATGATGATGACCTGCCAGGAATTATTATAACGCCGGTCTCAGAAGAGACTGAAGATAATCAGGATACTATTATAGGAGACATATTAGTTCGAACTTCTTGCGAAAATGGTTTTGCAAGTATTTATCCTTGTAATAATTATGATCTTATGTCCAGACTTACTATTGAGACACTTAACACTACAGGAGGCAATGACATATGGGGATGGACTGATCCTTTAGATGGAAAAGAATATGCAATCGTAGGTACACGACAAGGCACTGTTTTTATAGACATTTCTAATCCAGAACAACCCCTCATTATAGGAACACTACTTACCGCAACTGCAGACTCTACTTGGCGAGATATAAAAGTATATAATAATCATGCTTTTATCGTAAGTGAAGCCGCAAATCACGGGATGCAAATTTTTGACCTTACAAGACTTCGTAATCCAGACGCAAACCCGCAAACTTTTGACGCAGATGCACAGTACACAGACATTGGGAATGCGCATAACATTGTGATTAACGAAGATAGTGGTTATGCCTATGCAGTAGGGACTGCCACGTTTAATGGCGGAGCCCATTTTATAAATATACAAGACCCTGTTAATCCGGTCGCAGCGGGAGGTTATGAAGTATCTGAATATACACACGATGCTCAAGTAGTTACCTATAACGGTCCTGATACAGCATATCAAGGGCAAGAAATTTTTATAGGGTGTAATGAAAATGAAGTAGTTATTATAAACGTTACAGACAAAGAGAATCCTTCCTTAATAAGCACCGTCACCTATCCGGACACTGGGTACGTCCACCAAGGGTGGCTCTCAGAAGATCATAGCTTTTATTATGCAAATGATGAGCTAGACGAAAGTCAGTTTGGTTTCGAATCTCGCACTCTCGTTTTTGATTTTACAGATCTCGACAATCCTTTCTTTGCAAGTCCGTTTTTTGGCCCAACACAGGCAATAGATCATAACCTATACACACACAATAATGAACTCTTCCTCTCCAACTACACGGCAGGGTTGAGAGTTGCAAGTATCGAAAATCTGTCAACACCTGTTGATATAGGTTTTTTTGATACTTTCCCAGAAAATGACAATACAGAATTCAATGGCGTTTGGAGTGTTTACCCATTTTTCGAAAGCGGCAATATCATCATAAACGATGTTTCTCAAGGACTATTTATAGTTAGAAAATCTGGATCGTAATATGAAGAATTTTTTCGTTACTATGTCAATGAGTACGCTTTCGCGAAAGCGTTATCTGTTATTGTATATTTTTACATGCCTTGTGTGTTTTAGCTGTGAAGATGATGAAGGAGCAACTCCTGGCGAGGGGCAAGAAGATGTTAGCAATCCTGAGGATCCAGATGGAAATACGGCAGATTTTACCGTCGAATTCTCTACTATTTACGGAGGAAGTCAGGATGACACCTTTCATCAAATAATTGCTACCAATGACGGTGGTTATGCAGCTTTAGGATACTCTCAGAGTGTAGATGGAGATATTGTAGACAATACAGAGCAAGTAAATATGTACTGGCTCGTTAAAATAGATGATCAAGGGGCAATCCAATGGTCTAAAACCTATGGTGGCTCCGGCGATGATAGAGGAGAGCACCTCATACAGACTAATGATGGGGGCTTTGTAATTGCAGGATACACCACAAGCTCTGATGGAGACGTGTCTCAAAACGCAGGTTTTTACGATCACTGGCTACTTAAACTGGATGCTTCTGGTATCATACAATGGGAACGCAGTTACGGTTTTGCAGGCTCTGATCAATTATTATCTGTAATACAAACCGCAGATGGAGGTTTCTTTACAGCAGGGTTTTTAGACGTATCGGCCTCTGGGGGAGCGGGAAATGATGGTTTTACAGATACCAATAACAACACAAACAGAACTACACAACACGGTGTAGGAGAGTTTTGGGGTCATAAACTAGATGCAAATGGCCATATGGTATGGAGACGCTATTTTGGCGGTACAAATAATGATCGTGCCTATCAAGTAATCGAAGCGCAAGATGGTGGAATTTTAATGGTAGGAGCTAGTGAGAGTAATGATTTTGATATTACAGATTCAAGAGGTAGTTATGATTACTGGGTAGTACGTTTAGACGGATCTGGTAATTTGTTGTGGGAGCAATCCTATGGAGGAACAGAAATAGATATTGCATATACAGCAACGGCTACCGCAGATGGCGGATACTTGCTCGCAGGAGACTCTAGAAGTGGTGACCTAGATGTTTTAAGCCCAAAAGGAAATGCAGATGTATGGCTTGTAAAAATAGACGACCAAGGAAACATCCTATGGCAAAAAAGTCTCGGAGGTTCTAATTTTGAAAGTGCTAGAGCGATAGTACCTTTCAATAGTGGTTATGTTATTACAGGAGGAGCAAGAAGCGCAGACGGTGACGTCACCTCTAATAACGGTCAAAATGATATTTGGGTCGTCACGATAGACGCAAATGGAAACATTCTTAAACAACAGAGTTTTGGAGGAAACAATCAAGATTTTGGTTATGGGATTGCAGTGCAACAAGACAATATAATAATAGCTGGAGACACACAAAGTTCCAGTGGGAATCTCATCGCCTCAAAAGGTGGTGTAGATGCAGTGATACTAAAACTACAATAAAAATGAAAAAGATTTTTTTAATCGCATTATTAACTATAGCTGCCCTGAGCTGTAAGGAAGATGAAACTCAAATACAAAACCCAGGAACCCTCAATCTCACCTTTGAGAATGCGGTAGGGACAGAACTTCTAAGTTTAGGTAATAGCTACACAAATAGCAGTGGCGAAGGCTATAGCATACAAGAATTAAAATACATAATTTCTAATATTACGCTTACGCGAAAAGATGGTTCTCTTGTAGTTTACCCGCCAGGTCAAAGCTATTTTGTAATTAACGAAGCAGATGCAAACTCTCTCACGATACAATTAAATGATATAGAGGCTGGAGCTTATACTTCAATGACTTTTGGTTTTGGAGTAGACCCCACAAAATACCCTATTGAGTCTGGCACCCTCAATTTTATCCCTACAGCCGAAGAAGCCGGAATGTTATGGACTTGGTCTGCTGGGTATAAGTTTATAAAATTTGAAGGTGTCTATACAATCCCTCCTTTAACAGGGTCTGACCCTTTTAGAATACATGTAGGCAGCCACGGAGCAAATTTAGACAACTACAGAGAGATTACTGTTCCATTGGGAGATGACATTGCAAATACAGATTTTACAATTGGTGAAGGAGTAAATGCCAGCCAGACGATCTATTTTGATGTCGCTCAAGTATTTGATGGACCCAACACTATCAGTCTAGAAAACGCCTCTGACATTCAGGTTGATCCTGTAAATGCTCCTTTAATAGCCACTAACATTGCCACAGCTTTTTCTGTGCCTCAGGGATAATGAATAAATTACTTTACATATTAGTAATCATATTTTTCTTGAGTTGCGGCTCTGATAACGAAGACTATGCTGCTATTGAAGACGAAGATCTATCCCAAACAGAAAACCCTCTATTAGATTTTTCTGTGCCAAGCAATTTTCCTGACAGCACCTATGATATTTCTCAAAACCCACCTACAGAGAAAGGATTCGAACTAGGTAAGAAATTATTCTTTGATGGCAAGCTTGCCTCAGACGGTGTAGTATCTTGTGGCTTCTGTCACATCCAAGATTTTGCGTTTACACACCATACGCATATAACAAGTCACGGTGTAAACGGCCTGATAGGAAAACGCAACGCACAACCACTTCACAACCTTGCATTTATGAATGAGTTTACGTGGGATGGAGCCGCTACCTTCTTAGACTCTCAGCCCATTATTCCCATTACGGCAGAAGTAGAAATGAACGAAACAATCTCTAATGTTCTTTCTAAATTAGAAGCAGACCCAAACTACCCAACACTATTTGCAGAGGCCTATGGATCAGAAGGAATTACCTCAGAACGCCTGTTCAAGTCATTATCCCAATTTATGGTCATGATGGTCAGTGCAAATTCTAAGTACGACAAATGGGAAAGAGGTGAAGCTGTTACATTTTCTGAAGACGAAGAAAATGGAAGGATTCTTTTTCAATCTAAGTGTGCCTCTTGTCACTCAGGAACCCTCCAGACAGATCAATCTTATCGCAATAATGGGCTGCCACTCGACCCTACCTTTAATGACATAGGTAGAGAAATTGTTACTGGACTCGCTAGTGACCGAAGAAAATTTAAAGTCCCTAGTTTGCGTAATATAGAAATTACGTTCCCTTATATGCATGATGGAAGAATTGCTTCGCTAGAGGACGTATTAGATTTTTATACAGATGGTATTGTCAATAGTGAAACCTTAGATCCTCTTTTTGTACAACCTGATGGATCCTTAGGACTTGTAATTTCAAACGAGGAGAAAACTCAACTCATTGCCTTTTTAAAGACACTTACTGATACAGATTTTTTAAATGACTCTCGATTTTCTGAGTTTTGAAGTAAAAGAAAATTGACAATAAATTCCTAAATAATTGCAAAATAATTAGGAATTTACTTTTGTTTCATTAAATTTAGCCCAAATTCAACAAAAGATGATAGATAAGAAATTGATGGAGGAAGCGCTAGCCTTTGAAACGGCTAAAATGAGTAATATGTCAACAAGTGATCGCGTAAAATCTTCGCGAGAAGCTAAACGATTAATTCTAGCTATAAATGAAGTATACAAAGAATCTAAAGATCCTGAATTAATGGATCTAATGAAACGTTTAACCGCAAAGAAAAAGAAAATTGAAAAGCGATTAATGGGTAGACCTGCCGCTTAAGATATCTTTGGATTTAGAAACAAAAAGCCTCTTTACTCACGTAATGAGGCTTTTATTTTTTAGTCCATTTCCTTGAACTGCTTTTTGTATCGGTAGGGAAATCTTCTGGAACCTCTTGAGTCACATTACCTGTTGCTGCCCATTCTACTCCACGTTGTAACGAAGTTATAAACCCTACGGACTCCATACTAAAATCCATATGCCCTAGCGCACTGTGAAAAATACGACCCATGCCATAGTTTATTGTCATTAACAAAGGCTCGTCACGACCAGAACCCTTATTATCTAGTGCCCAGGGTTGTGCATTTCCCTCTACGTCAGAAAAAGCAGTAGCTAGTACCGTAACGTTCTTAGCTGGACCACGCAGTCGGTCATACAATTCATCTTTAGTATGCATCCATTTTTTAGGAAGTCCTTTCATAATAGGGTGTTCCGGAGATCTTATCGTGAGTAAGAATTCTATTTCTGGACCGTGCGAGGACTCTTCTCCGTTGGAAGGCTCTATATATTCATTATCATCTTTATAATATATCTGACTGCCTTTAGTAAGTGGCCTTTCACCCCATCCACCTAGACCTATCATCTTATTAAATTCCTCCCAATCACCCCAAGCATTGTTTGCTGCATGGATAACAACGAGGCCGCCGCCTTCCCGCATATACTTCTCAAACGTGTCCCGAACTTCTGGAGAAAAATCGGTTGTTTGCCATCCAAAATTGCTAATCACCACATCGTAAGATGTAAAGTCCGGTGAATAGGTAGGGTTTTGGACAATAGTATCATGAGGCTTATAGACTTGACCATCATTTAAGGAATATGTAGCAATCAACTCAGTTATTTGAGCGTGTTCTAATCCATCTACAGTGCCGTGATGCGGACCTTGATAGGTGTTTTCCATACGAGCAATATCTACAATAAAAAGACCTGTTTGCTCTATATAGTCTTTCATCATCAGGGTTGTTTTGGGCCATACACCGTGATTGTTCTGGCCATCTATAATAAGGGCTCTTAGTTGTTCTTTAGACGCTTCTTTTTCGGTATTACTGCTTGTCAAATGTTTTGTGCAGCTCACGGTGCTACAAATAATTAAAACTAATAAAATTCTTGTTTTCATAATTACAATTATTAAACTTCAAACTACCGTAATAATCTCAAACTACGTATTAAAATATTCCCTTACTAAAAAATAAACATCTTACCTATCGCTAGAATTAATACAGTAATTAGCAAATAATAAGCTGCCTGATCTGCCCAAGCAACCTTCGTAGCAAATCTAGCAGTTAACCACCCTCCTAAGGTTTGACCAACAGCCATAATGCCCCCTATTTTCCAATCAATCATTCCTTTATATGCAAATAACCCAATAACTATTAAAGTGTATAAAGCGATCACAAAACCTTTTAAAGCATTGCTCTCTAAAATATTAATGCGCAATACAAGCACCATAATGATGAGAAAAAATACGCCCATTCCCATCTGTATAAACCCTCCATAAAAACCTAGAGCAAACAACAAAGGAGCATATAAATACCAAGGTGGATTAAAATATACATCAGTAGCTCTTAACCATCGTTTAGGTTTTACCAACACGGCGATAAGCATAAATACAAGCATAAATCTAAAGACAGATCTAAACTGCTCATTACTCACATTAAGGGCCAACACACCTCCTGCTAGCGCCCCAATAAAAATGATCAAGATATAATTCCTACGTTTAGCTATATCCAGCTTTCCTCCTTTGTAAAAAACCCATGAAGCCACACTACTTTGTGTAAAAATCCCTACTCGATTGGTTCCATTTGCAATATTGGGTGGCAGACCTAGTAATTCTGTGAGAATTGTAAGTGTAATAGCACTTCCGTTACCAGCAAGAGTATTAATAGCCCCAGCAAACAAGGCGCCAAAACTAGCAAGAAGATACATTTGAAGGTCTGTCATACTCTTATAAATCTACTACAATCCCTCCGAAGATATTAAACTGAGGGGCTGGTTCAAAATATCGCCCTCCAAAAGCATTAATCCTCACATTATCTGTATACTCTTGATTAAGCAAATTATTCGCTCCTAGATAAGGTCTTATCTGGGCATTCCTATAATCAAAAACATAACCCACTCTCACGTTTATCAACTCATAGCCGCTCACCTGCACATCATTAGAATCATTAGCAAATTGTGCTCCTACTAAATTTGCAATCACACTTGCGTGAAAACCACTTTTAGCAGCATGCTGCAACTCTATACTAGTGTTATGCTTAGGTATTCCTGGCAAGAAATTACCTTCAAAATTATCACCAGAGATTTGGTAATCGCTGTACCTAAACTCTGAAAAGGCATAAGAGAATGTCGCTTTCCACGCTTTCGCGAAAGCATAACTACCTTCAACCTCAACACCTATACGTTCTGTTTCTCCAGCATTTCTAAAGAACTCCCTGTCTGGAAAGGCCGCTAACTCAAAAGGAACAAGATCATCTTTTGTATTGATCAGAAAACCAACAACGCTATATTGCAATGAACCAATAACACTCCTGATTCCCAAATCTAAGTTTATAGATTTTTGCGCCTCTAGCCCTTCATTAAACCCTTGTATGCCCGATGGATTTGCCGAAAGTTCTGAAAGTGTAGGGGTTTCAAAACTCGTAGACAGATTGGTAAAAATAGTATGACTTCTAGACAGCTCATAATTTACACCTAAGCTAGGGTTAAAGGAAGAAAGTATAATATCTCCAGAGTCGTCACCATTACTCAAGAATGCATCTTGCGCCACTAGCTTATTATAATCATACCGTATTCCTCCTGTGAGATACCACTTATTTAGAGTAAGGTGATCTAACAGATAAATACCTACATTGGTAAATCGTTCTTTTTGATCTAATGTTTGTTCTCCTATGTCACCTTCTAAATTTCTAAAACGTTTCCTATCATCACTTTGATATCCAAAGTCATACCCAACTTTCAAGGTATTATTTTTAATAGAATGAGATATGCTGGCTCCTTGTCCCATATAATTTCGACCTAAGTCTATTGCTCCGCCAAATTCAAATGGGAGCTTCCCATTAAATTGCCTATTGCTATAAAAAGCATAACTTGCTGCGGCCGTTTTTTTTGACAACTGCCAATCTAGACTGGCGCCTACTTTAAACTGCTGTACCGCTTCTTCGGTAGCAAAATCTATATTGTTTTGTCGTGCCTGACGCCTGTCGTGCTGCACTTCCTCAAGTGTAAGACCTCCAGGATCTTCTGCAAGTGGTGAGTCGCTGTAGTTAAGTATGGTTGTAAGGTGTATATTTTCGCGTAAGCGGAAAGCTCCTTTAAAATTGGTGTTGACCTGTTCAAAACCGCTCTGATCTCTATACCCATTAGAGCGACCATAATTTGCGTGAAAAAGATAATTTGCATCTGCATCTCCTATCCCAGCTGTCGCTTGGTAATTTTGAAACCCAAAAGATCCTGCTCCTACTTTCCAAGTAGAAAAATTACCTCGCAACGTATCAAAAGTCTTTGTGGTTAAAGAAATGACACCTCCCGAAGCATTACCATAAAGACTTGAACTAGAACCTTTAATGATTTCCAACCGCTCTATAATTCCAAGATTTAGATTATCTAATTGTCCCTGTCCATCTGGCGTGGTTTCTGGAATGCCATCTACTATAAGTTTAATCCCTCGTATCCCAAAACTAGATCGCGCACCAAAACCACGAATAGAGATACGTAAGTCTTGAGCAAAGTTTGTTGCATTTTGAGTAAATACGCCTGGCGCTTGCTGCACAAATTCTTGCAAGGAAGTTTGTTGTCTAGTGACATCTTCTTGAGTACCGCTATACACAGATATGGCAGATGTACTTTTACGCAATGAATTAGGAATTCTGTTTACTTGCAATAAAACAGTGTCTAATTGTTGCTCTGGGATAGAATCATTTTGTGCAAAACATACTTGGATTACACTTAAAAAAACGAGTAGTAAGCTTGATCTTTTCAAAAGCTAATTTTTCTTGAAAAGTACAAGCTTCAAAAGACATCGCAAAATAGATATTCACAAAAAGAAAAGGATCTTCTCTAAGAAACCTAACTCCATAGAAAAACCCTATCCAACTATCTGTTAGAATAATGTTATGAACGCTTAAACAATACGACCTAAGCCGTATATTTGCAAAACATTTAAAAGTACTATGATTACAGTAAGTCCAGAAGCAAAAATTAAGGTAGCCGCTCTTATGCAAGATGACGGTTACGATATCGCTACAGACTACGTGCGCGTAGGTGTGACTAGTGGTGGATGTAGCGGCCTTTCATACGAACTTAAATTTGATAAAACCCAGTCAGAAGGCGACAAGGTTTTTGAAGATAATGACGTAAAATTAATAGTAGATAAAAAAAGTTTCCTTTACCTCATAGGTACTACGCTAGAATATAGTGGTGGACTAAACGGAAAAGGATTTGTGTTTAACAACCCCAATGCACAGCGTACCTGTGGTTGTGGAGAGAGTTTTTCACTATAAGTAATACGCTTTCGCGAAAGCGTAGACAAGCTAGAAAAAGATATCATGGCATATACTGAAGATGATTTAAGGGAAGAATTAAAAACCAAAGAATATGAGTACGGTTTTTATACAGACATCGAGTCTGATACATTTCCTATAGGATTAAACGAAGACATCGTTCGTGCAATTTCTAAGAAAAAGGAAGAGCCAGAATGGATGACAGAGTGGCGCTTAGAGGCCTATAGAGCTTGGGAACAAATGGAAGAGCCAGAATGGGCTAATGTGCACTACGAGAAGCCTGACTTTCAAGCGATTGCTTACTACTCTGCTCCGGTAGCTGTAGACCCGAACAAAACACTTGATGACGTAGATCCAGATCTTCTTGCAATGTACAAGAAACTAGGCATCTCCGTAGATGAGCAAAAGAAAATGAATAATATCGCGATGGATATCGTGGTAGATTCAGTATCTGTAGCAACCACATTTAAAGATACATTAGCCAAAAAAGGTATCATCTTTATGCCTATTTCCGAAGCCATTCAAGAACATCCTGAACTGGTAAAAAAATATATAGGTTCTGTAGTACCTAGAAAAGATAATTTTTATGCGGCCTTAAACAGCGCTGTATTTTCAGATGGATCTTTCTGCTATATTCCCAAAGGCGTTCGGTGCCCTATGGAACTTTCTACCTATTTTAGAATTAACCAAGCAGGAACAGGACAGTTCGAAAGAACACTAGTCATTGCAGATGAAGGTAGTTATGTAAGTTACCTAGAAGGCTGTACTGCTCCTAGCCGTGATGAGAATCAATTGCATGCTGCCGTAGTAGAGCTTATTGCACTAGACGATGCAGAGATTAAGTACTCTACTGTGCAAAACTGGTTTCCAGGAAATGCAGAAGGGAAAGGTGGTGTTTACAATTTTGTAACAAAGCGTGGTATTTGCGAGAAGAATGCTAAAATTTCTTGGACCCAAGTAGAGACAGGATCTGCCGTTACTTGGAAGTATCCTTCTTGCGTATTAAAAGGAGATAACTCTATTGGCGAATTCTATTCTATAGCGGTAACTAACAACTATCAGCAAGCAGATACGGGAACAAAAATGATACACCTGGGTAAAAACACCAAGAGCACTATTATATCCAAAGGTATATCTGCAGGAAAATCACAGAACTCATATAGAGGTCTGGTACAAATAGGAGGACGTGCAGAGAATGCCCGTAACTTCTCACAATGTGATAGTTTATTAATGGGTAATGACTGTGGTGCGCACACTTTCCCATACATAGAGGCAAAAAACAAGACAGCACAAATAGAGCACGAAGCTACAACAAGTAAAATAGGTGAAGATCAAATTTTCTATTGTAACCAGCGTGGTATTGACACAGAAAAAGCGATTGCTCTTATTGTAAACGGGTTTAGTAAAGAAGTACTCAACAAGCTTCCAATGGAGTTTGCGGTAGAAGCTCAAAAACTACTTGAAATTAGTTTAGAAGGATCTGTTGGGTAGGCGTATTCTTATTAAAACAATCATCATTTAACATAATCATGAACAGAATTTTAATTGTATTTCTCGCAACAACTTTCTTGATTTCCTGCAAAGGAGAACAAAAAGAAGCTACAGCTACAAATAAACCTGAAGTTAAAATGTATCGACTAGATGGAGGTACAATAATGGTAAATAATCTTCAGATATTTTCTCAAGGAGATTTATATAAAGGAGAAACAAAGCAATTTGCAAACAGTTATTTTATAATTGAGCATCCTAAAGGTAAATTGGTTTGGGATACTGGATTGCCTAATAATTTAGTAGGGAAAGAACCTCTTACATCTCCAGATGGTAATTTTACAGTATCTAGAAAAGTGACATCAGGCAATCAATTAAGATTGTTAGGTCTGGCTCCTTCAGATATTGATTTTCTAGCATTGTCGCATACCCATTTTGATCATACAGGTGGAGCCTCTGTGTTTAAAGATGCCACGTGGTTGGTTCAAGAAAAAGAATATGTTCACGTAAGAAACGAGGAGAATCAGATAAAAAATCCAGATCAGTATAATGCCATCAAAAATCTTAATAAAATCAGAATAATAAATGGAGATTATGATGTTTTTGGCGATGGTACTGTTGTTATAAAATCTATGCCAGGTCACACACCCGGACATTGCGCTTTATTTGTAGATCTAGCCTCTGGTCCCGTATTGCTTTCTGGAGATTTATATCATTTTGATGAAAATCGTGATAACAAAGGCATTCCTAGCTTCAACACAAGTATAGAAGAAACAAAAGAAAGTTTTGAGGCTTTTGAAGCTTTCGCGAAAGCAAAAAATGCAAAAATCATACTACAACACGAGCTTGACGACTTTAGTCAGACTATAAAAGGTGAGTTTATTTATCTAGAGGACGCAGCCGTTTTTAAAGGGGATAACTTCATTTACGGTGTGAAGATAGATGAAAAAATGCGTGAGCTTGCAGAGCAAGTAACATCTAAACAAAGAGATCAATACGATATGGTTCCTGTTACCATAAATGGCTCAATAAACCCAAAACCTGAAGGCACTGAAGGGTGGGATGAAATCATTACAATTAAAGAGATATTAGAAATAAAAGAACCTACAAATGAAGGTTCTATTAAAATAGAAGGCGATCAAGCGTCTAATTAAGTATAGCTATGTTAAAAGTAAATAACCTGCGTGCAGGAATTGAAGAAAAAGAAATTCTTAAAGGAATTAATCTAGAAATAAAAGCCGGAGAAGTACACGCTATTATGGGGCCTAACGGTTCTGGAAAAAGCACACTTTCATCTGTAATTGCAGGAAAAGAAGAGTACGAAGTTCTAGATGGAGATATCTTGCTTAATGGAGAATCTATTTTAGAGATGGACCCAGAAGAACGTGCTCATGAAGGTGTGTTTTTATCATTTCAATACCCGGTAGAAATTCCAGGTGTCACAGTAACTAACTTCATAAAAACAGCAATCAATGAGTCGCGCAAAGCTCGTGGCCTTGAAGATATGCCTGCCAGTGATATGCTTAAGATGATTAGAGAAAAATCTGAACTTCTAGAAATAGACCGTAAGTTTTTGTCTAGATCTCTTAACGAAGGTTTTTCTGGAGGAGAGAAAAAACGTAATGAGATTTTCCAGATGGCGATGCTCGAGCCTAAATTATCCATACTAGATGAAACAGATTCTGGTCTTGATATTGACGCCTTGCGTATTGTAGCAAACGGTGTAAACAAATTGCGTAGTGAAGATAACGCGGTTCTTGTAATCACTCATTATCAGAGATTGTTAGAATACATCGTGCCAGACGTAGTACATGTACTCGTAGATGGAAAGATCGTAAAGACTGGTGGTAAAGAACTAGCACTAGAACTAGAAGAAAAAGGATACGATTGGATCAAAGCAGAACTTGCTTAAAAAAGAAAAAAATGTCGTTAAAAGATAAACTAGTTTCATCACACATTGTTTTTCAGGAAAGTCTGGATCCAGATAGCCCTATCTATGATGTGCGTAATGAAGCCATCAAGCATTTTGAAGAAGCCGGTTTCCCTACAAAAAAGGATGAAGCCTGGAAGTATACTTCGCTTAACAAGATTATAAAACCAGACTACAGCATATTCCCTAATGGAGAAGCAGGTCTTGATTATAAAGATGTAAAAAGATACTTTTTGCATAGCCTAGACACCTATAAAATTGTGTTTATAGATGGCGTGTTTAGCAGCCACCTAAGTGAGACCACCCATGCGGGTATAGATGTTTGTACAATGCGTAGTGCCCTTACAAAGTCGAAGTACAAAGCCGTTATAGATGTTTATTTTAATAAAATAGCACCCAAAGAAAGCTTAATAAGTCTTAATACCGCCTTTGCAAAAGAAGGAGCCTATATCAACATCCCAAAAAACAAAGTAGCAGATAAGCCTATTGAGATCATTCATTTTTCTACGGGTAACGAAGCTGCCACAATGTTGCAACCTAGAAATCTTGTAGTAGCAGGAGAAAATGCCGAAGTGCAAATTATAGAACGTCACCAGAGTCTTACAGAAAACCCTGTTCTTACCAATAGCGTGACAGAAATTTTTGCAGATAAAAGAGCAAACGTAGATTACTATAAAATTCAAAACGATACCCCAGAAGCATCCCTTATTGACAATACCTATGTAGATCAATATGATGACACTATTGTAAGCGTTCATACCTTTTCTTTAGGAGGTAAGCTTACGCGAAATAACCTCAACTTTTATCAAAAAGGAGAGCATATAGACAGTATTCTTAAAGGGGTAACCATTATAGGAGAAAAGCAACACGTAGATCACAATACACTCGTACATCATGCACAACCTAACTGCGAGAGTCATCAAGATTATAAAGGAATTTATGATGATAACTCAACCGGTGTTTTTAATGGAAAAGTGTATGTAGATAAAATTGCACAAAAGACAAACGCCTATCAGTCTAACAATAATATCCTTGTAGATGATAAAGCAACGATTAACTCAAAGCCACAGCTAGAGATTTTTGCAGATGATGTTCGTTGTTCTCACGGTTGTACTATAGGACAACTAGATGAAAGTGCATTATTTTACCTGCGCTCAAGAGGAATTCCTAAAAAGGAAGCGAGAGCACTGCTTATGTATGCCTTTGCCAATACCGTTTTAGAAAGCGTAAAAATACCTCAGCTCAAAGAACGTATTACAAAACAGATCGCAAATAAACTTGGAGTAAATGTTGGATTTGCATTATAACTCAATCTAATGTTTAAAATATAAAATCTGCTTTCTAACGAATGCGGATTTTTTTGTTAAGAGCATCTTTAATCCTATGTATATCAATCGTTCAAACCGTATCTTTGTGTCAAAGAATTTGTTATGTTAGACATTAATAAAATACGAGAAGATTTTCCTATTCTCAAACGAGAAGTAAACGGGAAGCCTCTTGTGTATTTTGACAATGCAGCTACCTCGCAAACCCCTCAGGTAGTCATAGACGCCATTGTAGATTATTACAGCACATACAATGCAAATATTCACAGAGGCGTACATTCTTTAAGCCAAGAAGCGACGGACGCTTACGAGCAGGCACGTATAAAAATTCAGAAGCATTTTAATGCAGCACAATCTTATGAGATTATTTTCACCTCTGGTACGACGCACAGTATCAATCTTGTTTCCAGTGGTTTTGAATCTCTTATAAATCAAGGTGATGAGGTATTACTTTCGGCTTTAGAACATCATAGCAATATCGTGCCGTGGCAAATGTTGTGTGAAAAAACAGGAGCTACTTTAAAAGTGATTCCTATGACACAAAGTGGGGAGTTAGATATGGCCGCTTTCGCAAAAGCAGTTACCCCAAAAACAAAATTAGTATTTGTAAATCACGTATCCAACGCACTAGGAACAGTTAATGATATTAAAACTATCATAGCCAAAGCCCATAGTGTAGGAGCTGCTGTCCTAATTGATGGTGCGCAAGCAACCCCTCACATCAAGCCAGATGTTCAAGCATTAGATGTAGATTTTTATGTCTGTTCTGCACATAAAATATGCGGCCCTACGGGAGTGGGTATCCTTTACGGAAAGCAAGAGTGGCTGGATAAATTACCTCCGTATCAAGGTGGTGGAGAAATGATAGAAACCGTTACGTTTGAAAAAACAACCTATGCCGGTTTGCCTCATAAATTTGAAGCAGGCACTCCTAATATATGTGGCGGTATTGCTACTGGTGTCGGGTTAGATTATATGAATAGTATTGGTTTTGATACTATTGCAACGTATGAAAACGAGTTGCTTACATATGCCACAGAAAAGCTCATTGCCATTGATGGGTTAAAAATTTATGGTACTTCAAAAGAAAAAACTGCAGTAATCTCTTTTAATGTAGGAGAAATTCACCCTTATGACATAGGTACTATTTTAGACAAGCTAGGAATTGCTGTACGTACGGGACATCATTGTGCGCAGCCTATTATGGACTTTTATAAGATACCTGGAACTGTGCGCGCCTCATTTAGCTTTTACAATACGATGGAGGAAATAGATATTTTTGTTGCTGGCTTAGAAAAAGCAGTATTAATGTTATCATAATTATTAACTTTCTTTGGTCAGTCTGTCAGTCTCGTACTTAGGCATTATCTTTGTTTCACTAATTAGTACTTATGAGTAGTATACAAAAAATACAAGAAGAAATCATTGATGAGTTCTCTATGTTTGACGACTGGATGCAACGCTATGAGTATATGATAGACTTGGGTAAATCTTTACCCCTTATCAATGAAGCGTACAAAACAGATGATTACATTATAAAAGGCTGCCAGAGTAAAGTATGGGTACACGCTCAAATGGAGGATAATAAAATACATTTTACTGCAGATAGTGATGCTATTATTACTAAAGGAATTATAGCCATTTTAATTAGAGCTTTTTCAGGACAATCTCCTCAAGATATTATTGATGCAGATACGGCTTTTATAGATGAGATAGGTCTCAAAGAACACCTTTCGCCTACGCGCGCAAACGGTCTTGTAAGCATGATAAAAGAAATAAAGCTCTATGCGGTAGCATACCAAACACAATTAAATTAAACGCTATGAGCGAAGAAATAAATACAGAAGAACTAGGTGACAAAATAGTACGAGTACTTAAAACTATTTATGATCCAGAAATACCGGTAGACATTTACGAACTAGGTCTTATTTACGATGTGTTTGTAAATGAAGACATGGATACTAAAATCCTTATGACTCTTACCACACCTAATTGCCCCGTAGCAGAAACACTTCCTAAAGAAGTTGAAGACAAAGTGAAGTCACTTAAAGATGTAAACGATTGTGAGGTAGAAATCACTTTTGACCCTCCTTGGAGTCAAGATCTTATGAGTGAAGAAGCAAAGCTAGAATTAGGGATGCTATAATATGGCTGGAGAGATCGTAAATAGAGTAGCTCAAAGTACCCTAATTACTTTTAATCTAGAGGAACTTTACGTACCAGGAGAAAGGAAGTTAATAGACATCTCACAGTGGTTAGATCAAGGATTTATATTACGAGAGAAAAGCTTTCGCGAAAGCGTAAAAAACCACAACTATCTTCCTTACCAAGACACCTTAGTTGCACTTACTTGCAGTACAGATGCCATTGTTCCAGCTTGGGCCTATATGCTTGTCGCAACTACCTTAAATGCATATGCCAGAAAAGTAGTTCAAGGTAATCTCGAAACCTTAGAAACGATATTATTTACGGAGGAAATCTCAAAAATTGATATCACTCCCTATAAAAACGTACCTGTAATTGTAAAAGGCTGTTCCAACAAACCTGTTCCTCAAAATGCCTATCTACTTCTCATTGAAAAATTACAACCCGTTGCGCGCAGTTTGATGTTTGGCGAAGCGTGCTCTGCAGTCCCATTATTTAAAAAAAAGAAATAAGAATTGACACGAGTATTGCCTGTCCTATTTTTACTATTATCTTTTGCTACAACAGCACAAGAAGTTGCCAAAGACACTATCCCAGATGGATGGAAAAGCAAAGCACTAGCAGAACTGCTGTTTAGTCAAAGTTCCTTTAATGAAGACTGGCAAGGTGGAGGAACCTCAAATGTTGCTGGAAATATAAACTACAACCACGACCTCAACTATAAAAAAGGTAAACTCAACTGGGACACAAAGCTCATTGCAAATTTAGGACTCAATGCAGCAAGAGGACAACGATTTGTGCGGAAGACGTCAGATAGATTAGAGCTCAATAGTATTATTGGAAGTCGTATTGCACAATCCAGATGGTATACTTCTGGTCTTTTTAATTTTAGAACCCAGTTCTTACCCGGTTATCGTTTTTTTGATACAGAAATTACCTCTAGTAGCACTAACATAGCAGAAATAGTGCAACAGCGAGAAAAAATCACACAATTTTTCTCTCCCGCTTATCTTCAAATTGGACCAGGTATTCTTTGGAAAAAGAGTAACAACCTTACTATAAACTTTGCTCCGATTACCTCCAGATTTATTTTTGTCTCTGGCAGATTTACAGCTGTTGTACCAGAAGAAGTTGAAAATTTTGAACCTTATTTTGGGGTTGCTGCAAATGAAACTACACGCTTTGAGTTAGGAGCCTCCCTAAGTGTGTATTACAAAGAAGAAATTTTTAAAAATATTGTTTTCGAGAACACTCTAAATCTCTACTCAGACTACCTAGAAAAAACAAAAAACATAGATTTAGATTATACCCTTAATGTAGGTATGCAAGTAAATAAGTATATCACAACAAATCTCTTATTACAGTTAATCTACGATGAGAATGCAGTAAATGGTTTACAAGTGCGACAAGTTTTAGGCGTAGGTTTAAAATATGCTTTTTTAGAATGGCGATCTTCTTAATGAGTGATTAAACAGCAATCTTATCGATATAATGTTTTGTTTAATCGACTAAAAGCAATACTTGGTTTATCCTTAAAAAGCAAGAAAATTCTAAGCAACTACAAGTATATTTGTACCATCTAAACTTAACTTATTATAACATGAAAAAAGTAATTGTAACATTTAGTCTTTTGATCCTTTGTGCAAGTGCATTTGGACAAACTAAAGAAGAGCTAGAAGGACAAATGGCTCCCAAAAAAGCTGAGATAGGAAAACTTCAAGGTGAGGTAGATGCTTTGCAGGCTCAAATAGATGCACTTCCAGGATGGAGAAAAGGAGCTTTTGGAACTTTAGGAGGAAGCATCTCAGAATTTAATAATTGGTTCAACCAAGGAACTCCTAATGTATCTTCTGGTACTATAGGTATTACTGGAAATGCTTTTGCAAATTTGAAGCAAGACAAATTTTTCTGGAACAATTCTTTAAACCTTAACCTCTCGTGGGTGAAGTTTGAAGATAACGACGCCACTATGGTAGATCCAGAAACAGAAGGGTTTAGAGAAGCTGTAGATGTATTTAATATTTCATCTCTTTATGGTAGAAATATTGCCAAAAACCTTGCGGCATCAGCACTAGGGGAATATAGAACTACAATCCTGAACAATTTTAATGACCCTGGATATTTAGATCTTGGGGTAGGTGTTACTTGGACTCCTGTTCAAAATCTTGTAGTGGTGGTTCACCCATTAAACTATAACTTTGTTTTTGCAGATAATGATGCCGTTTTCCAGTCATCTTTAGGAGCAAAAATATTAGTAGATTATACAAGACAGATAGGAGCGATTAACTTTAAATCGAACCTAACCGCTTTCCAGAGTTACGAAAATGGAGATCTTTCTAACTGGCAATGGACCAATGCTTTTGCATACACTCTATGGAAGAAAATCGGTGTAGGGTTTGATTTTGGATTACGTAACAGTAACCAAGAAACATTAGCTAATAGCCTTGCTGCTTTTGCTGCAGGAGATATGACTGGTGAAACACCTACTTTTGAAAATCTTGATGGTCAATTACAGTCTTTCTGGACTCTTGGATTGAGCTACGCTTTCTAGGCTTACGCGAAAACAAATGCAACAATATAAAAAGAGCGACCAAATGGTCGCTCTTTTTTGTTCAAATTCTATAAATTCTGATCCTCATACTCGGGATACAAGAACTTGTTATAGGGGAAACGAGTCACGTGTATCTCACGCACACGCTCATATACCTTTTTTCTAAATGCTTCTAAGTTATCCTTATTTAAAGCCGAGATAAATATCGCATCACCATTAGCACGTGCCATCCATGTTTTTTCCCACTCCTCTAGAGAGTAATGAACGCCTGTGCGCTCTACCATAAGATCTTCTTCGTCAAAATCTTCGGCTTCGTAGGCATCAATTTTATTAAAAACCATTAAGGTAGGTTTATCCAGCCCGCTAATTTCGTCCAGCGTTTTATTTACAGATTCTATATGATCTTCAAACTGCGGGTGAGAAATATCTACTACGTGCAGGAGCAGGTCTGCTTCTCGCACTTCGTCTAGTGTGCTCTTAAAAGAATCTACGAGTTGCGTAGGTAGTTTTCGTATAAAGCCTACCGTATCAGATAATAAAAATGGCAGATTCCCTATTACTACTTTACGTACCGTAGTATCCAGCGTAGCAAATAGTTTATTCTCTGCAAAAACTTCACTTTTTGCCACTGTATTCATAAGAGTACTCTTGCCTACATTGGTATATCCCACAAGTGCCACACGCACCAGAGCACCTCGATTACCGCGCTGGGTGGCCATTTGCTTATCAATAGTTTTTATCTTTTTCTTAAGCAAGGCAATGCGATCCCGCACGATACGTCTATCGGTCTCAATCTCTGTCTCTCCAGGACCTCGCATCCCGATACCTCCACGCTGTCGCTCTAAGTGTGTCCATAAACCTACTAGCCTAGGTAGTAAGTATTCATACTGTGCAAGCTCTACCTGTGTTCTCGCGTAACTCGTTTGCGCACGCTGTGCAAAAATGTCCAGAATGAGATACGTACGATCTACAATCTTACATTTTAAAATTTTCTCAATATTTTTTTGCTGCGCCGGGGTAAGCTCATCATCAAAGATTACAGTACCTACCTCGTGTTGCTCTACATAAGCAGCCACATCTTCCATCTTACCCGTCCCTATAAACGTTTTAGGATTAGGCATATCAAGCTTTTGCGTAAACCGCTTGAGCACTCTTCCACCTGCTGTATAGGCAAGAAACTCGAGTTCATCTAAGTACTCATTCATCTTCTCCTCGTTCTGAGCACGTGTGACCAACCCAATGAGTAGGACTTTCTCGTAATCTGTTTTTTCTACTTCTAGCATACTACAAAGGTAGGGAGTAGTCTGCCGAAAACGAAATGAAAGTAGCAATCAAAACTGAAATAGCTTCCGAACTGATCTTAAAACTTTAGAGCTCTGGTGAAAGTGTTGGTGATGGGTGATGGGTGATGGGTGATGGGTGATGGGTGATGGGTGATGGGTGA
>JAHDIF010000010.1 GCA_020630915.1 Dokdonia sp.
CTAAATAATAATTATTTGTCGAATTTTAAGGTGTCCTAAAAAGGGGAAGCCTACACGAGTTCAGTTTTTATTATTTCCGAATTCTGTTCCACAATATTTTTGAATTTCAGAAATTCAGTTTGATTTTCATTCCAAAATTCAGTCGGTAAACTTGAAACAGCGATAAGTAAATCGCCTTCGTAAAAATCACATTCGGTCAAAATATTCCGTTCGAGTTTTTCGAGTGCGATTCCGATTAGATATTCAATTCCGATATTTTGAGAAATCAGAAGTCTTATTTGTTCGTTTGTCAATTCCGCAATACTTATCTTTCGATAACGATAACATTTTTCAACCAAATCAGTCGGAAATTCGGAAGGGTTTTTCCAAATATCTTTCTCTAATTGTTCGATTGATTTTGTTTCCATATGAGTGATTTCAGCTTGTTGCCAACTGGTTATATCTCACTTTTTATCATGGTTATCTGGGTTATTTACCCGGATAACCCAAAATACTTGTCATTGTTATCAAAATCAACCTTTCACCTTCCCAGGCAACACTTCATACCCCATATTATAGAGCGTAAACCCAAAAATATCGGCATACTGCTCGATGGTTTTGCTCACGGGAGTTCCTGCGCCGTGACCTGCGTCTGTTTCTATACGTATAAGGGTGGGTGCGTTTCCTGCTTGTTTTGTTTGTAGCTCTGCCGCAAACTTAAACGAGTGTGCAGGCACCACACGATCATCGTGATCTCCAGTGGTTACGAGTGTTGCTGGATAGGAAACCCCTTCTTTTACATTGTGTACAGGTGAGTAGCCTTTAAGGTATTCAAACATTTCTTTACTGTCTTCTGCCGTTCCATAATCGTATGCCCAACCAGCTCCAGCGGTAAAGGTGTGGTAGCGTAGCATATCCATCACCCCAACAGCAGGTAAGGCTACTTTCATGAGGTCTGGACGCTGTGTCATGGTTGCACCCACGAGCAACCCTCCATTAGAACCACCACGTATAGCGAGGTAGTCGCTAGAGGTATAATTTTCTGCAATGAGATACTCTGCAGCAGCGATAAAATCATCAAAGACGTTCTGCTTTTTCATCTGTGTTCCTGCATCGTGCCAGGCCTTACCATACTCACCACCACCACGCAGGTTAGGGACAGCATACACGCCTCCTTGTTCCATCCATACGGCATTGGTAATACTAAAACTAGGGGTAAGGCTTACATTAAAACCACCATACCCATAAAGCATCGTCGGGTTTTTACCATTAAGCGCTAGTCCTTTTTTATGCGTGATAATCATAGGGACTTTGGTCCCGTCTTTTGAGATGTAAAATACTTGCTTACTCTCAAAATTATCTGGATTAAAGTCTATATCTGGTTTTCTAAACAACTCAGAAGCCCCACTTTTTATATCGTACTTATAGATATTTCCTGGGGTTTTGTAATTGCTAAAACTGTAATATAACTCTGTCTCTTCCTTTTTTGCACCAAAACCTCCTGCACTTCCCACACCAGGCAACTCAATTTCTCTCACGAGATTTCCCTCATAATCATATTGCATTACTTTAGAAACAGCATCTACCATATAACGGGCAAAAATATAGCCGCCTCCAGTACCTGCATTGAGCACATTTTCAGTCTCTGGGATTACGTCTACCCAATTTTCTGGTCTAGGATCACTTACGTCTACACTTACCACACGCTGGTTGGGCGCATTAAGATTGGTAGAAAGAATCAATTTTGATCCTACATTGTCTATCAAATAGGTGTCACTATCGGTATGATCCAGAATAGTCACTAGCTTGCTGTTAGGGTCTGATAAGTCTTTTATATAGAGTTTATTTCCAGAAGTACTCACTCTAGGGCTAATCAATAAAAAGCGATTGTCCTGAGACACGCTCCCGTAAATATAGCGGTGCTTTTCTTCTGGTGTCCCTCCGTAAATGAGTTCATCACTAGACTGTGGTGTCCCCAATTTATGATAATATACTTTGTGCTGGTCTGTCTTTGCTGAAAGTTCACTTCCCTTAGGCTTATCGTAGCTAGAGTAGTAAAAACCTTCATTTTTGTACCATGACATTCCAGAAAACTTAATGTCTACTAAGGTGTCTTCTACTATTTTTTTAGAGGCGGTTTCCATAATAAGGATTTTACGCCAGTCACTACCTCCTTCTGAGATCGCATAGGCGAGTGTTTTTCCATCTTCAGAGAAGCTCGCGCCACCTAGTGATATCGTACCATCTTCTGCAAAAGTGTTGGGATCTAGAAAAACTTCTGCACTGTCGGGACTAGCTCCTGTTTTATAGCGATAGATCACATATTGATTTTGTAGGCCGTCATTTTTATAAAAATAGGTATAGTCACCTTCCTTAAAAGGACTGCCTATTTTCTCGTAGTTCCATAGTTTTTCTAATCGCTCTTTGAGCTCATTTCTAAAAGGAATCGTGTCTAGATAGCCATAGGTCACTTGATTTTGTCGTTTTACCCAATCTTCGGTTTCTGTGCTTCTGTCATCTTCTAGCCAGCGATATGGATCTGGGACATCGGTTCCAAAATAGGTGTCTATGGTGTCAGCTTTTTTAGTTTCGGTGTAATTCACGGCAATCGTTCGTTCTTGAGGTTGAGTTTCAGTTTTACAGGAAAATAGCACGGCACTTACAAGTGCGAGTAGGGCAAATTTTTTCGTGGGTACTACAAATTGGTGTTTATGTAGTGAAGATAGGGAGAAATACGCTTTCGCGAAAGCAAAAACAGCTCTCTAATCAAGTTATGTCGTTAAGATGTAGGTCCTTATGAACAAAAAAGAAAGCCCATCATTTCCGACGGGCTTTCTCAACTATATAAAGTACTTAGAAGTTATCGTTATTTTACAAGGTGTCTAAACTGCTCCCAGTTTCTAACAATAAGGTATGTATTTAGAATAGCTACCAGTAGTGCGGCGCCAATGTTTGCAGGATCTAATACTGCGTGAAAGAGTACTACATTTACCGAAATAGGGATCAATGCGAGTAGTGCTGCAGGAAAAGCCTTTTTTATGATTAGTAAAATACCTACTACTGCTTCTAGCCCTCCCACAAGTGGCCACATATATCCACTATCTGTAAAAGCCTGAAAGAGGTTTGCCGCGCCTACATTATCTCCAAAGTCAAAGTCGGGTAAGAACCAGAAAAACTTATTCAGTCCAAAGATTAACAATACGATTCCTAGTCCAATTCTAATAAGTGTGTTTACTAATTTCATGAGGTTGTTTTTTAGTTGTTATGGAAGCTTAGACGACAGCGATATGATCTCATTACAAAAGCATATCATAAATTGTCAATCTTTCCTATGTTGTAAGATATGAATTTTAGAAGAACGTCTTGGAAGACCTCATAAAAAAGGCTTCTGTAAATGAGAAGCCTTAAAATTTATTGGAGGGTTAAAAATTTTAAACCAATTGATTTTTAATCAAATATTCTCCTATTTGCACGGCATTGGTAGCGGCGCCTTTTCTTAAATTGTCTGATACGACCCACATATTGAGGGTGTTTTCTTGAGAATGATCTCTACGAATGCGGCCTACGAAAACATCATTTTTCCCCTCGGCATAAATAGGCATTGGGTAGGTGTTTGTGTCTGGATTGTCTTGTACCGTAACACCATCTGTATCACTTAATAATTTGCGCACATCGCTCAGATCATATTCATTGTGAAATGCTACATTAATAGACTCGCTATGTCCTCCCACAACAGGAATACGGACCGCAGTTGCCGTAACGGCAATTGAGCGATCATCTAGTATCTTTTGTGTCTCTCTAATAAGCTTTAGTTCTTCTTTGGTATAACCATTTTCTTCAAAGACATCACAAGCTGGTATCGCATTGCGGTGTATAGGGTATGGGTATGCCATTTCTCCTTTTTCGCCAGCATACTCATTTTCTAATTGTTGTACCGCTTTTACACCTGTGCCCGTGATAGATTGGTACGTAGAGACAACAAGTCGTTTGATATTATATTTTTTATGCAGGGGAGCTAGTGCTAGGACCATTTGTATGGTAGAGCAGTTAGGATTTGCAATAATCTTATCTTCTTTTGTTAAGGAAGTGGCATTAATTTCTGGAACGACCAATTTTTTAGATCGATCCATACGCCACGCAGAGGAGTTGTCTATAACAGTGGTCCCTACGGCGGCAAATTGAGGGGCATACTCTAGTGAAGTCGCGCCTCCTGCAGAGAAGATGGCTATTTCTGGTGTTGCTGCAATAGCATCTTCCATAGAAACAATGGTGTAGTCTTTTCCCTTATAAGCTACTTTTTTGCCTACGGAGCGTGCTGAGGCAACGGGGATTAATTCAGTAATGGGGAAATCTCTTTCTGCAAGCACTTTTAACATTACTTGGCCTACCATTCCAGTAGCTCCTACAACTGCAACTTTCATTTTATTGAGTATTTTAATTTAAACGAAGCCCTAAAAATAGGGAGATGTATTTGATTATTAGAAATTATACCTCTAGAAATGTGAGAAACCAGGTAAATATGACAAAAAGAAAGTCTCCTGTATTATTTGGAACAAAAAAAACCACCACAGTAATCACTGTGGTGGTAAGACTAGTTGTGTTCGTTCGTTTAAGAATTACTTCTTTAACGCGTCTCTTATTTCTGTAAGAAGATCGATATCAGTTGGTCCTGCAGGAGCATCCTCTACTGGCTTCTTAGTTTTGTTGTATGCTTTTACGATTAAGAACATTACAAAACCAATAATAATTAAACTAATTATTGTATTGATCCAAGCACCATATGCAATTACTGCAGCGCCAGCCTCTTTTGCAGCAGCCATACTTTCGTATTGCTTGTCTCCCATAACAATATGAAGATTTGCAAAGTCCATTCCTCCGGCAAAATATCCAATAAAAGGCATCGCAATATTATCTACAAATCCTTTAATAACTGCGCCTAAAGCTCCAGCCATAATTACAGCAACTGCAAAATCAATTACGTTGCCCGTCATTATAAAATCCTTAAATTCTTTTAACATGAGTATTTAGTTTAATTAGGTTAATACAGTTGAAAGATAAACAAAATTCTTTTTTTCGTTAACAAAAGTTTAAGAAAGCAACTATTTTAAAATTATTTATCGGACAACGACACGTTTTACTCGCTGAGAGACCGCTGTAAGGATTTCATAGGAGATAGACTGTATTTTTGATGCGAGTGCAACAAGCGACACTTCTTTGTCAAAAATAACAACATCGTCTCCTTCTTGGCAGTCTATATCAGTAATATTAACCATAAGCATATCCATACATACATTACCTACAATAGGCGCTTTTGAGCCATGTATAACTACATATCCTTTACCATTTCCAAAGGCTCTCGAAATACCGTCTGCATGACCAATAGGTAGGGTGGCAATTCTTTGGAAAGCACTGGCAATGTGAGCTCTATTGTAGCCTACGCTTTCACCTTTTTGTAGGGTGTGAATTTGTGAGATGGTGGTCTTTAAAGCAGCCACTGGGCGCAGCATTTTGTCTTCTTCAGGAGTATTGCCGTAACCGTATAGGCCTATACCCGTGCGTACCACGTCAAACTGTGCTTCGGGATAGTTGATAATGGCAGAGGTGTTACTTTGATGTAGGAAAGGACGATACGCTAGTTTGCTTAGCAAGGAATCTTGAATACCGTTAAAAGCACGTATCTGACTCTTAGTAAAATTATCTTCTGCAAGGTCATCACTTGCAGCAAGGTGAGAAAAAACAGAGGCTACTTTGATAGCAGTTGTTTTCTGTAATTGGTCAAGTATCCAGCCAGTTTCATTTTCTGAGAACCCCAGTCTGTTAAGCCCTGTATTAAACTTAAGGTGTACGGGGTAGTTTTGTTGTGAGTGCGCTTTCGCGAAAGCGTTAAACTCATTAAAAATACGGCTGCTATATAAACTAGGTTCCAAACATTTTTCCAGAATAATAGGAAAATTATCAGGCTGTGGATGCAATACTAATATGGGACTTGTGATGCCAACCTCACGCAAGGCCGCTCCCTCACTGGCATAGGCCACCGAAAAATAGAAGACTCCCATTTTTTCCAGTTCCAAAGCTACTTCGCAGGCATCACTACCATACCCAAAGGCTTTTACAACGGCCATCATTTTTACATCTGGCTTAAGTTTATTTTTGAGGTAGGTGTAATTATGCCGTAAAGCGTTGAGATCTATTTCTAAACGAGTAACCGCCATAGGTTAGTTGGCTTTTTTAATAGTTTTAGAAGGATCGGTATTAGGAACTTCTGTAGGATCTTTAACTTCCATTTTTTTAAGACGGTCTCTTAGCATTGCTTTGTAATAAGCAGCTCTGCTTAGAGGTTCATACTCTTCTGTTTCTCCTAGGAGTACAAGATTGTCGTTTTGAGCCTTTCGGTAGCTGTATTGCGCTAGGTTTCCTGTGCGTGTGCATACAGCGTGTACTTTAGTTACATACTCTGCCGTTGCCATAAGGGCAGGCATCGGGCCAAAAGGGTTGCCTTTAAAATCCATATCAAGTCCAGCCACAATCACACGTATACCGCGGTTTGCAAGATCATTACAAACTTGTACAATCTCATCATCAAAAAACTGAGCTTCGTCTATTCCTATTACATCACAATCATCTGCTAGGATAGGGATGTTTGCAGCGGCAGGAACGGGAGTTGAGCGTATTTCGTTAGCGTCGTGAGAGACTACCATTTCTTCATCATAACGCACATCTACAGAAGGCTTAAAAATCTCTACCTTTTGCTTTGCAAATTGGGCACGCTTAAGCCTGCGTATCAATTCTTCTGTCTTTCCAGAGAACATAGACCCGCAAATAACCTCAATCCAGCCGAATTGCTCTTTATGATTTACCGTATTTTCAAGAAACATTTTGTACTTTTCAAGACCAAACTTAGCTCACAAGCGTTTTAGTAGTAAATGAGCGTAAATTTATCAAAAAACATACGCAATCTAGGCGTATTATCTGAAAGTTATGAAGAAATCCCTGAAAGAAGAACTCGTAAGTCTTGCACACAGAATATTACAATTAAAAGAAGGGACTTCCTATGATCAAATGGCTACTGAAGCAAGACAGGTGTATGAGAAACTGGCTGTTCTAGCCTATGCAGAGAAGTTAGAAAACGCAGGCAAGCCTACGATAGGTCTCGCAGCGATAGAAAAAGAAATTGAGCAAACACCTCAAGCACATATTGATACGGATATCCAAGATGAAGTTGTAGAAAAAATGGAGGCTGCTCAAAAAACACCAACAGAGATTGCCGCTGCTAACGAAGAGAAGTTCAAAGAAGCTAGATCTAATGACGAACATAGACCAGATGGAACTTTGTTTAACGATGAGGATCCTTTGCACGAACCTGTGATAGAAAAAATAAAAGATATGGTGGCAGAGATGCCTCCAGAAGCTGCTGCCATAGATGAGTTAGTACAATCTATAGAGCCTAAAAACTATCAAAAAAACGATATGTTTGAGATAGGAGGCGAGTATGCACAAACTCCTATTTTTGAACCCGTAGTAACCCAAGAAGAAGAGAAGCCTAAAAACCTAAACGATCAATTAAAGCACGGTCTTAAAGTAGGTCTTAACGATAAGCTAGCGTTTATCAAACATCTTTTTGATGGCGGCGATGCAGATTATAACCGAGTACTGAGCCAGCTAGAGACATTTGGCTCTCTTGAAGAAGCCCAAGGTTTTATAAACCAAATGGTAAAACCAGACTACAACAATTGGGAGGGCAAGGAAGATTATGAAGAGCGGTTTATGCAAGTTGTGGCAAATAAGTTTGAGTAACCAACCTAACTAAACATATGAAAACCCAACGTATTATCTACTGGATAACCACGGTTATTACGTGTGCCGTCTTTATATATTCTGCTCAGATGTATTTTAGAAATACAGCCTCTGTACAAGGATATTTCGAAAATTTACAATACCCAGCTTATATCGTAATCCCACTTGCTGTTGCAAAGGTGCTTGCTGTACTTATGTTGCTGTGGCGAGGTGTTCCGTGGCTTACAGAATGGGCATATGCAGGACTGTTTTTTGATGCGGTACTAGCTTTTGCCGCGCATTTAAATGCAGATGATGGGGGTTATTTGCTCTCACTGGTGGTGCTAATCGTGCTGCCTATTTCATATTTTCTGGGTAAAAGAGTCCGACCGATGTATGAGGTTTGATGCGAAAAAAACTTTTTTTTAAACCACAAAGCGATGCGCTTGTAACAACTAACCCTACTCATTTTGTCAAAACTATATCTTGTTCCCACGCCCATAGGCAATCTAGAAGACATGACTTTTAGAGCCATTCGTGTTTTGAAAGAAGCAGACCTTATTCTTGCAGAAGACACGAGGACGAGTGGGAAGCTACTCAAACACTACGAGATTACTACACAAATGATGTCGCACCATATGCATAATGAGCATCAGACGGTAGGTAGTCTTGTAAGACGTATTCAAGCTGGAGAAGTCATTGCTGTAATAAGTGATGCCGGTACCCCAGCTATTTCAGATCCTGGTTTTTTACTTACTAGAGCTTGTGTAGAAGCTGGAGTTGAGGTAGACTGTCTGCCAGGAGCTACGGCCTTTGTGCCTGCTTTGGTAAATAGTGGCTTGCCTAATGATCGGTTTGTTTTTGAAGGTTTTCTACCCGTAAAGAAAGGAAGGCAAACAAGGTTTATGGCTCTTTCTGAAGAAACTCGCACCATGATTTTTTACGAATCTCCGCATAAGTTGGTAAAAACACTGGGGCATTTTGTAGAATATTTTGGAGAAGATAGATCCGTTTCAGTCTCTCGTGAGATTACAAAATTGCACGAAGAGACGGTGAGAGGTACTGTTAAAGAAGTACTTGATCACTATTCAAAAAAGGCTCCCAAAGGAGAGATTGTGATTGTTGTAGCGGGTAAGAAGTAGCTTGCTTTCCTGCCTTAGGCCGCAGGCAGGCGCGAAACCGTACTCTTTAAAAACTATATTTAGCAGAGAGGATGACATTTCTTCCTGGGGCAGCTATTCCAGAAGAATAGGTGCGGTAGCGCTGGTCTGTAATGTTTTCTAAAGCAGCGTTAACGGTCCAATGGGTGTTGAGCTCATATTGACCTGCTAGATTAAGGGTATGCCATCTAGGAGAAAACGGATTGCCATTTGCATCGAGCGCGTAGAGGTGACTGTTGTTTTGCTGGCTTGGAGCCAGTTCATTAAAGTCAAATTGCCCATTGTATTCTATAAAAGCATCCAGTTTAAACTCATCTCTGGTATAGGTAAGGTGTGTATTCCCAAACAACGGTGAAACGTGCCTCACAGGAGAGAACGATCCGTCCTCTTCTTCTTGCTCTCCATCGGTAATGTTTAATTGCGAAGTAAGCTTTAGATCGTTAGTTAGGTTTGATACAAGACCTAATTCTAGGCCTAAAATATTGGCATTTCCTGCGTTTTGAATCGCTTGTACATGACTAGGCTCCCCCTGAAACGGAATTTCTGAAAGGCCATTCAACATAAAATCACGTCGAACTAGGGCATTGTTGAGTCTTGTATAAAAGAAATTAGTTTGAAAGGTCACCTTCTTATCAAAATTAAGATTAAAACCTATCTCATAATTATAAGCATACTCTGCTTTTAGGTCTGGATTAGGAACTACAACAGATCCTGGCTCACTATCAAATATCTTTCCTACGTCATCAATGTTAGGCGCTCTAAAGGCAGTAGAGAAGTTTACATTAAATCCTACAACTGGAGCGGGTTTAAAAGTAAGCCCAAGACTTCCTGTGAGATTTCCAAAATCCTGACTTGACATATCTTCAAATGGAAAATCAAAGAAACGATTGTTACCTTCAAAATCTTCGGTTATAAATATATGATTGTACCGGAGTCCACCAGTTAAACTTGTTTTTGAAGAAAGGGTGAGTTGGGAACTGGCATACGCAGCAAGAGACTGCCAAGTAGAGCCATCTGGATATCTAGACGCAATAGCTTCTCTCTCACCACTAATAATATCTGTCTGTCTTCCTGCGCTCCCTACTTTATTATATACATACTCCAACCCATAAAAAAGCTTATTTCTAGAAGATTTTAAGTCTTTTGTAAAATCTACTGCTGCAGAAATACCATCTACTTTCTCATCAGTTTCAAAAAGGAGGGTGTCACCAAAATCTCGATCATTTCTACTCTCCTCATTACGTTGGTAGGCTATGGTTGCTTTTGCTCGGTTATACCAATCACCATTACCTTCTTTATTTGCTTGTAAACTTGCAAGAAACCATTTTTGAGGGCCATAAAACCACTCTGCAGATCTAAATTGTCCGTTTTGCTTACGTATGAGCCTGTCATAACGATCATAGTCTGAGGTAGCGGAGTAAATAAGATTTAAATTAAAATCCCATAATGCATTAGGTACAAATCGCACCTTTTGCATTAAACTGTAGCTGCTAAATCCTGTGCCTTTTTGTACAAGAGGATCCTCATTTGTCACCGCTGTATCTACACCGTCTATACGCCGTACAAATTCTGATCGTAAGTAATCGTCCGGACCCTTAGAACCCATACGCTGGTCATCAAAGTCAGAATAACTGGCACTGGTGAGAAATCCCCATTTTTTGGATCCGTAGTTGAGATCAAAGTGCCCCGTTTTTTCTTGATTTGCAGAGCTATATCTGGCAAGTGCATTACCGCTTATCACAGATTCAGATTGCCCAGAAATTTGTGAATTTTTAGTATAAAAATTCATCACGCCACCTACGGCATCACTACCATATACTACAGATCCTGGACCTAGGATAACTTCAGTACGTTCAATAGCAAAAGGGTCAATAGATATCACGTTTTGCACGTTTCCACCTCTAAAAATAGCAGTGTTAAAGCGTACACCATCTAAGGTAATGAGAAGACGGTTGGTAGAGAAGCCACGTATAAGGGGACTACCACCTCCTAGCTGACTCTTTTGCACAAAAACTTGACCGCTGCTTTCTAATAAATCTGCACTGGTCTGTGCGTTTGCAAAGGCAATATTTTCTGAGTTGATGCCTATTATTTTTTGAGGTACGTTGCGTGAGGATTGTGCAAATTTGGAGGCAGAAAGTACAATTTCTCCCAACTGATTTTCTAATTGTTTAAGAAAGATCTGATTTCGGTAGATTTCTATCTGAGCTTTAGTGTAACGAGCCTCTTTGTGGGCAACTTCTGAGAATATGATTTGTTCTGCTTTCGCGAAAGCAGAAATATCTGCAACCCCATCAAAATTTGTAAGAGCACTTTTGGACTTGTCTTCGTTGTACAAAGCCACACCCACGATGGGCTCTCTTGTATCTACGTCAAGAACCGTCACTTTTTGAGCAAAAGCACCGGTAACTACAAACAAAAATAGAAGCGTAAAAATGCGCATTTATTGAAATATCGTATTGAGTACCGCGAGTGACCGAGGTTTTTTAAAACCGTGCAAATGTAATTCATAATACTGTAACAGCATATGGAGAAATGCAGTGCGTTGGTTTTGGTTGAGTTTGATGTCTGTGAGACCATCAAAATTTGTGCCTAAGAGCGTTTTTAGAAGAGAAATACGATAGTCATTATGGCAGTAATTATTGATTTCGGCGTGTTCAAAAGTACCATCTAGTAGATTAAAATAAGGAAGGTCCTTTGTAGACACGTCTGGGTAAAAGCCTAAGTGTTGTGTGAGATGAAGTAAAAAGAGCAAATGAAAATTAGAGTTTTGCTCATTTGTGTCTAGCCAAAGGGTGGTGTTTTCTAAGAAATGGAATAAAGATCTATTCTCTTCTTCCTCTTGGATCGAACTACGTAACACTTCAGAAAGGAATAAAACAATAGAAGATTTAACCACATCTGTATGCAATGATTGATAATGGTGCGTAACTTTTGCCTCACGCATGCGCTCTAAAGTACCTTTATCTTTGTGGTTTGCTTCAATGTCTAAATGTGTAAGCGGCTGAAAAAGAGAGGTGCGTAGCTTACCCTTACGAGATTTCAAGATATTACGAAGCAAGTAAGATTTAAGTCCTGACGACTGGGTAAAGAGTTTAACAATAAGGTCTGCCTCTCCATATTTTAAGGAAGAGATGACAATGGCCTTTGTTTTTACTTGCATTATCGTATAATCATAAGTTTAGAAATGGCAGTTTCTAAAGCGTCCGGTCCAGTGATGAGTATCAGATATACCCCAGAGGCTACTTTATGACGCCCAAAGGCTGTAGTGTCCCAGTTTATACTTCCTCCCGTGGTGTTTTCTTCGTATACAAGATTACCTACAAGGTCAGTAATTTTAACATTCGTATTTGCGGTGAGACCTTCTATGCGTACTTCTCCATTAAAACTAGGTCTTACAGGATTAGGGTATACAATTACATTTTCTAAATTTTCTGCAGGAGCGGTTTCTGACCCTTTAAATGCCACCAAACCTCGAATTGTTCCAAAATAGACGGTTCCACTTGATTCATCTATCGTGACATCTTGAACATTATTTGAGGGTAAGGGAGAATTACTAGTCGTAAAGTGTAATAGCGTTTCTTGTCCATTGGGTGAGAAGTAAAATACCCCAGAGTCTGTAGTAGCGACCCATTTATTGTTAGAACCATCTACCAGTATGTCTGTAACTACTTGGTCATTAAGCAATTCTTGGGCAAGACCGTCTTGCTCGATAATAATGGCACTTGTACTTACTTGAGGTTCCGTAAAAATATTGCTCGGGGCAAAAAGCACCCTTAAACCAAGCCTTGTACCTATCCATAACGTTCCATTTCTGTCTAACGCTAAGGCTCTAATATCATCAATAGGTAAATTTGCAGCACCCTCTTCTCCAAATAGTCTGGCCGTAGTGTCTGTAGCTGGATCATAGCCTAGAATTCCTGCCCCACCTGTAGCTATATACACCTTATTATCTAGTGAAACAACCACATCATCTTGACCTAATATTCCTTGTTCATCTGGAAGAATATCTTCAAAACTAACGGAACTAAATTGACCTCCTGTAGATAGTCTGTGTAATGTGTTTACTCCTCGGGCATTAGCAATCCATAGGTTTCCATTTCGATCAAAGGCAGTCCCATTAATTCTAACGTCTTCTGTGGTGGCCGGAACTGGGGTAAAAGTGCTATTATTCTCATCGTAGATAATAACGGGCACACCTTCATTAATTTCTATAAGCCCATCACGAAAAGAACTAATATAGAGTTGACTTTGATTAGAAGGATTTATGGTAATATTGGTAAGGTTTCTCGCTCCAAACAAATCTCCTGGATTAATACTACTCCAACCGGAGTTAGTTAAGATACTTACCCCTTGTGTTTTCAATGGAAAAGCATTGTAATTATTATCATAATCTCCAAATACGGAGTAAACAACACCTGGTGAAGAATTAAGGCCAAAAATATTGTTTTCTAGCGGCCCATTAGGAAGTATTCTAGAAACGGTGCTGCCCTGTTGTAAAGGAACTCTTGCCATGCCAGACCCTCTAGTGGCGATGTATAAGGTGTTTTCTTCAATAATAGAGGCCCTGTAACGGTCAGTAAAACCTTCAATATTAACAAAAGAAAACTCTAAGGATCCTTCTGTAGTATAAACAAGAGCATTACCTGGATAGACAATACTTAAAAAAGACTCATTAGCTTCGACATCTGTAATTGTTTCTGGAAATTGAAGAAATGGGGTAAATGTATTACCATCTGTAGCTTGTAGTAATTGTGAGTCGTTAAGAAGGAAAAGAGACTCATTAAGAGTAAGAACACCCTGAAAACTTCCTGAAATAATAGTACTCCAGTTATTAAAATCAATGATATTAGTATTCCCTACAGGAGCTCGTCTTAAGCCCCCATCTAAGCTTGAGGCATAAATGAACTCACCTTGAATAGCCGTTGCAGTAATATTTAATTGAGCACCGCCGTCGCCTATAAAATAAGTATCATCAAACTCCAGTTGCCCTAAATCATACAAAGAGATACCAAAACCAGTTGAAATATAGGCAAATCCATTAGACTCAATAAAGTGATTAATTCTTTTCTTATCAGGTGAAATAGAAGGTTTATTAAGAATATCTACCACGGTAATGACATTAGTACTATTCCCCACAAGCACATCTAGAATACCATTTTCATATCCAATCAAAAGAGTGTCAAAATCTTCACTATAATAAATAGCAGAAATGGTATTTCCAGAAAGTCCATTTACTGTTGAGATTGTTCTAATACTTCCGTCTAATGTTGAGAAAACGAAAACAGCATTTTCAGAAGCACCGTATATTCTTCCATTTCCCCGAGCAATATCTTCTACCCTATTGTAAGAAAAATGCCCTACCCAGTTAGCCGTAAAGTCTTGCGCCGCACTTTGGAAAGCACTGCATATTAAAATTACGAAAAGAATATTTTTAAACGTTTTCATGTATTCTTTTTACAACCCTCTAAATGTACAATTATTGCCCTTGCCTTAAAAGTGTATAGAGATTTCTATGGTACAGAGCCCGCTTTCGCAAAAGCGCATTAAAAAAGGCAACCTCTCGATTGCCTTTTGGTTTTATAAAGATCTGTATAAGAGTTATTATACTACACCCTGTGCAAGCATAGCGTCTGCTACTTTTACAAACCCTGCTACATTTGCTCCTTTTACATAATCTACATAGCCGTCTTCTTCTGTACCGTATTCTACACAGGCAGCATGAATGTCTAGCATTATATTGTGCAGTTTTTCGTCTACTTCTTTTGCGGTCCAGTTATAACGTAAGCTATTTTGTGACATTTCGAGCCCTGAAGTTGCAACTCCGCCAGCATTAGATGCTTTTCCTGGAGAGAACAATATTTTTGCTTTTTGGAAAGCTTCGATGGCCTCTGGAGTAGAAGGCATATTTGCTCCTTCTGCAACACAGATACATCCATTGTCTATAAGTGTTTGAGCTTCATCACCATTCAATTCGTTTTGAGTTGCACAAGGTAATGCTACGTGGCAAGTCACACTCCAAGGGCGTTGACCCTCGTGATACTCTGCATTAGGATAGTGCTCTATATACTCTTTAATACGTCCTCTTTTTACATTTTTGAGATTCATAATAAAAGAAAGCTTATCTTCATCTATACCATCCTTATCGTGTATATAACCTCCAGAATCGGACATTGTTACTACTTTTCCGCCCAGCTCTGTTGCTTTTTGAGCAGCATACTGAGCAACATTTCCAGAACCAGAAATAACGACTGTTTTGCCATCAAAATCTTCACCTTTAGTTTTGAGCATACTCTGTGCAAAATAAACATCTCCATATCCAGTTGCTTCGGGACGAATTAATGATCCCCCATAAGAAAGCCCTTTTCCTGTAAGCACTCCTGTAAACTCATTGCGCAGCCTCTTATATTGCCCAAACATATAGCCAATTTCTCTTCCTCCTACACCTATGTCGCCAGCAGGAACATCTGTATTAGGCCCAATATGACGAGAAAGTTCTGTCATAAAGCTCTGGCAAAAACGCATTACCTCTGCGTCAGACTTACCCTTAGGATTAAAATCTGACCCTCCTTTTCCTCCTCCCATAGGAAGTGTTGTAAGACTGTTTTTAAATACTTGCTCGAACCCTAAAAACTTAAGGATACTTAAGTTTACAGAAGGGTGAAAACGCAATCCTCCCTTATAAGGCCCAATAGCGCTGTTAAACTCTACTCTATATCCTCTATTTACTTGAATGTTTCCTTGGTCATCTGTCCAAGTAACTCTAAATAATATCGTGCGCTCAGGCTC
Organism: Dokdonia sp.; assembly: GCA_020630915.1. Lineage (GTDB taxonomy): Bacteria > Bacteroidota > Bacteroidia > Flavobacteriales > Flavobacteriaceae > Dokdonia. The sequence continues at coordinate 15,702 of JAHDIF010000010.1, forward strand.
GACCATGCGCTCTAAGAGTTTTTTGTCCTGATATTTAGGATTCTTTTCTATAAAAGGGATGACAGTTTCTGCAACCTCATGAACGGCTTGCATAAATTCTGGCTCATTGGGATTACTTTGAGCAACTTGGTCAACGAAATTCTTGATAGTATCTGACATGTTTACTTCTATTGTTAGATAATTTTGTTAGTATTACAACGTTGTAGTAAGGTGCAAATATAAGGTATCCGTAAATCGAAGACTATAATTTTTTCTTTTTCGTGACATAAGAAACGTATTTTACTATTTATGAATTCTAGGGAAAGGTAAATGGTGAATTATTTTACGGTTATTTTTGTTTTGTTATATTTGTTCTAGTCTCATTAACCTACATTTATGAAAGCCAAACACCTACTCTTGGCATTGCTATGGATTTGCTTAGCCCAAATCGAGTCTAAAGCGCAGCTAGGATTTTCTCACGAAATAGGGGTCATTACTGGTCCCGTCGCGTTTCAATCAGATTTTGGAGAACGATATGATTTTGAAACTAACAAAGGAAATGTTGGTTTTGGAGTGGGTATCGTGCACTACTTAAACTTTGCGTACCGAGCAGATTGTAACTGCTATTCAAGGGATACCTATTGGAATGATCATTTTAAAATTAGAAATGAAATAGACTATCATGTCACAAATCTAGATCATTTAGGGCCTGAGTCAGAGGATAATGATTTTGGAGGTTTGCGATTAAGAAACCATAAAGGGAAAGCACAGGTTTTTGAAATAGGAACACAGCTAGAATATTTCCCTATGAGTATTCGTGATTTCTCTGCAGGAGCCTATAAGTTTGCGCCTTATGTTAGTGTAGGTGTACACTTCGTGTCCTTTAATCCTGAGGCTACAACTTTGCTAAGAGACGATGGTGATATTTTTGGAGAAGTTCTTAATCCACTTACGGCTAACCCACTAGATACAGGACCTGCTATTATCCCCGGTTTTAACGTTGGTGAAGGAAGAAATGGAACAGGAGTAGATGATAGACTAGGTGATACTTGGGCGATTACTTGGAGTGTAGGTACAAGATATAAATTGGGACCACTTAGCGATCTTTTAATTGATGCAAGGTGGCACTATTATACAAGTAACTGGGTAGATGGATTAAATCCTGATCCTAGACCGGCCAATAGAGCCAACGATTGGATCTTCTGGCTCAATGTTGGGTATATCTATTATATTGAGTAGGTTACAGCTTTCGCGAAAGCGCAAAATTCCAATTCACAAATAAGAGACAAAGCACGTTTAACGTGAGTTTAAGCCAGTGCCTGTTGGAGATCTTCCAAAAGGTCTTCTATATCTTCTATTCCTACGCTTAGTCGTATTAAAGAGTCTTTTACTCCTATTTTTTCTCTTTCTTTTTTGGGGATGGACGCATGAGTCATCGAGGCTGGATGTCCAGCAAGAGATTCTACACCTCCTAGGCTTTCGGCTAGTGTAAAGATTTTGAATTTCTCTACGACCTTAATGGCCCCTTCAAGGCTATCTTCTTTAGTACTAAAAGAGATCATGCCGCCATAATCGTCCATTTGGTTTTTTGCAATGAGATGATTGGGGTGGTCTACAAAACCGGGCCAGTAAACATCATCTACTTTGGGGTGAGATTTGAGAAAATGGGCAACTTTCTTTCCGTTTTCGCAATGACGCTGCATCCGTACGTGTAATGTTTTGATACCGCGCAGTGCTAGAAAACTGTCCTGAGGACCGCAAATGGCGCCACTGGCATTCTGTATAAAATAGAGTTGATCTGCAAGTTGTTTATCTTTTACAATGAGAGCACCCATAACAAGATCACTATGCCCTCCTATGTATTTTGTGACGCTGTGCATCACAATCTGAGCTCCTAAATCTAAAGGGCGTTGTAAATAGGGGGTGGCAAATGTATTGTCTACTGCAAGGAGTAGATTATGTTTTGTAGCAATGCTAGCGACGCCTTTAATATCTATGATATTCATCATAGGATTTGTAGGCGTTTCTACCCACAAAAGCTTCGTACGGTCATTAATGTAGTTTTCTATGGCGTCCATATTGTCCATAGGTACAAAGCAAAATTTTATACCAAACCCTTCAAAAATTTTGGTAAATAGGCGATACGTGCCACCATACAAGTCTGCCGTTGAGATCACTTGGTCTCCAGGTTTTAGCAGCTTGAGAACTGCATCTATTGCCGCTAACCCCGATCCAAAGGCGAGGCCATAAACACCATTTTCTATGCTAGCCAACGCATTTTCCAAGGCGCTCCTTGTAGGGTTGTGACTTCTGCTATACTCGTAACCTTTGTGTCCTCCAGGAGTAGACTGGGCATAGGTAGAAGTTTGGTATATAGGAGGCATAACAGCTCCATAGGCTTTATCTGGATGTTGCCCGCCGTGAATAGTTTTTGTGTTAAATTTCATATGTTAATCAAAATAATTTAAGGAGAACAAAACGGTGACAAACCTACAATTCATCTCAAAACGCAAACAAATTTAACGTTTGTTTAACTGAAAAATCACACCTTTTATCGAATTCTCTATGATTTAACGCAAAACAGTTCAATGATAAACAAATAATATTGTTATATTAGGGGCTTAACAATTTTATAATTAGAATGATATGAAAAAAATTACTTTATTATTGGCTTTTGCCTTTATTGGATTAACTGCTGTTGCACAAGTTTCAGAAGATTTTGAGGCTGGTGTTCCTGATGGATGGACAACTGTAGTAAATGCTGGTCCTTGTGATTGGTTTATAGGAACAGGAGCAGGTGGAGTTAGCGATCTTACTGGTAACGCTATGTGGTTTGACGACGACGCTTGTGGAAGTGGAGCAGATGCGAGTAACGCTTCTTTATTATCTGCTGTTTATGATTTAACCTTCAATGCTTCTGCTGTAACATTAGGATATGATGTAGTATATGATGAACTAGGAGGTTCTACTTTACTTGTAGAGTATTATGATGGTGCTGAGTGGGTAGAAGTGACTACCTATTCTGCAGATGTAGATCCATTTGTAACTGAATCATTTGACCTAGGGTCATTAACGAATGCAGATGCTCAAGTTAGATTTACTTATGATGACAATGCTGCTTGGGCTTGGAGTGCAGGAATTGACAATTTTACACTTGACTTTACTTTAAGTACGGATGAGAATGGAATTTCAAATTTCAACATGTACCCAAATCCAGCTACAGAAGTACTTAATGTAAATGCTCCTGCTGCCATTCAAGAGGTTAAAGTTTTTAACTTAGCTGGTCAAGTAGTATTGCAACAAGAAATAGGAGCTACGTCTTCTCAATTAGACGTTGCTCGTCTTCAAACAGGTGCTTATTTATTACAAGTAACTGCAGATGGCCAAACTGGAACGTACAAGTTTGTAAAACAATAAGAAATTAGTTAATTTCTTTCAGAAACCACCAACACAATTGTTGGTGGTTTTTTTATGCTTTAAAAGGATGTATCTTTCTTGTATGAAAAATGTAATCCTATTACTCTGTCTCTTTATTCTTAGTATTAGCTGTGAAGAAGATATTGTTTATGAATTTGCTATCACGAACCTATCAAGTTCAGATTATGAGGTATGTGCGTACGACGAGTGTCCAGATGTATCTCTTTCTTATATTGAATTTAACACCCCAGAATTACTCGCAAAAGAAGTAAATAAGGATATTGAAAACCTATTAATAAATGAGCTCACTTTTGAAGGTCAGACGGCATCTTCTGTCAAGGAGGCACTAGAGCTATATCTGTCTAATGCTCAAAACTCTTACCCAGAAGATTCAGTATTTTCTGCAGTTCACGAGTTACAAATAGCGATTGATGTTATCTATACCTCAAATGACCTCCTCACACTACAAAATGAGTATTACGAGTTTGCGGGAGGAGCACATGGCATGGGCGGTGTGAGCTATTGGAACTATAACTCCAAAACGGGAAAAAAACTTGCAAATGAGGAGCTCTTTGAAGATGTAAAAGGTTTTACTGCTTTCGCGAAAGCACAGTTTATAAAAACTCACGGGACCATAGATCAATTTTGGTTTGAGGACGAGGTTTTTGCACTGCCGGCAAATATAGGTTGTACCCAAGATGGCTTGACCTTATTTTATAACGTATATGAAATAGCCCCATATTCAGAAGGCACTTTTGAGCTTAATCTTAAGTGGAAAGATGTAAAGAAATATCTTAGTTTCTAAACAAACTTAGCAAGAGCAATACAACTCCCTAAGTGAAGGCCTTCATGAAAATTGTTAAACTCAATAGCGTGTTCTACGTTACTTAAAACACCACCTGTGGTACTTAATGTGTATTCTTTGAAGCTCTTAAATAGCCCTTCCTGATAGTCTTTCTGCAATTCTTCTACGGTGGAAAACAATAAAGATGTGATATGTCCTATTTCTTTATCACTTACAATGGCTTCTGGCTTGGTTCCTTTTTTGTAAACATTAATGAAGTCCATAGGCAGCGTTGGTTTGAGCCCAGAAAGACCATACGTGAGCAACTGTTGTGTAGCAAGGCTGTGGCCCACATTCCAGATAATATTATTGTTAAATCCTTCTGGAATCTTATTGAGTTGCTCCGTAGTAAAACGAGTTAAGAACTTCTCTAGTTGTTCACGATTTTTCAAGCATATTGCAAAGCTATAGTCCATAATAGGAATTTTTTCTAAAAATACCTTTTTTCAAATAGAAAACCCCGAATTTTGTGAGAGACAAATGTTATACATATAAATTGTGAAGAAGATATTCCACCTTTCCACCTGTAACACCTGCCAGCGAATTATTAAAGAAATGAACCCTGGAACAGATGTAGTATTACAAGATATTAAAAATGAAAGCATTAGCCCAAAACAATTGGAAGTAATGTATGACCTCACAGGCAGTTATGAAGCACTTTTTAGTAAAAGAGCGCAGCTGTATAGAAAACGAGGTTTGAACCAACAGACCCTCACAGAGCAAGACTATAAAAATTTGATTCTAGAACACTACACCTTTCTTAAACGCCCTGTAATGATCGTAGGGGACCAGATTTTTGTAGGGAATAGTAAAAAAGTAGTTGCTGCCGCTGTAGCGGCTTTTCTAAATGAGTAAAAGACATCTCGCCTTACTTGCCGCTTTTGGAGCCAGTTTTATTTACGGTATCAATCATACTCTGGCTAAAGATCTAATGCCTACGTATATCCCAGCCTATGGATTTATTATGTTGCGTGTTTTGGGCGGCGCTATCTTATTCTGGATAACGAGTCTTTTTGTACCCACTCAAAAAATAGAACACAAAGACTACTGGCGTATGCTTGCCTGCGCATTTACAGGGATGACCCTTAATATGCTCATGTTTTTTAAAGGGCTAGAACTCTCTACCCCTATTAATAGTAGTGTGGTGATAACTGTCGCTCCGGTAATTCTGCTCCTATTATCTGCAATCTTCTTAAAAGAAAAAATCACATTTTTAAAAGGCTCAGGAATTACATTAGGTCTTGTCGGTGCGCTTGTCCTTATATTATTTGGCGTAAAAACACAAAGTAATGCCCCTAATATTCCCTTGGGAAACACCCTTTTTCTGGTAAATGCAACTGCCTATTCTATTTACCTCATATTAGTAAAACCCTTAACAGCAAAATACTCTTCTATTACACTCATGAAGTGGTTTTTCTTGATAGCTGTATTTACGAACGCACCCGTAGGGATGTCACAATTTCTAGAGGTACAATGGACAGCACTGCCCTTACATGTGATAGGCGTGATGGCCTTTGTAGTAATAGGCACAACCTACCTCACCTATCTATTTAATGTTTTTGCATTGCGCACGCTCAAACCTTCTACCATAGGTGTTTTTATCTATTTGCAACCCCTGTTAGGAACCCTTATCGCTATCTTATTGGGAGCAGATAAGTTAACTACAACTCGCATATTTGGAGCGCTGCTTATCTTTGCAGGCGTATATTTTACCACAAAAAGAAAACGGGTTAGTGGCTAATTATGTTACTATATATTACGATGAGGTAAGTCAAATTCCAGATAGCGTCTTTGAGCAACTAGGATGTAACCAAAGTTTTTATTTCGAAAAAGATTTTCTTGACGCTTTCGCAAAAACAAACCCTTCATTAGAACATCGTTATTTAATTATAAGTGCTTCTGAAAAACCACTGGCACTGGCGATTATGCAGCAAGTACGTGTCGCCCTAGACAGCACCCCAGAAAAATTATCTATTCAAAATAGAATCGCTCGGTCGCTTACGTGTTATCTTAATAATAAAAAAGTAGACATTGCTGTATGCGGAAACCTCTTTCTAAGCGGAAATTATGGTGTTTTCCTTAAAAAAGGGGTGCAATCACCTTTTGTTTATGAGTATATCGCTCAAGAAATGAAGCCTTTACAAACGCAAAAAAAAGCATCCATATTCTTTTTAAAAGATTTTAAAAATGAAGAGCTTCCTCATTTGTCTAAGGTGAGGGATCATCAGTTTGAGCCGTTTCAAGTAGAACCTAATATGCGATTAAAATTGCAGTGGGAGAGCTTCCAAGACTATAAGAATTCTTTGCGATCTAAGTACCGAGTGAAGATCAATAAAGCAGATGAGAAGAGTAGTGATCTAACCGTAAAACCCTTGGAGGCGGCAGCTATAAAAAAACATACATCAAGACTTCAAGAATTGTACAGTAATATTACCGATAGAGCCATGTTCAAAACGGTAGATATGAGCATGGATACTTATGCTTTGTTAAAAGAGCGTTTTCGCGAAAGCGTGCATATAAACACCTATTGGCACCACAATACGATGGTAGGTTTTGCAACAGCATTTCATGTGGGGAATCAATTAGAGGCCCATTTTATAGGACTCGATTATGAGGTAAACAAAAAGCTGTCAATTTACCCGCGTATACTTAATGATTACGTGCGTTTAGGGATAGAATTAGGTTGTGATGAGGTTAATTTTGGCCGGACATCTTCAGAAATTAAAAGTACGCTAGGAGCACGTCCAGAACATCTCACCTGTTATGTGCGCCATAGAAGAACGATTGCAAACCTATTCTTTAAACCGCTAGTGAGACAAATAAAAATGACCGAATACAAAGAGCATCGGCCATTTAAAAAATAGTCAGGTTGTTTTCACCTTAAGTCCAGGCGTTTATTATGCCTCCCATAACTGCCATGCTTATGGTCCAATAGCCTACAGTTAGTAATACATATTTTAGTGATTTACGCTCATAAAGCGCAATTGTTCCAATAATGGGAAGTATAAGAAGTATGCCTAGCATACTGCCATGTAGTGCACCGTGCTTAAAGGTAAGGTATGGGTTTGCACCGTGTTCTTCTCCGGGAGCTCCTCCCACCATTACTTGCATCCACAATGTCATCGCGATAAAAAATGCAAACACAAGACTTAGCCCAAAAATCTTTGCATAATTTCCTGCCTTTAACTGTTCATCTGTCATACCTACTTCTTTTTGCCATACTTTTCCAAAAAGAGGGCCATAATAAATAGACCCGATGGCCAAAGGAGCAAGGGCTGCCACGACAAGAGCCAGCCAGTTAATCTCAAATCCTTCCATAATAGTATTTTGTTTATTGGTTAGTATCACTTAAATGTATAAAAAAATGACAACAATACCTTGGTAGTAGGTGACAGCCCTACACAAAGCAAATATTCCCTACCTTTAAAAAGCTAAACAAAATCAATTAATTATGGAAACTAAAGAAATCGCACAAAAACTTGTAGAATGGTGCAATAAAGGAGACTATGATAGCTGCTACGAAAATTTGTATAGTCCTAATATAGTAAGTCTGGAGCCAGAATGGGCAGAACATCATAGATCAGAAGGTATGGAAGCTGTTGGAAAGAAAGGTGAATGGTGGGAAAATACATTCGAGGTTCATAGTACAGAAGTAAGCGAGCCTACTGTGGCAGAAAACTGGTTCTCCGTGCGTTTTGAAATGGACACAACACACAAACCAAGCGGACATCGATCTAAAAGTTCGGAACTAGCGGTTTACCAGGTTAAGGATGGTAAGATAGTACAGGAGCAATTCTTCTATGATATGCCAGGATAGAAACCTTGTCCGGACCAGCGCAGTCAAAGACCTAAATACCTAAACTGCGCTCGGCAGAACAAAAATTAAAAGACTAGACTAAATGTACTGGCACTTGCCCGTGTGCTCGCATATCTTCTTTGGTAAGCACTTTAAAATCTGCCGTTTTATGAGCGGCTTCGAGCATAGGTTTTAATGCCTCTGGTAAAACACAAGTTTTTCGAGTGGTTAAGTCTATCCAAGCGCCTTTCATCATTCCGCGAGCGAGATTACGGCCTTTATGATCATAAAAATTGTGCCTAAACTCAAAAAACATCCCATCATCACTAGCACCACCTAACTCAAAACTTACCCTTATAGGCTTCCCTTGAAAGGCTTCTTTAAAAAAAAACAATTGCTCTTGAAAAACAACAGGGCCAATATTAAATTGCACCATTTCCTTCTGGCTTAAGCCGTTTTCTATCATAAAGCCCATACGTGTATGAGACATAAAGTTTACGTAAGCAGAGTTTGCCAGATGCCTATTTGCATCTATATCACTCCACCGTATATCAAATTCTTTAAAGTACATTTCTCTCTTTTTTGTAAAGATACATTGTGTCACTTTGGTTTGGGATAAAAAAGCGTAAGTTCCTTTTAAGTTGATGAACATATGATGTATTTTTCTAACCTATTTTAACATCACAGTGTGCCATTAGTTCAATCCTTATTTACTGCAAACGGTATTTTTAAAAACAGACATTTTGCCACGATCTATTCGGCTAAAATTAGAAGAGTGAATGGTGTTGTTCAAGAACGAGAACGTGTCGAACTTCCAGATGGTGATTTTATAGATATAGATTGGAGTTTTTCGCTTTCGCGAAAGCCAACAAAAGTTGCTTTGCTTTTTCATGGTCTGGAAGGGAATGCACAGCGCTCTTACATGTTAGGAATGGCAAAATTGCTCAATCAAAACGGCTACGATGTGGCGGCCGTAAATTTTAGAGGTTGTAGCGGGGAGCAAAATAGATTGTATAGATCTTATCATAGCGGTGACACAGATGATATACGTTATGTTGTAAATAAAGTAAATACTACCAATAAGTATCAAAAATTATTTTTATACGGTGTGAGTCTGGGGGGGAATGCAGTTTTAAAATATTTGGGAGAGAAAAAAGATATCCCCAAGTCGGTCGCAGCGGCCGCTACAATTGGGGTGCCCACAGATCTTAAAGCGTCTCTAGAACAGCTCGCTAAAAGAGAAAACTGGGTCTACCGCACGTCATTTTTATTTGATTTACGGCGCAAGTATCGCAAGAAAATGCCCAATTTTCCTGAGTGGCTGTCGTGGGAGCGGTACCGTGAGATTAGATCTCTCAAAACCTTTGACGATTTTTATACCGCACCAGCTCACGGTTTTAAAGATGCGCTAGACTATTATGCACAAGCAAGTAGTTTTCAGTATCTGCCAGAAATTGAAATTCCTACCTTGCTTCTTAATGCTCAGAATGATAGTTTTTTACACGGAGATTGTTATCCGTATGCTTTCGCGAAAGCTTCTAAATACCTCTTTCTTGAAACTCCAGAACACGGTGGTCACGTAGGGTTTTACCAACCTAGAGAGTTTTACTTTAGTGAGCAACGATCCCTTGAATTTTTTGAGAAAATACTCGCATAAAAGCGATGATCTTGGTATCTTAGGGCCTTTATTAGAAAGAAATATATTATGAAATTGACACGTATTTTTACAGCAATCGCTTTAGTAGCATTTTTAACATCTTGTGGAAGCGACGAAAAGAAAACAAAAGAAGAGAAAGTAACTTTAGGGTCGAAAAAATCAAACAAAAAAGATGATTCTAAAGTAAATCTAGCACTTGCAGGAAATGACTTAATGAAATACGACAAGTCGGAGCTCACTGTTAAGAGCGGTCAAAAAGTAACCCTTACGTTATTGCACGAAGGTAAAGGAGATATTAAAATAATGGGACATAACTTTGTTTTACTCAAGCAAGGCACAGTTATTCCTGCTTTTGCTGCAAAAGCTGCGGCAGTAGGACAAAAGGAAGATTGGATTCCAGAAGGAGGCAAAGATGTGATTGCACATACGAAGATGATAGGTGGTGGCCAATCTACAAAAGTGACTTTTACAGCACCAGCACCAGGAACCTATGATTTTATCTGTAGTTTCCCAGGACACTCAGGCCTTATGAAAGGGAAGTTTATTGTGGAGTAGATTTATTTTAACAGATATCATAAAAAATGCCTAAAGAATTTTCTTTAGGCATTTTTAGTAAATCACTTTTCAACTCTAAATAAAACTGTCACTCTCCACATAAGCATCAATCACCCGTTGCTCACCTTCTTTCCCTTTTATAGAGTTGCCGTGTTCCATTCCTAATACACCGTCAAAACCTCGCGAGTGTATATACTTAAACACGTTTTTATAATTAATCTCTCCAGAAGTAGGCTCATTGCGGCCAGGATTATCTCCTATCTGGAAATACGTAATTTCATCCCAGCATTTTTCGATATTAGGAATAAGGTTTCCTTCTTGAATTTGCTGGTGATAAATATCAAATAAGATTTTGCACGAAGGACTGTTTACCGCCTTACAAATCTGGTAAGCTTGTGGCGATTCTGATAAGAAGAGTCCCGGATGATTTCTAAAGTTAAGAGGCTCTAATACCATCACAATTCCATGAGGTTCTAAAATGGCACTAGCTTGCTTGAGTGTTTCTATAACGTTTGCCGTTTGGTACGCCATATTTTGCCGTAAATCTACGTGGCCCGGCACCACGGTCATCCACTTGGCATTCACACGTTTTGCAACCTCTACAGAGCTACGTATATCTGCCAGAAACTCATCGCGCCACGCTTGTTTGCCACTGGCTAGATTAGGTTCTGTCCAGTAAATTTTATGTGCTACAAAAACACCCATAGTCAGATTAAGCTTTTGCATCGTGGCTGCCATCGCTTCCTGTTGTGCAACGGGGCGATTGCGCATCTCATTATCTTCAAAAGCGGTAAATCCTTGTGCTGCCATAAACTCTAGCTGGGCAATCGGATCTTCTCCAACTAGTTCTTTAAACATTCCGATATGAGGTGCATACTTTAAATTGAAGGTGTGTTTCTTTTTAGAAAGCAGCATTGTATCAATTTCCTCTTCCTCGTTTGATTTCGCATAAGCGTGTTGCATACCCAAACCTCCTAAACCTAAAAAGGAACCAGCGATGGCTCCTTTTTGTATAAATTTTCTACGTTTCATATTATAATGAATAAGCTTTCCCTCCTGTAGCCTCGTCTACCGAAAGGCAGCCTACTTGTTGCCCAGGAATAGGCTCATAGGCTAGTACGTTTTCTCCTATTTCTTCAGATTCTTGCCATCCCCAAATAGTCATCCCTCGCAGTTGACCAAATAGTTGATTACACGCCAGATCTGTGTCCATTGTAGTAGTAGGGTCTTTCTGGAAAGCTTGAAAAAAGTCTCCGGCTCTCTCATCGTATCCTTTTTGTTCTTCCTTAGAAATGGCCAAGTATTTACCTAATAGTTGATCAAAATCTTCGGCTTTTCCTTCTGACAAGTCTTTGCTAAATGTCTTTGTAAACTCTCCAGCAAGTCCTGTAAATGCCATACGTACTTGCGCTTGATTTTCTTCAGGAATTACTTCGTTCCAGAAGTTATCTATAAACTCATGGACCCCTACATCTACTGCGCCGGGCACAGATTCGTCAGATGGGATTATAAGATCAACAAGGCGACGTAATGCGTGACCTTCTCCTTTTGAAAGGAAGTTGGGAATAAATTCTGGTTCGCTTTTACAGCTTTGTAAAAGACTCAATACAGTGGGAGTGGCTACAAGAAATCCTGCGCCGAGTCCAATATTTTTTAAGGCTTTTCTTCTATCCATCTTATGCTTCTTTTTTGAGTTGTTGTGCAGCGTGATTTGCGGCACGGGCAGTAAATGCCATATACGTTAATGAAGGATTTACGCAACTTGCAGAGGTCATAAATGCTCCATCTGTTACATATACGTTAGGTACCGCGTGCAGTTGGTTATTACCGTTACAAACTGAAGTTTTAGGGTCACGTCCCATACGAGCGGTTCCCATCTCATGAATACCATTTCCTGGTGCTGTAGGATTATCCATCGTTTGGATATCTTCAAAACCAGCATTTCTTAGCATTTCCTTAGCAGACGATATCATGTCTTTACGCATCTCCCACTCATTCTCTTTCCACTCTGCATCAAAGGTTACTGTAGGTAATCCCCATTTATCAAGTTTATTATAGTCAAGTTCCATTTTATTTTCATGGTAAGGAAGACATTCTCCAAAGCCCATAAGACCTATGGTCCATCCTCCTGGCTCTTGGATTGCTTTTTTAAGAGAGGCTCCATAACCAGCTTCGGCTATTTGTGGCTGGTAGTCGCCGCGACCTGCCCCACCTTGATATCCATACCCTCTTTTAAAGGTTTTCATTTCAGTCTCGCCACCTATGTTTCTAAAACGGGGTATATATATTCCATTAGGACGTCGTCCTTTGTAATACTTGTCTTTATCACCAGACCATTTTGCAGTTGCTCCTGCTTTAAAGTGATGATCCATTAGGTTGTGTCCTAGTTCACCAGAGTCATTACCCATTCCGTTAGGAAAACGCTTGCTCTTAGATTGCATAAGGATACTTGTAGATCCTATGGCGGATGCACATAAGAAAACTACTTTAGATTTGAACTCTAATTTTTCATTTGTCTCTTGGTCTACTACTTTAACTCCAGTTGCTTTGCCAGTTTTTTCGTCATACATCACCTCACTTACGATAGAAAATGGACGTAATGTCATATTTCCAGTACGTTCTGCCGCAGGCAATGTAGATGAGTTACTAGAAAAATAGCCTCCAAACGGACATCCTCGCATACAACGGTTTCTAAACTGACAAGCAGAACGACCATCATACGTTTTTGCACCTGTAATATGAGCAACGCGACCTATAGTTAGAACACGATCCTTATAATTCTGAGCCATATTCTTTTTAAGGGTTTCCTCAACACAGTTTAATTCCATAGGAGGGCTAAACTGTCCATCAGGTAAAACTTCAAGACCTAATTTTTCTCCACTTACAGAAATATATTCTTCTACCTTGTCATACCATGGAGCTATATCTTTATAGCGAACAGGCCAGTCTACAGCAATACCTTCTTTCTTATTTGCTTCAAAATCTATATCGCTCCATCTATAACTCTGGCGTCCCCACATAATAGAGCGACCTCCTACGTGATACCCACGTATCCAGTCAAAACGCTTGGTTTCATTATATGGGTGGTCTATATCATCTACAAAAAAGTGCCTGCGCTCTGCTTTGTGCACGTAGCCTGTGCGCGATTGTTTTTGGTATCTGGCATTAATCTCTCTTGGGTTTTCTCCTTTAAATTTGGAGTCCCAAGGGTCGTTATGCATGGTGGGATAATCTTCTATATGCTTTACCATACGGCCACGTTCTAGAACAAGGGTTTTGAGTCCGTTCTCACAAAGTTCTTTGGCAGCCCAGCCACCACTTATCCCAGACCCTACGACTATGGCGTCGTACATTTCATTTTCGTTAGGAGTATTCACTATATGTTGTATTAATGATAATTTTTTATCTCGGTAGTTACCAAATATATAAATTTTAAGTTGTTTTTTGTCAATTTGTAAAAAGTCATAACTTAGTCAAAACGTAGATTTAACAGTTTCTCCCACGCGAAAACGTTGTAGTTCTACGATAACAAATTCTTATCTTATGAAAAATATTTTCACAATGGCAGTAATCTGTTCTTTTTTGATGATTTCTTGTAAAAAAGAGGCTTCAAATGAGGAAGAAAATACCGCTTCCGCGAAAGCGAAAACAGAAAAATTAACCGTGAGTAATCCAACATTCCAACATTCCTTAGCACAGTGGTCCTTAAATAAACCCTTTAGAGAAGGAGATTTAGATCCCATGGATTTCCCTAAAATCGCTAAAGATTTAGGCTTTACAGGAGTAGAATATGTAACACAATTATATCCTACGGTACTTGAGACAGGAGAGAACTATCAAGAACGTGTGATGGCATTAGCTAAAGAATTAAATGCAAGAAGTCAAGAAGCGCAAATTGATAATGTGCTTATTATGGTAGACCACGCTGGTGAACTGGCAGATCCAGATCCAGAAAAGTTACAAGAAGCCATCGCAAATCATAAAATATGGATGGATGCTGCAGCACTTATGGGTGCACATTCTGTAAGAGCAAATCTTTTTGGAGAATTAGACCCTGTTAAGTGGCACGCACTGTCTGTGGCATCTTTAAAAGAGTTGGGCGCTTATGGGAAAGAAGTAGGCGTAAACATTGTGATAGAAAATCACGGTGGTTGGTCTAGTGATGCAGAAAAACTTGTGGCGGTTATGAAAGAAGTAAATATGGAAACGGTGGGAACTTTACCTGATTTTGGAAACTTTTGTGTCAAGCGAGAAGGCGGAGAACGATGGGGAGCACCTTGTGTAGAAGAATATGATACCTATAAAGGCACAGAAGAGTTGATGGAGTACGCCGTTGGTGCCAGTGCAAAGTCTTATAATTTTGATGATAATGGCGATGAGATTCAACTAGATTACCAGCGTCTTATGCAAATTGTAAACGATCATAAAACAGATCGTTTTAAGGGATATGTGGGCACTGAGTATGAAGGACCATTAGAAGATCCTAAAGAAGGCGTGCGGTTAACAAAAACCTTAGTTCAAAAATCAATAGACAACCTTAAATAATACTATATGAAATCTACTACAAAGTTTCAGCTATCCTTAATGATGTTCCTTGAATTTTTTATTTGGGGAGGTTGGTTTGTTACTCTAGGAACTTTCCTAGGAAATAATTTGAATGCCGAAGGCGGCGAAATTGCACAAGCGTTCTCTACACAATCTTGGGGTGCTATTATTGCTCCTTTTATTATTGGTCTTATTGCCGACAGATATTTTAATGCAGAACGCATATTGGGTGTGTTACACATAATTGGGGCAGGATTGATGTATCTCATGGCTCAGTCTACAGACTTTGGCACTTTTTACCCATACGTTCTGGGCTATATGATTGCCTATATGCCTACGTTAGCTCTGGTAAACTCTGTTGCTTTTAATCAAATGAATGATCCATCTAAAGATTTTCCATTTATTAGAGTGTGGGGGACTATAGGCTGGATTCTGGCAGGACTCCTAATAAGTTTTGCGTTCAAATGGGATTCTTTGGAAAATATCCAAAATGGTTTATTATCCAATACATTTTTAATGACTGCAATAGCATCAGCTTTCTTAGGGATATTTAGTTTTACCCTTCCTAAAACACCACCTAGTGGTAAGGGCGAAAAGACAAGCGTGTCTGATATTCTAGGCTTAGATGCCTTAAGCTTGTTAAAAGACAAGAATTTTCTTGTATTCTTTTTATCATCAGTGTTAATATGTATTCCTTTGGCATTCTACTATCAAAACTTGAGTCCTTTCTTGACAGAATCTGGAGTAGAAAATTCAACAGCATGGGCATCAGCAGGTCAAATTTCTGAAGTAGTTTTTATGTTATTGTTACCATTTTTCTTTAAGAAATTTGGGTTTAAAAAGACAATACTAGTGGGAATGCTGGCCTGGGCACTACGATATGTGTTGTTTGCATACGGTAATGCAGGAGATGCTTTCTTTATGATTGTAACAGGAATTGTTCTACACGGTATCTGTTACGATTTCTTCTTTGTATCAGGTCAAATTTATACAGACAGCAAAGCTGGTGAAAAAGTAAAAAGTGCAGCTCAAGGCCTTATCACCCTTGCAACATACGGAGTAGGCATGCTTGTAGGTTTTTATGTTGCAGGAAAAATTACAGATGCAAACATAGTAGGAGAAGGTCACGATTGGAATGCAGTATGGGTATTTCCAGCGATTTTTGCCGCTGTAGTATTTGTGATTTTTGCTATTGCCTTTAAAAATGAAAAAATAGAATATAAAGAATAATATGAGCAATAAAATTAGATGGGGCGTCCTTGGTGGCGGTGGCGATAGTTTAATAGGCGTGTTGCACCGTGTGGCTGCGAGTATGTTTGACGCTTACCAGCTTACAGGGGCCGTTTTTAACCCGGATTTTGAGGAGAATATTGCTTTCGCGAAAGCAATAGGAATCCCCACCAATCGTATTTATAAAGATTTTGATACGATGGTCGCAGAAGAGTTAAAGCTACCAGCAGAAGAGCGTATTCAGGTGTTTTCTGTCTTGACGCCTAACTTCTTACATTTCCCAATGGCAAAGAAGTTGTTAGAATCAGGCTTTCACGTGATCTGTGAGAAACCTATGACGATGACGCACGCCGAAGCCTTGGAGCTAGAAGCGATACATCAGCAAAAAGGAGTGCATTTTGCCCTCACGCATACCTATACAGGTTACCCAATGGTACGTCAGATGAAAGCAATGATTGCAGCCGGAGAACTAGGCGAAATACAAAAGATAGATGCCCAATATTATCAAGGTTGGATTAACCCCATTATACACGACCCAGCGCAACGCTCTAGTACGTGGCGGTTAGATCCTAGCAAATCTGGAATAAGCTGTTGTATGGGAGATATAGGAGTACATGCGTACCAGATGCTCGAGTATGTAACTGGGATGGATATCAAAGCGATTCTTGCAGACTTAAATCATCTGTATGATGATAACCAGATGGATATAGATGGTACCGTTTTATTACGTCTAGGTGCCAATGCTAAAGGCGTTTTGCGGGCTAGCCAGATAGCCACAGGAGAAGAAAATAATTTTACTGTAGCTATTTATGGAAAGAAAGCGAGTCTAAAATGGGAACAAGAGAACCCCAACTATTTGTATTTACTAGAAGATGGACATCCCGTACGCACACTAAAACCTGGACATCAGTATAATAATGCAATATCACTTGACGGCACAAAACTTCCTCCAGGACATCCAGAAGGAATTTTTGATGCGATGGGTAATATTTATAAGGGAATGGCAAAGGCCGTGCGCGGTCAAGATCACGACCCTATGGAATTCCCGAGTATGCGAGATGGTGTGCGTGGCATGAGCTTTATCGAGAAGGCCGTGCAGTCGCATAGGGATGGGAATGTGTGGGTTGAATTATAACATCTGCAAAGGCAGATGTCTTGTAAAAGCTATATAAGCTTTCGCGAAAGCTTAAATGAATAATAATCGTAACGAGTGGGCGGATGAGATTTCCGCTTTCGCGGAAATGATAAAGAATTAGAAACTATAAAAAGATCTCCGCCTATGCGGAGAATTAATATGAAAACAATAAAAGGACCAGCCGTTTTTCTTGCCCAGTTTATGGATGATAAGGCACCATTTAACTCATTAGACGGATTGTGCAAATGGGCATCAGATTTAGGGTACAAAGGCATACAAATCCCAACCTGGGAAACACGATTAATAGACTTAACTACTGCAGGTGAGAGCAAGACCTATTGCGACGAGCTTAAAGGAAAGATCAATAGTTACGGTCTTGAAATTACAGAACTGTCTACACACTTGCAGGGTCAACTGGTTGCTGTGCATCCTGCCTATGACTTGATGTTTGATAATTTTGCCCCAGATGACTGCAAGAATAATCCTAAAAAAAGAACAGAATGGGCTCGCCAGCAAGTGATAAGTGCGGCTCATGCAAGTAAGCATTTAGGATTGAGTGCAAGTGCCACTTTTAGTGGCTCCCTATTATGGCATACGATGCATCCTTGGCCGCAACGTCCTGATGGATTGGTAGAAATGGGTTTTGAAGAGCTGGCAAGCCGTTGGAAACCTTTATTAGATATTTATGATGAGTGTGGAGTAGATGTAGCCTATGAGATTCATCCTGGAGAAGATTTACATGATGGTGTGACTTTTGAGCGTTTTCTGGAAGCTACGGGCAATCACAAACGTTGTAATATCTTGTATGACCCCAGTCATTTTGTGTTGCAACAGCTAGACTATCTTACCTATATTGATCACTATCATGAGTTTATCAAGGCTTTTCACGTGAAGGATTCTGAGTTTAAGCCAGATGGGAAAAGAGGCGCTTTTGGAGGCTATAGTGATTGGAAAGACAGAGCAGGAAGATATCGCTCACCAGGAGATGGCCAAGTAGATTTTAAAACGATATTTACAAAGCTTACAGAATATGGTTGCGATGTATGGGCCGTAATGGAGTGGGAATGTTGTGTAAAAAGTCCAGAGCAAGGCGCTAGAGAAGGATCGCAATTTATTACAAACCATATCATTGAGGCCACTCAAAAACGCTTTGACGATTTTGCAGGGCAAGAAATAGATAAAGAGAAGTTGAAGAAAATTTTAGGATTATAATTATGAAAAAACTAGCCACATTAGCACTCGCAGTAATCACACTTACTGCGTGCAAAGAAAACACTCAGACCAAAGAAGAATCAATGGTTACAGAAAACACAACAGCGGCACAAAGCCCTCAAGAAAGCGATTGGGAAGTACTTTTTGACGGTACTAATTTTGATCAATGGAGAGGTTATGGCAC
Organism: Dokdonia sp.; assembly: GCA_020630915.1. Taxonomy (GTDB): domain Bacteria; phylum Bacteroidota; class Bacteroidia; order Flavobacteriales; family Flavobacteriaceae; genus Dokdonia. The sequence continues at coordinate 34,256 of JAHDIF010000010.1, forward strand.
AGAAGAGATGTACTCAGAATGGAGCCTAGATGGCGATGCCATGAAATTTACTCCAGGAAAAGAAGGAGGAAAAAACATCATCTCTAAAGGCACGTATGAGAACTTCGTACTTTCCTTGGAGTGGAAAATATCTGAGGGCGGTAATAGTGGTATTTTCTGGAGTGTACACGAGTCACCAGAATTTAAAGAGGCGTATGAGACTGGCCCAGAAATACAAGTGCTAGATGATGCAAAACATCCAGACTCTTTTGTAGGAGATGGATTGCATAAAGCAGGGTCATTGTATGATATGATCGTACGTCCTGATGGGCTAATTAAGCCTGCTGGAGAATGGAACAAGGTAGAACTAGAGGTAAACCATAAGACCAACTTGGCTAAGCTTAAACTTAATGATAAAGATGCATTTACATTTCCTGTACACGGAGAAAAATGGGATGCGATGGTAGAAAACTCTAAGTTTAAAGGTTGGGAAGGTTTTGGTAAGTTTAGAAATGGGCATATTGGTCTTCAAGATCATGGGGATATCGTATGGTACCGCAATATTAAGATCAAAAAGCTAGACTAATATCGTGTTGCTAGATATCACGAGCCAGTTTCAATTAGATGGAGAGCTTGTTGTTGCAATCTTATTTGATTGTGTTTTGATGCTAGGGCTGAGTTGGTACTATAAAAAGTACCCACCTAAGGAAATCAATGAAATTTACGGTTTTCGTACGCGACGTACGATGGCTAATCAGGATATTTGGGATGCAGCAAATAGGCGCAATGCTCAGGATCTCTGGAAGTTTGCTATCTACCTTACTGTTTTTAGTATCGCCCTTATTGTGTTACATGTACCCTATGCATTTTTCCTTCATATGGGGGCGTTGCTCATAGGGCTGGCTATTGCAATATATGCCTCTATTCAGTATTTGGATAGACATTTTGACAAAAAAGGAAATAGAAAATAATGGAAACCACCCATATTATTACGAGCCTCGCACCAGCCATTATGTTATTTTTAATGGCGATGATTGTTAAGTTTTTCCCACCTACGAGAAACAATAATGCACTTATCATAAAGGCACCAGAATGGTGGGCTCGTGACCAGAAAACTTGGGATCGTGCACATAGTATGCTAGCAAAACGATACATGGTATTTAGCCTCGTACTGGCATTATTATGTGCTGTACTACTATTTCTTAAAGTATCTTACGGAGCGACTCTAGGTTACGCACTTCTTGCCGTACTTTTTGTGCTGGCAAATGTTCAAATACGCAAGTATATGAACTCAAATATCAAGTAGAGAAGCCGTTGTTGTAGCTTATTATCTTATAACCTTCCTGCGAGTCGCGAATTTTAGAATTTTGCTTTCGCGAAAGCGCATATACCCGTAACAAAACAGGGAGTAGGCTTCTTTTCATTTATATCTCTATTCTCATTCGTATCTTTGTCCTATGATAAAATCCATGACAGGTTTTGGGAAAAGTGTGATCCAACTTCCCGGAAAGAAAATTACCATAGAAATCAAGTCGCTTAACAGCAAGAACCTAGATCTTAATGCGCGCATACCTTCTACATATAGAGAAAAGGAGTTGCATATAAGAAACTTAGTTGCCAAATCACTAGAGCGCGGAAAAGTAGATGTAGGATTGTACGTAGAAAGTACCGGACAAGCTACTAATACAAAAGTAAACGAAGGTGTAGTAAAAGAATATATGCGACAGCTAGAGGCAATTGCTCCTGGTGCTGTAGGATTTGACGATCAACTTAAAATGGCAGTACGTTTGCCAGATGCCCTTAAGGTAGAACGAGAAGAGCTCGATGAAAATGAGTACACTGCGATATTGGACAACTTGAAAACCGCTTTAAGCGAAATAAATACCTATCGTGCAGATGAGGGAGCTTCATTAAAAGCAGAGTTTGAGTTACGTATAAGTAACCTACAGAGATTACTGGATGAGGTAATTGCTATGGATGTAGATAGACTAGATAGTGTAAAGGTTCGTCTAGAAAAGGCAGTAGCAGACCTTAAAGTAGAGCTAGACGAAAACCGTTTTGAACAAGAACTTATTTATTATTTAGAAAAATACGATATCACAGAAGAGAAGGTGCGTCTCAAAAATCATCTAGATTACTTTACAGAAGCTTTGAATTCTGATGATTCTAACGGAAAGAAGCTTGGCTTTATAGGTCAAGAAATAGGACGTGAGATTAATACCATAGGCTCTAAATCTAATTATGCGCCGATGCAACAGTTAGTAGTGCAGATGAAAGATGAGTTAGAGAAGGTTAAAGAACAAGTTTTAAATGTGCTCTAATTGTGACTAAGGTAAACGAACACTCTGGGAAACTCATCGTATTTTCTGCACCCTCTGGAAGCGGAAAAACAACGATCGTAAGGCATTTACTCGCTCAGGAATACCTAAATCTGGAGTTTAGTATAAGTGCCACTAGCAGAGCACCTAGAGGAGAAGAACAGGATGGAGCAGATTATTATTTTATCTCCTTAAAGAAATTTAAACAGTATATAAAAGACGAAGATTTTCTAGAATGGGAAGAAGTTTACCGTGATAATTTTTATGGGACCCTCAAGAAAGAAGTACATCGTATATGGGCCATGGGCAAACACGTGATATTTGATATTGATGTAGTAGGCGGGTTACGTATCAAAAAGAAATTTCCAGAGCGGACACTTGCTGTTTTTGTAAAACCACCTAGTGTAGATGAGCTTAAAATACGCCTTAAGAAGCGCAGTACTGAAAGTGAAGAGAAAATCAATATGCGTATTGCAAAAGCTTCTGTAGAGCTAGCGACGGCGCCACAGTTTGACCATATCATTCTTAATGATGATCTTGATAAAGCGCTTAAAGAAGCCAGAGGTTTGGTAAAAGAATTTATAGCAAAACCTTTACCAAGAGACGAAGAAGAGGAAGAGTGAATGAGTGGAGAATGTCTATTGGACATTTTTGATTTTTGATTGAAAAAAGACTAGTTAAAGCATATTAAATAAACTGGATTGGGCTCAACCCTAATCCCTAATCTCTTATCCTTAATTGAAAATAGGACTATACTTCGGAACATTTAACCCCATTCATGTAGGGCATCTCGCTATTGCAAATCATATGGCAGAGTACAGTGACCTAGACAAAATTTGGATGGTGATTACTCCGCATAATCCTTTTAAGAAAAAGAGTAGTTTGCTAGCCAATCACCACCGCTATAGAATGGTAGATATAGCCCTAGAACCTTACGACAAGATTGAGCCTAGTAAGATAGAATTTGATTTACCACAACCTAATTACACGGTTAATACTCTGGCTGTGTTAGAAGAGAAATATCCAGATTACGAGTTCTGTTTGATTATGGGAGAGGATAATCTCAAAAGCCTCCATAAGTGGAAGAATTATGAAGTGATTTTAGAAAGGCACGATATTTATGTATACCCTCGTATTTCTGAAGGAGCTGTAGAAAACCAGTTTAAAGATCATCCTAAAATTCACAAGGTAGCTGCCCCTATTATGGAGCTGTCATCTACAGCGATAAGAAAAGGGATTGTGGCAGGAAAGAATATACGACCGTTACTTCCAGAAGGTGTTTGGAAAGAAGTAGATGAAATGAGATTTTATAAATAAAAAAGTTCTCTGCAGTTACCTACAGAGAACTTTTTTAATATGCTTGAGTATTTATTTAGAGCTCACCTTCTGTGTTTTCACAATCTGATAGTAAGGCTTCAACATACATAGCCCAGTTATTACCTTCAAAATTAATACCTTCTGCCCAAGCCGTCTCACCTCCTGTAGGACCAGAAACTTCTGCGTGAGCGGCAAAGCAATAATTGTCGTCTAAAACAGATGCATCAAGGATATAAACAACACTTACAGTGCCATTATCATTTTCAGTAGAATGTTCAAAATGACCTACTTTAGGGTTACCACCACCATTAGTTGGAATTGATTGTTCATCACAATTGCCTATGCTTAAGTGAGTGGCATGGATGGTCCAATCACTATTGGTCGTATATGTAATAACAAGATCGTCTCCGTCTAATTGAACGTTAACGGTGCCAGCAATATAATTTTGACCAGCAATGAGATTTGTTTCTGTGCAGAATGTGATAACATTTCTAGCTGAGTTGAGGTTTACATCCTTTTCAGAATATTGAAAGGTTCTAAAGTTAGCGTCAAGATTAAAAGGATCTTCCTGGTTTACATCTTCAATACTACAACTAAGTGTCGTTAATAGTAACAAATAAATTAAATAAGGTGTAATGATTTTCATAATATAAAATTTGGGGGTTATTTTATAAATGTATCACAAAACACTTTTAAATACATATTTATTCGTTGTAATACACAAAATATTAACAATCAACAATACATATGTTAAAAATTTGTGTATTTGATAGATTTTCGCAGAGGAAAAGATGTGGTAAGAGATACTACTCACCCAATAGTTGTGTGGGGAATAAAAAATAAACGTGTATGAAAAAGTCGCTAAATTTTTTCATACACGTTTTAGATAAGGAGAATCATAGCTGTTGAATGATTCTATTCCTTTTGTAGGTTTAGGATAACTTATCTTACCCTTCAATATGCGGTATACGCAATACTTGACCAGGATAAATCTTATCTGGATCTGTGAGCATAGGCTTATTTGCCTCAAAAATAATAGGGTATTTCATGGCATCTCCATACATTGCTTTTGCAATTTTACTTAGGTAATCTCCTTTTTCTACAGTATAAAAGCGAGCTTCTGGCTCAGTATGTTCAACTTCCATACGATCGTCTACTGCAGCTATACCGGAGGTATTCCCTACGACTAGGCGTATTTTTTCTCGGTTGGATTGATCATAAGCACGTCCAGAAACAGTTGCTGTATCTCCTTCTATAGCAATATGTAAATCTTCTACCTTTAAGCCTAGATCGTGTATTGTTTCAGACATACTGGCTGCTGCTTTTGCATTTGCCTCTCTTACCGCTGCACTTGCTGCCGCTGCTGCTTCTGCCGCTTCTTCTTCTTCTGTCTTTCCGATTCCAAAAACTTTGGCACCTGCGTTTTTAATAAATGAAAATAATCCCATAATGTGTATTGATTTAAGTTTGTTTTATTCGTTTATCCAATGTACAAAAATCTTGCCATCTAGAAGTGTTTTCGCGAAAGCTTAAAAATATAAATTACAATACAATGTTGAGATACCCGCCTTCGCGGGTATGTTTCAACATAATAGTTTTGATTACTCAAAACTAAAGTGTCAAACAAAAGAAACCGCCCACACTAATTATTACTAGGTGAGCGGTTTCCAACTAAATAACCAACCAAAAACTTATTTATATTTTTGCGTGCTTTGCCATTTTCTTGGCCTTGAGCGCTTCTATTTCTTTTTTAATATCTGCCGTTTTCTTACGGATCTTAGGAGTTGTTTTTCCTTTTGCACCCTCAGCAGTTCTATACTGGATATATCCTTTTCCTCTAAACTGGTAGGTCGTACCAGAACTTACTTGATATAATTCTATGGTCTCGTCATCTATAACGGTAAGCTCAAAGAACTCATTGTCTGGAAAATTATAATCTAGTGTTAAAGTTTTTAGGTAGAAATCACCTGGTACGTTATCTACATCATAAATCCCGTCATAATCCCAAAATATATTATCAATAGGCGTGCCATTTGTGTCTTCTGAACTTCTAAAGTTTCCGCTTATTCCAGCAGGGAGGAATTGTAAGAAATTTTCGTAATCAAAAGGATTAATGTTTCCTGCATCACTAGTATATATTTTTTCCCAAGCCACGAATTCTTGCAAGAAATAATGAATATTCTCATAGAATACAAGATCATAGTCAAAGGTATTTCTTTGGTATCCTACAAGGATGTAACTTGCTCCTGTGTTAGGGTGATATAACTCTATCTCATTACCAGATAATGTACGTACGTCAAAACTATACGTGCCATCGAGATCATGTGATACATCTAGCTCAAAATTTGGGTACGTATCATAAAAACCTACGTCTATACCAAAACCACCTCCATTGCTTCCTATGCCAGAAAGGTTATTGTTTGCAAAGATGTTTCCGTTTCTAAAAGAGATGGTAAACGCCTTTTGAAGAAAAGGTACCACGGTATTGCCAGATGAGCGGTCAATATCTACATACCAGATTTCATAATCATTTAATACGTTGTTAAGTGTAACCACAGGGACTACATCTACTACGTCATCTGCTACAATCACCTCTGTATAACAAGAGGTAAGTAGGGTTGCGGCTAGCGCAAATACCGAAAGGAGTTTCATCGTCTTCATAATCGTTCGTTGTTTGATTCGGTTAGTAAATACCAAACGGCGTGCCAAACTATTTAAGTATTTGAAAATCAATAAGTTATTTGTTTTTATTATGCTTTCGCGAAAGCATAAAACCCACGATCTTCCTCTTATTATCCCTAAAATTGTACTATTTTTGAGTACCAACGAATGATACAACATATATGTCCCAACCAACATTTGGAGTAATAGGCGGCGGAAGCTGGGCAACAGCCATAGTAAAAATGCTGTGCGAAAATCAATCTAAAATAGGATGGTATCACCGTAGCATTTATGCTATCGAACATATCAAGAAAGAACAGCATAATCCTAACTACCTAAGCTCAGTAGAGTTTAAACCAGAACAACTACTACTGAGTAATAATATTAACGAAGTAGTTGCCTTTGCAGATATCGTTATTTTTGCAGTCCCGTCAGCCTTTGTGGGTGGTGAACTTGAGCATCTCACAGAGTCTCTGGAGGGCAAGATTATTTTTTCGGCAATAAAAGGGATTATGCCTGAAAGCGGGAAGTTAGTAGGAGCTCATTTTCACGATGAGTACAACATTCCTTTTGAGGATATTGGGGTAGTTTCGGGACCTTGCCATGCAGAAGAAGTAGCACTAGAAAGACTCTCATATTTAACCATCGCCTGTGCAAATGAAACAACGGCACAACTCGTGGCAGATAACCTTTCTAGTAATTATATAAAGTGTACAACCAGTGATGATATCATTGGGATTGAGTATGCAGCAACACTTAAAAATATTTATGCTATTGCCGCTGGGATTGCTCACGGCCTTGGGTATGGAGACAACTTCCAGAGTGTGCTTATGAGTAACGCCATACGTGAGATTAAACGATACGTAAAAAAGGCGCATAAGATGAAACGGGATATTAACGGCTCTGCATATCTTGGAGATCTTCTTGTAACGGGCTATTCTACCTTTTCTCGTAATCGCATGTTTGGAAATATGATAGGGAAGGGATACACCGTAAAAAGCGCCCAGATGGAGATGAGTATGGTGGCAGAAGGGTACTATGCGGCAAAAAGCGCTTTAGACCTTAACAATACAAGAGATAAAAAAGCTCGCATTCCTATTATTGAAGCAGTGCACAGCATTCTTTATAAAGGCAAAGATGCCAAGAAGGTGTTTAAAAAGCTTACGGAGCGGTTAGATTAAAAAAGGGTATACCCCATCCCTAAAGAAATAGAGTCGTATACGTTGGTTCTTCCGCTATTAAAAAGGGTTCTTCCCGATTGAATATTGAGATACACGTGTAATTTCGAATAATTATAGCCTATGCCAGCGGCAAAATTAGATAGAGATGCGGCTTCCTCATTTGAGTTATTAAAGTTGAGCCGTATGTTTAATGGATATACCATATAAGCACTAAGATGTATTTTATGTTCATCACTTAAGAATATGTAATGACGTCCACCAAAACTAAATTCGATTGCTTTATAGTCAATTGTAGCCGTTTGAATGAGGTTGATTCCATTTGATGGAATAAATTCGTCGGAGTATTGGAAATAAGTAGATTTTGCTAATAAACTCCATTTCTTTTTATTAAACCCAAGAAAATATTCTGCATCTAAAGAGATCTCAAAAGAGTTGTTGTTGTCAGATTTAATGATGGAGGAGCCACTACTATTTTCAAATTGAAAATTATTCCACCGCAATCCAGATATCAAAGTAAGATGAAACGGATTTTTTGGTAATTCTTCTAGGTCTTCTGCCTCGGTTATATTGCTAGTAAGACCGCTACATCGGTTGTAATTAAAAAAAAATTCAATTAAGTGGTCAGATGTGTATTTTGTTTTAGATATTATTTTATCTGTGATTGATTCACAATCAAAATTATCCTTTAGTTGTTGTTTATATCGTTCATTCACTCCAACTTTACTTTGAGCAACGTTATAGTATCTCTTATAAATTAATTGTACGGGTTTATTTTGATCAAATTCATAAAAAAACAGTCTCTTTTGACCACTTACATAGCTAAAGAGTCTAACACCATCTCCCTCAATTAATTGTTTAAGAAATATAGTTTCTTCTCCTAGTTCGGCGTTTCGAGAATTTGCGATACCTGAAATATCTAATTTAGATTGATCTATAAAAACCTTTTTTCTTACATAACTAGGGCCATTGGAAATTTCAAATCCAGCTAGGTTAAGTAGTGAGCCCTCAAGTATCTCAGAATTATCAGTAAATTTATATTTAATACTTTTTGGATTTTCTAGCCAATCATAATTTTTAATTAAACACTCAACCTTCTCCCCATCATTTCTGATAATGGCACCAGGTTCAAATTTTATTTGAGAAAAACAAAAATCGTGAAGACCAAAAATAAGTAAGAGAAGGAGTATTTTTTTCATTTTTAATGAATCGATCGTTTAACGTGCTAATATGCCCTTTTTTGCCATCACTGCCAAATCTACCGCATTATCACTTACAATACTATTTGCAGGAAACTCCCAGCGCCTTTCGTACATTTTGTTGTTAAGAAAATAGGTAACAGAAAAGAAGTTATTGAGTTTGAGAACACTGTCTTCCATAAACTCAATTTTTGCATATCCTTTTGCAGGTAGAACATCTATTTTATGACGCATATGGGTTGTTCTATCCTCGCTATCATAACCCTGCACGATTATAAGTACCATTTCTAAGGGTTCTTTTCCGTCATTAATGATGTAGGCATTCCAGTCTGTCGTGTTATACTTTTCATTAAACTCATGCACGGCAGCAATATATATATCTTTTACCTCTGGAATATCAATGTCTTTGCGCATATTGTTTGTCTGGTCGAGCGCAGTCGAGACCTAAAGATTAGGAATAATTCATAAACCTCTCGACTGCGCTCGAGGGGACAGTTGCTTATTAAAATGCACTTTTAAACTGCTCTAGAAAGCGTAAGTCGTTTTCACTTAGCATTCTAATATCTGGAATTTGGTGTAGTAGTAATGCAATACGGTCGATACCCATCCCAAAGGCAAAACCACTGTACTCTTTACTATCAATACCACAGTTTTCAAGCACGTTAGGATCTACCATACCACAACCCATAATTTCTAGCCAGCCTGTGCCTTTCGTCATACGATAGTCTGTCTCAGTTTCTAAGCCCCAATATACGTCTACCTCTGCACTAGGCTCAGTAAATGGAAAGTAGGACGGGCGCAAGCGTATCTTACTTTTCCCAAACATTTCTGTTGTGAAGTATTGAAGGGTTTGCTTTAAGTCTGCAAAACTTACGTCTTTGTCTATATACAATCCTTCCACTTGGTGAAAGAAACAATGTGATCTACCACTTATCGCCTCGTTGCGGTATACCCGCCCTGGTGAAATGGTACGTATGGGCGGTTTGTTATTTTCCATATAACGTACCTGCACAGATGAGGTGTGTGTTCTTAAAAGAACATCTGGGTCTGTTTGTATAAAGAAGGTATCCTGCATATCTCGCGCAGGGTGATATTCTGGTAAGTTAAGTGCCGTAAAGTTGTGCCAGTCGTCTTCTATTTCTGGTCCTTCGGATACGTTGAAACCTATTCTAGAGAAAATATCTATAATCTGATTTTTTACAATAGAAATTGGGTGACGAGCACCTATTTCTATAGGGTCTCCAGGTCTGGTAAGATCGCCATACTCTCCTGCATCATCCGTATCTTCTAATGTCTCCTTGAGTAAAGTTACTTTTTCGAGTGCTGCTGTTTTGAGTTTATTTACAACCTGACCGTATTCCTTTTTAAGCTCGTTAGGCACATTGCGAAACTCTGCCATGAAATCATTTACAATCCCTTTTTTACCTGAGTATTGGATTCTAAAAGCTTCTACTTCTTCAAGTGTACTGGCTTTAAAGGCTTCTACTTTTGCAATGTGTTCTTTGATTTTATCTAGCATAGTGGTCTTCTTGTAATCCTAAAAATAGGAGGCAAATTTAATAAAAAACAAGGATTTATAGGTGTATATGCAGAGTATTACGCTTTCGCGAAAGCATACTACTACGCAATCAATTCTTTTTCTATAAAATATTGTACAATAGCATCCTTCATAAGGATTTGTTGTTCTCCTGCCTTTAAAGCAGGGAGCGGTTCTAGCATTTTATAATGGGGCCAGCCATCAGGGTCTTCAAAATCGAATTGATAATACCCAAAAGGCTCCAATAATCGGCATATTGCAATATGCATTAAATTTACTTTATCATCTTTTTTGAAGGGTCTATTGAGCTGTCCTAATTCTTGTAGTCCTATAAGGTAAATAATACTATCAAGATCTAGGGTGTCGCCCTCCGCAAAGCGTTCTGATAGTTTTGCAACTACTGCTTCCCATCGTTCTTTAAGTTGTTCATCCCTTGCCATAGGACAAAGATACCTCCTTTTTAAGGGATTAGGGTAGTAAGGGAGTAGTTGAATAGTTGAACCATTGAAAGAAATTAATAAAATAGAGGTAAAGATTTTATTTGTCTTGTCTAGTAATTTCAAGTTCAAGTAGAAGTTCGATTTTGATTTCTATTTCTATTTCGATTTCGATTTCAAAAATGTATATTTAGCGCTATGAATACAATAGATATCGTTTTTGGAATCATCCTAGTTTTAGGATTAATACAAGGCTTTAAGAAAGGGCTTTTTGTTGAACTTGCATCATTAGTGGGACTCATAGCTGCTATCTATGGAGCCATTCACTTTTCACACTTCGCGGCAGATTGGTTGGTAGAGCGTACTTCTTGGACAGAAAGAGTAATTAATCTAGCAGCCTTTGCCATTACATTCGTTCTAATCGTTCTTATTGTTTCACTTGCGGGGAAACTATTAACGAAGATTGCAGATTTTGCAATGTTAGGGATTATCAATAAAATAGCGGGTGCCGCTTTTGCACTAGTTAAATATGCTTTTTTATTGAGTGTGGTAATTATGTTTTTAAATGAGGCAAACGAGCGCATAGGATTTGTAAGCGAGGAGGCTATGGAAGAATCTGTACTCTTTTCTCCTGTAAAATCTATAGCGCCTGCGTTACTCCCGGCGATATTGGCCAAAGCTGAAAAAGAGAATATCTACAATCCAGATAAAGAGGAGGAGAATTAAAAAGAAAAAAGGCGTTTCATATTAAAATAAAACGCCTTTGTGTAATTATAAATAAGTATTACATAAAAGTAACACTTCCGTCTGCTACATTGTAAACGGCTCCTACAATTTGAATTTCACCATTATCTTCCATTTCTTTAAGAACTGCAGAGTGTGAGTGAATGTTTCCTATAGTAAGCTCCACATTTTTATGTACTACGTCATTTACAAATGTCTTATTTGCACTGGTACGTTGTGAAGGATCAGACGGCTCTGTTACGGCAGCTACAGAAGGACGTATTTTTGCTAGTAAGGGTGTAATGTTACCTAGCATCACATCATCGCAAGCTCCTTTTACAGCACCGCATCCTGTGTGCCCTAAAACGACTACAAGTTTTGAACCAGCTACTTTACAGCCGTACTCGATACTCCCGAGCAGGTCTTCATTTACAATATTTCCGGCCACACGAGCAGAAAATATGTCACCTATTCCTTGATCAAAAACTATCTCTGCAGGGACTCTAGAATCGATACAACTTAACACCACGGCAAATGGATATTGACCAGATTGTGTGTCTTTTACTTGCTCTAGTAAATCTCTATTAACAGGACTCGTATTTAAAAATCTCTGATTTCCGTCCTTAAGTGCTTGAAGCGCACTTTGTGGAGTCATAGCTCCTTGTGTTTCTTTAGTATGTGCTTTCATATTTTTAAAGTATTATGTAGTAGGTTTTCTAAGCTTGAAGAATTCGATATAACTCGGAGGATTCTCTACAGTACCTCTCTCCGAGACTAGTTTGATGTCTATGTTGCGTTGTTTTGCTTTAAAGGCGAAGTCCTCTAGAATTTCTATAATATCTGGATCAAGATAGCGTGTTTTACGCACGTCCAATTCTAGATACGAATTTTCTGGCAGGGCATCTAATTCCTTTAAAATGGCTCCTTTATTGAAAAAAGTTACTTCTTCTGCAAGCGTCATTTTCACCTTTCCATCGGTAGGGTCTTCATTTTCTAAGTGTAAGAAGTGTGAATTTTTGTAGCTTTTATAAAGAACAATAATTATACCCACGATAAGTCCGAGAGCAAGCCCTTTCAATAAGTCTAATGCTACAATTCCTACTACCGTTACTATAAAAGGAACAAACTGTGTCCAACCACCATCATACATAGCTTTAAAAGTAGAAGGCTTTGCTAGTTTAAATCCTACTATAAAAAGAACTGCTGCTAGAACAGATAAAGGTATTTTTTGTAATAAAAATGGAATAGCAGCTACAGAAGCTATTAGTAAAAATCCGTGTATAATGGCAGAAGATTTTGTCTTACCGCCAGACTGAATATTTGCAGAAGATCGCACGATTACTTGTGTGATAGGAAGCCCCCCTATAAAACCAGAAAGAATATTTCCAGCTCCTTGGGCTAATAACTCTCTATTGGTAGGAGTTACTCGTTTATCTGGATCTAATTTATCAGTCGCTTCTACACAAAGTAAGGTTTCTAAACTAGCAACAAGTGCTATGGTAAAAGCTGTAATTAAAACGGGCGTAGTAAATGCCTGACTCCAATCTGGAGTAACAAACTGTGTTAATAAACCATCAGTATTCCTGTCTTCACTTAGAGAAACTAGGTGCTCTTCTGATATTCCAAAGTCTGTTCCTATGGTAAACATATAGTATAAAATTCCAACAACAACTACCACAAGTGGTCCTTGTACAAGTTGAAAAATCTTAGCTTTTTTAGCCAAAACATTACTCCAAAATATTAATATGAATAATGAAATAACACCTATTAATGTTGGCCCTAAACTAGGATCTCCTATGGCATTTAAAATTTCTGAAAATGTATTTTCTCCATCTACTTGAAAAAACGCAAAGTCTCCTTCTGGGTCGTTATCATCTCCAAGAAAGTGTGGGATCTGTTTTAGGATAATAATGATTCCTATACCCGTAAGCATCCCTCGTATTACAGAGCTAGGAAAATAGTAACCTATAATCCCTAAACGGGCGATACCAAAAATTACTTGGATAACGCCCCCTAATACAACAGCCGAAAGGAATACCTTAAATCCTAATTGGTCTATGGCTACTAATACAATTGCGGCCAATCCAGCGGCGGGACCACTCACTCCTATTTGAGACCCACTTAAGGCTCCTACAACAATACCACCTACAATACCGGCAATTAAACCAGAAAATAGCGGCGCACCACTAGCTAATGCAATACCCAAACAAAGGGGAAGTGCAACAAAAAACACGACGATACTAGCGGGTAAGTCGTTTTTTAAATATTTAAACATAATAAGAATATATAATCTCTATTTTCAACAATAGAGAGATGATTAAGTAATTTGAGTTTTTATGTGCGCGAGCACCAATATCTAAAGAGAATTAGATGAAATTTTTGGGCGGAGGTAAGTGAATATCTACAGTAAAAGAACTCTCACCTAAAGAGTATGAACTATTGTAGCATTTAATATGTTCTATCGCTGCCAGCTGTGGCGTTACAAAGGTTTCAAAGAAAGTGTTTTTCTCCTCTAACTCTTTTTTGGTTTCTTTTTGAGTATCATCTTCACCTAGGTCGGTAGAAATTTCTATATCATAGTGGTCATTCCATATTGAAATGACGGATGGCGTAACTATCGATGTAGATAGTATAAAAACTATTATGATATGTGACCACTTATACATGAACTATAAAAATAACTAATGTATATCATAAATAAGCTAAATAGCACTTAAAAATCCTGTAATAATTTGATGTCTTCAGAAGGCAACCATCCCGTTTTCCCATCAATCAGTTGGATACGGTTCCAGTTGTTAACCTCTTCTAAGACCTGCACTTTTGTGCCTTCATGTAGCTTAAACGCAAGTGTGCTAGCAAGTGACGGCTCACTTTTTACTTCTGTTTCGGTAGCAAAAACAATGGCGGGGTTGTCGTTTTCTGCTTTCGCGAAAGCGCTATACGCAAAACTCAAACTAGCAATCGCTAGCAATAAACTCAAGGACGCAAGAGTAAAGAAGACTCTTTTCTTACCTGTACCGTAGCCAAAATAATAGCCTAGAAAGGCCAAAACAAACAGGATAACGAACACAATCGCGGTGATAGCCCATCCATCTACCGTGAGAAAAGTGATGGCCTTATTAATCCATCTCTTTACGGCATTTACAGGCATTGTCTCGATGGCATCTATCTTCATATTCTCTGCAAAGGCAGCATTGTTGCGTATCTGACTGTCTGATGGGTCTAGTTGCAACGCCTTCTCGTAGTAAAAAACCGTTGGACCTATATTATTGAGTTTGTAGTTTGCATTTGCTAGGTTATAATATAAAGCAGCGCTTTCTTGGTTTAAATCCAACACGCGCTTGTATGCGTCGATCGCTTCTTGATATCTACCTTGTGCATAATGATCGTTGCCTATTTTAAAAATGGCCTCTGTATTTTGAGACCAGGCGATACTTGCGGTGAGCAGTATCCATAAAAAACTGTATGTTTTGAGTATTTTAACCATCTTACAGCTGTTTATCTATCGTTGAAATTATACGTACGGCCTTATCATAATCTTGTTGCATGGCTACATCACTTGATGGTGTATAACGTGCAAACTCGCAACTTTCAAGTAGCCCTATAAACTCTATAGCCGTTTGTTCTTGCACGTCTTTCTCTTTGAGCAGCCTAGAGATACGATCTTTACTCATATCACTTGTTTGGATATTGAGTTTTGCTTTGAGGTAATTGTGCAATGCACGTTCCATAGCAATGTAAAACTCTTTTTGATTACCAAGATTTTTCTTTGCGGTACTTAAAAACTTTCTGGCGAGTTTATCTGCTTTGCGTATTCTATTTCCTTGTACGTCATTTGAGACATTCTCCTTGCGTCTTCTTACAAGCATTGCGATAGGGATGAGTAAAAGAGGACCTCCCAAGAATGCCCAGAATTTTGAAGACTGGAAGAAAGGCGTCTTTTTAGTACTTACAAGATTCCCTTCTGATTTGATGTATTGAAATTGCTTGTCTGCAGCAATGACTTGTTGTTTATTGCCCGCGTTTACCGTATTGTTGTTTGTTGCTGCAGTAGCATCTACAGGTCCGTTTAGAACTTCTACTACAATCTCGTCTGATGTTCCTCTTTCGTAACGTTCTGTTTTAGGGTTAAAGTAGCTAAACGATATAGCCGGTATGGGATACTTTCCTTTGTATTGAGGAACGACCGTATACTTATTGCGCTTAAGACCACTCATTCCGGAAAGATTGGTACGTACTTTATCTTGATTTTCTGGTTCGTACACTTCAAGTTTTCCTGGGAACTTAGGTCTAGGCAGATCAAAAAGTTTGAGGTTTCCATTTCCTTTGGCTTCTACACTTATTTCAAAAGCTTCCGTTGCGTCCAGTTGCTGCTTGTTTGTGTTTACTTCAAAATCAAAATCTCCCACGGCTCCGGTAAAATCGTCTGGTTTGCCATCTGTAGGTAGAGGTTTTACATTAATGGTTCTGTTTTTTGCAGCTACTGTAATATTTGCATTTCGCGTTAAGCGTCTCCCAAAAATATCACGTTTATTCGTAGGTACATCTACGGTAACACTTAGACTTAAGGGCTCTATATTAAGTTTTCCCGATTTAAGAGGATACAGTACAGTACGTCTTAAGATGACATAACGGTAAGGCTCTCCTTTATACTCCCCATTATACACCTTAAATTGTTTCTCATCTACACTTTGGCTCCAGAAATCCTCATACTTGGGGGAGTCTATCTCCCGCCAGTTGCTCACGCTAGTCTGTTCTGCAACGTATAACTTATATACTACAGTAAATGCTTCATTTATGTATGGACTTCCCTTAGAAATCTCCGCTACAAGATGGATGTTTTCTGATGCTTGATAAAGGGCATTTGATCCATCTCCTGGTTTATCTACAGCCGCTGTTACTTCTACCTCTACGGGAGTGGTTTTATAGGTCTCACCATTTACAGTGATTTCTGCCTGTTCTATGGTGAATTTACCTCTTTTCGTAGGTGCGAGAAAATAACTGTAGGTTTTAGAAAAACTACTTTTCCCGTTTACCCATTGCCTGCTTACCGATTGATTAGGACCTCCCGTAACAGTAAAACCACTAAAGCTAGGCGGATTGAAATTATCGCCATCTTGATTCATTACAAAATCAATACGCAGGCGCTCATTAATGCCTAGTTTTTTACGATTTACTTTGGCATTAAACGACACATCGTCTTGTCCCCACACTGTGGTGACAGTAAGTAAAAGTATAGCGAGTATGTGTACTACTTGTTTCATGCGTTGTTGCGAATTTACCAATCTTTTTCTGTCTTCACTTTTGCACCCTTTTGCTTACGGGCATTAATTTTTTCTTGTGTTTTTTGTTCTTCATTACGCATGGCCTCTAGCAAGTTCTTTATTTGTTGCGGAGTTAATTGTCCTTGTTGAGGTTGTGGCTGCTGCGGTTTTTTCTCTTTTTCTTCTCCTTGGTCTCCTGGCTGTTCCTTTTCTTTCTCTTGTTCTTTTCCATCCTCGTCTTCTTTCTTTTCGCCGTCTTCTTCTTTTTCTTCACCTTTATCATCTGTCTCCTCTTCCTCTCCGTCTTCTCCTTCTTTTTTATCGCCGTCGCCGTCCTTGTTTTCTTCGTTTTTCTCCTTTTCTTGATTCTGGTCTTGGTCTTCTTTTTCTTGATCATCATCTCCGCCACCGCCACCGCCGCCGTTTTTTTCTTCTTCTTTTTTGGCTAGAGCAAGATTATATCGTGTTTCTTCGTCCGTAGGGTCGTTGCGCAAGGCATTTTTATAAGCTTCTACCGCTGCGCCAAAGTCTTCTTTTTGATAATAGGCGTTGCCTAAGTTATGAAAAGCTTTGTGTCTTTCTTTTTTAGTTGTTGCAACTTGTGCAGCCTTTAAATGTGAAGAGATACTTTCTTCATATTTCTCTTTAGTATAGTAGTTATTTCCAGCATTATACTTAGCAGGTACACTGGCAGGATCAAGACCTATCGCTTGACGGTAGGAGGATTCTGCTTTCGCGAAAGCGTCTTCACTCGCATACTCATTTCCATCTATCACCAGATTACGTGCCTCTTCTGCATACGGATTTTCTGGTCCTTTTTTCTTTTTTTGCGCTACTGCCGAAAATGAAACTAACAGCAGGGCAACTCCTACTATGTAATATGTTCTGTTATTAGTTTTCATCAAACAAATTCATTTTTTTAAGCCATCCCGTCTTACGATCCAACAGGAAAATATCTAAAAACAACAGGAAAATTCCCGCTGCAAGAAACCATTGAAACTGGTCTTTAAAGTCAGCAAATTGCTTAGCCTCAAATTCCTTTTTGTCCATATTATTAAGGAGGTCTTGTACTTTTTCTAGCACCTCTGCGGTGTTTTTACCGTAGATATACTCTCCGTTTGCCTCTGCGGCAATCTCTTTGAGGGTGTTTTCATCTAGCTTGGTAATTACCGTCTCACCATTTTGATCTTTTTTATAAGACTGGATAATGCCGTTGCGTTTAAGAGGGATAGGACCTCCATTTGCGTCTCCTACACCTATGGTAAAAATTTTAATCCCTTCTTCTTTTGCCTGCTCTGCAATACTGACAGCTTCTCCTACGTGGTCTTCACCGTCTGATATGATAAAGAGCACTCTATTGGTTTGCTCCTCGTCGTTGTAATAGGTTTTTGCTAATTCTATGGCTTCTCTAATGGCCGTTCCCTGGCTCGAAAGCATATCTGTATTCATCTGGCTCAAGAATAGCTTAGCACTACTATAGTCTGTTGTGATAGGCAGCTGGGGATAGGCACTTCCCGCGTAGGCAATAATCCCTATACGGTCGCTCCCAAGATTATTAATAATTTGAGTGACAAGTTGCTTTGATTTCTCAATCCTATTAGGCGCTATGTCTTCTGCAAGCATACTTTTAGAAACGTCTATGGCAAAGACAAGGTCAACACCCTCACGTTTTACGGTTTCTAGTTTTGTTCCCATTTTTGGATTTACAAGTGCGATCACTAAAAATAGAATAGCACCACAAAGCACGATTATTTTGAGTGCTCCTTTAAAAATGGAACTGTCTGGACTAAGTTTGCGCAGTAAAGCGGTATTGGCAAATCGTTTTTGAGCACGTTTTTGCCAAAACAGCAACAACCCATACATCACCAGTAATGCTGGGATGATGAGGAGTAACCAAAACCATATTTTTTCTTCTAATAGATACATAGGGTTGCTTTCGCGAAAGCGTATTTTTTAAACAAAACTTCTAAAAAGTGTAAACCGAAGAATCAGTTCTAATAGTAAAAGAGCGCCTGCTAATAGGATAAGCGGACGATACTTTTCTTCATAATTAGTGTATTTAAACTCTTCTACTTCGGTCTTTTCTAGTTTGTCTATTTCGTCATAAATTTCTTTTAATTTCTTATTGTTTGTAGCTCTAAAATATTTGCCACCTGTTACTTGTGCAATTTCTTTAAGCAGGTCTTCGTCGATAGTCACTTTTACATTATCGTAAACAAAACTTTTATTTGCGTTTACAGCCACAGGTGATAATGCCATACCATTTGTTCCTACACCAATAGTATAGGTTTTAATGCCAAATTCTAAGGCTAGTTCACTGGCAATTTTAGGATCAATAAAGCCAGCGTTGTTTTCTCCATCGGTCATTAAAATAATAACTTTACTTTGTGCTTTGCTATCCTTTAATCTGTTTACAGAGGTAGAAAGCCCCATCCCAATAGCAGTACCTCCTTCTATAATATTATTATAACGTATACTTTTAAGCGAGCTTAACACTATGGTTTTGTCACTGGTGATAGGCGTTTTTGTATAACTCTCACCGGCATACTCTACAAGACCGATACGATCGTTAGGGCGTCCTTTTATAAAATCTGCGGCTACTTTTTTGAGAGCTTCCAGTCTGTTAGGGCGCAGGTCTTTTGCCAGCATACTAGCAGAAACATCTATGGCGATTACAATGTCAATACCTCGTGTGCTTTTAGTGCGTGTAGATACATCTACCGTGCGAGGTCTAGCCATTGCTGTAATGAGTGCTGCTAGTGCCAATAATCGAAGAATAAACAAGAAGGGTTTAAGCTTGGGTAAAAAACTTGATCCAGCTTTAAATCCTTTGATACTCGAAATCTTTACAGAGGCATTTTGCTTTCGATACTTCCAGAGATACCACGCTAGTGCAACTGGAAGCCCTAGGAACAACCAGAAAAACTGCGGATTTGAAAATTCGAAATTATCTAACATTATTTTTCGTCATTATTTTTTGTAAAATCAATACTGTTAATGACTCGCTCCGCAATTTTTTTGCTGTATGGATCGTCATCTTTCCAACTTATAAAAAGTTGAAAGTATCTATTGTCTTTTGCTTGAAAAGTGATAAGTGCATATTCCCCACTTGTCTTAGTTCCTTTTTCTTTATCTATAATCTGGGTGCCTGTTCCAAAAACCTTGAGACCAGCAATACCATTTAAAGTTTTGAATTCTTCTTCCTTAGTTAACCCTGCATTAAAGCCTTGGGCTTCAAACTGCGCTAGTTGACCTGTAATTAGTTGGGGAGCAGTAATTTCTAAAGATTTGTCTATTTTAAATTCAAAAACAGCAATGGTAACATTGGGTGGTGTTGTGGCCCAAGCAAATGCAGTGGTTTCTACTTTTCCTTTTATTTCTTCTGGAATAGGCGTATTTTGTCTTTCTAGTGCCTTTGGAGTACTTACTATCATTCCCGGAGCTCCATACTCACTGGTAATCCATTGTCCTTCGGCTAGTTCTCTGGTCGCGTTTCCTAGCACAAAGTCTTTTACCTCACTAAATCCTTTGATGGCAATACCAATTCCTAAAGCCAGCACAAGGATTCCTAAAACTCCACCAGCTCCTGTGAGCCATAATTTGCGTTTACGACGACGTTCTATAGCCATACGATACATTTCGTCTCGCATGAGTTCTTCTTCGGTTGGAGCAGGTAGTACTTCTTTGGTTTGCTTTACAATTTGCTCAATAGCAATACGATCTGCAAGCGCTTTCCCTTCTGGCGGATTGATACGTGCAAACTTTACGAGATCTGCTCGTTGGAAAATGTCTTTTAAATTTTTAATAGTCTCAGGACTAAAATCTATATGACCGCTTTCTCTTTCGGCTTGTAGTCTATTTATAAGTTCTTCTGTAGTACTTTCTAGTGCCCGATCATACACCTTCTCGTCATAATACCTACGTATGGCGTCTGTAAGGGTGGTGTAATAGGCCTTGTATTGAGAATTTTCGATAAGGCCACTATCATCTAATGATTTTAAGGTAGCAAGTGCTTGCTCGAATGGTGGTATGTAACGTTCTTCTTCCTTCTTTTTCTTGTGCCTACGTAATAACCAGTATAAAAATAAGCCAATAGCCAGTGCTAGAGGTATCACCCAAGCAAGTATCTGTAACAGTAATTTTCCATAGTTTTTAGGAATTTCTATAGCAGGTTTAATGTCGTAAAGACCTTGGTTTACGGTATCTAAAACCACGTTTGCTACTTCTACTTTAAAAGAATCTGTCTCGATGGTTTGCGTCCCTACAATAATGCGTTGTCTGGGTATTTTATAAGACCCACTGTCAAACTGGGTAAGCCCGTATTTTTTAACGAGCGTCATTTTATAGTTGCCTTTGCTGTTGGGCGCTTTCGCGAAAGCGGTATCCACTTTATAACTCTCAATCACTTCCAGAGGAGAAAACGTCTGCCCTTCTGGAAAAACTACAGTCGCGGTTTGATCTACCTCTGCAGTTACGGTGTATTTTATCTCTTCACCAATGCGTATGGAAGTAGTATCCACGGCCGTTGTAACCACAGGATCTGCTTGTGCTAGCCCTTGTTGTATGCAGCATAACACAAGAAGTGTCACTACCCAAAGGATAGATGTGTGTGCGGCGCTATGTGTATGTCTAGGGGTCATTGGGTTATCCTCTTCGTTTAAAATAGCCTAATAATTTTTTGACATAGCTTTCATCTGTACGAACGTTTATGACTCCAGAACCACTGCGTTTAAAGGTCTCCTCATAATAATCTACACGCTCTTTGTAATGCGACTCATAATTGCGACGTATCTTTTTTGATGAGGTATTGATAAGTCGTAGCTCGCCGGTTTCTTCATCTTCCATTTGTACCATTCCTAGACTCGGGATGGATTGTTCACGCTCGTCGTATATGCGTACTCCAGTAATGTCATGTTTATTTGCTGCGATTTTTAAGGTTTGCTCATAATCTTCGGCAATAAAATCAGATAGGATGAAGGTGATAGCTTTCTTTTTCATCACACTACTTAAAAATTTGATCGCTTGTGCAATGTCTGTTTTCTTGGATTTGGGTTTAAACTCAAGTAGCTCGCGTATGATGCGTAACACGTGGGATTTTCCTTTTTTAGGAGGAATGTAGAGTTCTACTTCGTCCGTAAATAAGATGAGTCCTATTTTGTCATTGTTCTGCATCGCACTAAAGGCGAGTGTTGCAGCTACTTCGGTTACAATCTCGTTTTTGAATTGTTTGTCTGTTCCAAAAAATTCAGATCCGGAAACATCTGCCACAAGCATCATAGTAAGCTCTCGCTCTTCTTCAAAAACTTTAATGTAAGGCTCGTTATAGCGTGCGGTTACATTCCAGTCTATATTGCGCACATCATCCCCAAACTGATACTGGCGTACTTCAGAAAAAGTCATACCACGCCCTTTAAAGGTAGAGTGGTATTCTCCCCCAAAAATGTGATCAGACAACCTACGTGTCTTGATCTCAATCTTGCGTACTTTTTTAAGAAGTTCTTTAGTATCCATAATTCGATTGGAGATTTTTGATTGGGGATTAACGATTGGAGATCTATAGTTCTTACATCAACAATCTTAATTCTTCAATCTTCAATCCTACGGTACTTCGATTTGATTTACAATCTTATTGATAATGTCTTCTGAGGTTACATTCTCTGCTTCTGCTTCGTAGGTGATCCCAATGCGGTGACGTAAGATGTCGTGTACTACGGCTCGCACGTCTTCTGGGATTACATATCCTCTTCGCTTTATAAATGCATAACATTTTGCAGCAGTGGCAAGGTTAATACTACCACGAGGAGAAGCACCAAAATTAATAAGTGGCTTAAGCTCCGCCAGTTTATAATTTTCTGGATAACGTGTCGCAAAAATGATATCAAGGATGTATTTCTCAATTTTCTCATCCATATAGACTTCTTGTACGGCTGCTTGAGCACGTAGTATTTGCTCTACGGTTACTACGGGATTAACTTTTTCAAAGCCTCCTTTAAGATTTTGGCGTATAATTAATTGCTCATCTTCAATTTTAGGGTAGTCTATTACCGTTTTAAGCATAAAACGGTCTACTTGTGCTTCTGGAAGTGGGTACGTTCCTTCTTGCTCTACTGGATTTTGTGTTGCCATTACTAAGAAAGGCTTATCCAAAATAAAGGTTTCATCACCTATGGTTACTTGCTTTTCTTGCATCGCTTCTAGGAGTGCACTCTGCACTTTTGCCGGAGCACGGTTAATCTCATCGGCGAGCACAAAATTTGCAAAAATGGGGCCTTTCTTGATACTAAAATCATTTTCCTTCATATTGTAGATGAGTGTACCCACAACATCTGCTGGAAGCAAATCTGGTGTAAACTGTATACGACTAAAAGATCCTTTTACAGCTTGAGAAAGTGTGTTAATTGCAAGTGTTTTTGCCAGTCCAGGAACTCCTTCTAGTAAAATATGACCCCTTCCCAAAAGTCCAATAAGCAATCGCTCTACCATATGCTTCTGGCCTACAATCACTTTATTCATCTCCATAGTGAGAATATCTATAAATGCACTCTCACGCTCGATCTTTTCATTAATCGCACCTATATCTATTGCTGTCGTATTTTCTTCCATAAATTCTATTTTAGATTTTGGGATTTTAAAACGTTGCAAAGTGGGGTTTTATTACCAAAATCCTTGTTAACAATTGGTTAAAAATTCTTTTAAATAAAGGGCTTCCCGAGCGAAATCCTATCTTGGGATCACCTATTTTTAATAAGAACGCAAAATAAAAAATGGAGATAAAATATTCAAGAATTATTCAAGGGTGCATGACCTGGGGTAAATGGGGTAAGCAACTCAGTACAAATCAGATGATTGATTTAATGAATCACTGTCTGGATCAGGGAATTACCACCTTTGATCATGCTGATATTTATGGAGATTATAGTACGGAAGAAGATTTTGGGTACGCTTTCGCGAAAGCAAACATAGCTCGAGAATCTATACAACTCATCTCAAAATGTGGCATCCAGTATATGGGTGAAGCGAGGCCAGAACTCAAAGTAAAACATTATCAATACGACGCAGATTACATTGTCTGGAGCGCTGAAAGATCCCTTAGATTATTGCAAACCGAATATCTAGATCTGTTTCTACTCCATAGGCCCAGCCCATTAATGGAAGCGGCAGAAGTAGCTAAGGCGTTTGAACAATTACGATTGCAAGGAAAGGTGCGCACCTTTGGTGTATCTAACTTTACATCTTCTCAGATAGATCTTATTAAAAGCGCGGCAGAGGTAAGCGCAAATCAAGTTGAGTTTAGTCTAACCCAGCACAGTGCGATGCACGACGGAAGTTTAGATCATATGAAAATTAATAACGTACGAGCGATGAGTTGGAGTCCTCTAGGAAGTGTGTTTCGTGAAGATACAGAGCAAACGCAACGCATTAAAAAAGCGCTAGTACCGCTTTGTGAAAAATACAATGCTACACAAGATCAACTGTTGCTTGCTTGGATTTTAACCCACCCTTCTGCAGTACATCCTGTTATTGGGACAACCAGTCCAGCTAGAATAACAAATGCAGCAAAAGCAGTAGCTATTGAGCTGGATAAAGAAGATTGGTTCCTCTTGCTGGTGGCGAGTCAAGGGCATAAAGTGCCTTAATACAGGCACCTTATGTACTAATAGTCTTTAGTTTACTCTAGGTTAATGGTGCCTAGATCTGTAGTTTCTTCGTTTGTAACAGAGACATCTTCTATTACAGCGTTTTCTAAATTTGCATCAGGATCTGCTTCTATAAGCACCGTATACGTCCCAGTAGGGAGACCAGATAATAAAAATTCTCCAGCGTCATTTGTGTAAGTAGATATCTCTACTGTAGCATTATTAGCTGTCACTACTACTTGAGGTCCAAGAGGAGTAACAGTTCCAATAATTTGTCCACTATCTGTTGATAAAGAAGCTCGTATTGTAGGCTTCAGTAAATAATTGCCATTTCCTTGTGCAACGATAGATCGCTCTACATCAAAATCCAGAAGGAATTCATATAGAACATCATTTTCTAATGTCTGGTTAAGCTGTATTTTTAAACCACTTTGTTGCGCACTGGGGGTGGCTAGTGGAAGAGAGACACCATCTACAACAACGGTGTTTTCTTCTCCTAGTATTAGTCTTATTTGGCTTATATCGCCAGCAGGAATTTCATCGTCGGATAATAGTACAGAGACACCTCCTGTAAGTTCTAAAAGATTATAGATCCCGGCATTAAAGTTGTCAAGTACAACGGTATTGTTATCATCATTGTCATTGTCATTGTCATCATTGTCGTCGTTGTCATCGTCATTGTTATTATATTTGAGCTCAATACTTTGGACATCTATATTAACCTCGTCATAATCTCCTGGAGCATCCGTTAGTCTAACGGCAATTCGAGATTCACCATTCACTTCATTGTTTTCATCGTTATCACAGGATAGTACGGTAATCGTACAAAAAAGCAACACAACTATTTTTAATATGTTTTTCATAAATAAATATTTCTAATTAAAGTATTCATATAAAAGTTCTTGATATTTATACGTTCAATAGTAAATAACAGATCTTTTACTCCAAATATAAACGGTTTTTTATTGAACATAGTATTGACTTTAAAATGTACAAATGGATACGCATACAATAGCACTAATAACGGGAGCCACTAGCGGTATAGGGAAAGCCACTGCCATACGATTTGCAAATGAAGGAATTAACCTTGTTTTATGCGGTCGCAGGCAGGATAGACTGGATGCACTTAAAGACAGCCTAGGAGAAAGAGTGACTATTTATACACTCAACTTTGACATAAGAGATAAGGACAACGTTCAAACTGCTATCGCTAGTTTGCCAGAGGCCTTCTCACAAATAGACATTCTTATCAATAATGCAGGCAATGCACATGGATTAGATCCTATACAAACTGGAAGTACAGACGATTGGGACGCCATGTTAGATATTAATGTAAAGGGATTGTTATATGTAAGTAAAGCAATAATTCCTCAAATGACAGCCCGTAAAAGTGGGCACATCATAAACATAGGCTCTACTGCTGGTAAAGAAGTATACCCTAATGGCAATGTGTATTGCGCCAGCAAGCACGCAGTAGACGCTATCAACCAAGGAATGCGCATTGATTTAAACAAGCATAACATACGTGTAGGAGCTGTTAATCCGGGGATGGTGCATACAGAGTTTAGCGAAGTGCGATTTAAAGGTGATACAGAGAGAGCAGATAAAGTCTACCAAGGTTTTGATGTTCTTAAACCAGAAGACATTGCAGACATTATTCACTTTGTAGTTTCCAGACCGTATCACGTAAACATCGCAGATCTTGTGGTGATGAGTACCGCGCAAGCTTCTTCTACCATTATTAACAAGAGTT
Source organism: Dokdonia sp. (assembly GCA_020630915.1). GTDB lineage: Bacteria > Bacteroidota > Bacteroidia > Flavobacteriales > Flavobacteriaceae > Dokdonia. Next base: position 60,259 of record JAHDIF010000010.1, read on the forward strand.
AAGCTGCTAATGATCAACAAACGCCTTTTAATTAAAAATCTACTCGCGCATAACGACGAGAACAGTTTTTATGACAAAAAGCGTAAAATTGATATAGGAAGCAAAGAAGGAAAGGCCAAATTTTTAAAACACATTTGCGCACTTTCTAATTCTAACCCTAAGAATAATTCGTACATCGTTATTGGAGTAGATGATAGTGACAACGCGATTGTAGGCGTGCCTTTTTTTGACGATAGTAAATTGCAAAATCTGGTGAATGCCTATCTAGAGAATCCCCCTATTATCTCTTATGAAAATATCCCGTTTCCTAGCCTTCCAGAGGATAAGGTAGTGGGTCTTGTGACCATACGCGCTCAAGACAAACTTACGGCTCTAAAGCGCAATATCTGGAAATACTGGGGAGGCACCGTATTCTTTAGAGATGGCAGTATCTCGATGCCCAAGGTCTTTAAAAGTGATGTAGAAGACGTAAACAGTGAGATCGTAGCTGCTATAGAAACCCACGCTCGCAATAGCATAGAACTTACGTTGGACGGAGTGATGGATTTTGTAAACGAGCGTCATAAAGATATGGAGAGTCAGTACAAGGTCTTTAAAGAGCAGTTTGTATTATGCTGGGCAGGGCATAAAAAAGTGATTAAGGGCAGCACCTATTACTCACGAGTAGATATAGAATTGATTAATGAGCAAGTGCGTCTTTTTTACAGTGCGCTTGATGAGGTGAGTATCGAGTACGATGATGATTGCTTTTCTATCCTTGAGTATGTACATCTTGGAGTACAAGAACAGTTCAAATATTACCCTTTAGAGGAGGTGGTGATACGCTTTCGCGAAAGCGGAACCTATACTATTGACACCACGCTAGTGTTTGATCCACCGCGGTTTGATAAAAAGGTCCTGCATCATATTTTTAATAATAACAATGTGATTTTTTACAAGTTAAAGAGAGGCATTCCTCTTAACCAAGGCGAGCATAAAGACTTGCACCAGCTTCCTAACACGTATTTGATTTGTTATCTTAACGGTTTTGATACCGCCATCCAGAAACTGGAGGAAGTAAAACCACTATTAAAGAAATACAAAGGCGGCATTTATAATCGTTACAAAGAGACCATGCGTATCTTGCGTAAAGTAAAATATGAATAGAGGGGTTGTTTTTATATAGTCGAAATGCTTGTCGTCACGATGTAATTAAGGCGATCGAGTATTTTTAAAAAGTAAAAATGTATCGAGACCCCGATATGATGAAATATGAATAAATGAGTAGAACATTAGTTATAGGCGATTTACACGGAGGTTTAAAAGGATTAGAACAGGTAATGGAGCGTGCTCAGATTGCGGCGAATGATCATCTGATATTTTTAGGAGATTATGTAGATGGATGGAGTGATAGTGCGGCAACGGTAAGTTTTTTAATCGCGCTTTCGCGAAAGCAAAAGTGTACCTTTATAAGAGGTAATCACGACGATCTTGTTCATCAATTTCTCTTGGGTAAAGAGATGAGTGAGAATTGGATAATTCATGGTGGTCAGAGTTCTAAAGAGGGCTATGCTTTGCTTTGTGCCGAAGAAAAGAAGCAACACATCCGTTTTTATGAAAAGCTTCATGATTACCACATAGACAGTGATAACCGAATCTTCTGTCACGCGGGCTTCCAGAATCAAAATGGCCCAGAAGCAGAGTGGTATAGCACAGCTTTTTATTGGGATCGCACCTTATGGGAGATGGTATGTGCCATGGATACTAATCTCAAGCCTGGAGACTTACATTATCCTAAACGACTCTCACTATTTTCTGAAATATACATAGGCCACACACCCGTAACAAAAATAGGTGCGACGACTCCCGTACAAAGAGCAAACGTTTGGAATATAGATACGGGTGCAGCGTTTATGGGTCCAGTTACTATTTTAGATGTGGAGACTAAGAAGTACTGGCAAAGTACACCAGTTTGGCAATTGTATCCAGATGAGGTAGGAAGGAATCAGAGGTCTTATCAAGATTCTTAAAAGAAAGAAGCCTAGTACCCTACACCTCATATTTCAGTAATCTCGATACACTGCGCCCTGTGGTTGCAATACGAGATCACTTTCTTTTTTACTTCCAACTTCTATCTTCCACCATCAGGCTTCTGTGATTTCGATACATTTCTCGTACCTCGAAACACTCAATCACCGATCATCCGGCATCCATCTTCTAGCATCCACCTTCGTACCTCGTACCTCGAACCTAGAAAGGGGTAAACACCCTTAGTCTTTTGCGTTATTTAGACTGCTCTTTCCTTGTGAAGTTCTCACATATTTGTAGAGTAATTAATCACTTACGTCATTCTGAACTAGTTTCAGAATCGCACAACAAGCTTAGTTATGAAGCGAGCAACTCGTGAGACGCTCAAATAAATTTAGCGTAACGAGAGCTTAACTTGAATAAAGGGAATAACCATAAATAGTCTAACGATGAAACTACAAGAAAACGACTTACAAATGCTGGAAGCACTCGTGTATGATGAAGAGTTTGATATTAACTTTTTCTCTATTGAGTTTTCTAATGGAGAGAAATTAGAAATAAGTCGCTAGCATACGTCATTCTGAACTTGTTTCAGAATCACACAAGAAACTAAGGCAAGAAACCCACAAGAGCGTCGAAGGCATTAAGGCGTTAGAATGAATTCATTGTGATGATTAAATGATTTAGATCAATATTAGTATTAAGCACTTTAGGAATAAACAAAGTAAAAAAACTTTAAAAGCTATACTTTTTGAATTAGCCAGCTTTTGAATTAGAAACGTCCAATACTTGGGGGAGTATTGGACGTTTTTAATCTATAATTATCTTCTTTACAATATGTCGGTTCTCACTCTCTAACCTTATAAAATACATACCTTTTGAAATATGGTTTATATTAATCTGTCCCAAATCTCTTTGCGATGTATACACTTCCTTACCAGCGACATCTAAGATAGTAATATCACTTATTGCTGTAGTAGACTCTATAAATAAGGTGTCTCGTGCAGGATTAGGGTAAATTTTTGTTTGTGATAGGCGAACGTTTTCTACACTCAAAACTGTAAAATTCTCATACCAAGCGACCTTATTGTCATTACGAGAGGCAGATAGCGCATCCATATCGCCATCATTATCTAGATCTGCTGCTTGTACTGAAAATAGTGCTTGTGCGTTGGTACTGATGATTTGTTGTGGCCCAAAAGACCCTTGCCCGTCCATATTTTCATACCAAGCCACTTTTGCATCTTGACCAGAACCAGAAAGTACGTCCATATCTCCATCATTATCGAGATCGGTCACAAAAACACTTATGGCTCCTTGAGCTTCTGTTGTGATGACTTGCGGGCTTGCAAAATTGCCAGCACCTCCTAAATTTTCACGCCATTCTACTTTATTCTCGGCATTGGTTGTGGTCACCAGATCTTTATCCCCGTCTCCATCAATATCTTCTGTAAAGATAGCAGACTTTGTAAGTGCGTTACCTGCTAGTATTTGAATGGGGCTAAAAGTACCAAGTCCATCTAAATTCTCATACCAGGATAATGTAAAACTTCCAGAACTGACAGCAACTACATCTAAATCTCCATCTTGGTCAATATCTACAATACTCACCGCTCTAGCATTTGAGATATTATCGTTAATCACTTGCTTAGGTCCAAAATTTCCAAGTCCATCTAGATTTTCATGCCACGCAACCCCAGAGGTGCTAGAACCCGTTACAAGATCGATATCTCCATCATTATCGATATCTCCGGCTTGTACATCATTAATATTAATGGTTTCATCTGAAATAATTTTCTGAGAACTAAAGGTTCCTAAACCATCTAGATTTTCATACCAGACCACGAGATCAATAAAAACGGCAGTAGCAAGAATATCGATATCTCCATCGCCATCTAGGTCTGCACCATTTACATCTAGCGGTTGGTCTAAATCTGCAATAAGTTGCAAGGAGCCAAACTGGCCATTTCCTAGATTCTTAAACCAAGTAATAGATTCTCCCCAGTGATTTGCCGAGGCCACGTCCATCAGTCCATCTCCATCTATATCTCCTGCATAAACCGTCCAAGCGCCAGAAGTTTCGGTAGATATAATCTTTTCACTACTGAATTGTGCTGTCACTTCTAATCTCCAGCATAGAGCAATTAGAACTATTAATAGACCTTTAGTCATTACTTTTTTGTATTACTGTTTGTTCTACATCGCCATTGTCAAAGTCTTTTTCTATTTTGTAAAGACCAGGATTAAGTGTGTTTATAAGGTTTTCTTGATTAATTCCAATAGAATCTTGAGGGGTGACGGTTACGTTATAATTAATAACACCATCTTCAAATCGTACTACTCTTCCTCCTACAGGTGTTCTATTGGTATTACTATAACACCTTCTTGGTTGGCTATCTATGGCAGGGTGTAAAATGGCTATAGATGTATGATTTTGATGTATGATACTAAAATAATCTGTTGTGTACTTACTTATAGTATTGGCCAGTGGGATATAGTCAAATGCGGTATCTTCATAATCAGAAGGTTGATTATAGGGTCCAGAGCAAGGATGAAAGGCATAATCAAATCCAGGTTGTAAGAAGGGTATTTCTAACAAATTTCCACTAGGTCCCACATCATAATATTCACCACGATAGGGTTCATAAAGAGATGCGATAGTTGTTTGAGCAGGGATAAGATCATTATCACTAACTATTTTCTCCTGCATTCGTATAGCTTGTCCTGGGCTAAAGGTGGTAACACACGAACGGTAGGAATAAGACATGTAGTTTCTAACATCCTCTGGCGGAATTTGATAGGATGTGCCCTCACAATCAACATTTTGTCCAGTATAGGTACAGTCTTCTTGATTTACATAATACTTATTAAATTCTGATCCAAAAGAACAACTAGCATCTGGATCGTTAAAATAACAATATTCATTGGTGAAATCGGGCACTGCTGCCGTATCTGTGACTCGGTCGCCTCGTACATCTGCATTGTAATTAACATCTCCAGGATTTCTAGTTACGTGTTCACAAAAAGTACTCGTGTAGGAACTATGTGTATGACGTAAGCCAAGGGCGTGACCCATTTCATGGTGGAGAATGCTGCCTTCAATATTCACGGTGGGCATAACGATCATATTCGTTCCTATACTTCTAGCAGCTCCTGCAAAGCTTTCTGTAGCATAAGGAACATATATATTGATAGCGTCTTCTTTTTCAAAACCATTATTTGAGGCGAAGTTGAAGAACTGTCCTATTTGACATCTATTTAAAGCCCCATAACCGTCGGGATCGAGAATTTCATTTCCGTTCTCATCTGTTTGAAACTCGCAACCACCGTCATAAATTACTTGTTGTAAGCCATTAGGACTATCAATTTCATCATACCCACGATATTTAAAAAATATGTTATACTCATTGAAAATTATATTAAGTTGTGCTACAGAAGCTAGTACTTTTTGAAGTGTTAAAGGGTCTTCATTTTCAAAATGATACCCATTTACTTGCCAATAATAGACATTAAGCACAATAGGTTCGAAATTTTGTGCAGTTGCCATATCTTCTGAATAAGAAAACACCCCTGCCGGATCTGGAGTATCATCATCTGGTGTTGAGCACCAGTTATTAATATTCTGTGACAAAATTGGGGGGGCAAGTAGTATGGCTATTGCGATGGCGGTAAATTTGAGTAATACTTTTGTGGTCATAAGATGTTGGTTATAAATGTTGTAGATTTATTTTGATAGTTAAATAAAGATAAAAATAATTTACAAACTAGCTAATGTGTTTAAAATTTGTAACATTTTGTATATTCAAGCCACCAACAGTTAAAACAACATATTATGGGAATTTTTGATAAAATAAAAGAAAAACTCTCTCACGAGTTTATAGATATCGTAGAGTGGCTAGACTATACAGATGATACTATTGCGCATCGTTTTGAACGCTACCAGAATGAAATTAAAAACGGGGCAAAGCTTATCGTTAGAGAAGGGCAAACAGCAGTATTCGTAAATGAAGGACAGCTGGCAGATGTTTTTACGCCAGGAACGTATGATTTAACAACTCAAAATCTACCGATACTTTCTACACTTAAAGGATGGAAGTATGGGTTTAATAGTCCGTTTAAGGCTGAGGTGTATTTTGTAAATACACACCTTTTTACAGATGAAAAATGGGGTACTAAGAATCCGATTACTTTAAGTGATGAACGTTTTGGGTTGGTAGAGATACGGGCTTTTGGAACCTATGCTTTTAAAATTGCAGATGCAGGGAAGTTTATTGTAGACATTGTAGGAACCGATAATAACTTTACCAATTTTGAGATCAATGAGCATCTTAAAAGTTTGATCGCCACCCGTTTTACAGATACCGTAGGAGAAGCAAACCTGCCGATAGAATTGTACGCGGCAAACACCTCTGAGCTTTCGGAAACATGTCAAGAGGTGATGCAACCAGAATTTATGTCTGTAGGGATCTCGCTAGAGAAATTTTATATAGAGAATGTATCTATGCCAGAAGATCTCAAGAAAGAAATCTTTGAGTACAGTCGTATTGATAAACTCGATTTAGATAAGCTTACCAAATTCAAAACTGCTAAGGCAATTGAAGCTGCCGCTGCAAATGAAGGCGGTACCGCTGGAGCGGGAATGGGAATGGGAATGGGCTTTGTGCTCGCACAACAAATGGGAGGTTTAATGAATCCGCAAATGGGTGGGCAGCAATCATTCCCTAATCAAGCAGCAGCTCTACCGCCACCTATGCCTGCTGCTGCTCAATATTTTTATGCAGTCAACGGTGCGCAGCAAGGTCCAGTAAGTTTTGATCAACTTAAGGCATTGTTTGCAAATAGAACTGTAAACAGGGAGAGCTTAATCTGGAAACAAGGAATGGCTGGATGGACAGCGCTCCAAGAAGTGGCAGAGCTACAGTCATTTTTAGGAGGCAGTACGCCACCACCGCTTCCAGCGTAGTCTGTTCTATTTTTAGTTTATCTGTTGTAAAATCAATCTTACAGTTACCAGGGTTACGCTTTCGCGAAAGCGCTAACCTTGATATTTATATTTTTTAGAAGTACTATAAATGTCTGAAACTCCAGTACAAAAAACCGAGCTTAAGAAAGCATGCATCAATTGTGGTGCAGAGCTCAAATATAAGCCTGGCACAACTTCTATTACTTGCGAGTATTGTGGGCATCAAGAAAAGATTTCACTTGAGACAAGCAGGTTTGAAGAGTTAGAGCTATACCCATATCTGGAGCAGATGGGAGATCAAAAGAATAGTGAGCAAATCTCAATGCTTCATTGTAAAAACTGCGGAGCAAACCAGCACGTAGAGGAGAATTATAAATCGCTGCATTGTGTGTATTGCAGTATGCCATTAATTCTAGAAGATGCACGCAAAGAAGACTGGATACTGCCCGGTGCAGTACTTCCTTTTCAGATAGATCAAAAAAAGTCGTTTCAGATATTTCAGAAATGGGTAGCTAGCTTATGGTGGGCACCTAATAAACTTAAGAAAGCTTCATTAGATCCTCAATTTACAAAAGGGCTCTACTTGCCATATTGGACTTTTGATGCAAAACTATCTGCAGATTATACAGGACAGCGAGGAGAGTATTATTATGTGTCTGAAACCTATCGTGACAGTAAAGGAAATACCCGTACCCGTCAAGTTAGAAAGACCCGCTGGTATCCGGCTTCTGGTAGCGTTTCTGGTTTTGTAGACGACACCTTAATAAAGGCTTCTAAACAGCGAGCAGGACGCGTGCCTTCTAAAATTGCACGGTGGAACCTTAAAAGACTACAACCCTTTAATAGCGGGTTTCTTTCTGGTTTTGTTACAGAAAAATATACTGTACCGCTTAAAGAAGGTCACACCAGTTCTAAAGAAGTGGCAAGACAACACGCTACTACTTGGGCAGCCCGAGATATAGGAGGTGACACACAACGTGTGAGTAGTATTGATATGAGACTTTCAGAGGAAACCTTCAAGCATATTTTACTGCCTGTGTATGTAAGTGCATATCGTTATAATGGCAAGGAGTATAACTTTTTTGTGAATGGCGAGACCGGTGCACTCTCTGGAAAACGCCCTTACTCCTTTTGGAAGATCTTTTTTGCTGTACTTGCAGCCATCATCGTTATAGCAATTATAGGAGTATTAGCCAGTTATGGTGAAAGTGCTAGAGGCTAAATTTATTTTTGCTTAAAGCGAAAAAATAAAAAAGCCCACATATTCTAAAGTAGAGATATGTGGGCTTTCTTTATGAAATGGTTATAGTGTTTACGCTTTACCGTAATCGTGTTCGTCCTGCCATTTTTTTAATTCAGACCATTTGCCTTGTGCAGCCATCTCAGCCTGCATAGGCCAAGTATCAGGACGGTGAATTTCAAAACGTTTTCCACCACTATTTAATACTTCCTGGCATTTATCTACTGAGGTAGCTCCAAGTTTTGCCCAAGTATTAATATCAAAATTGTGAAATAGTTCTTTAATCTTTGGTCCAATTCCTTCAACAACCGTAAGATCATCTTCTTTAATTTTTTTACCGAAGGCTGCCTTTGCAGCATCTGCATTAAATACAATCCCTGTAGGTGCTGTAGCGACTGCTCCAGCAGCAAAACTACTCGCCATACTAGCGGTGCTACTTGCAGCAGTTGGGGCAGCTTTAAGCTTTCCTTGGCAAGCGTCAAGATCTGATTGTAACTGTGCTGTTCTGCGCTTGCACGCATCAAGCTCAGCACTGTAGTCATCTCCACTGCCTCCAGTGAGACGTCCTAAGAGATATCCTAGTATTGCAGAGATTAGACCTACTAATAAAGGTATTAACCAGCAAGGTATATTTGAAAAATCCATATTAATTATTTTAAAGTTTAGTATTAGTTTAAGGTGACGACACTGCGTCTGTTTTGTGCTCTTCCTTCTTCGGTTGCGTTGTCTGCAACAGGCTCTGTATCTCCTTTTGAAGAAGTTTGTAATTGAGTCTCAGAGATTCCATTTCGTTTAAAATAGCCTTTGGCAAATTCTGCTCTTTTTAACCCTAGAGATACATGAGCCTCGGGATTTCCAGTATTATCTGTATGTCCCACAATAGAGGCACTAGAACCACTTACGTGATCTAAATATCTGCTAATGTCTGCTACCTTTTGACGTTGTTCTGCCGTTAACGAGATACTTGCTTGCGCTGTGTTAAAGTTTAGAACGAGCGGGTTTGCATTGATACGAGCTTTGAGCGCGGCCATTTCTTCGGCATCACCATTTTCATTTTCATAAGCTCCTATTTTAAATGCTACCGGCCCTTTATAGATGGTATCGTCTGCAACTAGAGAATCCAATAATTCTCCATAAGTATTAATTTTGGCAGAAGGCATCCCTTTAGAAACAAAGTAGTTTTTAACTGCATTTGCACGTGCTAGTCCAAGATTAGGAAATGCAGAGGTGTTATCTTCATCTGTATCATAGTATCCCGTGATGTCCAGATACTTGGCCTTGTTTTCATTGTCATTAAAATAGGCCTGTAATTTTCCAATACCTTCATCTATTGATCCAGCAATAGGGGTAATCGGATTAAAACCAGAAATTTTGAAGTCAAAATTTTCCGGAATGGAAAAATTTAATTTTCCATTTGGATCTGCAATAGCTAGTGCCATAGAGGTCGGTCTAGGTGCTACTACTTCTTGTGATTGATTATCTTGATCACTCATAACGTTATTATCTGATGTGACTCCAGAGCCGCAACAGAAAAACCACATTAAAAGCATGCCAATAATAATCGTAAGGAAAATACCTAATAGGTATCCAGTTTTCTTACTCATGTTGGTTAGTTTTATGTTAAAAATCTATTAAATTTAAGCAAAAAGAATAAGAAGTCCTTTTTTTGATCAAAATTGCCTCCATTTGTGTAGTTGATCGGTAAAATGAAGGGATTTAGGTATTTTTACAAAAGATTCAGACAATAAAAAGACCCTATCGACAAGAGATAGGGTCTTTTATATAATCTATTTATTCCGTTAGGTTTATAAATCAAATTTGATTCCTTGGGCTAATGGTAATTCCGTAGTGTAGTTTATTGTGTTAGTTTGACGGCGCATGTACACTTTCCAAGCATCAGATCCAGATTCGCGACCTCCTCCAGTATCTTTTTCTCCTCCAAAGGCACCACCTATCTCTGCTCCAGAAGTTCCAATATTTACATTTGCAATACCACAATCAGATCCTGCGTGGCTTAAGAATCTCTCAGCCTCACGAAGGTTGTTAGTCATAATAGCAGATGATAATCCTTGTGCAACGCCGTTCTGAAGTTCTAATGCATTTTCTACATCGCCGTTGTATTTTAGTAAGTATAACACTGGCGCAAATGTCTCGTGCTGTACAATTTCAAAATCATTACTCGCTTCTGCAATGGCGGGTTTTACATAGCAACCACTTTCATAACCTTCTCCCGAAAGAACACCGCCTTCTACAACAATATTTCCACCTTCGGCAACTACTCTTTCTAGTGCTTTCTGGTATCCTGCAACCGCATTTGTATCTATTAATGGCCCCACGTGATTGTTTTCATCAAGAGGATTCCCAATACGTAGTTGCTTGTAAGCATCTACGATAGCATTTTTTACTTTGTCATACATAGATTCGTGTATGATGAGACGACGTGTTGAAGTACATCTTTGTCCAGCTGTTCCTACAGCTCCAAAAACAGCACCTATTACCGTCATCTTAATATCTGCATCTGGAGTTACAATAATGGCATTGTTTCCTCCTAGTTCAAGCAGTGATTTCCCAAGACGCTCTCCTACAGTTGCGGCTACTATTTTACCCATACGAGTAGATCCTGTGGCAGAGATAAGAGGCACGCGTTTATCCGTAGTCATCATTTCACCTACTTTATAACCCCCATTAATTAAACAAGAGATACCTTCTGGCATATCATTGTTTTTAAGAACTTCTGCAATAATATTCTGGCAAGCTACTCCACAAAGAGGTGTTTTTTCTGATGGTTTCCAAACACATACATCTCCACAGATCCAGGCCAAAGCTGTATTCCAGGCCCAAACAGCTACTGGAAAGTTAAAAGCAGAAATGATGCCTACTACTCCTAGTGGGTGGTATTGCTCATACATACGATGTCCTGGACGCTCAGAATGCATAGTAAGACCGTGTAACTGGCGAGAAAGTCCTACAGCAAAGTCACAAATATCTATCATCTCTTGCACCTCACCCAAACCTTCTTGATAGGATTTGCCCATCTCGTAAGAAACGAGTTTTCCTAAGGGTTCTTTTACTTCACGAAGTTTTTCTCCAAACTGACGCACAATTTCTCCACGAAGTGGTGCAGGCATTGTTCTAAAGTCTTTAAAAGCACTCGTTGCTGCACTCATTACTTTTTCATAATCTGCCTGAGTGGTCGTTTTTACTTTTCCTATTAATTTTCCGTCTACTGGAGAGTATGATTCTATAACATCTCCACTTCCAAAGTTATTTTGACCCGTAGAAGTACCGTCATTTACATCTTTAAGACCAAGAATTCTCATTGCTTCGTCCATTCCAAAATCTGTTGCTACTGCACTCATTTTGCGTTGTTTTTTGTTTAAAGAAATCGTTTGCGAAGATACAGATTCTTAAAGGGTACAAAAAGAAAAGGACCTCGTTTTTACAGAGCCCCTTTTTATAGTGTAGTGGTTCGCTTTCGCGAAAGCTTATATACACTATTCCTCCGTCGTAAAACGTTCATCTACGGGCATTACGGTACCGCAGTTAGAACAGGTGAGCTTTTCTGGATCTCCATAAAAGTCTTTAAAGTGACCAAGAAAGTCTTTCTCTACATCATGAAGTTTAAAATATACCTCGTGTAACCTGTTATTACAAGTATCACAAAACCACAACAATCCGTCTGTTCCTTCCAGATCTATTCTTTTACGTTCTATCACAAGGCCTATGGAGTTTTCAAAACGTACCGGAGAATGTGGTATACCAGCAGGATGTAGGTACATGTCGCCTGGGCCCAACTTCATTGTACGTTTTTTACCGTTTTCTTGTATGTGAACCTCTATCTGACCTTCTAGTTGATAAAAAAGTTCTTCGGTCTCATTATAATGATAATCTTTGCGAGCGTTGGGACCTCCTACAATCATAACAATATAATCGCCGGCGTCTTTATACAAATTCTTATTGCCCACTGGAGGTTTAAGAAGTTCTCGATTTTCTTCTACCCATTGTGTTAAGTTAAAGGGAGGTGCTATTGCCATAACTAAAGTATTTGTTTAAAAATACGATAATAAAAATACCCTGCCAAGGAGACCTTGAGCAGGGTTTAAACCAATTATGGTTTGGGGCTTATTGTTCTACAAATAATTGTGTGTAGTATTTTATTCCTACTTCATTAGATACTACAGCGATTCCTGTATGTGTAAAGTTTTCTGCTTCTAATGCTTCTTTATGAGAAGGGCTAGCTAGCCATCCGTTCAAAACACTTTGTGCGCTTATGTAGCCATATGCTACGTTTTCACTTACGTCTTCTGCACCTCGGTTGATCAAGTAGTCAGATCTGAAAAGGAAATTGTCATGACTTGCTTCGTTCTGTTCTGCCATGTAGGCAGAATGACTTAAAGCAAGCGTTTCTGAAGTTTGGTGATCATTTAAAGGAGAAAGACCAAGACTGGACCTGTGCTCATTTACGGCTTCAAGAATTTCTTGAACCATCGCGTGATCATTTTGTACGCCTACTGGAGCAGTTAAATTTGCAGTAGGCTCCTTGTTTTCCTCAACTTCTGGGCTACAGCCCACAAGGAGTACTAATGCCACTAAGGCACTTAAACTTAAGTTAATCAATTTCATAATTTGGGGTTTATGAGTGTCCAATATAAAAACTTTATGTATTTAAACGATGAAAAAATGTATTTAATCGATGAAATACACAAATTCTTACAACAAAATTACAAGAATGATTATTTTGATGAGATTTTTATCGACGAAGTGCAGGTTTGAATCTTTAAAATTCTGTTTATCTTCGTTCAAAAGAAAAAGAATGAAGAGTTTTGGGTCTATTTGGGTAATTGTACTATCGTGTGTCTTTTATTCTTGTGTCGAGAAGGAGCCAGAAGTTGAAACGTCAAGATCTGTTGACACAGAAAATTTTGGCTTGGTCATACACGGAGGAGCAGGAACAATTCTTAAGGAGAACATGAATGATTCTCTAGAAACTGCATATAAAGAGAAACTGGAAGAGGCCATACGTGCGGGACATAACATTCTAGAAAAAGGAGGAACAAGTATGGAGGCTGTAACGGCAGCAATCAATATTATGGAGGATAGTCCTTTGTTTAATGCAGGGAAAGGAGCGGTGTTTACAAATCAAGAGACTAATGAACTTGATGCCTCTGTTATGGACGGGAAAACGCTCAATGCCGGCGCGGTATCTGGCGTAACCACGATAAAAAATCCAATCGATCTTGCCGTTGCGGTCATGGATAAGTCAGAACACGTGATGCTTTCTGGTGGTGGAGCAGAGCAGTTTGCCCAAGAGCAAGGAATACAACAAGTAGACCCCTCTTATTTTTATACGCAGAGAAGGTTTAATTCCTTACAGCGAGCAAAGAAAAGAGAAACGATAGAACTCGATCACGATGGGGATATAAAAAAGACCACTTTTATAAATGATCCTTTTATAAAAGATACAATATTTGGAACCGTAGGTTGTGCTGCCTTGGATAAATATGGTAATCTGGCTGCAGGGACTTCTACTGGCGGTATGACAAACAAAAAGTATAATAGAATAGGTGATGCACCTATTATAGGTGCAGGAACCTACGCAAATAATGCAACATGTGCTGTAAGTAGTACAGGTTGGGGCGAGTACTTTATACGAGCCATGGTTGCCCACGATATTTCAGCACTTATGGAATATAAAGGTATGAGCCTTCAAGAAGCGGCAACAGAGGTTATCCAGAAAAAACTTAAAAACTTAGGAGGAACTGGTGGAATTATAGCAATAGATCACGATGGTGAGGTTGCTTTAGAATTCAATACGGCGGGTATGTATCGCGCTCATATGAACAAAGATGGAGAAATAACTATTAAGATTTACAAAGAATAAGATGGATAAAAGTTGTCCAGAATGCGGAGATAAGATTATAGGTCGCGCAGATAAAAAATTCTGTAGTGACGGTTGTCGTAATAGTTATAACAATAAGTTTAATAAAGACAGCAAGAACCTTGTAAGAACTATTAATAATAGATTGCGTAGGAACTATAGGATTTTAAACGCCTTAAATCCGCAGGAAAAGACAAAGACCACTAAACAAAAATTGTCTACTGCAGGTTTTGACTTTAATTACTTCACAAGTATTTACACCACAAAAGCTGGGACGGTTTATTATTTTGTGTACGATCAAGGATACTTGCCGCTGGAAGGTGACTTCTATGCGCTGGTTAAAAGAAAAACTGACTAATACTGTTTTCCTTCCTTTGCTGGTAGGCAGGCACCAAAGCTTACACATGAAAACATTTGCAGAAACAGAGCATCTCATTTTAAGAGAGATTGTGATTGAAGATACAGGAGATCTTTTTCGCCTAGATAGTGATCCTTTGGTACATAAATATTTAGGTAACAAACCTATAAAGTGTTTAGGAAAGGCACGAACTTATATAGATTATATAAGGATGCAGTATGAAAAATATGGCATAGGTCGCTGGGCCGCCATCGAAAAATCTTCCGGAGATTGGATAGGATGGACAGGGCTTAAAATGAATTTTGAAGAAGAAATGAATGGACATATCAACTACTATGATATTGGATATCGCTTTATACCAAAATATTGGGGTAAAGGATATGCTACGGAATCTTCTATTGCTGCTAGGGATTATTTCTTTGAAAACTTCAAGGGCGAAAAACTTTGCGGACTAGCAGAGGTTGATAATAAGGCGTCATGCCGTGTTTTGGAAAAAATAGGACTCAAACAAAAGGAAGATTTTCTTTACGAAAAAGAAAACGTGATGATCCGATGGTTTGATTTAGAGCAATAAATTGCTTATTTCCAAGTGTGACCATTGAGTTTAAGAGCCGCTTTTAAGACGTCTTTCTGACTAATTTGGCCTACTAATTTTCCGTTTTCTATAATGGGAAAACGTCTTCTTTTTGAGTTTACAAATTTATTGGCGGCATCAAACACGTTCATATTACCGTCTATAGTTTCTACTTCTTGTGCCATATGTTTTTCAACAATCATATCTTCCATGGGCATGTTATAATACCGACTCTCAGAAATCTGTTTCATACAGTCGCCTTCTGAAATAATACCTAACAACTCGTTTTTTTCATTTATAACAGGACCTCCAGAAATTTTGTTTTTTATGAGGGTATTCATCACTTCGAGTACAGATTGTTCTGGTCTAAAAGTAACGAGCTTTGTCGTCATATAATCACTTACTTTAATATCTGTAGATTGTCCTTTAGTGGGCTTTGCGCGACGTCCTGTAAAACTCTTGATAGCCATAATGTATTGTTTTTAAGTGATTAAGTTCTTTTAAAGTTACTAAATAATATGGAGAAGTTGCTGGTTTTGCTTTCGCGAAAGCGTAAACCACACCAAAAATTGTATTTTAGGAGAAATAAACCAACCGCTTTATGAAACGTCTTTCCCATATTTTTTCATTTGTAATAATCCTATTACTGGTATATGTTAGTTTTAAATCGCTTATGCCTTCTGAGATTAGTGATCTCAATACTCCAAAAACTCAATTTTCTACCGAAAGAGCATTACTACATCTTAAAGAAATTTCTAAAGAAGCACATTATGTAGGCACACCTGCACACACTCAAGTAAGACAATATATTGTGACCGAACTTCAAAAAATGGGCTTGGAGGTAGAGGTGCAAGAGGGGTTTACAATGAGTACGTGGAGGGGATATAGCAACCTGGTAAAGCCTCAGAATATTCTGGCTAGGATAAAAGGCACGGGAGAAGGAAAAGCGGTAATGCTTATGTCGCATTATGATAGCGCTCCTCATAGTGCATCAAAAGGAGCTAGTGATGCGGGGTCTGGTGTAGTGACCATATTGGAAAGCCTTAGGGCATATCTCGCGAGCGGGACAACTCCTAAAAATGATATTATTGTATGCATTACAGATGCCGAAGAGGTGGGCTTAGATGGTGCAGAGTTGTTTGTAAACGAACATCCTTGGGCAAAAGATGTAGGTGTAGCGCTCAATTTTGAAGCACGTGGCAGTGGTGGTCCTTCTAATATGATTGTGGAGACTAATGGAGGAAATGCAAATCTCATTAAGGGGTTTAAAGAAGCAGGAGTAGAATATCCTGTAGCTACCTCATTGATGTATAGTATTTACAAACTTTTACCTAATGATACAGATTCTACAGTGCTGAGAGAAGATGGCGATATAGATGGGTTTTTCTTTGCCTTTATAGATGATCATTTTCATTATCATACTGTAAATGACAATTATGAAAATCTGGATAGAAATACTCTAGAGCATCAAGGAACGTACTTGATGCCACTATTAAAATACTATTCTCAGGCAGATTTAAATCAAATCAAGTCTGATGAGGACTATGTATATTTTGACACTGCTGTAGCCAAATTTGTGGCATATCCATTCTCCTGGATTTGGCCTATGGTGGGAATAGCAATTATCTTATTCGTGTTACTTTTAGTATACGGATTTAAAAAGCAACGTCTTTCTGGAAAAGCTATAGCAGGAGGATTTGGAACATTTTTATTAACCCTTATTCTAGGCGGAGGTTTATTTTACCTTTTATGGGAACTTATAAAAGTTGTGTATCCTTCGTATAGTGATATGTTACCTGTGTTTATATATAATGGGCATTGGTATATAGGAGGTTTTGTGTTGCTTGGGTTTAGTTTATGTATGGGAGTGTATCATAAATTTTCTAAAACACATAACACTCCTAGTATGTTTGTAGCTCCATTAACCTTGTGGATTATTATTAATATCCTATTAGGAGTATATCTAAAAGGAGCAGCGTTTTTTATCATTCCAGTGTTCTTTGGTCTAGCCGGACTATTCTTATTAATAAGACAGCATTCACCTAGTAAGATACTTCTGGTATTCCTTGGCGCCCCTGCTATCTTTTTGTTTGCCCCTTTAGTTCAGTTCTTTCCAGTAGGTCTGGGGCCGGATATGTTATTTGCTTCAGTACTATTTTTAGTTTTGCTTTTTGGACTCTTACTTCCGGTATTTGGATTTTTTAGGAATAAAAAAATAGTAGGTATACTTAGCTTGTTTCTAGGTCTGGTATTTTTAGGTATTGCCCATTCTAAATCTAACGCTACTGAGGACAGGCAAGCTCCTAATAGCTTGATTTATTATCACAATGTAGATGCTAATAAAGCGTATTGGGCAACTTATAATAAAGAGTTAGATGATTGGACCATGGGGTATCTAGGAGACACTCCAGAAGATGCTACTAAGTATATCGGAAATGCCGCGGGTAGTAAGTACAATACGCCTTATACGTATGCAAAAGAAACTTCTGTCATAGATCTTCTCGAGAGTGAGATTACCGTGAGAAATGATACTGTAGTAGACGGTTTACGATACACGACACTTCTTATTAAACCTCAAAGACCTGTAAACCAAATAAGAATGTATACAGATCAAGATACTCCGTTGCAGTATATCTCTTTTAATGGAAAAGTATTTACTCCAGACAGTACAGAAACCTTGTATAAAAGACGCGGTAGCAGGGGTATTTTGAGCTATTATGTGAGTGCTGGAGATTCTCTGGAGTTTAAATATGCAGTACCAGCAGGTGTGGCTCCTGTATTTAGCCTAAAAGAATTTTCATATAATCTTCTAGACAACCCTAATTTTAACGTTTCTGCAAGACCTAAGAATATGATGCCTAAGCAGTTTATTCCTAATGACGCGGTGGTTGTAGAACATACGATACGAACTTCGGAATATATTGAGGTTAAAAAGGATAGTTTAAATGAATAGATCTTTTTTTAAGATGGGTTTATTATTGTTTGTGAGCCTAAGTGCTATTCAAACTATAACCTATTATTCAGTATCCGAAACAAGATTATTACACGCTGTAGGTGAGAATTACGAAAGCTATGTTTTAGAAAACAATAGTTTTGAAGGAGTTACGGTAGTAACAGATTTAAAAGTAAATACTTCAGCAATCTTAGAAAATTTTGAATTATTTAATAATTATGAGGTTCAATTAAGCAATGATTTTGAAAATCCTTTTGCGACTATAGGCGAGCAACGCTACGAATACTTAATTAAGTACGAATCAAGGCATCCATTTGGAATAAATTATATTCTGGAGACCGAACACGCTCCGCAATACGGAGCTAGATGGAACTCTTGTTATATTTGGGTTCTATTTGATTGGGTGTTAATTAAAAAAGAGAATAAAGGAATCTCATAAAAAATCCCGCCTTCGCGAGGAACATATATGAATAAGCATATCACAATTGCAGGCCTAGGCTGGCTTGGACAACCATTTGCGGCATCTCTTATAAAAAAGGGATACATTGTAAAGGGAAGTGTTACAGATCAAACAAAAGTAAAAACACTCAAAGCAAATGGTCTCAATACGTATAGAGTAGTTCTCACAGAAACGGGTACAGTAGGAACGACGCAACTTTTTTTAGAAAATACAGATGTCCTGGCTATTATGATTCCGCCTGGATTGCGGGGTAATACAGGAGCAAATTATGCTCTTAAAATGGCGCATTTTCTTCACGAAATAGAAGCGTCTCAAATAAAAAAAGTGATTCTCGTAAGCAGCACTTCTGTTTATGATGATAGTCAAGGAAAGGTAACTGAAAAGGATAGGCCATTACCGCAATTAAACGCCGCAAAACAGCTCTATGAAGTAGAGCAATTGTTTTTTAACACATCTTCTTTTAAAACAAGTATTGTGCGCTTTGGGGGATTATACGGCGGGAGTAGAAATCCAGTGCGTTTTCTTGCAGGAAGAAAAGGATTAAATAATGGAGACGCTCCTGTAAATATGATTCATCGTGAGGATTGTATTGGGATTCTTACTAGAATAATTAAGCAAGATGCTTTTGGTCACATTTTTAATGCTGTTACTCCACAACATCCTAGTAAAGAGACTTATTATACAAAACAAGCTATCAATCTTGGACTTGAGGCGCCTCAGTACAATAAACCTGCAGAGGAAGAAATTTTTAAGCAGGTAGATAGTGAACATCTTAGTAAAGTGCTTCAATATAAGTTTAAGCATAGTTTGATGTAGTATGCTTTCGCGAAAGCGTATTAGTAAAATTAACAACTATCGCTAGCCTAGAATAAAACACAAAAAAACCGCTCATCTCTGAACGGTTTTTGTGCTATGTATCAACTTTGGGTTTACTACCAGATACGAACTCTTTTTTCTGGCGCAAGCCACATGGCGTCTCCTTCTTTAATATCAAATGCTTCGTAAAAAGCATCTACATTGAGTAATGGTTGTACAGCACGTACTTTTCCAGGAGAGTGTGGGTCTGTTTTAATTTGTGTTCTTAATGCTTCATCACGACTAAGGGTTCTCCATACCGTTGCCCAGCTCATAAAGAAGCGTTGTTCTGGCGTAAAACCATCGATATTTTCTGGACGACCATTTGTTGCATAGAACTTTTGAAGTCCGTCATACGCTCCAAGCACCCCGCCAAGGTCTCCAATATTCTCGCCTAAGGTAAATTTGCCGTTTACATTTACACCTTCCAGTACCTCTACAGAATCATATTGTGCAGCAAGGGCATCACCACGTTCTGTAAATGCTGCTAGGTCTTCTGGAGTCCACCAGTTTTTAAGGTTTCCGTCACCATCAAAACGAGCACCACTATCATCAAAAGCGTGTGAAATCTCATGACCTATAACAGCTCCTATACCTCCGTAGTTTACCGCTTCATCTGCTGTGTAGTTGTAAAATGGCGGTTGTAATATGGCTGCTGGAAAAACAATCTCATTGTTAAGAGGGTTAAAGTAGGCATTTACAGTTTGAGGAGACATTCCCCATTTAGACTTGTCTACAGGTTCACCTATATCTGCAAAATTCTTGTCTTGTGCCCATTTACTTACGGCAGTCATATTCTCAAAATAGGTCTTATCTGCAGACACCTCCATATCAGAGTAATCTTCCCACTTGTCTGGGTATGCAATTTTTACAGTGAATTTATCAAGCTTTTCTACGGCTTTCTTTTTTGTTTCTTCACCCATCCAGTCGAGATTCATGATGCGAGCTTTATAAGCTTCGATTACGTTTGCAATCATAGTCTCTGCCTTTTCCTTTGCTTCTGGCGGAAATTTTGCGTCTACATATAATTGACCCAGTGCTTCTCCTACTGTACCATTTACGGTAGCTAGAGCTCTTTCATCTGCTGGGCGTTGTTGTTTGGAACCTCTTAGGTACTTGCTATAAAATTCCCAGTTTGCTTTTTCTATATCCGTACTTAATCTGCCAGTCGCACTATTAAAAGTATCCCAGCGCACTAAGGTCTTAAGATCTTCTATTGAGGTTTCTTTTAAGAATGTGTCTAGTGCACCAGTGTACCGTAATTGTGTTACTATAAGAGTGTCAAATTTTTTTGTAACGCCTAAATCTGTGATCATTTTACCTAGATCTATGGTTGAGAGCATTTGATCAGCTTCGGCAATAGTTCTTGGATTGTTGTAGTTTCTAGCATCTCTAGATTCTACTTTGTCTAGTCGAGGCTCTGCAAGTGCAGTTTCCATGGCAAGAATCTTCTCTGCGGCAGCTGCGGCAGTAGCTTCATCATCTCCTAGCATTTGAAGCATACGAGCGATGTGTTTTTTGTATTCTTCACGAATCTCTATAGATTTTTCATCTGTTTCTAAGTAGTAGTCTCTATCAGGAAGGCCTAAACCGTTTGCTCCCAAATATACAGCATTCATTGCGCTGTTGTTTAAGTCTCCCTGTACACCTATACTAATAAAAGGCGATGAGACCGCAGGGTTTTTAGCCAGTACTGTCTGTAGATCAGATAGATTGTTGATTCCAGCAATGGCGTCTAATGCAGGTTGTAAGGGCTTAAGACCAGCTTTATTTCGCGCAAGCGTGTCCAATTTAGTGTCAAATATCGCAAGGGCTTTTGCCTGATCAGTATCTGCTCCATAATTTCCGCTTTCTTTTGCCTTAGCCAGGATCTCTAAAACATCGGCGTCAGTAGATTTACGTAATACTGAGAATCCTCCCCAGCTTGATCTATCTGCTGGAATCTCTGTGTTTTTCATCCAAGATCCATTTACATAGTTGTAAAAATCTTGTTTTGGATCTACGGTTGTGTCCATATTCTCTAAGACAATCCCGGGAATTTTTTCTACCTGTGCGGTATCTTCGGCCTTTTCTTTACAGCTGTGCAATAATAATAGGCAAGAGGCTACAATGACTCCTGATTTTATAAGTTTCATAGGTTTAATATTACTTAGTTATGCGCCATAGGACGCTTTGATGTCCATAAAGTTACAGATATATAAAATAAAAGCCCTCATATGAGGGCTTTTATAGTTTTTATTACTGTAAAATTAATTTTTTTATAATTTGTTTTGATGTAGAATTAGCTTGGAGAATATAGACTCCTGAAGCGTATGAAGACATATCAAGGTTATATTCTCTTTGAGCATTTTGTAACTGATTAATTTTAATAATTTCCTTTCCTGTAATGTCATAAACTGAGATGCTTAGGTCTTCTAATGAGGCCCAGTTTATGTTGAATATATCTTTAGATGGATTGGGGAAAATCGTAAAATCTGAACTTACGAAGTCTTCTGTCGATAGGACGCCGTCACCTACCCTCAAGTCGTCAATAACAACTCCTTCTTCATTAGTATTTTGATCTGAATGAAATACAAATCTAAAAACAACATTGGTTTCTGAAGCGAGATCACTAAGGCTTAGACTATATTGTTGATAGTCTGATACAGTCCCTGTCCACTGCGCTCCTGGACAGTTAAAGCAATTTGCTCCAGGCACCGTATCACTATTATACCAGTTTTCATCATTCGTAGATCCTAGAATGTTCCAAGATGCGCTATCATCTTTAGAATACTCCATATAGAGGATGTCCCAATCTAATTCTAATTCAAAAGCCATATTAAAAGAAATAGTTGGATCTGCAATCGTTGATAAGTCGTAGCACTCTGTTGTGAGGTACTCTAACACATTGTCTGGGTGATTACCACCAAGATTTGTTCCATACACGTTTTCTCCAGATGCGGCATCACTTAAGACAGATCCAGTAGGTATCCCTCTTTGCCATACAGATTCACTCACTGCACATTGTACACTAGCATCTCCACTACCTTTCAAAACAAGTAATTCGTCTTCCATAGTTTCGAAGTCATTTTGAACTTCTGGTATTCCACTTTTATTAATACTTAATTGTATTGTTCTGTCATTGTTTGACACTATTTGATCTGAAGCCTCAATGAGCTGTACATCTAAATCATACGTACCAAATTCTAAGGAAAGCGCTTCTAAGTCTACATCTATTGATGCTCCTGGAGCAAGATTTCCTGTCCAGTTAATGGTATTGCTGGTCGCTCCAGCACTATACGCTAAGTCAAATGTTGTGATGGCTGAAGAACCATTATTCACCACAGTTGCTATGGCGGCAATCTCATTACAGCTTAGGTTCTGACCTGTTGTGGTTGATAGATTAGTAATTTCCAAGTCATTCGTGATAGGCTCAGTAGGAATATCTGTTTGCCAAACGCCTCTACCAAAAGTAGCTGCCGTTAACTTACCATCTTCCAAACCTATTTCAAGATCTCTTACAGGAACATTTGGGAGTCCATTTTCAAATGGCTCCCAATCACCTAGAATATCATCATATCTCCATACTCCTATGCCAGTTCCTACATACAATGGGTTATCTGAGTGTCTAGCTTGATGTTTAATAACCAGTTTTGGGATATTAGGCAAACTGCCAGTAATTTCATTAAGAACTAGAGAGCCACTGGATAAATCACCTTCAAAGACTTGGCCGTTTGTACCTGAAGTTGTGATATAAATGAGATTGTTATTTCCATTGTTTACATCAATTCCTGAAATAGTACTTCCAAAAGACTCAAGTAAATCGAAAGAAGATCCTTTATCTTCACTTCTATATAGTTGATTATTTACAGCCACATACATAATATCGGCGTCATTTGGATCTGTAATAAGTCTGTCTATAAACTGACCAAAAGAGGATGATTTTACTTGCCAAGAACTAGAACAGAAGTCAAATTCATACACCCTGGCATAGGCTGCGTATAGTCTATTGTCTTTTGAAAATTGTAATGGGGTAATCCAGTTTCCACTTTCTGGACCATTTACATTTTGATCTAAAGAAGCTCCCGAAGAATTGGAAATGTAAAGACCACCGCCATTTTGTATAAAACCATAAACGCGATCAGAATTATTTGGATCTGTAGCGGTTTCCATTCCATCAGCACCATAATAGTTTTGCCACAAGCCGTTATTTCTAGAATAACCTCCATTATCTTGTAAACCACCGGATATTTTCTCCGAATTGTCTTTTGCTAAGGAAATTCTATAAAATTGTCCTATAGCAAGACCAGAAGTATGATCTGTAAAATTTGTACCCCCATCAGTAGATGAGTACAAACCTCCATCGCTACCACAAAACAATCTTCCATCTATAAAATTGAGTCTGTGTATATCTGCATGGGTGTAACTGGCTCCTGCAGGATTACTCCAACTATTTACCTGTGTAAAATTTGTTCCACTGTTTGTAGACTTCCACATATTTAATATTCCGGTGTAAATTTCATTTTCATCAGTATCAGAAACTGCAAATGCCATATCAAACCAAGCTTGTGGAGATTCGAAAATATCTTGTGCTCCATTAAAAGTTTCTTGGAAAGAAATACCTCCATCAGTTGATTTAAATATCTTTCCAGAGCCGAAGCCTGGATCTGAGGCAAATATGTACACTACCTCTGGATTTGCAGGTGTGACATCCAAAACTAAACGAACAAATCCTCCAGGAAAACCATTTGTTACTGTTTGCCAATTGTTTCCTCCATCTGTAGTGACATGAAATTGTGAACTAGTCGCGCCATAGATAGTTTGACTGTCTCCAGGTTTAAATTTGATATCTTGAAAGTCTCCAGAACGTATATTGGTCCATAAGTCACCACCATTAGTTGTTTTAAAAATACCATCACTAGTCGCTACCCAAACAGTTTGAGAATCTGTCGGATCTATATATATCTCACTAAGTCTATTAGGGGTGTTATTTAAATTCATACCTGTAAAATTCCAAGTTTGTCCCCCATCTACTGTTTTTAAAACTCCTACGGCTTCAGAATCGTTGTTGTCATCATCTCCAGTAGCAATATATATCGTATTAGAGTCATTGGGATCTATCGCTATTCCAGAAACACCTATTTGTGGTAATTCATCAGATAATGGGGACCAGGTTAAACCAGCATCTTTAGAAGCCCAGATACCGCCAGCAGGAGCACCTGCGTACCAAGCTGTTGGGTCACTAGGATCTACAGCAAAAGCATTTACTCGTCCTTGTCCTGAAGACCAAGAGCCGGTATTTGTATGCGTTAGAGGACCAACAGAAACCCAATTACTATCATCAGATTCTGTAGATCGGGATTGATGTATAGTACTCCAAGCCTCCCATAATTGCTCTTTGGACATTATAGTGCCATCATCATTAAGGTAATCTTGATAAAGTGACTCCCACCTTTTAAAAGGCTTGTAACCGCTACCTTTAACAGTTGGATCTTTATCCACCCAATATGCTTCAAAGGCATTAACAATTTCTTGAAATGTTGGTTCGGTACTTCGGTTAGGGTTGTGTAGAGATTGCATCCAAGGAGCATCAGTACCCACTTGAGCGTAAGAAGTTCCTAAAAGTGCAAAAAATGCAAGTAATAAATTTTTTTTCATGGTAGGATTTATTAAATAAATAGTGTACGAATATAAGCTCGAGAAGTCTAAAAAATAAACATTTAACAAAAAAGCGATTTTTTGTTTAAATATTCTGTGGAAAAAGAGGTAAAAAAGACAGAATTTAATAATCAATAACGATTACTTAACAACATCTTTTTCATTTGTGTGCTATCCCATTCTTTTTTCATCGCAGTTAAGGCACTTACGTTTTCATTAGGAACTGCAATGGAAAGGACATAATGTTTTATTTTCCAGCCATCATCTGTTAATATTAGAACACCTGAACCTCTACAAATCCCCATTTGGGTTTTTAAATGTTCGTCAAACCAAGCAATAGAGGCATTGGGCTCTACAAAAATATTTCGCTCCAGAGTGCTAAAAGACCAAGCTTTTCCTTTATCAAAATATGGTTTTGAAAAAGCTTTAAAATCTTTGTAGTTCCAATTTTCCGTGGCATCTGTGCCCAGAAAATAACTGTCTGTGGTCATCTTATTAAAATAAGCATCAAAATCTGCATCGGCTGCGGCTTTGTGCCAAGCTTCAAGAATGTCATTGATATTTGTTGCTAAAGATTTACTGTCATTTTGAGCCGTTACAGATATGCTTATGGCGCACGTTAATAGAAGGATAAATAGTCTCATAATTAATTAATTAGAATTAGGAAGGGATGACTCGAACGGAATTTTTACCAAAAGGCTATCTGGAATCTCATTAGCTGCTTCTAGCATTTCTTCTATACTTAAGGCAAAACGTTCATTGAGCTGTAGATTTAAATCTTGCAACGCATTCTTGCTTTTTGTAATGCCTAAGGCAATAGCCTTTGGAATAGGTTCATTTTTAGAAACCTCATTTTTGAGAGCCATTATTTGTGTTTCAAGTGCTGTGAGTCGAGCTTTGATAGCGTTCGTTTTTAATTCTGACGGCATAGGATCTACCGCCGCTTCTTCGGCCTCTTGGAGATCTAAAAACGCTTTTTCTAATGAAGCTACATTTTTTCTCACATCGCCTATGGTTCCTTCTTGCAAGCTATCTAGTGATGAAGATAAATTTTTATACAAGACCCATTTTTCAGAGGCCTCTTGAGCATCTTTTACTAGCGATAAAGACGGTTTTAAACCTGTAAGGGTAGGTAATTGTATAGTATCTGAGGGATCTGTGCCTAGTACATCTTTTTCTGTCGTCGCCTTTTGCTCTTCACAATTAGTAAAGCTTAGAATAATTAAAAACCAAAAAAAAATAAACCTCCTATTTCTCATAAAAACTCAACCGTATAATCACAAAAGTAATTGAATTACAAATAGACAAGAAAATTTTATGATTAAGTTTGCTTTATCGCTTTCGCGAAAGCGTAATCTTAATAATATACATATGAAGTCAAGAATATTAATTATAGGGGCTTGTGGTCAAATAGGAACAGAATTAACTACAGCATTACGATCGCGTTTTGGGGCAGATAAAGTTGTAGCCAGTGATATACGAGAAGGAGATGAAGGGATGATGAATGCAGGACATTTTGAAATACTAGACGCTACTGATTATGCGGCTGTAGAAGATGTGATTTTTAGGTATAAGGTGGATACAGTATACTTGATGGCGGCTATGTTGAGTGCTATTGCAGAGCGTTTTCCAGCCAAGGCTTGGGATCTCAATATGAATTCATTGTTTCACGTGCTTAACCTGGCAAAAGATGGGAAGATAAAGAAGGTTTTCTGGCCCTCGAGTATTGCGGTTTTTGGAAAAACAACACCCAATGAGAACACGCCACAGATGACGGTTATGGAACCTTCTACAGTATATGGTATTTCTAAACAAACTGGGGAGCGCTGGTGTGAGTACTATTATAACAAGTACGGCGTAGATGTGCGCAGCATACGCTATCCTGGGCTCATAAGTTATACCACAGAACCTGGCGGCGGAACTACCGATTATGCCGTAGATATTTATCATAGAGCACTTAAACATGGCCATTATAGATGTTTCTTAAAAGAAGGGACTACATTACCTATGATGTATATGGATGACGCCATAAGAGCAACTATAGGAATTATGGATGTAGATCTGGAGGATATTAAAATACGCTCTAGTTACAACCTGGCAGGAGTAAGTTATGCTCCAGAAGAAGTAACCATGAGTATCCAAAAGCATTTACCTGATTTTTCTATTACCTATGAACCTGACTTTAGACAAGAGATTGCAGACACTTGGCCTAAAAGTATAGACGATTCGCAAGCGCGTAAAGACTGGGGATGGGCACATAAATTTGACTTAGATGCGATTACCAAGATTATGATAGAAAATCTTAGACCTCGATATACATAATTTGTAAGGGAACTTCCAAAAATGGGATAATGTATCGACTTAAAAACGTATTTAACATACTTTAAGACTCCTTAAAAGAGCGTTAAACAGGCGTTAATCTTCTTTTTGTTTAATAATTTTTAAATAAATTTGAACAAAAAAAGTAGTTATGTTTGGAGTGCGTTCAAGAATGAAAAAGGAGCAGTTGCTAAGAAACTATAAGCGACTTATGAGAGAATCTACTGTGTTTTCAACATATGATATGCATGAGAGTAAGAGACTTTCTCGGCAGGCAGAGCTTGTGTTAGATCAGATAGAGCAGCTTGAGTAGGTGGCTCATAAAAAACCCAACTTACCGCAAAAAAGCTGCCTTGTTTGCAGCAGACCTTTCTTTTGGCGAAAAAAATGGGAGAAAAACTGGGATAAGGTAAAGTACTGTAGCGAGCGTTGTAGAAGATCAAAAAACCAAAATTAAATGAAAACAGGACTCGTATGGTTTCGTAATGATTTACGTAGCGAGGATAACGTGTCGTTATCACGAGCAATCCAAGATTGTGACCGTGTGATAGGTATTTATTGTTTTGACCCAAGGCAGTTTGTTGTAGGAGATTTTGGCTTTAAAAAAACGGAGAAATATAGAGCACAATTTTTAATTGAAACTGTCGTAAACCTTAGATACAAATTAGGTAAGCTCAATATCAGCCTAGTCGTAGTTCACGACCTTCCAGAAAATGCGGTTCCTCAGCTTATTGAGGAGCAAGATATAACAGCACTCTACTCGCAAAAAGAATGGACGGAAGAAGAAAACAAAGTAACGAAGGCAGTAGAAACCGTAATCAATATTCCTCATCACGCGCAATTCGATCAGTTTTTATTTCATCCAGATGATATTCCTTTTGAGAGTGTTCGGGACATTCCACAAGTATTTACGCAGTTTAGAAAAAAATGTGAGAAAGAAAGTAGCGTTCGGGATGAGCAGCTAGACAATAAAAAATTACCAGAGAGCAACCTCATTGAAAAGGCTTCTCAAATACCAACTTTGGAGGATTTAGGATTGGATCGTTTTGAAAAAGATAGTCGCACAGCCTTCCCTTGGAAGGGTGGACAGGATGCTGCTTGGGAGCGTCTCAACGATTATTTCTGGAACACCGAAAAATTGGCCTATTATAAAAAAACACGTAACGGTCTTGTAGGTAAAGATTACAGTTCGAAGTTTTCTGCGTGGCTAGCAAACGGTTCTATATCAGCCCGTCAGATATATTGGGAGGTGAAACGGTTTGAAAGCCAAATCAAAAAAAATCAAGACACCTATTGGCTCATTTTTGAACTCATCTGGCGAGATTATTTTAAATATGTCTCGCTCAAGCACGGAAATGATCTCTTTAAAATAGGAGGTATTTTACATAAAGAATACGACTGGAAACATAATGATAAAGCCCAGAGAGATTGGATCAACGGCAATACCAAATATGATTTTGTAAACGCAAATATGGTCGAGCTTAAGGAAACGGGCTGGATGAGTAATCGTGGTAGGCAGAACGTGGCTAGCTTTTGGGCAAAAGAGCTAGAGCAAGACTGGCGAGTGGGAGCAGCCTATTTTGAAAGTATGCTTATAGACTACGACGTGCACAGCAACTGGGGCAACTGGATGTATAATGCAGGTGTAGGTAATGACCCTCGTGACCGTAAATTTAATATAGAAAGACAGGCACAAATGTATGATGGTAATGGCACGTTTGTGCGGTTGTGGTTGCAGGAGAAGCTGTTTTAAAATCAGGTAGGACGTAAGACTACTAACCAGTAAGTACAGCTTGTTTAGCCTTACATCATAACCAAAAAGAATTTAAATTCTAATACTAAAAAATTAATCTATCAAAACCCTTAGACTACTACTCGGCGATCAACTTAATCATCAGCATTCTTGGTATGAAGATACTAATGACGAGGTGATTTATTTTATGGCAGAGATGCGCCAAGAGACCAATTATGTAAAACATCATATTCAAAAAGTAGTGGCCTTTTTTCAAGCAATGCGGGAGTTTGCAAGTTGGCTTAAAGAGCGTGGGCATACGGTAATTTATTACAGGTTAGACGATAAAAAAAATACAGGAGATTTAGTCAAAAATCTTGAAGCTCTAATCAAAAATCACGGTATACAGCGGTTTGAATATCAAATGCCTGATGAGTACCGACTGGATGAAATGTTAGAACGCTTTCGCGAAACTTGTGCTGAGCGCAGTCGAAGTGGCGTCTCCATTCCCACCGAAGTATGCGACACCGAACACTTTATGACCACCCGTACCGAGCTTGCCGAATTTTACGAAGGCAAAAAGCAGTACACCATGGAATATTTCTACCGTATGATGCGTAAGAAATACGACCTGATGATGATAAACGATAAAGACCCCGAAGGTGGCAAGTGGAATTTTGACCATAGCAATCGCAATAAGTGGAAGGGCGATGTAGAGATACCTCATGAGCGTAGTTTTAGGAAAGATGTGACCGAGATTGTGGAGCTGCTAGAAAAGGAAGATGTCGAGACAATGGGAAATATAGATGCGAAGCAGTTTAGCTGGCCTACAAGTCGGGAAGATGGGCTTTCTGTTTTGAACTACTTCTGCAAAAACTTGTTAGTACATTTTGGCGATTATCAAGATGCGATGGATCCGGAAGAGGCCTATTTGTTTCACTCGAGACTGAGCTTTGCGATGAATAGCAAGTTGCTCTCTCCGCAGGAAGTGGTAGAAACTGTGATAGGATACTGGCGTGAGCATCAAGATGAGATAGACATCAGCCAAGTAGAAGGATTTGTAAGGCAAATTATAGGCTGGCGAGAATATATGCGCGGGATGTACTGGATGCAGATGCCCGCTTTCGCGAAAGCAAACCACCTAGAAAACCACAACAAACTCCCTGATTTTTACTGGACAGGTGAGACAAAAATGAATTGCCTTAAATGCAGTATAAACAATAGCCTAGATAATGCCTATGCTCATCACATACAGCGATTAATGGTGACAGGCAACTATGCTTTACTTACGATGACAGAACCTAGTGAGGTAGATGCGTGGTACTTGGGAGTGTACATAGATGCGATTGAGTGGGTAGAAATCACAAACACACGTGGGATGTCACAGTGGGCAGATGGTGGTAAAATCGCGACCAAGCCTTACGTAAGTAGCGGTAGTTACATTAATAAAATGAGTAATTATTGCAAGGCTTGTCACTATAAAGTGAGTAAGAAAACAGGCGAAGATGCCTGCCCTTTTAATAGTTTATACTGGAATTTTATAGACGAAAAGCAAGAGTATTTTAGAAATAACAGGCGTATGAGTATGATGCTCAGTTTGCTCAATAAAATGGAGAAAGAAACTCTTGCCACCCACAAAGAACGTGCAGACGACATCATAAAACACCCAGAAAACTATTAAACCCGAGGTAAACATAGTATGGTTAAAACGTGACTTGCGATTGCAAGATCACTTGCCCTTGTACAATGCGCTTCAAGAGGATAGACCCCTATTGTTGCTGTATGTTTTTGAGCCTTCGTTGCTAGAAGATGATCACTACAGTGAGCGACATTTTAATTTTATAAGGGAGTCCCTACGTGATGTGCAGCGTCAACTTTTGGAGCACAATTCACAGGTACTTATTGTTCAAGGTGAGGCGGTTGACGTATTTAAAACCTTGATTGAACGTGTAAAAATTCACACTGTTTTCTCGCATCAAGAGACTGGATTAAAAATCACGTATGATCGCGATCTGGGATTGGAAGCTTTCGCGAAAGCGTTAAAAACCCAATCTCCAGAAAAAAAGTTTGGTTGGGTAGAGTTTATGAATAACGGCGTGCAACGCGGCCTCAAAAACCGAAAAGGTTGGGTAGGCGACTGGGAGTGGTTTATGAAACAGCCACAACTGTCTTTTGAGCCTAAGCTAGGACAACTTTTAAAGGTTGAAAAAGTACAAGCGCTAGCACAGCACTTTGAAATCCCTTCGTTAGAAACACCTGAGAATACTCCTTTTCAAAAAGGAGGGACACACACTGGCTTGAGATATTTACACTCCTTTTTAGAGGGTGAACGGTATAGAAACTATAGCAATCATATTTCAAAACCGTTGCTAGCAAGAAAGAGTTGTTCTAGGGTTTCACCGTATATCGCTTGGGGTAATTTGAGTGTTCGGCAGGTGTGGCAAGCGGCTAAATCCTTTAGGGCACAGTCTAAAAACAAACGCGCCATTGACGGATTTACTTCACGATTACGCTGGCAAGCACATTTTATTCAGAAGTTTGAGATGGAAGATACGATGGAATTTGTGAGTGTAAATAAAGGATATCATCACCTAAAGAAACCTAGAAATGAAAGCTATCAAAAAGCTTGGAGAGAAGGAAAGACGGGTTACCCTCTGGTAGATGCATGTATGCGATGTCTCAATGAGACAGGATACCTAAACTTTAGGATGCGCGCGATGACCCTATCTTTTTTTACACATAATTTATGGCAACCTTGGCAAGATGCATCACATCACCTTGCGCAGCAGTTTCTAGATTTTGAGCCGGGAATACACTATCCTCAAATCCAGATGCAAGCGGGAGAAACGGGTATCAATATGTTGCGTATTTATAATCCTGTAAAAAATAGTGAAGAGCACGATCCAGAAGGCGTTTTTATTAAAAAATGGGTGCCAGAACTAGCCGAAGTACCACTGGCATATATACATAAGCCATGGACTATGAGTGTCTTGGAACAGCAATTTTGTAACGTTAGTATAGGTGCAGATTACCCAGACCCTCTTATTAATATTAAAGAAACAGCAAAGCATGCTGGAGATATACTCTGGGAACTTAAAGAGAATACACTAGTAAAGCAAGACGCCTATCGTATCTTAAAACGCCACACGCTGGCTGATAGAAAAGTATGGGATGAGCCAGAAGAGACGAGATAAAAAAATTACAGAATAATTAAAAGTGCGAGTAAAATTACATTTTTTTTTAAATAATACTTATACCATGGGAAAAACAGTATTGCCAGAATTTACAGAACGTGAGATAGACCGCATTATAGAGATGGCGTGGGAAGATCGCACCACTTTTGATGGGATTGAATTACAGTTTGGCATTAAAGAACAGCAGGTAATAGAACTGATGCGTCGTGAGATGAAGTCTAGCAGTTTTAAAATGTGGCGAGCTCGGGTACAAGGGCGTAAGACAAAGCACGAAGCAAAGAGAGCTTATGGGCTGGATGATGCTCGTTTTAAATGCAGCAGGCAGAAGCAGATTACACATAACAAGATTGCGAAGCGCAGATAGGATCAATGTTTTTTGTAAGTTAGAAGGAACAGACAGATACTCTTGTTAACAATTCATAATTTTCATTTTGTTTAAACTTTGAGCTGTATCTTTGCACAAGAAGCTATTTTGCGATGAATAGTGAGTATTATTTATGACAAAGAAAAAACCAGATCAAGTCGTTTATAACGAAGAAAAAGGAAAGTACGATGCTGCGCTAACTCCTTACGCAACAAATCTCGGGGCGCCAGCTATTGTGACAGATGACGTTACCACTTGGAAAAATGCCAATATTAGTAAGGTAAACCATCAATTTGGGACCGAGTATCAAGAGCTTAAGGCTAAGTATGAGAAAATGATGGAAAAATTTGAGTATAACAACCTCATATACTCTGCAAAATTTTCTTTCGAGCCTATTGTAGGTGCCGTTTATCACCTTTATAAAAGTAAAGATGGCGAGCCATTTTTATCTCTTATTTCTCCAGAAGAATGTACGTGGGATTTTGCTGGCACTTTTGAGTTAAAAGCAGATAAGATATGGAACCGACTAGATACTCCAGAAATAGAAGAAGAAGCAAAGAATGAGTAA
Organism: Dokdonia sp.; assembly: GCA_020630915.1. Classification (GTDB taxonomy): domain Bacteria; phylum Bacteroidota; class Bacteroidia; order Flavobacteriales; family Flavobacteriaceae; genus Dokdonia. The sequence goes on from JAHDIF010000010.1 coordinate 93,361, forward strand.
AAACTTACAACAAGCAACCTTGGGAGGTGGCTGTTTCTGGTGTGTTGAAGCAGTTGTGCAAAGACTTAAAGGAGTGTCTAATGTAATTTCTGGTTATGCTGGAGGAACGGTTCCCGGACATCCTACCTATCGAGAAATATGTTCTGGACTTACAGGGCACGCAGAGGTCATACAATTTGATTTTGATCCAAGTATAATTTCCTATGTAGAGATACTAGCAGTTTTCCTTACTACCCACGACCCTACTACGCTCAATAGACAGGGTGCAGATAGAGGAACACAATATAGGTCTGTAATCTTTTATCATAACGACGAGCAAAAAAATCAGGCATTGGAGGTTATTAAAGAGGTTCAAGAATATTATGAAGATCCTATTGTAACAGAAATATCTCCAGTTCCCATTTTTTATGAAGCTACAGAGGAACATCAAGATTATTATAACGAGAATAGACAACAAGGATATTGTCGCATTGTGATAGATCCTAAAGTGTCTAAACTTAAGAGTTTATATAGTCATTTATTGGCCTAACGCGGCTTGTTTATGAGTCTGTAAATTAACAGCGCGGTTCGTTTTGTGAGCATTTCTATGGTATTAAGATTTACCGTTTCTTTAGGAGTATGTGCACCAGTTCCCATTGTTCCTAGACCATCAAGACAAGCAACATATTCTGCAACAAAAGAGACATCTGCAGCACCGCGCTTGCCAGGATCATATGGCAACACTTCTGGACCGCCCATATCCTGACTTACTTGGCTCAAAACTTCTAGTAGTTCATAATTTTGTTTCGTAGGTTTCATTGCTGGGTAGCTGTCTTGAAACTCAACTACAGCACTTGTTTGTGGTAAATTATTCTGTGCTATTTCTCGCATTTTTGAACGTGCCTCTTCCTTTTGATCTTCTGAGATAAAGCGCAAACCACCTTGTGCATAGGATGTTTGGGCAACAACATTTCCTTTTCCAAAAATACTTCCTTTGCTTTTTGCCGCGTCTAGATCCATCGTCGTTCCCCCTAACATCATACCCGGATTAAAGCTCAATAATTCTGGACCTTTTACCTTAGTATAAAATTCATTGAGAATACGTGCAAGTTCAAAATTTGCTCCTGCACCTACGCTTTCGCGAAAAATCCCACTAGAGTGCGCTCGTTTTCCTGTAACAGTTACCTTCCAATTAGAGGAGCCGCGTCTAGCTACTGTTGCATTATCAAAACCTGTTGACGTTTCAAAACCTAGAGCGATATCACTATTTTTTGCGGTTTCTATCAGATCTTTTCGGCTTATAGATAGCGGTTTTCCTGTACTCTCTTCGTCACCAGTAAAAGCTACTGTGATTTGAGCATTGTCCAATAGGCCTCGCTCTTGCAACGCCCTAAGCGCATAAAGCACGACTACATTACCACCTTTCATATCATTTGCTCCAGGACCTTTTGCAATAGAGTCATTGATCATTTTAAATTTCTGAAACTCACTGTCTTCTTCAAAAACAGTATCTAGATGTCCAATGAGGAGTAGTCTTTTACCTTTGTTACCTTGTCTACTAGCAAATAGGTGTCCAGCTCGATTCATTTCTGGTGGCATATCAATCCAGTTTGATTGAAACCCTATATCTGTAAAGGCTTTTGAAAAGACATCACCCACTTCTCGAACACCTTTGGCATTGAGCGTCCCACTATTTATGTTCACCACTTTTTCTAAGAAAGTGATGGATTGAGAGGCGTTTTTTTCTACCTGTTGTACTATTTCTAGTTCTTGTGGAGTTAGGGATGATTGCGCTTTCGCGAAAGCAAAACAAAAAACAATTACGATAATTGTTAGAACTTGTAAATTAGTGCGATACATACTATTTCAATTTGACTCTAAGGTAAGTAAAGATGTCCTATTGTAAAAGTAAGCTTACGTGTCCCGTGAGTTGGATGTCATCAAGTGTGAGGGTATACCAGTAATCATCTACAAGAAGTATATTCCCGTTATACATGCCATCCCAGTCCATGCTTGAACCACTGTCAGTATGAAGGAGCTTGCCAAAGCGGTCAAATACTTTGAGCGTGCTTGTTTCGAAAAAGGATAGATCAGGAATTGTAAAAACATCATTTATGCCGTCTCCATTGGGTGTGAAATAGGTAGGTACACGCACATTATAAAAAGTTGTACTACTTGGAATACAACCCTCTATATTACGGGCGAATAGGGTTATAATGCCTCCTGGTAAATTTGTAAATGTGGGTGATTCTTGGTAGAAAATGCCGTTTGAAGAATATTCAAAATTTCCAGTATTAATGGTCTGCACAGTAATCTCTCGACCTATATTTGCTTCAATAGGAACTATTTCAGGTATTATAATAGTGCTTACAGTAAATGTCTTCTGAGCGGTACAACCCTCTGCAGAAGTAGCTACAATAGTGTAGTTTCCAGGGGTAGTAATAGTAATATTTTGGGAAGTTTCTCCTGTAGACCAGGCATAGAAAGCATTTGCAATAGAAGCAGTAAGGGTAACAGATTGTCCTTCACAAATCACTAGTTGTTCTGAGGCTGCATCAAAAGTAATAGCTGGAAATATACTAAGAGAAACGCCGGTCCTGTTTGGACTGTTACATTCTATGCCGTTTACAGTTGCTTCTGCATAGTAAGTTCCCGGTACATCTGGTGTATAGCTAGTAGTGTTAGTTGCCAGTAATACTCCTCCTGATGGGGCATTGTACCAATTGACACTTTCTCCTTGTTGTACCGTGACAGACAATTGGGGAAGAGGCTCATCGCTACAGATGGATTTATCTCCATTGCTAATCGGAGGTTCTGGAACTGGGGAAACTTCTACTAGAAAGGGTTCTGAGAGAAAAGAGCAAAAGGGGCTGCCTAGATTACCCGTGTCTGTAGCAAAATTTACTCTGTAATACGTGGTCTCCGTAATAGAAACAATATCGTAAGTACTGGATGTGGCTCCCGGAATATCAAACCAATCTAGCAAGTCAGTACTTGTTTGCCATTGTATTTCATAAGAGTCGTTAATATCAAAGTCTGTTACAGATACGAGGGATATACCTGTAGGAGTCTGAGATTCACAAATCAAAACACCTTGTTCATTATCACTCGTAGTAATTGTTGTAGTATCGCCACAGGCTCTAAAGGCAATGTCATCTATGGCAAGATCATTGCCACAACCACCATCACCGTTATTAATCATTTTTAGTAATACGGTTTCTTGTCCTACAGTTGTTTCAAAAACGAGGCCGTAGTCATTCCAAATAGGTTCTGGTGTGCCATTAATATCTCCAGTATCACCAGAGGCAAGAAGTAAGGTGTCTGTTTCATTCCATATTTCAAAGCGTACGTTTACGGGAATACCGCCGCTGGGGCAATTGGTAAAGTCGCTATCATACAAATTAATAAGCCAGGCAGAAAATTCGTAAAATGTATTCTCACATAACCCCGAGATGGTGCTTCTAAAAAATTCATCTGCGGTAAAGCTTGCATTTACTATAAAGGCTTTGCCGTCGGTATCATTAGGAGTATGATCTAGGCCGTTATGCCATGACTGCAATTGCGAAAGGTTATTAGAGATAGTGTAGAATCCATCTTGTGGGGCTTGATCTACATAAGTATATGTAGTAAATCCTGCAGGCAATGCAGGACCATTAGTAGTTCCAAATCCAAAATCTTCAAAAAAAATGGCATCACCAGTATCTCCAGGGCAAAAACTTAGCTGTGCGTTAGAAATTGGACAAAGAGCTATTACAAGTGCTACATAGATCCATATCCTTTTTTTCTCCTTTTTCACAATACAAATATACTTGATAAGATCTTTTTTTGATCGCACTGAATTGCCAAAAAATCAAGTGTATTGGAGATTTTTGAATTTTCTTGAAACTTTTTTAATAATAGGGTAGGAGTTTTTATATACTAGTTGTTTTATTAGTGAAAAGCATATAGATCCTACTATTGTATACTAAATCGTTCTGGTTATAAAATTGTTAATGTGAGGGTTACAAACTACTATAAAGTGATAAGCTTTATGAACAACCCTAATTTCCAACTTGGTTTGCCCCAAAAGATTGGAAATATAATTTGAATTTAAGATTTAGTTGGTTCGTTCGAGCCCCGCAGCGCAAGTTGTGGGGCTTTTTTTTAAGTTTAAAATACCGAGTTAAATGTATATACTATTGCTACAAACAAAAAAGCCACACTGACTGTGTGGCTTTTGCTTACTAGCTCCTCAACTAAGACTCGAACTTAGGACCCTCTGATTAACAGTCAGATGCTCTAACCAACTGAGCTATTGAGGAGTGTTACTTTTTGTAAGCGGATGCAAATATAAGCTTTTTTGATAATCGCCAAAAGGAATTTTATATTTTTAGAAGGTTTTCCAAAAAAAATATCTAAAAACAAAAAAAGCCCTTCCTTGTAACAGGAAAAGCTTCTCATTGGATTCAACTACAAATCCGTACCACGTGTGACGTGGCCAACACAACACCTTTAAAAAAAGCCCTCCTAGGAGAGCTTTATTTTTTGCGGTCTGGACGGGACTCGAACCCGCGACCCCCTGCGTGACAGGCAGGT
>JAHDIF010000016.1 GCA_020630915.1 Dokdonia sp.
CCCTGACCCCTTGGGTGTAAACCAAGTGCTCTGAACCAACTGAGCTACGCGCCCGATATTTTTTTAATCAGGATTCGGAAACCTGACTCTCCCGATGTAATCGGGATGCTATGAACCAACTGAGCTACGCGCCCGATATTTTTTTTAACCAGGATTCGGAAACCTGACTCTCCCGAAGTAATCGGGATGCTCTGAACCAACTGAGCTACGCGCCCTAAACTTAAAACAACTTGCGTTCTTTGTTATAGCGGGTGCAAATATAGACCAAAATTTATGTTTCCAAAATGTTTTTTAAAGAAAAATTAAAGAATTTCTGCTACCACAAAGGTGCTACCCCCAACAAATATTAAATCCTTTACTCCCGCATTAGTCTTCGCCTTTTCTAATGCCTCAAGTACAGACGGATATGCCTTCCCTTTAAGATCATACTTCGCTGCTTCTTTTTTAAGTAATTGCACCTCCATTCCTCTGGGTACAGCAGGTTTACAAAAGTAATACGTAGCTCTTTTAGGGAACAGCGGTAGTATGCTACTTAAATCTTTATCAGAAACCACACCCAAAACCACATGCAACCTATCATATTTTTCTTGCCTAAGTTGTCGCAACACATACATGAGGCCTTCTTTATTGTGGCCCGTATCACAGATAATTTTAGGTGATTGCCCTATTTCTTGCCAGCGTCCTAACAATCCTGTATTGGCAGTAACGCTCTTTAAACCTTTGGCAATATGCTGTATCCCAATCGCCCATCCCTTCTTTTGAAGTTGAGCGATCGTCACTTGTACTGTTCGTATATTATGCTTTTGATAGTCACCTTTTAAATCCGACTGCATCGGCAGACTGTCAAAATTGTATGCTTTGATAAGGGGGGCATTACGCTTTCGCGAAAGCGTACTAAAAACCTCCTCCGTCTCCGTATGATATTCACCTATTACCACAGGCACCTTTTCTTTTATGATACCTGCCTTTTCTGTAGCGATTTTTTCTAGCGTATCACCTAAAAACTGTATATGGTCCATCCCAATATTAGTGATCACAGAAACTTCTGGAGTAATAATATTTGTAGCGTCCAGTCTTCCGCCCAAACCTACTTCAATAATGGCGATATCTACCTTTTCTTTAGCAAAACTTGTGAAGGCCATCCCAACAGTCATTTCAAAAAACGAAAGATGATTTGCTTCAAAAAACTCCTTATGCTTTTTGACAAACCCTATCACAAACTGCTTACTTACAGGTTTCCCGTTAATGCGAATGCGTTCTCTAAAATCCTTTAAATGTGGAGAGGTATATAAACCCACCTTGAATCCTCCTTCTTGCAAAACAGAAGCTAGCATATGACTTGTAGATCCTTTACCATTGGTGCCGGCAACGTGTATGGATTTAAATCCTTTTTCTGGGTGTTCCAAATAGGCAGAAAGCAACTCGATATTGCGTAAATCGTGCTTATACGCAGCAGCACCTTCCCTTTGATACATAGGGAGCTGGGAGAAAAGCCAGTCTAGAGTTTCTTGATACGTGATAACTAGAGATTTTTATGAAAGAGTAATTAATCCGAAAGACTAAAACGGTAAACAATCTTACCTATTTGCTTAGAGGGTGCGTTCCCATCTGCATTAAACTTTGTGGCTAGCGCAGCTGCTTTTGCCGGCTCAAGTAAGCATCTAGAGTTATTGGTAGTGCCACGAACTCCTGGCACTGCTTTAATCACTGCGCCAGATCTATCTACCTCTATACTTACAACCACAGTTCCTGCCTCATTACATTCTTGAACTCGTTTAGGCTTTCCTAATGCTTTGCGACCGCCTAGTTGATAATTACCATCACCATCTAATCCTTTTCCTGTACCGTAATAGCTAGAGGCATTGGGATCTCCATTGGGATCTCCTTTGTCTCCTGCTTGATTATCATCGCCCTCTCCACCTTGCGCAGCACCGTCTTTTTTAGGTCCATTAATTAAAGCATCTAAAGCACTAGTAGTAGATTGATCAGGTTTAGGATCGGGCTTTGCCTCCTCTACTGGTTTTTCTACGGGCTTCTCTTTAGGTTTATCTACCTTAGGCTTGGGTGTTTCTTGTGGTTTTTCCTCAATTACTAGAGCATCTTCTATATCTTGAGTTACTACCTCGTCCTTAATTTCTGGCTGTGGCGGCGTAGGCTCTGGTTCCGGAGCAGTATTCTTAGGTGCAGAGGCAACTGGTTTCGTAGGCTGTACATTCCCAGATCCTACACTTGACGTTCCAAAATTAACCGCAATCCCCCCTTCTTCTGGTGGGTCCATATATGTCATTCCCACCATAAACATAAGAAACAGGATGATGGCCATCAATATGCAAGTGATGGTAAATGATTTCTTTTTATGTGGTGTGTCTAGGTAGGGCATTTATACTTTAATGTTATTTTTTAATCCTAACATATATAGTTGACTCAACAGCAACATCTTTGGGTTTTAAGCTCTGATTCCTTTGATTAAAAAATCTTACAACCTTCATAGTGTCTAAAGTACTAGACCAATAATATAGATCATCACTGACTCTATTATATTTTTCTTCTAATTTCTTATCTCTTGAGATATATTTTATATCATACTTCGCCCAAGAGGTATTAGCCCAGTATCCAATTAAATAGTCGTCCGCAAGTGGCTTGCACTTGTTTTCATCATCAATTTTATGAATGTTCCATTTTAAAGAGCCATCTTTATAGTAAGTCACATAATTTTTCTGATCACAATATTCAAAATCCCATACTTCTCCTATCGAATCATCTACCAGTTTAAAACCTACAGAAATTACTCTCCAATTTCCTATTATTGGATCTTGATCTTTTTCAATGAAATCAATCTTTAAAAAACTGAATACTTCGAATAGGATTAAAAACAAAAATAAAAACGCTCTCAAATCAGCTTGTTATATAATTAGCATCGTTTTTCGCGAAAGCAAAATCAAAATATGTTCCAAATATTAATTAGGCCGCACGGCAAGTACAATTTTATACTTATTACGGTTTGCGATATCCATTACCTTAACAGCATTTTCAATTGGAACTCCTTCTTCTGCTCTTAAGATAATTGTAGGCTCTTCCACTCCCTGTAACTGACTGGTGATATAACTTTCTATACCTCTCTCGCTAACGCGTTCTTTGTTCACATAGTAGTCTAGATCTTTTGTAATACTCACTGAAAGATTCTGTTTATTACTGGTTTTCCCTTTAGCCTTTGGCAGTATAAGATCTAATGCATCTGGTGTGATCGCTGGAGAGGTCAATAAAAAGAATACCAATAACAAGAATACAATATCCGTCATGGAACTCATACTGAATTCTGGGCTTACTTTATTTCTTCCGCGCAGGTTCATATTATATGGGCTCGTTTAGTAAGTCTAAGAAATCTACTGCATTTGCCTCCATAGCGTGTACTACTTTATCTGTGCGTACTACCAAATGATTATAACCCATATACGCTATAATCCCTACGATAAGACCTGCTACCGTTGTCGTCATTGCCGTGTAAATACCTTCTGCTAGGGTTCCCATTTCTGCTTGCCCGCTGCTAGTAGCAAGTGTATGGAATGCCATCACCATCCCAATTACGGTTCCTAAGAAACCTATCATAGGAGCGGCACCTGCAATAGTTGCAAGAACACTTACATTTTTCTCTAATTTGTATACTTCCAAGCGACCGCTGTTTTCAATAGCCGTATTAATATCTTCTAGCGGACTTCCAATACGTGAGATTCCTTTGGCCGTTAATCTGGCTACGGGAGAGTTTGTTTGAGCACATAATATTTTGGCCGCCTCGATATTACCAGAGGAGACGTTGTCTCTAATCTGATTCATAAAATTACCATCTATTTTGGAAGCTGCCTTTATAGCAAATAATCGCTCAAAATAAATATAAACAGCGACAAAAAGCAATACAAATAACACTCCTATTACCACCATTCCCGAGACACCTCCCGTAAGCAATAGATCAATAATCGAAAGGGTTTTTTCTACAGGTTCTTCGGTTCCTAATGCATCTGCTGCATCTTGGGCTCCGTCTTGTAAAAATGTACTTAGCATAAAATTAGTTTAGTTAGGTTGATAACGGTTATTACAATAAATAAGTATGTATTACATGGAGAACATCACTACCAGATAGATATATCCTATAATAAAACCAATGGCCGCAAGCCAAGAGATTTTCTTAAGGTACCAGATAAAATCTATTTTTTCCATTCCCATTGCCGCAACACCAGCTGCAGATCCTATGATAAGCATACTTCCTCCTGTTCCAGCTGCAAATGCTATAGCGTGCCATAAATCTGCATCTATAGGAGTACCTGCGTACATACCGATAGAGGCTGCCACAAGTGGAACATTATCAATAATTGCTGAGAAAACACCTAATAGTGCAATGACTACATCTTGATTAGGAATGGCTTCTTGTAGCGCTTCAGCAAGGTAGCGTAGTGTACCTACTTCTTCTCCTCCAATGCTACCGTACACAAGAGTCTCCAAAGCGGCTACTGCCATTAAAATTCCTAAGAAAAATAGTATACTACTTATTTCTATTCGAGATAACGCTTTGTGAGCAGAATATAAGTGTCTTCTTTCTTTAGAAAAATCTTCTTCTGGGTGAATATATTCTGACACTAACCAAACAACACCTAAAGCAAGCATCATTCCCACATATGGAGGTAAGTGTGTAAGTGTTTTGAAGATAGGTACTGATACAATCATTCCTAATCCAAGAAAGAGCATTGTTTTACTACTCAGCAATCTTCCGGCTTCTTCATCATCTTCTAGTTCGTTTGTTTCTATATCTCCTTTGAAGGCTGGAAGATACATAGCGATCAAAAAAGGCACCGCAAAACATAATATAGAAGGTATTACTAAGGTTTTTACAAGACCTGCGACAGATACATTCTTAGCTATCCATAACATTGTTGTAGTTACGTCACCAATAGGAGACCAAGCTCCACCAGCATTTGCCGCGATCACGACCATACCAGCAAACCAGAGACGCTCGTTTCTGTTGCTGATAAGCTTTCGCAAAAGCGTAATCAATACAATGGTTGCTGTAAGGTTATCAATTATTGCAGATAGTATAAAAGCCAGTATCCCTATAATCCATAGTAATTTTCTCTTACTTTTTGTGCCAACAGCAGTCTTTAGTACTTCAAAACCTCTATGTAAATCTATGATCTCAACGATGGTCATCGCTCCAATTAAGAATACCAGTATTTCGGCAGTTTTTCCTAAGTGATGGAGTAGTGTATTTTCAAAACCGTGCATTGCATCATCCCCACCTGTTAAAAAGCTGTAAACGTGCTCGTGGGTGTCTACCACATTAAACCAACCTTGACCAAAACCAACCGCTAAAAAGGCCCACATAAGGGACGCCATAATGAGAGCTGGTACTGTTTTATCTAGTCGTAACGGGTGTTCTAGGGTAATCGAAAGGTAGCCAATGGCAAAAATCAGTATAATTACAGATTCCATAAAAAGTTGGTTTTAAAAATAAGACTTAAAGTAATTGTTTTAGTGCAATTTCAAAAGCAGTAGCGCTAATATTTTTTGAGCTGCTGTTTTGATCATACGTATTTTGAATTGCGTTTCGAATCGTGATCGAAGTATCGTTAAAGATCGCATCATCTGTCATCTGGACTTTGCGCTCCATAAAATAGGCAAATACTCGAGCCATCCCGCAATTAGAAATAAAATCCGGTATGAGACTCACCTTTGCATCGGTGTGCTCCATAATGGGTCCAAAGAAGATTTCTTTGTCTGCAAAAGGCACATTTGCCCCACAAGAAATCACTTCTAAACCAGTATCAATCATTCGATCGATTTGATCTTGGGTTATCAAACGAGACGCTGCGCACGGTGCAAAAATTTCTGTTTGTAAGTTCCAGATGCGTTCATTCATTTCTGAAAAGGGAATGAGATTTTTCGCGCCAAGTGTATTACCATCTTTAGAAAGATACATTTCTTTGATTTCTTCAAAAGAAAACCCGTCTTCATTGATCAATCCTCCTACAATATCTATAATCCCAACCACCTTTGCACCCATTTGCGCTAGGTAATAAGCCGCGGCCGCGCCTACGTTTCCAAATCCTTGTACAACGGCTCTTTTTCCTTTAATGTTACCCCCATAAATATCGTAGTAATGGTGCACGGCTTCTGCCACACCATAGCCTGTAATCATATCTGCCACCGTATACTTTCTACCCACATCTGGCGAATACCTAGGATTTTCTATTACCTTAATAACTCCCTGGCGCAATTGGCCTATGCGGTTAATTTTATCTGCTTCGGTTGGTTTAAAGTGTCCATTAAAAACACCTTCTTGAGGGTGCCATACACCACTCTCTTCAGTAATAGGGATTACTTCGTGAATTTCATCTACATTAAGGTCTCCTCCTGTGCCATAATAACTCTTGAGAAGTGGAGAAACCGCTTTGTACCATCGCTCCAAGACACCTTTTTTTCTTGGGTCTTTAGGATCAAAATTAATGCCTGACTTTGCCCCACCAATGGCTGGGCCTGAGACAGTAAACTTCACCTCCATAGTTTTAGCAAGCGATAGTACCTCGTTCTTATCTAACCCTTTTCGCATACGCGTACCTCCTCCAGCAGCACCTCCCCTCAAGGAGTTTACGACCACCCACCCTTCTGCCTCGGTCTCTGGATCGTTCCAGTGAAAAACAATTTCTGGAGTTTTATTCTCGTAACGCGTGAGTAGTTCCTTCATATGATTCGTTAGGTTAGAAGAATAACAAATATAATGAAATGCTTAGGGCTATTTTACTCTTACCGTCAATTTTAAGGCAAGTAGATTTTTCCTGCGCTGTGATCTTTACGAGCGCCCGTAACACTGGCGAGAGTATTTACTTTATTCTCAAGCTTTAAGACACCTAAGAGTGCAAAAATGAGGGCTTCTTTAAATTCGACGAGCATGTCATTGGGTACTATAAATTCTACTCGTTCATCGTCTCTTAGCAACTCTAGTAAATACGTATTATAAGCTCCGCCTCCTGTAACTAGTACCCTGCTTTTATTTTTAAACTGCTTCTTAAGCTGTCCTGCAATATGCTCAGTAAACGTTGCGAGCACATCTTTTGGATCTAAATCAAAATGTTCAATTATTGGAAGTACTGTTTCGTGTACCCATTCTATACCTAAAGATTTTGGGGCTCTTAATTGGTAAAATGGCAATGCATCTAATTTTTCTAGAAGTGGTGTGTGGGTGGATCCCGCTTTCGCGAAAGCGCCTCCCTCATCATACTCCTTTCCTAGTTGACAGGCATATATATTTAGTACTGTATTTACTGCGCATATATCGTAGGCAATACGTGTTCCTTCTCGATCCATAGACATATTTGCAAATCCACCTAAATTGAGACAGTAATCATACTCCTTAAATAACAATTGATCACCTATAGGCACCAGAGGGGCTCCCTGGCCACCCAGGTAAACATCTTGCACCCTAAAATCACATACAACTCTCGTATGAATGAGTTCTGCCAGTATGGGCAAATTACCTATTTGAAGTGTAAACCCTTGATCAGGTTCGTGCAAAATAGTATGCCCGTGTGAGCAAACGGCGTCTATATTTTCTATGGAATTCTTACGTATAAATTCTAGAATCACTACAGCCAGATATTGGGTATACTCATTATCAAGCTTTGTTAACGTCTGTTTCGATAAAGTATAAGCGATCTTTAAGGACTCTACCCATTGCTGTGGATAAGCTACGGTCTCTGCGACAATAATTTTAGCAGAAACCTCGGGCTCAAAACATACCTGTACCAGCGCCAAATCTACCCCATCTAGACTGGTGCCGCTCATAACCCCTATAACGTTATAGTTTTTTTGCTGCATCACGTTAAAATTATTGAGAAAAACGCAAGAATCAAGTATCTTTGCATACATTTTTTACATAATTCATAAATATTCTAGACAGATGGATTTTAGCTTGACCGAAGAACACCTCATGATACGCGACGCAGCTCGCGATTTTGCCAGAACAGAATTGTTACCTGGCGTAATAGAACGTGATGAAAAACAGCACTTTCCTGCAGAACTCGTTAAGAAAATGGGGGATCTAGGATTTATGGGAATTATGGTAGACCCTAAATACGGTGGAAGCGGTATGGATGCCATTTCGTATGTGCTTATTATGGAGGAATTATCTAAGATAGATGCTTCTGCCTCTGTAATCGTATCGGTAAATAATTCATTAGTATGTTATGGCCTTGAAGCTTATGGTAGCGAAGAGCAAAAGCAAAAATACCTAACCAAACTAGCCACAGGAGAGTTTGTAGGCGCTTTTTGCCTAAGTGAGCCAGAAGCAGGATCTGATGCGACTTCGCAAGCCACAACGGCTATAGACAAAGGAGATCACTACGTTCTTAATGGCACTAAAAACTGGATCACTAATGGTGGTCGATCAGATGTATATCTCGTGATTGCTCAAACAGATCGTGAGAAAGGACATAGAGGTATCAATGCCTTTATTGTAGAAAAAGGAATGGAAGGTTTTGAAGTAGGGCCTAAAGAAGACAAACTAGGTATACGGGGTAGTGATACACATACTTTACAATTTAATGATGTAAAAGTACCTAAGGAAAATCGTATTGGAGAGGACGGCTTTGGATTTAAGTTTGCCATGAAGACCCTCTCTGGAGGTCGTATTGGGATTGCAGCACAAGCTTTAGGCATTGCTTCTGGTGCTTACGAACTGGCATTAAAATATTCTAAAGAGCGTAAAGCTTTTGGTACAGAAATCTGTAACCATCAGGCCATCGCCTTTAAGCTCGCAGATATGTACGTAGAGATAGAAGCAGCGCGTCATCTTGTAATGAAAGCAGCTTGGGACAAAGATCAAGGTAATAACTACGATCGCACGAGCGCTATGGCAAAATTATATGCCTCTAAGGTAGCCATGGAGCAATCTATCGAGGCTGTACAAATACATGGCGGTAATGGGTTTGTTAAAGAATATCACGTAGAACGTTTAATGCGTGACGCTAAAATTACACAGATATACGAAGGGACTTCTGAGATTCAGAAAATCGTAATTTCTAGAAGTGTTATTAAAGAATAGAGACCGCTTCGCTGTTAGAAAATAAATTATAGATAAGAGGCCGTCTAAAAAGTAATTGCAGAAGGAATTTGTCACCTTGAGCCTGTCGAAAGGGTTTTGAAAATCAATAAGTTAAAAACATCTACAAGCTTAGTTTGACAAGATTACGTTACTTTTTAGACAGCCTCTTTTAATACGTGAGTATCTTGGAAAGTGTATCTTTAAGTTGTGTTATTTCTCTTGTTGAAATTGTACCGAGCTTTTTTTGTAATCTCTGCTTAGCGATAGAGCGTATATGAATAGTCATTACTTCTGACCTTTTCGTGATTCCATATGGGTATCCTGGCTCAAGAATTAAATTTCCGTAATAGTGTTTTAGTTTGGATGTAAGTGGGCAAACTATTACTGTATTAAGATTATCATTTGCCAGATTTCCAGAAATGATTACTGCAGGTCTTCGTCCCGCTTGCTCGCTTCCTTTTACTGGATCCAGATACACTTCGTAAATTTCACCTTGTTTAATTTTCATCTTGATCAATGATTTCTTTGTAGTACTCTGCCATTCCTTCTTCTGCTAGTTGCAACATATCTTCATCTTGAGACATTTGCGTATAGGACTTTGCAAAAGCAGCCTTATCCAATTGCTCTAGATACACGCGTAGCGCTTTCTCGATCACCCTATTTTTGGGGAGGTTGAGCCTACTAGCCACTGCCGCCAGTTGCTTTAAAATATCGTCTGGTAGGGAAGATGTAAATGTTGCCATAGTTATTCGTTATTCGTTATTCGTTATTCGTTATTCGTTATTCAAATATATAAATTATATTTATATATTATAAATATAAATCTTAAATGCTTGATTGTAGTATCTTAGATTTTCAAAAACTAATCTATTGGTAAGAGGAATTATCTATATGCTTATCGCTGCATTCGCCTTCTCGTGGATGAACCTACTGGCAAAATACCTCAACGATTTTCACCCTTTGCAAGTAGTCTTTTTTAGAGCTGTAGGAACCTTTATTTTCATATTCCCTTATATGCTTTATAAAAAGGTTTCGATTATAGGAAAAAATGTGTTTTGGCTAAGTTTTAGAGGAGTTTTGAGCTTTGCCTCTCTTGCTTTATTCTTTATCGTCATCCAGCGTATTCCTTTAGGCTCTGCAGTTGCTTTGCGATATACGGCTCCCATTTTTAGTGTGTTGTTTGCCTACTTCTTGCTTAAAGAAAAAGTAAAAACTTGGCAATGGATAGCCTTTGTCATTTCGGCTATAGGTGCTTTTGTCATGAAGGGAGTAGACTTTAGAATAGACACCTTGAGTTTTGTTTTAATAATCGTATCCTCTGTATTGGTAGGAGGAGTTTTTGCTATTGTACGCTACTTAGGATCGCGAGAACATTTCTTAACCATTATCAACTACTTTATGGTCTTCTCTATAGTAGGAAGTTTGTTCTTTATGCAACACTGGCGTATGCCTGTAGGACAAGAGTGGTACTGGATTTGCGGCATAGGTACCTTAGGACTCGTAGGCCAGGTATTCTTAACTCGCTCCTTCCAACTTGCAGAGACCAATACAGTTGCTCCTATTAAGTATATGGAGCTGGTTTATGCGCTCATTTTTGGATACTTTTTATTTAATGAAACCTATGGTTTCTGGCCCGTAGTGGGAATGAGTCTTGTGGTTTTAGGGTTATTGCTTAATGTTTGGGTGAAGAGGAAAGGGTGAATTAAAAAAGCAAAACAATTACAAAGACATTATTTCTTCACCTCCTCCCGAGGATTCATCAAGACGGGCTTCCCAAAGCCTAGTTGCTCTAATTTATCCATTTGCGTTTTTGCATCCCCTACCACAAAATAAATCATCTTAGTAGGGTCCAGATATTTATCTGCAAGCATTTTTATGTCTTCAACTGTCATTGCTTTTACCGTGACCTCGCGCTGCTTAGCGTAGTCTATTGGTAAATCGTAGGCGGCGATATTTTCTAGCATACCCAGTTTTGCCCGAGATGTCTCGAAAGCGCGAGCGTTACTCTTAATCAAGAAACTTTTGGAAACTTCAAGATCTTCTTGATTATAATTCTTTCCATAATTGCTTAAAATATCTTTGATTAACGCAGCACTCTCATAGGTCACATTAGAACGCACACCGCTTCTAATTGTAAATGGGCCTGGTATGGTACTCCCCCCAAAGTTAGAACCAATCCCATAGGTATACCCTTTGCCCTCCCGCAACTGTTGGGTAAGCTGTGAAGCAAACCCTCCGCCACCTAAACGATAGTTCATAACTCGCGCTGGGTAATAGTCTGCATCTGTTGCAGCAAGTGCTGGATAACCAAATCTTAATACAGATTGCTTTGCACCAGGCATATCATAAAAATAAACGGCAGATTGCTCTGGTCTGTCAGGCATCTCAAAAATTGGGATCACTACTTCCTTGGTTTCCATTTTAGAGCTAATACCACTAATGGAAGCGACAACACTGGATTGATCTATAGCTCCTACAGCATACATTGTAGAAACCGTAGGAGACAAATTGTTGGTATAAAAAGCTTTAAGATCATCTATTGTGATGGCCGTTATAGACTCTGGTGTACCTATTAAGTTATGAGAAAGCATATGCTTGTCTCCATAAATAAGTTTTGCATACAAGTTTGCCGCGATACTATTAGGCTGCGCTTCTTGTTGTAAAATCTGGCTAGTGACACTACGCTTTAAAATATCAAACTCTTCTTGGTCCCATCTGGGTTCTAAAACAATCTCTTCTACCAGGGTCATAGTGGCCTCATAATTTTTAGACAATGTACTCCCTGCGATCACTATATTTTCATCTGTAGCAAAAACATTGATAGTTGCTCCCAGACTTTCTATTGCCTCTTCTAATTGCGCTGTAGTTTTGGTGGCTGTGCCTTTGGTCATTAATCGTGCAAGAAGATTAGAAACTCCTACTTTTTCTGGGTTTTCTAGAAGTAAGCTTCCGCGAAAGGTTAATTGGAAATTTACCAACGGCACCTCGTCATTTTCGATGCCATATACTTCTAGACCAGAATCCAACGTTTCTTCCCATACTTCTGGAATGACCATCTCTGGACTGGCTCCATAAGGTGGCTCTAGTGACCGATCAAAAGAAGAAGGTGTTTTTTCATAGGTTGCTGCAATACTAGCGTCAAAAGAGGCCTCGGCTCCATCAATTATTTTTTCTTCTTCTACTTGAGCAAGCGTGGCATTTTCTAGAGCGAGATCTATTTGTCCTTGAGGCACAAAACTTGTGGCTACATAATTTTTATTCTTGATGTATGTATTGTACACTCTCATCACATCTTCTGTGGTTACCGCCAGAATATTAGCAATGTCCTTTTCTATAAATCCAGGATCGCCAGCAAAAATTTCATATTGCGCCAGTTGAAATCCTTTTCCAAGTACACTAGAAAGTCCGCCGTAAAATTCTGTTTCTTGTCCTGCCTTTATTCGATCTAAGGCAGATTGTGGGATGCCTTCAGATTCAAATTTCGCGAAAGCGATATTCACAGCCTCTGCCACCTCATCTAGATCCTTACCGCTAAAAGCACGTACCCTTAATCTAAACTGTCCTGCTAACTCTGAGTTATAGTTGTAAGCTACTACATTTGAGGTAAGTTGCTTCTGGTCTATCATCACTTTGTTAAATGGTGCTTCCTTTCCCTCAGTTAAATAACTACTCAAAATATCTAGCGCATACGAGTCTGTATCATACAGAGGAACTGTAGGCCATGTCATATCCAATTGAGGTAGTCTTGCAAAGTTGTCTTCATAATACAAGCTTTTTGTTTGATCTACCGTTATGGGTAATTTTTCTAGAGGAGCCACGGCTTCCCCCCTCTTAATCTCATCAAAATACTTATGTACCCATTTCTTTGTCTGAGCTGTATCAAAATCTCCTGCGATGGTTAAAACTGTGTTGTTGGGCGTATACCAGCGATTGTAAAAATCTTTTACATCTTGTAGCGTGGCATTTTGCAAGTCTTCTAATGAGCCTATTACTTGCCAGCTATATGGATGACCTTGTGGATGTAGGTTTTTATCTACCACATATTGTACGTGACCGTAAGGGCGGTTATCTACGCTCTGGCGTTTTTCATTCTTGACTACTTGTTTTTCTTTGGCAAGTACGGGTTCTGTTACTGTATTTATAAAATACCCCAGTTTATCTGCTTCTGCCCAGATCATCTTTTCTAGGGCATCTTTAGGAACCGTCTGAAAGTAATTGGTACGATCTCTACTCGTGCTTCCGTTTGCTCCAGAACCCCCTATGCGAGCACTCATGGCATCTAATCCACCTTTTCCTAAGTTCTCTGATTCTAGAAATAGCAAATGCTCAAAGAGGTGAGCAAATCCTGTTCTACCTTCTATTTCTCTGGCAGATCCTACGTGTGTAGTAAGCGCCACTGCCACTACTGGATCTGAGGTGTCTTTATGCAAAATAACCGTCAAACCATTCTCTAGTTGAAATTTTTCAAAAGGAACAGAAAATGTGGTTTGGTCTTCTTGAGCTGTGGCGTTTTCTTCATTCTTACAAGAGAATAGTAGTATACAAGCGGCTAGTAGCGTAAGGAAGTTGCGTAATTTCATAAGGGTTATATGATCTATTGTGTAGTTTATTTTAAAGGAAGAAATTCCATACTAAACCAAATCTTAAGTTGAAGTCTCTATAGGGATATCCAGGTGCACTGAAGAAATTATTTCCCGTAAATCCGCTATTGATATGTTCTGCTTTGATGAAAATTCTTGTTTGACGTACTTTCATATTTACAAATACGTCTATTAAAGGAAAGTCTCCAAATTGCTGCTCATTTTGCACGTAAAACTCTGCAAGAACGGGGTCATAAGCATTGAGATTGTATGATGTAAAATAATTAAAAGTGACTCCTGTCTGTAATAAAAGAGCTCTCTTAAAAAGTCTATCTGAAAAATATAACGACCCTCTCGTTACAACATCTGGGACATTGAGAACACCTTCTGCCCCACTAACATTTTGCAAGGTAACAGTAGCGTCTAATGCAAATTTCTTGTATTTAAATTCTCTATTTGCAGTAATCTTGAGGTGATTAAAGCTCTCCTCACTTTGCTTTGAGGTTACCAATGAATCTGTTTCAGATAAGCCAAAATATGCGTAGTCTGATATCGTACTTGCAGAAAAATCTAGATTGGCCCATTTTTTTGATGTAAGTTGTCCTGCCAGTGTATTGGTTTTTACATTATTGTAAACAGGTGCATTATGCCATATATAATTTACATAGTTACTCTGATATAATAAGTGATTGTACCCAGCTGGTCTTGAGTTGCTTAAAACAGAAGCATTCAAGCTAGCATCTTCTGTGATATCATATCCTATGCTTCCATAAATATTATAACCATCAAAATCGCCAACTACATTTACCTGAGCTCCTCCTTCTACATTAAATTTTCCTATGGTGTTTGCATACCTACCACCTACAGCAATATTTGTACCCTGCAAACGATTCGGGATGGTCTCATTAACTCCATCTTCATTTTGATCTACAATAATGACTGTTTTAAAACCGTAATCATAGTATAAAGCGTTTGCCTGAAAAGTAAGTGTACCCAATTTATCATCTTCATAAGTAGCATATAGCTCGTTGTAGGTCTCTTCTTGGTCTGTGCGATCTCTAAATGAATTTTGTTCAAAAGCATCTCCAAAAATATCATTGGCCGTATTCTGAGAGTATTGATAAAACTTATTTTCACTATTAAATATATGCCCAAGACGCAAGCTGTAGTTGCGTATGCTATCCTTCTTATTTAAAAGATTAAAGTAGTGGTTTACATATATTCGAGTACCATCTAGAATATTCTCTGCATCTTCAAAATTAACAGAAAGTTGCTCTCGCTCATTAAACTCAGGGTCATTACTAGTAAATTGATCTAAAGCCTGTTCATCAAGCCCACCATTTTCTTGGTTGAGTAAATCCTGAGCAACCCAATGGGCCTTAATATGGTACTTGTTATTTTTAGTAGTATAGCTGAACGCTGCTCTAAAATTACCCGTACTAGTGAGGGAGTTTTGATAAATTCCAAGACTGCGTATCCCTTTGTAACCTATCGAGAAGTTAAACCTCTTTGAGGTATTCATTGTAAAGGATGCGTCTAGTTGCTGCCCTTGTTGAAAAGCGCTTCTATAATACAACTCTGTAACAGGAGTAGGTATGTAAAAATAGGTAATCTCGTCTACACCCATGTAGTTAAAATGTCTTGCCTGGGCCACACTGCCTGGAGTAGTCCCGGTACTACTAAAGTCGTAAATTAACGTATTATACGTCTGTCCAGAATTTGCAAAAGGTAGTAGCCCATATCTATCTCTACGCAGGTAATTAAATTTATAGTCCTTTGCTATGGTAAGGCTTGTATCTACGGTAATTGTATCTCTCTTTATAGAAATTATTTTATAATCTTCAATAGGCGGGCGCTCAAAATCTGCAATATTGTTATTAGGAGCATCATCTTGCTGGTTTCCAAAACCACCTCCTCTAGGAACATCTTGTCGCTGTAATTGTGGTATTTGCGCTGCAGCACTTAAAGAAATACACGTAAAAACTAAAAAGAGAAGACCTCTCATGAATTTATTTTAATCATTCAAAAATACTTTTTTTCATGTGATTCCTGTATTTTGCTGGTCTAAATCCATGTTAAAGCTTTCCTTACATCCTAATCTAATAGAATGTGGTACTGATGAAGCTGGCCGAGGCTGTCTTGCAGGACCGGTTACTGCTGCTGCAGTAATCTTACCGTCAGATTTTAAAAATGAAACCCTTACAGACTCAAAACAGCTATCAGAACGTAAACGAGAAATTCTCAAACCTATTATAGAAACTCAAGCCATTGCTTATGCGTTTACGCATATTATGATGGGAGAAATCAATGAGATAAATATCCTAAACGCATCTATTTTAGGAATGCACCGTAGTATTGAGAGTTTGATACGTTCGCTTTCGCGAAAGCATACTTATCCCCAACACATCCTTGTAGATGGCAATACGTTTAAACCTTTTAACGATATACCCCACACTTGTGTTGTAAAAGGAGATAGTAAATACTTACCTATTGCCGCTGCTTCTATTATCGCAAAAACCGAAAGAGATCATTTTATGATGCGCATTCACGAAGAATACCCGATGTATAACTGGGCAAAAAATAAAGGATACCCCACAAAAGAGCACCGTGAAGCCATACGAAAATATGGTATCACAAAATACCACAGAACTTCTTTTAGATTATTGCCAGAACAATACGAACTGGATTTTAAACAATAACCATTGTTAAGAACACAGTAGATAACTCACTTATTAAAAGGCACATTGCCATCATACTAGTATGTATTTTTGAGTATAACTTAGTGATATGAAACGGTTTCTCTTTATACTATGCTTATTCCTATTCTTGGGTTGTGACACCACAGAAACTAAAGTCTCAGATTTAATAGATTTTATACCGCGTAAAGCTGCAGTAATTATTAAAACGAACGACCTAGACAAATTTATTTCTCAAATAAAAAATAACGCCCTCCTTGCAAATTATAATACCACTACCTACGGACAAAAACTTACAAAATTTGAACAATTACTTTCTAACTTTAAGTCAAGTCAAGAATCTCTAATTACATTTACTAAAATAGGGAAAGACGATCTAGACATTAGTTTTATAACTAAAAAGAGTACTTCCCTTTCCTTCTCAGACTCTACAAAGTTTGCTCTCAAAAGATTAAACACGACAACGCCTCCCATCACGCACATAAGTACAGAGACCACTTCATTCTTTACCGTAACCATTGCAGATGTTTTTATAGCCAGTTCTTCTCAGCTATTATTAGAAAATATAATTAGAGAACAACAAAACGCTTACAGAAAAGAAAGCCTTTTTACAAAAGGCTATAATAGCATGAGCGATAAGGCAGTAGCGAGTATTCTTATAAAAGGAAAGGAGGCCGGAATACTATGGAAAGACATACTCCCAAAGGCGACAAACAATAGTTTTCAAGAAGCATTTTCTTGGCTACAGGCAGATATAGATTTAACTCAAGAGGATCTTAAGCTCAATGGAGTTGTGCTAGTCAAGGATTCAACAAATCAATACTTAGAACTTTTCAAAAACCTCCAGCCACAGCAAAATAGCATAGCGCAAATCACTCCATCTAGTGCCATAGGAGCCGTATCATTTACGTACGACAACTGGAAGCAATACCAGAATAATCTAGCTGAGTATAATGGCTTAGATCCGTCTAAATTTGAGCTTCCGCAAGCAGAGTTGCTTTCTAGTTTTAACGAGATAGGCCTGATCTCCGTCCAAGAAGGAAATGCTGTTGTGGGAACCACTTTTGATGTAGAACAAACAGATCTTGCTTTATCCAGTGAACAAAAAACATCAAGTACATTTAGACAAGTTTCTATATTTAAACTAGAAGGAGATGATTTTAAAAATGCTTTTACAAAAGCATTCTCGAACTTAATGCAGCTCCCTAAGGTTACCTACTACTGCAAATTAGAAACCTTTTATCTTTTTGCCCCTACTCAAAACGTCTTAGAAAATATCATTGCAAACTACCAAAATAAAGCAACCTTGTCGTCTAGTAAGTCATATCAAAACACAGCTTCTCAACTAAGTCGTGCTTCGAGTCTCTTACTAGTCTCAAACACAAATAAGATTCCCTACACTTCATTAGTTTCAGAAAAAGAAGCTAAGAAACTTGCATCCATCTCTCTTGAGCGCTATCCTTTTGCCGCAGCACAACTCATACAGGATAATGGTTTTATGCACCTGCACGGAATTATAAATAAAAACGAAAGCCCCCTTAAGGATGGTACCATTGTTCAAATTGCTAGTACAAAATTAGATGAAGCCATTATGATGGCTCCACAACTGGTCAAAAATCATCGTACGAAAGGAAGTGATATCGTACTTCAAGACCAAGTAAATAATTTATACCTGCTAAGCAACTCAGGTAAAATTCTTTGGAAGAAACCATTAGACAGTCCTATTGTAGGTGAAATCCAGCAGGTAGATTTATATAGAAATGGACGTTTGCAGCTGGCGTTTGCGACGGAAAGGCAATTTCACATCCTGGATAGAAACGGAAAGGAGGTTGCCCCATTCCCAATAAAGTTTACGGAGGAAATCACGCAGCCACTGGCCATTTTTGACTACGAGAAAAATAGAAATTACCGCTTTGTCATTACACAAACAGATAAGGTTACTATGTATGACAAAGCTGCAAAAAAAGTAACTGGTTTTACCTTCTCAAAGGCTTCTGATGAAATTATTCTTCCTCCACAGCATTTGAGAATAGGAAATAAGGATTATATCACCATCGCCGAAAATAGCGGAAAACTGAACATCCTTAGTCGTACCGGAAAATCTCGAATAGAAGTTACAGAGAAAATAAATTTTAGTGACGCTATATTCTATAAAGAGGGAACCAATTTTATGACCTTTGATGTAAACGGAGAGAAAATAACAATTAACTCCAGCGGCAAAGTAACTCAAATAGCAACCCAGTATGGTTCTGGATCTAAAATCAAAAGTAAGAACAATCTAACTACGTGCATAAGGGACAACTCACTTTACATTAATAAACAGAAAATAGACTTGCCATTTGGCACATATACAGAGCCATACATAATCACAATAAAAGGGAAAACCTATATTTCTAGTACAGATACAGAAGCAAATGAGACCTATGTTTTTGACCAAAAAGGAGCTCTTTTAGAGAACTTTCCTGTGTATGGGACTTCTAGCAGCGTTATTGATAATTTAGAAAGAAACAAGAGTTTAGGTCTGGTAACTCAAGGAGATCATAGAACGGTACTCGTATATAGAATTAATTAGCACGTACGTAACATCATTTTGTTACAATCTCTGGATTATGTACTGATTTTTTATGCTATTGCATTCTCTTTCTTTACCAACTCTGCCTCAAAAAGCGTTGTAAAGTGCTTGAGCAATTTTTCTTTCACCTCATCTTGATCTACAGTGGCTTTGCCCAACTCTACATTAAGTGAGGTAACCGCCTTGCCTTTTATGCCGCACGGGATCATGAGATCAAAATACCCTAAGTCTGCATTTACATTTAGGGCAAACCCGTGCATCGTTACCCAACGGCTTGCCCGCACACCCATGGCACATATCTTACGTGCAAAGGGAGTTCCTACATCAAACCAAACCCCTGTTTCACCGGGCGATCTTTCGGCTTTGAGACCGTACTCTGCAAGGGTGAGAATCACCATCTCTTCTAAGAGTCTAAGATATTTGTGAATGTCTGTAAAAAAATTTTCTAGATCGAGTATGGGGTACCCTACTATCTGGCCTGGGCCGTGATAGGTAATATCTCCACCACGATTAATCTTATAAAAGGTTGCATTTTTTGCAGCCAGCTCTTTCTGGCTTACAAGCAGGTTCTCTACATCACCACTTTTACCCAGTGTAAATACATGACCGTGCTCTACAAACAGAAAATGATTGGGCGTTGTGAGACCTGCGTTTTCTCTCCTATTCTTGATTTTGATATCAATAATTTCCTTAAAGAGACGCTCTTGGTAGTCCCAAGTATCCTTATAATCTTTATGACCTAAGTCTTGAAGTTGTACGGTTTTATTCACGGTATAAAGATACGAATAAAGAAAATGTAGCTCCTTACATTCTGGTGAATAGAGGTACGCTACTTAGGCTGCGCTCAGCACAGATTTAGCGAAAGCATAAAAAAGAACTAGCGCTCAGGATTATTTAATATGACTAGGGCTGCAATGACGCCGGGCACCCAGCCACATAACCACAGTAAGAAAACAATTGCGATAGACCCGCATCCTTTCCCGATTACGGAAAGTGGCGGAAAAAAAATGGCCAGTAAGACCCTCCAAATACTCATAAATTTAAATTTTGACCCCGTTGTATAACGAAGCAGGTTTGATAGATGTACCCTATAGGTCTTTAAACAATAGATATTGTTACAACCATTGATTTGTACGGGCGCCTTCCCTATCTTTGCGTGCTTAAAAAATAAGTGTATGCAACTGTCAGAACAAGAACAAGTACGCCGTCAGAAATTATCCCGCTTGCGCGAAATAGGCATCAACCCCTATCCCGCTGCTCAATACCATGTGACACACACGAGTACCCAGGCCAAACAGGACTATACCGAAGGTGAGAAAGTAGTGATGGCAGGACGCTTGATGTCTAGACGCATACAGGGCAACGCCTCCTTTGCCGAAATACAAGATGGCGAAGGACGCATACAAGTATACTTTAACCGTGATGAGATCTGTACGGGAGACGATAAGTCCAAGTACAATGAGGTGTACAAAAAACTCTTAGATATAGGCGATTTTATAGGTATAGAAGGCGAACTCTTTACTACTAAGGTAGGTGAGAAAACCGTAATGGTAAAAGACTTTACTCTTTTAAGCAAAGCCTTAAAACCGCTTCCATTACCTAAAACAGATGCAGATGGGAATACCTATGATGAGTTTGTAGATCCAGAAATGCGCTATCGCCAGCGCTATGCAGACCTTGCTGTAAACCCGCACGTAAAAGAAGTATTTGTAAAACGCACCAAGCTCTTTAACGCGATGCGTAGCTTCTTTAATGACGCTGGCTACTTTGAGGTAGAAACCCCTATCCTACAGCCTATTGCTGGAGGCGCTGCAGCACGTCCTTTTGTAACTCATCATAACAGCCTGGACATCCCACTGTATATGCGTATTGCAAATGAGCTATATTTAAAAAGATTGATCGTAGGTGGTTTTGAAGGGGTATATGAGTTTTCTAAGAACTTTAGAAATGAAGGAATGGACCGCACCCACAATCCAGAATTTACCGCCATGGAAATTTATGTAGCTTATAAAGACTACCACTGGATGATGGACTTTTGTGAGCAACTGCTAGAGACCTGTGCGATTGCGGTAAACGGAACGACGCAAGCTACCTTTGGAGAGCATACCGTAGATTTTAAAGCTCCTTATGCCCGCGTGACAATGGCAGATAGTATCAAACATTTTACAGGCTTTGATATAAACGGTAAGAACGAAGACGAGCTGCGTGCGGCCTGCAAAGATATGGGCATTGCCGTAGATGATACGATGGGTAAAGGAAAGCTTATAGACGAGATTTTTGGAGAAAAATGTGAGGGTAATTATATCCAGCCTACCTTTATTACAGACTACCCAAAAGAGATGTCGCCGCTCTGTAAGGAGCACCGAGACAACCCAGAACTTACAGAGCGTTTTGAACTTATGGTATGTGGTAAAGAAATTGCCAATGCCTACTCAGAGCTTAACGACCCGATAGACCAGCGCGAGCGTTTTGAAGCGCAATTAGAACTGGCTAAGCGTGGTGATGATGAAGCTACGGCCTCTATAGATTACGATTTCTTGCGCTCTTTAGAATACGGGATGCCTCCTACCTCTGGAATGGGGATTGGGATGGACCGTCTCATTATGTTTTTAACTAACAACCCGTCTATTCAAGAAGTGTTGTTCTTCCCACAGATGAAACCGGAGAAAAAGGCACTGGATCTAAGCGAAAACGAGAAAGCGATTTATGACTTACTCGTTAAGGAAAGCCCGCAAACATTGAGTGCTCTTAAAACGGCTGCTGGGCTGAGTAATAAAGCTTGGGACAAAGGTATTAAAGGACTCACTAAACAAGGTGTGGCTGTGGTTTCTAAGACAGATGATGGGTTATTAGTGGCTTTAGCTTAAAAAATCTAAAATCTCAAGGACACCTGATTATAGTATTAATTGCCCGTAGAGATACGTGGGCATACATCACACTGTATCACATAAAATTATGCCTAACATTTGTTGTGTGAAGCATAGACCTATGCCTGTTAGAGAGTTGGGTATTTTGTATATCAAAATCAAATAACACGAATGGGTATTTTGTATATCATTTTGAATAAAATTAATCTTATACCCTTTATTTCAGATATTTACGGTTATTGTGGTAGTATTAGACAATTGCGTATATTTACGTGTTGT
>JAHDIF010000017.1 GCA_020630915.1 Dokdonia sp.
CACGACCTGCTGATTACAAATCAGCTGCTCTAGCCAGCTGAGCTACATCGGCTTTTTGACTGTTTTACCCTCCTAATCGAGGCATAAAAAAGTCCGCTATTTCTAACGGACTGCAAATGTAGACAATTTTAATATCTAACAAAACTTTTTATTTATTTTTTTCATCAAGCATGCGCTCTTATTTTTTCTTTGTGCTTTATAAGCACTCTTTCCAAGGACTGCGCACATACATCCACCCCTTCTTCAAAGGATTTTGCATTTTTCTTTACCATAAATTTATCGCCTGGGACGTGTACTAATACTTCTACTATTTTATTAATAGGTTTGCTATTAGGTTCTAGTTTTAAGAAAACATCTGCCTGGATTATTCGATCGTAAAACTGTTCCAACTTGTCTAACTTCTTTTGGATAAAATCTATAAGTTTTACATCTGCATCAAATTGTGGTGTTTCTACAATTACTTTCATAAGCCATTCATATTTTAGTTAGAACATAAACAGATTCTCTGTTTATAACACCTAATATGTCATTTTTTATTGCGCGGATGTGCATTTTTATAAACGTCCTTAAGCGCAGCAATACTATTATGAGTATAAACTTGGGTAGAAGCTAAACTAGCATGACCCAATAATTCTTTTACAATAGTAAGGTCTGCACCTTGGTTTAATAAATGTGTCGCAAACGAGTGACGCACCATATGCGGACTCACCTTTAACTTATTAGATGCCTTACTAAAGTAACGATTTATAATTCTATAGACAAGGACGTCATATATTTTAACTCCCTTTTTTGTTATTATTAACGGAGCGTTATTACTTGTATCTGCAAGTGTGTTTCGTTCTTGAAGATAACGCTGTAACGTGACCTCTACATTCCTCAATACTGGGATCTTTCGCTCTTTATTACGCTTACCTAGTACTTTGACCAATCCCTGACCGCTGTCATAATCTCCTAAAGTAAGACCTATTAATTCTGCCCTACGCATTCCTGTAGAATACAAGAGCTCTACTACGAGCAAATCACGCAACGACTCAAAATCATCACCTTGTTTTAAATTTTCAATTACCGTACTTACCTCTTCTGCAGAGAATGGCACTTGCACTTTAGTAGGCGTCTTTAAAGCCTTGTGCTTTACCAAAGGTGATACCTGAACCTCATCAATCTTTAATAGGAATTTATAATACGTCTTGAGAGAAGCAATCTTCCTATTAATCGTCCGGTTTGAAATTCCATTTTCAACGAGCTCTACGATCCAACTTCTAATTTGGGGATAATGGATATTTACAAGATTTGTTTCTTCATAGTTCGCTTTCGCGAAAGCGCAAAACTCCTCAATATCTTTTTCGTAGGCTAGAATAGTATGCTCACTATAATTTTTCTCCAGGCGGAGATAGTCTATAAATTTTGATAGCAGCATAAGATATCTCTGATAAGAATACAAAGATTTCCGTTTTCACGGAAATAAAAAAACGTTGTCATACAAAGATAATCTTTATATGACAACGTTTATATATTGAGAGAGGTTTAGTCTCCCTGTTAATCCAGACACCTTTACAGGCGGACGGATTGGACTTTAGATATTCTCTTGGTCTCTAAGACCCTGAATGTAAGCCGCTTTTTGAATCTCACGTCTTCTTGTTACAGAAGGCTTTGTGAACTGCTTGCGCTCTCTTAAGTTACGCATAGTCTTCGTGCGATCAAATTTACGCTTGAAACGTTTAAGCGCTCTATCTATATTTTCTCCGTCTTTTACTGGTATAATTAACATAGTGGGACCTCCTTTCTTTAAATTCTTACTCGGTTTTCAGGCTGCAAATATACACCTAATTCTATATCGGGCAATACTATTTGCAATTATTTTACAGCCTTTGCTGCAGTCTGTACTTTGTACTCTTTTTTATCTATAATCATCTTTGCGATGATCTCTCTTAAAATTTCAGAAGTCCCTCCTCCTATAGGACCTAACCTACTATCCCTCAAGGCTCTTGCTAGTGGATACTCTTCCATATAACCATAGCCTCCTAGCATCTGTAAGCAATCAGAAATTACCTCGTCTGCTATTTTAGTGGCTGTTAACTTAGACATGGTTGCTTCTTTTACAGGATACTCTCCTTTGTCCAATCTGTATGCAATCGCATAGTTAAAGGCTTTAGACATCTCGACTTCTGCCATGCGCTCTGCCATCTTATGACGTAACGCTTGGAAACGATCTATGGTTTGACCAAACGCGGTGCGCTCTTTCATATATTCCAGCGCATAATTTATGGCCCATTCTGCTCTAGCGTGCGCATTAATACCCATAATAAGCCGCTCACTCGCAAAGTGTTGCATGATATATCCAAACCCTTTGTTCTCTTCACCCATTAAATTCTCTACAGGTACTCTGACATTATCAAATGCAATCTCTCCTGTATCTGAAGCTCTCCATCCAAGTTTATCTAATTTTGTAGCAGAAATTCCAGGAGTATCACGATCCATCACAAAAATACTCATACCTTTCCCTCCTAATTCTGGAGCCGTCTTTGCCGCTACCACGAGATAATCTGAATAGACGCCATTTGTAATAAACGTTTTTGAACCATTTAAGATATAATGATCACCGTCTTTTACGGCCGTCGTACGCATTCCTGCAACATCACTTCCTCCAAAAGGTTCTGTAATACATAAGCACCCTATCTTATCTCCAGCTATACTAGGCGCTAGATATTCAGATTTGATACGCTCATCACCCTCTGCGTTAAGGTGCGTCATCGCAAGATAGGCATGTGCCCAGATTGCTGCCGCAAAACCGCCGGATTGTATTTTTTGCAATTCTTCTAACAAAATGACTGTATAGAAAAAATCAAGATTCATTCCTCCATAGTCTTCAGGATACGCAATCCCAAAGAAGCCCATCTCTCCAAACTTCTTCCAAATAAAACGCTCGATACTTCCGGTTTTCTCCCATTTCTCTATATGAGGAGCTACTTCTTTTTGTAAAAAATCCTTTAAACTCTCACGGAATAGGTGATGCTCTTCTGTAAAATATATATCGTTCATTTTCCTTTTGTAGTAGGCCTTCTGCACAAACAGAAAGAGCCGATTATAGCAATTTAATCTTTCTCCAAATATAATCTAATTCTCTCAAATTTGTAGTCTGTCATTCCGTCTAAATTGCGGAGTTCTTCTAAACTATTTATGCCTTCGCGTAGGATACGATAATCCACTATTTCTTTTGCAAGATCAAAATTAAGTAGTGGTATTGTAGAAAGATCTGACGCAGTCGCTGTATTTACATTTATGAGCGTAACAGCAGGTTTGTCCTTCACCGTATAATGATTAAGCACCTCTCTCTTGAGTTTTGTAGCCACTCCATATACATCATATATCTGTTGATCTACCAAGTAACCTCCCAGCTTAGATTGATGACGCAGTATCTTTTGAGCATCCTCCTCCTGCATTCCTTCCAAAACCATTAAATCTGACAGCACAATGCTGTTGAGCTTACCCTTTTGATCGTATGTTTTCCACTTTTTCTTAGGTGTATACTCCTTTTTAGGCTTTGGGTTTGTCACCCATTCAGGAAACTTAAAATAGGGAGAAATTGCATTGAGCAATGAGTCTGAGACTTTAGTGACTCTTTTAAAATCTGCGGTGGAGTTGATCCAGTTATTGCTTTCGCGAAAGCGGTGTAACCTATCTACTTCTTCTGTGCTCATTCCAAGAGTATACCCTCGATAGTCAGTAATATAATTCGGGTTAAACGGATAGATTTTAGGCTTACGCCGCTCATTCTCTAGCTGTTTTAAAGAATCTACCTGCGCTTGAAAATATGCCACTTCACTTTTTTCTGAATCGGATATTATGATATCTGACTCAGGTGTATACCAAAATTTAAAAACAAGTACCCCAATGATGAGTGCGCATAAAAGTAAAATCCCACTTCTCTTTCTTCGATCGAATAAGAAGTGGGATTTAAAATTGTTCATAATGCCCTTAAATTTAAGACTTCTTCGCCTTTATTGCCGACATAAATTTATTAAGTTCTTCTTTTACTTTGGGCGCCAAAATAACAATACCTACCATGTTAGGAACCATCATCGCAAAAATCATTGCATCTGAAAAACCTATTACTGAGCCTAAACTTGCTGCTGAACCTATCACTACAAAAATGCAAAAGATGAATTTATATAAGTATTCCATTTTCTTTGATCTTCCGAAGAGATAAGCCCAACCTTGAAATCCATAATAAGACCAAGAAATCATTGTGCTAAAAGCAAAAAGCACTACCGCTATTGTTAATACATAAGGAAACCAAGAAATAGCAGACTCAAAAGCTCCAGAAGTTAACAATATAGCTTGCGCATCATTTAACCCTGAATTAGCAGAAGTTACATTTCCGGTAATAATCAACACAAGAGCTGTCATTGTGCAAACAACAACGGTATCTATAAATGGTTCTAATAATGCAACCATACCTTCACTTGCCGCATATTTTGTTTTTACAGCGGAATGTGCAATAGATGCTGAACCAACTCCTGCCTCATTGGAAAAAGCTGCTCTCCTAAATCCTTGTACTAAAACACCTATTGCTCCACCTGCTACTCCTTCAGGACTAAAAGCGCCATTAAATATTTGCATAAATGCCGATCCTATCAAATCATAATTTGCAAATATTACAAAAAGTGATGCTGCAACATAAATAACTACCATAAAAGGCACTATCTTATCCGTTACTTTGGCAATTTTTTTAATACCTCCAATAATTACAATACCAACGAGTACAGCCATTATTATTCCAAATAGCCATCCTTTTCCCGCCAGAAAAGAGGCGTCACCTCCCGTTATATTTTGAACTAATTGAAATGCTTGATTCACTTGAAACATGTTACCGCCACCAAACGAACCACCAATAACAAAAATAGCAAACAAGACAGCCAATACTTTACCTAGACCAGCCATTCCTTTATGCTTCAACCCTTTAGTCAAGTAATACATTGGCCCTCCATAAACGGTGCCATCTGCTTCTATATCTCTATATTTCACACCTAATGTACACTCTACGAATTTTGACGCCATACCCAGAAAACCAGCTATAATCATCCAAAAGGTCGCTCCTGCACCACCAATAGAAACCGCAATTGCAACACCAGCTATATTACCCAGACCAACGGTAGCGGACAAGGCTGCAGTTAATGCTTGGAAATGACTTACTTCACCTTCATGACCTTCAACCTTAATGGTTTCTATTGCATCTCCTCCTGGAGTTGAATCTCCCGCCATTGCAAGTGATTCTTCGTGATCTATCTCATCATATTTACCACGCACAATATTTATAGAAGTGAAAAAGCCTCTAAAATTGATGAACTTAAAATAAATTGTAAAAAATCCTGCTCCAAGAATTAAAGGAAATAACACCCAATACACCTTAATTTCATCGGTAAAAGGAATTTGATAAAAAATAAAATTTACAAACCACCCTGTAGCATTACCAAAGGCTTCATCAATTTGTTGATCTATTCCTACTTCTTGTGCATTTTGTGCAAATGTGAGTAAAGGTGTAAAAATGCTTAGTAGTACTAGAAGATATTTCTTCATCATTGCGTTTTTGTTAGGTTAATTAAATTGAGATGACAATATGCAAAAAATTGCTTCTTATTCAAAGGAATGCTTCTTAAAATCCTAAGAGGACTTCTATCCAAAAATGGTGTGTAACATTTTTATTTGTTCTGGACGGCCAATGAGAATAAGCTTAGAACCCTGTTCTAAGACAAGATCTGCACTTGGGTTTACAATGTACTTTTCTCTAGGAGATTTGTAACCTATAATGGTACATCCTGTTTTGTATCTAAGGTCTATCTCTTTGATAGTAGCTTCTACACCATCGGGGCAGATTTTTTCAAATCCAATTTCTTCTACGTTAATACTATCCTCCTCACCTACAACAGATAAATTATCTAAAAACTCAATAAGATCAGGATGCACCACAAGACTTGCCATGTGGTCCCCCCCTATCCTATTAGGCATAATCACATTATTTGCTCCGGCAAGTTTTAACTTACTTTGAGAAGTCTCATACTCTGCTCTACTAATAATCTTCAAACCTTGGTTAAGTTGTCTAGCACTTAACACCACAAAAAGATTATCTGCATCATCTGGTAAGGCGGTAATTAACGTATGTGCTCTATCTATTCCCGCAGCGATGAGTGTCTCATCTTCGTTTGCATTTCCCTTTATAAACAAGGTGTCTTGATCTTCAAACCTTTCTATAACATCTTCATTTTTCTCAATAATTACAAAAGGCTTGTTATATGCTCTAAGCTTTTCCACCGCTTGTTTTCCATTACGACCATAGCCACACACGATTATATGATCATCTAGACTGTTAATTTGTTTTTGCACACGTTTACGTTTTATAGAATCATACGAATTTTGACTAATGATATATTCTGTGATGACAGAGATGGCATATCCTACAATGACAACACTGCATAAGATAAGTATCACTGTAAAAATCTTAGCTTCTGGCGTAAGCGGATTTACCTCTCCAAAACCTACAGTACTCACCGTAATAACGGTCATATACAAGGCATCTACCCAGCTATAATCTGCAATAAATCTAAATCCCAGGACCCCTATCAATAATGTCAATACGACGAGAGACAGCGCTACAAAAAACTTTGATCTAAAAAATTGTATCATATCTATAAATCAAACACAGATGAGCGTTTTGTGTATACCAGATCTTTTAATTTTAACCAAAAAGCTAGTGTGAGATATAAAGCAAATCCTACGCCCAATGTTGCAAAGGACACATAAATAAAAAACAAGCGCACATTTTTTGCTCGCATCCCTAACCTATCTGCCAACCTTGAAGACACGTAAAAGCCGTGTTTTTCAAAATAGTACCGTATTTTATATACCCATTTAAGCATATTGCAAAATACGAAAGAAGTTGAAACTGAAATCAAAATCAAAATCGAAACTTTAAACAAGACGCAAAACTTAGATTTGAATAAACTAGTCAACTACCGAACACCCTTTTCCTAAACTCTTAAACCCATAAACTTATCGACTACTCAACTTTTTAAGCTTTCGCGAAAGCGTAATAATCCCTAATTTAGCAGTACACCAGCGTGCTATGAAATTCCAACTACAATCCGACTTTTCTCCTACGGGAGATCAACCACAAGCTATTGATGATCTTGTGAAAGGCATTAATTGTGGAGAAGACTATCAGGTGCTATTAGGTGTTACAGGTTCTGGAAAAACGTTTACTGTAGCAAATGTGATTAAAGAAGTACAAAAGCCCACGCTCGTCCTTGCTCATAACAAAACCCTGGCAGCACAATTATATAGCGAGTTTAAGGCATTCTTTCCAGAAAATGCCGTAGAGTACTTTGTTTCTTATTACGACTACTATCAGCCAGAGGCCTATATTCCTACGTCTGGAGTATATATAGAGAAGGATCTTTCTATCAATGAAGAGATAGAAAAGATGCGATTGAGCACTACCTCTTCCCTCCTTTCTGGGCGTCGTGATGTGATTGTAGTAGCTTCGGTATCTTGTTTGTACGGTATTGGAAATCCAGCCGAATTTCAAAAAAATGTCATTGAGATAGAACAGGACCAAGTAATCGCAAGGACCATGCTCCTTAAAAAATTGGTGCAATCGCTTTATTCAAGAACCGAAGGCGAGTTTAACCGAGGAAATTTTAGGATTAAAGGAGATATCGTAGAGATTTTTCCGGGCTATGCAGATATTGCTTTTCGCATTCATTTCTTTGGCGATGAGATTGAAGAAATAGAAGCCTTTGACCCTACTTCAAGTCAGGTAGTAGAAAAATATGATAGACTACGTATCTATCCTGCAAATATGTTTGTCACCTCACCAGATGTGTTGCAAGGAGCCATTAATAACATTGGGGAAGATCTAGTAAAACAAATAGACTATTTTAAAGATATAGGAAAACATCTAGAGGCCAAACGTCTCGAGGAACGTACCAATTTTGATCTAGAAATGATACGGGAGTTAGGCTACTGTTCTGGTATTGAGAATTACTCTCGCTATCTTGACGGTCGTGAGCCTGGCACGAGACCCTTCTGTCTATTAGACTATTTTCCGGACGACTATCTTATGGTTGTAGATGAGAGTCACGTGACGGTATCCCAAGTGAGTGCTATGTATGGAGGAGATCGCAGTCGTAAAGAAAACTTAGTAGAATACGGTTTTAGATTGCCCGCAGCCATGGATAACCGCCCGCTTAAATTTGAAGAATGGGAAGCCTTGCAAAATCAAGTGATTTATGTATCGGCCACTCCTGCTAACTACGAGCTTCAGAAAACTGAAGGTGCCTACATAGAGCAAATCATACGACCTACTGGGCTCTTAGACCCCGTTGTAGAAGTGCGACCAAGCCTTAACCAGATAGACGATCTTATTGAAGAGATCAATAAAGTGGTAGAACGTGATGAGCGTATTCTTGTCACAACACTTACCAAACGTATGGCAGAAGAGCTTACCAAATACCTTGACCGTATAGACATACGTACCCGTTACATACACTCTGATGTAGATACGCTGGAACGTGTAGAGATTATGCAAGACTTGCGTAAAGGGCTGTATGATGTACTTGTAGGTGTAAATCTATTGAGAGAAGGACTTGATTTACCAGAGGTATCACTTGTGGCCATCCTAGATGCAGATAAAGAAGGTTTTTTACGTAGTAACAGATCTCTTACACAAACCATAGGTCGTGCCGCCCGTAATGTAAATGGTAAAGCCATTATGTATGCAGATAAGATTACCAGAAGTATGCAAGAAACCATAGATGGCTCTGAGTATAGACGACAGAAGCAAATCGCCTACAATGAAGAGCGTGGTCTAAAACCTATGGCGATAAAGAAAAGTTTGGATAATGCGCTTTCGCGAAAGCAAACCTACACCCTAGAAGCAGAATCCCTCATTAACCTAGCCGCTGAAGAAGCGGAAGAATATCTCACAAAACCACAAATAGAAAAGAAAATACGCGAAACCCGTAAACAGATGGAAACCGCAGCAAAAGAGCTAGATTTTATGCAAGCAGCAAAATTGCGAGATAGAATTAAACTGTATCAAGAGCAATTGAAGGAGCTTGCCTAAGGAGCAATTAATTATAAAATCTGCTAAAAATTTCTACTAGTCGCTCACTAGGGATCATTTTATCTTCATAATCACCCATCTCATTAAAGACCTGTTCTATAGCCTCCGGACGGATCCCTATTTTTAACCCATAATTACGTAAAGCATCTACCTCAGCGATATGAGTTTCTTGGTCTACGTTCATAAGGAGTACCAGTCTATGAAATTGTGTGATACGCTCTAACTCTGTTTTATACACCCCTATAGAAAGAGGGCTTACAATCAACTCTGCTAATTCTTCCTGAGGAACTCCCAATCGTTGTGCCACAGAGTTAATAAAATCATACTCACACTCGTCTAGTTTATTATCAACCAAAGCAAGCTTAATCATATCTGATAAAATCTGGTGTTTCTCTGCACTCACGACCTTTATTTTTTTTGAAATATACTATATTTTTTGACAGCCATACCTTTACTCAAATCGTATACTCTTAGAAGGGCTTATTTTTGTTATAATATAGGAAGGAATAAGCATCATGAGTAAACATAATAGTACAACGCCTATGTTAAGTATAAGTACGTGGCCTAAATTTAAATAGACAGGAGCTTCTTTTACATAATATGTGGCAGGATTTAAAGTAATAAGTCCAAAATACTTCTGAACCAGCAAAAGCCCTAAACCAATGAGATTTCCCCAAAATAATCCTACCCCAATTACGTAAAAGGAATTATACAAAAACACCTTGCGTATACTCCAATCTGAACCACCCAAGGCTTTCAATACACCTATCATTTGAGTGCGCTCCAAAATAAGAACCAAAAGCGCCACAATCATGTTAATCCCTGCCACAATAATCATCACAGCGATAATGAGATACAAGTTAAAGTCAAAGAGTTGTATCCAATTAAAGATATCCGGACTGCGCTCCAGCACGCTCATAGCCCTTAGGGTAGATCCAGAATTTTGATACACTTTATTTTTTATTTGATTAACGTTATCAAAATCATTTACAAATATCTCAAAAGCGCCTATCTCACCATCATTCCACTTATTTATGCGGCGTATGTGCCTGATATCTGCCATCAGATATACCTTATCAAATTCTTGATAAGCACTCTCATACATTCCTACAATATCTAATCGTAAAGGCACTGGTCTTCCAGACTCCTTATTAATAAAGTAGACAATCACTTTGTCACCCATCTCAAAACCAAGCCTATTTGCTAAATAAGTACTTATCAGGGTTCCTGTACCCAAGGCCTCTTCACCAAAATTAGGTTTCCTCCCCTGCACTATATACTCTTCTATACGGCTCCAATCGTAATCATTACCGAGTCCCTTTACCATGACTCCTTCAAAATCAGTTGCTGTTCTAATAATTCCCGATTTTGCCGCAATTGCCTGCACGTGAGTCACCTCTGGGACCGCCTCAAAATTAGGATAAAAATCTTGATGAATAGATACAGGATTAACGGTCTCTTCACTATTGTTTCCATCAAAATTTGAAACTAATATATCTCCACTAAAAGCCGAAACTTTCTCTCGTATCTCTCCTTGAAGGCCTAATGTAGTCGCAATAGCCACAAGCATTGTAACCATACCTAGAGCTATTGCAATAATTGCAATTTTTATAATCGTGCTAGAAGCACTACTTTTATACGATGCTGCCCCGTTTAGTCGTTTGGCTATAAAATACTCTAGATTCAAATGGTCAACCTTTTTTTCAAAAATACCCTTTTTTTAACGCTCTTTCTTATAATTTCTTGTGTAAATGGGAATGAGAGTGATCACGCTTTAACGCAAGGCTCTCCTGATAGTCGTGAATCTCGCAAGCTCGATTTCGCGAAAGCGGACTCCTCAAAAACAAAAGCGAGCGCACAGGTTAAAAATTCAGAAAACAGAGACAAAGAACTTTTAGTTGCCGCAAACCAAACAGAAAAATATGTACCTCTTCTTGAAGGTAAACGCGTAGGCATTGTAACCAACCCTAGTGGACTCATTTTTAAATCATATCCCCATACCGCAGAAGAAAGTACGCACATTGTAGATTCTTTATTAAAAAGAAAAATAAAAGTCACGAAAGTTTTCTCCCCAGAACACGGGTTTAGGGGAGATAAAGATGCCGGAGAAAAAATAAAAGACGGTACAGATCCAAAAACAGGATTACCCATCGTATCACTCCACGGAAAAAATAAAAAACCAACCCAAGAACAACTACATGATCTTGACATCCTAGTATTTGACATTCAAGATGTAGGGGTTCGATTTTATACATATATCTCTACCCTTACCTATGTTATAGAAGCAGCTGCCGAAAAGGGTATTCCAGTAATTTTACTAGACCGACCTAACCCTAATGCACATTATATAGATGGACCTACGCTTGAAAAAGAACATCGCAGTTTTTTAGGCATGCATCCTGTACCACTTGTATACGGAATGACCATAGGAGAATATGCAACAATGGTCATTGGAGAACAATGGATTGATTATTCAGAACAAGCAGACTTAACTATCATAGCCTTAGAAAACTGGAATAGAGAAATGAAGTACCACCTCCCTGTACGACCCTCACCCAACTTACCCAATGACAAGAGCATTAACCTGTATCCCAGTCTAGGCTTTTTTGAAGGCACTCATATTAACGCAGGTCGTGGCACAGAAATGCAGTTTCAGATATTTGGATCCTCTAAGTTACCAGTTCATAAATTTCCATTTACCTATACACCACAACCTAATTTTGGATCTAAAAGTCCTAAAGAAAATGGAGAAATTTGTCAAGGATGGGACTTAAGAACGACAGAGTATATGTCTAGTGTCAATCTAGAATGGCTCATTGAAGCTTATATGAACTATACGGATAAAGAGAACTTTTTTAAAACGGCTAGTTTTACATTACACGCAGGAAACACAAAACTTCAAAAACAAATAGAAGAAGGATACACTTTTAAAGAAATAAAACGTTCTTGGATCAAGGACACTGAGAATTTTAAACAGATTAGAAAAAACTACTTGCTCTATTAAATAATACACTATGAAAAAAATCCTATTACCCCTACTAGCCATTGTCACATTTTTTAGTGCTTGTGGCGATGATATTGATGACAACCTGCAACCAGCTTCTACACTAGAACTTTCTGATTTTGTATATCGAGGTCTTAACTTCTGGTCCTTATATAAGGAAGATGTCCCTGATCTAGCCAATGATCGTTTTGTCTCAGATGCTGAAAAAAATGACTTTTTGAGTCAGTTTGAATCACCAGAGGCAGCCTTTGATGCGCTTACCTCTCCTCAAGATCGATTTAGCATCCTCCGCGATGACTATGTGGTTCTTGAAAATGCACTTAATGGAGTAAGACTTTCTTCTGGAATGCGATTCTCTATACTAGAAGATCCTAATAATGCAGGAAACCTTTTTGGAGTGGTACGCTATGTAATTAATAATAGTCCAGCGCAGGACGCGGGAGTGCAGAGGGGAATGTTCTTTACTTCCGTTGATGGAACACCGCTCACAACCTCATCCGATCTAAGCAGTATTTTTGGTCAAAATTCATTCACCATTGAATTGGCCAATTATGATGGTACTGTCTTTACTCTCAATGGCACATCTATTACTCTTAACCAAATAGAATTAACCATAAACCCTGTTCATACAGTTCGAACATTAGATGTAGACGGAGAGAAAATAGGTTACCTGCACTATACTGGATTTACGAGGAATTTTGACCCACAACTTAATGCTGCTTTTGCACAGTTTCAATCTGAAGGTGTTACTGATTTAGTTCTAGACCTAAGATATAATGGCGGTGGTTCTATAGAAACTGCTAATGATTTATGCAGTATGATCACTGGACAATTTACAAATGAAATATTCATTACCCAACAGTATAATGAAGATCGCAATTCAGAATTTCAAACACAACGTTTATTTAATACAGAAATAAGCAATAACACTACAATTAACAGCTTAGGGCTTAATAGAGTATTTGTCCTTACT
This sequence comes from Dokdonia sp., assembly GCA_020630915.1. Taxonomy (GTDB): domain Bacteria; phylum Bacteroidota; class Bacteroidia; order Flavobacteriales; family Flavobacteriaceae; genus Dokdonia. The sequence goes on from JAHDIF010000017.1 coordinate 13,099, forward strand.
TCAGGAAGTACCGCGTCAGCAAGTGAATTGATATTAAGTGGTCTAGATCCGTATATAGAGATTATTCAGATTGGGACGAGTACCACTGGTAAGTTTGAAGGTTCCTTCTTACTATATGACGCTCCGGCCCCAAACTTCGCGAGAAGTCAGGCAAACCCTAACCACCGTTATGTGATGCTCCCACTAGTTTTACGCTCTGTCAATGCAAATGGTCTTACGGATTATTTTGATGGATTTACGCCAGATATAGAAATTGCGGAGACCTTTGAAAATTTAGGTCAGCTTGGATTTCCTGGAGAGCCCTTGCTAGATATTGCGATAGAAGAAATTACTAGCACAAGAAGTTCTAGAAATGTAAATATCACGCCAGATACTATGCGCTTTGAGAGTGATCAAATTTCGCCTGTATATCAAAGAATGTTTTTAGAGAATTAACCTCCACCACGTATAACAAAAATAGCGATAGGTCCTTACACCTACCGCTATTTTTATTAATACTAGTAACTATAACTAATTAAGATATACATTACCAGGGATAATACCCACTTCAAAAGTAGTTGTAAGTGTGTTTGTAGTCAAATCATAAATTAAAATGTTACCATTACTAGCGAAGTCTCCCGCATCGCAAGCAATGAGCGTTCTATTACTCGAAAGAAACATATTATATAGAAAAGTAGTTGTAAACTCTTCTGTAGAAGGGATGACAAAACTAGATACACTTCCTTTATAAACTGCGCTATTCAAGTAGTAATACAAATCATCTTCAACAATATTTATGTAGGCTGGATGCTCATCTACGGCAAATATAAAAGTAGCCGTTACTTGCTGTGTATTAGTGTCTATTCTTGAGATCACACCAGGAGTTTCATTACCTGTAAACGAAGGACTCCCTTGCGCAATTACCCATAAGTCTCCATTTTCTGAAAGACGCATAGATTCTGGCACATCACCAACCGTGATTGTAGTATCTACTGTATTAGTTGTAGGATCAATGACCGTTATCTCATTATTTACACCAAAACCACCTTTTTGAGCTACATACAATTTTGAATCATTATACAACATCCTCTCTGGACCTTCACTCACAGGAATCGTTCCTGTAACAGTATTTGTTGCTAGATCAACAATAGCAATAAAATCGTCTGTTGCGACAAAAGGATCTCCCCAGTTAGACACATATCCTGTTCCATTTATTGCGACAAAATATCTTGGATTTTCTAAACCATTTTCAATACGCGCTTTTTCTTCAAAAGTAAAACGATCTACAACTGTTATTCTATTACTCACGTTTGCAACCACATAGGCATCTCCTTCATTAAAACCAATAGACTGCACGATATTACCGAGATTATCATTGTTTACATCTTGATAAATATCATTATCAACGCTCGTGAACGAATTATTCAAAAATGAGACAGATCCAAAACCAGTATTAAATGGCCCCTCATTCGTGACCAATAAACCATTCTCATAAGGAAAAGTATCATCATCTGCTATTGTAATAGTAACCGTACCATCTTCTCCTAGATCCAACGTTTGGTCGTCTTCTTCAGTTATCGTAAAGATAAATGTTTCATCCCCCTCTACTTCTTGATCATTAATCAATGGAAACTCTAAAGTGGTAGTGCCATTTACTGGAACACTAAAGGTATTTTCCTGTGGTAATGTGTAGTCTTCTGCAGCAGTCGATGTACCTTCTACAGTATACGTATATACAGCAATACCTACACCCGAGGTTCTTGATATTTCTATACTTATGGCACTTTCTGTTTCATCTACAGTTGTATCTGCAGTTATCGAAAGGTCACTGCTAGGGTTTGTATTATCATCTTCACACGAAGAAAATAATACCAATGTAGCTATCGCTAGAAATAACCCTGATTTTAATAATTTCATAATTTAAAAGTTATATGTAGTTTGTATTAAAAAATTTCGTCCTGGATTCGGTCGGAACGCCACCGTTTGATAGTTCTTATTATAAATATTAAGAGCTCGTAAAGATATGTTAACCTTATGTTTTTGCTGGTCTAACATCTTATAGCTCACACCCATATTTGACACAGCATATCCCGCAACACTATCTGTATTATCAGTAGTGGTAAAGGCTTCATCATTATACAGAAACTGATAAAAGGTCGTCCATTTTCTAAAAGTATATCCTAAAGATCCTGTTACTTTTTGTTTAGGAACATAAATTAATTGAGCGCCTGTTTCTGTGTTTATGGCACTGGTATACCCATAATTTCCTACTAGCGAAAATTTGTGATTGTTGACGCTGTAATCATAACGCGCATTTAATTCGCCACCTAGATGTTCAGTGCTATTTACATTTACAGGGCTCCATATTCCTTGCACATTGGGTTGCCACACGATCAAATCTTTTGTTTGTATATAATACGTCTGTACACCTAGCGATAGATTTTTAAAAGATAATTTATGACCTAATTCTGCCTGCCAACTTGTCTCAGGTAATAAATCACGATTTCCCACTGCTCCTGCTCCTTGCCAGTATACATCGTTAAATGTGGGAATTCTATAATTTCGAGAAGTATTGTAAGTTAGAGTATAAGCTTTCGCGAAAGCATACTCACCACCAACCCCAATCAACAAGGGACTGTCAAAATCATTTGTCACCTCCTGACGAACTTGCGCTCCGTAAGAAAACTTTTGATTTACCTTATGACTCCACAATACGACCGCCGAAAATAGGTTTCTAGTAGACCTCTCTATATTTGTTCCATCGCCAGCAACAGAGGTAAAATCTACGACTCCCTTTAAAGACGTCTTGTCTGTAAATCTATAAGTGAGATCGTAATTTGCAGTAAACCTATTGGCTTTCCCTAAGGTAGAAATTGTGTCCTGCAAACCGTTAGGAAAATACTCAAACTGCTCAAATACGTGCGCAAAACGTAGTTTACTGTCTACTTTATTGCTGAGCGTTGCCCATTCTACAAGTGTTCTAGCGTTTCTATCTTTATAACCATCATCTGAGGGAGCCGTGAGAGTTCCAGAAAAATTTCGGTCACCTAAAAAGGTATTATGATATATTTTTAATAATTGTCTTGGAGCTATTTTTACACCAAGATTGAGATTGAGATTGGTGTTTTCAAAAGCTCCATTCTCATTGCGCTCATCGGTATCTAGATACTCAAAATCATTGTCACTTTTTCTGTAATCCACCCCTGCATCTATATAAAATCTTTCGCTCGCATAGGTTGATTTATAATGTCCCGAAGGCGTATTAAAACTACCATAACTTAGGATAATATCATTTTCAAATCGATTCCCAAAACGTATTTCATTGTTTAAATGGACACTACCACCTATAGCTCCTGATCCATAAGGAATACTGCCTCCACCACTACGCAATGTAAGGTTATCGTAATTTCTGGTCGCGATGGTATTAAAATCTGTTTGTCCGTTTAATTGTGAGTTGATGTTTATTCCGTTCCAAACTACTGCCGTTTGCTGGGCAGAAGTTCCTCTTAGGGATGGTGATGAAACACCTCCAGGACCATTCTCGCGAAAATATATAAGACTTTCTTGGCGCAAGGCCTGCGTAAGAGAAGAGGCACTAGCTCGCAGCATACTATCTGTAACCGTGTGTTTTGTAGTTCCTTGAGAAAAATCTCTTAGCTTCACATCAGACAGCACCACTTCTGGCAATAACTGCAAGCTATCTAATTGCGCACACATAGAGGTACCCAATAGGCATAGACATATAACAAATACATAGCAATACTTTCTCATACTCGTAGACTCTTTACCCGAGAGTCATCGTGTTTTAAGAATTAAGGCAGGTCTCCTGGCTTGCTTCGTATAGCGCCTTCCCAAGTTAACACCTTAACTCAGTGGCTTTGTAGTAGCTATACGTCCTAAAGAATGCTTTAGGCAATGCTTACAGTTGCGGGAACAGCTTTTGATTTTAACAAAATTCCCTTTTAATTTATCGCGCATGTGATACTCGATAAAACCAAAATTCGTTGCAAATATACGCTTTTCTAAACCCTGCCCATATAACAAGACTTAAAATTGGTACTTTTGATCATTCTAAAAAAACACGTGTTGAAACAATCGCTAGCTGTACTATTCTTACTCTTCATCATAAGTTGTAAAAAAGAAACCACAACGGTAACTCAAGCCGATAAAGGCACACCCGTTACGATCTCACACGCGCAAGGTTTTTTGATTACGAATTATATTGATTACCAGCTACTTGAAGTTACAAAAGCATTTCCTAACAGCACAGACACCTTGCGCTACGCACTTATAAAAAAGGACCTCTCTAGTACAAAAAAAGCAACCTTAAAATCTACCTACGGGAACAATCTTATAACCATACCGCTCAAAACAGCCGTAGTTACTTCTACGACGCACATCCCTTCCCTAGAAATGCTGGAAGTGATAGAAACACTGGTAGGATTCCCTAATCTGGATTATATTTCGAGTCCGCTTTCGCGAAAGCGTATAGCACAAAACCTCATTAAAGAACTAGGACAAAATGAATCTATTAATACAGAAGTCCTAATAGATCTCAATCCTGATGCGGTTATAAGTTTTGGCGTAGAAGGCCAGAACAAATCTCTAGCACTGGCAGAGCAAGCAGGAATTCCCGTTTTATATAATGGGGATTGGGTAGAACAAGACCCCCTAGGTAAAGCCGAATGGATTAAATTTTTCGGAGCTTTATATGATAAAAATGACCTCGCACAATCGCTATTTGCGAATATCGAAACTACCTATACGGATACCAAGGCGCTCGTTGCGGGTACCACCACAAAACCAACTGTACTAAGTGGTGCGATGTACAAAGATGTATGGTATTTACCCAAAGGAGATAGCTGGCCTGCCCGACTCATTGAAGATGCTGGAGGCAACTATTTATGGGCAGATACACAAGGAACGGGTAGTCTCTCACTGAGTGTAGAGTCTGTTCTAAATAAAGGACAGAAAGCAGATTTCTGGATTGCTCCAGCCCAATACAGTAGTTATACAGCTATGCAAAAGGCAAGTAGTGCTTATACGAATTTTGAAGCCTTCCAGAATAAAAAAGTATATACGTTTGCTACAAAAAAAGGAGAAACTGGCGGTATGTTATATTATGAACTAGCACCTAATAGGCCTGATATTGTCCTTAAAGATATTGTCCATTACTTACATCCAGAATTATTACCAGAATACGAACCTTATTTCTTTAGCAAGCTTGAAGAATAAAACAACATATCGTCTACCGTTCGTAGGATTGACAATGGCATTGCTCTTTTGTTTTATTGCCAGTCTGATGCTTGGATCCGTACATATTCCTTTACAAGATATTGTAACAACCCTCACAGGGGGAACACCAAGCAAACCATCTTGGGAGTATATCATACTAGATTATAGATTACCTAAAGCTATTACAGCAACAATCTCTGGCGGTGCACTCGCTGTTTCTGGATTACTCATGCAAACGCTTTTTAGAAATCCACTTGCGGGACCTTTTGTATTAGGGATAAGCAGCGGCGCAAGTTTTGGGGTGGCAATATTAATACTAGCTAGCAGTGCTTTGGGGATATCGCTAGGAGCCATATCTGGCAACTGGGCGCTTACGATTGCTGCCAGCATAGGGAGTTTTCTTGTATTACTTATGGTCATTACTGCTTCTGCTCGTGTAAGAGATACGATGGCGCTGTTAATTATAGGATTGATGGTAGGCAGCCTGACAGCTGCACTCGTAAGTGTTCTGGCCTATTTCTCAAAAGCCGAAGAACTCCAGAGATATATCTTCTGGTCTTTTGGAAGTGTAGGAAACCTTTCGTGGCAAGCGGTTGGTATTCTTACTCTTTGCGTTGTGATAGGGGCCGTTCTTGCAGTTGTTTCGCTTAAAGCACTCAATGCATTACTTCTAGGAGATGCCTATGCAAGAACTTTAGGAATACAAATCAAAAAAAGTAGATTACTCATCATTATAGCAACAAGTTTGCTTGCAGGAAGTGTTACTGCCTTTGCAGGACCTATCGCTTTTATAGGCCTGGCGGTACCTCATCTTGTACGGCAACTTATTCCCTCTTCTAATCATCGTATTTTATTGCCCGCAGTAATGCTAGGTGGAGCTGTTTTATTGCTCCTTTGTGATATTATCGCCAGTGTGCCCTACAGCGAATATATGCTTCCTATTAATGCCATAACAGCGCTGGTAGGAGCTCCTGTAGTTATATGGCTTTTGATACGTAAAAAGAAACTTATTTTTTAGTGCAAGATCCACAGAAACATATCAGCCTATCTACCCATAATCTCACAGTGGGGTATGCACAAAAAGGAACTAAAATCCCTATTGTTTCTAATATATCTTTAGACCTACAAGCAGGTGCACTTATTGGACTTATAGGTATCAACGGTTCGGGAAAATCTACGCTACTTAGAACACTCGCGAGTATTCAAGAACCCCTTAGTGGGACCATCTCAATCCAAGAGACGATCATAAAAGAATTGACACCGAATGAAAGAGCAAAACAAGTAAGTGTTGTTCTTACCAATCAAGCGATATCAAAAAACTTATCCGTCACAGAGTTAGTCTCTTTAGGGAGACAGCCGTATATCAATTGGCTTGATGCGTTAGATACTACTAATCTTGAGATAGTACAAGACGCTATGACTGCCACGTCGTGCGCAGCATACCAAAACAAAAAGTGCTACGAACTAAGTGACGGGCAATTACAACGTGTGCTTATCGCAAGAGCCCTTGCGCAAGACACTCCCATTATCCTACTTGACGAACCACTGTCTCATCTAGACTTACACCATAAAGCGGCCATTTTAAAACTATTAAAACGTATTGCTCAAGAGCAACAAAAGACCATCCTCTTCTCAACCCACGATATCGAACTCGTGCTACCGCTTTGCGACAACCTCCTTGTTCTAAAAGAGGGTCATTGCACAACAGGATCACCACAAGAACTCATCGCACAAAAAGCCTTTGACACACTTTTCCCATCAGAGCATATCTCCTTTGACGCTGAGACAGCTCGTTTTTCTATTGATAAATAAGTTAGAATTCTAAAAATTCCTATTGTGTTCTTTTTATCTTTACGGTATGAATGATACTTTGCTTTTTCTACTCATCGGCATTATATGCATCGCTATAGGTGTCTTTTTAGGGCGTCTTATTGCAAACCTTAAAAATAAAGGAGCTCTGGCAAGTTTAGAAGAACGCCTTACTCAAGAAAGCTCTAAGGTGGTTGAGATGAAGGAAGCTTTCGCGAAAGCGCAACAAGAAACCTCAGACATACGCAAGGAAAAAGACTTCTTCCAGAACGAACTCACCGCCCGCAATGTAGAGTTTCAAAATCTGGAAAAACAGATGAATGAAAAATCTGAAGAGTTATCCAAACTTCAGGAGAAATTCACCAAAGACTTTGAACTCGTTGCCTCTAAAATTCTGGATGAGAAATCCAATAAATTCACGCTCCAAAATCAAGAAAATCTTGATAAAATTTTAAAACCTTTTCAAGAAAAGATTGAGAATTTTGAAAAGAAAGTAGAGTCTACCCAAAAGGATCATATAGAAAGAAGCACTGCTTTGCGAGAGCAAATAAAAAATCTTACTGCGCTTAATGAACAGATGTCTAAAGAGGCAAACAACCTTACCAAAGCACTTAAAGGCGATAGTAAGACACAAGGAAATTGGGGAGAACTCGTTTTAGAACGTGTTCTTGAAAAATCAGGACTGGAGAAAGATCGAGAATACTTTATCCAGAAAAGCTTTACTAGAGAAGATGGCAGTCGTGTACTACCCGATGTGGTCATAAACTTGCCAGATCATAAAAAAATGATTGTAGATAGTAAAGTATCGCTGCGGGCTTATGAACGATTTGTAAATGAAGAAGATACAGACCAACGTACGCTACACCTAAAACAACACGTGGCAGATTTAAAACGCCATATAGAACAGTTGAGTGATAAGAACTATCAAGATCTGTATGAAATTGAAAGTCCAGATTTTGTGCTTTTATTTATCCCCATTGAACCCGCATTTGCCATCGCGATTAACTCAGACAATCAATTATACAACCAGGCTTTTGAGAAAAATATAGTGATTGTTACTCCGTCTACCCTACTCGCTACCTTGCGCACCATAGACTCCATGTGGAACAATGAGAAGCAACAGCAAAACGCTATAGAAATTGCGAGACAGGCAGGAGGTTTGTATGATAAATTTCACGGTCTGATGACAGATCTTACCGCAGTAGGCAAGAAAATGGATGATGCAAAAAGCGGGTATAGCGCAGCTATGAACAAACTAGTAGAAGGCAACGGAAACCTCATTACTCGTGTTGAAAACCTTAAAAAAATGGGCGCCAAAGCCAAGAAAGCACTTCCAGACGCTCTCATTAAAAGAGCAAATGCAGATGATGAGTTATTGGAGTAAAGTTCCCGTCATGCTGAACTCGTTTCAGCATCACACAAGAAACTCAGAAAAAAATAGTATGTAAATTGAATAAGCAACTAGTGAGACCCTGAAATAAATTCAGGGTGACGCAGTGGCCGTCATGCTGAACTCGTTTCAGCATCACACAAGAAACTCGGCAGAAATTAGTAGGTTTCAGACATTGCGCT
>JAHDIF010000011.1:0-48985 GCA_020630915.1 Dokdonia sp.
ATTTAAAGTTAGTAAATTCGAATTAGTAACTGTCCTATTTATGGGGAAGCCTACATTTATGGGGAAGCCTACATTTATGGGGAAGCCTACAAAAAGGGGAAGCCTACAAAAAGGGGAAGCCTACAGGGAAGCCTACACTACTTACAACAAGATTTATAATCATTTGATTCTTACCTCGAACCATTTTTGTGTTTAATCAAGTATATTACCCCCATATAGTTGATTGGTTTAAACCCTCTACTACTCATAACCTAGCAGCTATAAAGCATTTGACCATACATGAAAATATTAAATAAAGAAATACAAGCTGATTACAAAAATCGAATTAACCTAGTTTTTGAATTTATTGACGAATACTTGGAATTGGATTTGTCATTAAACGTAGTTTCTGAAATTGCTTTTTTCTCACCATTTCATTTCCATAGGGTTTTTAAATTCATTACTGGAGAAACTATAAACGAATATGTAACTAGACGGAGAATTGAAAAATCAGCCTTGGATTTACTACATAAAAGTATCACTGCAACAGAAATAGCGCACAAATACGGATTTAGTGATAGTTCATCCTATTCAAGAACTTTCAAAAAATATTATGGAGTAAGCCCAACTGAATTTAAAAAACAAAACCCAAATAGACATAGCAAGATTCGTCAACTCAAAAGCAAGAATGGACAAGAGTATCCTGACTATGAAAAATATATTTGCATCATTAATAATCTAAAAAAATGGATAAAAATGAATGCAAACATTGAGATTAAAGACACACCTGAATTGAATCTTGCAGGAGTAACGCATATTGGAATAAACAGTGTTGAAAATGGCTTTGAAACACTTATAAAATGGGCAAATTCAAAAGACCTATTGAAAGACCCAGAAGCTAAGATTGGTAGACTTTTCTACGATAGTATTAAAGTTACGGCACCCGACAAAGTTCGGATGAGCATATTTTTAATAACAGATAAACCTTTCGAAGCTGAAGGCGAGATTAATAAATTGACTATTAACAAAGGAAAATGCATCGTTGGTCGTTTTGAAATCACACCTAACGAATTCGAAAAATCTTGGACAAGCCTATTTATTTGGATGAACGAAAACGGATATAAAAAGAGTCCTGAAAATCCATTTGAAATTTATCACAATGATTACAGGGAACATCCAGAGAATAAATTCATAGTTGATTTGCACATACCAATCGAATAAAAAACGCTGTACAACAAAGAACTGAGGTAAAAAACAAGCTTGTTTAAACTAATTTTGATCTATAGTCTTCGTTATAAGTCAAACCATTCATAACAGCAAAAACCGTTTTACTCATCCAAACGTCCTGTTTACTCACTGTACATTGCTTGTAGACCTAAAGGTGTCTAAGTTTGAATCAAACAAAAACATTTTTATTATGAAAACACAAACCTCAACAAGTAAATTGAGCTATGTCAAAACAATGGTATCCTTATGTGCCTTAGGGCTATTAGGACTAGTATCCCACCGAGCTACTGCTCAAACAGAACGTACAGTTGCCGGAAAAGTACTCACAGCAAACGGGCCGCTTCCCTATGCAGCCATTACTCTTAAAGGCACTCAAATAGGCGTTCAAGCAGATGAGAACGGTGCTTTTACTTTCCCGAAAGACCTAAAAGAAAATGATGTCCTCATCATAAGCTCTCTGGCATATACAGACCACGAGTTTGTCATCAAGGAGAACAGCTACTTTATAGAGCCTTACCTTGAAGGTGAGGAGATTTTAATAATAGGGGCTCTTCGTACTGAGCCTGTAGCGAGATGCACGACTTCTATTAATGACTAAGCCTGTCGCATGAAAATCTCTCTATTTTTAGGAATCTTCTTCTTTATATTGTACCCCGTTACCGGGCAACAGCAGGACTTTACACATATAGACTTTACTCGTGCAGAGACAAATGCGCGCCAGTATTTAGGAGAAGATCTTTCTAACCTACCAGTACTCACATATAAGCTTACCGCCCATCTAACTACAGATGTAGAGCGTTTTAGAGCCATTTACTATTGGGTAACCCATACTATTGAGGGTAATAATCACTTACTTTCTACAAATGACCGTCAAGTGAAAAAACTGCGCAATTCTCCACAAGAACTTAAACAATGGCAACATACCTTTACCGCAAAAGTATTTGTCACCTTGCAAAAAGATAAATCCACCGTGTGTACGGGCTATGCTTACTTGATCCAAAAAATGACACAGTATGCTGGTATAGAGTGTGAGATCGTAAACGGTTTTGGCCTTGCAAATGCCAAACAATTTAAAGAAGGTGATCCTCCTAACCATTCTTGGAATGCTGTAAAACTTAACGGTAAGTGGTATTTGTGTGATGCTACTTGGGCCGCGGGCTACACTATAGTTACCGAGGATAAATTCGAGTTTGATTATGACAACAAATACTTCTTAATGGAACCTTCACAATTTTCTAAAGACCATAAGCCACAAGATAGGCGGTGGTTACTTACTCCAAATAAATAGTACGACTCTACGGTTTATTAAATACACACTCTCTTTTTAATCTCTAAGAAAGGATGTACTTTTAAGGAACTATGTTTTGTAAAGAATTTTTGATTATTAAAAAACTCTCTTTTGCATGGCTATGTTGTTTTGCCTGTAGCGCCTGTGCTCAAGACCTATCGGAACATCAATGGAAATCACGAATACTTATTGTACAAACATCAGATGCCTCTTCTCCAGAATACCAAGCACAGCTCGCAGCTTTAGACGGTCAAGCAACGGCTCTATGCGAAAGAAAAATAATACTCTATAAAGTAATAGGAAACACCTATCAGAAAATTTCATTTCAAAATACGATTCCCTCAACAAGTGGAACACTTAAAGGAACCTTACAAATGCTTGTCAAAAAAAATGAAGCGCCATTTTCTGTCACTCTTTTAGGTTTAGATGGCGGGAAAAAACGACAGCAAAAAACAACTATAACAGCTCCAGATTTATATAGCATAATAGATGGCATGCCTATGCGCCGTTACGAAATCAAAAACAAAGGATAACCTATGCATTATGAAACCCTGATGTATCTGCATCTCGCTACAGTCGTTCCTTGTTTTTTTATAGGAACCGTGTTACTCTTGATAAAAAAAGGCACTTCCATCCATAAAAATTTTGGAAGGATTTATATGGTTTTGATGCTTTTTACTGCCTTTGTCACTTTATTTATGCCTGCGGCAGTAGGTCCACAATTTTTAGGGCATTTTGGATGGATACACCTCTTTAGTTTTTTAACGATGTATACAGTTCCTACTGCCTATACGGCTATCAAAAAAGGCAATGTAAGAGCTCATAAACGCAAGATGATACTACTTTATTTTGGAGCTATTATTATAGCAGGAGGTTTTACATTTGTACCTGGACGATTTATGCACGAGTTATTTTTTTAAATATGAAAAAAGCACACCTCTTTTATACAGTATTTCTGCTAGTAACTACCTCGCTATTTGCTCAAGAACCTTTACTCGTTAACACTTATAACCGTAATACCACTTCCTTATCAGGTGCTTGGAACAATATTATAGATCCTTATGAAAATGGTTTTTACAACTATAGATATGAACCGTTTGAGAACCAAGAAAACCCTGGAAACGGTGCTTTCTTTATGAATGCAAAAGCTCAAAACCCTCAAGACCTAGTTGAATATGATTTTGATAAAATGGATACCCTACAGGTTCCAGGTGATTGGAATACGCAAAAAAAAGAACTCCTATACTACGAAGGAACGCTATGGTATAAAAAATCCTTTGATTATAAAAAATCAGAGAACGACAATCGTGTTTTCATATACTTTGGCGCTTCAAATTATGAAACGGACGTATACCTCAATGGCAAAAAATTAGGAAAACATATAGGTGGTTTTACCCCTTTTAACTTCGAAGTAACTCACTTACTTAGAGAAAAAGGCAACTTCTTAGTAGTTAAAGTGGATAACAAAAGAAAAAAAGAAGGAGTCCCTACTTTAAATACAGACTGGTGGAACTACGGCGGCATTACAAGAGACGTAAAAATTGTTGAAACCCCTAAAGTTTTTATTCAAGACTACTTCATACAACTTGATCCCAAAGACAACAAGAAAATTATTTGCAAAATCAAATTAAATGGAGATCAGAAATCTTCAAAAAAGATAAGAGTGACTATTCCAGAACTCCATATTAACAGTGAGTTTATCGCGAATGAAGAAGGTTGTATAGACCAAGAAATAAGCGCTCAAAACATACAGTTTTGGTCTCCTGCAATTCCATTCTTATATGATGTGCAAATTAGCGTAGATAATGAAACCCTCACAGATCAGATTGGATTTAGAACCATCAGAACTAAGGGATCAGACATCCTGCTTAACAATACTTCCCTATTTTTAAAAGGAATCTCCATTCACGAAGAAAGTCCTATGCGTGGTGGTCGTGGGCACTCTAAAGAAGATGCATTACAGTTACTTACTTGGGCTCAAGAATTAGGGTGTAATTATGTGCGACTCGCACACTACCCACACAATGAACATATGGTGAGACTGGCAGATAAAATGGGCATACTCGTTTGGGAAGAAAATCCCGTGTACTGGACCATAGATTGGGGAAATCAAGATACCTATGCAAATGCCCAAAATCAACTATCAGAAGTAATAACAAGAGATAAAAACAGAGCTAGTGTAATTATTTGGTCTATGGCAAACGAGACACCTACGAGCACTGCAAGAAATACTTTTTTAAACAAGCTAGCCACTTTTACCCGAGAAAAAGACCCTACCAGACTCATTAGCGCGGCCTTAGAACAAAGCAACTATAATGGCAACCCATTAATCAGGACCATTTCAGACCCTTTTGCGTCCCAAGTTGATATTCTTAGTTTTAATCAATACATAGGTTGGTATGACGGCCCTGTAGAGAAATGCCAAACCATACAATGGCAAATAGATGTAGATAAACCTGTCCTGATTTCGGAGTTTGGAGCAGGTGCAAAATATGGCCATACCGGAAATCGCGACCAGCGGTGGACAGAAGACTATCAAGAATACCTCTATCAAGAAACCCTTAAAATGATTGACCCGATAGAGCAACTTGCAGGTTTTTCACCTTGGATTCTTATCGATTTTAAATCTCCTAGACGAGTATTACCCGAAATACAAGACGGATGGAATCGCAAAGGTTTACTCTCTGAAAAAGGAGAGAAGAAAAAGGCCTACTATGTACTACAAGAGTATTACTTACATAAGAAATAAGATGTTGCTTTAGTAAAAACATTATCCTCCTTAACAACATATTTAATACAATTCTTGAAATGATCCATAGAAATGTGCGACAGAGATTTCACAACGAAACAATTACAAAATGGAATCATCTCACCAAAAAGACATCATCATATTTGATGGAGAATGTAATCTATGCAATGGCGTAGTAGGCTGGCTTCTTAAATTCGCTCCTCCAAGTATGTTTGAATTTGTTGCCTTTCAGTCCCCTAAAGGTCAGAATCTACTTCGCCTTCACAATAGAGATACAAAAAGTCTAGACACTGTTATTTTAATTGATGCGCAAGGACTACATACCCACTCAGATGGCTTTTTACGAATAGTTTCTAACATTCCAAAATGGCAACGAGTAGCCGCATTACTGGCTTTTATCCCTAGAATCTTAAGAGATTTTGTGTACAGAACGGCCTCTAAGTATCGTGTACAATGGTTTGGCACGGCATCAAGCTGTACCATACATCTAGGATAATCTCATTAAAAAACCCAATAACCTTAAAGGCCATTGGGTAAGGGTTTACAAGAAACCCAATCAAACAATAAAAGCACCGCTGCCACGGTGCTTTTGTTGTCTTATTTCTCTAATGTTTCTGACCACTTTATGTCTCTCGTATTCTTTTGTACGGCCACTGCAGCAAACAAACTTAGTGTGAATGACATTCCATAATATCCTTTCTCACTTAAGTCTAAGTCTGCATTCCAAAGGCCTATTACTAATAATAAGATCGAAACAATGGTGACAAACCAACTTATCCCATAATAGATTTCTGTTACCGGAATGCCCTCTAATTTATCACGTACACTTTTTTGTACTGACACTACAGAGAATAACCCAAAGAGCAATACGGTAAAGTAATATCCCTTTTCATTGAGATACATATTTGCATTCCATAGTCCTACACAAAAAGAAACCATACCTATAAATAAGGCACTCCAAGAAGCACTTATAAAAGCACCTGTAGGCTTATTGGTAAATGGTTGTTTTTCTTTTTTCTTAATCTCAGTCGTTCCTGTTTTTTCTAAATTTTCCATAATTAGTATTGTTTGATTATGGCCCAAAGATGCGGTGACTCCCGTAGTTAAAAAATCAAAAAAATCAATAATACTTACGCCTAAATTATTAAATAGTTCTATTTTTATATTATAATAACTAATTTTATATAAATAAAACTTACGATATAAAATGAGTATTTTATCGCTAATCACTCACCTAACCCCTGAAGAAAACACCGCTTTTAAGGCATACTTACGCTCTAAAAACAAAAGATCAGACACAAAAAATTTAGAGCTTTATACGCTCCTTAGAAAGAACACACCCCTTAAAAATATAGACATTGCATTATATGGAAAACCTAATCGCAATGCCTATCACGCATTATCAAAAAGGCTTCAAGACGCCTTGATAGATTTTATCGCCACACGCAATTTCCAGACAGAAACTTCTGATGATATGCACGTCTTTAAATGGATACTCACCTCTCGCATTCTGTACGAACAAAACCAACCCAAAGTCGCTCAAAAAGTGCTGAAGAAAGCTACCCAGAAAGCACTAGAGCTCAACCTATATACCGCCCTTACAGAAAGCTATCACACACAATGGCAGTACAGCCATCTTCATCCAGACGTAGACTTAGATATACTTACAAAAGCCACAGAAGAAAACCAGCGTCGCTTTATACAACAAGAACAACTCAATATGGCCTACGCTCACATTAAAAGAGCGTTGGTCTTTAACGAAGCGCTTCTCAAAAAAGGGATACAGCCTACCGTAGAAGAAATACTCAACAGCTTTAACATCACAATCAATGAGACCTTTAGCTTTAAGTCCTTCTTTCAACTCTTAGAAATTATCAATAAAGCGGCACATCTGGATCATAACTTTATCCAAGCACTTCCGTTCATCAAGCATACGTATAGACTCATAAAGAATAAAAAAATTATCCTAGAGAAAGAGCGTTTTTACCACATACAGGTTCTCTATTTTATGGCAAATGCTCATTTTAGAGTGCGTAATTTTGATCAAGCGAGTCATTACCTCTCCTTAATGAAAGAAGAAATGAGCCTTAACAACGAGAAGTGGGAATCCCGCTTTCGCGAAAGCTACCTCCTCATCAATTCTTTTATTGCAAACTATTCTGGATACGCCCAGAATGCAATCTCAGAAATAGAATCTCATATCTCTAGCTTAAAGAAACAACAGCCCGATCCAGATCTCGTTATGGCACTGGTTGTTTTTTACACGCAGCAAGAATTATATAAAAAGGCGCTTACCACCCTTAATTTACTCAAACATACAGACGCTTGGTATGAGGAAAGACTAGGTAAGGATTGGGTGATAAAGAAAGACCTGACAGCCCTAATCATTTACTACGAGCTAGAATATATAG
Organism: Dokdonia sp.; assembly: GCA_020630915.1. GTDB lineage: Bacteria > Bacteroidota > Bacteroidia > Flavobacteriales > Flavobacteriaceae > Dokdonia. The sequence goes on from JAHDIF010000011.1 coordinate 7,655, forward strand.
ACCTTGTAAACTCCCAGTTACGACGTTTTAAAAGGAGCTACAAATCCATTATCAATACAGAAGTACGACTCAAGCGCTTTATAGGCATTTTTACAAAAATCTTTAACAACCCTAGTGTGGTGGGAGAAGACCGCTTTCGCGAAAGCGTAAAAACCCAATTCACCACCAACTCACTAGCCCAAGAAGATATCTTCATGTTAAGCATTTTTGCGTGGATAAAAGCCAAACTCAATGGTTCAAAAATTTATGAAACCACCCTTGCCTTGTTGTGATTTTCTTAACACCTAAAAAGCAATATGGTCTGTACCTTGAGGGCACTAAAAATCAAACCAAATGAAAAGAACGTTCAGGTTCCTACTGGGAGTACTACTCGCCATTACCATCGCAAGCTGTGGCGCCTCTCAGTCTAAAGTTGCAGACAAAGCAACCGCCCCAAAAAGCAAAGCAAAAGAGAAGAAAAATGCCATCAAACCGTATGGCAAAGTGATCACAAAAGAAGCCAAAACAGACGAAGGGCTTTTTACTGTTCACAAACTAGATGACAACTATTTTTACGAAATACCAGACTCTCTTTTTGGAAGAGAGATGCTTATGGTTACTCGTATTGCAAAGACAGCAAATGGATTAGGTTTTGGTGGTGGAAAACAAAACACCTCGGTATTGCGATGGGAAGTAAAGGATAAAAAAGTATTGTTACGTGTGGTTTCTCACCAAGTATTTGCGGCAGACTCACTCCCTATTTCAGAAGCTGTAAAGAACAGTAATTTTGAGCCAGTACTGTATGCCTTTGATATTAAAGCTTATAAAAAAGATACTGTCTCGGGCAACCGCAATACCGTAATAGATGCCACAAATCTTTTTACTACAGACGTAAAGCCGCTAGGGTTACCACAACGACGCCGTAAGAGTATGAAGGTTACAAAACTGGATGCGAAGCGCTCTTATATAGATACTATACGCAGTTACCCTCAGAATATTGAAGTGCGCAGTGTAAAAACATATGCGGCTTCTGAGCCACCTTCTAACAGTGCCACAGGAACACTATCACTTATGATGAGCAACTCTATGATCTTACTTCCAGAAGTACCTATGCAACGTCGTATGTTTGACGAGCGTGTAGGATGGTTTGGACGCGGGCAAACAGACTACGGTCTAGAAGTTCAAAAGAGCAAGACAGTACGCTATCTAGACCGCTGGAGACTAGAAGTAAAAGACGAGGATATGGAGGCCTTTAAGAGAGGTGAACTCGTAGAGCCTAAAAAACAAATCGTATACTACATAGATAGAGCAACTCCTAAAAAATGGGTGCCTTACATTAAGCAAGGTATAGAAGACTGGCAAGTCGCTTTTGAAGAAGCAGGTTTTAAAAATGCCATTATTGCTGCAGATCCTCCTACTGTAGAAGAAGATCCAGATTGGAGTCCAGAAGATGTGCGCTATAGCGTAGTGCGTTACCTGGCTTCTCCAATTCCAAATGCCAATGGACCTCACGTGAGTGATCCTCGCTCTGGGGAGATTTTAGAAAGTGATATTAACTGGTACCACAATGTGATGACCTTGTTGCACAACTGGTACTTTGTACAAACAGCGGCTATCAATCCAGAAGCTCGAAGCAATGAGTTTAAGGATGAAATTATGGGACGCTTAATACGTTTTGTGAGCTCTCATGAGGTAGGCCACACGCTTGGACTTCCGCACAATATGGGAAGCAGTGTAGCATATCCTGTAGATAAATTAAGAGATCCAGCATTTACTAAAAAGTATGGGACAGCTCCTTCTATTATGGACTATGCGCGTTTTAACTATGTTGCACAACCAGGAGATGGTGATGTTGCTTTAATGCCTAACATTGGTGTGTATGACAAATACGCTATCAAGTGGGGCTATCGCCCTATTCCAGAAGCATCTAGTGCAGAAGATGAAAAAGAAATATTAGACAGTTGGATCCTAGAGCACGCAGGAGACCCTATGTATCGTTTTGGAAGGCAGCAAAGAGGCGTTATAGATCCGAGTTCTCAAACAGAAGACTTAGGTGATGACGCTATGAAAGCAAGTGCCTATGGTATTGCAAATCTTAAACGTATCATCCCTAACCTCATTAAATGGACTGCAGAAGATGGTCAAAACTACGACGAGCTGGATAAAATGTACGGCCAAGTATTATCGCAATACAATCGCTATATGGGTCACGTAACAGCTAATGTAGGTGGTGTTTACGAAATGTATAAGACCTATGACCAAGAAGGAGCAGTGTACACACACGTAGATAAAGCCAAACAAAAAGAAGCCTTAGCATTCCTACAGGCAAACCTCTTTAGCACTCAAAACTGGCTCATTGACGAAAATATTTTTGATAAAATAGAATCGGCTGGAAGTGTAGAGCGCATACGACGTTTCCAGACACGTACACTCAATAATTTACTAGACTTTGGGAGAGCAGCTCGCATGTTAGAAAATGAAGCCCTTAACGGAGCTAGCGCATATACCTTTATGGAAATGATGGCAGACACTCGCAACGGTTTGTTTAGCGAAGTATCTTCTAGATCAACCATAGATATCTATCGCCGTAACTTGCAACGCGCCTATGTAGAGCGCCTAGAATATCTGATGACTAAGGAACAAGGACCAGCGTCCCGTTTCAGTTCTAGAACAAATATAGATGTGAGTCAGAGTGATATACGCGCCGTCGTAAGAGCAGAACTTAAAGAGCTTAAACGCACCTTACAAAACAGTAGGATACGCGATCGTATGAGTAAAATTCATACAGAAGACCTTGTGGAGAGAATCAATATGATTTTAGATCCTAAGGGATAAGACAAGGACCTTAATTAATTTAAAAGCTGACTACCAAAAGATAGTCAGCTTTTTTTATGGGTTAATATTGTGACCTCTTCTTTTATGCTTAAGACTTATTTATGAGGGCGCTTTCGCGAAAGCGTACTACATAAAATACCACCTCCAATCATTCCTACCTTTTGGCATAAGTGGATCAATCTCCTGATTGAAAATTGGAAGTGGTATTACAAACAAACTAACCATTAAGACTATCATACAAGGAAAACCTTACAAATAGTATAGTGCTAATATATAGCCACACCTTAGTACTAAAAAACTACACTTCGTCTAGGGTACCCTCTGGTTTGTGAACTATAAGTTATGATGAGTATTCCTTTTAAAGGATAATCCCGATAGCCCTTTACTATTCAAAAAGTTATGTTAAATAATCTATTGAATTAAACCAATGTCATTTTCTATAGTCATAGAGACAAACAAAAAGAAAAACAATGAAAAAAATAGTAATGATTTTAATTGCCACAATGGCAATAACAGCAAGTGCTCAAAGAGGAAACCACCGCGCAATACAAAAATTAAGTGCAGATGAAATAGCCACATTGCAAACTAAAAAAATGACACTTGCATTGGCTCTAAATGAATCCCAATCAGATCAAGTATATCAAGTTAATTTAGAACAGGCAAAAAAGCGGAAAGCTCATATGGAAGCGCGAAAAAACAGGGATAACAATGAGCAACCTACAAAAGAAGATCGCCTAGCTCGTAAGAATGAAATGTTAGATGCTAAAATCGCAGTTCAAAATAAAATGCAACGTATCCTAACAGAAGATCAATTTAAGCAATGGCGAAGAATGGCTAAACAGCGACACCAAAAAGGGGGTCAAAAAGAAAGAGGAAGAAGAAGTAATTAAAGAAGATTGATCATTAGATTGAAAAAGGTGTGCTCCTCGTAAAGAAAAGCACACCTTTTATTTTTTAAAGAGTTTGCGCTACCTTTTTAACAGCGGCTATGGTCATGTCTAAATCTTCATAAGAAAGAGCGTCATTCAAAAACCAACTCTCATAAGCACTAGGAGCGATATATATCCCTTCGGCAAGAAGACCGTGAAAGAACTTTTTAAATGTATCATTATCTCCGGCAGCTGCAGTTTTAAAATCTATCACTGGATCTTTTGCAAAATGCACAGAAATCATAGAGCCTAATCTGTTGATCGTGTACGTAAGACCAGCTTCTTGAAGTACAGCATTCATTCCTTCATGGAGGTAGGCCGTCTTTTTGGCAAGATTCTCAAAAACATCTCCCGTGTTTAACTCCGTAAGCATCGCAAGTCCAGCCGCCATCGCAAGCGGGTTACCACTTAAGGTTCCTGCTTGATACACAGGTCCCTCTGGAGCAAGATGGCTCATGATCTCCGTTCGAGCAGCAAACGCTCCTACAGGAAGCCCTCCTCCTATTACTTTACCATAGGTAACAATATCTGCTCGTACGTTCATTAGTTCTTGAACACCTCCACGGGCAAGTCTAAACCCAGTCATCACCTCATCAAAAATGAGTAATGAGTCGTGTGTATCACAAAGGGATCTCAAGCCTTCTAAAAATCCAGTTGCTGGAGGTATACAACCCATATTTCCAGCTACGGGTTCCACTATTATTCCAGCGATCTCGCCTTCATTTGCTTCAAAAAGTGCTTGTACTTGATCAAGATTATTATAATCTGCCAGTAAGGTATCTTTTGCCGTTCCTTGAGTAACTCCAGGACTGTTAGGCGATCCAAAGGTAACTGCACCGCTCCCCGCTTGAATCAAAAAAGAATCTGAATGCCCGTGATAACAACCTGCAAACTTGATGATTTTCTCTCTCCCTGTAAACCCACGAGCAAGTCTTACCGCACTCATACATGCTTCTGTACCGCTATTTACAAAACGAATTTTATCAATACCTGGAACCATAGATACCGCGAGCTTTGCAATCTCTGTTTCTATAGCTGTAGGCATCCCAAACGAGGTGCCTTTTTGTGCTTTTTCAACAACTGCATCTACTACAGGCTGATGGGCGTGTCCTAAAATCATTGGACCCCAAGAAGCGATATAATCTATGAGTTTTCTACCATCTTCATCATAGAGGTACGCTCCCTTTGCTTCTTTAACAAATATAGGATCACCTCCTACAGCTTTAAACGCTCTTACTGGGCTATTTACGCCACCTGGTATTACTTTTTGTGCCTCTGCAAAGAGTGCACTACTTCTTTTGTATATCATATACTAATAACCACTTTCAAAAGGCTGCACATATAATACTTGCCCTTCAAAGATTTCGTCTCCGTCAAGACTATTTATTTTCTTAAGATCCTCTACACTAATATTGTATTTCTTAGAAAGGCGGTACAATGTCTCACCTTTTTTGACCGTATGCTGGTCTTTTTTATCTACTACTTTTCTATAATCACTTTCCTCTTTACCAAGTACTTCACCGTCATATCTATACAATTGATACTTCTCTACAATACGAATTAATTTATCTGGATATTTCTTGTCAGTTGCATAACCAGCGGCTCTTAGTCCTTTTGCCCAGCCCTTATAATCATCTTTAGGCAACTTAAAGAGACTCGAATAACGACCTCTGTTCGTTAGAAATAACGAGTGGTCACGGTATGAGAATTTAGGAAGGCTGTACTTTCTAAAACACTCTCCTTTTTCATCATCATCATGATATACTGTGGCTCCTTTCCAGTCGTGACACTTAATCCCAAAATGATTATTAGCCTTCTTTACCAGCTCTCCGTTACCGGCTCCAGATTCTAAAACACCTTGTGCTAAGGTAATACTCGCCGGTATTCCATATTGTCGCATTTCTTCTTGAGCGATAGCCGCATATTCTTGTACATAAGCACTCACATTATCTTTAGGTATAGAAGGAACGATAGTCGTTTCATCCTCAGACGTAGTGTCTGATTTGTTTACTGATGAAGTGACTGTTGTATCTGGGTTAGTTTTTGAATTCTGAGAGATCTTTTTACTCCCTCCGCAACTAGTTATAAGAAAACCAGTGATCATTATAAGTAATAAGCGCATTTTCATTCTGTATACTGTATTAGTGGAAGGCCTTTTTGCAGGAGTTTCTTATTCATCCCTTCTATTCCTTGTAGACCCCCAGTATGGATTGCTAAAATACGAGTATTTGACGGAAAATACCCTTTAGAAATTAGATCTAAAACACCCAACATCATCTTACCCGTATAGACAGGATCCAACAAAATATTGTGCTTCTTTTGAAAGTTATTTATAAAGCTTATGAGTACTGCATCCATCTTTGCATACCCACCCAAATGATACTCAGACATCAATTCCCAATTTGTTTTTGAAGTCCACTTTTTAATTTCATCTGAAAGAAAACCTCCTTTTAATGCAGGAAAACCAAGTACTTTCTGTTGCACCCCAGATGATTCTATTATTCCGCTTATGGTTCCTCCTGTACCAACTGGACAGCATATGTAATCAAAATTTGCTCCATGACCATCCAAAATTTCTGCACAACCCTGTACGGCGAGTTTGTTCGTCCCTCCTTCAGGAATCAGGTAAGCATCCGGATACGCTTTTAACAATGGCCTTTTAAATTCATCAGTATCTTTATCTCGATAGGCTGATCTTGAGACAAATACAAAATCCATCCCGTGATCTCGTGCACTTGATAAGGTGGGATTTTGAGCCAATGTCTTTTCGAGATCAACACCTAACTCTTCGCCTCGTATGACTCCAATTGTCTTAAAACCTTCCAAAGAACCCGCAATAGCAGTCGCCGCAATATGATTAGAATAGGCTCCTCCAAAAGTAATAAGGGTTTTGTAAGAGTTTGCTTTCGCGAAAGCAAGATTATACCGCAACTTTCTATATTTGTTACCTTGTATTTGAGGATGCACCAAGTCTTCTCTTTGTATGCACAAAGTCACATCATACGGAAGGGAAATCTCTTGGATTAAATTTACAGACATATGTACACCAAAGGTACTTTGAGATTTACAAAAAACGCATAAAACTCCACAACTTCTTATCCTTGAGATAGGTAAGATCTTCTTCATTTGCATAGGCCTCTCTCTCAAAAGAGATATTGCGATAGGCCACATACCAATTTTTATACTGTATGAGTCTTGCCAAATATTCCAAGCCGTACCATACGAAAAAAGGAAGGATGAGCATCTCGAGCTGCTGCCGTAAATGAATACGCTCGTGATTGATAAAGACAGGGTCTGTCTTGAGACCTTTATGCTTCATCACAATAAAAGGCCACAAAGTGATCCCCACAAACCGATTACGCAGTAAATATTTATTAACTACTAAAAGCATAGATTAAATCTAATTCATTATCAGATAGTTACACTTCACAAGCAACATAACTTATGTACGCACTTGTTAACAGTTTTGTTTCATACAAGTATCGCGCCAGTCTTCCTATCTTTGTAGTATTATGAATCATCTTAAAAAGCATATTCCCATAGAAGATGGAGATTACTACCTCACTCCAGAGGGATATAGATGTTTTACAGAACAGTACCACCTTAAAAGAGGTTATTGCTGTGAGAGTGGCTGTCGCCATTGTCCTTACGGTTTTGACAAGAAAACCAATAGCCAGAAAAAAAATGGATAGGGGACTGTGCCTTTATAAAAGACGTGTGGCAAAAACACACCATAGGGTAGACATTAGGTATCCCTAGCGATTTACAAGTACACGCATTGTAAATTACTCACTCTTATTATCTAACAAATGACTTTTAAAGAAGAACTATTACAAGGAATCCCTTCAGAACTTCCTACTCTTAAACCATACGACCCAGAAGTTAATCACGCGCCAAAGCGTAAAAAAATCCTTTCGCAAGAAGAAGAGCAACTCGCCTTGCGCAATGCCCTTCGGTATTTTAACCCAAAGCATCACGCTACGCTCTTGCCAGAATTTAAAGAAGAGCTAGACACCTATGGCCGTATTTATATGTACAGGTACAGACCTGACTATACAATATATGCCAGACCTATAAGTGAGTATCCAGGCCAGAGCGAGCAAGCCAAAGCCATTATGCTCATGATCCAGAATAACCTAGATCACGCAGTGGCACAACACCCTCACGAACTCATCACCTACGGTGGTAATGGAGGCGTTTTTAGCAATTGGGCACAGTACAGACTCACAATGCAATACCTCGCTCAAATGAATGATGAGCAAACGCTGGTCATGTATTCTGGGCATCCGTTAGGTTTATTTCCTTCTCATAAGGAGGCTCCACGTGTGGTGGTAACTAATGGAATGATGATTCCTAACTATAGCCAGCCTGACGACTGGGAGAAATTTAATGCCCTAGGCGTTACTCAATATGGGCAAATGACAGCGGGTAGCTATATGTACATTGGCCCGCAAGGTATTGTGCACGGAACGACAATCACGGTACTCAATGCCTTTAGAAAAATAGGTAAGTCTCCTAAAGGTGGACTCTTTGTTACCTCCGGATTGGGGGGAATGAGTGGCGCTCAGCCCAAAGCTGGGAACATCGCAGGATGTGTGACGGTGTGTGCAGAAGTAAACCCAAAGGCTGTGCATACCAGACATTCTCAAGGCTGGGTAGATATAGTTATTAAAGATACAGACACCCTTGTCACTCGTGTAAAAAAAGCCCTAGACCAAAAAGAAACCGTATCGATCGCCTACCAAGGGAATGTGGTAGAAGTCTGGGAAGCCTTTGATACACATAACATTCATATAGATATCGGTAGTGACCAGACATCACTTCATAACCCTTGGGCAGGAGGATATTATCCTATGGGCTATACCTTTGAGGAGGCAAACCATATGATGGCAAATGATGTAGAACGCTTTCGCGAAAGCGTAAAAAGCACCCTTAGACGCCATGCCGCAACTGTAAATGCTCATACTGCAAAAGGCACTTACTTCTTTGATTACGGGAATGCTTTTTTACTCGAAGCCTCTCGATCGGGAGCAGATATTCTAGCCGAAAATGGCATCGACTTTAAATACCCTAGTTACGTGCAAGACATTATGGGACCTATGTGTTTTGACTACGGGTTTGGCCCCTTTAGATGGGTTTGTGCCTCTGGAGATCCACAAGATTTAGAAAAAACAGATGCGATAGCGTGTGAAGTTTTAGAACGACTCGCCCTTAATGCCCCTCCAGAAATCCAGCAGCAAATGCAAGACAACATCCAGTGGATTAAAGGAGCACAAGAAAATAAACTCGTGGTAGGTTCTCAAGCTCGTATTCTGTATGCAGATGCTCAAGGACGCATGGAAATAGCAAAAGCTTTTAATGATGCGATCGCTAGTGGCACGATAGGTTCTGTAATATTGGGACGTGACCATCACGACGTTTCTGGAACAGATTCTCCATATAGAGAAACGAGTAATATTTACGACGGAAGTAGATTTACGGCAGATATGGCTATACATAATGTGATAGGCGATAGTTTTAGAGGAGCTACGTGGGTAAGCATTCACAATGGTGGAGGTGTTGGATGGGGAGAGGTTATAAATGGTGGTTTTGGTATGGTTATTGATGGTAGTAAAGAAGCCGAAAGACGCTTACAATCAATGCTTTTCTGGGATGTAAATAACGGAATTGCAAGACGCAATTGGGCAAGAAACCAAGGAGCCATTTTTGCCATAAAACGCGCGATGGAAAGTGAGCCAAATCTTAAGGTAACGATACCAAATATTGTAGAAGACAAGTTATTTAGTAACGAATAAAAATAAAACTATGAAAGCACTAAGACTTTTACCATTACTAGGAGCAATCCTACTCCTAGCTTCTTGCAGTACAGTGCGTGTTGCATCAGACTACGACCAAAGCGTTAATTTTAACGAGTATAAAACCTACGCCTTTTACAAACCAGGTATAGATAAAGCAGAAATCTCAGACCTTGACAAAAAACGTATTCTTCGAGCCATAGATGCAGAGATGAGTGCAAAAGGTTTTACAAAATCTGAAAATCCTGCGGTCGTTGTAAGCATATTTACCAAAGCAAAAGAGCGTGTAGACGTTTACCAGAACAACTGGGGCTGGGGCGGAGGCTTTGGCTGGGGTGGTTTTGGCTGGGGCGGCTTCGGCGGCTGGGGCTGGGGCGGACCTTGGGGCTGGGGCGGAGGCTTTGGCAACACCGTGTCTACCAGAACCGAAGGCACTTTGTATATAGATATTATAGACAAAGCAAACAAACAGCTTGTCTGGCAGGGACAAGGAACAGCTTCACTCGTTACAGGAGATGTACATAAGCGCGAAGCTCGCATACAAGAAATAGTAAGCGAGATTATGCAAGTATACCCCCCAGAGGTCGCAAGCAAATAAGACCTCACGTAATATGAGATAGTAAAAAAGCGAGCCTAATGGCTCGCTTTTTTACTATCTCATCAATATATCTAAAGATTATTTTGTCTCGTCAACTTTAATAATAATCTCTTTTCCTTCTTTTACTTTAACATCTACATTTTTAATAGCCTCTACTTTAGACTTTACTTCTTCCAAAGTACCCTCAAGTACTTTGGTATCAATTTTTTCTTCACCATTAAGTACTGTAGTTGTGGTAATAGTAGCTTTAGCCATACCGTCATCTCCTGTAGTCATATCTACCTCTACTTGCTTCTCTATTTTCTTGACATCAGAATCACCCACAAGTGTTAGCTCTGTTTTGTTACCATTATCATCTATAAATACAGCCTTAGTAACCTCAGAGTGCGCCAGACCTTCTTCTGTATGCCCTCCGAGAATTGGAGCGATTACAAGACCTATTAGACACGTAAGTTTAATTAAGATATTCATAGAAGGCCCAGAAGTATCTTTAAATGGATCTCCCACCGTATCTCCAGTTACAGCCGCTTTGTGAGCGTCAGAACCTTTATAGGTCATCTCACCATTGATCTCTACTCCTGCTTCAAAAGACTTCTTAGCATTGTCCCAAGCTCCTCCGGCGTTATTCTGGAAAATAGCCCATAGCACACCACTTACCGTAACTCCAGCCATATAACCTCCTAACATTTCTGCTATAGCAACATTATCCATTCCAAAAGCTAGTGGCAAGAATGCAATCACTAACGGGAATCCTATGGTAAGAACTCCTGGAAGCAACATTTGCTTTAAAGAGGCCTGTGTAGATATTGCAACACACTTGTCATATTCTGGTTTTCCAGTTCCTTCCATAATTCCAGGAATATCTCTAAACTGACGGCGCACTTCTTCTACCATTTCCATAGCGGCTTTTCCTACTGCATTCATTGCTAGTGCAGAAAATACCACCGGCACCATCCCTCCTACGAATAACATCGCAAGTACTGGCGCCTTAAATATGTTTATCCCGTCAATTCCTGTAAAGGTTACATAGGCCGCAAATAAGGCTAATGAAGTAAGCGCTGCAGATGCAATTGCAAATCCTTTCCCAGTTGCTGCGGTTGTGTTTCCTACAGAATCTAGAATATCTGTACGCTCACGAACGATAGGCTCTTGCTCACTCATCTCTGCAATACCTCCTGCATTATCAGATATAGGTCCAAAAGCATCAATAGCAAGTTGCATAGCTGTGGTTGCCATCATCGCAGATGCTGCTAGTGCAACACCATAAAATCCTGCAAAAGCATACGATGCCCAGATCGCACCTGCAAATAATAATACAGATGGGAAGGTAGAGATCATTCCCGTGGCAAGACCAGCGATTATGTTTGTACCTGCTCCTGTAGAAGATTGCTGTACAATATTTAAAATAGGTTTTTTACCTAATCCAGTGTAATATTCTGTTACCGATGAAATTACAGCTCCTACTATAAGTCCAACTAAGGTTGCAAAGAATACTTGCATAGAAGTTACCTCAACAAGTCCTTCTCCAAAGAATTCCATTTGCATCGTTTCTGGAAGCATCCATTTACATAATGCAAAACAAGCCAATGCTACGAGAACAATAGACGTCCAGTTACCAATATTAAGTGCCCCCATTACTTGAGCTTCTTTTGCATCGTTACTTTTAATTTTAACGAGCATCGTTCCTATGATAGAAATAATGATTCCTGCTCCTGCGATCGCCATAGGTAATAAGATAGGTCCTATTCCTCCAAAATCATCTGCAATAGAACCGCCCATATCTTTAATTACATAGTTTCCTAATACCATTGCCGCAAGTACCGTAGCCACGTAAGAACCAAATAAATCTGCTCCCATTCCTGCAACATCACCTACGTTATCTCCTACGTTATCTGCAATAGTTGCTGGATTACGAGGATCATCTTCTGGAATTCCTGCTTCTACCTTTCCTACAAGGTCTGCTCCTACATCGGCAGCTTTGGTATAGATACCTCCACCCACACGAGCAAATAGTGCGATAGACTCTGCTCCTAATGAAAACCCAGCAAGGGTTTCTAATACGATAGTCATGTCCATGGTATTCGTCCACTCACCTCCCATAAAGAAATGAAAGAAAAAGATAAAGAATGCTGTTAGACCAAGTACTGCAAGTCCAGCTACACCAAGTCCCATAACCGTACCTCCTCCAAAAGAGATTTTTAGCGCATTAGGCAAACTAGTACGTGCTGCTTGGGTAGTACGAACATTTGTTTTTGTAGCAATTTTCATCCCTATATTTCCCGCAAAGGCCGAAAAAGCAGCTCCAAAAACAAAAGCAATAACAATAAGCCAGTGCGTGGTAGGAACTATAAAAGAAACCACAGTTAATAAAACACTTACTATTAATACAAAAATAGTAAGCAACTTATATTCAGCATTTAAGAAAGCGAGTGCTCCCTCGTAAATGTGATCAGAAATTTCTTTCATTTTTCCATCTCCGGCATCCTGTTTCATCACCCAAGATTGCTTTACGAGCATATAAAGTAACCCTACGACAGCCAATACAATTGGCATATAAATCATCATTGATTCCATATTATAAATTTTGGTTTTTGATTATTTTTTAGCGTGGCAAATGTAGGGAAATCAACGGTAACAAAAAAGGCGATTATCTTCTAGGTAATCGCCTTAGGCTAATTCTATTAATTGTTTTTTTTCTTAGTAAATACTTACCTCACGGCGTGGCACATCACTATCGTGATAACGTTCTATACATTTTGCCACTATATCTTTTGCTTCATCTACATTTCCCCATCCGCCTACATCTACTTTTTTCTCTTCAAGATCTTTATACACTTGAAAGAAATGTTCGATTTCTTTAATAAGGTGTTGGTTCAATTCTGGAAGATCATTTACTCTACTTGCAATAGGATCACTCACAGGTACACAAATTACTTTTTCATCTGGTCCTTTCTCATCTGCCATATGGAATACACCTATAGGCTTTACTTCAATCACGCAGCCAGGAAAAGTGGGCTCTGTTACCAATACAAGAACGTCTAATGGATCACCATCTAGCGCTAGCGTTTCTGGCACAAAACCATAATCTGCAGGGTACATCATAGAAGAAAATATCATACGGTCGTATCGTATCTTCTTCAACTCAAAATCGTACTCATACTTGTTACGACTTCCCTTAGGAATCTCTATCAGTACGTCAAATGTTTTAACTTTATCTGCTGTCATATACCTCATCTTTTTTTCTTTATCGCTGCGCTCTCCCTGTAGTCGTGAACCTTGCCTACCGGCAGGCGGGTCTCGCAAGCTCGATTTCGCGAAAGCGCCATTCAAAACAACCACAACGATTTTATTATCAAATAGTTACTACTCGAAAATAGCTTCAAAAGTCATTTTCGGGCTGCAAAAATACACCCAATTAAGGATTACTTCAAAGAAAGTTGTGTTAAGTTTAGGTTAGGAAGTAGTTTAAAAGTAAAACCCAAAACTCCCAGTAACCCCAAACCTACGAGCATCTGGCAAGTCGTTATAATTACCTCTAAAGTTGAAGTCTATTCTAAAGACATTAAAAATATTGCCTATACCTAGGCTATACTCGTAATACGGCTCCCTAGATGGAGCGATCATAGATGGGGTTATAGCGGTTACATCTTCTCCATCTGGGAATAGTAAATTTTCAAAAGCAGGTCTATTTAAATCTATATTGCTTTGAGAGATATTGCCTATAATCCCTCTCACACTTACAATCTCACGCAAGTTTAATTTCTTTAATAAAGGAATGCGCGAAAAAATGCGCCCTCCAAAATTATGCTCTAGCTGCAGCGAGGCATACTCATCGGTCACAAACTCATAAAAATTAAGCTGGCTGTACGTATTAAATATTGAGAACAAAGACTGGTTTCCCGGCACGGGACTCAATAAAGATAATGGTACATCGTCAAAGGTTTTTCCTAACTCTGTAGACACATTAAGCTGACCAAAACCACCCAAACGTATTCCTTTTCTAAAGGAAAACTGCAACTTATCATACGCAAAGTCACTATCCAACGTTCCTTCCAGTCCTCTTGTATAACTGGCAAAAAAGGTAGGAAACCACTCGTTTGCCGTCCTACGCTCTACCCCAAAACCGGAGGTTTTCTTCCCTGGCTCCCAGATGGTCGTAAATACAACCTCTGCTTGTTTTAGGTCTCCTGTAGTCGTGGTTTGGGTATCATCTGTAAAGTAATCCAAATTAAAAGTGGGCGAAGCCGAAGATAGCGATCGCAAAGAAAGATCTGTTCTAAAAATAAGATTACGTACGGGCTCTATCTCTACAGCAAAATTTGCAAGTTCAATCGAGGTGAGCTTATCATTCACCGCAGTATTCACGAGTGAAGAAGAAGCTAGGTTTCTACCCAACACATCTCGAGAGGTTGTTAAACTTGCTCCTATTTGCTCTACATCTTTTCGGTATCCCCCAGATATGATAAGTCTACTTTTTTTGTCTAGCAACCATTTTCCAGAAAGGCCGTATTTAAATTTTTGATCTTTAAAACCGTATGCTCCAAAACCTTCTAACCTCCAGAGATCGTTTTGACCAAAATAGGTGCGCCCTCCCGCACGTAAGCGCAAACCTTCTACTTCATTAAAACCAAAGGTGGAGAAGATAGGCCCATAATCAAGATTGAGCTCTGTAAATTCATAATAACCAGAGGCTAAGACAGAGCCTAAATTATAGAGGTTTCTAAATTTCTTTACGGTCTTAAGCGTATCTAGCATTTTATAGACACCCTTTTCATCTTGATTAAGTTTTTCTAGTCTATTGGATTCCCAGAAGTCTTCATCCCTATTAAAGACATCTTTATCATAATTATATACCTCTTTCTCATAGAATCCTTTTTCTACAGGCTTATCAAACTCGTAATTATCATACAGTGTGGTCCTTTTACCATAAAGACCTCTCGAGGCTTCTTTTTTATTAAACGCAAAATCTGATAAAAAGTAATCTCGTTTTAATAAAAAGGTAGTGTCGTTTTTTATATCAAACTCCTGCTCCATATAAATCTCTTTGACCCAGTTTATATTAGCACTTTTAGAGAGCTGCATATTAATTTCCTTAAGAGCAAAAGTGGTGTCATTTACCCAAAAATCTCCTTTAAAAGTAAGTTCATTGGATCGTCGAGGATAATAAATGATATTATAGCACCACTTATTATCTATGTAGGCACTATCTGCAAGAACATAGTTGTAGGTTTGGATTCCAGTGCGAGATATAGGACTTGTAAAGCTTTTATCAAAAAACTGTAGATAATTATTATATACATTATACTGATTGTACAAATCCTTTATAAACGTAATAATTGTCTGGTTCTCACTAAAACCACTATTCTTATTCCCTTCAAGAATTTCTTTTTCTTTAGTAAGAAGATTATCTCCATAAACTTTAGAAACAGCTTCATTGATAAAAATAGGCAGGTAGGTCTTACCCGTAACGCGCGATGTATCTGTTTGATCAAAAATAAACTCCATCCCTCTAAAGAGTTTACTATTTACTAAAGCGCTATCTATAGTATTAAGATCGAACTCGAGTTTTTCGTACTTATCGTATGTATACTGCTTGTATTGTCGTAGCCCATTTTGTTTTTTATGAAGCCATATTTTCCTCAGGATGGTTATCGCAGGATTTTCGGCTTCATCTTTGGAGGTTTTTCCTGTAAAAATAAATACCTCATCCATAGATTCGGCTTCTTGAGAGAGGGTGATGACCATCTCATAATTTACTTTAGCCAGCAATTTTATTGTTTGGGGTGTAAACCCTATAAAGGATACATTTACTTCCTGCCAGGTAGTTTCAGACTCTAGATAGAAACGTCCATTCTCGTTAGTAATAGTCCCTTCATTTGACCCTACAAAAACAATATTTGCAAAGGGCACAGGATCTCCATCACTATCAAAAACCTCTCCACTTACTTTAGTTTGAGCAACAAGTAGACTAGAAAATAGTAACAGGATATAAATGAAAAGTTGTCTCAACATGTATCAAAAAATAAACCCCGCCAGAAAAAAGGCAGGGTGTAAATATAGTACGCTTTCGCGAAAGCGTTATTTGTACATTACTTTTTTAACAGCTTTTATAACATCTCCACTATTAGGCAACCACTCTTCCAGTAATACTGGTGAGTATGGTGCAGGAGTATCTGCCGTGTTGATTTTTATGATAGGAGCATCTAGGTAGTCAAAAACTTGCTCTTGTACTTGGTAGGTAATCTCTGTTGCTACGTTACCAAAAGGCCACGCCTCTTCAAGAATAACCAGCCTATTAGTTTTTTTAACCGAATCCATAATCGTCTTATGATCCATAGGACGCACGGTTCTCAAATCTATAATCTCGCAAGAGATACCTTCTTTTGCGAGCTCATCTGCAGCTTTGTAAGCTTCTTTAATAATTTTTCCAAAAGAAACGATGGTTACATCTGTTCCTTCTCTTTTGATATCTGCAACACCTATAGGTAACACATATTCTCCATCTGGCACTTCTCCTTTATCACCATACATTTGCTCTGATTCCATAAATATTACGGGATCGTTATCTCTTATGGCAGCTTTAAGCAATCCTTTTGCGTCATAAGGATTAGAAGGTACAATTACCTTAAGTCCAGGTGTGTTTGCAAACCAATTCTCAAAAGCTTGTGAATGTGTCGCGCCTAGTTGTCCTGCAGAAGCTGTAGGCCCTCTAAATACAATAGGACAAGAAAACTGCCCTCCAGACATCTGTCTGATTTTTGCGGCGTTGTTTATAATTTGGTCTATCCCTACCAGAGAGAAGTTAAAGGTCATATACTCAACAATAGGTCTACAACCTGTCATAGTACTCCCTACGCCTATCCCTCCAAAACCAAGCTCAGCAATAGGAGTATCTATCACTCTATCAGGTCCAAACTCATCTAACATACCTTTAGAAGCTTTATAAGCTCCATTATACTCCGCGACTTCTTCACCCATTAAATACACCGCAGCATCGCGGCGCATTTCTTCACTCATCGCCTCACAAACGGCTTCTCTAAATTGGATTGTTCTCATATATATTACCCACCAAGGTAGGTATCTTATTTAATGCGTTTCTAAATGTCAAAAAGAAACACAAGGTGTTAGTAAAATCTTTTTTTAGCAACACAAAAATAAGCATTTATAAAGGCTTCAAAAATTGAATTTTTATAAATTTTATTATGCGTGCATAGTATTTTTGGCTTTTTATGCCTATTTTTGTTACGAAAACGAAATAGTACAGAACTTGGCGTACTTTTGCACCTCAAGATTCTGATCAAAAAATAAATAATTATGAAAATACTCGTGTGTATAAGTCACGTACCTGACACGACTTCTAAGATTAATTTTACGGATAATGATACAAAGTTTGACACTAATGGTGTACAGTTTGTGATCAATCCTAACGATGAGTTTGGTCTTACAAGAGCCATGTGGTTTAAAGAAAAACAAGGAGCCTCTGTAGACGTCGTAAATGTAGGTGGAGCAGAGACAGAACCTACATTACGTAAAGCACTAGCTATTGGAGCAGACAGCGCTATTCGTGTAAATACGGAAGCAAAAGATGGTTTTCAGGTAGCTAAAGAACTTGCAGCAGTAGTACAAAACGGAAGTTATGATTTAGTCATTGCTGGCCGTGAATCCATTGATTATAATGGCGGTATGGTACCTGGAATGTTAGCCGGACTTACTGGAGCAAATTTTGTAAATACTTGTATCAGTCTTGACGTAGATGGGACAAACGCGACGGCTACACGTGAGATAGATGGTGGCAAAGAAACTGTTAAGACATCCCTTCCTCTTGTGATAGGAGGTCAGAAAGGTCTTGTAGAAGAAAGTGATCTGCGCATCCCAAATATGAGAGGAATTATGATGGCCCGAAAAAAGCCATTAAATGTAGTAGAGCCTACTGGAGCAGAAACAGAAACTAATATCGTTTCTTTTGAAAAACCTGCCCCTAAAGGAGCTGTAAAGCTTGTAGACAATGTAGACGACCTAATAAACTTATTACACAACGAGGCAAAAGCCATCTAAAACCAAGAATATGTCAGTATTAGTATATACAGAATCAGAAAATGGCACTTTCAAGAAAACAGCTTTTGAAGTAGCCTCTTATGCAAAAGGAATTGCAGAAATGATGGGGACTTCTGTCACCGCGATTTCCATAAATGCAAAGGATACAGATAGCCTTGGTACCTATGGTGTGGACAAGGTATTAAACGTGTCTAACGAACAATTAAACAGTTTTAATGCGTCCGCTTTCGCGAAAGCGATCTCGCAAGCAGCAAAAGCAGAAGATGCCAAAGTGGTTGTTTTGAGCCAAAGCGCAGATGCAAAATATCTTGCCGGATTGCTTTCTGTCCAATTGGAAGCTGGATATGCATCTAATGTAGTAGCACTTCCTGAAAGTACAGCACCCTTTAAAGTAAAGCGTACTGCATTTACCAATAAAGCATTTAGTCATACAGAAATCAATACCGATGTTAAAATAGTTGGACTTGGTAAGAATGCTTACGGTCTTAAAGAAACATCGGGTGCAGCAGCAGCCGCATCTTTCGAACCTTCTTTGAGCGATGGAGACTATGGTGTGCAAGTGCAATCTGTGGATAGAGCAACAGACAAAGTATCTATTGCAGATGCAGAGATAGTCGTATCTGCAGGTCGCGGTCTTAAAGGACCAGAAAACTGGGATATGATAGAAGAAATGGCAGAAATTCTTGGAGCGGCAACTGCTTGTTCTAAACCGGTTTCTGACTTAGGATGGAGATCTCACGGAGAGCACGTAGGGCAAACTGGAAAACCAGTAGCCTCTAACTTATACATTGCAATTGGTATCTCTGGAGCGATACAGCACCTTGCAGGAGTAAACTCTTGTAAAGTAAAAGTAGTAATCAACAACGATCCTGAAGCCCCTTTCTTTAAAGCAGCAGATTATGGGATTGTAGGAGATGCTTTTGAAGTAGTTCCAGAACTCAATGAAAAACTACGCGCTTTTAAAGCAGCGAACTCATAGAGTTCCCAATTTATTAAGACAAAACTCGCTGTCACAGCGAGTTTTTTTGTTTTATGGTTCTTGTACAATAAGAATAAAGCCATCTTCTATAGTCTCACCCCTGAGTTGGATGTTATCCTTAGGGTAAGGTGTACAAGGCAATTGATGGTAAAAACAATTTGCGCTGGTTATTGGGACGAAATAATCAAAATTAGTTTCTATCGTTTTAGTCTCGACCTTAGTCATTGCCGATGGAAACAGCCCATATTCCGGTAACTTTAAAATCATAAAAACACCAGCCCCAACTGCTAGTGCAAATCCTATAAATTTACGTACCACAGCATTAAAAGGCTTGTCAATTAATGTGCCAACCCAAGTCCTTAAAAAGGAAATCTTTGCAAAAAGCTCTGCAAAAACGAGCGCTGTCCCAATAATTAAAAACCCATAAGCAAAACGCACATCTGGAGCCTTTACAAACCAGAAAATGATACTTGCTAAGATCACTAGTAGTACATTAGTGCGATATCCATTTTTAAAGTGCTTCACTGTCTGAATTGCTAGCACAATTTGCGAGCATACTGCGATTTTGTATACTAATTTTAAATTCAAGAACCACACAGGAATCCATTCCCATAACTGCAATGCCAACACTTCTACATAATTTTTATTTGGAATTCTCGCCCAAGAAGTTATCCAGTTGCTCTCCAAAATCACCTTCTCTACTGGCAATTTCCAAACAACAGAAAAGACATCTATCGTAGCTAATGGAAATATGAGATATCCAGAGAGGTAGTAATTCCGCACAAAGTAGGGTACTAAAATCACCAGCCCTACACTTGCAGTATATACCCAATACCTTATCTTATTTTTCAATAGAAACGGCAGTAGGACTAAAGCTAGAAATAGAGTGCTTAGTTTAAAAGTTATAGATAATAAAACAATACCAGTAACCACCACAAACACATTTATGGGAAGTGTGACAGAGGGGTTTTTGCGCATATATCTTAAAACGAACACAACAAGTATCCCCGCAATCACATCGGGGCTAGGAGAATTGATATGCTTCTTCAAAAACAAAAAGCTAATAAGACTTACTAAAACAAGAAAGATCATCTCCTTTATGTTTTTTTCCTTGACAGCCCTTTTAATGTCATTATGTACACCTAATATCATCACAATAAAAGCAACACTATTTAATGGGTACATAACAATGCTTTCGGAAGTAAAAAAAGGAGGTGGTTCAAAACTAAAAAGGGCACTTACTGGAAAAAACATAGAATTAAATGCAAACCTAAAATGAAGATTCCCTAATCCGGGAACTACCTCAAAACTCCGAATCCACTTTATGTTTTGGCTATGATACAAAGCTGTATCAAAAGTTGCAATAGGCTTTATAACGGTTAAGAGAACAAAACAAATTAAGGTAACTAGAAAAATCATTTCTAAGGACCTATAGGCTCTTATTTTAGATACGCTTTCGCGAAAGCGTATCCCTATTTCATCTCTTATAAAAAATGCACATATTACAGTAAACAAGACAACACCTATTAGAAAAGTGCCATTAATTGGTACAATGATAGAACCATAAGAAGCTATTAAAGAAAATAAGCCAAAGCCCTCAAAAAAAATGAGCTCTAAAGACTGGAAAGCTCTAGATATCTTGAGCAACCTTATGATCACTAAGCCCAATACTGTGATAAGCAGTGAAACAAATATCGATAAAAGTAGATAAGACAGCATATTTCAAATATAGGGGCTAATATGAACAATTTAGATTCTGCTTTTATTAAACTTATAAACTACAGTAACTTTTCCTATTTTTGTCTTTATGAGTTTAGTGCGCTTAAACATTAAAGGGATCTCTTATAGCCAGACACAAAATGGAGCATATGCGCTCATTTTGAGTGAAGTAGATGGAGAACGTAAATTACCTATCGTTATTGGAGCTTTTGAAGCGCAGTCTATAGCTATCGCCTTAGAGAAAGAAATACGACCGCCAAGACCTCTTACCCACGATCTTTTTAAAAATTTTGCCGATAGATTTGATGTTGTAATAAAGCAGGTGATTATACACAAATTAGTAGATGGTGTTTTTTACTCCAGCATTATTTGTGAAAGAGACAAGATAGAAGAAATTATAGATGCACGTACAAGCGATGCTATATCACTAGCCCTTCGCTTTCAAGCACCCATATTTACCTATAAAAATATTCTTGATAAGGCAGGTATTCACCTCAAAGGAAATACCGATCCAGAGAAATATACAGAAGATGATGAAGTTCTTATGGATGAAATTATGCTAGAGGAAGAATCAGATTCTACGAACGATCTTAAAAAGCAGTCTCTCCAGGAACTGCACACCCAATTAGAACAAGCAGTTAATAATGAGGATTATGAACTGGCAGCTCAATTAAGAGACGAAATATCAAAACGTAATTAATCACACTCTTTTCATGCGCAAATTATTATTGGTTATTTTTCTCTTTGCAAGTCCCTTTATGAGCTTTGCTCAAGAAACTATGGAGATAATTCCTTCGCAAGGCTTTTCTTTGGACAGTTTGTGGCGTGGCGTATTAGGTATGATTACACTTATAGCTATAGCCTACTTATTTAGTAGTAATAAGAAAGCAATTAAGTGGAAAACTGTGGGTATAGGACTAGCACTTCAACTTGTTATTGCCATAGGGGTTTTGAAAGTACCTTTTATTGAAAAAATATTTGATTTCGTAGGTAAAATTTTCATTGAAATTCTGCTGTATACCAATGCAGGGAGTGATTTTCTTTTTAAAGGCCTCGTAAGCGATACTACGACCTTTGGATATATTTTTGCGTTTCAAGTTTTACCAACCATCATATTTTTCTCGGCACTCACCTCTGTGCTTTATTATTTTGGAGTTATTCAGAAAGTTGTAAAAGCCTTTGGCTGGTGTCTTACCAAAATTTTAGGCATCTCAGGGGCTGAAAGCTTAAGTGTGGCAGGTAATATTTTTCTTGGTCAGACAGAAGCACCTCTTTTAATAAAAGCCTATTTAGAAAAAATGAACAAGTCTGAGATATTACTTGTAATGATAGGCGGTATGGCTACAGTTGCCGGTGCAGTACTTGCTGCTTACATAGGATTTTTAGGCGGTGATGACCCCGCACAACGATTGATCTTTGCAAAACACCTCCTGGCAGCATCTGTAATGGCGGCTCCAGGAGCTATTGTAATTTCAAAAATATTGTATCCACAAACAGAAGAAATCAATACAGATGTTTCTGTATCATCAGATAAAATAGGTTCTAATATTCTTGATGCTATCGCAAACGGAACGACGGAAGGCCTCAAACTCGCAGTAAATGTTGGGGCTATGTTGCTCGTCTTTGTAGCGTTTATAGCCATGCTTAATGGAATTCTTGGTAAAATAGGTGATATTACTAATATAAATGATTGGATGGCTGCAAATACAGCGTATCCTGAATTTTCCTTAGAAGCAATTCTAGGAACTGTATTTGCACCTCTTATGTGGTTAATTGGAGTTGCTAAAGAGGACGTTATGATGA
Organism: Dokdonia sp.; assembly: GCA_020630915.1. Lineage (GTDB taxonomy): Bacteria > Bacteroidota > Bacteroidia > Flavobacteriales > Flavobacteriaceae > Dokdonia. The sequence goes on from JAHDIF010000011.1 coordinate 30,347, forward strand.
TGGGACAGTTATTAGGTATAAAATTAGCAGCTAGTGAGTTCGTAGGCTACATACAACTAGCAGACCTTAAAGACACCTCTAATGCAATGCACCTTAATTATGAGAAGTCTATTATTATGGCTACCTACATGCTTTGTGGGTTTGCAAACTTCGCCTCCATCGGAATTCAAATAGGCGGAATAGGGTCCCTTGCTCCTGGGCAACGCACCCAACTTTCTAAATTTGGTATGAAGGCTCTTATCGGAGGGTCTATTGCCTCATTAATTTCTGCTACAATTGCCGGTATGATTATAGGATAAAACCTTGTGTCCTAAAGAGTAATCGTAAAGAATAATTATTTCAATTAGACTTTAACATCTACTCTAAAGAAGTGCTTCTCCCTGCATTTGCGACGTTTTAGAAGAGTCTCCGATAGTTTTAACAATCTTGACCGACAAAAGATAACCGTCATTTGAAAAAATGATCGTAACTTTTGGTAATCAAAGTGTTCAACCATTGATAATAAACATATTATGAGTATTTCCAAGCAAATTTACGCGAGCGTTATCATCCTACTTTTAAGCTGCTTTAGTCTTACATCTCAAAATTCTAGTGATCTAATTGAAATTAAAGGAAGTATAAGTAGTGCAGAAACCAAAGAAAAAATATCGCAAGCTACTATATCTTTGGAAGGCACCAATCTCAGTACAGTTTCTAATCAAGAAGGAAAATTTTTATTAAAGATTCAGAAATCTCTAGAGAATAAGCAACTTAGTGTAGAAGCCATAGGTTACAAACAAAAAACAATTACACTACCTCAAAATTTAAAAAAATCTCTACGTATTGTTCTCGATGCCAATGTTATTAATCTAGATGAAGCAAATCTTGTTGCTTATACAGATGCAAGAGAACTCGTAAAACGAGTTTTGAAAAAACGAAAAGACAATTATCTAGGAGATAAAACTCTTATGACAGCGTTCTATAGAGAAACGATAAAAAAACGCAACAAAAATGCCTCACTAGCAGAAGCCGTTGTTAACATTTACAAACAACCTTACGACAATAGCCAAAGAGACCAGATACAAATGCTCAAGTCTCGCAAGGACACAGATTATTCTAAACTGGATACAATTGCCCTCAAACTTCAAGGAGGCCCATTTAGCACCTTATTTGGAGACATTGTAAAATACCCAGAAAACATTCTAGGACCTCAAGTATTTGGTGCATATGAATTTAAATTTGGGAAACTAACAGAAATTAATGGGCAAAATGTTTTTGAGGTGAAATTCAAGCAAAGAGAAGAAGTCATTACTCCACTTTACGAGGGAAGTCTATTTATAGGTGCTTCTAATCTTGCGCTTGTAAAAGCAACGTATTCTCTCAACCTTATTAATGATAAAAAGGTAAATGAGATGTTTGTAAGACGTAAACCTAATGATGTTCGAATCAAACCTCGTAATATTTCATACGAAGTAAACTATAGAGAAAAAGATGGAAAATGGTTATACGGCTACAGTAAAGCAGATCTTTCTTTTGAGGTCAAAAAAAGAAAAAAACTATTTAAATCTATTTACTCTCTATCGTGTGAAATGGCCATAACAGACTGGGAAATTTCTCCTAGTAGTAGTACTTGGGACACCACCTTTAAAATCAATGAATATATCATTATGGCAGATCAAAACACAGGCTTTAATGATCCGGATTTCTGGGGAGAGTACAATGTGATTGAACCAGAAAAATCAATAGAAAGTGCCATTAAAAAAATTCAACGTAAATTATTGAAAGATCAAAAAAATAGTACGGGATTAGGAGGAAAATAACCTTTTAATACCCGTTAATAACTCCTAATAACTACAAGTACCTTTGGTTGTTCAAAACCAAAGGTGTTTTTATTTTTAAACGCTTTCGCGAAAGCATACAAAACACCATTTTATGCAACAGTATCACGATCTTATGCACCATGTAATGGAGCACGGAAATATGAAGGGGGATAGAACAGGAACAGGAACAAAAAGCGTTTTTGGGTATCAAATGCGTTTTAACCTAGCCGAAGGTTTCCCGATGGTTACCACAAAAAAGCTGCACCTGAAATCTATAGTTTATGAACTATTATGGTTTCTTAAAGGAGACACAAACATAGGATACCTGAAAGAAAATGGGGTGCGTATCTGGAACGAATGGGCAGATGAGAATGGAGATCTTGGACCTGTTTACGGTCACCAGTGGCGTAACTGGAATAGCGAAAATCTTGACCAAATAAAAGAGGTTGTCAATACGCTTAAAAACAACCCAAATAGTAGACGCATGCTAGTAAGCGCCTGGAATCCAAGCGTTATGCCAGATACGTCTGTAAGTTTTAGTGAGAATGTTGCAAACGGGAAAGCGGCACTACCGCCCTGTCACGCCTTCTTCCAGTTTTACGTCGCAGATGGAAAATTGTCTTGCCAGCTATATCAAAGGAGTGCAGATATTTTTTTAGGAGTACCCTTTAACATTGCTAGTTATGCCCTGCTCACGATGATGATGGCACAAGTATGCGGTTATGAAGCGGGTGATTTTGTACACACCTTTGGGGATGCGCATATATACAGTAATCACTTTGAGCAAGTAGAGCTTCAACTATCTAGAGAAATACGTAAATTACCCACGTTAAAAATAAATTCTGCGGTAAAAGACATCTTTGGCTTCAAATTTGATGACTTTACTTTAGAAAATTACGATCCGCATCCTCACATTAAGGGAGCAGTTGCGGTTTAACGAACCTAAATCAATACAATGAAAAAATTATTTTTAATAGCCTTTTTGTTCATAGGAGCAGTAAGTTTTGCTCAAGAAGGAGTGTACATGAAAAAATCTACCACTCTTACTATTAAAGAAGTACCCCCTACATGGCCAGGATGTGACGGAACTATTAATCAAAAAAATAATTGCTTTAGACAGAAGCTTGCCCGACACGTAGTTACAGGTTTCAAATTTCCAAAAAACCACAAAAAAGGAACGAGAGTTGTTGTTGACATGATTGTTAATACAGAAGGAAAACCAGAAATTAAGGGAATGCAAGGTGGATCACAAGAGTTACAAGCAGAGATCAAAAGACAAATTATGTCTATGCCGGTTGTAAAACCAGGTATTGTAGGTGGTAAGAAAAAAGAGAGTAAGTTCAAACTTCCTTTTACTTTTTAATAGCACCTCTTTTATTTTTAATAGGCATCTATTAAGCAGGGTAACTATGTCAAATTAAAAAACCGCCAAACTTCTAACGAAGTTTAACGGTTTTTACCCTAAATTAAATAAACCCTTTATACTTCTAGAACAGCATTTTCTGTTCCAGCATAGTCATTCCATTGGTATCTGTCTGCCTCTGCTTCATTTGTCCACTGGCCATCTACCACGTAGCGAAACTCGTAAGATGCGTCTGCAGGAACATCTATAGTCCCTTTAAATGTTCCGTTCTTTAATTTTTTTAGACTTGTGGTAGTGTCCCACTCATTAAAGTCTCCTGCCACTACAACATTGGTGGCCTCTTTTGCTGGTACTGTAAAAGTTACCTTACAAATAGGTTTTGTTTTCAAATATTTCTTAGTAAGCGCCATAGCTTTCTTGTTTATTATTTACCTGTCAAAGATAAAAATCATTACCCGCAAAATACAGTTGCACAGCAGTTTAGCTGTATTTTTTACAATTTCACAAACTACAGCGTTGTAGTTTTAAAATACCATAAAGCGCAAACGTTTGCAATTAAAAAGAATCTCAAAAATGATGGCTATTTAACAATTCTATATTCTAGCAAATAGTGTATTAATCACTATAAAGTGCAATCAAGTACCTTTAAAAGAACATTTAAATCGTCTTGAGTATTAAAATAATGAAAGCCTACCCGTATACCATCTCCTCGTTCTATGCATAGAATATCATTTTCGCGCAAGCGTTTGTAAAGTACACGATCACCTTTAAGGTTAAAAATGTTACTGTGACCTTTACGACCTACTACTGCATCTTCTAGAAGTCCTCTTTCTATAAAAGCACTTCTTGCCTCCTCAGAAAGTTCTTTTATAGACTGGTCAATTGTGCTCATACCAACCTCCTTTATAAGATCTATGGCAGCACCCAGACTGCCGTAGTTTAATGTGTCTTGGTGCCCAGGCTCAAAACGCCCTATAAAGCTTCCTTCTTGTGGTTTGTATTTTCCTTGTAGAGAGTTAAAACCAGTGGTTTTGGGATCGCCGTAGGCTGCAACGCGCTCTTTAAACATAAACAGGCCGTTACCATAACCAGCATTCATCCATTTATAGGTGCTGGCCCCTATCACATCCAGTGCTGAGTTCTCAAAATCAAAGACCTCTGTCCCTAAATATTGCGTGCCATCTGCAAAGAATAGCGTTTCTGGATAGGCAGTTTTTAATTTCTTGAGAAAGTCTTGATCTATCTTGATACCATTAATCCATTGCACCATAGAAAACGCAAATATATTGGGTTGCGCTTTCGCGAAAGCGGCCTCCACAGCACTCTCCAATTCTGCATCTATTGTCACATACGTTATATCAAACTCACGAGATGTAAAAGGCCAGTTTAAAGATGGATAATCTTGCTCTAGCAACAATACTTTTTGAGTTCTTGGAATTCCTTCTAATAAGGTATTAAAGCCGTAGGAAAAATTAGGAGTAAGAGCTACTCGATTAGGAGCACAATTAAATAATGTCCCCACCTTCTCCCGTACCTCTGTAAGTACTTCTGCCTGTTTCATTTTAAGCATGCTCCCCATTACAAAAAAATCCAAATCGTGATTATGGCGCCACTGCAATACAGGCTCAGGAAGTAATCCGCTAGCTGGAGTGTTCAAGTAGGTGTACTGATTTGTGATAGGAAAGTATTTTTTATAAATAGACATACTTTTTTGTACAGTTTAAAAGTGGTAATTTTATACTATAAAGGTCGTATAAATGGGCATATTCTCAAAAAAACAAACTCCGCAAATAGATCCTGAGCAAAAGGAACTTATAGAAAATGCACAGGCACGTGTGCGTCAAAAAAAGAAACTCTATAGACACTTCATCATTTTCTTAGCAGGAGCCATCCTTATGATTGTGATGAATTTGGGGCTTGGATTTGGAAAAGACGTCACGCTTTTTGAGAAAGACTGGTTTATATGGGCCATACTACTATGGACCTTTTTCTTTTTAGTACACCTTATAAATGTATTCTTGCTAGGGTCTTTTATGAATAAGCAATGGGAAAAAGAACAGGTAGAGAAATTGGTAGAAAAGCAAAAAGTTACAATTGCCCGCCTCCAAGAAGAGGTGGATGCACAAATGCCTTTGCCTGAAAAAAAAACTCCACTCCCCTCCTCTCAAACAGCAGCAACTATAGACCCCAATTCTCCCCTATGATAACAATGATCGCGGCCGCTGGAGAAAATAATGCCCTTGGGAAAGATAATGATCTCGTATGGCATCTTCCTGATGATTTTAAACGTTTTAAAGTGCTTACCACTGGACATCATATTATTATGGGTCGCAAGACGTGGGAATCTTTCCCAAAACCGCTTCCTAACAGAACACATATAGTCATTACAAGAAATAAGGATTATCATGCGCCAGGGGCTATTGTTGTTCATGACATGAAAGACGCACTCACCTATGCACAAGATGATGCGCATACGTTTATTATTGGTGGCGGTGAGATCTATAATATAGGACTGGAGTATGCTACACATATAGAACTCACAAGAGTTCACGGCATTTTTGAGGCAGATGCATTTTTCCCAGAAATTGATTCTAAAAATTGGGAATTAAAAGATAGTTCTTTTCATGATAAAGATGAGAGGCATCCATATTCCTTTACTTTTGAGACATGGGTTAAGAAATAATGAGATTCTTAAGTTTTCCTACTTTTGCAAAAACAAACCAACTTTAATAAACCATTATGAACGCATATATTTTTCCTGGTCAAGGAGCACAATTTACAGGAATGGGATTAGATCTTTTTGAAGGATCTCATGAGGCTCAAGATATGTTCCTAAAGGCCAACGATATTTTGGGTTTTGCTATCACAGATATTATGTTTGAAGGTGATGCCGAAGCTCTCAAACAAACTAAGGTAACACAGCCCGCTATATTCTTGCACTCAGTAATTTTAAGCAAAGTGCTAGGTGATAGTTTTAAACCAGATATGGTCGCTGGGCACTCCTTAGGAGAATTAAGCGCTCTAGTTGCAAACGGTACGCTAAATTTTGAAGATGGACTACGCCTAGTTTCTAAACGAGCGCTTGCTATGCAAAAGGCTTGTGAGGCAAAGCCGTCTACTATGGCTGCTGTTTTAGGACTTGATGATCTTGTGGTAGAAGAGGTTTGTGCATCTACACCTGGTATTGTAGTGGCGGCAAATTACAATTGTCCTGGCCAACTTGTGATTTCTGGAGAGGTACCAGCTATTGAAGCTGCTTGTGAAGCTATGAAAGAAAAGGGAGCAAGACGTGCATTAGTATTGCCCGTAGGAGGCGCATTTCACAGTCCACTTATGGAGCCGGCTCGCGAAGAGCTAGCCGCTGCAATTGAAGATACTTTTTTTGATAAGCCCACTTGCCCAATATATCAAAATGTTTCTACTACAGCCATTAAGGATCCATCTGTGATAAAGAAAAATTTAATGTCTCAACTCACTGCACCGGTTAAATGGACGCAAAGCGTTCAAAATATGATTACAGACGGAGGAACCCATTTTATTGAAATAGGACCTGGTAAGGTTTTACAAGGCCTTATGAGAAAAATAAACCGGGACGTTACTGCCAGTGGAGCAAATGTTCCTGAATAAGTTTTTATCAAACCCATAAAAAAAGGCTGTCTTATTGTAAGACAGCCTTTTTTATAAGCTTAATTCTAGTGTTTAGTGATCAGTAGCTTTTTTAAGCTTGTCTGCTCCTGTTTCCACAGCTTCTCCTGCTTTGTTTACAGCACTATCTGCAGCATCTTTTACTGCATCTCCTGCTTTGTTCACAGCATCACCTGCAGCATCTACTGCATTGCCAGCAGCATCTTTTACAGCGTCTCCTGCCTTAGTTGCCGCATCACCTGCAGCATCTACCGCCTCTCCTGCAGCGTCTACAGCGTTTCCTGCAGCATCTTTTACTGCATTTCCTGCAGCATCCACAGCATTTCCTGCAGCATCCACAGCATTTCCTGCAGCATCGCCAGCCGCGTCTACCGCATCTCCAGCAGCATCTGCAGCACTATTTGCAGCATTTTCCACTGCGTTTCCAGCCTCTGCAGCCTTGTCTTGTACTTCTCTACAAGAAGAGATACTCACTACCATAGCTAAAGCAGCTATTCCTAACATTAATTTTTTCATAATTGATTTCTGTTTTGATAATTTAGATTAGATGTGTTAAAATTATGATATTATTTTTGGCTTTTACCATTGCTAGTAGAAAAATCTCTTTTAATCGATAAAAAGCACGTATTACGCTTTCGCGAAAGCAAATTCAGCAAATTTCTAACAAATAGTTACTTTATTTATACGCTATACATTTCTATCTGGATCTTAAGCCATAAAAATATTACAAAATTTGATAGGAAATATTCCTAATTTTCATAAATTTACCATATGGGAATAAATGAGCTACCTTCAGAAATACGTCGTTTTAAGGAAATACGAGAAGATCACGATTTTACACAAGCCGAATTTGCTGAGCAACTAGGGATTAAAAACTCTACAGCAGATATTGAACGTGGTAGGACAAAACTATCTGGCAGGGTTGTAACGGAGCTTCTCAGGCTGTTCAATATAAATCCATTATGGATTTATGGGTATAGCAATCAAAAACACTTGAATACAGATAGTGGAGATGTAAGTCCTAAAGTAGTTATCGTTGATAAAGAAGATCAAGAAAACATGGTCTTGGTAAATCAAAAAGCGGCGGCTGGATATCCTAATAATATTGCAGATGTAGAATGGTATCAAAAACTTCCCGCCTTTGATCTCCCACTACCGCAATATCGCAACGCGACCTACAGAGGATTTCAAGTAGAAGGTGATAGTATGCTTCCTAATTTTAGACCTGGTGACTGGGTACTTGCCAAGGGAGTAGAAAGCTTACAACAGGCAAGTGATAACAAGATTTATGTGATTGTTATGCAGGACGCGGTAGTCGTAAAAAAATTACAGAAACTTCCAGATACTTCTAAGGTGTTGTTAGTATCTCTTAATGAGGAGTATGTACCTTATGAAGTATCGGTAAGTGATATCCAAGAGATTTGGCAGGTAAATAGTAAGCTCACATTTAATATTGAGAGCAGCGGAGAGAGTAACTTATTGAGGGAGTTACAAGCCTCTATGCTTGAGCTTAAAAGCCAACTAAAAACGTTTAAGGCGTAATGGGATTTACAGATCTTTATGATTTTCTAGAACGTTTACGACAAAACAATTCGAAGGAATGGATGGACGACCATCGTAAAGAATACAAAGCCGTACGCACATTCTTCGTTGGCTGGTTAGACGAGTTGAATGCAAAACTGGCAAAAGTAGATCCACTCTACTTTGACACGCCTGGCAAAAAAGGTATTAATAGGATCAATAATAACTTGATGTTTTATCCCAATAAGCCCGTCTATAAGGATCATTTTGGCGCTGGATTGGATCAACTAACCAAGCAAGGTGATTTTTACGTAGAAATAGGTCTTAAACAAAATTTACTCGCAGGAGGTTACTGGCGTCCAGAGAAAAACACGTTACGAAGTATACGTGATGCTATTGATTACAACGGCGAAGAGCTTAGAGCTATTCTTGAAAAACCTTCTTTTAAAAAGACGTTTAACGGATTGTATGAAGATAACCCTTTAAAAACAGCCCCTAAAGGTTTTTCTAAAGAGCATCCTCAGATAGACCTCTTGCGTCATAAAACTTTTGGGGCAGAAACAGTATTAGAAAGAAAACAGGTACTCGACCCTAATTTTCAAGAGTATTGTGTGGAGGTGTATCTAGAACTTTTACCCTTTAGAAGATATTTGCGAAAAGCGGTAAGTGTTTAGGTCTAGAATACTTGTATGTGTATATGATCATCATGTCTTACTGCTCTGCATCCATGATATCTTAATTTAGGGTGTTTGAGAGACATTCGTGTTCGTAAGTGTGGCTCAATGAATATTTTAGAGATACTTCTTTCTGTAAGTAAGGCAAGAAGCAACTCTTTGGTTGCATTTTCGGACATTTTTAAATCACTGTACATACTTCCTAATGTTAGATATTTAGGAAAATCATACTGCCAATATCCTTTGTCCTTACAAACCTCTATTTGATCATACTCACCAGACTTCGGGCTTTCAAAAATACCATAGCCACTTCTAGATGGCTTTTGATTTACTATCTGATTATTCTTGTCTTTGTAAATGAGTGAGATATCCAGCTTCTTTCCGTCATTGTGACTTAAATGAGGTACTAATGGGAAACCATCCCAGAAAGGAAAATTTGCGTCTAAACAGTGAATCTCAATATCTTGGTAAGACCTGCCTAATGTAAGGGACACATCGTCTAGAACAGTATTAATTTCTGGCACTACATAGTTACGATTAGACAATGTGGTTAAAAACATATGAACCTTTACCCGCTTATTTGTTTTAATCCGTTCTCTTCCAAAATGAGGTGCAATAAATGGTACTATTAAAAAAGTTGCAATTAGATAAATTATACTAAAACCTATAAGTTGTTTTCTCCTGCTTTTTCTAAAAATGAGATGGGTTATTAAGAAGAGAATACCGCCTATTTGTGTAAGTGCCGTGAGAAGGCACACTGCTAAAAGGACTAAGGTAGAATTCAAAAACCTCATGAATCCCTATTAAGATACTCCATAACACTCTCCGTCGCCCCTGTGTTGCTATTAATAAAATGACCAGCAATCATTCCAGTTTGTGTTCTAAATTTTACATCCACTAATAGCTTAGATAAAATCTTATCAAACTCATCTTGATTGTTTACTGCATATAACCCAGCGAGCTGTCTTAATCGTATGGCTTCTGGAAATTTATCTAAATGACTTCCCGTAATTATAGGCACTCCAAAGGTTGCTGGTTCTAAAATATTATGCAAGCCTGTACCTCCCATAGCGCCTCCTACATAAGCAATATGCGCATAACTGTATGCCTTAGCCAGTATCCCTATGGTATCTAGTATAAGTACATTACAGTCCGTAAGAGTCGTATTTTCTCTTTCAGAATACAATACGGTATTCACTTTTAAGCGTTGTTTTAATGGAGCAATTTTATCTGCTCGTATCTCGTGGGGTGCAATTATAAATTTGGCATCGCCCTTTTGATTATTGATAAATGAAACAATTATTTCATCGTCTTCTGGCCACGTACTCCCGCACACCACACAAAGTGAATTTTGAGTAAATTCTTCCAGAAAATCTAAGGTGTTATCCATTTCAATCTGTCTCGAAACACGATCAAATCGCGTATCACCACTTACTACTTGATTATCAAAACCTAGCGTGGTTAGTATTTTTGATGACGAGACATCTTGTAGAAAGAAATATTCAAAAGCGCTTAATGTTTTCGTCATCCACTTACCATACCATTTAAAAAATGGTTGCTGCGTTCTAAACACTCCCGAAAGTAAGTATGTTCGTATACCTCTTCTCGCTAGCTCAGAAAGATAATTGGGCCAAAATTCATATTTAATAAAAAATGCCATATCTGGTTGCACGAGGTCTACAAACTTTCGTGCATTAGACGGCGTATCTAGGGGAAGATATGTGGTCGCTTTCGCGAAAGCGTTAGCCTTCTTAATCTCATAACCAGACGGTGAAAAAAATGTAATAACTAATTGATGCTCTGGAAAGTGCTTTTGCATAGCTTCCATCACAGGCACGCCTTGCTCATACTCACCCAGTGAAGCTGCGTGAAACCAAATGACTGGTGTATCTTTTAACAGAGAATGCTCCAATTGTGCAAAAACATCTCTACGTCCATTTACAAAAAGACGCATCTTACTGCTAAAGAGACTACTCGCTGGCAATAGCTTTTCGAGAATGATTATAGCAAGATTATATAAGAAATGCATGGTTGTAAAAATACCGTTTTGTCTTAAAATACATTGGCTACAGGAAGGAGATTTTGTATTTTTACATCTATTCACTGTATAAATCATACAGTTTTTCTTTACTCATTAAACTTCGGTATTCCGATAATTTTCTTAGGATGAAAAAAATACAAATGGTAGACCTCAAAGGTCAGTATGCAGGTATTAAAGAGCGTGTAGATGCCTCAATACAAGAGGTTATTAATAGTGCTGCGTTTATAAACGGCCCTGAAGTACACACATTCCAGAAAGAACTAGAAGAATACCTAGGTATCAAAAATGTAATCCCCTGCGCAAACGGTACAGATGCTCTACAGATAGCGCTTATGGGATTAGGTCTTCAACCAGGTGATGAAGTAATTACAGCAGATTTTACTTTTGCAGCTACCGTAGAAGTAATTGATTTATTGCAACTCACATCTGTATTAGTAGATGTTGACCCCGTAAACTTTAACATTAATACAGATGCCATTAAAAAGGCAATTACCCCAAAAACTAAAGCAATAATCCCAGTTCATCTATATGGTATGGCGGCTAATATGGATGCTATTATGGAAATAGCCAATGAACACAATCTATTTGTTATAGAAGATAATGCTCAAGGAATTGGGTCTACCTACACTGGAAAAGATGGTGAAAAGCATAAAACAGGAACTATAGGGCACGTAGGGACTACATCTTTTTTCCCTTCTAAAAATTTAGGGTGTTATGGAGATGGAGGAGCTATTTTTACCAATGATGATGATCTTGCGCATACCTTAAGGGGTATTGTAAATCACGGGATGTATAAAAGATACCATCATGATGTAGTGGGCGTAAACAGTAGACTAGACTCTATCCAAGCAGCTGTATTAAGAGCCAAATTACCTAAGTTAGATGCTTACAATGATGCAAGACGTACCGCTGCAAGAAAATATTCTGCTGCCTTTGCCGCAGAAGATAAAATCATCACGCCTTTTGTGTGTGACAGCTGTGATTGCCATGTTTTTCATCAGTATACGCTACGCTTAAAAGATACAGACCGCGACGCACTAGCAGCGCACTTAGCAGAAAAAGAAATCCCGTATGGAATTTACTATCCAATACCATTGCATAAACAGAAAGCTTATATGGATGACCGTTATAGGGATGAAGACTTTCCCGTAACAAACGAACTTGTAAAACAAGTAATCTCTCTCCCAATGCATACTGAACTGGATGACGAGCAAATTGATTATATTACAAAGACCATTATAGACTTTGTAAATAAATAACCCTAATTATGAAAAAACAACTCCTCGTACTCCTCATCGCCATTATGGGGATGAGCACTTATGCCCAAAAGCGAACCCTCTTACATTGTGGCGCCCTGATAGACACACAAAACGGAAAAGTCCTCTCTGAGCAAACCGTAACCGTAGAAGGCAATAAAATTATTAAAGTTGAAAAGGGATACACTTCCGCGAAAGCAAACGAAACGATTATTGACCTCACCTCTCAGACCGTAATGCCTGGACTTATTGATATGCACGTCCATATTGAAGGAGAAACAAGCCCTAGTCGTTATCTGGAAACTTTTACCAAGAACAAAGCCGATATAGCCTTTAAAGCCTATGAAATAGGAGAACGTACCTTAATGGCAGGGTTTACAGGAGTCAGAGATTTAGGCGGCTCTGGGGTAAACGTTGCGCTTCGCAATGCTATTAACGCAGGTACTGTAAAAGGTCCAAGAATTTATACCGCAGAAAAAGCCATTGGAACCACAGGTGGTCACGCAGATCCTACCAATGGTTACAGAGAAGACCTTATGGGAGATCCAGGTCCCTCTAAGGGAGTCATTAACAGTGTAGATGATGCTCGCAAAGCCGTAAGACAAAGATATAAAAATGGAGCTGACTTAATTAAAATTACGGCTACAGGCGGTGTCTTAAGTGTGAGTAAAAATGGGGTAAACCCTCAATTTACTCAAGAAGAAGCAAATGCAATTGTAGCTACAGCAAAAGAGTACGGAATGAACGTAGCCGCCCATGCTCACGGTATAGAAGGAATGCAAAGAGCCATTAAAGCAGGCGTACAAACGATAGAGCACGGATCTCTTATGGACAAGGAAACCGCCCAGCTTATGAAGAAATACAATTGCTATCTTGTCCCTACACTCTCTGCAGGTCGCTATGTCCGTAAGCAAGCAGATATAAAGGGATATTATCCTGATATTATAATTCCTAAGATCATGAAAGTAGATGAAGGTATACTAGCTACAATGAAGATGGTCTATCAAGAAAATGTGCCTATTGCCTTTGGTACAGATGCAGGAGTATTCCCACACGGAGAAAATGCAAAAGAATTTGCTTATATGGTAGAAACAGGATGGTCTCCTATGTTTGCCATACAATCTGCTACAATTACAAATGCTAAACTATTAGATATGGAAGGACAGCTAGGCGTCATTAAAGCTAATTTCCTTGCTGATATCATTGCAGTGGATGGAAATCCCATAGATACTATTACTGCAATGGAAAACGTTTCTTTTGTTATGAAAAATGGAACCGTTTACAAGAAATAAGAATATATTTCCGTTAAAATTAAAACCCCGTTTCGAACTATCACTAAACGGGGTTTCTTAAGTTGGGTAATCTTTTATCTATTTCTCTACGATAATAAACTCAGAGCGTCTATTTAATTGGTGCTCTTCTTCACTACACTCTATACCATTCCCACAGGCATTTGTAAGTTGTGTCTCGCCATAGCCTCTACCCGTAAGTCTTGAGTTGCTTATACCACCATTATTTACAATGTAACGTATGGTAGATAGGTTTCTGTTTTGAGACAGCGTCATATTGTATCCATCTGGTGCACGACTATCTGTATGTGAGCGTACATCTATTTTTAGGTTAGGATACTCTCTCATTACAGTAATAACCTTCTGTAGCACAGCTGCTGCATCAGGACGAATGTTATACTTGTCAAAATCAAAGTAAATAGGATTCAAGTTTAGAATCTTAGCAAGATCATCTCCTACCTCTACCTTTAATGGTGGCTTTAAGTAAAGATCTCTATTAAGTACTGCACCTACTTCTGTGCCTGTATTTACAACAGCCTCTGCTGGCTCATAATCTGTCTTGCTTGCTCTTATGATGTACGACGATGAACAGTCTACATCAGGGAAGCTAAATCTTCCTGCGCTATCACTCGTTTTTGTTGCAACTACCTCATTGGCAATATTACGCAACTCTACAGTCGCTAGAGGAAGTATCTCGTCTGTCTTTACATCTCTGGTAACACCCGTGATGTTCTGAGCACAAGCTGTAAGTAGTTTTTGCTTTCTTGTAAAATGATAGATATCATCATTGCCTAAACCGGTGGCTCTACTTGAAGCAAAGTATCCTTCGCCCTTATCATTATCTAAAATCAATCCAAAATCGTCTGCACTACTGTTTACAGGCTTACCTACATTATAAGAATCTCCTGGAATTCCGTTGTCTTCTAACTGCGTTACAAAAACGTCAAGACCTCCTAATCCTACGTGACCATCTGTAGCATAAAACATACGACCATCCGAAGTAATAAAAGGGAAGGTCTCTCTACCCTCTGTATTAATCTGGTCTCCTAAATTTTCTGGCTCACTAAAAGAACCATCTACATTGATGTCTACTTTCCAAAGATCACTTAATCCCTTTGTACCTGGTCTGTCCGAAGCAAAGTATAGCACTTCTTCATTTGGACTTAAAGCTGGATGCGCGGTAGAAAACTCATCACTATTAAAAGGAAGCTCTTCTGGCACACTCCATACATTACCTGACTTGTAACTTCTAAACAGCTTCAGTTTAGTCGTGCCGTCATTATCCTTTCTTAGCTTGTTTTTCCTGTCATAGTTATTTCTTGTGAAATAAACCACATCACCATTCTTTGTGAATACAGATGTACTCTCGTGATACGGTGTGTTCATCTCATCTGATAACTTGGATACTGATGGACTTTCTGATCCTGGATTGTCTACAATAAATAAATCTAAAAAAGGCTGGTCGTTCCAATCGTGTATATAATCTCCAGTACTGCTTTCTCTGTTAGAAGAAAATACCAAACGATCTCCATAAAAACTAGGACCAAAATCTTCTAAACCACTATTAAAATATACCTTCTCTACACTGTAACGACCTGACTGCGCTTCTATCTCTTTAAGATAATCACGCTCCTTGCTAAACATCTCTCCTCTTGAATCACCGCCTTTAAGCTGTTGGAACTTGTCCATTTGGGCATCTGCAAGATCATAACGTTGTAAGCTCTTTAATGACTGAGCATACTTAAAGTAATACTCTGCATTATCTAAATTAGAAGCAATACTGTCATTAGACAATAACTTACCATACCACTTGGCCGCTTCTGTGTACTCTCCAGTTAGATAATACGAGTCGCCTAGATTTTTATACACCTCTACAGACTCCATATTCTTGTCTGCAAGATTAAGGTAAATACTACGAGCATCCATATAAGAGAAATTCTCAAACTCCTTAGCTGCCGTCTTAACTTTGCCTTGCGCAGATACGCCCAAAACAACACCACAAAATGCGATCGTCAATATATTTTTGAGTAATTGTTGTGTCATAAGTGAAATATTTTAGTCTACTTATTTTGGTTTGATATGTTACGCTTTCGCGAAAGTATAACCATTTTCTATTATTAATACCTATTTCCTTAATTCGTGCTCTAGAAGAATCTAGGAGAAATTAAACGTTTTGGATTCTTGAATATCTCATAGCGTAAAAAGATCTCATAACTCCCATCATTATACTGCTGTAAGTCTGTTGTCTCACGATCATAAGCTAAACCTATCATTAAACCGTCTGTAACTTGAAAGCCTACTAAGGCACTCAATGCAGCACTCCATCGATAGGCTAAACCTAAAGTAAGCCTATCATACAACAACGCATTGGCCGTTAGATCAACCTGTAAGGGCGCTCCAGCTACCAACTTTACTAAACCTGCAGGCTTAAACTTAAAATCTGGCGTAATATCAAATACATAACCAGAGGTTAAGTAGTAGTTCACTCGCTCCCTAGCCAAAAAAGTAGCATTGGGATTATTCGTGTTCTGACTGTCATCAAAATGCTCCGTCTCTAATAAATTAGGAACACTCAAACCTGCATAAAACTTATCTGTATGATAAAACAACCCTACGCCAACTTGAGGAGAAAAACGATTGTCTATATTACTAGACAACAAAGGATCGCCACCATTAAAGGCAGAAGCCTCACTATAATTTACATCTAACAAATGTACACCAGCACTTATTCCAAAGGCTAACTTACCAGTATCTGATGTAGGTATCGTATAACTAAAGGATCCATCTATATACGTCTCATTCGTAATAAATATCTCATCATTTACCACATTTAAACCTAATCCTACTCGCTTAGACTCTCCAATAGGTGAATGTAACGAAAAGGTCTGCGTACGTGGACCCCCATCTAAACCCACCCACTGACTACGGTGTAAACCTAATATGCTTAAGCCCCCTCGAGAACCAGCATACGCCGGATTAATACTTAAAGTATTGTACATATACTGAGTATACTGAGCATCCTGTTGAGCAAACATCTCTGAAGTATGTAAACTCAATACTGCTAAAAACAAAACTAGTATAGCGTTATAACTTTTTTTCATAAGTGTATATTTTAATCCGATGGCCTAATACAACCATCGGATATAGATTGGATATATTTTATTATCTGTTTATGTATAATGGACCAGCTAACTGCTGCAGCTTACCGTTGTCATTTGTATACTCAATTACGTAATAATATGTCCCTACGGGCACCTGTCGCTCTCCATCTACTAAGGCTCGACCATTACTCTCTCCTGTAAAGAAATTGCCAGTCTGTCCATAGCTTTGAGTAGACCAAACTTCTACACCCCAACGGTTGAATATACGTACAGTATTATTAGGGTATTTAGATAAACCACGGATCACAAACACATCATTAAGACCGTCTCCATTTGGTGTCATTAGATCGAACACCTCAAGATTATCTGTTGCATTTGGATCACCATTGTTCAACTCTAAGAAATCCATAATACCGTTGTCATTCTCGTCACTACATTCCATACCGTTAAGTATTCCATCACCGTCACAGTCAAGTTGTTTCCACTCTTCAGATACGCTTAATAGATTTTGACTATCCGTATTAAGGTCACAAGGATCTGTAGGATCTGTACCATCAAGTATTTCAATTCCATTAGGAACACCATCGCCGTCGCAATCAAGATCATTCCAGTCTCCAGATGGCTCAATAGTCTGACTTGAAACATCCACACTACAAGAATCTTGCGGATCTGTACCGTCAAGTATTTCATCTTCATTACTTACACCGTCACCATCACAATCAGTCTCCAACCATTCATCAGTAACAATAGCTATATCCTGACTTGTTGCTAGATAATCACATAGATTTAATGGATCCGTACCATCGATAATCTCATCGCCATTCAATACTCCATCGCCATCACAGTCGGAATCATTCCACGAATCTGCAACAATTGTTATATCCTGGCTTACCGGATCGTAATCACATTGATCTAGTGGGTCTGTTCCATCAATAACTTCCTGACCATTTGGAACACCATCACCATCACAATCTAACGCCTCCCATTCAGGAGTCTGTGGCACAGTAGCATTCTCAAACATAAACTCACAAGGATCAAGTGGACTCGTGCCATCAATTATTTCATCACCATTAGTCACACCATCACCATCACAATCGTCATCTTCCCACTCTTGTGAAGGATCAATATCCTGACTCGCTACAATTAGATCACAACTATCTTGTGCATCTGTACCATCAATTACTTCTTGACCATTTGTAACTCCGTCACCATCACAATCAGTAGTATTCCACTCGTCTGAAACTATTGTAATATCTTGACTAGTTGCTAGATAATCACATAAGTCAAATGGATCTGTACCATCTGCAATCTCATCTCCATTAGTTACTCCATCGCCATCACAATCAATGTTCAACCACTCATCAGTCACTATTGAAATATCTTGACTTATTATTAGATAATCACAAGGATCGAGCGGATTTGTTCCATCCTGTACTTCTGTTCCATTTGATACACCATCTCCATCACAATCCGCTGCTTGCCATTCTGAAGATGTCATAGATGTATCCTGTATTGAGCCGTCGTAATCACAAGGATCATTCGGATCTGTACCTGTCGCAATCTCATCTCCATTTGTCACGCCATCACCATCACAATCAGCATCTAGATACTCGTCTCCCACTATTGTAATATCCTGATTTGCAATGTCAAAATCACAAGGATCTAATGGATTAGTTCCATCTACTATCTCTTGACCATTAGGAACACCATCACCATCACAATCTATATCGTTCCATTCATTGGTAACTATTGTAATATCTTGATTATCGACAATATAATCACAAGGGTCCAATGGATCTGTACCGTCCATAATCTCCTGTCCGTTAGTCACTCCATCACCATCACAATCTGCATCTAAATATCCCGGCCCTTGTGGAACGGATACATCGGCTGGATTGAAATCACAAGGATCAAACGGATCTGTTCCTGCTGTTACTTCATCGCCATTAG
>JAHDIF010000011.1:49085-74260 GCA_020630915.1 Dokdonia sp.
CAGTAGATGGATCTGGCACCATCGCTCCTGGTCCATTGGCTGGATCACAAGGATCGAAAATATCAGTACCTGCCGCTACTTCATCGCCATTACTCACACCATCACCATCACAATCACTCGATAAGAATGGCTCAGCTATCGTAGTTATATCTTGACTAGCTGCATCAAAATCACAAGGATTATCAGGATCTGTACCATCAGCTATCTCATCGCCATTGGTTACACCATCTCCATCACAATCTGCTAATAGATAATCACCTGTTTGTGTTAAGGTAACATCACCAGCGTTGAAATCACAAGGATCAAACGGATCTGTTCCTGCTGTTACTTCATCGCCATTAGTCACACCGTCTCCATCACAATCTGCTGCTGCCCATATGTCATAGTTCTCAGTAGATGGATCTGGCACCATCGCTCCTGGTCCATTGGCTGGATCACAAGGATCAGATGGATCACTTACTTGATCACTCGTATCTCCATCATTATTTGGATCGATCTCTTCCTGATCTGTAATTCCATCACCGTCACAGTCGGCACCACTTGTAATTGGTATACTCACATCAACTACATTGTAATCACACTCATCTGCTGGATCTGTTCCCGCTGTCACTTCATCTTCATTGGTCACGCCATCACCGTCACAATCTTCCGCAAAAATCGGATTAGTTGGGTCACTAGCTTGCAACGATACTAAATCAAGACTACCGTTATTAACATCATCACAGGTTAATACCACTTCAATGGTAATGGTAGCCTCATTAGAAACATTCCCTTCATTATCATCCACTGTATAATTTACTGGTGTTGGGCTTGAGGCAAAGCCGGGTTCAGGCGTAAATGTTATCTCACCTGTTATTGGGTTTACTTCCCACATACCCTCTCCTGGTACTGTAAAGCCTATCACATCACCATCTGCATCTGTTACAATACCTGTTGCTCCTGCTGGCGGTACTAAACTCACACTGGTTGGATCTAATGTGCCGTCTGGATCACTATCATTTGCTAATGGATCTACACTAACTGGATCCCCTAAGCTATTCCCTAAACTCTCGTCATCAGTAGCTACTGGTGGATTTGCATATCCTACCGTTACTGATGAGGTAGGATCACTTACATTCCCTTCATCATCCTCTACTGTATAACTTATTGGATCTGGACTGCCCATAAATGGACCTGTACAACTAGCATCTGGCACACCAGCTGCCGTACAAGGTGTAAACGTTATCGCACCCGTAACTGGATCCACGCTCCAAACTCCTTCGTCTGGCACTACCAATGTAGTTACTGGATTACCCGTTGCCGGGTCTATAATCATTACCGTTGTAGGGTCTACAGCATCTCCATTTGTATCATTTGCTAATACATCAATTGTTACTGGATCACCAGGCGTATTACCTAAACTCTCATCATCCGTAGTCTCTGGTGTGTAGTCTATAGTTACTGTTGCCTCATTTGATGGGTTACCCTCATCATCATCTATTGTATAATTTACTGGGGTTGGATCTCCCGTAAAACCTGCTTCTGGAGTAAATGTTATCTCACCAGTTACTGGATTCACTTCCCAAGTACCTTCTCCTGGTACAGTAAAACCTGTTACATCACCATCTGCATCAGTCACAACGCCTGTCGCTCCTGCTGGTGGCACTAAACTCACACTCGTTGGGTCTAATGTACCATCTGGATCTGAATCTGCACCATTACCATTATCGGCTGTTGGATCTATACTAACCGAATCACCTGGTGTATTCCCTAAACTCTCGTCATCAGTAGCTACAGGTGGATTTGCATATCCTACCGTTACTGATGAGGTAGGATCACTTACATTCCCTTCATCATCCTCTACTGTATAACTTATTGGATCTGGACTGCCCATAAATGGACCTGTACAACTAGCATCTGGCACACCAGCTGCCGTACAAGGTGTAAACGTTATCGCACCCGTAACTGGATCCACGCTCCAAACTCCTTCGTCTGGCACTACCAATGTAGTTACTGGATTACCCGTTGCCGGGTCTATAATCATTACCGTTGTAGGGTCTACAGCATCTCCATTTGTATCATTTGCTAATACATCAATTGTTACTGGATCACCAGGCGTATTACCTAAACTCTCATCATCCGTAGTCTCTGGTGTGTAGTCTATAGTAATTGTTGCAGGGGCAGCTGCAGGATTTCCTGCATTATCATCCAATGTGTAATCTACAGGTGTCGGATCACCTGTAAAACCTGCTTCTGGAGTAAATGTTATCTCACCAGTTACTGGGTTCACTTCCCAAGTACCTTCTCCTGGTACGGTAAAACCTGTTACATCACCATCTGCATCAGTCACAACGCCTGTCGCTCCTGCAGGTGGAATCAAACTCACACTTGTTGGATCTAAAGTACCATCTGGATCACTATCATTACCTAATGGATCTATACTCACTGGATCTCCTGGAGTTGCAGGCACAGCGTTCGTATCATCTGTTAAGACAGGAGGATTACTAGGCACGTTACCTTGATTATCTGCTTCTGTTTCAGGGTCGTCATTATTTGACGTATCTGGATCTGGTTGATCTGCACTTACAGTTGCACCATTTGTAAAATCCCCTTCTGCATCAATAGTTGCCGTAACCGTAATAGTTACGTCATTTGCAGGAGTACCAGCCGCGATACTTGCGATAGTACAGGGAAAACCTGAACAACCACCACCTGAAACCCCTGTGATGGTTAAATTAGTAGGAATGTCTGTAATTACAACATTTGTAGCTGTACTTGGACCTGCATTAGACACTACAATATCATAGGTTACCGTTTCTCCAACGACATAATTTGCTCCTGCTGGAGTAGAAGTTAACGTTTTATCTATTCCTACATCTGCTAAACCATTTACTGTAAGTGTTGCGCATTCTGTAGTAGGCGTTCCACAAACATTGGAAGGAAGATTATACACCACACAGTATTGATTACCATCTAGACTTGCATTTGCATTAATAGATAGTGTTTGTGTGTCTACACCAGAGTAGGTAGCATCATTAGCTAAGGCTGTTCCTCCAGAAGCTGGATCGCCCAAGTACCACTGAAAGGTCATACTCGCTGTAATATCCGTAGCCGGAGGCACATTATAATCAGGGCTTGTCGAAGGTGCAAAACCTGTATATGTTGTTGTAGAAACAGAAGTAACATCTACCATAAAAGTAGCTACTGTACCATCATCTGCGGTTTGGTCTGTTATAGGTGTTCCATTAGTTGTAGTCGTTGCGATATACTCATCACCGGTAATTCCATTATAACCACCCGTAGTGTCACCACTACCTGCAATCACTAGACCTGCCGTTGCACTTGTATTATCAGAATCTACAACGGTAGCACTATCCCCTAATACCCCATCACCATCATTATCTGTACCACCAGATTCTAATACATCGTCGCAACCATCATTATCTGAGTCTAAATCTAAGTGGTTTGCCGTACCGTCTTGATCTACATCAAATCCTGGCTGTACTACGTTATCATCGTTACCTATTGCAGGATCAGCATCATCATCATCTAAGAATAATGGCACACCATCACCATCTGCATCTGTATCTGGGTTTACACCACCGCTTTCTGCTGTATCTAAAATACCATCATTATCATCATCTACATCACAGAAGTTAGGCACCCCATCATTATCTACATCAGATCCAGCCCCAAACTGCACGGGTACACTATGATCTTCTACCTCACCACCTTGTGCTGTACCACTAACCACGTTGCACTCACCCAGTGTATTACAGACCCTTGCTCTCACAAACAAATCTGTCATGGCACAGTTTGCAGGCACATTTATAGTTACAGGTTGTGTTAAACTCCCGAAACCAACAATTTGTTCTGTTACAAATTGCTCACTTGCCTCAAAGGTGCCACTACCATCTATATCTGCCCAGACATTTAAATAACCATTCACTGGGCTATTATTTGTCACTCTAACATTGAAGGTAACATCTTCACCAAAATTTACTACGGCAGGAAGCTCCACTCCATCTTCATCATCTGCAAATGGCCCTGTATTATCGTCTCCAGTAGCTAAGACTGTAGGGTTATCTCCATTAGTATCCACATCTACATTATCACCCAACATTAAAGGTGCCTCAAAGTCATCAAAGACATATTGCTCTAAACTGTGTTTTGCAGGATCCAAAGGATCTGCTTCATAAGAAGTAGGCGCATCCCCATAATCTAGTGGCCAAGAAACCACTTCCACCGAAACAGTATGATACGATATTCCTTCACCTCCAACATTAATTTGCACAGGTACATCTTGGATACCACCTGGCGGTACTCGACCGCTATCTATGTATATGATATCACCAACAGCGCGATCATAATTTGGATTTCTGGGTAAAGTAGGGTCATCAGCGATATATTGTCCAAAAACTGTGTTACGCGTATTTGCTAAATCCCCAGGTGCATTAAGCACATCAGAAATATTTGTTAAACCTAAACCATCCCCTACATCTACTTGAATATTATCAGGTGCTCCCAAATCTCCGTCTCCAGCCATAATTGCCAAACGTAACGGATCTGTATTACCAGAGGGCACTACCAAACCGGGTATAAGAAAATTTCTTGAAAAATTAGAACCAAAAACTAAAGTTTCAAATACAGAAATTTCTTTGTTAGAAAACGTCAGATTACGCTTTACAACATTTAATGTCCAACCACCAACGTTACTTTGACCATCTACAACATTGATAAGCGGTACATTTGCTAAGGTTACATTTGTAAACCCATTAAGTACTTGGTTTGCTTGAATAAGTGCTGTAACATCAACAGAAGCCGTAATCATATCTCCTCTGTTAGCACCCCCTACATCGTCTCGGGTTCTTAAAATATCAGCAACTAAAGGTTGATACGTTGCTCCACCATCAAAAGAAATTTGCACAGTGTAAAGTTCTGGACTGTTAATAGGAAGGTCGCCCATATCGTTACCAGCCCTACCTCCCCAATGAAGCGTAGCCATCGCCACACCTTCGCCCGGATCTAAACGAAAACCTGCAGTAGATGAATTGTAGGTTGTAGGGTCAGAATCTACATCCACGTAAGAAAAAACCCTTAAATTATTACCAATGGTCCCGGTACGGTCGTGAAAATCCGCAGGCGTACCAGGCGGTGCAGGATCATACATGTGAACAGTATTGCCCGTGTAAATTAACTCACAACGACAGTTAATACTGGCAAATTTTCTAAACACTCCATCTGTAGGAGTTATAGTTTGACTAAAACTAACAAATGCCATTGACACCATCAATAACGTTGATACCACATATTGCCTTTTCAATATCAAAGATGTTACGATATTGCTAGCAGTTGTGTTTAGTACGGAAGGAATCGTAATTTTTCCCATATATTTATTAATTAAGTATATTTTCAAAACAGCCCTTTTACCGACCATTTTGAATAATGAATAGTATCTTTTTTTATAATACTAGTAAAAAGACGTCTTTTTAGTTAGTCTCTTTCGATGCTAAATTAGGATTTTTTTAAGAGTAAAAAAAAAGTTATGCAAATTAATTAAAGAATTTTTATTGTTTCGACATAATACTATTTTATATCGATGAAATACACATAAAAATCTTTTTTGGCAATTATTGTTTTTAGATAGTGTCGAATGTTTAATCTACACAAACATTTCATTAACAAAAATTAGATAAATCTTCTAGGCATTGGTTGGGCCGTTTCTAGCAGATTTTAGGAAGCTGGCTGTAGGAATCTTCATTATAGAATTTGTAGTTTGCCAAATGAAGTAAACAGCAGAAGATAGTAGTAAGAAGGAGCAGTTGGCAATAATTATCGAGCAGCATATTGATACGTATTGAGTAAAAATTTTCATGAAATTTATTCGTAGAGTTTCAGAGGAATTATTTTGTTTCACCTTACGATTATTCATATTTAACAGAACTCCTGCTTAGGACGGAAACTCCATCTAAAAGATAATGGTTTCGATGCATGTTTTCTTAGACCCTGAAACAAGTTCAGGGTGACATACTATTTGCAAAGCCGGGAATTATCTCATTGTAATTTTATTAAGTAGACCACTGCTCTTTTTTATAGCGACGGAATATAGCAACGAGGAATCTATGTATTTTCTATGGAGCTTGAAATAGCCAATTAAAGTAGTTGGAATACTATATTAATTATCATTCTTTTTTTAGCCAAAAAAATGCCTTACTCTCTCCGCCATAGGCGGATCGTCGGAGGCAAGCAAAGGCTTGACTGAACCAAGCCTTCTTAAAAATAGCATTCACTCCAGCACAAAATAAAAGTTAATTTCTCTTTGACACCAAAATTGACTGTGTCCAATTTTTGTTTTGATACAGACAAGTAGTCTGGCAGGAGCTATTTTGCTTAACCTTCCGTTCATTTCATTTTTAACAGAAGCCTTGCTTAGGTCAGAAAAAACTTATAGTTAATGGTATCGATGCATGTTTTCTTAGTCCCTGAAACAAGTTCAGGGTAACATACTATTTAATACAACGAGAATTATCTACGTTTCAATTTCATTAGACAGACTACTGCAAGTTGTGATTCTGATGGGGTATAACGACGAGCAATCTCTATAACTGCTGGCTCATGTAAAAAGGTTTGTATTTTCTTCCATATTGTAAAGTGACGCTAGCTAGCTATATGGATATACGCTTTCGCGAAAGCGTACACACCTACTGCATCTAAGGAGCTTTTTGATACGCCTTATATCGACAAACAGCACACCTTTATCGACCACTTGCAAGTGATCTATTTAAAAAGCTAAATTATCTGACAACATACACTGTATTACTCCTATATTTTGTATTTTTATAGCTTATTAACACCCCTAATGGATGAAACAACAACGGTCTGCACTACTTGTATTGTGTTTAATATATGTAGCTACTACTTTTAGCCAAGTAGGTATAGGCACTGATACTCCCGCAAGTACGTTGCACGTAGAAGGCGACCCTACGGATGCGATTGTACTAGATGGTATCATTGCCCCCAAACTTACAGGAGATCAACTGGCCTTGAAAAGTTATGCAATTGCTCAAACGGGTACCATTGTGTATATAACGGCAGCGGCCTCAAGCCCCTCAGGAGCTGTAAGTGAGGTAGATAGGGAAGGTTATTTCTTTTTTGATGGTATCCAGTGGCAGCTGTTAGATTATGGAACAGATGGCAATACAGAACGCCCCTGGCGTCATACGGCAGATGACACAAATGCTGAGATAGGAGATAATGAGATTTATACTAACAGTGAGCATATAGGGATCGGCACTCAACATCCTGAACGTATGTTACACGTATTAGGGGAAAATGCACGTATGCGCATAGATAGACGAAGTAACAATTGCTGTGCGGCTCTGTTTATAAATGAAGCTCAAACAGATGAAACTTTAGTGGGTGGATGGGATGTCACCAATCAAATCACGAGATTTTCGATTGGTTATGATGTAGACTCTGGAGGCGGCTCTGATAATAATTTTGTTATTCTCCAAAGTAATTCTAATGTAGGAATAGGTTTTTTAAACCCAACATTCAAAGTACACGTCGATGGTTCTTTAAGGGCAACAGACTTTATTTCTGACACAGACACCTACCCAGACTATGTATGGGAGTACTACAATACTGGACACTCTAATCTCAAACCGGAATATGCAATAACTTCCCTAAGGGATACAGAAGCATTTATTAGAAAACACGGTCATTTACCTGGTATTAAAGGGATGCACGAACTCTCTACAACTAAGGACGGGGCCTATGAAATGAATGTTTCTGCTACGCAAATACAACTTCTGGAAAAGATAGAAGAGTTATTTATACACACTATACAGCAACAGGAGAAGTTAGACCATATTGATAGTGAACTTAGCATACTGGATGCCCGTATACAAACGATCTCGTCCAAAGAGTCTACTCCCCCAATAAAAAAATAAGGCAATAAAAAACACTATTAATAATGAAACCGCTATTTTCTACTCTTTTGTTTCTATTTGTTACGCTATTACAAGCTCAAGTAGGTATAGGTACCACCACCCCTGCAGCTACCCTTGACATTGCAGGGCAAGGAGATAATGCTGCTGTATTAGATGGTGTTATCCCCCCAAGACTTACAGGGGATCAACTTACTACTAAAACGTATACAACAGCCCAAACGGGAGCTATTGTTTATATCTCTGCCGCAGCCTCCTCCCCTTCTGGACAAACGGCAAAAGTTACGCAATCAGGATACTTTTATTATGACGGTTCAGAGTGGTTATTACTAGGGAATACGAGCGGCTCGTTTACGAATGACGCCTGGAGAGATAGTAGTGATGGTTCTAGTGCACAAATGGGGGACCCTGAAATCTATTATAGTGGACAGGTGGGTATAGGACTTACCGATCCTGTTAGAAAGCTTCATCTATTTGGCAATAACTCTGTAATACGAATAGATAGTTCTGGTGGCGATGATGCAGGCATCTATCTAAATTCTGTAACATCTGCGGGTGTTCTTCAAGGAGGGTTCCTTGTGTATGGCAATAATGATAAGTTTGGAATAGGATATGATACAGATGCGCAGGGTGCCGTTACAGATGCCTTCACCATACTTCAAAATGGAAATGTAGGGATAGGGGAGCTACTTCCCAATTACAAATTAGAAGTAGATGGCACTGTGCGTGCAGATGATTTTATATCTAACACTACCACCTATCCTGATTACGTTTTTGAAGCGTACAATGAAGGGCGTTCTAAATTAAAGCAAGACTACACCTTCCCCTCTCTTTCTCAGGTTCAGGAATTTGTGAGCGAGCATAATCACTTACCCGGTGTTACAGGTATTAAACACCTTAAAAGAACTAAAGAAGGTAATTACGTTTTTAATGTGACCGAAACTTCCGTGCAGTTACTTGAAAAGGTAGAGGAGCTTTTTCTATATTCGATCGAACAGGAAAAACAACTTGAGCAGTATGCGCAAAGAATTGCAGAACTCAAAAAGCAGGTAGCGCGATTGCAAGAAGAAGCGGAAAAATAAATAGATATTTTTCAAAAAGGCTTTGGAAAAAGTATAAATAGTTTAAATTTGCATTCTCTTAATTAGGAGAGGATTGATGTAACAAAAACGCGAAAGTAGCTCAGGGGTAGAGCATCACCTTGCCAAGGTGGGGGTCGCGGGTTCAAATCCCGTCTTTCGCTCTAGCTCTTTTAAAAATATACCAATGCTGAAGTGCTAGGTCTCGATAGCTATCGGGAGTTAAACACTCAGAAATGCTGAAGTGGTGGAATTGGTAGACACGTTGGACTTAAAATCCAATGTCCATTAGGACGTACGGGTTCAAGTCCCGTCTCGAGTACAAAAGGCTTCCCTAGGGAAGCCTTTTTTTATTAAAATAATGCGACTATACCTCTGTCAAAATAGTTAAGATGCGGTATTCCTTTTTTTCTTCACAAGCATCCGTTTGATCTCATTGAGCTTCATAAGTGCCTCTACAGGTGTGAGGGTATCAATATCTGTATGTAGGATTTCTTCTTTTATCTCTTCTAACAAGGGATCGTCTAGATTAAAAAAGCTTAATTGCATCTCTTCTTCTGCACTGTCTTTTATAGTATCCAGCAATTCTTCACTTTTATGAGATTGCTCAAGCTTCTCCATCATTTTAGTAGCTCGCCGCAATACTTGCTGTGGCATTCCTGCCATTTTTGCAACGTGTATTCCAAAGCTATGCGCACTACCGCCAGGCACTAACTTACGCAGAAATAAGACGTTGTTCTTTAACTCCTTTACAGAAACATTGTAATTTTTTATGCGCTCAAAAGTCTCACACATCTCATTAAGCTCGTGATAGTGCGTTGCGAATAATGTTTTAGGTCTTCCAGGGTGCTCATGCAAATATTCACTTATAGCCCAAGCAATGCTTATCCCGTCATATGTACTGGTACCACGCCCTATCTCATCTAGCAAGACCAGGCTACGATCGCTTAAATTGTTAAGAATACTTGCCGTTTCATTCATCTCTACCATAAAGGTAGATTCTCCCATCGAAATATTATCACTGGCTCCTACTCTGGTAAAAATTTTATCTACCAGCCCAAGCCGTGCTTCTTGCGCAGGTACAAAACTTCCCATTTGCGCGAGTAATACAATTAAGGCTGTCTGTCTTAAAATGGCGCTTTTACCAGACATATTGGGTCCGGTAATCATAATTGTTTGTTGCGTCTCTCTATCTAAAAACACATCATTTGCCACGTACGTCTCTCCCAAAGGCAGTTGCTTTTCTATAACCGGATGCCTTCCTCCTTTAATATCTAACGAGTAGGACTCATCAATTACAGGGCAAACGTATTCATTTTCTTGAGCGAGCTGCGCAAACGCATTTAAACAGTCTAGCTGTGCTACTTGGCTCGCATTACTTTGCACCTGCGTTATAAACTGATGCATCCATCCTACTAACTCACTAAATAGTTGTCGCTCAATCCCCAGAATGCGCTCTTCTGCACCCAGAATTTTTGCTTCATATTCCTTAAGTTCTTCGGTAATATAGCGCTCTGCGCTTACTAAGGTTTGTTTTCTAATCCACTCTGGTGGGACTTTATCTTTATGGGTATTACGAACTTCTATATAGTATCCAAAAACATTATTAGAGGCAATCTTAAGACTTGTAATCCCGGTACGGCTGGCCTCACGCTCTAACATCGCATCCAGATAGTCTTTCCCACCTTGAGATAATGCCCGTAACTCATCAAGTTCTTTGTGAAAGCCTACGGCAATGGTACCTCCTTTCCCTACAGCTATTGGAGCCTCTTCTGTAAGGGTTTCTTTAATTTTTGATCGCAAGATCTCACATTCATACAATTGCTCACCTATTTCTTGCAGCGCAGTATTCTCAGAATTTTGAGAGAGTGCTTTTATAGGGATCATTGCCTCAAGAGAGTTTTTGAGCTGTATCACCTCTCTAGGACTCACCTTACCCGTGGCTACTTTACTTATTAAGCGCTCTACATCTCCTATTTGTTTGATGTAGTGTCGCATCTTTTCAAAAACTCCTTGTTCTTTAATAAAATAAGAAACGACCTCGTGCCGCTGTTGTATTTTACTTAAGTCTTTAAGAGGCAGCGCCAGCCATCTTTTAAGCAATCTTCCTCCCATAGGAGAGGTTGTCTTGTCTATAATATCTAGTAGGGTGATCGCTTTGGCGAAAGCGCTCTGGTACAGCTCTAAGTTGCGTATCGTAAAGCGATCCATCCAGACGTAAGCATCTTCTGCAATGCGATTGATACGGGTAATATGTTGTAATTTATGATGCTGTGTCTCGCCCAAATAATGCAATGCCGCACCTGCAGCCACAATACCTTCTTCAAGATGCTCTACACCAAAACCTTTAAGAGAATTTGTATTAAAATGCTTATTAAGAGACTCGGTAGCGTAGTCTATCTGAAACACCCAATCTTCTTGATAAAACGTGTGAAAATCATCGCCAAAGGCTTCGTAAAAAGTTTTCTTTTGCTTTTTAGAAATAAGAAGTTCACTAGGGGCAAAATTTTGAAGTAACTTATCTATGTATGCCTCATCACCTTGAGCTGTGAGATATTCTCCCGTAGAAACGTCTAAAAAAGCTACGCCTACGTGCCTACTCCCTAAATACACGGCTCCTAAAAAGTTATTGCTTTTTGCAGTAAGGATGTCATCATTAAGCGCCACACCCGGCGTAACAAGTTCTGTCACACCTCTTTTTACAATCTTTTTTGTTTGTTTTGGATCTTCTAATTGATCACAAATCGCGACCCTGCAACCCGCTTTTACCAATTTAGGCAAATATGTGTTTAAGGAATGATGTGGGAAGCCAGCAAGTTCTGTTTTTTCTCCTCCATTATTACGATTGGTTAAGGTAATATTGAGAATTTGGGCAGCTTTTACGGCATCTGTACCAAAGGTTTCATAAAAATCCCCCACCCGAAACAAGAGCATCGCATCTGGATACTTGTTCTTGATCGTGTTGTATTGTTGCATTAAAGGAGTGACCTTCTTCACGGGTTTCTTCGCCATAATGCAAGGTACTTTTTTTGAAAAAATATGGCTCATTTCTTCCTCATGGAGTTATCACCAATTCTCTTCTAGTTTTTAACCATTTCTACAGAAAATTAAAAATAAGGCGTTTTAAGAGCTTTTTATATTTTCAATCAATATAGTGCTTGTAAATTTTACCAAAAGCACCTCAAGCGCATCTATACAAGTCAAAAATTAACTTTTCATAACTTTTAATTATCGTTTTTGTAAAATCATAAGATAAAACTATTGATACGGAATATTCAAGGCTTGGTTCAAGAAAGGCATTTTTTAGTCCTGCAACTTGGAGAAAATATCCCACATGGTAATTCCGGCACTTACCGAAATATTGAGTGAATGTTTTGTTCCCAATTGCGGAATCTCAATAACGGTATTTGCCATACTCACAATTTCTTGCTGCACGCCTTTTACTTCATTTCCAAAAACCACTGCGTACGTTTTTCCTTTTTCTGGCTTGAATTGATCCAACATCACAGAATTTTCGGCTTGCTCAATAGCACAAAGGTGTATGTTTTGTTCTTTAAGCTTTCGCGAAAGCGCAATCGCATCCTCAACATACTCCCACTCTACAGAATCTGTAGCGCCTAAAGCCGTTTTCTGAATATCCTTATGCGGCGGCTGTGCCGTAATGCCACATAAATACATCTTCTTTATGAGAAAGGCATCTGCAGTACGAAAAACGGAACCGATATTATTTAAACTACGCACATTGTCTAGAACGACTATTATTGAAGTCTTCTCTGCAGACTTAAATTCTTGTATATTCTTGCGATTGAGTTCGCTGTTTTTTAGTTTTCTATTCACAGCAGTTTCACTACTTATTATTATATCCAAAACGTCGAAGTTGCTTTTCATTACTTCGCCAATTTTTATTAACCTTAACGTACAACTCTAGGTGCACTTGCTTGCCGAAAAACTTTTCTAAATCTTTTCTAGCCTCAACTCCCACTCGTTTTATAGGCCCTCCTTTGTGACCGATAATAATTCCTTTCTGGCTGTCGCGCTCTACCATAATAACGGCTCGCATTCTGATGATGGTCTCTTCTTCAAAAAACTCTTCACAATCTATTTCTACACTGTATGGGATTTCCTTTTTGTAATGCATCAAGATTTTCTCTCGTATGATTTCGTTTACAAAAAAACGTTCTGGCTTATCTGTAAGCTGATCTTTAGGATAAAAAGGTGGTGACTCTGGCAATAACTCAACAATACGCTTAAAAACTTCTTCTACCCCAAAATTTTCTAGCGCCGAAATGGCAAACACCTCTGCATTAGGAACTTTCTCAGACCATAATTTTACTGCATCGACTAATAGTTCTTCATTTCCTTTATCTATTTTATTCAATAATAATAAAACAGGGATTTTGGCCGCACGAATCTTATTAAAAAAGGCTTCATCCTTGAGTTCTTTTTCACCTAGTTCTACAAGATATAGTAGGACGTCTGCATCTTCAAAAGCAGATTTTACAAAGTCCATCATCGCAGATTGCATCTCGTAGGCAGGTTTAATAATACCTGGGGTGTCACTAAGGAGCATCTGGAAATCATCTCCATTTACAATACCTAGAATTCTGTGCCTGGTAGTTTGTGCTTTGGATGTAATAATACTCAATCGTTCTCCTACAAAAGCATTCATCAAGGTACTCTTTCCTACATTAGGATTTCCTATAATGTTAACAAAACCGGCCTTGTGTGTAGACATATTTACTATTTTATGCAAAGGTAGTGGTTCTGGTTGTTACGCTTTCGCGAAAGCGTATCTTTCCTAACACCTTTTCTTTGCTCGAGTCCTATCATATAAAACTATACTTCCTGCAACTGCAACATTGAGACTGTACTTAGACGGAAACTTGACCAAAAAATGAGACTGCTCAATGGCTTCTTTGGTAAGCCCGTGATCTTCTGCTCCCAAAAGATATACGCAGCGTCTAGGATGCTCAAAACTTTCTAGAGGTGTTGCATTTTGAGTCATCTCTACTCCTACTATACGCGCGCCTTTAGGTATGTTTTTAAAAAAATCTTGAAAGTTTTCATAATGATAATAAGGCATAGACTTTACTGCATTATGGGTATCACTTGCTTGTTTTGCATATCTATTGCCAATTGTAAATATAAAGTTAGCTCCCAGGTTCTGAGCACTGCGCCATAGTACACCCAGGTTTTCTGGAGTCTTGCCATTGAGAATACCTATACCGAAGAATTCGTTTGTAAAATTATCTACCTCCATAGTGGCAAAAATAGTATTAATTTGGGGGAAGTTAGGTGATGGGTGTAGGATGCTGGATGCTGGAAGTTGGAAGTTGGAAGTTGGATGCTAAGCTGGAAGCACGAAGACCAAAATAAGGTGATCGAGTGTTGCGAACGTAGGGAGCAATGTATCGAGATGACCAGAATGTGGGTGTTGGGTGTTGGGTGTTGGGTGTTGGGTGTTGGGTGTTATGAATTTATAAAGGTATCTATCGAATGCAATAAAAAATATTAAAAAAATTGTGACTTTTTTACATTGCTTGTTACTTACTATATAATTAAACCAAATTATGGCAGCAGAAGCCCGTTTCTATCAGATGATAAAAGATCACGAAGGTATTATATACAAGATCACTAGAGCATATTGTGATACAGATGATGACCAAATGGATCTCTATCAAGAAATTGTATACCAACTTTGGAAGGGATATAAAAATTATAGAGGTGATGCTAAACCGAGTACTTGGATGTATCGAGTAGCTCTAAACACAGCTTTTACACATCTTAGAAAGGAGAAAAAAAGAGGGCATAAAGTGAGTCTCGAGCACGTACAAATCAACTATGAAATTAAAGACAATCACTTGGAAGAAAAACTTGCCAAAATGTATGCTCAAATAAAGCAATTACCAGATATAGACAAAGGAATCATACTATTGCTATTAGAAGGTAAAAAATATGAAGAAATAGCTGATATCACTGGATTCACGAAGAGTAATGTAGCTACTAGAATATCACGAACAAAAGACAAATTGCGCAACCGTCTTGGTAAAAATTAAAATTATGGAACTAGAAGAAATGCAGGCCGCTTGGACAGCCATGAGCGGTGAACTAGCACAACAAAAAAAACTAACCAACGAACTTATTATGAAAATGACTCAAGAACGATATACCAACACGTGGAATCACGTACGCAATTTTGAAATATTCGGAACACTTATATGCTATGCAATATTACTATATCTTTTATTCAATTTTGGAAAATTAGACACGACACCATTACGCATATTTGGTAGTATCGCTGCAGTTAGCTTGGGTATTTTACCAATACTTTCCTTAAAAAGCATCCGTGGTATGAAAGAGATAAATGTGACCTCCATGAACATTAAAGAAATCTTAGAGACGTATAGTAAACGTAAAAAGCAGTTTGTCTTTTTTCAAAAATTTAATGTATTTATGAGCTTTTTACTTATGCTGGTGGTTGTTCCGGTAAGTGGCAAGATCATTAACAATGAAGATCTTTTATCTAATTTTGATGATAAACTACTCCTGGCTATGCCTATCATGTTTGTCTTTTTTGGCTTACTTATGTGGTTTGCTATATACACTTACAAAAGAATCTTAAATAAATCTCAACGAATGATCGATGAGGCCACAAAAAGATCTTAATGAATAAAAAGCATAGAAAGTGCCATCACTAACATGATGGCATTTTCTATAAAAGTAGCTTCAGTCATAGGAAGTTTTAACGCAGTCCCTAAACAAGCACATTGTATGGCGTCTTTCTTAAGTAACGTACGTGTGACTCCTATTGTAGTTATTCCTAATATCACAATTGTCAATACAAAAGCAATTTCTAACTGCCATCGCAGTAAGAGCATTAGCCCCAACCCCACTTCTATAAAAGGGTATATCCAAGCGTATCCCCTAACTCTTGAAGCTAATGGATCATACATGGCAAAGCTTTGCGTAAAACCTTTTAAATCTAATAACTTAAAAAAACTAAATACGATATAAAATAAGCCCATAAACGTGAGCATCATTTGTGACCAATCCCAAGAGTTTCTGTGCAACATTACACTGGCAGCTGCAATATACCCTAGTGTCATAAATAAAGGTTTGAGCTGGCGCCATTTAGAAACGGGTTCCTCTCTATTGTAACTTAAATTTAACTCCTTTACCTCGCTTTCTGATGGCGATTTTAATGCCACAGTATATTTAGAAGGCAGCACATTACGTAGTATTGCAATATCCAATATTTTATTTGATTTAATACAAGCCTCTTCTTGGTCTAAAGACACTTCTACTTTTAAAACATCAGGGATGCTTGCAATGGTTTGTTCTACACTGCTACGGCACCCGTTGCAGGTCATCCCTTTAATGCTATACGTGGTTTTCATATACTTACGGACTACTTGTTATCTTCTAGTACCCCCTCATGTTCATCGTGATGATGGTGCTCTTCTTGATGATTTTCTTCTATGATCTCGAGCTGCTCCCAAGTAAAGACACTTAGACTACTACTTTTATAATTTGCTACGTATAAAACCTCCTCTTTTATTAAGATATCTGTGGGTTTATTAATAGCACCGGTAAGGCTTTGCTTATAGTTGCCCTCAAGATCAAAAACGAGTACACGGTCATTCTCAAAATCTGTAGAGAACACTTGGGTATCTGAGACATAAATACCTGTCGCGGCATTCATATTTTGATCTTCGCCTACAGTTAAAAGATGCGCTCCTTCTTTTGTGAACTTCTGCAAACGATTATTGTATGCGTCTGCGACCCACAAGGCATTTTCTGTTATTTGCACGTCTGTAGGATAGTAAAAATCACCGTCTAACTTTCCTTCTTGACCGAAGATAATCCACTTATTATCTGCTCCTGCATAGTGCACACGATTATTATAAAAATCTGCAATAGCGATTTCATTTGCTCGTATATCTGCTCCTGCAGGTGCGTCTAGACTGTCTGCTAGGGAAACGATTATTCTCTCACTCCCGCCTTCCGGCGAGGCAGGTTCACGAAAGCGTATTACCTCATCATTCCCGTACTGTGGTATCACCAATTGCCCATTATGAGCTGCAATATGCATAGGTCTATCTAGGGAGTCTATAGATTTTATTATTTCTCCTTGCTCATTTACTTGTACTACTCTAAAATGGTCTCCGTCTGACAACCAAATCCCTTCTTTTGTCAATGCAATACCAATAGGGTTAACTCCCTTAACAGAGATACTGTGACTGTATTTCCAACCCATATTTACGGGCTCTTTCTTGCAACTTACTAAAAGTACAATAGCAAGTAGTATGGTTATATATGTTCTCATAACTATTGTTCTAAGCGTTGATAATGACAGCAAGCAGGTAAGTTTGCATAAGCATCTGCAGTGGCTTGATGTGCTTTTGTATCATGTCCTACGTTTGCCACTTCTTTTTGAATACCATCTATAGTCGTCTGGCTCTTATCGTATGTTACCTTGAGCTGCTGATTATCTTTATTCCAAACTGCGGCAGTTACCCCAGGAATACCTAACACTGTGTTTTCTATTCTGGCTTCACACATACCACATTTTCCTGCGGCAAATAATTGTTGACTCACAACAACACTTTCTTTAGAAAGTACTGTGGTATTACCGCCAGAAGTTTCCACTTTTCCGTCTGCTCTTGTGATTTTTGCCTCATTAGGGGTGTAGCCTGCCTTTTCTACTTGCGCAATGACAGCATCCATGGTGAGTGCTTTCTCGCTAGGATATAAAAAGGAAAAATCTCCTGTTTCTATGTCTATTGCGACTTTTTTAATTCCTTTAAATTCTTTAAATTTTTTCTCTAAGCCATACGCACAGAAAGGGCATCCCAATCCGTCTACTTGAACTTCAAATTTATCGAGCTCTTTTTGAGCGTGCATGGTTACTCCTACGAGTACCAATAGCATTAGTATTATTTTAGTATGTTTCATCTTTGATGTTTTTTAATTAAAAAGTAAATCTTGTTCCCAAAAACAGACTTGATTTAAATGCTCTGTTATCTGGTATGTCCTGAACTAATGGCAATTGTAGTGCCAAATCGAACGTAACGTTCTTAAGTGCATATTGCACGCCTTGTGCATAAAATAGCTGATACCAATCTCGCTCTACCAATAACGCACTGGTATATTCAAAATATAGGTTGAGCTGCTTGTTCGGATATTGAGGTTTTAACAATGGGAGTCCAAAGCCCAGTTTTGCCCTAAACTCATCAAATGTCCCTCCTGGCATCCAGTTATATCCAACCTCTGCAGAGATTCCATACTTAAGGGTTTCGTAACCAGAAACTACGCCATAATAGCCTTGATACTTGCCCGTACTCAACTCCATAATATCCAGCTCTTCTCCTGTGGGTAGTGCTTGTACAGTTTTAGCAACCATTCTCCAAGTCTTTCCTGTGCCGTCTTTTCTAAAAAATTGATACTTTCCTAAAAGCTTTATATCTGCAAGATTGCTTCCTGAAGTATCTTCAAGATCATATGATATAAATGGTAGATGTACAGCTACTAAAGATTTAGACGAGATTACATAATGCATCATTAAGGGTGCATATACCGCGGTACCACGTTCTGTATTTCTTATTTCTGTGAGTGTCTTTACAGTAAAACTATTGCCGCCAAGCATTATAGGTTTATCTGCTGTAATGGGAGGTCCTTGTGAGTATGCTTTCGCGAAAGCGAATACCGCAAACACCATTATTATATGTTTCATTGTTTTCTTAATTTGAGTTTACAAAAAACATCTCTAGCTAGTGTCACCAGAAATGTACCTTCTAAGAAAGGCGGAAAATCAAATTAAATAGGTCTCGTAGAGTACTTGAAAATCTATATCTAGATCGGGTGGATCGTGAATCGCAAGCGATAAGACTGTTCTATCTTCTAGCTCAAAACAAGGCAGTGCGTAATTATGAAAAGTATTTACAAGAACGACAGGGAAGTCCAAAGACGATTCAAAGTGCTTTTGCAATTCATCTTGTCCCTTAAGGAAGACATGCTCATCCTTGCAACAGGAATTTTTAAGCTGGGTTGACTCAGGACAACTATCATCTTGCTCAGCAGATGGCATTTGCATACCGCACTTTTGTACCTGTGAGTTAATGGCTATATCTACAAGAATCGTCCCGCAATAGTGTTTATCTACAGTAAATGACATCGTGGAAAACAGAACCACGATGGCGAGTAACATAGATGCTATTTTAGAAAACGTTTGCTTCATCTTACTACAAAGATAGTAAAGAAAGAAGACTTACAAAGTTCTAGCGTATCATCAATAGTTTTCAGCATAAAAATGGGCAATCCTAAGATAAACTTCCTCTGTAAGCGATTTTAAAAATAAAAAAAGTCCCAACCTTTATGATTGAGACTTTCATCTAGTAGCGGGAACAGGACTCGAACCTGTGACCTTCGGGTTATGAGCTTGAATCACACAATAATCAATTTTAGATAAAACCCTACAAATACTATGTTTTATAGTATTCTATATAAATTTTGATTGCAGATAATAGCATTTAAAATCATCTTATTCTGTACCTATTCTGTACCCTTTCATTTTAAATTTTTATTATCTTTGTACTATGGCAAGTGTTAAGATTGTACGCAGAAAGAATAAGCAGAGGAAAGACGGTACTGCCCCACTCGCTATTCGTATTAGTAAGGATTACAAAACTAACTATGTCTTCATTAGTCAATACGTTCTTGAGAAAGATTGGAATAAGGATGCTGGACTTGTAAAAAGGTCACATCTTAATGCTAAAAAACTCAACAATTATTTAAGGAAAAGATTAACTGAAGCCAATGATTTGTATTTAACTTCTAATGTTGCTATTTCTACACAGCAAGCGAAAGAAAAACTAAAAGGACCAGGTGGCACGCAATCATTTTTTGAATTTGCAGCAAAACGAGTTGAACGTAAGTTTAATAAAAAGGTGTACTCGGTTGCCAAATCTGAGATGTCTATTCTTTATAACCTTTCGGAGTTTTTGTCCAAAGACGACACCTTGACTTTGGAACAATCACGACTTGAAATTAAGAAAAGACGAAAGAAAAGAATCAGTAAAGCAAGAAAGAACGAACTCCATTTAACGGATGCTATTGCGGATTTCAAGAAAAATAAAAAACTTCATTTCCAAGATATTTCAGATACGTTTATTAAGAACTACAAAGTCTTTTGCAGTTCACATCTTGAGCATAAAACAAGAACAGTTACAAACCAACTTATTTTTATTCGAACCTTATTTAATAGTGCCATAAAGGAAGGTGTTGTAGATGCAACTTTTTATCCATTTGCTGGTGATAATGAAAAAATCAAAATAGGTTCTAGTCATAAAATTGGTCTTATATCTAATGAAGTAGAGCGTATAGAGTCTCTTAAATTAGAAGAACAAACGAGTATATGGCATACTAAAAATGTGTGGCTCACAGCTTTTTATTTTGCCGGAATCCGGATATCTGATGCCGTACAATTGAAATGGACTGAAATTAAGGACGGCAGACTATTGTACACTATGGATAAAAATGAAAAGCCCGTAAGTCTAAAAATTTCTGAAAAAGCTACAAAAATTTTAGAAAACTATATGTCCCAGAAAATTGAAAACAATGGCTATGTCTTTCCGTTTCTTAAAGATGTGAGTCCATTTGACGAAGAAGACTTATTCAGAAAAATCAGAAATGCCACCAAGCTATTCAATAAGTATTTGAAACGGATTGCTAGTATGTGTGAAATTGATAAAAACTTATCTAATCACATTGCGCGACATACTTTTGGGAATATCGCAGGAGACAGGATTCATCCCCTAATGTTACAAAAACTCTATCGCCATAGCGATTTAAAAACCACACTGAATTACCAAGCTAATTTTATTCACAAAGATGCAGATGAAGCTCTCGATAGTGTGGTAAACTTTTGAGCGGCAACAGCCCTTTCAAGAATCACTAAATTCTCTATCTTTTGTTCATTGTAATGCTTCTGAGCAAACCCCGTATGAAATGTATGTTCTTTTAGAAATTTAACATTCATAACCAACCATTGTTCATCAGTAAATGTCATATCGCACTGCTCGTGCCATTCTTTGCGTAAATGCTTGTTTTTAGAAATGAAATTTTTCTTTCCTAAGTGAGCCAGGTCTGCATCGCAAATTACTTTTTGAGCAATGGTAACAGGTTGTTGAGGCATTTGTGTGGCTTTAATAATATTCACCGCATTCTTAATTCTCTTTTCTGGAAATGATTCTGACAAGAGAAATTCTTTCGCATAATAACAACTCAATATTTCGT
Organism: Dokdonia sp.; assembly: GCA_020630915.1. Lineage (GTDB taxonomy): Bacteria > Bacteroidota > Bacteroidia > Flavobacteriales > Flavobacteriaceae > Dokdonia. Next base: position 70,387 of record JAHDIF010000011.1, read on the forward strand.
GTCCATCAATAGACTTAATATTACCCAAATCGTGAAAGTAGGCAGCGATTATCAATTCTTCTAAAGTGTCGTTTGAGACTCCTTCATTTTTACCTATAAATATTGCATTACGAACGACATCCCTCGTATGTTTCCAGTTATGGAATTGAAAATCATTACATCGACTGGCTTTTAAAAGCTCTTTACAATACTCCTTTGCTTTCTTTGTGAGTTGAGTTTTCATTTCCTTAAAAACGTATAACTCCTGCCATACCGAATCCTTCGCCATCATACATAGGTGCAATCATTACATTGTCTTTGTTCTTAAATGGATTCCAAGCAAAAAGATAGTCGAAATGATACACCAATTTAGTAATCGCAATACCGATGCCCGCACCTAATAATACATCAGAGAACCAATGTGCATCTTTAGCCATTCGTAAATAACCTGTTGTAACTGCAAAGGCATAACCGCTATAAGCAAGTATAGGACTTGTGTCTTTAAACTCTTCAAAAAGTACTGTTGCAGATGTAAAAGCATAGGAAGTATGCGCAGATGGAAATGCATTATTATTAGCTCCGCTAGGACGTGTCTTATCAATACTTCGCTTTAATCGTGTCGTTACGAGGTCTGTTAATAATAATGAAATGGCAGCATTCTTTGTTTGGTCAAACCAATGACTTCTAGATTCTACACCTACAATATCTGCTGCGTACATTTGTGCTAACGGAACAAAACGTGTGTAATCATCAATCGATGTACTAAAATCTTCACCTACTCCCTTACGAACATTACGTCGCAATCGCATTTCAAAATCACTGTTGGTAATTATTAGTGAAGAACCTATAAGCACTGATGGCACAATAGCCTTTTTTAAGAGACTGGTCGAATTTTTAGATTTTGGTATGCTATCATTTTGAGCAATAATATTAGAACTTGCTCCAAAAACGAGCACTACGACCCATATATATTTCCAAATTACATTCATTAATCAAGCATTTTACGTTTCTTCATTATCTTCAATATGAAATACAATACTGCTGTTAGTATTGCTGCATAAAACCAACCATTCAATTCGAAATAGGTAATACCATTTTCAAGCGCATCACTTGCCCATTCAAACAACCAGAATAAAGCAAAGATGGCAACGAGACCATTCTTCTCTTTTTTAATGACTTTCTTGAGATTAAACCCGTATTTAGGTTTCTTATACTTTTTAAAATGGGGGATAAATGCAGGAGTCGTTTTCGACCAATCTGTGTATTGGTTTCCGAATTTATCTATTAAAAACTGTTCTTCTGCATACATAATGCGTTCGTAATATACAGTATACAGAAGTACAAATGCGATTGTAAACCAAAGATTTTCCGTGAGCATAGCAATACCCAACCACATAAAAAAGTTACCTACATACAAGGGATGTCGCACCAGTGAGTATAATCCAGTAGTATTTAGCTCTTCTGCTACTTGACCCACTTTGGTATTTCTTCCTGAGGTTTTTGGTGGTGTATGTCCTACAATATGAACACGTATAAAAAACCCAATGAGACATATTGCAAGGCACATAAACTCGAAGTTTTCTGCAATAAAATTTTCAGGTCCTTCAATCTCATTTTGTTCTCCGTAGAGATAGACACCTAGCCCAAAAACTAAAAATATTAGTGGCAAATAGCTTCTATTTCTAAAAAGCCAGTTTCCTTGTGATTGCATTTCGTTTTGTAAAGCCATTAGATAGATAATGTTATGTTAATATTTTTTTTGAGAAGTTTATTATTTCATCTTGGGAACTGTCATCAATTAATATGCTCCTCTTGTTGTTACCGTAAGGTTCATAAATTTCTGGTTTAGTTACAGAAAACAATCCTGTTGTTGGAGTGCTTGTAGATGCCGCCAAATGCATCATACCACTGTCGGTTCCTATAAATAGACTGCAATTTTCAATAACAGATGCTATTTCCCTTAAGTCTGAGCTTAAATAATGAGCAGATTTGAAATCAATTTGCGATATATTCTCCTTAGGCAAAATTTCTAGTATATTAACATCTGGCAACTCATTTTTAAGTGTTCTATAAAGCCTTTTCCACCATTCTTTTGATAGTTTTTTGGTTCCCGTAGCATTAGTGAAAATTGCAACGACAGCCTTATCTTTGGAAACCATTTTATGTAGTATTTGTTTACCTATATTTATTTCTTCCGCTGATAAAAGCAAATCAATTTTCGGATAATCGATTTGTTTATTATGAACATTAATATTCTGATTCATCAATAAATTATATATCGGATACTGAGCAATGTGACAAGGTTTATTTTCTTTATACATACCTGAATCATAAATTTTATGATTACATCTGGATAGTTTTAAAAATATCTTTCCTGAATTAGAATCTTCGCAACCCGAAATTCCTAAATCATATCTTTTTCTTAATACTTTAAAGGATGTTTTTAGATATAAGAATAAATTTTTAATAGGCTTTTTCGGTAAGTTGTGGACCAAATGAACATAATGATAATTTTGATACAATATTTTTGATAGCCCGCCATTTACCAATAAATCAATTTCGCAATTTGGAATTTGATTGTGAATTTCTTGAACTAATGGAGATAGTAAAAGTTGATTCCCTAAACGATGATTAGGTCGAATAATTAATATTCTCGTTATTCTATTTCTTTTAAAATCGGTGATCGGGATTGGAGTGTTCTTATTTTTAAACGAATAAGTAATTAATTTGAAAATTTTTCTTTTTAAAGGATTAAGTTTTTTAAGCATCTATTTTCAAATTAAAATTTATATTTAAAACCTATCATATGATTACCATCCGCACTGCTGTACGTAAGCTCCATATGCTCCTGTTGATATTCTGTAACAAAAAGTAAATTGCTTCCAAGACCGATTGTAGCCCCAGCAATCACATCGAGTAAATCGTGTTTGTTTGAGTCTATTCTGCTTGCAGCAGTAAACCCGGCTAGCGCATAGGAACCAATGGCATATTTAAATCCATAGCGTCTATGCACGTACCCCGCACTATGAAATACGGTGGATGTATGGCCAGAAGGAAATGAGTTGTCATTACTCATATCGGGGCGCGGTTTATTGATAGCAAATTTTAATCCATACGTAACTCCCACGGTGAGTGCCAACCCTTTAGTAAACTGCCACGCACCTTTTTCATCGCCTACAATAAATGAGGTTGCAAGCGTAGCTGCAGGAAGTGCAAACAAAACCACATCACCCACCTTTTGGGTAGTACCTACTTGGGGTTGGGTCTCACTCGTATCTTGCGCGTAAGATGTTGTATAAATAGAAATTGAAAACACTACGGCTAGCGTAATGCGTAATGGGGAAAACTTAGACAGATTGTCAAACATTTATTTCATTTAAAGGATAAGGTAAATGTTCTGTATAAGCGGAGCTGTTTTTAAGTTACTCTGCAAATATGCTACCTGATTCTAAATGAAATTTTAAGACATTCTAAAGGAAATCTAAAGATTTACTTTTCTAGTTTTTTGACGATGTAGTAATCCGTTTTAAGACGCCCCTTATGTCCTCTTTTTGTGCTATCTACTGGATTTAAGTCAAAGGTTTCTCTAAACTCAACTTTGTACGACTTTTCTAAAAATTGCAGCACATCTTTATCTTCACTTGTTGCGGCAATCACTCCAAATTCTCCACTAAGGTCTTTAGATTGTAATTCGGCTTTAGAAATGCGTGTGGTTTTTCTGCCATAATCCCAAAGCAACTCTGGTGCAATACCGTGAAGTGTATACACGGGAATTGGGCTTTCTTTGAGTTTTGAAATGGAATTATACGTTGGATTACCGACAATCGCATTTGCCAATGGTGTAGGCTTCCCCATAAATAGGACAGTTACTAATTCGAATTTACTAACTTTAAAT